>NZ_JAEMHF010000001.1:0-1429207 GCF_016456245.1 Brenneria sp. L3-3C-1 | reverse complement strand
GGTACGGCGCCAACAATGACCAGAGCTCGTGCTGGATACGGGTAAGTCAGGGCTGGGCGGGAGGCCAGTACGGGATGGTGGCGATACCGCGCATCGGACATGAGGTAATCGTGAGTTTTCTGGAGGGTGACCCGGACCAGCCGATAGTGACCGGGCGGACGTATCATGCCACCAATCCGGTGCCGTATTCGCTGCCGGAGCATAAAACCAAGATGGTGCTGCGTTCCGACACCCATCAGGGCAGCGGTTTCAATGAGCTCTCTTTTGAAGATGAATCCGGGCGGGAAAATATTCATATCCACGCCCAGAAAGATATGTCGGTCAAGATATTGCACGACATGACCAAACGCGTGGATTCCAGCGTGGTGGAGAGTATTGGGGAAAATCAGAATACGGAAATCGGTAAACATCACCAGCACCGGGTCGGCGGCAACATGAGTCTGACGGTGGGCGGACAGGGACTCGGACTGCTGGGCGGTTTGTTCAGCCTGATAGCCAATAGCGGAAAATTCATGAAGAAGGAATCCGCTAAAGTGGGGGAGCCGGGCGTGGAGCAGTTTGCCGATGACATCAATAAAGTTGGCGCGGCGGCGGAAACCATGTCGCTGACCGCCGGGAAGTCCTTTACCGACGCGGGCGGATTCAAATCCAAAGCCGGGCTGGATATGGTATCGAAAGGCACCTCGCTGGCCGGACTGCTTTCCAGCCTGATGCCCGGCTCCGGCATTTTTAATACGGTCGTCGAGAAGTTTCGTTCGGATACCACCGGTATCGCCAGTACTGAGCAGGTTGGCCTGTATAAAAACACGCTGGTCGGTCATACCCAAACGCTGTCTGTCGGTCAGGTGCTGAAACTCTTGGTAGGGGATAAATACGACATCGAGAGCAAAAGCGCCATTTTCTCCCGCACCAAAAAGCACACGCTTTACGCTAAAGAAAAGATGGTGATTGGCGGGCCGGGCGGCACCATCACCATCGACGACAGCGGCGTGACCATTCAGGCAAAGAGCATCAAACTGAAAGCGCCATCCATTGATATGTCCGGCGGTGCAGCAGAGCAGGCGGCGGCGCTGAGCAGCGACAAACCGTTCTCGGAAGAGTGTCCGTACAAGAAAAAATAGGCAGGGAGGCAATATGTTAGAGAATCCTTATGACGCGGTGAGTGATGGTCTGAAACAGACGGTATTCACTCCCGCATCCACCATTGTGGATGAACACGAAAAATCCCTTCACACCTATTTATTGCTGAACGCGGCAGTCAGCCCGGATATCGCCATCTGTCTGGAGGGTTTTTCGCCAGCTTATCGCTCGCTGTTTGATGTGTCGGTGCTGGATAATCTCGGTCACGTTGCGCCCTATCTGGTGCAGGTCAATGCGCACAGTGATGTGCTGGACTGGTGGCTGGCGGACGGGTATATGCGGCAGTGGGGCATCATCGTGCGCAGCACGCTGCCATTGATACCGTTGGTCAGGCATTTCAAGAAGTTCACCAAAGTCATCAATAATGGCAAAACCTACTTTTTCCGCTTTTACCAGCCGAAGACATTCAATCAGTTTATTCCGCAGCTGACGCCAGAACAGCTGGCGGACTTCTTTACACCGCTTTATGCCGTCTATACGGAAATCACCGATGAGCCGGGGCAGTTAATGCATTATGCCCATGATGCCAATGGACTGAAGGTGACACACCTGACGTTGCCTGTTATCCCACCCCAAGAGGAGAATACTGACCATGTGGCACTTTGATGACCTGCAAATGGAGTCGCATCTGATGAGCGATAAGGATTTTTCCCGGTGGTTTGTGGATGAGGTGATGGAAGAAACACTGCCGGAGCACAAGCAGGGGCATAAGCCGGAAATCCTGTATACGATGACGCTGAATGGCCGGGAGATATCGAAAAAGTTCCATATCCACAAACCGACCAATCAGGCGAAGTTTCTGTATTTCATGTGGGGCGTCGGGTCGAACTTCTTCGAGTTTGATGGGTTCAGGCAAATCCTTGCTGATGCCAGACGCAGTGAAGATGAACGTCTGGAAGCGCTGTTTACCGAGGTCAGCGAAGAACAAGGTATCGACGCCATCATGCACAGCCATCCGAATTACTGGTTTCCGGAGTGAAACCGGTGAAACGACAGGGAGAATAATATGGCGAATATCAGAGCAAGAAGTGAAAGTCCTGAAATTGAAGCAGATCGCAAGAAAGTGCTTGAAATGGAGTCTCAATACAGTGAGCTTATTATTGATGGTGGCTTGGCAGCCGCTGGAGCCGCACCGCCACCGTTTGGTACGGCGGCAGATGTAGCGTCATTGGGGCGTTCGCTTTTTAAAGGCGACTGGGGTGGAGCCGCACTGGATGTATTGGGACTTATCCCGATAGCGGGTGATGCCGCGAAAGCAGGGAAAATAGCGGCAAAAGTTGAAAAAGTGACGGAAGCCTTATCTAAGGCCAAAGCTGCACTGAATACGAAAGTATTTGCAGCAACGCGTCAAAATGCAAAAAAATACTGGAACGAATTGATAGCCAAGAGAAAAAAGGAAAAATTGGACAGCGAGCTTGGAAAGTGCAAAACGGAAGAATGCAAAAGGCTGGCTCGTGAAAAATTTGAAAACGACAAATCTATGGATCCTGGTCGACTACCGTCGTCCGATAAGGGGAAATGGGTAGATAAAGATGGAAAACCTTGTCCGCCGGGAACAGGAATATATAAGCCCGATCCTGAAAAGAACAAAAGCCTTTATGATGCAGTTCAGCGTCACGGTAAAGAGGGGATCCCGTTTAAAGATGGACATCCTGACTTCTCAGGATTTCCGCCTTTGAAAGATGGAAAGCCGTTTGGTAACGGAGATAAGCCTTACCAAGTAGAAATAGATATGAGGGGAGATCGTTCTGATTTCACAAAAGCTAAGAGTGCGCTGAATGAAAAATATGGAAAAAAACTCGCTCCAGACGAAAATGATATTGGAACTTGGCACCATGAGCCTGATGGAATAACAATGAGTTACGTGGATATTGATATACATACTGCTTATAATAAAGCGGGTAAAGTTAATGGCGGAACCCCTCATAAAGGTGGCGATTCAATGTGGCGAAGTGAGGATTTTTAATATGACTATTGAAAAAGAAGACCTGAAAAATTGGGTAATTAGCAATGAGGAATTTATTTCTGATGAGATAAAAGTAAATGCCAGTATTTTGTCTATAGAAAATGGACTAAATGTAAAACTGCCTAGAGAATATAAAGATTTTCTCGCTCTGACAAATGATGAATCATGCAGCCCAATTGACGATAAATCATCTTGTTTATGTAGGTATAATTCAAAAGTGATAATTGTTCTTGTGAATGTTTTGTCTAATAGTGAAAGATTAATTTCACAAACAAATATGTTATCAGATTCTGACGAAAATGGCTTAGTAAATGGCCTTGTTGCCATAGGAAGGAATTACGATGATGATGGAGATGCCTATATTATATATGACGTAAGACCTAATTCTACCACTTATCAACATGTATTCCATTGGCGATATTATGTTGACAATTTAGTCATCGGTGAGGGATTGGGGTTTCTGGCCCACTCGCTAAAAGAATTTCTAAATATGCCAACATCGGAAAATGAGTTGTAATTTTTTCTATATGCCACTGTCAAAAACAGGATGTTAAGGTTAATTGAGCATGTACTCTGAGCACAAACAGACATTTATTGAAAACTGGTCGGAAGATATTTTGGCTCTGTCGTTCAAGAGTGAAGGCATTGAACTCCATGAGCGGGACATTATCGCTATTGGCGCGTGTACCGATGAATTCATGACCGCCAGAGGACTACTGGAAAAACCGATCTTTTCTGCACAGTTACATGAATATATCGAATATGCCTTGTCGGTGTTTAACGAGCCTGTTTTTGTGCGATTCGGTGGCGTCAGCTACCATGATGCATCACTTCCTAGTCTGAATACGGTGGAAGGTGTTGTGAAACAGCTGTCTGTACCGAATCGCCGCGTCGCATCCTATCTTTGGGATTGTCTGCAATCGTCAACACCAGTTTGGTTGTTCCTGAGGGAATGGCGAGATATTCCGCGCTGGGGCGAGTTCAGATGTTTCATTCGGGATGGTAAAGTCATTGGCGTTTCTCAATATCATTGTCTGGAATACTTTCCGTTTCTGAAAGAAAAGGAAAATGAAATACGCCTTCAAATAATCATGTTTTTGCAAAAACTCTTGCCTGTATTGCATCTCGATTCCGTAGTTGCAGACGTTGCCATTGATTATCAGGATGGGAAATTTACTACGACATTGATTGAACTCAATCCGTTTATTCAACGGACAGACGCTTGTCTTTTTTCCTGGGTAAATGGCGGCGATTTTAATGGCCGTATTCGCATCAATCAAAGTATTGCCGATGCGCAAGCAGAAAAGCTAAAACGACCTTATTTATTATAGGTGAATATATGGGAAAACCAGTCGCAATACTGGGGCATGTGCATGTTTGCCCGAAAGTTGAACCCGGGCCGGTGCCGCATGTCGGCGGGCCGATTATTGATGCCGGGCAGTCGATTGTCACTATCAATGGTATTCCTGTCGCCGTGGTGGGCGGAAAAGCGCTGTGTACGGGTGTCGGGATGCCGGATGGTCTGGTTTCGGGTTCAACCATCTTCACCATAGAAGGTAAACCGGTGGTCAGGATGGGCGACGGTTGCGCTCATGGCGGCAAAGTCGTACAAGGGTGGCCGACGGTGACGTCTGATTGAATGTTTGGAATTTATCCCTGGCAGAAATTAAAACGCTTAATTGATAACGATGAGGTGCCTATCGTGCCAGCCAGCCCAAAACGGATCGGCACCTGGTTAAATAATCAGATCAGGTCGCGCCCATGCCGCCAACGCAACGGGCTGGATGGTAACCTGTTGCGTTGCCCGCCAGCAGTCAGCGTATCGCCAACCCGGCCATACCCGCAAACAGGAAACCGCCGTTAGCAGGGAACGGCGGCATGTGATAGGCAATCAGGAGGCATGCTGTTAATGCCGATTTTGTTCATAAAGCAAAACCGTATTTTGGCATTAAGCTCAGATTGGCTCTTCTTCGATATGCAGTTTCCAGCCGGTGACATCCTGCCAGTATTCCTGTTCCCGCTCTAAATCGAGCTGAACAAGGGTGTTCTGGGCGAAAAAACCCTGCGGGAATACCAGCGTCCAGTGGTTATCGTCAGTGAGCAGGCGCAGCGTGGCGGGGATGGTGGTGGCCTGCCGCTGATTATTCAGCAGGGTGGCAAGGCGCAATAGCTGAACCATCGGTAAATACTGCTTCTTTTTGAACAGATTCAGCCGCGGAAACTCTTCCAGTTTGATGGCTTTACGATGTAAACGCACGATCAGGGAAAGCAGCAGTTGTTGTTCCTGGTTGAAGCCGGGCAGGTTGGTATTTTGCAGAATATAGGCCGAGTGGCGGTGCATACCGCTGTGGTTTATCCCCAGCCCGACTTCATGCAGCATTGACGCCCAGTTCAGAATCGCTTCTAGCTGCGGGTGAACCAGAGTGGCGTTATTATCCGCCCATTGAGCGTATAGCCGCTCGGTGGTTTCCCGTACCCGGCGGGCCTGTTCGCGATCGATATTATAATGGCTGGCAAGGCTTTGCGCGGTACGGATGCGAATATCCTGATGGCGGAATCGGCCTTCCATTTCATACAGCACGCCTTCGCGCAACGCGCCGTCAGACAGACGGAGTTCCTTGATCGCCAGGACGTCAAAAATGCCGCACAGAATAGCCAGTCCGGCGACCAGCACCGACTGCCGGTCTTCCGCCAGGCCCGGCAGACTCAGCGATTTGAACGACTTAAACCGCAGAATTTCATCGCGCAGCTTATCCAGACGTTTCGGCGTAATCAGGCCGTCTTTCTCCCCCATCGCCACCAGAATTTCATGGGTGGCTTTAATGGTGCCGGACGCCCCCAGCGCATACTCCCAGCCGTAAATGCGGTATTCCCAGGCCAGCGTTTCCAGCTTTTGTGCGGCGGCGAGACGCGCCCGCCTAAAATTAGCCGCGCTGATTTCGCCATTGGGAAAAAACTGCTGGGCAAAACTGACGCAGCCCATACGGCGGCTTTCGACCAGCATCGGCTCAAAATCTTCACCGATCACCAGTTCGGTGGAGCCGCCGCCGATGTCGATCACCAGCTTACGGCCTTTTTCCGGCTGGGTGTGCTCGACGCCCATAAAAATTAACCGCGCTTCTTCATGGCCGGAAATGATTTCAATCGGATAGGGCATGATTTCCGCCGCCCGGCGCAGAAATTCCTGCGCATTGGCCGCCTGACGCAGGGCATGGGTGCCGACAATGGAGACATTCAGCGCGGAGAACCCTTGTAGCCGTTCGGCAAACAAGGCCAGACAGTTCAAACCGCGCGTCATGGCTTCTTCGCTGAGCATGTTGCGGCTGTCCAGTCCGTCTGCCAGATGAACGCGCTGTTTTAAACGGCTCAGCACTTGCAGCGCGCCGTTTACCACGCGGGCAATCACCATATGAAAACTGTTGGAACCCAGATCGACAGCAGCAAATTCCTGGGGTTTTACCACAGCATTATCGTTGTTTGTTATTGGCATGTTCAGGCCTGTTCTCCGGATTGCTCAAGCGCCTTGATGTAATCATAAATGGCATTTTGCGCGCGTACCTTACGACGGTTGCCGCGCAATACATAGCGGTTGCTCAGCTCTTTATCCATCACCCGGGCTTTTACGGTGTCGCTGAACAGAATATCAAGGATCTCAAGTACGCGATTTTTCAAAATGGGGTCGAGCATTTCGACGGCAACTTCGATACGGTAATCGATGTTGCGCGTCATCCAGTCGGCAGAGGAGAGGTAGACCTTTTTATCGCCCCCGTTATTGAACACATACACCCGGTCGTGTTCCAGATAGCGATCGACGATGCTGATAGCCTGAATATTATCACTGATCCCCGGTAAGTCCGGGATCAGCGAGCACATGCCTCGAACCAGCAGATTGATTTTTACCCCAGCGGCAGAGGCCTGATACAGTTTTTCCACCAGGCCTTTATCCACCAGATTATTGACCTTAAGCGTAATGCCCGCCTCAATATCAGCCTGCGCATTCTCGATCTCTTTTTCGATCAATTTATACAGCCTGTCGCGCGAGTTTTGGGGCGACACCAGCAGATGCTCAAAAGACACCGGACGATAGGGGTTTTCTATGAAGTTGAATACCCGGCGCACTTCATTGGTGATGCGTTCATCGGCGGTAATCAGCGAGTAGTCGGTGTATAAGCGGGCGGTTTTTTCATTGAAGTTACCGGTTCCGATATGGGCGTAGCGCACAATATCTTCCCCCTCTCGCCGGGAAATCAAAAACAGTTTGGCGTGAATTTTCAGCCCCGGCACCGAGAAGATAACGTGGACGCCGGCTTCGGTCAGCCGTTTGGCCCAGTGGATGTTGGCCTCTTCGTCGAAACGGGCCTGGAGCTCCACCACCACGGTGACTTTCTTGCCATTGTGCGCCGCGTGGATCATCGAGGTGATGATGCGTGAATCTTTGGCTACGCGATAAATATTGATTTTAATCGACAGTACGCTGGGGTCGAAAGAGGCCTGACGCAGCAGTTCCAGCACATGCTCGAACGTGTGATACGGGTAGTAGAGCAGCACGTCATGCTGGCGGATAGCGTCAAAGCCATTGCGGAAGTTGTTGAACCAGGCGTGACGCAGACGCGGCAGCGTTTTGTTGACCAGATTGGCGCGGCCCACGTTCGGGAAATTGATAAAGTCTTTAAAGTTATGGTAGCGGCCGCCCGGGATCACCGAATCGAAAGAGGAGATCCCCAGTTTCTCTTGCAGTATGGCGACCATCGCATCAGGCATATCGCGCTGATAGACAAACCGCACCGGTTCGGCGGTCAGGCGCTGTTTCAGGCTGGAGGACATCAGTTCCAGCAGGCTGGATTCCATTTCGGTCACCAGATCGTACTCCGCGTCACGGGTCATTTTCATGGAGTAGGCGTTAAGCGCATCGTAATCGAAAAAGCCTTTGAAAATGTCGTCCAGACAATAGCGCAGGATGTTGTCGATCAGAATCATGGTTTTGCGCCGGCGCGGCGCTTCCGCCGGCAGATTAACAAAGCGGGGGACTTTATCCGACGGTATTTCCAGCAGCGCATAGTTCGTCTGGTCGCCGCGGATGATTTCGACCGCAAGATAGGTGTAGTCGTCTTTCAGGAACTGTACCAGATTGGTGTCGTGCAGGATGAGGATCGGCGTGATATGCGGACGCAAATATTGTCGGAAATATTCCCGCAGCCAATCCTGCTGGTTCGGCGATACCTGACGCTCATTGACCAAAAAAATCTGGTTACGCGCCATTTCCAATAATAATTCGTTGTAAAGATTGTCAAATACCTGATCGGTTTTGAGTACGCGCGCCTGAATTTTTCCCAACAGATGGCGTAGGTTACCGTCTAATCCTTGTTCTTCATTGATCAGAATGCGTCTTTTCAGATCGGCAAAACGGACTTTATAAAACTCATCGAGATTGTTGGAGTAGATGCCAAGAAAGCGCATGCGTTCGATCAGAGGATTGCTTTTATCTGCCGCTTCCTGAAGTACCCGTTCATTAAAGGATAACCAACTTAACTCTTTCTCAATGTAGAGTTTATCCTGACTCATTGTCGCTCCGGTAAACTTGTGTGCTGAAGGTTTATCCCATATCTAATAACATTATGGCGCGATCGTGACGATAAAATCCAATCCGCGGACAGACTTACCGCTGTCATTTTGAGCGCAGGTCTCCAGGGGAGCGCGGTTGCTTCGTTTTCATGTGATTGATCAAGATAATCGATACTGGTTGCCGATTGTTAGTGCCATAAGAAAAATTGATGATAAAATGCACACAATTTAACGAGACAGGCAAATGGCGGGCTAAATGAGATTTAGCACAATGAATGAAAGCGAAATAATTACCGAGCTTTGTCGGAGAATAAAAGATGCCCGGATCCAGCAGCGTTTATCACAGGTTGATCTTGCTGAGCGCGCTGGTTTGGGTATTGCCACCATTAAGCGCGCAGAGATGGGGGAATCGATAACGCTCAGCAGCTTATTGTGTATTTTGCGCGGGCTTAATCGTCTGCATCAATTAGAGGGAGTTTTATTTGATGCCGAGGTTGAGTCATTTAATGCGCAGGTAAGCGGAGAGAAAAAACATACGCCGCGGCGTATCCGCAAGAAGGCGGCGGCTTTTCCTGTTAAAAGAAGGGCGGTGCACGAAAGCGTTGAAAAAGCCGCAACCAGCACTGTCGACTGGTATATCGCGGCCGCCGAAAACAATATCATCTGGTCCTGGCCGGACAACGAAAAGAAATAAAATCGGTTAATAAACCTACGAATTATTAACCGATAATCAGAACATCAACAACAGATTATTCACACAGTACGACTTTAATGGCTAAACCGCCCTTGGAAGTTTCGCGATATTTGGCATTCATATCTTTACCGGTTTCGTACATCGTCTCGATTACTTTATCTAATGAAACCCGTGGCTCACTGCTGCGACGCATGGCCATACGGGCCGCGTTAATCGCTTTCACCGATGCGATGGCATTGCGTTCAATACAGGGAACCTGTACCTGACCGGCGACCGGATCGCAGGTCAGCCCCAGATTGTGCTCCATGCCGATTTCCGCCGCGATACACACCTGCTCCGGGTTGGCGCCGAGTAATTCAGCCAGACCAGCCGCCGCCATGGAACAGGCCACGCCGACTTCGCCCTGACAGCCGACTTCGGCGCCGGAAATAGACGCGTTCATTTTATAGAGCAAACCGACAGCGCCGGATGCTAAAAAGTAACGCAAATAAGACTCAGGCGTAACCGGTTGAATGTAGTGATCATAATAGGCCAATACGGCGGGAATAATGCCGCAGGCGCCGTTGGTTGGCGCGGTTACCACCCGTCCGCCGGCCGCGTTTTCTTCAGCGACGGCCATCGCGAACATATTGACCCAGTCCATCGAGTCCATGGGATCGTTTGAGAAACGATCGTTGATGAATAACAGACGGTGTAAAGCGGAGGCGCGACGCGGCACGCGTAGCGGGCCGGGCAATACCCCTTCGGTATTCATGCCGCGATGAATGCCGTTTTGCATGGTTTGCCACACATTGGCGAAATACTGTTCGATGGCTTCACGACCATGCATGGCGATTTCATTTTTCATCACGATCGCGGACAGGGAAAGGCAATTGTCGCGGCAGTGCTTCAATAACTTCTGCGCGGAAAAGAACGGATAAGGAACATTTTCCGCCGCCAGGATGGTTTTACCGAAATTCTCCTGATCGACGACAAAGCCGCCGCCGATAGAATAATAGGTTTTGCTGTAAACCAACTCCTGATGATGGTAGGCGCGGATTGTCATGCCATTTTCATGTAGCGGCAGGTTTTCCGCCTGAAAACACAGGGAGGTTTCCAGCGGGAAACTGACTTCATATTGACCGTTCAGGATCGGCAGCCTGTGGGTTTCCTTTACCTGCTGAATAAACGCCGGGATAGCGTCGATGTCGACGTTATCCGGCAAGTTGCCGGCCAATCCCATAATAATGGCGATATCCGTATGGTGGCCTTTGCCAGTCAGAGACAGGGAGCCATAAACATCGACCACGATGCGTGTTACCGATGAAATAAGCGACTGACTGACCAGATCATCCGTGAACATTTTGCCAGCTTTCATCGGACCAACAGTATGTGAACTGGAAGGGCCGATACCAATTTTGAAAATTTCAAATACGCTGACCATAGTGACTTCCTTTAAAAAACGCCGGTCGTCGAAATAACGTACCGGCGTTGAGTTGGGCGAATCGGAGTCGGGAATTAACCGTACCGCTGGCGATTAACCGAACAGGCTGTAAACGATAGCGGAGATGGCGATCAGTCCCATGATGGTGACGAACACGTTGCTGACATGGCCGCTGTATTTTTTCATCGCCGGAACTTTCTGAATGGCATACATCGGCATCAGGAACAGCAGGCAGGCGATAATCGGGCCGCCGAGGGTTTCGATCATGCCCAGAATGCTGGGGTTCAGCGTGGCGACAATCCAGGTGGTGATCAGCATGAACAGCGCGGTGATGCGGTTCAGTTTGGTGCTGGAGATGGTTTTCCCCTTGCTGCGCAGCGATTTCACAATCATGCCGTTGAACCCTTCACCCGCCCCCAGATAGTGGCCCAGGAAAGATTTGGAGATAGCGATAGTGGCGATAATCGGCGCCAGATAGCCCATCATCGGGTTGTTAAAATGGTTCGCCAGATAAGACAGAATAGAAATGTTCTGCGTTTTGGCTTCCATCAGCTCGGTCGGAGACAGGCTCAGCACGCAACTGAACACGAAGAACATCACGGTGATGACCATCATGATGTGGCTGTAAGACAGAATGCGGGAGCATTTTTTCTCGGCGTCTTCGCCATACTCTTTACGTTTGGCAACGGCGAAGGAAGAAATGATTGGCGAATGGTTAAAGGAGAAAACCATCACCGGGATCGCCAGCCACAACGTCGCCAGTAAACCATTGCCGCTGACGTTATTGGCTAAAGACACATTTTCAAAAACAGAGGTATTCCAGTGCGGCACCAAATACAGCGCCAATAGCATTAAAACAACGACAAACGGATAAACCAGAATGCTCATGGCTTTAACGATCATCGCCTCGCCAAATCGGACGATAAACATTAATCCGAGGATCAAGATTAATGACAGCACGGCCCTGGGAGGAGAAGGCAAATGCATTTGATGAGTAATAAAACTATCGACGGTGTTGGTAATCGCCACGCTGTAAACTAGCAGGATCGGGTAAATTGCAAAAAAATACAGCAAGGTGATTAATTTACCAGCACCCACGCCGAAATGTTCTTCAACCACTTCGGTAATATCTTCACCACCTTTTTTACCAGATAATACAAAACGGCATAATGCGCGGTGAGAATAATAAGTCATTGGAAAGGCAATAATAGCCATAATAATTAATGGAATCAGGCCGCCAATACCGGCATTTATCGGCAAAAACAACACGCCGGCGCCGATGGCCGTGCCATAAAGGCCCAGCATCCAGACGGTATCGCTTTTACGCCAGCCTGAAGCTTGCTCCAGTACCTGGCTGCTATCTTGAATTGTGCTCATGAAAGTTTCTCCTAAGTGAACACAGTGTATAAAAAGTACAGTACCGGCAACTTGCCGTTACAGTAATAAACATGAACAGGACATATAAATGATGTCGGTGGGGCATACTGTTTAGTGGCTGCATTCTATATGTTTGTCGTCGGGAAATAATATTGTGGCGATCACATAAATGAATTGAAGTGAATTATTTTAATAAATTATTCGGGAAATTAAAACATCAATAATGATACTTTATTTTTGTATTTTTTAAGGTCTCTTTCCTGATGCGTTAATTAACGAATTAATAGCTAAAAAATGACCATAAAATAAATATAACGAAATGGGCGAGAAGGAAATAATAAACCCAAATTCAGGGATGTCACGCTGAAAAGTCATTTTTTATCTTTTTTCTGTTCGGAAGTTATTGCCATTACGTTAATAAACATGATGAGCGTCGGGCATACGGAGAGTCATCGTATGCCCGGCGTAAATCAGTCGGACAATTTTCCCTGCGCCCAAACCAGACCGCTTTGGTATTCATCGCTCAGCATGGTTGCCAGTGACTGTAGCGTCAGTTTAAGTTGAGCCGTGTCCCGATCGTGTAAATTCAGATGTCCGACTTTACGCCCCGGACGCACTTCTTTTTCATACCAGTGCAAATTCACCAGCGGCAATGACAACCAGTCGATATTGACGTCAGTCCCGATCAAATTGACCATCACCGATGGCGTGCCGACCGCGGGAACTGGCATCGGCAGATCCAGAATCGCCCGCAGATGCAGTTCGAACTGGCTGATCGACGCGCCATTTTGCGTCCAGTGACCGCTATTGTGCACGCGCGGCGCGAGTTCATTAATCAGCAGACCATCGCCGACAATGAAGCATTCCATCGCCATAACGCCCACGTAGCCCAGTTCATTCATAATGGCGGACAGCATTTGCTCCGCCTGCTGCTGCAACTGCGGCGCGGGTTGGGGCAGGGCGACACTGGCGCGCAGAATACCGTCCTGATGCAGGTTATGCGTCAGCGGATAAAAGACGCATTCTCCGTGGACGTTGCGCGCGCCGATCAGCGATACCTCGCCGGAGAAGTTAATGCCTTGTTCAACGATGCATTCGCCATAGCAATCGGCAGGCAACGTGACGTGTTCACCCTCACGCAGGCGCCATTGTCCGCGGCCGTCATAACCGCCGACGCGACGTTTAACAATCGCCAATTCGCCAAGCCGGGTAAACACCTGCGGCCATTCCGCGGCGCTGGCAAGCAGTTGCCAGGGGGCGGTCGCCAGATTCAGAGAGTCAAGTAACTGTTTCTGCGTCAGACGATCGGCCAGTCGCGGGAAAATATCGCGATTGACAAAAGCGGCGTGCGCCGCGAGTTCTCGCGTGAGCGCCGTTGCCGGCCAGCGCTCGATTTCAGCGGTAATGACGCTGTTCTGAAAAGGAACGGACTCCGGTTCCGCATCCAGCCCGACAGGGTAAACCGCGATCCCTAATGGTTCGCCCGCCTGGCGTAACATTCTCCCCAACTGACCATCGCCTAAAACACAAACCGGCTTCATGCTTCCTCCCGCGGATCGGGGTTGGACAACACTTCATCGGTCTGGCTCTGCCGCCAGTCGGCCAAACGCGTTGCGATCGCACCATCATGTAATGCCAGAATCTGCGCCGCCAGCAGCGCGGCATTGGCGGCGCCCGCCTTGCCGATCGCCAATGTTCCTACCGGGATGCCGCGCGGCATCTGCACAATCGAATACAGGCTGTCGATACCGCTCAGCGCGGCGCTTTGTACCGGCACGCCCAGCACCGGCACCAGGGTCTTGGCCGCCAGCATGCCCGGCAAATGCGCCGCGCCGCCGGCGCCCGCAATAATCACCTCAAAACCGTTCTGCGCGGCTTGCTCTGCGAAACTGAACAATTTATCGGGCGTGCGATGGGCAGAGACGATTTCTACATGAAAGGGAATAGTTAGCGTAGTGAGGATTTCCGCAGCAAACTGCATGGTGGCCCAGTCACTCTTTGAACCCATGACGATGGCGATTTTAGCCGGGGCAACGTTGGATGACATGCCTGTAAAGCTCCTGTGATTTTACATGATCGTGACGCACGGATGACGGTATCGCGTCGGCCAGATCGACAGCGCTCTGGCGTTGAGGGCGTAGAGCATATCACGACTGCATAGTGAGGAAAACGGTTGCGTACCTCCGAAAAAGACATGTTGCGCTAAGCGGCGGGTAAGAAAAGGGATCAGAAAGGAAACGCGATAAGTTCGATGCCCTGCTCTGTGACTTTGATCATCGATCCCTGGTGGTGCCAGGCGCCCAGAACCGCGCGCTGCGCGTTGAAATCGCCAACCGCGATCTGATGAATGGCCGGACGATGGGTGTGTCCGTGGATCAGGGTGTTTACCTGATAATGTCGCAGGCGTGCGATGACCTGTTCAGGATTCACGTCCATGATTTCCTGCGCTTTATGCCGGTTGGCCTGCTGGCTGGCCGAACGCATTTTTTCAGCGATAGCGAGCCGGAGGCGTAAAGGCAGCAGCAGAAAAAGGCGCTGTAGCAGCGGGTTGTGTACCCGGCGACGAAATTTTTGATAGGCCGGGTCGTCGGTACACAGCGTATCGCCATGCAAAATAAGGATTCGCCGGCCATACAGCTCAAGCACATTTTCGGCGGGCAGCAGCGTAAGCCCGCAGCGCTTGGCGAAATGCTTGCCGAGCAGAAAATCGCGGTTGCCATGCACGAAATAACAGGGAATGCCCTGCTGATGTAACTCCTGCAAAGCGTTGGCGATCGTCGTGTGCAGCGGTTGCGGATCGTCATCGCCGATCCAGGCGTCAAACAGGTCGCCCAGAATATAAAGCGCATCGGCCTTCACGGCGTCACGGCGTAAAAAACGCAGAAAACCGGCGGTGATCGCCGGTTCATGAACACTTAAATGCAGGTCGGCAATAAACAGTGTCGCCATGCTGCCGCAATTATTCGCTGACGGTTACGCTGGTGATCACGACGTCTTCTTTGGGGACGTCCTGGTGCATGCCGCTGCGGCCCGTCGCCACGCCTTTGATTTTATCAACCACATCCATGCCTTCAACCACTTCGGCGAATACGCAGTAGCCCCAGCCATCGGCGCGCTCTGAGCGGAAATTCAGGAAGTCGTTATCAACGAGGTTAATAAAGAACTGTGCGGTAGCGGAATGCGGATCGTTGGTACGTGCCATCGCCAGCGTGCCGCGGGTATTTTTCAAACCGTTGTTGGCTTCATTTTTAATCGCCGCTTCGGTTGCCTTTTGCTGCATACCGGGGGTGAAACCGCCGCCCTGGATCATAAAGCCATTGATAACGCGGTGGAAAATGGTGTTGTCGTAAAAACCGCTGCGACAGTAATTAAGAAAGTTTTCTACGGTGACCGGCGCTTTGTCTGCGAAGGTGTTAATGACGATATCGCCGTGGTTTGTATGAAACGTAATCATAGTAATGCCCTACATAGCCATAGTAATGAAGAACGATGTTCACAAAATGCGGTGAGCCATCAAGAGCGCTCTTATAACATAACTGGCTGGCTGAGTCAGCAGAGCCTTTATTTTAGGGGGTGGTAGCATTCATCCCGATAGGGTAGGCTGATGCCTGGATAGGCAGTCGCGCATATCCGCAAAACAAATAAGTTGATCAAGTTTTTTGTTTTGATTAATTTTTTTGAATGATATTTATTTTGCGCCAGATCAACATATTGTATGATCAGCGTATTCTTTATTAATGTCTCAGATTAATCTGAGAGTGATTCGTATTACCCCCGAATAACGCTAAATAGATAGGTGGATTATGTTGGACTGTATTAATCGAGTATTAGATAAACCCGATTTCGGAAAACTGCTGCTTCGTTTGTCTTTTAGTATTCTGATGTTGTTTCACGGATGGCACAAGGTACAGGGCGGTATCGGCGGCATTGAAAACATGCTCGCTGCGGCGGGTATTCCGGCGTTTGTCGGCTACGGCGTCTATATGGGTGAAGTTGTTATGCCCATTCTGATGATCCTGGGCATCTTTACTCGTCCTGCCGCGCTGATTTTTTCTTTCACGATGGTCGTCGCCGCATTGTTGTCAAATCCGGCGGGTTTCTTCATGTTTACCAAAACAGGCGCGTGGGCGGTTGAACCTGCTGCGGTGTTCTTCTTTGCCGGTCTGGCTATTGCGCTGCTGGGCAGTGGTAAATACTCGGTGATGTCCAACCCTCGCTGGCGCTGATACGTTTTTGCCAGCAGGGTTGTCGTTTGGTTTCCGGCCCGGATAATTCCGGGCCTTTTTTCGTTGTAATCCCTGTCATTTATCTGTTTATTCCGTTGTATCAGCCTTGCAATAGAATAGGGTTCAGGTTTCAATACGCCGTCAGGGATGAAAAGCCCCTGACAAATTGCTGTTACTCACGCTGACAGCGAACGATGATTTACCTAATCCTGCGAACACCATGGAATGCCCTGATGCTAAAGATTTTTAATACGCTGAGTCGCCAAAAAGAGGAATTCAAACCAATCCGTGCCGGTCAAGTGGGAATGTACGTGTGTGGGATCACCGTATATGACCTGTGTCATATTGGTCACGGGCGTACTTTTGTGGCGTTCGATGTCGTCGCGCGGTATTTACGGTATTTAGGGTATTCGCTGAAATATGTGCGAAATGTTACCGATATTGATGACAAAATTATCAAGCGTGCGGCGGAAAATGGTGAAACCAGCGAGCAATTGACTACCCGGATGATCGCGGAAATGCACGCCGACTTTGATGCATTAAATATTCTGCGTCCTGATGCGGAACCGCGGGCCACTCACCATATTGCCGAAATCATCGAACTGGTTGAAAAACTGATTGCCCGCCGTCATGCCTATGTGGCCAGCAACGGTGATGTCATGTTCTCCGTCGATACCGATCGGGGCTACGGCGTGCTGTCGCGTCAGGATCTGGAGCAGCTACAGGCCGGAGCGCGGGTAGAGATTACGGAAGTGAAGCGTAATCCGATGGATTTCGTCTTGTGGAAAATGTCCAAACCGGGCGAACCCCACTGGTCTTCCCCGTGGGGGGAAGGGCGGCCCGGCTGGCACATTGAATGTTCGGCGATGAACTGCAAGCAACTGGGTGAGCATTTTGATATTCATGGCGGCGGTTCGGATCTTATGTTCCCGCATCATGAAAATGAGATTGCCCAATCCACCTGCGCGCATGACGGCCCGTATGTGAACTATTGGATGCACTCCGGCATGGTGATGGTTGACCGCGAAAAAATGTCCAAGTCGCTCAATAACTTCTTCACGGTGCGGGATGTCTTGGCCTATTACGATCCGGAAACGGTACGCTATTTTCTGATGTCGGGACATTATCGTAGCCAACTCAACTACAGTGAAGACAATCTGAAGCAGGCCCGTTCGGCGCTGGAGCGTTTATACACGGCGTTGCGCGGCACGGACAGCCGTGTGGAAGCGAAGGGCGGGGAGGCATTTGAAGCGCGCTTCCGTGAAGCGATGGATGATGATTTCAACACCCCGGAAGCGTATTCCGTTTTGTTCGATATGGCGCGCGACGTTAACCGCCTGAAGACGGAAGATCCGCAAGCGGCGAATCAACTGGCGGCGGCGTTGCGCAAGCTGGCAAACGTGCTTGGCCTGCTGGAGCAGGAGCCGGAATTGTTTCTGCAAAGCGGCGCGCAGGCAGATGATGACGAAGTTAAAGAAATCGAAGGGCTGATAAAACAGCGGAAGGATGCCCGTCAGGCAAAAGACTGGGCGCTGGCGGATCAGGCGCGCGATCGGCTGAATGACATGGGCATTATTCTGGAAGATAACCCGCAGGGAACAACCTGGCGCCGTAAGTAATTCGTTAGCGCTTGAAAAATAAAAACCCCGCCACGAACAGATCGGCGGGGTTTTTTATGTCGGCACTCAGGCGGCGATTTCTACCGTTGCGCCGTCAAACTGCACTTTTTGACCGGCAACGATTTTGCAGCGTTTACGCGTTTCCGTTTGCCCGTCGACGGTGACTTCTCCGGCGGCAATCGCCACTTTAGCCGCGGCGCCGCTTTCACTCCAGCCCAGCAGTTTCAGTAAATCACACAGTTCAACGTGCGGGTGGTTGTCGAGATGAAAGATGTCCATAATTTCCTGATTCGTATTTTGAATGTCGTTATTGTCTCAATTTTCGGCGTTATCGTGATATTCCTCGCAGGCCTGCAAGGTATTCTGAATTAACGTCGCCACCGTCATTGGCCCCACGCCCCCCGGAACCGGGCTGATGTAAGCGGCTCTTTCCTGCGCGGCGTCGAATTCTACATCGCCGACCACTTTTCCGCTGTCCAGACGATTGATGCCGACGTCGAGTACGATTGCCCCCGGCTTGATCCATTCGCCCGGAATAAAGCCTGGTTTACCTACGGCGACCACCAGCAGATCGGCGTTTTCAATATGATGACGCAGATTCTTGGTAAAACGATGTGTGACGGTGGTGGTGCAGCCAGCCAGCAGCAATTCCAGACTCATTGGCCGGCCGACAATATTGGACGCGCCAACCACAACGGCGTTCAAACCAAAGGTGTCGATCTCATAGCGCTCAAGCAGCGTGATGATCCCACGCGGCGTACAGGCGCGTAACAGCGGCGCGCGCTGACAAAGACGCCCGACGTTATACGGGTGGAAGCCATCGACATCTTTATCGGGCGCGATACGCTCAATCACTTTGGTATTATCAACGCCTTCAGGCAGGGGAAGCTGCACCAGAATACCGTCAATGGCGTTATCCGCATTGAGCCGGTCGATTAATTCCAACAGTTCGGTTTCTGTCGTGGTGGACGGTAAGTCATAAGAACGTGAAACGAAACCGACTTCTTCACAGACCTTGCGTTTGCTGGCAACATAGATCTGCGATGCCGGATTCTCGCCTACCAGAATCACCGCCAGACCCGGCGCACGTTTACCCGCTGCCAACCGCTGTTCTACCCGCGCAGCAACTTCGTTCTTAACCTGCTGCGCAATCGTTTTACCATCAATAATCTTTGCTGCCATCTGAGATGAGATCCATCAATTTTTAAAAGCGGGGGAGTGTCCCTATTTTGTCAGAAGCCGCGCGTGCTGTCAGGCATTGTGTAAATATAATCATAAGAATAGCGACAATCGCGTGCCGCCATTACGCCGGTTAGGAGCTATACCGATAACTTATATTAACAATGCTAACTATTTCTATCCTGTATTATTTTCAAGAAAAACAATTAGAATAACCGATAAATGGCTTAACTTACGGTAATTTATCCCTTTGTTTAGCGATGAATAAAGTAATTTACGTTATTTTATCCGTTATGACGTGGGCACCCCTGCACTTTTCTCATTCATCCTCTTGTTTTTAAAATCACGACTATACTTTAGATGATTTTATGTGTTTACGTTGTTTTACAATGTGCTGGCAGCCTCAGGCTAACAGCCTAAAAGGAGTTTGGGTATGAGCGTTATGAATGAATTGCATGTGGCAAAAAAAATATCATGGGGGAGCATAATCGGCGGCGTCGTGACGGTATTGGCCGTCTCGTTATTGCTCTCCACGCTTGGCACCAGTCTCGGCTTTTCGATTGTCGATCCGCTGTCCGATGAACCGGTTAACGGCGTTGGAACCACGGTTCTGGTATGGTCTGCCATTTCCATCATTATCAGCCTGGCCGTGGGCGCATTTATTGCCGGCCGACTGGCCGCGATGGATGGTTTAATCCACGGTTTCCTGGTTTGGGCCACGGCGCTTATTGTTGCCGCCATTTTAGGTAGCGTACTGCTGGGCGGCGCGATGAAAGCGACCGGTAATGCGTTGGGTTCGGTGGCGTCGTTGACCGGTAATGTCATCTCCGGCGCAGGTTCCGCTGTGGGAGGCGGCGTCCAGGGGCTGGCCAATATGGGGGGACAGGTGTTCAATAACCTTAATCTGGACACTACGTTGCAACCCGAAGAGATGACGAACGAGGTAGCGGCGGCGCTACGGAAAAGCAATATCGCTTCGTTGCATCCAGACTATATGAAAACGCAGTTGGAAGGCGCCAAAACTGAAATTGGCGAAGCGGTAAAAGCGATGGCTATCAGCCCGAATAACAGTGATACGATCGTACAGAATCTGGTCGATAAACTGAAAAAACGCGGCGAAGCGCTGGCGAAAGACGTCGACCGCGATAGCTTAACCAAGGCGCTGTCTGAAAATACCTCAATGTCGCAGGAAGAAGTGAACCAAACCGTTGATAACCTGATTGAAGCCAAAAATAGAACGGCTCAGTTGGTCAATCAGCGCCTGAGTGATGTTGAAGCCGGTATTGAACAGGCGAAACAGCAATATGCGGAACTTAAACAAGCAGCGCGTGAAGAGGCTGCGGCGGCGGCTTCTGCCATGGCTCATGCGGCGCTATGGTCATTCTTTGCCCTGCTGATTGGTGCGGTTGTCAGCGCGCTGGCAGGCCTGTGGGGCGTTAAAACCTGTAACAGACATTTCCATATTGAGCGGTAATCGATGTCGGTGAGTTGACAATATCGGCATGGCGTCGCCATGCTACTCGATTGAGCAGGTAATACATTTCCCACCACGGGGAAGGCGCCGTAAACGCAGGCCTTCCCCGTTTTTTCCTCTGATATTCAACGCCAATGCCCAATAGTGCGATTCGGTCATTGATAAACTAATCTATTATTACCATGAGTAACCTGAACCTTGACGAATGCGGATATTACGCTATTTAAGTCGTCGGTTTCCGCGTGTCTGGTTCTTCTGGGATTTTTACTCCAGGAAATAATAAATGAACCGGAGGTAAAGAAAATGGACATAGAAACCCGGATGATTGAGTTGATCGTTCAGTCTGGAGAAGCGCGTTCTTGTTCAATGGAAGCTTTACGCGCTTCCCGCAAGGGGGCGTGGGAGCAGGTAGACCAGCTTTTAAAGATGGCGTCAATGGCTATGCGCAAGGCACAGTCTATTCAGTCAGAATTTATTGGCGGTAATAATAAGGATAAGGAAAAAATCAGCCTCGATCTTATCGTCGTACACGCTCAGGATCACCTGATGAATGCGATGTTGTGTCGCGAACTGACCGAGGAAATTATTGCGCTCAGGAAAGAGTTATATGACGCGAAAATTAAATAATCATCCTGGTTAGCTGAATATTAGTAGGATATTTCATCCAATATTCAGGAAATACCGGATCATAATTCAGGTCAGCCATTTAAACGCCTGATAAGAATCTTTGTTCGCTGTTTATTAGACATGGTTTTTCCTTAACGATAGTCCCCCGAAAAGCCGTGCAAGTCGATTCTTAGCGTTATAAGCGCGGTAATCTGCCTGCTAACTCACGAAAATACGGTAATGTTTGCCAAACGTTCGGGTCGCCGACCACAAAGATATTCTTCCTGGCTCGGGTTAGGGCGACATTCAGTAAGTTAGGCTTGCTGGAAGCCCATATCGCTCCGCCTTGATTGATTGGGTCACATCCCAATACCAGGATCACAATATCGTTTTCCTTACCTTGAAAAGTATGTACGGTGCCGATGTGTTTGCTGCGCCAGACCGCCAGCTCTTTGGCGCTCATCGCTATTTCCGCGCGTTGAAACAAATCGATTGGCTGAGCGGCAAAAGCGTCGGTCAGCTCTTCTTTTACTGCCTTGAACGGCGTGATGATATAAATAGATGAGAGGCGGCATCCTGCGCTCAACAGATCGCCAATTAATGCCAACGTGTCCCGTTCAAGTTCAGGCTTATGCTGTTTGATGCTGCAATATCCCTGCGATACACGCCAGTGGTTTTCAAAGTCGTCGTTGAGCTTGCGACTGCAAATGGCTTCGGCATTGCTCCCGTGGATCATCCGATTTTGGTAGGCAATGTTATTGGAGAGACTGAACATGGGCTCAATACACCGGCGATGTACCCATAGAGGAATACCCACCCAAACCGATTTTTCCATAACCTTTAGCCAACAACCATACCTATTGGCGCGATCGGCAATCTGTTGAACCGACCAAAGACCGGGATTCCATTTATCGGCATCGTTGCCCAGCATCGCCTCACACAAGTGTTTGACCAGACGCGGAGGCGTGACAAAGACCGGCTCAATCTGCAAGGGATCGCCTACCACGAGCACACGTTTGGCGCGCCAAATTCCCCCCACCGCGGCCTGAGGGATGGCCTGTCCGGCCTCGTCAATCAGCAGCCACCCCAGTTCTCCAGTGGAAACGCCGCTAAACATGCGCCCCAGCGACGCAAACGTGGTTGATAGCACCGGCACCATCATAAATAGGATACGCCAGCGGGTCGTTATCCGATCAAAATTTGTCGGATTCTTCAGAAAATTACTCATCTCCAGCACAAGGCTGCGAAAGGGATTGTTCGACAGGGCTTCATGCAGCCAGGCCTGATGTAAATTCATCGCGGCAACGAACAATTCGGAACGTTTCCGATTAATCTGTTCATTTTGCCAGAAAGCGTGGCGCTGTAACTCAGGGGCATCAATCCTACGATGGCGATCGGGCACGGGAAGACCGGGATAGCGCTGTTGCAACTGTGTTAGCTGACGGACTTTGTCCTGATAATCGGTTTTTACTTTCTTGAGCGCCGCTGCAATTTTTTGCTTATCCTCATTAATGGCTTCCCGTTTATTTTTTGTTTGCACGTATGCCTCTGATACCCGCAAATGTTCTTCTTGTCGCATCAACTGGGCGGATTGCTGCCGGTGAACGTCGGCGAGGTACGCTCGATAGCGGCCGCGCTGGAATAATCGGGCCAGAAATCCCGGTTTTTTATTGACCAGCAGTGCGGTTTTGGACTGCTCAATCAGTAGTTTTTGGTCGATGAGGGATAATTGCTGCTCTAATTCTCTCAGTTCCCTTGTTATCCGGCGGTGTTGCTCCTCGGTTTCGGCTAATGCCTGTTGATGAAGAAAGCTGTATTGTTCGTCGCTGACTTGCGTCAATAACGCTGACAACTGCGCTATTTGTTGCAGTTCAGTTTGTTGACGTGAAACGTCCTGAAGAACGTCGCTGAAAGAGCGTCGTGCTTGCGCAAAGGTTTGGTGCTGATTTAATTTTCGCCAGCGCCACAGATTGAGAAAGTCATATTCCGCACATCGCTCAGCCTCTTCCTCACTGTCTTTTATAAACTGCATATCAAAGAAAAAGCGATCCGCAAAGTCTTCACGGTTTTTCTTCTTGCCCAACGCGGCGGCAATGACGCCCCAACACCGCTCGTCGGCCGGCAACGGCTCAAACCGATCGTAGTGGTATTCTTTCCCCGCCTGCGTCTTAGATTTTTTCCAACTCTTTTTATTTTTCTTCTTTGCATGGAGCTGGTTGGCCACCGGTTTGAGATAATCCAGATGGCTGAAATTTTCGCCTAACGCTTTGCGTTGCGGCAGTTCCCGGGAAATATTTTCCACCGCGGCATTGTTGTATGAGGCGACGACCATTTCAAAACCGCTCAGCGCCTGGACAGGAGCCCCCTGTTTATCAACAGCTTCGGCTGCGTTGTTGAATCCCGCCAATATCTTGGCTCTTTCAACCAGATTATGGGCAACCAAATCGCGTAATAAGGTGGTTTTACCGGTTCCAGGCGGGCCATTGACCGACAGTAATCCATCGTCCTTCAGTTCCATTGCCGCCGTATTGATAGCGAATTGCTGCATCAAAGACATGCCGTGACTTGGCTCAGCGGGCCAACGCCCATGCGGCGTGGCCTCTGGCCTGAGATGACGGGTGATACATTGCAAGCCTTCCTGAGTATACAAATCAGGATGGGCGCTCTGGCCAACGTTCAGATAATTAAGTAGGGCTTTTCCGCCCATGTCGCTGGCAATACACGCCATGGCGTGTTCGATATCTTCAATATAGAAACTATTGAGAATAGGCAATACCTGGTCGGCCGCGGCTTCAACTTCGTTTTGAACTTCGCTGTCGGCGTCAAGATCGTCGCGGTGTTCGTGCTGCTCGGGGTGGGGTAACCGCGTAGAATCGGCATAGGTAATCTCTTTATGCGTCTTTGTGGTTTCCTGCCAGTCCAGTTGGATTGAAAAATCAGTTTCCGGCTCGAAACCTGCCCATTGGTAGAGCGTATCCAATAATTCGACAAGGGCGCCGGCGCAGAGCGTTGGCTTTTCACTGTCGGGGTGGGATAAAAGGCGTTGGGACATACGATCCAACTGCTCATCCAACAGCATACAATGATGACGATATGCACTAAATGACAGCGTGTGAGCGTTTCCATTTTGTAGATGCCCCAGCGCCCACGGCAGAGTACTGACAGACATTTTTTTAAAGTTTGGCGTTCCAGTTGAATCTACGGTCAGTTTGGCGAAACAGGTGGTGCCTTCCAGATCAAGACGCTGCTCAAGGTCATGTAATTTCACCGGATCGGTTTCATGTCCAAATATCCGCTCGCTGATACGGTTGACCTCAGCTTTATCAAACAGCCCGATATGCAGAATATAGCGAACATCTCCAGCAGGAATCTTCAACTGATGCCGTGCCGAACTATCCAGCCAGGGTAGCAAGGTATTACCGCAGCGAGTCAGTTCATGGCGGGGAATACGAACGCTTTTATCATCTTTATCAAGATTATAAGGCTGAAAAAATTCGACGAGGTGCCAGCTTTTTAATACGCGTAGCGCCTGTTGCTTGTCTGTCATCACAATCCCTTGAAGCCTTTCGTAAAATTATTCAGATCCTAACCGCTCGATAGCTATCAGACAATAACCAACGGCCTTTATTCCTGCCTCAGGGAAGAAGATTGACATTGAGGGGTTGCCAGATGGGGTGGCTTGAGCGAAATTGAAGACAAAGAGGTTAGCGCGGGTGGAACAAGAGCGATACGTATTGCTCATCAATAAAGGATTCATATATGAAGCTGGAAAAAGCCTATTCTGAAGAGCTGAACAGAAACATCACGGCAGAAGAAGCGGACCATTATTTTGCAAAAGGGGTAATATCATCCAAATTTGCCTTCACCTGCCCGGATGAGCACTGTGATGCCCCGGTAACCTGTGCAAATCTGGATAAGAAGAAAGAAAAAAGAAAACGTGATCCGTACTATAAAGTCGTCGGCGCCCATAAAGATGATTGTCTGATTAAAAAAGAAACTACCCCGGAAAATAAACGCATTACTGAAGAAGGTGATCTCTATTCCGCTAGCGATGAATATGTTGAGGGCGCTATCCGACTGGACTTACGCCCGGCCAGTAGCAAGCGTCCCGCAAGCGATGAGCCAGCCTCCGGCTCGGAGAGCGCCACCAATATTCGTCGTCCGAATGACTCTGCTGAGCACGGCAAACGCAAGATCCAGCATTCAAAGACTCTCTCTTCAATGGTGACAACGTTCCTCAATAAGGAAAATATTATTGTACAATTACCGGGAGTTGGGACTTTGCCGATAAATGATTTATTTATTGAGATCGCCGGACAGGATATCAGTACATTCGATGATGAATACCGAATTTACTATGGTACAGCGTGGATTAATAAGGTAGAAAAAGGTTTTTCAGTTCGGTTTGCTAATACGCTCAAGCATGGAGAGCTTGTGGCGCGGCCATCATTTTTCATTCCCTTGGCGGACACTGAAAACGCAACCTATGGCAAGTTTAAAGTGGCTACTCTGAATAAGCTTGCCAACAAATTACCCAAGACGGTTTTTATCCTGTGCGAAACTGGGCCTAACCTTAAAGAAAATAAATATATTAATTTTTGGCTCGATGGTCTGGAATATATGGACTACCGAATTTCATGAAGAGAGGAAGTGAGAGCAAAGAGTATGCCGCTTTCTAGCAATGGCATTTCCCTTTGACGGTAAAAAATTTGCTTCAGTCTGGATCAATGAAAGGCACCGTGACGGGTGCCTTTTTGTTTATTAAACATGTAGTGCTTATCTGCTATCAATCACTCATCATAAAAACGATAAAGCACGGTGCTGACAGCCATATCCATACAAAAACAGAGGCCCATTGTATTTAAAAATTCCTTCTGAGAAGGTATTATGTTCATGCGATAAGCACTACGGCTATGCGTCGTAGTAAGGGATTTTTGTATGGAGGCATAATGTCCAATCTTATTTATCTTAGCGTTACCGGGAAAAAACAGGGACTGATTTCAGCAGGATGTTCATCACTGGATTCTATTGGCAACAAGTATCAATCCGCCCATGAAAATGAAATTTTCGTTTATGAACTGGTAAATAACATTAATCGGGCAGAGAACGTTGCTCTTCTTCCTGTAGAGATCAGTAAGCCAATTGACAAAGCCACTCCATTGTTTGCTCAGGCAATCAATGACAATGAAAAATTGGAGTGTGTGTTTTCTTTTTACCGAACGGCTCAGTCTGGTGGAAATGAACTTTATTTCAAAATGAAGCTGAGAGATGCGATTATTAACAATATTCGATTTTTTTATCCTAACTCACTGACCCATAACGAAGTTCAGCCACAGGAAAGTGTGTCATTCAAATTTGCTTCTATTGAGTGGGAGCATGTCATTGCAAGAACAAGCGCTTATATGCTTTGGCAGAATGTCGCCTATTAATGTTGATGAAGACCGAATGTTGTATTCGGTCTTACTTTTTTGAACCATATTTAATATTTATAAACACAATTATAACTATTGATATAAGCATTAGTTTCATCCAATGTTCAGGAATGAATGAGACATATAAAAACCATAAAGCAATGGTTAAAAATACCAAAACTTCAGTGATTATGAAGTTTTTTATCACATATTTAATTGTTTTCTTTAGGTTCATTATTTAATAATCCCATTAATCATTTTAATTACATCTTCTTCGCTTGTTGAGCTCATCGAATAATAAACCGGCAGGATTGGTTCGATTAAGAAATATAACATTTCTAAGTTTTGTGAATAAAATAAACCATATAGTGCTGGATTAGTGTCTCGTAAATGGCGGGCTGACATTGCAGCTTTCTGAACTTTACTATAAAACGCTATTGCTGTTATAACCCAATAAGAAGTTTGATTTATTGTTTTTCGTAAAGATGTTTTAAAATTAAGAGTGGTGCTAATAAATTTAGCTAATACATAAGATATTGATTCTTTTATAGCTCGATTTGTCGCAATTTCAGACGTCACACCCAAAATTGCTTTGGCGATGGCTTTTTGTTTACTTTCATCAAAATCTTTCATTAAATACTCGATGTAAATTTTTACCATATCAAGAATAACATCATCTCTTTTAAATACTTCTTTTATTGCACCAACCATTCTGACGTCTTCATACTGCAATTCTTGACATACATCGTTATATTTTTCGAAGAGGCATGATGAATACCAACTTGTTCTTTCTATACCACTATATAGATCAGTTGTTAGGCTTATTGTGTTGTCTTTTAATTTCTTAGTTATACTTTCTAGCTGTGAGGCGATAACTCTGTCAGCCCCCATCTTGGATTTTAAGTATTCCGACGTCAACATGTCATATCCCTTTCATCCACTATCCCTATTATCTAATCTTACCATCAAAAATACTATATTTTCAAGAATGCTTTGCTTTGGAAATTTTATTATCTACAAGATGAAGATCACCACACTAGACCTTGATAGCCCATGCTGTAGAGGATAATGCTGATTTAAAAGGGGATTGTAGACTTTAACAGACGTCAAAAGACGAAATTATGGTACGCCCTACAGGATTCGAACCTGTGACCTACGGCTTAGAAGGCCGTTGCTCTATCCAGCTGAGCTAAGGGCGCATTGCGGAAAGGGATTGCTGTCGGATGTAACAACAGTGGGCTGGATTATACCCACCCCCCTCGTTGAGTCAACGGATTGGCGTTTGATTTACGCTATCCGGCGAATCCCTGTACAACTGGGATGGATATCATCGTCTCTTGCACTATTTTTGTACTGTTGTGAGTTTCATTCATGCTAAATGAGGGCGGGGATGCGTATTTCATCTTTATCTGCTGGGCCTGTTCAGTAATTCTTTGTATGTTGTACGCGGGCATGTCCGCCAGCGCCGGCTGTTGATACACTGCATATTGATGAATGACAATTTAATCTGTCTGGTAAATTGCGGCTGTATTAAAATCCACCATTTCTGTCGAACTTGGGAAGCTTTCGAGTTATGCATACTTTGTTATCCGCATTATTGCGTATTTTCCTGTTGGCAACATTGGTGTTGCCCGTTGGGCATGCGGCGGCGGCTGACCCGGATCCTCAGCCATCACAGTCTGAAGCGCCGGTGAAAATAAATATTGATGCCGAACTGGTGGCGCTGCAAAAACAGCTGGATAGCATTAAGCAGCAGGTGTCAGGCACTAACAGCGATAGCAAATTCGGCGCGTTGAACGACACCACGCAGCAGTTGGTCGGCAGCGCCGACGATCTGTCGGCGAGCGTCGCTCCGCTTCGTGCTCAGCTACAGGCGCAGTTGGATGTTTTAGGGCCGGCCCCTGAGCCGGGTTCCACCATCAACGAAACGAATGAAGTCACACGCAAGCGCAACAGCCTGAACGCTCAGAAGTCGAAGATGGATGCGCAGATTGAACAAATCCAGGCGCTGCGCGCCAGTGCGGCAAATCTTTCAGCGCAGATTGTGACGCTGCGGCGCAATGCGTTGAAAACCCAATTGGCATTAAATTCCGGCAGCATTTTTGGGGCGCGGTTTTGGTCTCCGCTGGTCGCCCCTCAGGCGGAAGATCAACGGCGGCTAGGCGTATTTCAGCAGCAATTAAGCGATGCGCTAATGGCTTCCTGGGCGCCAGATTGGCGTTATGGTTCCGCCTTTTATCTGCTTGTTGCGGCGGCGCTGGTTACCGCAGGGCGTCGCTATATGGAGAAGTATCTGGCCTGGGCCGGGATCCATCTGTTGCCGGAAGGGCGGCTAAGGCGAAGTTTTCTGGCAACGGCCAGCGTCATCTCTACCGTGTTGACCATCGGCGTCGCCGCAAATTTGCTGGATTTCACTTTTACCCGCCATGGCGAGTCGGCTGAGCGGATAGAAACATTTCTGGATACGCTGACGCAACTTGCCGTCTTTTGTTCGATGATCGCAGGGCTGGGCCGCGCATTTCTTTCGAATCAGCGTCCCTCCTGGCGGTTGCCGGCGATCGCCAATCCGGTAGCCAAGGCGATGAAGCCTTTTCCGGCGATCGCCGCCGTCCTGATGATGGTGTTTGGCGTTATTGAACAAATTACGGCCACCGTGGGGACATCCGTGGCGGCCACTATTATGGCGAATGGCTTGTCCGCATTATTTCTGGCGCTCACCGCAGGTATGATCACTTTGAAAAGCGATCAGGTCCGCCGTCAGATGGTGCATGAGGGAACGCAACCGGAAGCGCGTTCGACGCTGGCGGGATTGATTCATCTGGGCATATTGGTGACGGCGTTTTCCGTGCTGGTTTCGCTGGTGATTGGTTATATTTCGCTGGCCCGGTTTCTGACCTATGAGCTGGTGTGGATCGGTATGGTTTTCTCGTGTCTTTACCTGTTCTCGACGTTTATTACCGATATCTGCGAAAGCGTATTCTCCCCCAATAATACCAGCGGGCGGCGCATTAAAAATTCGCTCAATCTTGATGACCGTCATTTAGCGCAGGCCGCGGCGCTGCTTTCCGCCTGCGGAAAGGTCTTTTTGATTTTGATGGCGGCAGTCGCCTTACTGAGCGGAACTTTTGGCACCACAACGCCGCTGGCGCTGATCCAAAAAGCCGTAGAGCTGTGGGGCGGCAAGGGGCTGGAAACGTTAAGCATCGTGCCTGCCCATTTGGTGAACGCGCTGCTGTTACTGGCAATCGGCATCTATGTTCTGCGCTCCTCGAAGCGCTGGCTGGAGCAAGATTTTCTGCCCAAAACGACGCTGGATCGCGGTATTCGCGCATCGCTGGTGACCTTGTTCAGTAATATCGGTTACATCCTGATTATCCTGCTGACGCTGGCAACCCTAGGTATTCAGTGGAATAAGCTGGCGTGGATTGTCAGTGCGCTGTCGGTGGGCATCGGTTTTGGCCTACAGGAAATCGTCAAAAACTTTATTTCAGGTTTGATTCTGCTGACCGAACGCCCGGTCAAGGTGGGCGATCTGGTGAATATCAGCGGTGTGGAAGGGGATATCCGGCGAATTAATGTCCGGGCGACAGAGATCCAACTGGGTGACCGTTCGACGGTTATCGTCCCTAACTCGCAATTTATTTCACAAAATGTGCGCAACATTACCATGGGAAACGCGCTTGGCGTGGCGACGATGGCGCTGACTTTTCCGCTGGATATCGATCCTGAAGAGGTCAGAACCATCCTGCTGGACGCTTACAACGAACATGAGGTAATTCTGGATTCGCCCGCGCCGTCTGTTTCATTCAGTCAACTGACTCCGACGGGGATGGTGTTGAGCGTGACGGGATATGTCAGCAGCCCGCGTTTGGTCTCTGGAGCGAAAAGCGATCTGTTGTTTGAGATTATCAAGCGGTTGCGCGCAGCCAGCATTCCTTTGGCGGTGCCTCAAAGAATGGTGTTGGAAAACTCGTCTGGTGAGGTGTCGGATAGCATTATGGTTGATGAGAAACCCTAAGCCTGATTTATTTCGGAAGCGGGATGTGGTTCTCAAACTCAGAGACGGCGTTACCCGGCGCGATGCCGGGTAACTCGTCATATCAACGAAAATAACTGCGGGCGGCTAAGCTATTACTTCACCTGCTGCTTCACCATCTCAATATAAATTTCTCTCAGGCGGCGGGTTATCGGACCGGGTTTGCCGTCGCCAACGGTTTTGCCGTCAAGCGTCACTACCGGTAACACGAAGGTCGTCGCCGAACTGATAAAGATTTCACTGGCGTGATAGGCTTCTTCCGGGGTGAAGAGCCGTTCTTCCAGTTTGATATGATCGCCTGAAGCCAGCTTTAACAGCGACTGCCGGGTGATGCCGTGCAGAATGTCGTTACTAAGCGGGCGTGTCACCACGGTGTTATCGTGCAGGACGATGTAGCAGTTGCAGGAGCTGCCTTCAGTAATAAATCCGTTTTCCACCATAAAGGCGTCATCGGCGTGTTGGGCATGGGCATACTCTTTCGCCAAACAGGCCGCAAGCAGGCTGACCGTTTTAATATCCCGGCGATGCCAGCGTATATCGGGGCTGGTCACAACAGCAAGACCTGTTTCGGCTTTCGGATTATTAATGATAGGTCGGGCTTGGGTAAACAGCACCAGCGTGGGTTTCACCTCGGCGGAAGGGAAATGAAAGTCACGATCGCCGGCGTTGCCGCGGCTTAATTGTAAATAGATTGCGCCTTCATTCATGCCGTTTTTTTCGATCAGGGCATGATGAATATCTTTCAACTCGGCGGGGGTAACGGGCAACGTAAGCGACAGCTCACGGCAGGAACGCTGTAGCCGCGTCATATGACCATCAAACTCGGCCAGTTTACCATTCACAACCGCCGTCACTTCATACACGGCGTCGGCAAAGAGAAAACCGCGGTCGAATATCGAAACTTTGGCCTCGCTTTCCGGTATATATTGCCCATCAACATAAACAAGACGTTGCATCACAACACTCCTTAATAGTCGTTCAATGCAGCTTAACGCATTTTATCCCCACAGTGCCGCTTCTGATGGGTGTATTTCACTACCGTCATAACGCAGCCCGTTAGTTCGGTCACGCTGTAATAACAGAGGGCCGTCCAGATCGACAACCTGTGCTCCCTGAGCCAGCATAAAGGCCGGGGCCATTGACAATGAGGTGCTTACCATACAGCCAACCATAATCTGCATACCCTGGTCCAGCGCGCAGTCGCGCAGTCGCAGCGCCTCGGTCAGCCCCCCGGTTTTGTCCAGCTTGATGTTTATCATGTCATAACACCCGGCGATCGCCGTCAGTGAATGGCTGTCATGACAGGATTCATCGGCGCAAAGGGGGATCGGATGCGGTAGTTCAGCCAGTATGCGGTCTTTCCCGGCGGGAAGCGGCTGTTCGATCATCGTGACGCCCAAAGCAGCCAGTTCCGGCACCAGTTTCAGATAAAGTTCGGCATCCCAGCCTTCATTGGCGTCCACGATTAAGCGCGCCGACGGTGCGCCGTTGCGTACCGCGGCGACCCGGGCCAGATCGTCTTTGTCGGCCAGTTTCAGCTTGAGCAGCGGACGGCTGGCGTTTTGCTGCGCCGCCTGCCGCATCCGCTCCGGCGTGTCCAATGATAAGGTATACGCCGTTTCCAATATGCCTGGAGCCGGCAAATTCAGGCGCTGCCAGATGCGTTGGTTTTGCTGCTTGCATTCCAAATCCCAAAAGGCGCAGTCGATTGCATTCCGCGCCGCGCCCGCCGGCAACCGGGTTTGCAGCTGCTGGCGATCCAGCCCCTGGCGGATATCGTCGCGCAGTGCGGCGATCTGCGCCATTACGCTCTCGATGGATTCGCCATAACGGGCATAAGGAACACATTCGCCATAGCCGGTTACGTTGCCGGCGTGGAGCGCCACCACCACCACATCCGCCTGGCTTTTACTACCGCGTGAAATAGTAAAGGTATCCTGTAGCGGCCAGCTTTCATGGAACAGTTCTAACTCGGTCATAAGTCTGCCAATTGGTCAACGATGCGTCCGACACCCTGACGGAAAGGATCCACAACGGGCAGACCGAATTTTTTCTCAATCTCAGCCATCAACCGCAAAGCGTCTTCTTCACTGAGCGATGCGCTATTGATGGAGATCCCGACGAAACGGGCTTTAGGATTGGTTAGCTGGGCGACCGATAAATTCAGGGCCATACAGTCGGCGAGTTCGGGGATAGGGTAGTCGACGCCACGCATGGTTTTACGGGTAGGCTCGTGACAGAGCACCAGCGCATCGGGTTGTGCCCCATGAATAATACCGGTGGTCACGCCGGCGAAAGAAGGGTGGAACAATGACCCCTGGCCTTCAATCACATCCCAGTGATTTTCGTCATTTTCCGGAGCAATGGTTTCGACCGCGCCGGCAATAAAATCAGATACTACGGCATCGATACTTACGCCGGATCCGCTAATCAGGATCCCGGTTTGACCGGTGGCCCGAAACGTCGCCTTGCCGCCGCGGGATAAGATTTCTTTTTCGATCGCCAGCGCCGTGTACATTTTTCCGCAGGAACAATCAGTGCCGACCGGCAGTATGCGTTTACCCGCGCGTTTGCGTCCGTTGGCCACCGGGAAGGTTTGCGACGGGTGGCGAACGTCAAACAGCGTACGACCAAGTTTTGCCGCCAGTTCGCGCAGTTCCGGTACATCAGCCAGACGGTTATGCAGACCGGCGGCCAGATCCATGCCGCTTTCCAGCGCCTGGCGCAACACGGCGATCCATTGTTCTGAAATGATCCCGCCACGGTTGGCGACACCGATAACCAACGTTTGCGCACCGGCCGCACGGGCGGCGCTGATGTCCATATCGGGTAAATTACAGTCGGCGTGACACCCCTCCATGCGGTATTGGCCAACACAATATTCCGGATGCCACTGCTTAATCCCGATAGCAACTTTTGCCGCTAACTGATCGTGGGCATCGCCAAGGAATAATAAATAAGGTTTTCTGATATCCATTATTCATCCTCGTAAGTACCAGAGCGTAAGTGATTAATAAAGCGTTTGGATAAAAACTTTATTGGGCGGAAACACGGTCTTGCTAATTGATAATAGCCATAGCTATATAATTGTCAATAACAACTATTACTAAGTGATAAATTCTGATTTTTTGCATTTTCGTTGAAATTAAATTCAAGTTTTTGCTTTTTTTGTAATATTAAATATTGTTATTGGCGTTTATTTTTCAATGTTGCGGTTTTTTATAAATAAATAAAATAAAGATGTCGGGAAAATTGTTTTATCTTTTTGATTTTAAATGTTTTGTTTGTTTTCTATTTTTGCCGTCGATGCGCCTTTTTGGTGAGTTGACTTATTGCGGGGCCCCAAAATAATGCATCGTTATTTTTTGTTTTTAATTTGTTAATTAAACCTTGGTGATTATGTGTTTTTAATATCAATCTTTCTAATACTATCGCCATGTTTTTTTAAAATAATTAATGACATTGATCGGTGCGTCATAATAAATGCATGTTATTGGGATTGACGTGGTTGTCCGTCTCTTCTGGCCCGGGGTAATGAAGACAGAGCGATACCCACGGACAGTAAAAATTTTATGCTATGCCATATCGACAGAGTACTTAATCTGAGATAGCTTAAACGACAGGCTCGTCAGTCGGGCCAGGCGTCGCTCGGACGGTCCGGGCGCTCACGTTACTTTGAGGATGTTATGGCTGATTCTACTTCTCCGCGTCGTTTTACGCGCATCGATCGTCTTCCCCCTTATGTATTCAATATTACCTCTGAATTGAAAATGGCCGCCCGTCGTCGCGGCGAAGACATTATCGATTTTAGTATGGGTAATCCTGATGGCCCGACGCCTCCGCATATCGTAGAGAAATTATGTACGGTGGCGCAACGTGAGGATACGCACGGCTATTCGACCTCCAAAGGGATCCCGCGTCTGCGCCGGGCCATTTCTCGCTGGTATGCCGATCGTTATCAGGTGGATATCGATCCTGAAAGCGAAGCAATCGTCACCATCGGTTCTAAAGAGGGGTTGGCGCATCTGATGCTGGCGACGCTGGATCACGGCGATACCGTACTGGTGCCGAATCCAAGCTACCCGATTCATATTTATGGCGCGGTCATTGCCGGAGCGCAGGTGCGTTCGGTGCCGCTGGTGGAAGGCGTGGATTTTTTCAACGAGCTGGAGCGGGCGATCCGCGAAAGTATTCCGAAGCCGAAAATGATGATTCTGGGTTTCCCGTCCAATCCGACCGCGCAGTGCGTCGAGCTGGATTTCTTTGAGCGGGTGGTGGCGCTGGCTAAACAGTACGGCGTGCTGGTGGTTCACGACCTGGCCTATGCCGATATCGTCTATGACGGCTGGAAAGCGCCGTCGATTATGCAGGTGCCCGGCGCCAAAGAGATTGCCGTTGAGTTTTTCACCCTGTCGAAAAGCTATAATATGGCGGGTTGGCGCATCGGTTTTATGGTGGGGAATCCAGAACTGGTCAACGCGCTGGCGCGTATCAAAAGCTACCATGACTATGGGACATTTACCCCGTTGCAGGTGGCGGCGATTGCGGCGCTGGAAGGCGATCGGCAGTGCGTGCTGGATATTGCCGAGCAGTATCGCCAACGGCGTAATGTCCTGGTTCGCGGTTTGCATGAAGCCGGTTGGATGGTGGATGAGCCGAAAGCCTCCATGTATGTCTGGGCGAAAATTCCGCCAGCCTATGCGCACTTAGGTTCGCTGGAGTTCGCCAAACGTTTGCTGTCTGACGCGAAAGTGTGTGTGTCGCCGGGAATCGGGTTTGGCGACTATGGCGATACCCACGTGCGTTTCGCGCTGATTGAAAATCAGGATCGTATCCGGCAGGCCGTTCGCGGTATCAAGGCGATGTTCCGCGCGGATGGTATTTTGCCGGCATCGAAATCTTCTGTAAGCAAGTCCTCCGCAGTCTGAATTCTTTCCCCGGTCTGCTCCGCCGACCGGGGTATCGTTGTGCATCACATTTCTCTTCTTCCGGCATCTCGCCGATATCGTTAAGTGACAGAGACTTCTCATTTGTTAGAATGCACACCATTAATTTCAACCAGGATGAATTGTGCTATGTCGTTATCGCTATTCAAATTATCTGTTTTTACGCTACTTTGTGTCATTCTGTCCGGGTGTCAGCACGCCGGAAACGCTGCCCGGCAGGGAACCGGGACGGGTAACGAAAGCACGGCGTCGGTCAACGATCGGCTGAATCAGTTATCATCGCTGGCGGCGGCGACTAAATACCTGAAATACCAATGCAATCGCAGTGATTTACCGGATGATTCCATCATCAATAGCGCGGTATTGACCGTTGCTCAACAAAAAGGGTGGGAGGCGCCAAACGACCAACTGTTGTCGCAGCGCAGCGAAAGTTTGTATCAGGGGTTATTGAAAGACAGTACGTCAAAAGAAACCCAGTGCTCAACATTTAACCGTGCGCTGGCGCCTTTTATTGTCACAATACATAATTATAACTAATGATTGATTTTTATCAGTGCGCCTGGCGATAGGTCTTGTTATAAATCAACGTCAAGTAATATTGTTAATATCCATTAATTTTCATTGTGTTGCTATTAATTTTAAACATACCGCATTAAATGGTATTTCGGCATCCTGATTTTTTAGGCATGATTTAAATCATAAGATTAAAGATTTGCTAATAAACAGTGGTAGGGCGCTGATGTCGAGTCGTTGATGAAATCACCCCCGTAAAACCGCAATGGAAAATGGAATTAGGCATTCATCTCGGTCTCAGGCTTGAGGTGATTACGGACGATTAACTATGCCACGTGCACGAATAGGGGCTTTGGCCTGTCAAATTTTATCGCCCGCGCTTATCCGGCGCGCTCTGTTTGGTTTATTCCTGCTGTTGATCTGCCAGCAACTGGCTGTATTGGTCTGGCGCATACGGCAGACCGAGGACATGCCTGCCCCCGGCATAACCATAACGGCCGTTCAGGCCGAAGAAAAACCGGTTATCTCCAGCGGTTTTACACTGTTTGGCCGTCCCCCTGAAACCCACGCCGCCGCGATACCGCTTTCGGCGGCGGATATTCCCCTGACCTCATTAACGCTCAGCCTGACCGGTATTCTGCTCAGTGACGATGTCACGCAGTCCATCGCCATTATCGCCAAAGACAGCCAGCAGTACAGTCTCGGCGTAGGCGATAGCATTCCCGGCACTGAGGCCAGCATTGTGACGATTCTGGCCGATCGCATTGTGATTGAGAATCAGGGGCGCTATGAAGCGCTGAGTTTATATCAGGATGTGGCGACGGATGAGACACAGCCCGTCCGGGCAACGTCTGATGACCCATCGGAAAATAAACCGCCTTTATTGGCGACGGATTACCTTACCGCTTCACCGGTGACGGCCAACGGCATGCTGGCGGGTTATCGGCTCAATCCGGGCAGAGACAGCGGGCCGTTTTACCGCGCGGGCTTGCAGGATAACGATCTCGCGGTGATATTGAACAACCTGGATTTACGCGATGCGGAGCAGGCTCGGCAGGCGATGATTCAACTGCCTGAACTGAGCGCCTTTAGTTTGACTGTCGAACGTAACGGAGAACGACAGGATATTTTTCTGCAAATGGACGGGGAGAATTAAGTGGTTAGCAAAGGACGACGGAAAGGCTGGCGGCGGCTGGGGTTCAGCATGCTGCTGATGGCATCCTCATTGGGATGGGGCGCTGAATTCTCCGCCAGTTTTAAAGGGACGGATATTCAGGAATTTATTAATACCGTCAGCAAGAATCTGAATAAAACCGTGATTATCGATCCCTCGGTAAGCGGCACTATCACGGTGCGCAGCTATGACACGATGAATGAGGAGCAATATTACCAGTTCTTCCTCAGCGTACTGGATGTCTATGGTTTTACCGTGGTGCCGACGGACAACAACGTATTAAAAATCATCCGTTCGAAGGAGGCGAAAAATACCTCTATGCCGCTGGCCAGCGACGATCGACCGGGTATCGGGGATGAGGTGGTTACGCGCGTTGTGCCGGTCAATAACGTTGCCGCCCGCGATCTGGCGCCGTTGCTGAGTCAGTTGAATGATAACGCCGGGGCCGGGAGCGTCGTGCATTACGAGCCGTCCAACGTGCTGTTGATGACCGGACGCGCCGCGGTGATAAAGCGCCTGATGTCTATCGTCGAACGTGTCGACCAGACCGGCGATCGCCATGTGACGACGATCCCCCTTGCTTACGCATCCGCGCCGGAAGTGGTGAAGATGGTGACGGAGTTGAATAAGACGGATGAGAAGTCGGCCATGGCGGGCGTGATGTCGGCAAACGTGGTGGCGGATGAGCGCACCAACTCGGTGTTGGTGCGCGGTGAGTCGAATTCGCGACAGCAGGTGATCGATATGATCAGGCAGCTTGACCGACAACAGGCGGTACAGGGAAATACCAAAGTTATTTACCTCAAGTATGCCAAAGCCACCGACCTGGTAGAGGTGCTCACCGGCGTCGGCGACAGCATCAAGAGCGAACAGCAGAATGCGCTGCCGGCGTTGAGTAAGGATATTTCCATCAAGGCGCATGCGCAGACCAACGCGCTGATCGTCAATGCCGCGCCGGATGTGATGCGCGATCTGGAGCAGGTGATTACCCAACTGGATATTCGGCGCCCCCAGGTGCTGGTGGAAGCGGTTATTGCCGAGGTTCAGGATGCTGACGGACTGAATCTGGGCATTCAGTGGGGCAACAAGCACGCCGGAATGACCCAGTTTACCAATACCGGCCTACCCACGTCCGTGATGGTGGCGGGCGCCGATCGATACCGGCAGGACGGCACGATCAACAGCACAGTGGCGAGCGCGCTTAACAGTTTTAACGGTATCACCGCCGGATTTTATCAGGGAAACTGGGCGATGCTGCTGACCGCGCTGTCCAGCAACACTAAAAACGATATTCTGGCGACGCCCAGTATCGTCACGCTGGACAATATGGAAGCGACATTCAACGTCGGTCAGGAGGTTCCGGTTTTGTCCGGCTCGCAGACTACGTCGGGCGATAATGTTTTCAATACCGTCGAGCGTAAAACCGTGGGCATCAAGCTGAAGGTTAAACCGCAGATTAACGAAGGGGAATCGGTCTTGCTGGAAATCGAACAGGAGGTTTCCAGCGTGGCGGATTCGGCCTCCAACAGCAGTTCGGATCTGGGCGTTACCTTTAACACCCGCACGGTAAATAACGCGGTGTTGGTCAGCAGCGGCGAAACCGTGGTTGTCGGCGGATTACTGGATAAGAGCACCCGCGAAACCGCGGACAAAGTGCCGCTGCTCGGCGATATCCCGTTGCTGGGGCATCTGTTTCGCTCCAATAGCCGTCATGTGGCAAAGCGCAATCTGATGTTGTTTATCCGTCCCTCGATTATTCGCGATCGCAGTCAGTATCAGAGTGCCTCTTCGGAGAAATACCGGGCGTTCAGTCAGGAGCAGGAGCGGCAGCGCGATGTCACCCACGGTGAAGGCACGCTGACCGACGAGATACTGCGTTTGCCGGCGGGCGGCAATGATTACACTTTTCGTCAGGTGAATTCGGCGATCCTGACGTTTTATCCCGCGGGGCAGCGGTGAGCGAGGTTGCGCCCGACATGACGGATGGGCGTCCAATCTTGCCTTTCGCCTATGCGCGGGCGCAGAAAATCCTGTTGCTGCAAGGCGCGGAGCATGAGAGCCGTCAGGCTGTCTGCGTGGCGGAGACGTCGGCTTGCGCGCTGCTGGAAGCCAGACGGGTGGCGGGCTGTCCGCTGAGCATTGTTCGGGTGAGCGCGGAGGAGTTTGAACGGCGGCTGGTGGTGAGCTATCAGCGTGACTCTGAAGAGGCCAGGCGCCTGATGGAGGATATCGGTAATGAAATGGATTTTTATACGTTGGCGGAAGAGCTGCCGGACAGCGACGATCTGCTGGATACCGACGACGACGCGCCCATCATCCGTCTTATCAACGCCATGCTGACCGAAGCCATCAAAGACAAAGCGTCCGATATCCATATCGAAACCTATGAGCGTTACTTGCAGATCCGCTTTCGCGTCGATGGGGTGTTGCGGGAAATTTTGCGTCCGCAACGCAAACTGGCGTCGCTGCTGGTGTCGCGCATCAAGGTGATGGCGAAACTGGATATTGCGGAAAAACGTATCCCGCAGGATGGCCGCATGGCGTTGCGCATCGGCGGGAGGGCTATCGATGTACGCGTCTCCACCTTGCCGTCCAGCTATGGCGAACGCGTGGTGTTGCGTCTGCTGGATAAAAATAGCGTACAGCTCGATCTGGCCGCGCTGGGCATGTCGCCGACGCATCAGCAGCGGCTGGAGACGCTGATTCACCGGCCTAACGGCATTATTCTGGTGACCGGGCCGACCGGTTCAGGGAAAAGCACCACGCTTTACGCGGCGCTCAGCCGGTTGAATGCCTCGGAACGCAACATCATGACGGTGGAGGATCCCATCGAATATGAACTGGAAGGCATCGGGCAAACGCAGGTCAACGCCAAAGTCGACATGACCTTTGCCCGCGGGCTACGCGCCATTCTGCGTCAGGATCCGGATGTGGTGCTGGTGGGGGAGATTCGCGACAGAGAGACCGCGCAGATTGCGGTTCAGGCCTCGCTGACCGGTCATCTGGTGCTGTCGACGCTGCATACCAACAGCGCGCTGGGGGCGCTTTCCCGTTTGCAGGATATGGGCGTGGAGCCTTTTCTGCTGTCAACGTCGCTGCTGGCGGTACTGGCGCAGCGCCTGGTGCGTACGCTGTGTCCCGACTGCCGTCGACAGCAACCGATCGCCGCCGAACAGGCGCGGCAAATGAGGGTGTCGAGCGACATCCGTCTCTACCAGCCCGTCGGCTGTACGCGCTGCAATTTCACCGGTTATCGGGGCCGTATCGGCATTCATGAATTGCTGCCGATCGATGACCGGGTAAGAACGGCCATTCACCGCGGCGAAGGCGAGGTGGCGATTGCGCGGATGCTGGGCGCGGACAGAACCTCCATCCGGCAGGATGGCCGGGAAAAAGTGCTGGCCGGACTGACCACCTGGGAAGAGGTGATCCGCGTAACCAAAGAGGAATGATATGGCGCTGTATCACTACCGGGCGCTGGATGCCCAGGGGAAGAAATGTCGGGGCAGTCAGGAGGCGGATTCCGCCAGGCAGGCCCGTCAACTGCTGCGGGAGCGCGGCCTGATGCCGCTGGCGGTTAATGAGCGTCTGGGCGACCGCTCCCCGTCCGGTTCGCCGGCATTTTCCCTCAGACGCAGGCAGCGCATCGGCACCGCCGATCTGGCGTTATTGACCCGGCAACTGGCGACGCTGGTGGCGGCGGCGCTGCCGCTGGAAGAGGCGCTGGACGCGGTGGCGAAGCAGAGTGAAAAGCCGCATTTAAGCCACCTGATGGCGGCAATTCGCGGCAAAGTCATGGAAGGCTATTCGCTGGCGGATGCCATGAAATGTTTTCCCGGCAGTTTTGAACGGCTGTACTGCGCAATGGTGGCCGCCGGTGAAACATCCGGGCATCTGGATATCGTGCTGAACCGACTGGCGGATTACACCGAGCAGCGTCAGCAACTGCGCAGCCGCATCCAACAGGCGATGATTTATCCCTGCGTGCTGACGGTGGTCGCCGTGGCGGTGGTCGGCATTTTGCTGTCGGCGGTGGTGCCGAAGGTCGTCGAGCAATTTATCCATATGAAACAGACACTGCCGCTCTCCACCCGGCTACTGATGGGGATCAGCGACGCGGTGCGCAGCGGCGGGCCGTGGGCGCTGCTGGCGCTGGCTATCGGCATCGTCGCCCTGCGGGCGCTGCTGCGTAAGGAGGAACGGCGCATCGGCTTTCATCGGCGGCTGCTTTATCTGCCGCTGGTGGGGCGTATTGCCCGCGGGCTGAACACCGCCCGTTACGCCCGCACGTTGAGCATCCTGAACGCCAGCGCGGTGCCGCTGTTGCAGGCAATGCGCATCAGCGGCGATGTGATGAGCAACGACTATGCCCGTCAGCGGCTGGCGCAGGCGGCGGATGCGGTGCGTGAGGGCGTCAGTCTGCACAAGGCGCTGGAACAGACGGCGCTGTTTCCCGCCATGATGCGGCACATGATCGCCAGCGGCGAACGCAGCGGTGAACTGGGCGACATGCTGGAGCGGGCCGCCGACAATCAGGAGCGCGAATTCAGCGGGCAGATGACGCTGGCGCTGGGGCTGTTTGAGCCGCTGCTGGTGGTGGGCATGGCGGCGATTGTCCTGTTCATTGTGCTGGCGATATTACAGCCCATTCTGCAACTGAATACCTTAATGAGCGTATAGAAAACCCAATAATTGAGCGAGGAAAAGTCAGGATGCAACAACGTCAGCGAGGTTTTACTTTGTTGGAAATCATGGTGGTGATCGTCATTCTCGGCGTGCTGGCGAGTCTGGTGGTGCCCAATCTGATGGGCAATAAAGAGAAAGCGGATCGACAAAAAGCCGTCAGCGATATTGTGGCGCTGGAAAGCGCGCTGGATATGTACAAGTTGGACAATAACCGCTATCCGACCACGGAGCAGGGCCTGAATGCGCTGGTGAAAAAACCCAGCGTATCGCCGGAGCCGCGCAGCTATCCCGACGATGGCTATATCCGCCGTTTACCTCAGGACCCGTGGGGCGCGGACTATCAGTTACTGAACCCCGGCCAGCACGGCAAGCTGGATATTTTCTCATTCGGGCCGGATGGCATGCCGGACACGGACGATGACATCGGCAACTGGAATGTCGGCGCTAAATAACAACAGCGCGGCGCGCGATGAACGGACAATGAGGCACCCGGCGTCGGGGCGTCAGCGGGGGTTTACTCTGCTGGAAATGATGCTGGTTGTATTGCTGGCCGGTATCGCCGCCAGCCTGGTGGCGATGGCGTTTCCCGCCGACCGTAAGAGCGACGGCGACTGGCAGTTGGCTCGCTTTCAGGCTCAGTTGGATTTTGCGGCGGAAACCAGCCAGATGAATGAAACCGTGCTGGGGGTGCGTATCCTGCCCGATGGTTGGCAATTTCTCCAACTGCAACGGCAGACTGAATCGGCGTCGGTTGGCGACGCCGGGCGCTGGCAGGGATTCGGCTGGCGTCCGTGGCAGCCTTATCGGGTGATGCCGGCGGGCGTTCTGCCGGACACCGTGCGTCTTGAGCTGTTGCCGGCCGGCGGAAAGCACGCCGCGCAAACGCCGGCTCAGGACACGGGGGAGCCAAGTATTCTGATCCTCCCCGGTGGGGAAATTACCCCGTTCAGGCTGCTGTTTGTCACTGGGGGCCGCGCAGCGTCAAGTTGGTTGGAGGTTGACGCCAGCGGCGTGGTGCGGACGTCTTTGCTTCAGGGAGAAAAACCATGAGACAGCAGGGCATGACGCTGCTGGAGGTATTGGTGGCGCTAACCGTTTTTGCGCTGGCCGGATTGGCGGTGCTGCAAACCACGGCGCAGCAGGCCCGCAGCCTCGGCCGGCTGGAGGAAAAAACCTTTGCCGGCTGGATCGCGGAGAACCAACAGGTGCAACTGCGGCTGGAACAGCGCTGGCCGGAAACCCACTGGGTTAACGGTGAAACGCTATTTGCCGGTGAACGCTGGTATTGGCGCTGGCAGGGGATAGAAACCGGCGATACGCAGTTGCGGGCGCTGGATGTGGAAGTCCGGCGGCGAAAAGATGAGCAGGCGCCGCTTGGGATGCTGCGCAGCTATGTGGTGAAGCCGTAATGGGCGTCAGGCGATGCGCGCCGGCGCGCCGGCAGCAGGGGTTCACGCTGCTGGAAATGCTGTTGGCGCTGGCTATTTTCGCCGCCCTCAGCCTCAGCGCTTTTCAGGTGCTGAATGGGGTGGTGCGCAACGATGAAATCTCGCAGCGCAAAGAACAGCGGCTGGGTGAACTACAGCGTGCGTTCACCCAGATGGACGGCGATTTTTCGCAGATGATTGCCCGCGGTAGCCGCGGCAGTACGTCGTTGCTGTATGCCGATCGCGATCGGTCAAAGAGCGATGACTGGGGTATCAGCTTTATGCGCAGCGGCTGGCTTAATCCGCTCGGCCTGCTGCCGCGATCGGAGCTTCAGCCGGTGGCCTATCGGTTACGCGATAACATCCTTGAACGCCTGTCCTATCAGTACGCCGATCCCATTGAAGGACAGGAGCCCGCCGTCAGGCCGGTGCTGACGCAGGTCGAGGGATTTCGCCTGCGTTTTTACGCCGATAAAACCTGGCATGACCGCTGGGATAGCCGCGACACGTTGCCGCAGGGCCTTGAAGTGGTTCTCACCCTGCGGGATTATGGCGAGGTGTCGCGGCTGTTTTTTATTACCGGCGGGGCGGTTAAATGAAATCCCGACAGCGCGGCGTTGCGCTGTTGGTGGTGCTGTTGATACTGGCGCTGATGGTCACGGTGGCGGCGGCGATTGCCGAGCGCAGCGGCAAGGCGCTGCTGCGTACCGGCAATCAGCTTAGCCGTCAACAGGCCAAATGGTATGCGCTGGGGGCGGAAGCCATGGCGGGGCAGATTTTGCTGCGCGACGAACTGGCGGAGCCTGAACATACTCATCTGGCCCAGAATTGGGCGCAGCAGGATCGTCAGTTTGCGGTAGACGGCGGGGAGATCCATACCGCGATACAGGACGGGCAAGCCTGTTTCAATCTGAATGCCATCAACCAGAATATCGGCAATGACGTTGGCGGGGCGAAGGCGCCTTATCCGGCACGCGTTTTTCTACTGTTATTAGAAAATCTGGGCGAAGAGCCGGCCCGGGCCGCGCAGATCACCGCCGCCGTGCGGGACTGGATCGATAGCGACGGTTCGCCATTGGCCAACGGGGCGGAAGACAAGGCGTATGCCTCGCTGCCCGCTCCTTATCGGCCGGCCAATAAGGCCATGAGTGAAATCAGCGAGTTACGGGCGGTGTATGGCATGGACAGCGGGCTGTATCGTCGCTTGCAGCCCTATGTTTGCGTACTGTCGTCGGAGGCGATGAGAATCAACGTCAATACGCTCCGTGAGTCGCAGGCGCCGTTGCTGGCGGCGCTTTTTCTCAACCAAATGACAAGCTCGCAGGCGAAAGCCTTATTACAGCAAAGGCCGACTGACGGCTGGGACAGTCTGGCGGCGCTGCAACAAACCGGCCAGTTGCCCGGCGGCAACAATACCGCGTTGACGGTGCTGGCGGTGAAAAGCGAATGGTTTTTTGCGCAGTTGTCTGTGCGCGTAGGCGACAGTGATTTTTATCAGCGTAGCCTGTTTCACCTCAGCGGCCATAATGCGCTGGTGGTGCGGCGGCAGTATGGCGGCTACAGAACGGTGGATCGATGAATAAGGCGGATAGGCGCGACGGGAAGCATCGCCGTTGGAAATACGGCGTGTTAGCACATTTGGGGTTTAAAAAACCGGCATGGCGGCGGTGGATTGCAAACCTGCGCGCGGCAACGCCGCCCGGCGTGCGGCGGCCGGCCCGGGATGGCGGCGGGCCTTGTCTGATCGTCCGTCTCCCCGCAGACGATCGGGGGGAGATTGAATGGCAGGTGCGCTCGCAGACGGAAGACGCCGTGCTGGCGCAGGGGAGCGGCGATATCGAACAGGCGCGTCATGCGCTGGCCGGTTTCTCCCCGGCGGGCATCACCCGGGTGCTGGCGCCCACAACCGAGGTTACGCTGCATCGGGTAACGTTGCCTCGGCTGGCGCGTCGTCAACTGGCGCAGGCGCTGCCTTTCATCCTGGAGGATCAATTCGCTACCGAGGTAGAACAACTGCATTTTGCCGTGCTTGAGAAACAAGGCGATGAGGGAACGATTGCCGTGGTGGAAAAAAGCACAATGCGGCACTGGCAACGGCAGTGCCGGGCGTTGGGGATTGTCGCGGATACGCTGTTGCCGGATGCGTGGGTGTTGCCCCGGGCTCAGGATGGATGGAGCGCCTTAAACCATCGGGATCTATGGTTGTTCCGGCGGGAGAATGGTCTGGCGATGGCCGTGGAGTCATCCTGGAGCGACGCGCTGTTAGGCGCTTTTTCACCTGCGCCGCAGGGGGACAGCTATAGCGCAACAGCGCCCGCAGGCGAGTGGCGGCGGCGGCCGGAGACGGATCTGTTCCAACTAGCGGCGAAAACGCCGTTGCCGCGCGCGCCGGCAGACTTGCAACAAGGCGAGTTTGCCCCGGCGACGTCGTGGCGTCTTGCCTTGCGGCCCTGGCGTGGCGTCGCCGTCGCCGCGCTGTGTTATTTGCTGCTGCTGATGGGACAGGCAGGATGGACGCACTATCAGCTCTATCAACAGGCGGAGCGGTGGCGTCAGGAAAGCGTACGCGTTTATCAGCAGATTTTTCCGACAGAGACGCGGGTGGTGAATCCCCGGGCGCAAATGCAGCAGCATCTGCAACAGGCGGTGGCGACAAAGGGGACGCCCGGTCTGCTGGAGCAGTTGACCCCGCTGCAACGGCTGTTGACGCAGAACGGCGGCGTTCAAATCCAGTCCTTATCTTACGATGGGGCGGCGTTGCGGTTGACGATAAGGGCGACGTCCTATCAGGCGCTGGAGCAGTTTCAGCAGCAGTCCGCGGTCTATTATCAGGTGCAGAGCGGTGATATGAGACAGGAAAATCAATATGTCGAAGGGCGTTTGACGTTGAGGGGCAAGCCATGAATTCACTGCGGCAACGCTGGCAGGCGATGAGCCTGCGTGAACGTCTCCTGCTGTCGATCTGCGCGAGTCTGCTGGTGCTCTATCCGGCGTATTCCCTGTTCTGGCAACCTTGGGTTCAGCGTGAAAACCAGTGGCTGCGCACTATTACGCGAGAGCGGCAGACGATTGATTGGATGCTGCAACACGCCCCCGCGGTAGCACAGGCGCGGCAGCTTCCTGCCGGAGAGCGCGACGTCAGCCTGCCGATGCTGGTGTCGCAGCGCGCCAGCGGCTACGGTCTGGCGATTGTCCGGTTACAGCCGCGGGGAGATCAGGTTGCGGTGACGCTGGGGCGCAGCGACTTCAATTCACTGATTGGTTGGTTGGCGGAACTGGAACAGCAACATGGGATACGGCCGTCGGCGCTGGAGGTGTCTGCCGTGGCGCACTCTCCCGGCAGCGTCGAGGTGTCCAAGCTGGTGCTGGAGCGCGCTGATGAAAGCTAATGCAGTCCAGTACGCCACTGACACGGTATTGTGCATGGCACATTCGGAAGCCGTTGCCGAAATAATTGCGTGGCGGCTCGCAGCCGCTCAATAAGAGGGCGTGCCGCGGTTGGCGCGGGATGTCGATTATGTCAGCATTCACGTATTCCGCTTTTTATTTATCGCCGGGGTTAAACATGGAAGGGGTGATCATATTTGCGCAAGGGTTTCCTTTTTGGTGGCTCGGTGCGCTGGCGTTAGTCGGGCTTATGGTGGGCAGCTTTCTGAATGTGGTTATTTTTCGCCTGCCGATCATGTTGGAACGCCGCTGGAAGAATGAAGCGCGGATGCATCTGGCTATGCCGCCCTCTGACGAGGCGCCGCGTTTTGACCTGTGGTGGCCGCCTTCTCGCTGCCCTCATTGCCGGCAGTCGCTGGCGCTAACAGACAATATCCCGCTTGTCAGTTGGCTATGGCTGCGTGGGCGATCACGTTGCTGCCGGCAGCCGGTTTCCAGACAATATCCGTTGATTGAACTGCTTACCATGTTGGCCTTTCTTGCGGCGGGCGCGTTGTGGCCGCCTGGGGCGATGTTATGGGGAACGTTGATTTTATGTTCTTTTTTGCTGGTGCTGGCCGCCATTGATATCAACACGCAGTGGTTGCCGGATTGCCTGACGCTCCCGCTGTTGTGGCTGGGGCTGCTGTTTAACCTGTCCGAAACCTTTGCGCCGCTGGAAGACGCCGTTATCGGGGCGGCGGCCGGTTATCTCTCCCTTTGGCTGCTGTTCTGGGGATTTAAGCTTCTGCGCGGAAAAGACGCGTTGGGATACGGTGATTTTAAACTGCTGGCGGCATTGGGGGGCTGGCTGGGATGGCGGGCGCTGCCTAATCTGGTGTTGATTGCCGCGCTGAGCGGGTTAGTCGTGACGGTACTGTGGCGCAGGTTGCGACGGGAAAATAGCGATCGGCCGTTGGCGTTTGGGCCGTGGCTGGCGCTGGGGGGCGTAGTGATGTTATTGCTGCGCTGATGCGAGGGCGTTGATAATCAAGAAACCGGCGTGACACGCATAAAAAACGGGCCGAAAGACATGCTTTGCAGCCCGTTTCTTTGCATCTGGACGATCGACGCATAATTTGTCGCGTGACTTCCGTTTATTGGTTTCCGTTTTTTTGTACGCTTTACATCCTGCCCCTGTACCACTTAACGTTCGCCGTCAGAGAGTGATGAATTATTCCACCATCAGTATAAACGTGCTTACCCAGACAACCAGACAGAATGAGATCCCCATAAAAAAATACTTCACCGATATATTCTCCAGCAGACACTACGCCAGCAACGATCCCGATTGTGCGTTTTATTATGGAAAGGAAAATGTTACGCCGTGCGTCATGTGACGGCAGGGAAACACTTTCCCGTTGTCATTACCAGGGTTCACACCTGTTATGACGGGATCGGCGCTAAATCTACGCCGAGTGAGGGATATAATTCAAGAGGTTCTTAGCACTATCTTTACGGAAACAGCACTAAAAAGCGTTACGAAGCGCGGCGGCCGGCTGACTATCGCCTGTTATCGGCAGGAGGGTGATATTCGCCACTGAAAATGGCGCTTCCCCGCTGTTTTCATCACTGACTGCCAGGTAAATCGGGCAAGGGCGGCTATCTCTGTTATTATTGCGGCAAATCACGCGCCGTTCGCCGAACTGGCGTCGCCTTTCGTTATGTTGCCTTTGGTAATAAGAGTAATCATTGTGAGCACAACCTCTTTTTCTTCCCTCGCGCTGCCGTCCGAGCAGTTATCCAACCTTAATGAGCTGGGTTATACCGCCATGACGCCGGTACAGGCGGCTACGCTGCCCGCGATCCTGAGCGGCGCCGATGTTCGCGCCAGGGCGAAAACCGGAAGCGGTAAAACGGCCGCATTTGGCATTGGTTTGCTCAATCACATCGTGGTCGGAGAGTTTACCACTCAGGCGCTGGTGTTATGCCCGACCCGGGAACTGGCCGATCAGGTGAGTAAAGAACTGCGTCGTCTGGCCCGTTTTGCGCAGAATATCAAGATCCTTACCCTGTGCGGCGGGCAGCCGATGGGGCATCAGATCGACTCGCTGGTTCATGCGCCGCATATTGTGGTGGGCACGCCGGGGCGTATTCAGGATCATTTGCGCAAGCGTTCGTTGTCTCTGGCGTCGCTGAAAGTGCTGGTGCTGGACGAAGCCGACCGCATGCTGGATATGGGGTTCACCGAGGCGATTGATGATGTGATTGGCTATATGCCGTCCGATCGTCAGACGTTGCTGTTTTCCGCCACCTATCCGGCGGAAATCGAGCGTATCAGCGCCCGTGTGCAACGTCAGCCGGTGAATGTCGACGTCGCCGACGAGGGGAATGAGCCTGCCATTAAGCAGCGTTTTTATGAAACCGGCAAGGAACAGCGTCTGCCGCTGCTGATTGCCATTCTGAGCCACTATCAACCCGCCTCCTGCGTGGTGTTTTGTAACACCAAACGCGACTGTCAGAGCGTATTTGAAGCGCTGGATTCGCGTGGCATAAGCGTGCTGGCGCTGCACGGCGATCTGGAGCAGCGCGATCGCGATCAGGTTCTGGTGCGTTTCGCCAATCGCAGCTGTCGGGTGCTGGTGGCTACTGATGTCGCCGCCCGCGGTCTGGATATTAAGGATCTGGAACTGGTGGTGAATTTTGAGCTGGCTTTCGACCCGGAAGTCCATGTTCACCGTATCGGCAGAACCGGGCGCGCGGGTATGGAAGGGCTTGCCGTCAGCCTGTGCACCCCACAGGAAATGAGCCGCGCTCATCTGCTCGAAGATTACCTCGGGATGCGCATTGACTGGGCGCCGACGACGGAAATCAGCCGCAGTGAGGTGACGGCGCTGGAGCCGGAAATGATCACGCTGTGCATTGATGGCGGTCGTAAAGCCAAAATCCGCCCGGGCGATATTCTCGGTGCCTTAACCGGGGATGCGGGTTTAACCGCGGCGGAGGTCGGCAAAATCGATATGTTTCCGGTGCACGCCTATGTTGCTATCCGCAAAGACAGCGCCAAACGCGCGCTGCAACAGTTGCAGCAGGGAAAAATCAAAGGAAAAAGCTGTAAAGTGCGGCTGCTGAAGTAAGCGGCAATATATCGCTCAGGATGCCGGCCCATCCTGAGTCGATGTGGGACTGTCACTGGCGGACGCCGGAGGCCATCCTGGCTTCTGTTACCGCGCAGCAAATCCCGATGCGGGATGCAGGGTAAATCCTGCACTGGTGCTGCCGCTGATGCGTAAAAAGCGCGTTTCCCCGGCTTTCAGGGACGGCGTTTGACTGCCCGAGGCATCGCGCCAGATGCAGGGGTTATAAAAGCCGTCCTGACCCAGACTCACCGTGTGTTGCCCGACGGGGACCCGGAACTCCGCTTTCTCCGCTGAGGCGATCGAGCCGGCGAATTCATTATCGATCATCACGCCGATACGACAGGCGCCCGCCAGCCAGCCTTTATCCCGAATGACGACCAGCGTTGCATAAGGCGTGGTCGGGGTGTTTTGATACAGCATCAAGCGGCTGGGCGGAACCGGATCAATATCATTCGGCGTCGGCTGTGACGTACTGCAACTCACGGTTGCCAGTGATAACAGAAGAGGAAGTAGATAGCGCATTGACGGTAACCTGATGAAAAGATGAAAGTTGAGTATAGCAGCAAACGAATGTTAATCAGTGCGACAAACGTGTTCGGTTAAATCTTAAATGGTAAATGCCGCGCGGCGTTGATGGCTGAAGCGGCCTGCCGTGGCGGCCGACGTCCTGATGTACGGATAATCATGCTACAAATCAGATATTGTGTGGTAGGCTGAAAAATTGCTTGTCGTCTTTTAATTTGTTTATTAATTCTCTTTCTCAGACCGCCATTGTAAATATGTTAACGCGTTATTTTAACGTCACATGTTTTCTTTCCGTCATCGCGATAAATTCTTTTAAAGAATCTGTTGTAGACTTTATTTTTGATGGTATAAACAGAGGAGAGAAAGGAATATTTTAATTATTCATTTTTCCACTAAGTGCATATACCTGTAACGTTTAATAGGCAGAAACGCGGCTGGCCGCGGCCGAACACAAGCCAGGATAATCGCGGACGGCGACATTGCCGCAACCTGAAGTATGGCGGGTATAAACAAATATTTCTTCAATGCTATCTATAACAGACAAAAGTCCTAGTGTGTTTCTTCATTACCTGCGCATGTTCTTTTTATTTTTTTAAAAACAATATATTTCACGCTCAACTATACAAACACTTGTAACGGATGAAGAGTTTTGGCGATGATATCCCGAACCAGAGTAACTGAGGAATTAGATGGAGCAATACCGGATGAGGACAGGGTTACCTCGCATCGTCGGCAACGTTGGTATCGTTCGATTCTAGGTAAAGTCACTTTATTCCTTCTTGTCGGTATTCTTTTTTCATATGGCGTCGGGGCCGCGGCGGGTTGGTTTATTGTCGATAAGAATTCGCAGGAACAGTGGCGGCGTCAGGCTAATACCAATGCCCATATCATTAGTTATATCGTTCGCAGTATATATACGTCGGTCATCGCCCGCATGGATGCATCCGGGCAGATAACGGGCATTGTGACGGAAAATTTTCTGGGAGACGATGAGTCCATTTTGCAGACGGGATTCAATCCCGTCGACGTGCTTTCCCTGGTTGCGATGCAGACCAACAACCCTGTCTGGCTGTTTCATTATGGTGAAGATGACGGATTTATCAGTATTACGGACGCCAGCGGTATGGCGAGCGGCCATATTCTGGCGCTGGAAGAAAAGACGCGGATGCAGCCGGATGCGCTGACGGAGGCTTTCGCCGGTTTTGTGTCTATTGACGGTAAGACCTATTTCGCCAGCATTCTTCCGGTACTGGCGCCATCGGGGAAATTATTGGGCGCATTGGTCAGCAGTATCGGCGAAAAGCAGGATCTTTACCGCATCCATAATACCTTGTTGAGCAATTCACTGATCGCCCTGTGGATCGTGTTGCTGGCGACGGGGCTGGCGGTCACGCTGCTCATGAGACAGTTTTTTCATTCCGTACCGCTGCTGATTCAGGCGCTGACGCGTATTGCCCATGGCGATACCGCCAACATCACGCCATTCTTGCAGCGGGATGATGAAATCGGTCATCTGGCTGTGGCCATCGAAAAACTGCGGCAGGCGATGGTTGAGCGGGAACATCTCCAGAAAATAAAAGAAACCGCCCAGAAAATGGAATATATGGCTCACCATGATCCGCTGACCGGTCTGCCAAACCGCACTTTTTTCAGCGGGGCGCTGGAAAGCGCCATTGTCCGGCTGACGTCGAAAAACTCGCGTTTTAATCTGATGTTGCTCGATCTCGACTATTTCAAAAAAGTGAATGATACCTATGGTCATCCTGTGGGGGATGAGTTGCTGATTAACGTCAGCGAACGGATTTCCTTACTGCTCGGCAATGATGATGTGATTGCCCGCCTGGGGGGTGATGAATTCGCCGTGATCCAGCCGGTTCGGGACAAGCCGATACAGGCGGCGCAGCACCTGGCGGAGCAGGTGATTAAAGCCATTTCGGCGCCTTTTTACTGTCATGGGCATGAGTTTTGCGTTGGGATCAGCGTCGGTATCGCCAGCGCGCCTTTGCATGGCGAGACCTCCCACACCCTGATGAAGAACGCCGATCTGGCGCTTTATGTCTCCAAAAACACCGGGCGGAGTAATTATCACTATTTTGAGTATGGGATGGTGATGCCGAGCGCCATGCCGCATACCCGGGAACTGGATATTGAAGGCGCCATGTCCCGCGGGGAGTTCGAACTTTATTATCAGCCGTTGAGGCGTCTGTCGGATAATATCATTGTCGGTTATGAAGCGCTGGTGCGCTGGCGTCATGCCTCCGGGGAACTGTTGATGCCGGAGGCGTTTATCGCGCTGGCGGAGAGAACCGGGCTGATTGTCAGGCTGGGGGAGTGGATTATCCAGCAAGCCTGTACCGATGCCATGCTGCATTTTTCCGCGCATCAGCAGGTTTCGGTGAATATATCGAGCGTTCAGGTTCACCATCCCGGGCTGATCGATATCCTGACCGGCGCGCTGGAACAAAGCGGGTTGCCGGCCTCGCGTCTTGCGCTTGAGATAACTGAGTCTGTTTTGCTGGATCGCCCAAAAGCGCTGCCGGTGCTACAGCAGATACAAAACATGGATATCGGTATTGCGTTGGATGATTTGGGGACCGGTTATGCCTCGTTGGACTGCCTGGCCTATTTTCCTTTTAGCCGGGTGAAGTTGGATAAAACGCTGATCGCCGGTCTGGAAGCGTGCGAGTCGAAACGTATTATTGTGAGCAATATCCTTGCCCTGGTTCATCAGTTGGGGATGGAAACCCTGGCGGAAGGGGTGGAAACCGATCGGCAACTGGAGCTGTTAGGTCAGGCAGGTTGTCAATATGTTCAGGGCCGGCGAACCGGCGAAGCAGCGCCCATAACGGCAATGGCAGGTTGAACGATGCGGTATATTTTGCAGCGCTTTTGGGTTCCGGGACGCCAATATACCCCTAGGCCTCTTCACATGGTTTTATGTCTTTTATACCGTTACTGCCGGGTTGAGGCCCGGCGCGGAAGGGTTATCGCCATGATATTGGCCTTGCTGTCGCAACCGGCGGTTGCTGTGGCGCCGACGGACAGCGTGCTGACGAAAATCGCACAGACCACAACGATCAGAATAGGCTACCGCGTGGATGAACCGCCTTTTTCCTATCAGGTGGAGGGTAAGGCGGTGGGTTATTCAATCGATATCTGCTTGCGCATTGTGGACGGAATAAAAAAGTATCTGGGACTGAATGAGATACGGATTGTTTTTGTCCCGGTAACAACGGCAACGCGTTTGCCGTTTATCCGTAACCGCGGGATCGATCTGGAATGCGCCGCGACGACGAATAATAGCGAACGGCGGAAACAGGTCGAGTTTTCCTATCCGCACTTCGTGGCGTCTACCCGCTTTGTCGCGTTGAAGCGCTCCGGCATCAGACGTATTGAGGATTTAGCCGGGCGCAGTGTCTCGGTGAGCAGCGGGACGATCAATCTCGAACAGTTGAATGCGGTCAATATGCGCATGAAGCTGAATATTTCCGTCGTGCTGAAGAAAATAAACCAGGAAGCCTTTGAACTGGTTGCAAACGGCAAGGTATCGGCCTTCGTCACCGATGATATTCTGCTGGCGGGGTTGGTGGCGTCTTCCGCCAATCCGTCCGATTTCGTTCTTTCGGACGATCACTTAAGTCGCCCCGAACCCTATGGCATTCTTCTGCCGCCAGGGGAGTTGGCTTTCAGGCAAGTGGTGAATAAAGAACTGTATCGTATTTTCACGCAGGGAGAAATCGAGGCCATTTATGATAAATGGTTTCTTTCCCCGATCCCGCCCGATGGCGTCAATCTTCGTTTTCCCATGCCGCAAAATCTCAAGGCGGTTTTGGCGCAGCCGAAAGATTACCTTGATTAAAGGAGCAATGAGCGATGTGCGGATATGGTAAACGCTGGCATCATTTTCTTATTGGCTTATTCATTGCCGCTGTCATGGGAAGCCATGTTTCGCGGGCTGACGATATCATCCCCACGCTTGAGCGGATGCGGCTGACCGGGACGCTCCGCATCGGCTATGGCAATACGCCGCCGTTTTCCTACGTTGGTCCGGCGGGGGGCGTGACCGGCTATTCGATCGATTTGTGCAATCGTATCGCCGAGTCGCTCAGGATCCGGCTGGGATTGGATAAGCTCAATATCGAATATGTGTTTCGCACGCCGGCGAATAGAATACAACTGCTTGGTAGCGGAGCTATCGATATCGAATGCGTGGCCAGTACCAAGACCGTGGAGCGGAGTCGCAGCGCCGCCTTTTCCACCGGTTATTTCCTGGTGGGCACCCGCTATGTTTCTCTGCGTAAAAATCATCTGAGTACGTTGGAAAACTTACGCGGCAGGAGCGTCAGTATTGTGCTTGGGACGGTCAATGTCGGCCAGATCAATCAGGCCAACCGGGAAAAGAAACTGAATCTCTCCATTGTATCCACGGATACCCTGCAAAAAGCGTTCGATATGGTCGGTCAGGAAAAGGTTTCTGCTTTTGCCATGGACGACATCTTGCTGCACGCCCTGGTTGCTCTATCTCCCAATCCGCAGGATTACGCGATTTCCAGCGAGTCGCTTGATGAGGGAACAGAATATGGCTTTATGATGCGCCGTGATGATGAGGATTTTCGCGTGGCGGTCAATGCCGCATTACGGCAGATTTACGCCAGTCACGAAATAGAGCGAATTTATTCACGCTGGTTTACTCAACCGCTTCCCGGAAGCCAGGTTAATCTCCATTTCCCAATGAGTGAAAATCTACGGCGGCTGTTGCTGACTGCCGATACCGCCGGTGCCGAGTAGTATCCCCCGGCGTCGCTGTCTCTTACTACACAAATAATGAACCAGGCGGTGATGAAACGCGCCCGAACGTTTCTCCGCCGTCAGCATGACCGGTACGTCGGTCGACGTGCAGCCTGGGCATAAGTTCTGCGAAACTCCCTGTCAGAATCTAAAGCATATGCGCCATTTTGGTGCTTTTCGTTCATCAAAATGGTGCAACGCCACGCCGCTGTCGGCGATCGCCAGACGGGAAAATTTTTTTCGTCACGCCGAATAGTGGGTTTTTGGCCAGCTTTTTTGATTTTTTATCTGGGTTAATTCATTGTATTTATGATTGTTCTCATTATATGGGAATTTATTTCCCAAAATATGGCATGACCTCTGCTTTAGTGATATCAGCGTAATATCCGTCACCTGATTTCATTGATTCGCATACCGGGGATCCACCATGCCGAAAGTGTCTTATGCCGTTGCCAATCAGGCGGAAGAGATCATCACCGCGCAGGAGCGGGTGCTGATGATCCTTAAAACCATCGCGCAGTTTGGCCGGCCGGCCAGCGCCACCGAACTGATGAAAATGACCGGGTTGGCCAAAAGTACGCTGTACCGTCAGTTGGCGATCCTTCGGCGTTGGGGGTTCGTCATGGAAATCGGAAGTCTGTACGCGCCGGGGCCGGTGAGTCTGCAACTGGCAATGGGATTTGATGAAACCGCTTTGCTGACGCAGTACGCGCAGGAGGATATGCGCTGGCTGTCCGATGCCTCTCAGGAGACGGTCGCCATCACCGTGGCGATTAACCGGCAGGCCGTCTGCGTCAGCATGATTGAAGCGACGCAGTCGCTGCGTTGTTCTTTCGAAAAAGGGCGCAGCGTGCCGCTGCGGGCCGGCGCGACCGCAAAATGCCTGTTGGCGCATCTGGCGGAGGCTGAGTTGCGCCACATTCTGCCGCTGGAGTTTCCTCATCCCGAGCAGCGCGCCGCGGTGGCGCAGCAGTTACAGGCGATCCGTGAGCAGGGCTATGCCTACAGCGACAGTGAAGTGGATGCCGGCATCTGGGGCGTCAGTTTTCCGTTATTGACGCCCAACCGCAAGCTACTCGGCGCGCTGAGCCTGATGGCGCCTTCGCAGCGGGTAGCCGGCAAGCAGGCGGATCTGATTGGCATGACGGCCGCAGCCGTCGCACGTATTCATCAGCACTTAAAAGATTTTTGACGTCGTGGCCCGTAAGGGAACCATACCGTCGTTTAACCAGAGGAAAAAATGTATGTCAGTTACCCGTCGTGCTTTGTTAAACACCCTGTTCGCCATCGGACTGTCCTGTGTTTCCGGTCTGGCCTTTGCACAACAGGGAGAACCGATTAAAGCCGTCACGGATGCGACTTTCCCACCGCTGGAGTTTATGGAAAACAACAAGTTCAGCGGTTTCGATATCGAACTGGTAGAGGCTATCGGCAAGCAGTTGAATCGGCCGGTGCAGTGGACAAACGTTGACTTCAAGGGGTTGATCCCCAACCTGACCTCACAGCGGGCCGATATTGCGGTATCGGGCATTTACATCACGCCGGAACGGGCGCAGGTGGTGAACTTCACCAAACCCTATCTGACCGGCGGGCTGGTGGTGGTGGTGAAAGAGGACAACGCCGCAATCAAAACCCATGACGACCTGAAAGGTAAAAGCGCCAGCGTTCAGGTGGGCACCAAGTCGGTGGCATGGCTGCACGGCAATATGCCGGAGGTGCGTCTGGTGGAAGTGGAGAAAAACCAGCAGATGTTCAACCTGGTCAGCATCGGCCGCGTCGATGCCGCGGTGACGGGCAAACCGGCCGCCTTTCAATATGCGCGCACCAAAGGCGGGGTACGGATTCTACAAGACCAACTGACGTCTGAAGAATACGGGATCGCGGTGCGTAAAGATCTGCCGCAGCTGCGCGATGATATCGACGGCGCCATCGAAGCGCTCAAGGCGAACGGCGTATACCAGAGTCTGATGGATAAATGGTTTCCCGCCAGCTAACGCGTAACCACCGCGGGCGTCAAATGACGCTCGCAGAACCGCCACGTATCGCAGGATATTTTTATGAATCTAGACCTGAACTTTGCGCCGGTATTCGCCAGCAGCGACGCCCTGCTGGCCGGCACGCTGGTGACTATCGAAATTACCCTGTGCGCGCTGCTGGTGGGGTGTTCGCTCGGTCTGCTGGTGGGCATCGCCCGGCTTAACCCGCAGCGCCGCGTACTGTATGCCGTGTCCAGCGCCTATGTGACCTTGATCCGCGGCACGCCGCTGCTGGTGCAGCTGTTTATCTGGTATTACGGCCTGCCGCGTTTTGGCGTGATGTTGCCGTCCTTTTTCTGCGGCGTTATCGGCCTTGGGCTTTATTCCAGCGCCTATATTTCGGAAATTGTCCGGGGAGCGATTACCTCTATCGAACGCGGTCAGAACGAAGCGGCGCGCTCGCTGGGGATGTCCGGCGTACAGGCGATGTACAAAATCATTCTGCCGCAGGCGCTGGTGCGCATGATCCCGCCGCTGGGCAATGAATTTATCGCGCTGATAAAGAACTCCGCGCTGGTTTCCCTGATCACCATTCAGGATGTGATGCAGGCCGGCACGACGATAATCAGCAACTCTTACCGCGATTTGGAAACCTATCTGGTGGTGGCCGGCGTGTACTTTATCCTGACGGGCATTTCCGTTGTGGCGCTGCGTTATTTTGAGAAACGTCATCATATGAAGGGGGTGCAGTAATGACCGACCATCAATCCACAGAGACACCCGCAGTGATCACCATCCGCCGTCTTGGCAAACGTTTTGGCGACAATACGGTGCTGCGCGGCATTGATTTCGACGTTTTCCCGGGGGAGGTCGTGGTGATCATCGGCCCCAGCGGATCGGGGAAAAGCACTTTTCTGCGTTGCTGCAACGGTCTTGAACACCCGGAAGAGGGGGATGTCACGCTGTGCGGGCGGCCGCTGATCAGCGGCGGCAAGATGCTGGCCGAACCTCAGCTCAACCAATTGCGCAAAGAGGTCGGCATGGTGTTCCAGTCCTTCAACCTGTTCCCCCATTTATCGGTGCTGGAGAACATCTGCGTGGCGCCGATGATGCTGCGCGACATGAGCAAAGCCGCCGTTCGTCAGCAGGCGATGCAACTGCTGGAAAAGGTCGGCTTGTCCGCCAAGGCGCAGGCCATGCCGGGCAGCCTGTCGGGCGGGCAGAAGCAGCGGGTGGCGATCGCCCGGGCGCTGGCGATGTCGCCGACGGTGATGCTGTTCGACGAACCGACCTCGGCGCTCGATCCTGAATTGGTGGGCGAGGTGCTACAGGTTATGAAATTACTGGCGCAGGAGGGCATGACCATGATTGTCGTCACCCATGAGATGGGGTTTGCGCGTGAAGTCGCCGATCGGGTGGTGGTGATGGACGGCGGCGGCATTATTGAGTCCGGGACGCCGGCGCAGATTTTCGGCGCCCCGCGTGGCGAGCGTACCCAGCGGTTTCTTCAGTCGGTCTTGTCCCAGCACTGAGACGCCAGACCGATCTTTTTTCTACATCAGGTAATAAACCACCATGATAGCGAATCAACTTTTTGCCCAACACGCGTTGCTGAATGACGGCTGGCATCGTGACGTATTGCTCGAGTGGGACGATCGGGGCGAGATCCGCCGGGTTGTCCCAGACTGTTGCCGCCCGCCCGAGGTTGAACAGGCCGGCTGGCTGCTGCCGGGAATGGTCAACCTGCACTCACACGCTTTCCAGCGCGCGTTTAGCGGCCTGACGGAGTACCGGCAGCAGAAGCAGGACAGCTTCTGGAGTTGGCGTAACCTGATGTATGACTTTGCGGCGAAGATTTCACCGGAGCAGCTTGAGATCGTCGCCACCTGGTTGTACAGCGAAATGCTGGAAGCGGGTTACACCTCGGTGTGCGAGTTTCACTATGTGCACCATCAGCCCGACGGTAAACCGTATGCCGATCCGGCGACGCTGTGCCGCAGTCTGATCAACGCGGCGCAGCATACCGGTATCGGGCTGACGCTGCTGCCGGTGTGCTATCAGAATAGCGGTTTCGGCGGTCAGCCGCCGGAGGCGAAGCAGCGGCGCTTCATCAACGACACCGAACAGTTTCTTACGCTATGGCAACAATTGATGTCGCAGACGCGCGACGGTCAGGTGCGGCTGGGCGTGGCGCCGCATTCGCTGCGCGCTATCTCCGAACACGCCCTGACGCAACTGTTGACCGGTATTAAACAGATGGATACGGAGGCGCCGATCCATATCCACGTTGCCGAACAGGTCAAAGAGGTGGAAGACTGCCTGGCCTGGAGCGGCCTGCGGCCTGTCGAATGGCTGCTGGAGCACCAGCCGGTCGATCGCCGCTGGTGTCTGATCCATGCCACCCACATGACGGAGTCGGAGTATCGCCGCGCGGCCGGCAGCGGCGCGGTAGCCGGACTGTGCCCCACCACCGAGGCCAATTTGGGCGACGGTATGTTCGACTTCCCCCAGTGGCGTCAGCATGGCGGCCACTGGGGGATCGGCTCCGACAGCAATGTTGCCGTCAGCGCCGCGGAAGAACTACTGATGCTGGAATATTCTCAGCGTTTGCAGTTCCGCCAGCGCAATGTCTGCGCCGACCGACAGCAGTCCGACGTCGCCGCCGGCCTGTATCTGGGGGCGCTGCACGGCGGCGCGCAGGCCAGCGGCCGTAACGTGGCCGGGCTTGCCGTAGGCCAGCGCGCCGATCTGGTGGAGCTGGACGCCGAACATGCGGCGCTGGCGCTGCTGCCGGCGGACAACATTCTGGCAGGCCATCTGTTCGGCAGTTCGCGCAGTTCGGCGGTGCAGCGGGTGTGGACCGGCGGCCGGCAGCGGGTTGATCGTCAACACCTGCTGCATCCGTCGGCGCTGGCGGCGTTCGCCGCTGTACGTCGGCAGTTATTGCAACAAATTTGACCGGGAGATTGACATCATGACTACCCCAGCGCCGTTCATTTTTCATCAGGGCAGCGAACCGTTATTTATCACCATGCCCCATACCGGCGTCTGGCTGCCCGATGAGGTAGCCGGCGCCCTGACGCCTGAAGCGCGGAGTGTGCCTGACACCGACTGGCACATCGAGCAGCTTTATGCCTTTGCCAGACAGATGGGGGCGTCATGGCTACAGGCCACCTGCTCACGCTATGTGGTCGATCTCAACCGTCCGCCGGACGGCGCCAGTCTCTATCCGGGGCAGGCCACCACCGGGCTGTGTCCGGAGACGCGTTTTGACGGCGGGCCGGTTTATCTGCCGGGCGCCGCGCCCTCTCCCGATGAGGTGCAGGCACGTCGCCGCCGCTACTGGCAGCCCTGGCACGACAAGCTTGCCGAGGAGTTGCTGCGCCTGAAGGCCCGATTCCCCAGGGTCGTGCTGTGGGACGCGCACTCCATCCGTTCTCTCTTGCCGCAGTTTTTCGACGGACGCTTGCCCGATTTCAATATTGGCACCAATAAAGGCGCGAGCTGCGCCCCCGCGTTGCAGCAGCGTATCGCGACAATCGCTCGCGCCGCCGCGCCGTTCACTCAGGTGGAAAATGGACGCTATACCGGTGGATACATCACCCGCCACTACGGTCAGCCGAGCCAGGGAATACATGCGGTGCAGATGGAGCTGACGCAGTGCAGTTATATGGATGAAACGCCGCCCTGGCGCTGGCAACCGCAAAAAGCCCAACTGCTACAGACCCATCTTCAGGCCATGCTACAGTCGGCGCTGGAGTTTGCCCGTGAGGGCCGGTAGCGACGCGCCGCGATGAGGGACATTCGCCTCGGACACTTGGCATAATCATCGGGACGACGCGTCGTCCTCGCACCCAACAGAGCGTAATCCATGATCGAATTTTATGATACCGAGAGCCTGCCGGTGACGCGCTGGCGTAATGGCGGCGGCGAAACGCGGGAAATCGTCAGTTTTCCGCCGCAGTCGGCGTCGTTTGCGTGGCGCGCCAGTATCGCCAGTATCGCTGCCAGCGGCGCTTTCTCTCTTTTCCCGGGGGTAGACCGGGTGATTACCCTATTGGAAGGAGAGGGGGTGGCGCTGACGGCGCCGGGGGCGTTTGACCAGCAATTGGCGCTGCACCAGCCTTTTGCTTTTGCCGGAGAGGCGGCGGTGCACGCTTGTTTGTCCGGCCCGGAGAGCCTGGATTTCAATGTTATGACGCGCTGCGGGGTGTGTCGGGCGACGGTAATCGCCACCCGACAGCCGCAGCAGGCCGCCGCGGGGGTTTTCTGGGTGATTGCCGGGCGCTGGCGAGTGGGGGATAGGTCGTTCGCGCGCGGACAGGGCGCATGGTGGAACGACAACGTCATCGACGTCCTGCCCGCATCAGGGGAGGCGCATCTGCTGTTTGCCGCGATTACCTATGAGTGAAGCGCGCCCTTATCATCAGGCGCGGCTGCGCTAAGAGGCGAAACGGTCGTCGTGTCAGCGGCAAACCGCTGTGGGAAGCGCGTTTGCCCAACGGGCGGTCAGGCCACGCCAACGACCTATTCGGTTAACGACAAGCTATCGAAAAATTTGCCGCTTCAACCGAGGGTCGTTATTGATTCAAAGCTGCTTGCTTTTAAGCGCTCCGGTTACCGGCAATGGGCTAGGGGACGATGACAATGGCGCTTTCCCCGTCGCACTACGGGGCGCGGGGCGCTTCACCTTTACCTCACGCTCGTTGTAGAGCTTCAACATAATAACCACGATAGCCAACAGCGTGGTGATGCCGTTAGCGGTCATGACCGGCATATCCTGTACTTTAAAGCCGTAAGCGGTCCAGCAGGAAACGCCAAAGAACAGTGCGGCGTACATGCCAAGCGAGATACCGGTGGTATCTTTATTACGAATAATATGCAGTACCTGTAAAAAGAAAGAGCCGGTGGTTACCCATGCCGCCAGGGTTCCCAGGGCAATCGGCCATCGATAGAGAGCCAATATGGACAGTGCTGCGGCGACAATCGTCCCCAGCACAATGATCAAATGTTTTTTCATGTCATATTCCCTCAGGTGACGCATGGAGCGTTGTCCGCACCTCATCAACGGCGGCGCGCAGATGATCGGTAAAGTCTTTGTGACGACGCACCACGCCGAATAGCGCGGGCTGGTCGGCAAAGACGGCCAGCGGATCATCCGCGCTGAAAATCCGGTCTACTTCTATACTGTCAATGGCGCGATCTTCGTAACTGAACGGCAGTTCGCCCCTGTGGTGTCGTTGCATAAAGAGAAAAAAGAGCGCCGCCAGACGCAGCGTCGCCTGTGGAACGCGCTCTTGACGGTAGCTGTCTTTTAACGTGGGGACGATAAAACCATGCAGTTTGGCGATACTGTCGGAGGATACCCGGGCGACCGTATCGCGTACCCAACGATTGCCGAAACGGGCTAATACGCTGTCGCATTCGGTGGGCAGATCGAGAACGACGCCGCGTTTCTCAAGGGAGGGGCTGACATCCTGTAGGACGTAATCGCGGATCCAGTCCGTCACCTGCGCGGGCAGACTTTCATCGATATAGCGCCGGCCCTGTAACGCCCCGGCCCAGGCAATGCCGCTGTGGCTGGCGTTGAGCAGTCGAATTTTAGCCTCTTCGACCGGCGTAACGTCGTCAACAAACTCGACGCCCACCTGTTCGAGCGCGGGACGCGCGCTGGCAAAATTATCCTCGATCACCCAACGGGCAAAGCTTTCGCAAGACAGAGGAACGGCGTCGCCGGTAATGCCCTGTTGCCGTAGCCGGGTATAGAGCGCATCGTCGAATTTCGGGGTGATGCGATCGACCATACTGTTCGGCGCGGTAGTCTGTTCAGTCATCCACGCCATCAGGTCGGGGCGCTGTTTTGCCGCCAGAAATTCCCGCATACCCTGCGAAAAACTGTCGCCGTTCTGACGCAAGTTGTCGCAGCACAGCAGAGTCACCGGGCCGCTTTGCTGCTGCCGGCGGGCGGTCAGGATCAGCGTCAGCGCGCCGTATAAAGTATTTATTTCACCTTCATCACGCAGGTCGGCCTGTATGGCGGGGTGGGATAAATCAAGATGGTCGTCATCATCCAAAAAGTATCCGCCTTCGGTAACGGTGAAAGAAATAATTTTTGTGTTTGGGTCGGCGCCAACGGCGACGGTTGAAGCGAGGCGGCTGTCCCACAGCAGGATCTGATCCACCGCGTCAATGGTTTCATAGCCGCGTTCTCCGTCAGGAGAGAGGGTTTCGAGCGTGTAGTGCCCGTTCTGGGCTTTAAGTTGTTGCAGGGTCTTTTGGGTGGCGCTGTTGCGGATGTTGGATAACGCCATGTGCCAGTGGTCGTCGCCCTTTTGGCGCAGCTGGTTGAGATACCAGGCCTGATGCGCGCGGAAGAAAGCGCCTGCTCCGAGATGCAGCCAGGTTGAAGTGTTTTTTATCGATATAGGCAAATCTTATCCTTACTCCATTGGAGGTTATTTATCCAATGTTAAGGGTAACATTTTTTGAGAGATAATAAAAATATGATATTTATTAATAAGTTATTAATTATTTGCGTGGGTTTTCCTCCACCGGGGCGCCGCCGGATTTTTGTCGGAACGCGTGAAGCAATGGCGGAAAAAACGTAACGCCCGTTGCACATTCCATGTCAGAAAAATCGCCGGTACGGAGCGAGTAGGATTCTGTGGGAATTACGTCTATGCTGGTTCTGAAAGGCAGGTGTGTCCCTGCTGTCGCTATAATGAACGGAATAAGGAACAACACTTTGGCTGGAGCAAGTTTACTGACGCTGCTGGATGATATCGCCACGTTGCTGGACGATATTTCCGTGATGGGAAAAATGGCCGTTAAAAAAACGGCCGGCGTATTGGGGGACGATCTTTCCCTGAACGCCCAACAGGTGAGCGGCGTTAAGGCGAACCGTGAATTGCCGGTGATATGGCGGGTGGCGAAAGGTTCCTTTCTGAATAAGCTGTTTCTGGTGCCGGTGGCGTTACTGATCAGTGCGTTCATCCCCTGGGCGATTACGCCGTTGCTGATGATAGGCGGCGCTTTCCTTTGCTACGAAGGCGTGGAAAAGGTGATGCACAGTTTACATCGCGATAAGGCGGAAAAGACGCCGGAGGCCCGGCAGCAGCGATTACTTGCGGCGGCGCAGTCCGATGCCCCGACCTACGAAGACGACAAGGTGAAAGGGGCGATACGCACCGACTTTATCCTTTCGGCTGAGATTGTCGCGATTACGCTGGGTATTGTGTCGGAATCGCCGTTGCTCAATCAGGTTATCGTTCTGGCCGGTATCGCCATTCTGGTGACCGTCGGCGTATATGGCATTGTGGCCGGTATCGTTAAGCTGGACGATCTGGGGCTGTGGCTTGAACAAAAATCATCATTTATCGCCCAAAAGGTGGGGGCCGGACTGTTGACGGCCGCGCCCTGGCTGATGAAAGCGCTTTCCGTGGTCGGGACGCTGGCGATGTTTTTAGTCGGCGGCGGCATCGTGGTTCATGGTTTGCCTTGGCTGCATCATCTCATCACCGATTTTGGCGATAAATACAACGGCGTTGTCGCCGTATTAGCGAATAATCTGGCGAATCTAGTGGTTGGTTTGATTGTCGGATCCATCGTGCTGCTGGTGGTGTCTTTGATATCCCGGTTACGGACATAAAACCTATTGTCCGGGCGCCGGCTATTGTCGCATGCTTTCGATTTTGGCGTAATTGTAACTAAAAATGTCATTTTCCAGAGCGGATAGGGCGTGTTTCACGCCTGCCTGACGCTCGGTTATTGTGAAACGTCCGCTTGCTTGCTGAGAACAATTCGTTACGCCTTCTCTTTATATCATTAGATTTTTTTATCTATCATTGTCTCCGATGTACATCTCTCAAGGTAAAGCGATTTACCTGCTTCCGCTAATTTTCATGTTTATACCAAGTCTGCTGAATAAAGAGGAAATATTTAAATTTCATTGTGTTATATATAATTTTCGTTGTGGAAAATAGAAGTAATATATTTTTTTCATTTCTAATTATCTTTTTCATGCCATTGAAAGGGATGATTTCAAATAATTAAGCTGCGGTAAGTAGTAAAAAGAGCATTAAAAATGATTAAAGATACTAAAGTACCAAGAACGGTCACCTCACCGAAAAAATTCTTCATCGGTGTGGAAATGCTGGGAAAACTCAATGATTTCGTTAAGGATTTTGGCGATAGCGCGTTAATTATAAGTGATGAGTTTATCTTGCGCCGGGTAGAAGACGAGGCGCTCTCCGCACTCAAGGCCGCCAATCTCAATGGGGTGGCAGAAAAGTTCCAGTATGAGTGCTCGCAAAAAGAAATCGATAGATTGCAGGCCATTGCACGACAACATGATGTCAATATCATTGTCGGCATCGGCGGCGGTAAAACGCTGGATGCCGCCAAGGCCGTCGCCTTCTACCAAAAAATGCCGGTTGTGCTGTTTCCCACCATTGCGTCAACGGACGCGCCCTGTACGGCGTTAGCGGTGATTTACACTGAATCAGGCGAATTCGAACGTTATCTTTTCTTGCCGCAGAATCCGGATGTGGTGGTCGCCGATACGTCGATTATCTCTTCCGCCCCGGCGCGGTTTTTCTCCGCCGGCGTAGGCGATGCCCTGGCAACCTACTTTGAAGCGCGCGCCTGTTACCAGTCGGACGGTGTTAATCTAGTGTTGCATAAACCTTCCCGAACCGGTCTGGGACTTGCTGAACTGTGCTACAAAGTGCTGAGCGAAAACGTTCAGTCCGCCATGGCCGCGGTGGAAAACAACATCACCACGCCGGCGCTGGAACAAACCATCGAAGCCACGATCTATTTAAGCGGCGTGGGCGCGGAAGCCGGCGGCCTGGCCGCGGCGCATGCCGTTCATAACGGTATGTCGATCATTTCAGACCTGCATAAAGCGCAGCACGGTGAAAAAGTCGTCTTTGGCCTGCTGACGCAGTTGGTTCTGGAAAACGCGCCGCGCGAAGAGATAGAAGAGGTTATTCGAATTATCAAAATCGCCAAGCTGCCGTTGACGCTTAAAGAGTTGGGGCTGAAAAACTTCATCAGCGCGGAATGGCGCGAAGTCGCAAGAATAGCCTGTTCGCCAGAGGATACGATGAACAATATGGCGATGGATATAACGGAGGATGACGTTTATAACGCGATGATCGCGGCAAACGCGCTGGGCGAACACTACCGGGCATTAAATTAATTTTCGCCGCGATATAGCAAACGGATTATTGTTAGAAGTGCGTGTTTATAGTGGCGTGTGATGGCGGACACTGGTTGCTGAGGTGGCCGCCGGCCTATGGCTTCACCACATTTGATAAAACGCGCTTCAACTGAATGTTATGTACCGTCTTTCCAATTCGAGAGGCAGTGTATGTTTCCTGGTTTAATACGTTGTACTTATTGGTAGTTACCCTTATTATCGCAGAAATAATGTCATCTCATGCGTTACGCAAGAGTTAGTAGAACACGTAATCTCCGATATCTTATTTATTCGCTTTGATTATGCCTGAACGAATGAAAGAGCGCCTGTACTTCTTTAATCATTCGGCTATCAGCAGTAGTTAATCCTTTATGAGAGTGAGTCCACCATTCTAACGTTACATGATTCCATTCACAGATAATTTTAGGGTGATGCTGCATTGATTCTGCTTTATATCCAACTTTTAATAGGAAGTTAATACTATCAAGATAGCAACTGAACTTGAGTACCTGAATAATTTTATTTATACGATCAGAACTGACCAATCTACAATCCGGACATTCATTCAGTAAGATGTGAATATCATTTTCGGTGAGTGGATATATTGGTTTATGCTCTACCATTATACCTCTCCGTCAATATAACCACATGATTTAACGAGATATCCATCTAGTTTTCCCCTGCCATTCAGCGCGGTTAATTCTAATAAAAATCCTGCGCCAACAACGGTTGCACCTAATTTTTCGCAAAGCTTTATTGCACCCAAACAGGTTCCTCCGCTACCTAAAACGTCATCGATCAAAAGGACACGATTTCTGCTGGATAAGGCATCAGAATGAATATGTAATTCATTTGAAGCGTATTCACTGCTATATGATGTTGAAATCGTTGCACGCGGCAGTTTATTTGGTTTGCGTATTGGGACAAAAGATACCCCAAGCCTATCTGCAACCATCGCCCCTATAATGAATCCTAAGGCATCAATAGCGACAACGGTATCTACCTTATTTTTAAATTCATTTGCTAAAAATGAAATTGCTTTATGTCGCAATTCACTGTTAGCGAGTACTGGGGTAATATCGTGGAATTTTATTCCTTTCTTGGGATGATCCCAAATAATTTTTATTTCATGTGAAATCATAATAATACTTCCTCGTCTTGTGCGGCTTTTTTCAGGATAGAGATTCCTAATCTTAACTGGTTCATATTAAAATCTAATATTCCATTTATTATCTTATATAAATAAGAATCAATTTTTTGTTCGGCTGCAAGCATTGATAAAGTTCGTCGATATGATTGAGCCTTCTTTGAAGTCATATGATTTTAAGTATGTCATTGAATCTCTCAAATATATAATCTGGTTTTAATGTTAATTCGGACACCGGCTTACCAAAACCGTATGTCATATAAGCGCATGGAATTTTTAAATTCTTGGCATATTCAATATCTGGCTCAGTATCTCCAACATGAAGAACGTTAGATAATGATAGTGAAGTAAATTTTTTTGCTATAACATTATTCCACGGTTCAACGCTTGGTTTAGGTTTAACATTCTCTCTTGAGCCAACAACTAACGATATAAAACGGGATAAATCATATTTATCTAAAAACTCATATATGGATTGTTCTCCTTTATTGCTAACAATAATAACCAGAACGTTTTTATCGTACAGATGCTTAATGGTTTCTTTTACATGAGGATATAGAGTTTGATGAATAAAAAACTCACTATTATATTTTTTTCTATATCGAGAAGTTAACGTTGAAATTTCACTCTCACTGATGCTATCACCAAGAAGCTCAGCAAAAGTATCAGTCAATGACAGTCCCATAGCAATGCAATTATCTATTTCTTCACCCGTTTTTACTGGGAATAGTTCATAAAGAGTATACTTTATTGCATTCCTTGTATCACATATCGTTCCATCAAAATCAAAAGATATACAATTAAATTTCATATAGTTCTGCCTGAATAAAACTAACGATGTCTCTTTCGGTATCAAAAGAGTCAATAACGTAATCACAAACATCTTTAAGTTTTATATTGTCGCCAATACATACGCTTAAATCTGCTGATTTCAGTATTTTAAAATCATTGGTGTCATTGCCGAAAGCGATGACTTTATAGTTTCTTAAGTTATATTTTAATATTAAATCCGCTTTGTCTACTCGTTTTGATGAAAGATCGAAGAAATCCACATCACGATAGTTATGAATTATGGTTTCTTCTAGGTTAACAAAATTGTGAATATGATTTTTACCAAAAATTTGGATCTTGCAAATTCCTTTTTTTAACATGTGTTCAATATCTGAAACAGGCTTTATTCCACATGATTTAGTATATTTAAAAAAATCCAAATCATGATTTGTTAGATAAAAACATTCATCATTATCTGCCACAAATGGAATGTTGCTCGATAATAAAAAATAGATGATATCTTTAGTTATATTATGATCTATATATTTTACATCTTCAGTAGACTGATTTTTATAATAAACAGAACCGTTCATGCAAACAATGTGTGAGGACCATAATGTACTTGGTAAAACTTGCTTTACATCACGAAAAGGTCTTGCTGTGGCAAATATAACCATCCCATATTCTGACAGTTTTATTATTTCATTTTCTAATGATTCTGATAATGTTTTATTATTAAATATAATAGTACCATCAAGATCAAAAACAAAACATTTTGGCTTTATGATGCAATTCATGAATTTTATTTCATTTTAAAAAGAGGGAATATATTATTATGATTGTACTTTTTTGCCAGGTCAAAAGGGGTTTCACTATCTTCTGTAAGCGCTGTGATATTTGCTCCAATGGAGATAAGATATTCAACACATTTATATTTTCCCTCAACGGCAGCTTCATGTAAAGGCGTTCTATTACTGAAAGATAATACCTCACTATTTGATGTCATTGCTTCTATATTTGCCCCCATTTCAGCCTATAACTTGGCGGTGTGTACATTCCCAAAAGTACAGGCCTTATGAAGAGGAGTGCTGCCATGTGATGTCGGTGCATTAATATCAGCTCCTGATTCTATAAGCTGTTTAACCATTTCATCATTAGCTTCTATCGCGGCCAGATGTAATGTCGTGTAACCCTTTTCATCCGCTTTATTAATACCATAAATTGAATAGTATTCTGATGCTTTGTGTCTCATTAAAATAATCCGCGTGTGAGTTTACATATCCATAGTGATAAAGAGTCATGGAATGAAAAATAATTAATGTAGTGTGATAAGAAACATAGCATCAATAAAAATCATGTTCAAGTTATTATTGATATATGTCAAATTTTTTGATGATTGCGTTAATAATTAAAATTGAAATAAATTCATTGGATATAAGTTAACGTCTAACATCATTGATAAAGGCAGCGGTTCGATACTGGAGCATATCTTTGTCAGATGATTTTTTAAACAAACACTCTCCATAAGTTCTCCTGATTTTTATTGCCTCAACGAATGTTCAATTTTTAAAGAGGAAAAATAGAAAATATAAGCCATCTCTACTTAGCTGTTTCAGCTATTCCAGATCCCATGCCTTCAGAGAACGGTAGTGCTGAACATGTTTACTATGCGGTCAGTCAATTCATCCTAGTCTGATTTGGTCATTGTGAATTCATCCGTGAGATACATGATTACGTAATGGTTGATTGTAATGCCATAGGGTAATAAAAAGAGTGCTATTTATTTTTATGCATCAATTGCTCATTGTAAATCAGCGTCTAAATATATTTTCCTAAATGTTTATTACCGATTTTATCTGTAAAATATAAAACCAACTGAAAAGGAAATTTATATGGCTAATTTTGCATACAAGACTATCGAAGGCAAATCACAAGGGTTAATTTCTGAGAGATGCTTCACATTGTAGTCCCTCCGGTTGGAATGAGGTTATATACTCAGTCAATTTATTTGATGTATTATGTTAAACAAACGATATTTATTCTCATCGGGTAATGCGTAAAGTAGGGATAATCCAAGGCAAGAACAGGCTTGCTTCATCGTGAACGATGCCCCACCTGCTGATAATTTCCCTGAAAACCAGGATAAACACGTAATGAAAAAGATCGGATTTTTGTCATTTGGTCACTGGACGCCGTCGCCGCAGTCCGGAACCCGTTCGGCCGCCGACGCGCTGCTGCAATCCATCGATCTGGCTGTTGCCGCCGAAGAACTGGGTGCGGACGGAGCCTATTTCAGGGTGCATCACTTTGCCCGCCAGCTCAGCTCGCCGTTTCCCCTGCTGGCAGCGATAGGAGCGAAAACCCGGAGCATTGAAATCGGCACGGGTGTTATCGACATGCGCTATGAAAACCCGTTGTATATGGCGGAGGATGCGGGGGCGGCGGATTTGATCTCCGGCGGGCGTTTACAGCTTGGTATCAGCCGTGGCTCCCCGGAACAGGTGATTGATGGATGGCGCTATTTTGGTTACGTCCCCAACGAAGGGGAAAACGAGTCTGATATGGCGCGCCGTCACACCGAATCGCTGTTGGACGTGTTACGTGGAGAAGGTTTTGCGAAACCCAATCCACAGCCGATGTTCCCGAACCCGCCGGGTCTATTACGCCCTGAACCTCATTCCGAAGGTTTGCGCGACCGTATCTGGTGGGGCGCGGGTTCGAATGCGACAGCGGTGTGGGCCGCGAAACTGGGGATGAACCTGCAAAGTTCCACGCTGAAAGACGATGAAACAGGCGAACCTTTCCACATTCAGCAGGCAAAACAGATCCGTGCGTACCGCGAGGCTTGGGCGGAAGCAGGCCATACACGTACGCCACGTGTCTCGGTCAGCCGCAGCATTTTTGCCCTAATGAATGATCGCGACCGGATGTATTTCGGCTCCAGCCGTGACGACAGCGATAAAGTTGGTTTCCTTGACGAGAAAACCCGTGCGATTTTCGGGCGAAGCTATGCCGCAGAACCGGACAAGCTGATCGAACAGCTGAAACAGGATGAAGCGATTGCCGAAGCGGATACTTTATTGCTGACCGTGCCGAATCAACTGGGCGTGGATTACAACGTTCATGTTATCGAGTCCATTCTGCAACATGTTGCTCCGGCAATGGGCTGGCGCGACGAATAAGTCTGAAATGAAAAACACCTCGCATGTTTTACGACATGCGAGGCGTTAAATCTGGATTCTCTGAGCAAGATTATCTTACGGGGTAGTCTGCGGCTGTAACTGATAGATCCATGCAGTAACGTGCTGACCATCAGCCGTGGTCACTTCAACTTCAACGCGATCATAGCCATCTTCAAATTCATCCAAAATTGGCCAGAGCGCCCCAAGTTTATCGGATAAAAACACGTAACCGTGGACGAGTGCTCCATCCTTATCCAGGACGATCCCCGGAAAATCCGCAGCGGTTCCCCAGCCACGCTCATAAAACGTGCCAGTCACATAACCCGGCAGCCATTCTCCACCGATATTTTCCAGAATATGGGCATTAGAGTGGCCCGGACGTAGCGTACCATAGACAAACAAGCGTTCCATTAATCCCTCGTTAGCCAAAGCAATGAATATCCCAATGGGCGGATAAAAATGTTCAAAATACGGAGTAATGATGAGGTTCGCAAGGCGTTGAAAGCGCTAATAAATTGGTATACAGCCGGTACCTACCCTTATGCTAAAAATTTTTTAGGGGGTTGTTTTGCTGCCTACCCATTTTTATGCTTAGGTATATTGAGCAAAATGTGTAAGCAATTTATTCCTGAAAATAAATCAAAGGAAGATAATGACGAGGTTTTAAACTACAATAATATTCTGATTAAAAAATAGTGTTTTTTATTAATAAGTTATGATTATTCAGGTAATGCTGGTGTGGCTTGTTTGAAATATAGTTAGGCAATATATAGTGCTGCTTAAATAAAAATTAAATATCAATGGTTGGGGTAATTAATATGAAAAAATAATGGAAGTTAAAAATATCCCTGCTGTTATATGGGGAGATATGTCAGAAAGAGTAGTTATAGCAATTCATGGTAATATGTCAAATAAAATGGATGTACCAATCGAGATATTAGCTCAAAATTTTGTTAAAGGTGGTTATCAAGTATTGAGTTGTCGTATTCCGTCGTTGCACAGTGTCGTGCGGTAAGCGCCGTCGGCTGAAGTTACTCTGATTTTCCGGTAGGTCTGGCGGATAAGAGCTCCGGGAATGCCTACGCATTGCTGACATTGTCCAGACAGACCTGCATAGAATAACCTGATGGGTACTTGCGTCCACAGTCAAGTACAATCTTAACGTTATTATTCAATGAACCAACTAAAAAATCAGGCTGTAAATAATTTGAATCCTATTATAATTATGCGTGATTATATAACAGAAAAAATATTATTAATTACGTTACTCAGACAGATCTTCTGTTACCTAAAATAATGACATGTTGTGCAGTCAATATTATTACAATAAAAAAACACACTTTCCCTTAATAAAAAACGGATCTATCCTAGTTCATCTGCAACTAAAAATGGTGATTTTATGTACTCTGGGAATATCTATCCGGTTAGCCGCTCACAGGAGGAAGTTTATCTGGCATTAGCTAAGATACCTCATTCATCTTTCTATAATTTAGCCAACAAGATTGAAATACATGGAAATCTAAACCCAACACGATTAGAAAATTCCATTCGAGCTCTTTTTCACGAGATTGACTCTTTACGCGCTCGTTTTTTTATGTCCAATGAAGTGGTTAAGCAAAGAATAGTCCCCTCGCGTTATTATGATAACTGGTCTTTACCTATACATTATTGTGATTCAAAAAAAAACTATGAAATGGAAATCGACAAATGCATCAATGAAAGAATAAATTATGACGCTGATATCTCACAAGATGAACTATTGCATTATGAACTATTCAAGATTACTGATAATCACTGGTATTTACTAGAAATGTGTAATCATTTAGTGCTAGACGGTTGGGCACATTCATTAATATATGGATATTTAGTTTCTTATTATAACAATAGCAATACTCCTCCCCTTGGAGAAGTGCAGGATTTAATTAATTGTGAAATAAATTATTTAACAGGTGATGAAAGACTGCGAGATAGAGAATATTGGCATAAGTACTGTATTGATTTACCTAATCCCGTACGTTTATCACCAGAAGATCGCCCACTAACCAACTTGCTACGTTATCGAAAGACTCTTTCAGGTCCACTCAACCAACAATTACGCAATACAGCAGTACAACTTGGATTAAGGCTATCATCCCTGTTACTTACATTATTTAGCGCTTATCTAGCTCGGATGTCGGGAAAAAATGATTTTGTGGTAGGATTACCCGTTGCCTCTCGTCAGGATAAAAAAATACGTAATATTCCTGGTATGACGGCGAATGCACTTCCACTAATAATACACCTATCGGAACAGACGACATTATCGGATCTAGCGAAAAGTATTAACAGGCAATTGCGTAAGCACCTTATTCATCAGCGCTATCGTTATGAAGATCTGGCAAGGGAATTAAACCTTGGTTCTAAATCACAACCATTATTTTATACTACGATTAATATCGTATCCTACGACCAGGATGAAATTTTTGAAGGGTGTAAAGTATTCCATAAAAATATAGCTAATGGTCCAGCTATTAATTTCGGAGTAGATGTTTTTGACAGAAATATTGATGGCCGCTTAGAAATTGGTTTTAACGCAAACGGCAGTGTTTATCGAGAAGATGATCTTGAACTGCATTATAATAGATTCCTCTTATTACTTAGTCGTATTATTGATACCCCTGAAAAACCATTGTTAGATCTGGATCTGCTTACTAAGATTGAACGCTCTCGTTATACTTATCTCCCGCAGCACATGCATCATAATGGTGTAACCTTCAATAGCGCACTTAATCGCCAAGTTTGTGCAACCCCCACAGCTATTGCTATTGAATGTCCATCCATGGTACTGAGTTACAACATTCTGGATAACATGGTAAATAATCTGTCAAATCAGCTTATTAATCAGGGTGTAACTAAGGGGGATATTGTCGCTGTTTTGATGCCACGCAATGCTGATCTGGTTATCACATTTATCGCTTTATTAAGAATTGGTGCTGTATATCTACCTATTAATAATGATCTCCCAATGACACGAATCCAATATATATTAGGAGACGCGGCACCACGAATTCTATTATATCATCCGGAAATGGCACAGATAGCCGCACCGTTTGTCAGTAACATTCAAAGTATTGTCTATTGTCGGCCATCAGCCGATAATAGCTCACCGTTCCCTATTCAAACGGACATCAATGATAATGCGTATATTATTTATACCTCCGGTTCAACCGGCCTTCCTAAAGGAGTGATGGTTTCTCATCGAGGTCTTGCCAACATGGGAATATCTCTAGGTAAAAAATATGGTGTATTCCCTGGAGACCGTATCCTACAATTTAGTTCTTTAAGCTTTGATGCATCGATATCCGAATTTTGCATCGCAATATTAAATGGTGCAACACTCGTCATGGAAGAAAAAGGTTTACTTCTTCCTGGTGAAACACTAGCTTCGACTCTTGTTAAACGTAATATCAGTCATCTTACCATCACACCAAGTCTGTTAGCGTACCATCGTAGTGAAGATATCCCCTCAAATATCACATTAATCTTCGCTGGTGAATCTGCAACCAAAAAACATCTAATTAAATTTTCACATTGTAAAAAAATTTATAATGGTTATGGCCCAACTGAAGCGACCATTTGCGCTACAGTCAATACACAATTCAGCCAAAATAATATGTCTCTTGGTGAGGCTATTGATAATGTCCGAATCTATGTTCTGGATGCGAGGCACAACCCTGTACCATCAGGAGCATTTGGTGAGCTATATATTGCCGGTTGTGGTGTAGCAAAAGGCTATATAAATCAAAAGAAAATGACAGATGAACGTTTTCTTCCTGACATTATAAATCCACAAGAGCGCATGTACGCCAGTGGTGATTGGGTCTATATAGATGCAAATGGACGTATATTTTATCAAGGGAGGAAAGATGGACAGATCAAGTTACATGGACTACGTATTGAAACTGGAGAAATAAAAAACACGCTTGTAGAAATAGAAGGAGTAAACGATGCTGCAGTATTACTGCGTCCTAATGCAAAAGGCGATAGTGTACTAACAGCCTATGTATCCGCTGATGATACATTATCACCACAATGGCTCAAAAAAGAACTCCGCCATCGATTACCTGACTACATGGTACCTACTTGTATCCAAGTAGTCCCAACTTTACCAATAACATTAAATGGCAAGCTAGACACTGCACATTTACCGAAAATAAATCAGAGCACTCCTGATCAACAAAAACATCAGCAAGTAAATGCTATGCTGGAGATAGTCTGCAGTATATTTTCGAAAGTGCTAAGTAGTTCCACGATCACGGCTGATAGTGACTTCTTTGAACAAGGAGGACACTCATTATTAGCTTTTCGTGCACTACGGAAAATTAAAGATACATTTGGCACTGAAATAAGTATCGCAGATTTTTTTTCATCACCAACACCCAACCAATTACTGGATATCATTCACCAATGTCCCGATAACAGTTCGTTTGATCACATACTGAGCTTACGGCCCGATGGAGATCTCCCACCATTATTCTGTATTCACCCGGCAGGTGGTATAGGATGGCCCTATGCTGCTTTACTAAAATATTTACCCGAAAACCAACCACTATATGCCATACAATCACCAGTATTACAACAGCCTGATTATAAGCCTCAATCTATTGATGTAATTGCAGAAAAATATATTAGAAGCATTCGAAGTATACAGCCACATGGCGCCTACTTCTTACTAGGATGGTCATTTGGCGGTCATATAGCGCATAAGATTGCCACTCAGATGCAGCGAATGGGAGAAAAAGTTAATTTTCTGGCAATGCTGGATAATTACCCTAGCCCTTCAAGCAAATTTACTCCCGATGATAAGTTAATCATAAGTAGGCTAACCCGAGCAGTTTTGGGAAAGAATATTGCACAAGTTTCAAATTTAAATGGTGAGTTAAGTAAAAACTTTGGCCTCTCACAGAGTGATGATATGTTGCTATCTATGATTATCAATGATTTCAAGAATACTTATTCTTTAATGAAAGCAAGCAACTTCGACCATTATGATGGTGATTTACTATTTATTCGGGCAAGTGAAGACAATCTCAGAGACAGCGACCAAGTGCCCGACAACTGGCGCCCCTATGTCACTCGCAAAATTACTGTGCATGAGGTCACAGCGACACATGAGGAAATTATGAGGCCTGATACATTAAAAACCTATGCACCATTTTTAGTAGAGGTCTTACGATTAAGCCACCAGCAGCAATGATTCAGGCAAAAAGTAAGAAATGAAACTTCTCTGTTCTAACTATACCCTTCATACTTCAAGATGTGTCGAAGCGGCAAGTCAGTAAGCTCCCGGGAACATAGATAACTCGGTGACTGGCACGCGCTGACGCCGCCAATAAAGAGGCCGCTTGAAGGATGAAGGTATATGCTTGCCGTTTTCCTGCTCAACACGGTGAACGGCAGCCGAACCAATAACAAAGCGGCTGCACAGCATGCCGCACGCAACATCAGTAAACAACCGGATCTGTGCCGGTGGTCTGGCGGCGACTTACTGGTAATGGAACACGGCTTACAACCGACGTTCGATGGCAGAAACGGCGATGTGTCGTGTAAAGCAACTATTTCTGGTTGCTTTACTTATCTCTCTGTCGCCGTATCTTCTGCAGAGGATCCGGCATATCGTGTTATGAGTATTAGCTCATTAACAGGAACAGAATGATTCGTGATCTTCCCCCTACAGCCACGCTGCGCGCATTTGAAGTCGCCACCCGCTGCGCGGTTGAGCTGCCAACCGATTTTATCTCCATCGCCTGGCGCAAACTGCTGCAAAATGCGGTCGCTGGTCTGATGGTACTTGCGAATTGCCGTGCCGGGATGTTTTCACGCGGGGATATAACTGAACTGGCACTGGCTTATCTGCATGAGTGTCTGACGGTAGCGCGTGCGGAAGGGGCAGTACTGAACGATAACGTTCCGCAGGAGATCGTTAACGGTTTTCATCATGCCCCTGCGGATCTAGACACCTCCATTCTCGCCGACCGCCAGGCCAACCGCCCACTGGAATAGGATATCCGCAACGGCGTGGTACAGCGTTATGGGCGCTTACAGGGTATTTCTACGCCTATCAGCGACGTGCTGATACCGCTGCTGGCGGCAGGGAGTGAGGGGCCGGGTTGAAGTCGTTAACTACTGGAGTGTTTGTAAGACAACGACACCCTGAATCACCATAGGTTTGATCGATATATCCAGACTATGTAAGATGACTAAAATAGTGTCCGTATGCAAGATACGACGGCATGCCCGCCCGTTCCCGCTTATGAGAGACAACCCTAATCAAACCTCTGATAGACCCCTCCAAACTCAAACCACACAGTGATCAGGTCCTGCGCTCTAGTACAGCCTCAAAAATTACAGGTATAATCCCACAAATTATTCAACTGGTTTAGAAACGAAGATGACAAAACTCACCTTACAAGAGCAGATGCTAAAAGCTGGATTAGTGACCAGCAAAAAAATGGCCAAAGTTCAAAGAACGGCTAAAAAATCACGAGTTCAGGCTCGTGAGGCAAGAGCGGCTGTGGAAGAAAATAAAAAAGCACAACTTGAGCGTGATAAACAGCTAAGCGAACAACAAAAACAAGCGGCTATATCTAAAGAGTATAAAGCTCAGGTGAAGCAGCTTATTGAAATGAACAGAATCTATATTTCAAAAGGGGATATTGGTTTTAACTTCACAGATAATAATTTAATTAAAAAAATAGTTGTGGATAAGCTTACTCAAGCTCAGCTGATTAGTGGTCGTCTGGCCATTGCTCGTTTGGTTGTTGATAGCAGTGGTGAGAGTGAATACGCTATTATCCCCGCGAGCGTAGCCGATAAAATTGCGCAGCGAGATGCGGACAGTATTGTATTAAATAGTGCGCTTAGTCAGGAAGAGCAAGATGAAGAAGATCCGTATGCCGATTTTAAAGTGCCCGATGATTTGATGTGGTAATTAACGTTTTGCAGATACTTATGTATGAAAAGTCCCTTAGGGCTTTTCATTAAGATTTTATATTCAACCAATTCATGCAAAAACGCAGTGTTATTCTGGATAGTTGCCAACACCTTTACGTCCAGCCCGACCGGATGACGTCTGTTAGCTTCCCCTCTTTAAAATCATATAATTTTAAGTATGTCATTGAATTTATAGAATATATAATCTGGTTTTAATGTTAATTCGGACGCTGGCTTGCCAAATCCATATGTCATATAAGCACAGGGTATTTTTAAATTCTTAGTATATTCAATATCTGGCTCAGTATCTCCAACATGAAGCACGTTAGATAACCATAGTGAAGTAAAGTGCTTTGCGATAAGATTATTCCACGGTTCAATGCTTGGTTTAGGTTTGATATTTTCTTTTGAGCCGACAACTAACGATATAAAACGGTATAAATCATATTTATCTAAGAACTCATATATGGATTTTCCTCCTTTATTGCTAACGACAATAATTAGAATTTTTTATTGTACAAGTACTCAATAGTTTCTTTTACATAAGGATATAAAGTCTGATGGATAAAAAATTTACTGTTATATTTTTCACGATACCGAGAAGTTAATATCGAGATTTCACTATCGCTGATGCTGTCATCAAGAAATTCAGCAAAAGTACCAGTTAATGACAGCCCTTTAGCAATGCAATCATCTATTGTGAGTTTGACGGGCTTTTCAGCAGGTTTTGCATTTCTAACCTTTACCTCAGTGAGTGCCATAGAAAATCTCCCACAGTGATGGTATCTGCATTATCGAACTGACTATGCCAACATTAATACCAACAAAACAGCGTGAATGTCGGTAAAACTAAGTAGATTGCAGTAGACGAGTCAGTTGTATTAACTTGTTGAATAGAATGGAAAAAATAGACTTCGATGGACGTTCGTGGGCGAAATTCTGGCGTCCCCAGCAGGAATCGAACCTACAACTAGCCCTTAGGAGGGGCTCGTTATATCCATTTAACTATGGGGACGCAAAGCGGGGCTATTATACTCATTTTAGCCCCGAGAATAAGCACTTAACGGCGCGTTTGCTTAAACTGTCGGCAATCAGGCGTCTTTTTTCTGCTTTTTCTGCTGTGCTTTCGTTTGGCGTCCTTCCGATTCCGCTCTGGTTTTGTTGCTCATATCGTTACGAATTTGCGCATGGCTCATCAACGCGAAAATAAACGTGCCGCCAATGATATTGCCCGCCAGCGTCGGCAGGGCGAAGGGCCAGATGAAATCCTGCCAGGCTATTTTACCGATAAACACCAGATAAAAAATTTCCGAGGCGCCGGCGACAATATGGGTGAGGTTACTGAAGGCGATCATCCAGGTCATGATGATGATGACCCATATTTTGGCTGAACCGGCGTGCGGCAACATCCACACCATGGTGGCGATAATCCAGCCGGAGAGCACGGCGTTGGCAAACATTTCTGACGGCGAATTTTTCATTACCTTCATGGAAAGCTCGATCAGCGCGTCGCGGGTGGCGCCGTCAAACACCGGCATATAGGTGAATGCCAGCGCGGCAAATGCCGTACCCACCAGATTGCCTGCCAATACCAGCCCCCATAACCGGGATAGCAGATAGAAATTATGACGTACCGGCTTTTGCATGATAGGTAGCACGGCCGTCACGGTATTTTCGGTAAACAGTTGCTGACGGGCCATAATGACGATCACAAAGCCAATGGTGTAGCCGAAGCTTTGCAGTAAAAAGCCGCCGGGTACGCCAACCAGATTGATATGCAGCATACCGATAGCCATAAATGAGGTTCCCATGGACAAGCCCGCGGCGATAGCCGACCAGAACAGCGCCATGGCGTCGCGTTCCAGCTCTTTCTGTCCTTCCTGACGAATCTCTTCGTGTATCGCGGCCGCAGGCGAGGGCAATGTCGCTTCATCAATGTCGATGTTCTTGCCCTGGCTATTTTCCTCGCTTTCTACTTCGATTTGCTGTTTATCATCGTGCGGCGTGATGTTTTTTGCGTCGTGATTCTTGGTTGATGTGGCGTTCATGGCTGTTCTCTTTATCTTCTTTTATTGTTTAAGCGTAGCTGTTTTCAAAACATGCGATAACATCTGTGGCGTCGCCGGTTTTGGAGGCTGTTATGCTATGATTTCGTCATACCGACAGGGGCGCGGGCGGTGAGGCGGGCCGCCATATTGCGGGTGCCGCCCGTATTCCTGTCAGTGGGGCATGCAGTGAGAATAGTCTGGTAAGCGTCTGAAAAAATAGGAATGCGCATGCCAAAGTAGAAGCGGGGCAATAAAATGTTACACTGTTGACCGCTATTCCTCCTTTGCTTCCCATCCTGATGGGCTGAGCAGGTTCTGGGAATGCCCCATTATCAACTGCGGGTATAACGCAACATAATCAGGGAGAACAGATATGAATTACCGCCTGAGTGGGGTGGTGTTTGCCAGTGTGTTACTTGTTGGCTGCGCCAGCTCCGCGGATCGGTCCCAAGAAGGGCGATCGGACCCGCTTGAAGGATTTAACCGTACCATGTTCAGTTTTAACTACGATGTATTGGATCCTTATCTGGTGCGGCCAGCGGCCGTCGCCTGGCGTGATTATGTGCCGACACCGGCGCGTAACGGCCTGAGTAACTTTTTCAGTAATCTGGAAGAACCTGCTTCTATGGTGAACTATTTTGTTGAAGGTAAGCCGTATAAAGCGATGATCCATTTTAACCGTTTCTTCCTGAATACCTTGTTGGGTATGGGCGGTTTGATTGACGTAGCCTCTATGGCCAATCCTAAACTGGCAAAAGAAGAGTCGCGTCGGTTTGGCAGCACGTTGGGCAATTACGGTATAGGCTATGGGCCTTATGTGGTGTTACCAGGCTATGGCAGCGCGACGGTACGTGAAGATGGCGGTGGCGTAGTGGATACGCTTTACCCGGTAATGAGCTATTTGACATTCTGGATGTCGGCAGGCAAGTGGGTGCTGGAGGGGTTGGAAACCCGGGCTCAGTTACTCGATTCCGACGGTCTGTTGCGTAACTCTTCCGATCCTTATCTAATGATTCGGGAAGCCTATTTCCAGCGCCATGACTTCCTGGCCAGCGACGGGCAGATTACCCCGCAGCTCAACCCTAATGCGGCATCCATTGAAGACTCGCTTGGTGAGATTGACGCCGCCGAGTAGCAACGCATATTTTCGTTTTGAACAAAGGCACCCTCGGGTGCCTTTAGCTTTTATAAAATGCTGCTAAGCTTATTTTCTGTTGGGGTGTCATTCGGTTTGTTTCGTAAAGGTTATTACATTGTTGTTCATTTATTTACTTACAAAAATTTCTTTTCTCCCCTCAGCTAACAATAATGTCACGTCGCCAGCCAGAACTGATGCTCCTTTGGTGCTGAAAAGAGTCAGCAAACTGATTTTTTTGTTAAAGATATTCTTAACAAAAAGGTCATAAAATGACTGTTTTCGCCATTGAGGAGGATAGCCTTGTTGGCGGTAAGGGATGCCTGGAAAGTCTATTTGCCTGCAATTATAAAAATTCAATGAATAGAGATATAAGCATGAAAAAACTACTCACGATGATGTTATGCCTGAGCATGGTTGGGATGGCCCCACTGGCGACGGCGGAAGAAAACAGTGCGACGGATAAAACCACCGACGTGGTGCTGATTGGCGGCGGCATTATGAGCTCGACGCTGGGCGTCTATTTACAAGAGCTTCAGCCTGACTGGTCGATCGCGATGATCGAACGTCTGGATAATGTGGCCGAAGAGAGTTCCAACGGCTGGAACAACGCCGGAACCGGCCACTCCGCCTTTATGGAATTGAACTACACGCCTGAGAATGAAAACGGGCCTATCGATATCAGCAAAGCGGTGGAAATCAGCGAAGCATTCGAAGTTTCGCGCCAGTTCTGGTCGTATCAGGTGCAGAACGGTGTTCTTCACGATCCCAACTCCTTTATCAACAGCGTTCCGCATATCAGTTTTGTCTGGGGTGATGAGAACACCCGTTTCCTGAATAAACGTTATCAGGCGCTACAGCACAGTACGTTGTTCCGCGGGATGGAATTTTCTGAAGAGGCCGACACCATCAAAGGATGGGCGCCGTTGATTATTGAAGGCCGCGATCCGGCGCAGAAAATCGCCGCGACCCGTATGCCGATCGGTACGGACGTAAACTATGGCGAGATCACCCGCCAGATGGTTGATTCCCTGAAGACAAAGCAGAATTTTTCGTTGCACCTGAATGCTGAGGTCAGAGAGATCAAACGTAACGCGGACAACACCTGGAGCGTGACTTACGCCGATCTGAAAAACGGTGACAAAGAAAGTGTTATCAAGACCAAATTCGTCTTTATCGGCGCGGGCGGCGCCGCGTTGCCGTTGTTACAGAAATCCGGCATTCCTGAAGCCGATGCTTACGGCGGTTTCCCGGTCGGAGGCGAATTCCTGGTGACGGATAACCCGGAAGTGGTGAAACGTCATATGGCGAAAGTCTACGGTAAAGCCTCGGTGGGCGCGCCGCCGATGTCTGTTCCACACCTGGATACCCGTATTTTTGACGGTAAGCCGGTGGTGCTGTTTGGGCCATTTGCCACCTTTTCCAGTAAGTTCCTGAAAAATGGTTCACTGTGGGATCTGATTGGTTCCGTGACGCTGTCCAATGTGATGCCGATGACCCACGTTGGTCTGGATAATTTCGATCTGGTTAAATATCTGATTAGCCAGGTGATGATGAACGACGATGACCGCTTTGCCGCGTTGCAGGAGTATTTCCCGGACGCGAAGAAAGAGGACTGGAAGCTGATTATTGCGGGCCAGCGGGTGCAGGTTATCAAGAAAGACGCGGATAAAGGCGGCGTACTGAAGCTGGGCACCGAAATTGTCAGCGCGCAGGATGGTTCGATCGCCGCTCTGTTAGGGGCGTCCCCGGGGGCTTCTACAGCAGCGCCGATCATGCTGAGCCTGTTGGAAAAAGTGTTTAAAGACCGGGTCGCGACGCCGGAATGGCAGGCCAAGTTGAAAGAAATCATTCCTTCATACGGTCAGAAGCTGGACGGCAATATTGAAATGACCAATAAAATCCGTCGTTATACCAGCAGCACCTTGCAATTAAACTATATCGAAGTGAAACCGGAATGACGGTAGAGACGATAGGCCGCGCAAGCGGCCTGAGGTTGCTGACAAAGTCGTCTGTCAGCCTGAGATACCCGGGCCTACCGTACCGAGGGGCCATTATGGGACACATCCTTGTGTCCCACCCTGCGGGCCAGCATAAATGCTGTTCAAATTTGCTCCTGACAAATTTGTCGGCGGCTTACGCCGCTACGGCCCCTCGCCACGCTCTCCCTAATAACAGGCTTTGTCAATGGTCTGAGGCCGCGTAAGCGGCCTTGAGTTTGCTGACAAAGTCTGGTGAGCGGCGATAATGGATGGATCGTAAAGACGCTGCAAGTACGTCCCTGTAAGCTCGAACCGCGCCATCCCTGGCGCGGACGCTTTACTCTTCCATTCCATTATCACCGTTCGATAAAGGGTGATAGGTTTGTCAACGGTCTGGAGGCCGCGTAAGCGGCCTTTTTACTATCCCCGCAGAGCTAGCGTCCTGGTTCTTCTTTTCCCATCCACGCCGCGCCCCGCACACCGCTGCTGTCGCCGTGTATCGCCTGCACGATGGGGGTACAGAATCGATCGGTAAACGTATAGGCCGCTACGCGGGATGCCATATCCCGGTACAGTGCGGGCGCATTGGATAGCCCGCCGCCGAGGACGATCACGTCGGGATCGATCAGGTTCACTATCGTTGCCAGCATTCTGGCTAACTGATCGAGGAACAGATCGCACTGGTATGCGGCGGCGGCCTCGCCGTTTTCTGCCTGCGTCATAATTTCCCAAGCTGTTGCCCTGCGGCCGGTGACCAACAGGTAGCGGTTAGCCAGCCCGGTGCCGGAGACAAAAGACTCCACGCAGTTGCGTTGCCCGCAATAACAGTTCGCCGCCGGGCCATCTTTGGCGGGATCATAGCCCGGGAGGGGATTATGTCCACACTCCGCCGCATTGCCGTGGCCGCCGGCAATCACCTGTTTATCGATCGCCAGTCCGCCGCCGCAGCCGGTGCCGAGCGTCACGCCAAACACCATGCGGTGGGTTTTACCGGCGCCATCCATTGCTTCGGACAGGGCAAAGCAGTTGGCGTCGTTACCGATGGCTACACGCTGATTCAGTCGCTGTTGCAAATCCTGCTGTAGCGGCCGGCCGTTGAGCGGCAGAATATTGGAATTCTTTATCAGGCCGCTGAGCGGCGAAATGTTGCCCGGCAGGGCAATGCCGATCGACAAAGGGGCGCCAACCTGGTCTTGAATCGCGGTGACTATCCGGCAAACGTGTTGCAGGAAGTGTTCATAGCTGGCTTTGCGGGTCGCCGTCCGCTGTTGGTACAGTGTCGTTCCATCCCCGGTCAGCACGGCGGCGGCGATTTTGGTGCCGCCGATATCCAAGCCTAAATGGCGCATTTTCCCTCCCCGTGGGTTTTGAAGACTGGCAGGGCGGGCAGTTCCCGCCCTGGGGTAACTCAGTACAGACCGGCTTTGCCGGTAGAGCCAAATAACGCCATTTTGTAGCGGATCACGGCTTTGGCCGCCTGAATGGGTTCCGGATAGATGGCGTTAGGATCCCACCAGGTTTCCCGTGTCAGGATCTCGCGGGCTTTTTGGAAGTAGGCGTACTTCATATCGCTGGAAATATTGATTTTGCCTACTCCCAGCGTCACCGCCTCGGCAATCTCGGCGTCCGGGTTGGCGGAACCGCCGTGTAGCACCAGTGGGATCGACACCCGCTCGGATATTTCTCGCAGAATATGCATTTGCAGTTCCGGCTTCATATTCTTCGGATAAATGCCGTGCGCCGTGCCGATCGCCACCGCCAGCGTGTCCACGCCGGTGCGTTTGACGAAGTCTTCCGCCTGCGCCGGCTCGGTATAGATCACCTTGGTGACGCCGCCTTCTATCGTGGTGCCGGTATCGCCAATGGTGCCCAGTTCGCCCTCAACGGAAACGCCCACCGCGTGCGCCAGTTCCACCACTTCACGGGTCAGCGCCACATTTTCCTCATACGGCAACAGCGAACCGTCGATCATCACCGAGGTGAAGCCGCACTGGATGGCGCGCAGTACATGGGCAATCGAGGCGCCGTGATCCAGATGGATAACAAACGGCGTAGGGCTGCGCAGGGTGCGTTCCCGCACGTAGGCAAAGAATTCGTCGGTCACAAACTCAAGCTCGCTGGGGTGGATCGAAATAATCGCCGGGGTCTGAGTGGATTCGGCTTCTTCCACCACCGCACGGATAAAGCAGCTATCCGCCACGTTGAAAGCCCCTATGGCGAAGCGGTGCTCGCGGGTGGGTTTTAGCATTTCATGCATTGAAATCAACATGTTACTCTCCTTCAGGGTAAGGTTAGGGGTAAAACTTTCCCACACCGGCGCAAAATCGCCGGTGGTCGTGCGCCAAGGTAGGGAGTGCCGTCTAGGCTTTTTGCGCGGAGCCGGACCAGCTCAGATACTCAAACACCACGTCGCGGCAGGCGGATTCCATTATCGCCATCAGATCTGGCAGCTCGCTGTCCGGGTGCTGCTTCAGAGCCTGCCGCAGCGCGGTTTTACCGGCCTCAAATACCGCCGCGCCGACATTGATCTTTGCTACGCCGTACTGGCTGACGCGGCGGATATCATCGGCGTGGGTGCCGCTGCCGCCGTGCAGCGCCAGCGGCAGCGGCGATTCATGGTGCAGCGCGGCCAGGCGTTCAAAGTTAATCTGCGGTGTGACGTTCGGTGGATAAAGTCCGTGCGCGGTGCCGACCGATACTGCCAGCAGATCGATGCCGGTCTGGTTGATAAAAGGCCGCACGTCTTCCACCTGCGTCATCTTCACGGCGGCATCGTCCAGATCGTAAACGGGCGCATCGGCGATGTGTCCGAGTTCGCCCTCAACACACACTTCCGCCGTCGCCGCGATTTGCACCACCTGGCGGGTCTGGCGGATGTTTTCTGCCAGCGGATGGCTGGAGGCATCGATCATCAGGCCGCTGAAGCCGGCGCGGAAAGCCTGGCCGATCAGATCGAACGCGGTGCCGTGATCCAGACTGAGCGCCACCGGCACGGTGGCTCGGTGCGCCAGCGCGCTCACCAGCGCAACGGCGGCCTGGGGCGGAAAGTGCCCGCAGTGTCCCTGATAAACGTTCAGGATTAGCGGCGCCCGCTGTTGTTCGGCGGCGATGATGGCGGCCCGGGAGGTTTCCAGATTGAAACAGTTGATTGCCAGTACGGCATACCGCCGTTGATAGGCATCATCAATAATGGATTTCATTGGGGCATACATAACCACTCCTGTTTATTCGAGGGTGAATTTGATGTCTTCATCGCGCACATTGCTGTCATCGATGTCATCGAATTCTTCATCCGCCGGCGTGACGCGTTTTTTCAGCAGCGACAGCATCACGCCGCAGATTGCCGTGCCGATGCCCAACGCCAGACAGAACATCAGCGGTTTGGTGAACAAAGGCACCACAAACATGCCGCCGTGGGGCACCGGCGCTTCCACCCCCCAGACCATGACCAGGCCGCCGGCCACCGCCGAGGCGACCACACAACTGGCAACCACGCGCAGCAGATCGCGGGCGGCGATAGGGATCACGCCTTCGGTGATCATGCAGATCCCCATCGGGAAGGCGGCCTTCAGCGCTTCTTTCTCCGCTTTGGTGTATTTATGACGCGTCAGCAGGAAAGAGAGCGTGATACCGAACGGGGGAATGATCGAACCGACAAACTTCACCGCTTCCGGGCCGTAGATACCGTCAACCAACATACCGTCGGCGAATAGCGACATGGTTTTGTTTACCGGGCCGCCAAAATCGAAGGTAGCCATGGCGCCCAGGATCGCGCCCATCAGGAACTTTGAACCGCCCTGCATGGATTCCAACAGGTGGATCAACGCTTTTTGCAGCCAGACGATCGGCTGACCGATAAACGTCATCATCAGCACGCCGGCGATAACGGTGCTGAGCACCGGCAGGATCATCACCGGCATCAGCCCCTGCATGGAGGCTGGTAGTTTGATGCTCCGCCGCAGCAACAATACGGTGTAGCCGACCAGAAAGCCGCCGAGAATGCCGCCGATAAAACCTGTCTGGATCTGCCCGCAGATAAAGCCGACGATAAGCCCCGGGGCAAAACCGGGGCGATCGGCAATGGAGTAGGCGATTGCCGCGCTGATTAGCGGGACAATCAGCCCCATGCCCCAGCCGCCAATCTGGTTCAGCATCCAGGCGAAGCTGCCGGTTTTTTCCGCTACGTTGGTGCCGCCAATCACCTGCCCAAGCGCAATACAGATACCGGCGGCGACGATCAGCGGGATCATCCAGGAGATACCGGTAAGCAGGTGCCCCTTTATTTCCTGGCCAAGTTTATTTTTGCTGCCGTTCATAATGTTATTCCCGAAAAGTTAATTTTCAGGCTCGTTCCAGCGAGCCGGCCACTTTTTCCAGAAACTTCACCGGGGACTTAATCACCACGTCGGTTTTTACCCGGACAACCGGTTTGTCTTTGAACCTTTCTTCTCCTTTGATCTTGATATCGACGGCCAGGATCACCACGTCGGCCGCGGCGATATCCTCCGCGGATAATTCGTTTTCCGTTCCGATGGTGCCCTGGGTTTCCACCCTGATGTCGTGGTTCAGCGCCCTGGCGCCTTTAATGAGTTTTTCCCGCGCGATGTAGGTATGCGCGATGCCTGCCGTGCAGGCGGCTACACAAACTATTTTCATGTTATGCCTCGTCTTTTTCCGGGTTAGCAGAGGTCTGTTTCCGCGTACTGGCTGAACAGTTGGATAATTTTTTCCGGGTCGGGCTCGTCTAACAGTTGGGCAATGATCTCATCGTCGGCCAGCGCGCTGGCAACCTGAGACAACAGGCGGATATGCGTGGTGTTCTGGTCTTCCAGCCGCACGGCGAAAAGAATGATGCAGCGGACATGACTGCCGTCCAGCGTCTCCCAGGGGATGTCCTGCCGGGTGCGGCCGATGGCCAGCGAGGTCTGAGTCACCGCTGCGGATTTCCCATGCGGGATGGCGATATGATTTTCAAAGCCGGTGGAGCCTTCGGCCTCGCGCAGCCATACGTCGCGGATAAAGGCTTCTTTGCAGGTAATGGCGCCGTCCTGATACAGCAACTCGGTCAGTTCCTGAATAACTTCTTCTTTATTCCTCGCCGTCATGGCTAACTTGACGCGATTGGCATTGAGAATCTTATTAATGTTCATCCACTTCACCTCAAAAAATTAACAGCCTATCCCATTAGGACGACCTGACTTGCCGCTTTGAACCTGGGCCGTGTTCGCACAAGCGCAATTGCGTTTGAACGTTCTTCTGACCTGCTCCCGATTAATGCTCAGCCGTCGATAATAAATTCACCGCCTGATGCAATTGACTGGCGATCAACTTTTCCGTGACGCGCTTGATATCATCGTCATTAAAAAATGCCGAGACGTAGACGATCGGGATATGCTGTTCTTCCAGATGAATGGTGGAGATCACCAGATCCACCTCTTCCTGCCGGCAAAACGCCGCCATGTTGCTGGCGGAAACCACGCCAACAATGCTCCAGTCTGGAAAGGCCCGCAGAATGCGGCTCTTCAGCAGATGCGAGGTGCCAACGCCGCTGGAGCACACCACCAGAATGCGTCGGCGGGCGATTTGCCGCTCCAGCGCGGCCTGAAAATGCACCGTCAGGTAGCCCACCTCATCTTCTGCGATCGGCTGTAATTGAAAGCGCCGGCAGAGTTGTTGCGTTACGCGTTCGGTAATTTGATAAATATCCCGTAGCTCGTCTTTTATATCCTCAAGTAACGGGTTGCGGATACGGATACGGTATTTGAGGCGGTTGAGCAGGGGCTTAATATGAATCAGCAGGCCGTCATATAATAATGAGTCCGCGCGCAGGTCGATATTGATAAAGTCTGAGAAGATATCAATTAAATTCAGCGCTATCCGGCGTGATTCACCGTTGGATAATTGGTGTCGGGAATACAGGTTGTCTCCCCGTTCTTCAATAACAATGCCGGAGGAAATAATATACTGATAAATAAACCATACCTCATCGGCAGGCAGGCGATTATCAATGCGTTGCTCTATTTTATCGACCATGTTTTCCGCGATGCCGAGTATATTACGGTCAATCTGTCGCCGATGCGTCTCTTCACCCAGCGGCATTGAATTACCCAGCGCCATGCGGTGCATCATAATTAATATATGGGTAAAAATATTAATATAATAAGGTTCCCCCAACGGATAAGAGAGCTGCTGTTCCATGTCCTGCAATAGCTGCTGGACAAAGTTCACCTCCTGTTCGCCAAAATAATCGATTAATGCTTTGTAGCTGCCGGGATCGAGACGCGAGTGGTTGAGATTGCCCGGCTCTTTGTGGTTCATGACATCATTGATTAGGGAGACCATCGCCTGGCGGACATGGTTTTCGCTCCCTTCGATATGCGTGCCGCTCTGGCTGCGTATCAAGGTTAACCCCAACGGCTGGATCCAGTGTTCGATAATCTTTAAATCATTGACGATCGAGGCATTGCTGATGAAGTAGCGTTCGGAAAGTTTGCTGATTGAGGTTTCCAGCGGCGCATCGCTGAGCAATTGAGAGGCGATTTTTACCCGGCGCGCATTGTTGGTCAGCGCATCTGAATAGCCGTCGTCCCTGGCAATTTGCCGCTCTAGTTGAATAAGGTTTTTAACGTCGTCGGAAATTAACAAAATCCCCGCGCCAATTTTTTTATCCGGATAAATATTCCAGGCGGATAAAAAATCTTCAATAAATTGCAGGTCGCGTTGAATTGTCTTCTCAGAAACATCCAAATACTGTGCAATATTTTTAACCGGCACATGCGTTTGGCGCTGTAGCAAGTATTTCAATAATCTGTTTTGTCGCGAGGTAAGTGGTTGCATAAGATAACCCTTTTATTCTGCGCTAAACATAATGTTAATTATTATTGATAAAATTCGCTAATATTACCTATTCACTGTTGTTTGCCGGTAGGCTTTAATCACTTTTTGCTGATATGAATATAGAAGTCAGCGTAAATAACGACAATACTAAAAACTGTCCCTTGAATGGGACAACATTAAAACGTCAGCGGCGGAGGGGGATTAATTTCGGCTGGATCACATTTTTCTGGTTATTAAGTGTGATAGCGATCGCATCTTAATAAATAAACGTCTTATTCCGTGGCGAATTATAGCGGTAATCAACGCTTGTTTTATTTGGCGCATGATTTCAAATAAGGGATATCGTCAGGTTGATCAATGGATAGTCGCGGGGAACGGCACGCTTACGCGCTATCAGGCCGCTTGCGCGGCCTTAGATTGCTGACAAAGTCGTCTGTAAGCCTGAGATACCCGGGCCTACCGTACCGAGGGGCCATTATGGGACACATCCTTGTGTCCCACCCTGCGGGCCAGCATAAATGCTGTTCAAATTTGCTCCTGACAAATTTGTCGGCGGCTTACGCCGCTACGGCCCCTCGCCACGCTCTCCCTAATAACGGACTTTGTCAATGGTCTGAGACCGCTTGCGCGGCCTTTTACGTGGTGAAGCGGGAGATCAGAACGCGTAGTTAAAGTTTACGCCGTACAGCCAGGCTTTGCCTTTTGAACTGAACTCATAGCGCGGCGACCCGGCGCTATCAGAGATAGGTTCGCTGATATTGACTTTTTTACCGTGCATATAGGAAACGCCGACATCAACCGAAGCGTCTTTATTGAATGCATAGGTCGTTCCTGCGCTTAGCCAGAAACGATCCTGATCCGGAATGGAAATAGAACGTTTGTCGGCCGGAACCGGGCTGTCGTCAAAAGCGATGCCGGTACGGAAAGTCCAGTGATCATCATGATAATAGGTGGTGCCGAGCGCGATACGGTAGGCGTCGCGGAAGCCTTCGTCTTTACTGAACAGCGTCTGGCCGTTGCTGCCGGTCGCCCTTAACTCCTGAAATTGACTCCAACTGGTGTAAGTCAGGCTGTAGTGCACCGCCCACTGGGGCGCTACGCGGTGATAGGCCGAGGCTTCCCACATTTCCGGCAGATTCAGCGTCAGTTCGCCGGGGATGGTTGCGCCCCCGGTGCCGCCCGCCGCAACAGGAATATCGTTGCGATAATCGCCTTTAAAATCGATATCGACTTTGGAACGATAGGTCAGGCCGAAGCGGTTGTTTTCATCCACTTCATACAGAATGCCGGCGTTCCAACCGTAACCCCACTCTTTACCTTCCAGGTGAGCCAACTCTGAGGAGGAATTTGCCACAACGCCTTGCAATCCGCCTGCTGCCACTGGAATGTTGGCTAACTCACCCGCCCGGCGCACGATCTTGGCATCGGCGTAAACGGCGTTGACGCCCAGACCAAAGCTGAAGTGCTGATTCAGACGATAGGCGGCGCTCAGGTTCAGGTTCGAGGTCACCAGATCCGTTTGCCCGCCGATGGAGCCGGCCGCGTAATTATCATTGAAATCGGTAGCCAGGCCGTAGTTGGTCACGGCGGATGCCCCGATGGCCCATTGATCGTTCAGCGGCATAATAAAGTGCAGGTTCGGCACCCAGGCATGCGGCGCGATATTCTTGGCGCTGGTATCCTGACCGGTGAAGGAATTTTTCCCCTGCACATCAATATCGGGATTAATGTAGGTCACGCCGCCGGAAAAAGAGGGACGGTCAAATAGGGTCATGGTGGCGGGGTTACGGCTACCGGATGCGGCATTGTCCGCCACGGCGCCTTCACCGGAAAACGCACGCCCCAGACCAGAGGAAGAATACTCGTTGAGCTGGAAGCCGGCAGCGGATGCATTTGTTGAAACCAGTGCCACTGCAACAGCAATTGCGGATTGTTTTAACAGGTTTTTCTGGCTCATGACCAAAACCTCTTTATGTGGTCGTTATTCGACTTTGTTACACCAAGTAACAAGGGACGCGCATTGTAGGGGGCGCATTCGGTCTGACAAATCAGACCAGTTGGCAAAGTATAAGTTGGGAATATGTTAATGTTGCAAATGTGTATTAAAAATATGACAAAAATGATACAGAAGTTAGATCTACTTAACGTTTTGGTTAATTTTCGTGATAAGTAATTACGAGGGTTTTACTCTACGATAACAATGAAATGTGATAGATCTCACTAAATTCCCCCACGGACAGTAAGTTCTAGTGCTGTGCCGACCCGGTGAGTAGAATAGACGGGAATATAAGGTTTTTTGAACTGGATCATATCTGTTGTACTGGTCTCTGCCGTAGAGGAAAGAATGATGACAAACGCAATAAACAAATGTTCTGCTGAAGAAACCGCCGCCTGCTGCTGCGTCGATGTTGGCACGGTGATGGATAATACGGATTGCACCGCGTCTTACAGTAAAATCTTTACCGATCGGGCTGAGGCTGAAGCTACGCTGAAAGCGCTGACGGAGAAAGCCCGGTCGGTGGAATCCGATCCTTGCCAGATCGACAGTAAGCTGGCCACGGTGGACGGCGGCGTGAAGCTGGATATTGACTTCACTTTCTGCTGTCAGGCGGAAACGCTGATTTTCCAGCTTGGGCTGCGTTAAGTTTCGCCTTGTTTCGGGGCCGTACGGCCCCTGCTTTTATCCTGTCAGGCCGTTACGGCAATAACATTTATCTCCCCGAATTACACCTGCTTCTCTCACGTCGGCGTTCACACTTTTGTTCTTTGCTCGTTTGCGTAATGTAACTATCTGGTTAACAATGAGATCAGGTCTGACCTGTTGTGCGCAGGCTAATGTTCTCGGTTAACAGGAGCGTTTATGAGCGAGGTGTTACCACTGATAACCCGTCGTGGCGATCGCGTGGCGATTGTTAGCGGGCTGCGTACTCCGTTTGCCCGTCAGGCAACCGCCTATCACGGCGTGCCGGCCATGGAATTGGGAAAAATTGTGGTGAGTGAACTACTTATTCGCAGCGGGATCGACCCCGAACTGATCGAACTGTTGGTATTCGGTCAGGTGGTGCAAATGCCGGAAGCGCCCAATATCGCCAGAGAAATTGTGCTGGGAACGGGCATGAGCGTGCATACGGACGCTTACAGCGTATCCCGCGCGTGCGCCACCAGTTTTCAGGCGGTTGCCAACGTGGCGGAAAGCATCATGGCGGGAACCATTGCGGTGGGCATTGCGGGCGGCGCGGATTCCTCTTCCGTGCTGCCGATTGGCGTGAGCAAGCCGCTCGCCAGAGCGCTGGTCGATATGAGCAAAGCCCGCACGCTGGGTCAGCGGCTCAAGCTGTTGGCCCGGTTACGTCCCAAGGATCTGCTGCCGGTCGCTCCCCCGGTCGCTGAGTATTCCACCGGCCTGCGCATGGGCGACACGGCTGAACAAATGGCGAAAACGTACGGCATTAGCCGTGAAGAACAGGACGCGCTGGCGTATCGATCGCACCGTTTCGCCGCCCGCGCCTGGGAGGCGGGGAGCCTGCGTGATGAGGTGATGACCGCGTATGTCCCTCCTTACCGGCAGGCGCTCAGCGAAGATAATAATGTGCGTCGGGATTCCGCTCCGGAGCATTATGCCCGGTTGCGGCCGGCTTTCGATCGTAAGCACGGCAGCGTGACGGCGGCCAATAGCACGCCGCTGACTGACGGAGCGGCGGCTATTCTGATGATGAGCGAGTCCAAAGCCAAAAGTTTGGGCATCACGCCGCTGGGCTATCTGCGCAGCTACGCGTTCAGCGCGATTGGCGTCCAGGAAGATATGTTGCTCGGCCCGGCTTACGCCTCGCCTGTGGCGTTGGAAAGGGCGGGCATCACCCTTGCCGATCTGACGTTGATTGATATGCATGAAGCGTTTGCCGCTCAGACGCTAGCCAACCTGAAAATGTTCGCCAGTGAAGATTTCGCCCGAAATAAACTCGGGAGACATTCAGCGCTGGGTGAGGTGGATATGGAAAAATTCAATGTGCTTGGCGGCTCCATCGCATACGGACACCCGTTTGCCGCCACCGGCGCCCGGATGATTACCCAGACATTGAATGAACTGCGCCGACGCGGCGGCGGGCTAGGGTTAACCACCGCCTGCGCCGCAGGGGGACTGGGCGCGGCAATGGTACTGGAGGTGACGCTATGATCGATCGGCAATCCTTATTCGCATCGCCTGCGCAGACGTCGGCTTTTTCTCTGACTATCCGCCCGGACAACATTGGCATCATCACCATTGATGTGCCCGGAGAAAAGGTGAATACGCTGAAAAGCGAGTTTGCCGAACAGATCATGAAAGTCTTGGCACAGGCCCAGCAGCATGCGGCGCTCAGGGGCATCGTACTGCTTTCCGCCAAGCCGGGATCCTTTATCGCCGGGGCGGATATCGCCATGCTCAACCAGTGCGTCAGCGCCGAGCAGGCGGAGGCGCTGGCCAGGCAAGGGCAGGAGACTTTCGCCTCTATCGCCGCCTTGCCTTTTCCGGTGGTCGCGGCGATTCACGGCGCCTGTCTGGGCGGCGGGCTGGAGCTGGCGTTGGCGTGCGACTATCGGATTTGCTCACTGGAGGATAAAACCGTCCTGGGGCTACCGGAAGTCCAACTGGGTTTATTGCCCGGTTCCGGCGGCACGCAGCGGTTACCCCGGCTGATTGGGGTGGACAATGCGCTGGATATCATTCTCACCGGACGACATCTCCGCCCCCGTCAGGCGCTGAAACTGGGGTTGGTCGACGATGCGGTGCCGCACAGTATTTTGCTGGAAACGGCGGCGGCGATGATCAAACAGGGCAAACGCAAAGCATCGCCGCTGGGCTGGCGTTCCCGCCTGCTGGCAAGCCCGGGGATCAGACGCGTGTTGTTCAAGATCGTGAAGCGTAAAACGCGGGCCAAAACGCACGGGAATTACCCAGCGACGGAACGGATCATCCAGGTGATCCGCCGCGGGCTGGAGCAGGGCATTGATGAGGGGTATCGGCAGGAGGCCCGGGCGTTCGGCAAACTGGTGATGACGCCGGAGTCCGCGGCGTTGCGCAGCCTGTTTTTTGCCTCTACCACATTGAAAAAAGAGGCTGGCGCCTGTGCCGAGGCCAAACCGATCCGCCGGGTCGGCATTTTGGGCGGCGGATTAATGGGCGGCGGTATTGCCGGCGTGACCGCCGTGCGCGCGGGCTTACCGGTGCGGATTAAAGACATTAATGAGCAGGGGATTAACCATGCGCTGAAATATAGCTGGCAGTTGCTGACGAAACGGGTCGAACGCCGGCGGATGACGCCGGCGCAGCGGCAGCGCCTGATGACCTTGATTTCCGGCAGCACCGACTACCGGGGATTCGAACATACTGACATCGTGATTGAAGCGGTATTTGAAGATCTGGCGTTGAAGCGGCAAATGGTGGCCGAGGTGGAACACCATGCCGCGCCGCATACCATCTTTGCATCGAATACCTCGTCATTGCCGATTCATCAGATTGCGGACGGCGCCGGCCGCCCGCAACAGGTGATCGGTCTGCACTATTTTAGTCCGGTGGATAAAATGCCGTTGGTTGAGGTGATCCCTCATGCGCATACCAGCGACGAAACCATTGCCACCACGGTGGCGCTGGCGAGAAAGCAAGGTAAAACGGCGATTGTGGTGGCCGATCGCGCGGGTTTTTACGTTAACCGCATATTGGCGCCCTACATTAACGAAGCCGCTTACTGTTTGCTGGAAGGCGAGCCGGTCGAGTCGATTGATTATGCTCTGGTGCGCTTTGGTTTTCCTGTCGGCCCGTTAACCCTGCTTGATGAAGTGGGCATTGATGTCGCCACCAAAATTGTACCGGTGCTCATTCAGGAACTTGGAGAACGTTTCAAATCGCCGCCCACCTTTGACGCCATTCTGAAGGATGGTCGTAAAGGACGTAAAAACGGCAAAGGATTTTATTGCTATAACGATAAACACCGCTTCTGGCGGTCGGCCAGAGAAGTGGACGGCACCATTTATCCGCTGCTGGATGTCACGCCGAAAGCCCATCTTGATCCGGCGTTGATCGGCCAGCGCTGCGTTATGATGATGCTGAATGAAGCGGCGCGCTGTCTGGATGAAAAGGTCATCCGCTGCGCCCGCGACGGGGATATCGGCGCGGTGTTCGGCATCGGTTTTCCCCCTTTTCTGGGCGGGCCGTTCCACTATATGGATCGTCTGGGGGTGGAAACCGTGGTGAAAACCTTACAGGTATTGCAGCAGCAGTACGGCGACAGGTTTGCGCCCTGTGAACGTTTGCTGAGCATGAATGAAAATCAGCAAACGTTTTACCCGGCGCTAAGCGATCCTGAGCAGCGGTGATCTTTTTTGATAGTAATAGTAAAGTAAATAAGGCCGGATGTATTTCGGCCTTATTTTTTTGGGAAAAACCTTATATCAACATATATAATAATGGCAACGGAAATAAGTATTAGATTTACACCATGTTCGGGTATAAAGAATAGATATAATCCCCATTAGACAAAAATAAAAGATATTATTATACAAATAGTAAGCAGGTTTTTTACTAAGTATTTAACGCGTTTCTTTAAGTTCATTTTTTAATTATGCCATTAATTATCTTGATATCCTCCGTTTCACTGTTTGAATTTATCGGCACATAACCAGATCAATCCAGCGCTATTGTTTATTTTTCCAACGGTCGTCCGGGTGGTTATCAGGCGTTGCTGTTTTGCATAGGCGGCCTGGGATACGATCTCGATTTTAGCGGTTAAACTTACAGCGAAAACCTGCGATAATCGCTTTTCTTCATCAGCTGAAAATCGGGCGGGTTTGAAACATTTCCAACATTCAAGCAGCGAGATCAGCCTGTTAATTACAGTATTTACGTCAACATAGCGGTGTCATATGCAAGTTTTGATTATGCGTCATGGTGATGCAGTACCTGCTGCCGCCAGCGATGCGCAGCGCCCTTTGAGCGAGCGTGGTTATGATGAGTCGCGGAAAATGGCGCGTTGGCTGGATAGCCGGGCGGTTGATATCGACCGTATTCTGGTAAGCCCTTACCTTCGCGCCCGGCAAACGCTGGAAGCGATTCGGGGGCTGTTGCCCATGCCGGAGAGCGACGAATGTTTGCCTGAGCTTACCCCCGGCGGAGATGCCGGATTGGTCAGCGGCTATCTGCAAACGCTAGCGGGAGAAGGGGTGAAAGCGGTGCTGGTTATCTCTCATCTGCCCTTGGTCGGTTATCTGGTCGCGGAATTATGCCCTGATGAAACCGCTCCGATGTTTGCGACATCGGCCATTGCCTGCGTGAGCGTCGATGCGCAGTCGGGCAACGGCGTAGTTGACTGGCAGATGAGTCCGGCTCAGTTGGCGCTGAAAGCTTCATAGCCGCCGTGCTTTTTATCAGGCAGCCTGCGCCAATGCGGTTTTACTCAAGCGAGGGCGCTTCCAGCGCCACAAGCACCAGCAACGCGGCATCGCCGCCGAACTCCTTGGGCGCCTGATGGAAAGCCAGCACATCGGGGTGCTGCGCCAGCCAGAGCGGCGTTTTTTGTTTCAGAATATGTTTGCCGTGGCCGTGCATCACACAGGCGCAGTAAACATGCTCCCTGCGGCAGGCGGCCAGCAACGCCCCCAATTCCTGCTTCGCCTGCAACTGCGTCAAACCGTGCAGATCGAGAAACAATTCAGGGGCGTAATCACCGCGCCGCAATTTCTTTAATTCATAATGGCTGGCCCCGGAACGCACGTAGCGCATCGGTCCTTCGCTTTCCAACTGCGGCTGAAATTCGTCCGAAAAGTAAAAGCTGGCGTCGATCTGTTCCTGCAAGGCTCGTCTTGGCGGCAATTCACTCAGCTTGCGACGAGCGGGCTTGTGGGTATAGGTATCCTGGCGCAGCTTCTTGGCGCCGGAAACGGATGCGCGAAAAAGCTGCAATTCGTCGTCACTCAGCGAATATTTATTATTCATCGGTCGTTCACCCTACATCAACATCCGTTCAGTTTACCCTGTCTCTCGCCGGTCGCTAAATAAAAGTCGGCGTAACCTTACGCTCTACGGGTTATATCTGCTGCTTTGTCACCGGCTTCATGGCAAAATAAGCGCCAATTTGTCATTCAGATATGTCTGCGGAGGACAACCTTGGACAAAATTTTCGTCGATGAGGCGGTCAGCGATCTCCATACCATTCAGGATATGTTGCGCTGGAGCGTCAGTCGGTTTAACGCAGCCAATATCTATTATGGTCACGGTACGGATAATCCGTGGGATGAGGCCGTACAGCTGGTGCTGCCCAGCCTGTTTTTACCGCTCGATATTCCGGAGGATATGTACGCGTCCCGTTTAACCTCCAGCGAGCGGCACCGCATTGTCGAACGGGTTATCCGTCGGGTAAACGAACGCATCCCGGTGGCCTATCTGACCAACAAAGCCTGGTTTTGCGGGCTTGAATTTTATGTCGATGAACGGGTGCTGGTGCCGCGTTCGCCGATCGGCGAATTAATCAGCGACTGCTTCGGCGATCTGTTGCCGAAAGCGCCTCGCCATATTCTGGACATGTGTACCGGCAGCGGCTGCATTGCGATTGCCTGCGCGCAGGCTTTTCCCGAAGCCGAAGTGGACGCGGTGGACATTTCCAATGACGTACTGGCGGTGACCGAGCAGAACATTCAGCAGCACGGCATGGAATATTGCGTGACGCCGATCCGTTCCGATCTGTTCCGCGATTTGCCGGCAATCCGCTATGACCTGATTGTGACCAATCCGCCTTACGTGGATGAAGAGGACATGTCTGATTTGCCGCAGGAGTTCCGTTTTGAACCCGAGCTGGGGCTGGCCGCCGGCAGCGACGGCCTGAAGCTGGTGCGCCGTATTCTGGCCTGTGCGCCCGACTACCTCAGCGATGACGGCGTGTTGATTTGCGAGGTGGGCAACAGCATGGTGCACCTGATTGCGCAATATCCCGATATTCCGTTCACCTGGCTGGAGTTCGACAACGGCGGGGATGGCGTATTTATGCTGACCAAAGATCAACTGATCGATTGTAAAACCCATTTCAGCATCTATCGCGACTAACCTGATTGATGAGTATCGCTATCCATCCTCTTGCAAGCGTTCATGGGCCACGCGTTGAAAGATCATGGGCATAGCCAAAACTATTACGTATACGCTAAGGAGTTGTGATGGCAGGAAACAGTATTGGGCAGTTTTTCCGCGTCACCACATTTGGTGAGTCCCACGGTATCGCTCTGGGATGTGTGGTTGACGGGGTTCCGCCGGGGATCCCATTGACCGAAGCGGATCTGCAACACGATTTGGATCGCCGTCGGCCGGGGACGTCCCGCTACACGACGCAGCGCCGTGAACCCGATCGGGTGCGCATTCTGTCGGGCGTTTTTGAAGGGGTTACCACGGGAACCAGCATTGGTTTACTGATTGAAAACACCGATCAGCGTTCGCAGGATTACAGCGCGATCAAAGACGTTTTCCGTCCCGGTCACGCCGATTACACCTATGAACAAAAATATGGCCTGCGTGATTATCGCGGCGGCGGCCGTTCTTCCGCCCGTGAAACCGCAATGCGCGTCGCGGCCGGCGCGATAGCGAAAAAATATCTGCAACAGCAACACGGCGTGAAGATCCGTGGCTATCTGGCGCAGATCGGCGATGTGAGCTGTGAATTAAAAGACTGGGATTTGGTCGAGCAGAATCCTTTTTTCTGCCCGGACGCCGATAAGCTGGAAGCGCTGGACGAACTGATGCGGGCGTTGAAAAAAGAGGGCGATTCGATCGGCGCCAAAGTCAGCGTGGTGGCGGAGTCGGTGCCCGCCGGCCTGGGCGAGCCGGTGTTTGACCGTCTGGACGCCGATCTGGCGCACGCCTTAATGAGCATCAATGCGGTGAAAGGGGTCGAAATCGGCGACGGCTTCGCCGTGGTGACGAAACGCGGCAGTGAAAACCGCGATGAAATCACGCCGCAGGGTTTCCAGAGCAATCACGCCGGCGGCATTTTAGGCGGCATCAGCAGCGGACAGCATATTGTCGCTCATCTGGCGCTCAAACCGACCTCCAGCATTATGGTGCCGGGGCAGACCATCAACCGGCAGGGGGAAGCGACGGAAATGGTGACGCGCGGCCGGCACGATCCCTGCGTGGGGATCCGAGCGGTGCCGATTGCCGAGGCAATGATGGCGATTGTGCTAATGGATCACCTACTGCGCCAGCGTGCGCAGTGTGGGGATGTGGTCAGTCAGGTTCCCCGCTGGTAATAAACGATGAAAAAAGGGTTAATGGGTTTTATCGCACTGGCATTCAGTGCGCCGCTATGGGCGAAAACCCCCTGGCAGGAAATGACGCACCCGGTGGCGGGAGCGCCTCAGGCCATCGGCAGTTTTGCCAATGGATGTATCATCGGCGCGCAACCTCTGCCGCTACAGTCGCCGGATTATCAGGTGATGCGCGTCGATCAACGCCGCTATTACGGACATCCCGATCTGCTGGCGTTTATTACACGGCTAAGCGCAACGGTTAAGCGGCGCACGGCGGCCAATATGCTTATTGGGGATTTGGGCATGCCGGTCGGCGGGCGCTTCAACAGCGGTCATGCCAGTCACCAGTCAGGTCTGGATGTGGATATCTGGCTGCAATTGCCGAAACAGCGCTGGAGTCAGCAGCAATTGCTTAATCCGCAACCCCTCGATCTGGTGGCGGCCAACGGCCGCAGGGTTAACCCGCGCGTCTGGCAGCCCGAAGTAACGACGCTGGTGAAGCTGGCGGCGCAAGATAGCGGCGTGACCCGCATTTTCGTTAATCCGGCGATAAAAAAACAGCTGTGCGCCGATGCAGGTCAGGATCGTGACTGGTTGCATAAGGTTCGTCCCTGGTTTGGACATCGCGCGCATATGCATGTTCGCCTGCGGTGCCCCGCCGATAGTCTGGAGTGTCAGGATCAGCCGGCGCCGCCCGCCGGCGACGGCTGCGGCGCCGAGCTAACCAGCTGGTTCCAGCCAAAACAGCCGGGCGGCGAGCCGCCGGTGAAAACATCGCCTCCTCCTTTACCTCCGTCTTGTCAGGCTTTGGTCGACAGACATTTTGCAGTGGAATAAATCATGGATTGGTTTGTCGTCGGGCCTGAAGTTCTGGGCATTTTATTCTTCGTCGCGATATTGGCGGGGTTTATCGACTCCATCGCCGGGGGCGGCGGTTTATTGTGCGTACCGGCGCTGATGGCCGTCGGGCTATCGCCCGCGCAGGCTTTGGCAACCAATAAGCTTCAGGCGGTCGGCGGTTCGTTTTCCGCCAGCCTGTACTTTATCCGCCGCCGCGCCGTCGATTTAAGCGAGCAGAAGCTGGCTATCGCCTTGACCTTTGTCGGATCGACGTTCGGCGCCTGGCTTATTCAGCAGATCCATGCTGATTTTCTGCGGCAGCTATTACCGTTGCTGATCATTGGCATCGGCCTCTATTTTCTACTGTCGCCCAAGATCGGCGACGACGACCGGCAGCGCCGTCTGTCCGCCGTGCCGTTCGCGATTGTCGCCGGTTGCGGCATTGGATTTTATGACGGTTTCTTCGGGCCGGGCGCCGGGTCGTTTTATGCGCTGGCATTTGTCACGCTGAGCGGTTTTAATCTGGCGAAGGCCACGGCGCATGCCAAAATCCTCAACTTCACCTCGAATTTCGGCGGGCTGCTGTTCTTTATGCTCGGCGGTAAAGTGGTGTGGGGCCTGGGAGCTGTAATGTTGCTGGGGCAGTTTATCGGCGCCCGTATCGGCGCCAGAATGGTGCTGAACAAAGGGCAGAAACTGATCCGCCCTATGCTGGTGATCGTTTCCGCGGTGATGAGCGGCAAACTGATTTATGACAGTCATGGCGCCGAGATCGCGCATTGGCTGGGGCGGTTTTTCTGATGATGGTAAATAACGAGATGGATTCCCATCACTATCAGCAACTGATTGATATTTTTGATGGCTGCTTTAGCGACGAATACAACACGCGCTTGATTAAAGGCGACGACGAGCCAATCTATCTGCCCGCGGACGAGCAGGCGCCTTATCACCGGATTATCTTCGCTCACGGCTTTTATGCCAGCGCGCTGCATGAGATTTCTCACTGGTGCATCGCGGGCGCGCAGCGGCGTTTACAGGTTGACTTCGGCTACTGGTATTGCCCGGACGGGCGTGATGCTACGACGCAGTCTCAGTTTGAGTCCGTTGAGATCAAACCGCAGGCGCTCGACTGGCTGTTTTGCGTGGCGGCGGGTTTTCCCTTTAACGTGAGCTGCGACAACCTGAATGGCGACAGCGAGCCGGATCGCATCGATTTCCAACGCCGGGTTCATGCGCAGGTGAGGGTGTATTTGCAGCAGGGGATCCCGCCGCGGCCGGCGCGCTTTATTAATGCGTTACAATCGTTTTACAATACGCCGCCGCTGACGGCAGCGAGCTTTCCGTACCCGGCCGATCTCTGCTGACTATTAAGCGAGACAGATTAACTGAGGATAATAAATGATCGCAGAATTTGAGACGCGTATTCTGGCGCTGATTGATGACATGGTGGAACATGCCAGCGACGATGAACTTTTTGCCGGCGGCTATCTGCGCGGTCATTTGACGGTATCGGTGGCTGAAGCGGAGGAAAACGGCGAACATACGCCGGAAGCGCTTTATGCGCGCGTCAGCGACAGTATTGATAAGGCCATCAAAAACGGTGAGCTTTCCCCGCCGGATCAGATTCTGGTAAACCGCATGTGGGAGCGTTTATTCCAGCAGGCGCAGAACCCGCAAACCCATTAATTCTTTTCGATTAATCCATTTCAATATGGCGCCGGTGTTTCCGGCACCATGCTTTTTTAACGCCCGTTCTTATCCCTGAGACGATACCGGCCGGCCTTTCAGCAGTTTCCTGATCCAGAAACGATTCGGGTTCAGCGCCGCCAGCGTTTCGCTATCCAACGGCAATGGCTCGCCGTAAATTTGCGCGGCCAGAATCTCGGCCGCCAACGGCGCCGAACACAGCCCCCGGGAACCCAGCGCGCCGATAAGGAACAGATTCGGGTAGACCGGCGCGGAGGGAAGATGTTCCGCGTGATGGTGGTGTTGCAATAAATCCTGATAGCTCTCAAGCGTTTGTTGATAATCCGCTACCGCGCCGACCAGCGGCAAATGGTCGCGCAGCGCACAGCGCACGCCCTGACGCGCCTGGCGGTCGCGCACATCGATCTGCTGCGCCCATTCCGCCTGCGGCAGACAGTTCAGCAGACGCCGGCGATTTTCCTGTTGTTCTTCTTCCCGGTAGTCGGTGGCGGCATCGCCGCGCTGGTAGCTGGCGCCGATGCAGTGTTCCTGATGCCGCGGGCTGACCGGCGTCAGATAACCGTCGTAGCAAAGCACCTGTTTCAGCCGCTGCAACGTCGGTGTCGTCGGGATATGGCTTACCTGACCGCGCACCGCATAGCATGGAAGATGTTGAGTCTGAGTCCAGTCCGACAGTTGATGACCATTCGCCAGGATGAGCGCGGCATGTTCCGCCTGTCGATGGTTATTCAGCGTCAAGCGCCAGCCGGCGCGGGTTTGCTCAAGCGAGGAAACTGCCGTGTTCATATGGACGATCAATCCTTGCCGGCGGGCCAGTTCCAGCGCGGAGGCGGTTAGCTCCGCCGGGCAAAGCCAGCCGCCATCGGGGTAGGTAATGCCGCCGACACCCAGCATCAGACCGTTCACGTCTTCAAGCTGCTCCTCCGTCACGGCGAAAACCAGTTCCGGCGGCCATTCACCTTGTAAAATGTGTTCGATTTTACCGGCGCTTTTCTGGTCATAGGCCAATTGGCTAACGCCGCACCACTGATGTTCAAAACCGACGCCCTGCGCCGCCAGTTCGGCATAGTGGCGACGCGCAAAAGTGAACGCGGCGGCAAAGAAACGCGAAAGCGCATCATGCTTATTATTCAGTAAAGGATACAGCGCGCCTTGCCGGTTGCCCGACGCGCCCTGCGCCGGTTGTGGATCGGCACAGTACAGCGTGACCGACGCGCCGCGTCTTTGCAGCGCCAGCGCGGTTAAAACACCGGCAATGCCGCCGCCGATAATCGCTATATCGTGGGTTGCGGTGGCCGGAGGTCGGGCATACCAGGGCGCGACCGAGGGGGCGGAAAGGCATGCGGGCAGATAGCCGCTCAACATTTCGCGCTTCTGCCCAAACCCCTTGACCTTGCTGACGGTAAACCCTGCCTGCTGTAATCCCCGGCGCACGAACCCGGCGGCGGTAAAGGTGGCGAAAGTTCCGTCCTGCCGGCACAGTCTGGCCATGGATCGAAACAGATTCTCCGTCCACATATCCGGATTTTTCGCCGGCGCGAAGCCGTCGAGAAACCAGGCGTCGACCTGATGATTCAGCGACTCATCCAGGGTCGGCAGCAGCGTATTGACATCGCCGAACCACAGATCGAGCGTGACGCGACCCTGAGCCAGAAGTAAACGATGGCAGCCGGCTAACGGCATCGGCCACTGCCGGCGTAATTCTTGCGCATATTTTTCCAGTTCAGGCCATTGGGCGTGAGCGGCGGCCAGATCGCGCCGGCGCAGCGGAAACCTCTCGAAGCTGATGAAGTGCAGGCGGCGCAACGGCGCTTGCGGCGACCGGGCGCGGAAATCATCAAAGGCCTGCCACAGCGTCAGAAAATTGAGCCCGGTGCCGAAACCGGTTTCCGCCACCACGCAGTTTTCACGCGTATGGGGGGTAAAGCGTGCGGGAAACTGATTGCCGGTTAAAAACACATAACGGGTTTCCAACAGCCCATCCTGATTGGAAAAATAGACGTCATCAAACTGTTGCGATACAGGTGTACCCTGTTCGTTCCAGCTCAACGACGCATGCTGGATGGGAAGACTATTCACGGCAAATGACTCATTATTCAAGCGGTGGGGCGATTTTAACGAGCTGAATGCCCTGGCGCAAATTTAGCAAAAGTTCGGCTGATCGGACTTGTTCAGCTTACAAGTGTACGCTAAAGTGCGAGGCGAAATCCCAAACTTTATAAGTGGAAGAGGTATTGAATGAAACGTGCAGTGATTACTGGTCTGGGGATCGTATCAAGCATAGGTAATAACCAGCAGGAAGTTCTGGCGTCATTGCGGGAAGGCCGCTCGGGTATTACTTTCTCTCAAGAGCTGAAAGATTCCGGCATGCGTAGTCACGTCTGGGGTAACGTTAAACTGGACACCACCGGCCTCATCGATCGTAAAATTGTGCGCTTTATGAGTGATGCATCGATTTATGCCTATTTGTCCATGGAGCAGGCGATTAAAGATTCCGGGCTGAGCGACGATCAGGTGTCCAACGATCGTACCGGCCTGATCGTGGGGTCTGGCGGCGGTTCTCCGCGCAACCAGGTTGCCGGCACCGACGGTATGCGGGCGAAAGGCCTGCGCGGCGTGGGTCCGTATATGGTCACCAAATCCATGGCTTCCGGTGTTTCCGCCTGTCTGGCGACGCCGTTCAAAATCCGTGGTGTTAACTACTCCATCAGTTCCGCCTGCGCCACCTCCGCTCACTGTATCGGTAACGCGGTAGAGATGATCCAACTGGGTAAACAGGACGTGGTATTTGCCGGCGGCGGCGAAGAGCTGTGCTGGGAAATGGCCTGCGAGTTCGATGCCATGGGCGCGCTGTCTACCAAATATAACGACACGCCGGAAAAAGCGTCCCGTACTTATGATGCCGACCGCGATGGTTTCGTTATCGCCGGCGGCGGCGGCATCGTGGTGGTGGAAGAGCTGGAGCATGCGCTGGCGCGCGGCGCGCATATCTACGGTGAAATCATCGGCTACGGCGCGACGTCCGACGGCGCGGATATGGTTGCCCCGTCAGGCGAAGGGGCGATGCGTTGCATGAAGATGGCGTTGCAGGGCGTAGATGCGCCTATCGACTACATCAATACGCACGGCACGTCCACGCCGGTCGGTGATGTGAAAGAGCTGGGAGCGATCCGTGAAGTGTTCGGCGATAACATTCCGGCCATTTCCGCCACCAAAGCCATGACCGGTCACTCACTGGGCGCGGCGGGCGTTCAGGAAGCGATTTATACGCTGCTGATGCTGGAACACGGCTTTATCGCGCCGAGCATCAACGTTGAAACGCTGGATGAACATGGTATTGGCATGAACATCATCACCGAACCGACGGAGCGTAAGCTGACCACCGTGATGTCGAATGGTTTCGGCTTCGGCGGCACCAACGCCACGCTGGTGATGAGCAAATTCGAGAAGTAATCGCCCGCGTTGCTACACGATCATGGCGGGTAGATAACCCCGCTATGATCGCCTTTCTTTACCCCGCCTCTCTTGATGCGCAACAGCGCTGAATGCTGCTCAGAACAATACCCAAAGCAGGAATACCGCGACGCAGACGCTGGCAATGATCACAAACATCGGCTTATGGAACAGAGACTGCCAGCTAAGCGGTAACGAGGCAATCAGCGGGTTGAGCAACGGTTGCGGGAATACGCTCGCCGCCGCCCAGTCGGTTTCCTGTGCGCGTTGTATGCGTTGGGTAAACAAGAAAGCGAGCGCATCGCTAAGCTGCATCGGCGTGAGCGGCGTCTGGAATCCGGCGTTAAACCGGTTCTGGGCATAATCCAGCAGCATTTGCTGTTCCTGCGCATTCAGCGGCTGCTGTAATGCCGCCTGCAACGTTGCAAGATTCGGGGCGGCGGGCACGCTAGTCTGGGCGTTGGCAAATGACGTCAAGGGGGACGCCGCGTTGGCGTTATTGGCCGCCGATACCGTCTGACCGGACGCGATATTGGCGTCTGGAGCGCTTTGCTGCTGCGCCGCCGGTTGAGATGAGGTCGGTAACGTTGTCTGCGCCTGTTGCAGCACCAGTTGTGTTTGCAGGAACTGAGTCAGTAATGGCAGCGATCTGACGGGAATGGCATCCCCGCCGTTGAGATTCTGCATCGTCATCAACGTGGTCCAGATTTTTGCCGGCTGCTCCCCGCTCTGGGCCGCCAGACGAGTGACCAGTTGATTCAGGCTACGTTGTTCGGCAGGCAGCAGTGGGCGATCGGGCGAACTGACGGCCGCCTGGGACGTGGATTGAGCGCTTTGCCCTTGCAGTAGCGTGACCACCTGTTGCAGTTGTGTGTTGCTCAGTGAGCTTAATGTGGCGTGACCGAATTGCTGGCGGATAAAGTCACTGACCGCCTGACGGTTGTTCCCCTGCGGCAGCAGGTCGCCGAGCCGTTGCATAAGCTGCTGGCGGGCGCCATTATCCTGACCTTGCGCCTGCGTTAAGCGCGTTTGCAGTATCTGCTCCGCCGGCTGGTAATGGCGCGACATCAGTTCGGCGTTTTCGCCGAGTCCCAGTCCCTGTTTGACGCCCGACCAGACTTCCGTCGCTTTTGCGGTGCTGAGCGCCACGATTTTCACGATCAGGTTTTCAAGCGTTGCGCGTTGCGCCGGCGTCAGCGGCAGATCGCCGTCGCCGCCAGCCGCGTTGGTCGTCGGCGACGTGGTCGCGGGACCGACCGATCGTTCACCCGGCAGTGGGGCACCTGGGCCGCTTACAGGTTGCATACCGTTTTCCTCACCGCTGGCTGAAAGAGAAAAGAATCATAGCAAGCTCTTTCTGGGTTCGATAGCCCTATAACCGCCACGAACAGGGGCTAATCACGGCGATGCGGTTTGATTAAGGGAAATCGCCATCGTTGCGCCAACACCACGCCCAGCAAGGTAATTCCGCCGCCGATCAGGTGATAACCGTGCAGCGGCTCATGCAGGAACACAATCGCGATGACGGCGGTAAACACCGGCGTCAGGTTCATAAATATGGACGCGGTGCCGGCCCCCAGTCGCAACAGGCCCTGGATCCACAGGAAAGGGGCGATAATCGACGCCATGATGCCGGCAAAGGCCACTAAGGGGATATTCTGGCTGGTGAGCCGCACGTCGTCCGTCAACAAAAAATTAGGCAGCAGCAGTACCACGCCAAAGGTGATTTGCACGTACAGCGACAGCCAGTTGGGCAGTGGGATACTCCAGCGTTTGGTTAAGACACCATACAGCGCATAGGCGCTGGCGGCGCAAAACATCATTATTTCGCCGGCGCCGATACCCTGCGACAGAATCTGTTCCGGGCGGCCCGCGCTGATAAGCCAGACAATGCCGCCGAAGGAAAGCAATCCGCCGGCCAGCATGCCGACCGTGGGCGCGATGCGCAGCAGCGGAATGCTGATTAACACGGTTAATAGCGGAACCAGCGATCCCATAATCCCCATCATGACTGCGCTGATGGTGTGCGCCGCGTAGTAAGCCAGACTCTGATACAGCACCATGCCCAGCAATCCGAGCGTCAGCAGTTTCCAGCTATATTGACGAATCACCGCCAGATGTTGTCGCATACCCGGCAACATAAACGGCGTCATCACCACCCAGGCCAGCAGCCAGCGATAAAAAGAAATGGCTGCCGGGTCGATCACGGCGGAGGAGAGTTTATTGACGATGACATTCACCGACCAAATCAGTACGGCGATAATGGGAAACAGAGAATTCAAAGCGGTGACTCTCATCCATAATGCAAGAAAGGCGCTAGTTTACCGCTGTCGCTGCCATTAGCCATAGTCAACGCCGGATATCTGGCGGACGGATTGCCGCCGATCATCGGCAGTACGTCGCTGCGACATCGCCGCCGCCGGTCATCAAGGCCGTATCGGCCGGCCGATAGCATTGGGCTTCCTGATCATTCAGTGGCAAAATAACCCCCCTCTTTTTTGCAGGGCAACAGGCTACCGGGGAAGACAATGAAGATTGTGGTTGATGAAAATATGCCGTACGCGCGCGAGTTGTTTAGCCGTCTGGGCGAGGTTCAGGCCGTGCCGGGGCGTCCGCTGCCGCTTGACGCGCTGAAGGATGCCGACGCATTGATGGTGCGTTCGGTGACCAAGGTGAATGCCGAACTGCTGGCCGGCGCCGCGGTGAAGTTTGTCGGCAGCGCCACGGCCGGCACCGACCATGTGGATCAGCGCTGGCTTGAGGCTAACGGCATTGGCTTTTCAGCCGCGCCGGGCTGCAATGCGATCGCGGTTGTCGAATACGTCTTTTCTTCCCTGTTGCTGCTCGCCGAACGCGATGGATTCCAACTGGGTGATAAAACCGTGGGCATCGTCGGCGTCGGTAATGTGGGCGGCCGCCTGAACGAACGCCTGAAGGCCTGGGGGGTAAAAACCTTGTTGTGCGACCCGCCCCGAAAAGATCGCGGGTACGAGGGCGATTTCCTGCCGCTGGACGCGCTGGTGCGCGAGGCGGATATCCTGACGCTGCATACGCCGTTATACCTTGACGGCCCGTACCGGACTCATCATCTGGTCGATGAGGCGGTGCTGGACGCCTTCGCCGACGGACGTATTCTGATTAACGCCTGTCGCGGCCCGGTGGTGGATAATACCGCGCTGCTCAACGCGCTGAAACAGGGGAAAAACCTCAGCGTCATTCTTGACGTATGGGAGCCTGAACCGGCGTTGTCCACCGAACTGCTGGCGTTGGTGGACGTGGGAACGGCGCATATCGCCGGCTATACGCTGGAAGGCAAAGCCCGCGGCACCACGCAGGTTTTTGAAGCCTTGAGCCGGTTTATCGGCGATCCGCAGCCGGTGGCGCTGTCTTCTTTGCTGCCGGAGCCGGAATTTGCTGAAGTGACCTTAACGTCGCCGCTCAATGAAGCGTTATTAAAGCGTCTGGTTCATCTGGTGTATGATGTGCGCCGGGATGATGCTCTATTGCGCCATTGCGCGCATCAGCAGGGCGGATTTGATCGCCTGCGCAAACATTATCAGGAACGACGCGAGTGGGCGTCGCTCCGTGTTATCTGTGCCGACGGCGCCAGCGCGGAATGTCTGCGTAAGCTGGGCTTTAATGCCACGGCGATGGCCGATCGTTAATCACTCTGTAGCCTGATTTGTTGTTAAAAACCCGGCGGTATCTATCGCCCGGGAATGTTTCATTCATAAGTTTGGGGAGAAAACCACATGTCCGACGGCTGGAATATTGCTCTGCTGGGCGCTACGGGCGCAGTAGGCGCGGCGTTACTGGAATTATTGCAGGAGCGCGAATTTCCGGTGGGTGAATTGTATCCCCTGGCCAGCGAACGCAGCGTGGGGGAAATCATCCGCTTTAACGGTAAGTCCTGTCCGGTGGAAGATGCGGCGGATTTTGACTGGTCGCAGGCCCAACTGGCGTTTTTCGTCGCCGGTCAGGAAGCCAGCGAGCGTTATGCGGAAGAGGCGGGTAATGCCGGGTGTCTGGTCATCGACAGCAGCGGTTTGTTTGCGCTGGAACCGGACGTGCCGCTAGTGGTGCCGGGGGTGAACGCCCATGCGCTGGCCGATTATCGCAACCGTAATATCGTGGCGGTCGCGGATAGCCTGACCAGCCAACTGCTGACGGCGATCAAACCGCTGACGGAAGCCGCCGGTTTATCCCGTCTGCACGTCACCACTATGCTGTCGGTTTCCGCCCATGGCAAAGCGGCGGTGGATGATTTGGCCGGGCAAAGCGCCCGTTTGCTGAACGGCATTCCGCCTGAGGCGGGATTATTCCCCAAACAACTGGCGTTCAACCTGTTGCCGCTGTTGCCCGATGGCGAGGGCAGCGTGCGTGAAGAGCGCCGTCTGGTGGATCAGGTGCGTAAAGTCTTACAGGATGAGGGATTGCCGATTTCCGTTACCTGCATCCAGTCGCCGGTTTTCTACGGCCATGCCCAGGTGGTTCACCTTGAGGCGCTGCGTCCGCTCTCCGCCGAGGAAGCGCGGGATGAACTGTTGCAGGCCGGCGACATTCAGGTCAGCGAAGAGCAGGATTACCCAACGCAGGTTGGCGACGCCTCCGGCAATGTGCTGCTGAGCATTGGCTGTTTGCGTAATGATTACGGTATTCCCGAACTGTTGCAGTTCTGGTCGGTGGCGGATAACGTCCGTTTCGGCGGCGCGCTGATGGCGGTGGAAACCGCAGAGCGTCTGGTACGGGAGTATCTGGGGTAATGTCTGAGCCGATACTGGCGGCGGAACCGGCTCCGCTGAAAATTGCGCTGGGGATTGAGTATGACGGCAGCCGCTATTATGGCTGGCAGCGCCAGGCCGAAGTCGGCAGCGTACAGGGATGTCTCGAACAGGCGCTGAGCAAAGTCGCCAATGAGCCGATAAGCGTATTTTGCGCCGGGCGCACCGATGCCGGCGTGCACGCGACCGGGCAAGTGGTGCATTTTCTGACGCAGGCGGCGCGCAAGGACGCGGCCTGGACGATGGGGGTGAACGCCAATTTACCGCCGGACATCGCCGTGCGCTGGGTCAAAACGGTTGACGATGATTTTCACGCCCGTTTCAGCGCCACGGCGCGCCGTTATCGTTATGTCATCTATAATCATCGCTATCGTCCGGCGGTGCTGGCCAGAGGCGTCACCCATTGTTATCTGCCGCTCGATGCCGAACGGATGGCGCGCGCGGGACAATGTCTGCTGGGGGAGAACGATTTTACCTCGTTTCGCGCCGTGCAATGCCAGTCCCGCACCCCCTGGCGCTATGTAAATCATTTAAAGGTTACGCGTCATGGCGCCTATATCGTGGTAGATATTAAGGCCAATGCGTTTGTACATCATATGGTTCGCAATATCGTCGGTAGTCTGATGGAAGTGGGCTGCGGCAATCAGCCGGAAGGATGGATTGCCGAACTGCTGGCGGCGAAAGATCGTTCATTGGCCGCCGCCACTGCCCGGGCCGAGGGGTTGTATCTGGTCGCCGTGGACTATCCCGCGCGTTTTGCTCTGCCGCGGCCGGCGATGGGACCTTTGTTCTTGAACGATGAGAACTAAGTGGCGGTGTTTTGTCCGGCTAAACTGATGACGCTGGCGGCGGCGACATCGAGAAAGAGAAATTTTTATGGAATTTATACGGTTTATTATTGATTTTATTCTGCATATTGACGTGCATCTGGCGGAACTGGTGGCGCAATATGGTGTCTGGATTTATGCCATTTTATTTTTGATTTTGTTCTGTGAAACCGGGCTGGTGGTGACGCCGTTTTTGCCGGGCGATTCTTTGCTGTTTGTCGCCGGCGCGCTGGCGGCCCTGCCATCCAACGCGCTGGATGTTCATCTGATGGTTTTCCTGATGATTGCGGCGGCGATCCTCGGCGACGCGGTGAATTACACCATTGGCCGGCTGTTCGGGGAAAAGCTGTTCAGTAATCCGGACTCAAAAATTTTCCGGCGCAGCTATCTGGATAAAACGCATCAGTTTTATGCCCGTCACGGTGGTAAAACAATAATTCTGGCGCGCTTTGTCCCTATTGTGAGAACATTTGCGCCGTTTGTTGCGGGAATGGGACATATGAGTTACCGGCATTTTGCCGCTTACAATGTGATCGGCGCGTTGTTATGGGTGGTGTCTTTCACCTATGCGGGTTATCTGTTCGGCGATTTGCCGGTGGTGCAGGAAAACCTGAAATTACTGATTGTCGGGATTATCTTTGTCTCTATTCTGCCGGGCATCATTGAAATTGCCCGACACCGCAGAGCCGCCGCGCGCGGCGATGTAAAATAAGCGAAACGTATTTTAACATCCGGTTTGACCAGTTTTTTATCCACAGTACCGGATCGTTATGGTTTAATGGGCAGCATTTATGGTCTGTTCCTGGGAATAATCCCTGGCGCCAACGCTTTGGCGGCGCGATCGACGCGCGCCTCAGGTGTTTTTTAATCGGCGATGCCGTCGGGGAACACATGAACAGCGGACTGGCGTGTGCCAGGTTCAAGCAGAAAGGTTATCAATGAGCTGGATTGAACGAATTCTTAACAAAAGCAATATTACGCCAACCCGTAAAGCGAACATTCCTGAAGGGGTGTGGACGAAATGCGATAGCTGCGGTCAGGTGCTTTATCGCGCGGAGCTGGAACGTAATCTGGAAGTTTGCCCCAAGTGCGATCATCACATGCGTCTTTCCGCGCGAGCGCGCCTGCAAGCTTTCCTGGATAAAGAAGGGACAGTGGAGCTGGGTAGCGAACTGGAGCCGAAGGATATCCTGAAATTCCGCGACTCTAAAAAATATAAAGATCGTCTGGCCGCCGCGCAAAAGCAATCTGACGAGAAAGACGCTCTGGTGGTGATGAAAGGAACGTTATACGGTATGCCCGTGGTGGCCGCGTCGTTTGAGTTCGCTTTCATGGGCGGTTCGATGGCCTCAGTGGTCGGCGCGCGTTTCGTTCGTGCCGTCGAGCAGGCGCTGGAAGAGGGTTGCCCGCTGGTGTGTTTTTCCGCCAGCGGCGGCGCCCGGATGCAGGAAGCGCTGATGTCGCTGATGCAGATGGCGAAAACCAGTGCGGCGTTGGCAAAAATGCGCGACCGCGGTTTGCCCTACATTTCCGTGCTGACCGACCCGACGATGGGCGGCGTGTCCGCCAGTCTGGCGATGCTGGGCGATCTGAATATCGCCGAACCCAAAGCGCTGATCGGCTTTGCCGGCCCGCGGGTAATTGAGCAAACGGTGCGTGAAAAACTGCCGCCGGGCTTCCAGCGCAGTGAATTCCTGATTGAGAAGGGCGCTATCGACATGATCGTGCGCCGCCCGGAGATGCGCTATAAACTGGCGACGATTCTTGCCAAGTTGACCAATCATCCGGAACCGAGCAACGATGTGGCGGAACTTCATCACGACGCCGCCGCTGAATCGCAGGATGAAGCGTAGTTGAACTAATGAACAGGAAGCATTAATACCGCGTCGAGCGGAATTAATGCTTCCTGTATAAAATGAACCGTAAGCCAGTGAACGGGACTCATGGATAATCTTCACATACCCCAAGCCACGTCGCCTTTGGTCACGTGGCTTCATTATCTTGAGCACCTGCACGGCCAGGCCATCGATTTGGGACTGGATCGCGTAAAGCAGGTTGCTGAGAATCTTCAATTATTGCAGCCCGCCAAGGTGATATTTACCGTCGCAGGAACCAATGGCAAGGGCACGACCTGCTGTACCCTGGAATCGATACTGCTGGCCGCCGGACTGCGGGTGGGCGTATACAGTTCTCCCCATTTGCAGCGTTATACCGAACGGGTAAGAATTCAGGGTAAAGAGTTGCCGGAATCGCTGCATTGTCGGGCGTTTGCCGATATCGAAGCCGGAAGAGGCGCGGTGTCGCTTACCTATTTTGAGTTCGGAACCCTGGCCGCGTTGCAAATGTTCAAGCAGGCGACGCTGGATGTGGTGATTCTGGAAGTGGGGTTAGGCGGGCGTCTTGACGCCACGAATATCGTCGATGCCGACGTCGCGGTGGTAACCAGCATTGCGTTGGATCACACCGACTGGCTGGGTAACGATCGGGACAGCATCGGCAGAGAAAAAGCCGGCGTTTTCCGGCCGGGCAAGCCCGCGGTGGTCGGCGAGCCGGATATGCCGGGCGCGATTGCGGAGGTTGCCGCGGAAACAGGCGCGCGGCTATTACGGCGCGGCCGGGACTGGGATTTTTCCATTCAGCGCGACGGCTGGAGTTGGCAAAACAAGCAACGTGAACTGTCAGGATTGCCGATGCCGAATGTGCCTCTGGCGAATGCCGCGACGGCGTTGACGGCGCTAAACGCTTCCCCGTTAAACGTGAGCGAAGAGGCGATCCGCCAGGGGGTGCGACAGGCCGAGCTGCCCGGGCGCTTCCAGATCGTCGGCGCAAACCCGCTGCTGATTCTGGACGTGGCGCATAATCCTCACGCCGCCGCTTATCTGGCCGGCCGGCTGTCGGCATTGCCGAAAACCGGGAAAGTTCGCGCGGTGATCGGTATGCTGGCGGATAAGGACATTGGCGGCACTCTGAATCATTTGAAGCCGCTGGTGGACGATTGGTACTGTGCGCCGCTGGAAGGCCCGCGCGGCGCTTCTGCGGCGCAACTGGCCGAGCATCTGGAACGCTGTCAGTCATTTCCGGATGTCGTGACCGCCTGGCGACAGGCGATGTCTGACGCGGCCGCGCAGGATATCGTCATTGTGTGTGGATCTTTTCATACGGTAGCGCAGGTTATGGATGCGCGGGATGAGGGGAAAACGTATGGCGAGTAAATTTCAGAATCGTTTAGTCGGCACGATTATTCTGGTTGCGCTGGGCGTCATTGTGCTGCCCGGCCTGCTGGACGGTAAGAAAAAACATTATGAAGATGAGTTTGCGGCGATCCCGTTGGTGCCTAAAGCGGGCGACAGCAACGAGATGGACGCGTTGCCCGCGCTGAATCAGCCTTTACCCAACCAGCCGACGGAAGGGGAGGAGGTCATCATTCAGGATAAGAGCGCGTTGCCTGCGGCCGAAAGTCCCGAACCGCCGGAAAGCCCGCCTCCTGCGGCCAATGCGCCCGTCGTCGCTGCGCCGCCGGCCGTGGTTGAACGGCCGCCGGTTCAGACGCGGCCTGAACCGCAGCCGAAGCCGGAAGTAAGACCGGAGGTTAAGCCGAAGCCTGAACCGAAACCCAAACCGGAGCCGAAATCCGACGTCCGGCCGGATAAGCAGACCGCAGAACAGGCGCCCGCCGGGCAAGCTTACATCGTACAGCTCGGCGCGCTGAAGAATGCGGATAAGGTTAATGAGATCGTCGCCAAGCTGCGCCTTTCCGGCTATCGGGCGTATACCGTGCCGGCGACGCCGGTGGCGGGGCAGATTACCCGTATTTATATCGGGCCGGACGCGTCAAAAGAGAAATTGCAGTCTTCGCTGGCGGAATTGCAGCGGCTCAGCGGGCTGAGCGGTCAGGTCAGATCGCACAGCGTGCGTTAAGGGGATTCGGCTTTTTTCGTTTGATTGTCTATTGATGAAATCGACGGAAATACGCTACGCAAACGTTTTCTTTTTCTGTTAGAATGCGCCGCGAACAGGATGACGTGGCGGCTTAGCGGTTGGCATCGTTCATTATTAGGGTAGCTCATGGTTTGGGTTGATTACGTCATTATTGGCATCATCGGATTTTCGGCTCTGGTCAGCCTGATCCGGGGGTTTATACGCGAGGCATTGTCGCTGGTAACCTGGGGATGTGCGTTTTTTGTCGCCAGCCATTACTATGCTTATCTGGCCGTGTATTTCACCCGTTTTGACGATGAACTGGTACGTAATGGTATCGCTATTGCCATTCTGTTTATTGCGACGTTAATTGTGGGTGCTATTGTCAACTATGTGATTGGTTCATTGGTTGAACGCACCGGATTATCGGGCACCGATCGCGTATTGGGCATCTGTTTCGGCGCGCTGCGCGGTGTGTTGATCGTCTCCGCCCTGTTGTTCTTTCTGGATACCTTCACCGGTTTTTCACAGAGCGCCGACTGGAAGCAGTCCCAGTTAATTCCGCAGTTCAGTTATATTATCAGGTGGTTTTTTGACTACCTGCAAAGCACGTCAAGTTTCTTGCCGCAGCATATATAGCTGCGGTAGCGCTGATGAGGAAAAGACACCATGTGCGGTATTGTCGGTATCGCCGGTTTTACGCCGGTCAACCAGTCGATTTATGACGCGTTAACGGTGTTGCAACACCGTGGGCAGGATGCCGCAGGCATCATCACCATTGACGCCTTGAACTGCTTTCGCCTGCGCAAGGCCAACGGCCTGGTGAAAGATGTGTTTGAAGCACGGCACATGCAACGTTTACAAGGCAATATGGGCATCGGGCATGTGCGTTATCCCACCGCGGGCAGTTCCAGCGCCTCGGAAGCGCAGCCTTTCTACGTTAATTCGCCGTTTGGCATCACCCTGGCGCATAACGGTAACCTGACCAACGCTCACGAACTGCGTAAAAAGCTGTTTGAGCAAGAGCGTCGTCATGTTAACACCACCTCTGATTCTGAAATTCTGTTGAACATTTTTGCCAGAGAGCTGGATCGTTTTCAGCACTATCCTCTGGAAGCCGACAATATTTTTGCCGCCGTTGCGGCGACGCACCAGCAAATTCGCGGCGCCTATGCCTGCGTGAGCATGATTATCGGTCATGGCATGGTGGCTTTCCGCGATCCCAACGGCATCCGTCCGCTGGTTATCGGTAAACGCGATCTGGAAGACGGCCGCAGCGAATATATGGTGGCGTCGGAAAGCGTGGCGCTGGATACGCTGGGTTTTGAATTCCTGCGTGATGTCGCGCCGGGCGAGGCGATTTACATCACCGAAAAAGGGCAGTTGTTTACCTGTCAGTGCGCCGAGAATCCGAAAAGCAATCCCTGCCTGTTCGAGTATGTTTACTTTGCGCGCCCGGATTCGTTCATCGATAAAATTTCCGTGTACAGCGCTCGTGTGCGTATGGGTCAGAAGCTGGGCGAGAAGATTGCACGCCAATGGGAAGATCTCGACATTGACGTGGTGATCCCCATTCCTGAAACCTCCTGTGATATCGCACTGGAAATCGCGCGCATCATCGATAAGCCGTATCGTCAGGGGTTTGTAAAAAACCGCTATGTCGGTCGTACTTTTATCATGCCGGGCCAGCAGGCGCGCCGTCAGTCGGTTCGACGTAAGCTGAATGCCAACCGTGCCGAGTTCCGCGATAAAAACGTTCTGCTGGTCGATGACTCCATCGTACGCGGAACCACCTCCGAGCAGATTGTGGAAATGGCGCGCGAGGCGGGCGCCAAGCGCGTGTATCTGGCTTCGGCGGCGCCGGAAATTCGTTTCCCTAACGTTTACGGTATCGATATGCCGAGCGTTAACGAGCTGATTGCCCACGGTCGAGAAGTGGAGGAGATCCGCCAGCTTATCGGCGCGGATGCGCTGATTTTCCAGGATTTGGACGATCTGATCGCCGCCGCCCGTGAAGATAACCCGGATATCACCCAGTTTGAGTGTTCGGTATTCAACGGGGTATATGTGACGAAGGATGTCGATCAGGGCTATCTGGACTATCTGGAAATGCTGCGTAATGACGATGCCAAAGCGTTGCGCAGCCAGAATGAAGTGGAAGATCTGGAGTTACACAACGAAGGCTGAGTGTTGAAAACCTTGTCGCGGTGTAACGGAAAGGGAGTGCGCTTGGCGCGCTCCCTTTTCTTATTCTTGCTTATCGCCAACCGATCCGGCAAAGTCAGCGCAGATCCGTTTTACGCGTTGAGCACCGGCGCGGTCAGTCAGAGGCAGTCTTGATGAAGCGACTCATTATTGGTATTTCCGGCGCCAGCGGCGTGGTGTATGGCGTACGTCTGTTGCAGGTTTTGCAGGCGATAGAAGGCATAGAAACGCACCTGATCATGAGTCAGGCGGCGCGCCAGACGCTGTCGCTGGAGTCTGATTTCAACCTGCGCGATGTACAGATGCTGGCGGACGTGGTGCATGATACGCGCGACATTGCCGCCAGTATCTCCTCCGGCTCATTTAAAACCGCCGGGATGGTGATATTGCCCTGCTCGATAAAAACCCTGTCCGGGATTGTGCACAGCTATAGCGATAACCTGTTGACGCGCGCCGCGGATGTGGTGCTGAAAGAGCGCCGTCCGTTGGTGCTTTGCGTGCGTGAAACGCCGCTGCATCTGGGGCATTTACGCCTGATGACGGCGGCGGTGGAACTGGGCGCGATTATTATGCCGCCGGTGCCGGCTTTTTATCATCGCCCGCAAACTGTGCAGGATATTATCGATCAGACGGTGAACCGCGTGCTCGATCAGTTTGACATCACGCTGCCGGAAGATTTGTTTACTCGCTGGCAAGGGGCGTAAACGCTGGTTTTTTTGGCGCAGGTGCGAAAACCGCGCGTTGGGGTCGATAAGTTTCGCGCCCCATTTTGGGGCTTTTTTATCCTATCGCACTACGGTAATGCGATAACGCACTAAAATAGCGCATTGATACTGGCGTCATGCGCAGGCGGCTCCCCAATTCTGTCATATCGGCTCAGCCGCCGCCGCGTAAAAGCGGCATGAATCAAGTGATTAGTATGCTCATTATACAAAGCTCGCATCATGTGGCTTTGTTGAGGTAAATTTCTTATTCTGGCATGAAAACTGCAATGTTCCGCAGTGGCGGACACAGCAATGACATTAGTCGTTTTTAAAGCCATAGATCGTTCCTGAAATCGACAATCCGTTCTGGCGTTGACAGATAACTTTTGACCTTCAATCACTCATTGGTAAAGGTAGCAATATGAAAAAAATGATAAAGGTTTTACCGCTGGCGTTAATTCTGGCCGCAGGAAGCGCCATGGCAGCTATTCCTGAAAATATTAAAATAGGCACCGATCCCACCTATGCGCCGTTCGAATCTAAAAACAGCAGTGGCGAACTGATTGGGTTTGATATCGATCTGGCGAAAGAATTGTGTAAACGTATTGAAGCCAATTGTACCTTTGTCGAAAGCGACTTTGACGCGCTTATCCCGTCGCTGAAGGCCAAAAAAATCGACGCCATTATCTCCTCGCTCTCCATTACCGAAAAACGTCAGCAGGAAATCGCTTTTACTGAAAAACTTTATGCGGCCAATTCTCGTCTGATTGCCAAGCAGGGCGCGGGCATTGAACCGACGCTGGCCTCTTTGGGCGGCAAACGCGTCGGCGTATTGCAGGGCACCACTCAAGAATCTTACGCAAATGCCTACTGGCAGCCGAAAGGTATTGATGTCGTCGCCTATCAAAATCAGGATCTGGTCTATGCCGATTTGACGGCCGGCCGTATTGACGCCGCCTTTCAGGATGAAGTCGCCGGCAGCGAAGGCTTTCTGAAGCTGGACATGGGCAAAGGCTATGATTTTGCGGGGCCGGCGGTGAAAGACGATAAATATTTCGGCGTGGGCACCGGCATGGGGCTGCGTAAAGCGGATACCGAACTGAAAGCCGCGCTGGATAAAGCGTTTGCGGAAATGCGCGCAGACGGCACCTACGATACTCTGGCGAAAAAATACTTCGATTTTGACGTCTACGGCGGTTAAGTCTCCTGGCGTGTCGATAAACCTCTAAGATAGCGTCCTCCCCCGCACAAAACATCGGGCATGCTTTTGCGCGGGGGAGAGCGGATGGGGAAGAAAGTCTTGTCACTCATCGCTATTTTTACTCTGAACGGATATGCGCAATGCTTTATGGCTATTCCCCATTAATTCTGGACGGCGCGGCGATGACGCTGGAGCTGGCGGTGAGTTCGCTCTTGCTAGCGCTGGGTATTGGGTTGATCGGCGCCGGGGCCAAGCTATCGAAGAACGCCTTGTTGTCGGGGCTTTTCTCCTGCTATACCACGCTGATCCGCGGCGTGCCGGATTTGGTGCTGATGCTGCTGATTTTCTATGGCCTACAGATAACGCTGAATAGCGTAACCGAGACGCTGGGGGTCGGTCAGATCGATATCGATCCGCTTACCGCGGGGATCATCACCCTGGGATTTATCTACGGCGCCTATTTTACCGAAACATTCCGCGGCGCTTATCTGGCGGTCTCTCCCGGTCAGATTGAGGCGGCGGTGGCGTTCGGTTTTTCGCCGCTGAAGGTATTTCGCCGGATATTGTTCCCCTCTATGATGCGTTTTGCGCTACCGGGCATCGGCAATAACTGGCAGGTTATCTTGAAAGCGACGGCGCTGGTTTCGCTGCTGGGCCTGAATGATGTGATTAAAGCGACGCAGTTGGCGGGGAAAGGGGCGCACGAGCCGTTTTTCTTTGCGCTGGTTGCCGGCGCGATGTACCTGATTTTTACCACCATCTCCAACGGAGTGCTGTGGTGGTTGGAAAGACATTATTCGGCAGGAGTCAAAAAAATAAACTATGAGTGAGATCCTGCAACAATACTGGCAAGCCTTGCTGTGGAGTGACGGCTACCGTCTCACCGGGCTGGCGATGACGATGTGGCTGTTGATTTCTTCGGTCACCATCGGCGGCGCGATGGCGCTGCCGTTGGCGGTTGCCCGGGTTTCCCCGCGACGACGATTCAGCCTGCCGGTTTGGCTATTTACCTATGTTTTTCGCGGTACGCCGCTTTATGTTCAGCTACTGGTTTTTTACTCTGGCGTTTACAGTCTGGAAATCGTGCGCGGCACCGATCTACTGAACGCTTTTTTCCGCAGCGGGCTGAATTGCGCCGTTCTGGCGCTGGCGTTGAATACCTGCGCTTATACCACGGAGATTTTCGCCGGTGCGATTCGTTCCGTTCCGCATGGCGAAATTGAAGCGGCCCGGGCCTATGGTTTTTCACGTTTTAAGCAGTATCGCTGCATTATTTTACCGGGCGCGTTGCGTATCGCGCTGCCGGCCTACAGCAATGAAGTGATCCTGATGCTGCATTCCACGGCGCTGGCGTTTACCGTCACCGTGCCGGATATTCTGAAAATCGCCCGCGATATCAACGCCGCAACCTACCAGCCGTTTTACGCGTTCGGCATTGCCGCGGCGATCTATCTGGTGATTTCTTTTGCGTTAATCGGCCTGTTCAGAAAAGCGGAACAGCGTTGGTTACGCCATCTTGATACCCGTTCATCCCATTAAAAGCAGGAACAGAGTATGTCGAATAATAAGCTGATGGTGACGGATCTGCATAAACGTTATGATCGGCACGAGGTACTGAAAGGCATTTCGCTTAAGGCTAACGCCGGGGACGTAATTTCGATTATCGGATCGTCCGGTTCCGGCAAAAGTACCTTGCTGCGCTGTATCAATTTTCTGGAAAAACCCTGTGAAGGGGCCATTTACGTCAACGGCCAGGAAATCCGCATGGTGCGTGACGGCGACGGTCAATTGAAGATTTTTGATAAAAAACAGCTTCAGATGTTGCGCACCCGGCTGACGATGGTGTTCCAGCATTTTAATCTGTGGAGCTTTATGACCGCGCTGGAAAATGTGATGGAAGCGCCGGTTCAGGTATTGGGCCTGAGTAAGGCCGAAGCGCGTGAGCGAGCGGTGTTCTATCTGAATAAAGTCGGCATCACCGGCGAGGCGCAGGATAAATACCCGGCCAATCTGTCCGGCGGGCAGCAGCAACGCGTATCCATCGCCCGTGCGCTGGCGATGGAACCGGAAGTGCTGCTGTTTGATGAACCGACATCCGCGCTGGATCCCGAACTGGTCGGCGAGGTGCTGCGCATTATGCAGCAGCTGGCTGAAGAGGGGAAAACCATGGTGGTGGTGACGCATGAAATGGAGTTCGCGCGCCACGTTTCCAGCCATGTGATTTTTCTGCATCAGGGCGTGATTGAAGAAGAAGGGCCGCCGGCCAGCGTTTTCGGCAACCCCCAAAGTCCCCGGTTACAGCAGTTTCTGTCGGGAACATTGAAGTGAATTCAGTCTGGCTGGCGTGACGTCAGCCGGATTTTTTCATCACATCTTTCAGCGCCTCTTCCAGTTCAAAGAAACGAAATCCGAAACCCGCCGCCTCCAGCCTCTGCGGAATAGCGCGCTGCCCGCCCAGCACCAGCGTTGAGGCTTCGCCCAGCAGCAGTTTGATGGCGAAAGCCGGCGCGCGCATAAAACCCGGCCGATCCAGCTCGTCAGCCAGCATGGCGGAGAATTGTTCGTTACGCACCGGATAAGGGGAAACCATGTTAAACGGCCCGCTGAGTATCTGGTTATCCAACAGATAAATAATGCCGTTCACCATGTCGTCGATATGGATCCAGGGCATGTACTGTTTGCCTGATCCCATCGGGCCGCCCAGACCTAAACGGAACAGCGGCAGCATTTTTGCCAGCGCGCCGCCCTCGGCGGAAAGCACGATGCCGGTGCGCAACAGGCAGACGCGGGTCTTGTCGCTCTCGGCGGATTGCGCCAGCGCTTCCCAGCGGGCGCACAGATGGTGAGTAAATTCGTTGGCCGGGGTTTCATCTTCCGTCACCAGCGCGGCGCCCTGATCGCCGTAATACCCCACGGCGGAACCGGAAATAAAAACGGCGGGCGGTTCGCTGCTGGCGTTAATCAGTTTGGCGAGCTGCTCGGTAATGCTCCAGCGGCTTTGGCTCAGGCGCTGTTTCTGCTGTGGGGTCCAGCGTTTGCCGGCAATCGGCTCGCCCGCCAGATTAATGACGCCGTCGAATCCGTTCAAGGCGGTTTTATTGTTGAGTGTCGACCAGTATTCAACCTGATCGCCCAATACCTTTCTGGCGCGCTGGGGATCGCGGGTCAATACGGTTACATGATGAGAAAGCAGCAGTAATCGTTGAATCAAATGACGTCCGATAAGACCGGTTCCGCCGGTAACAAGTAATTGCATGTCTGGCCTCGCTTAGAACCTATTCCATAAGGGGGGTTATTTACCCTTTGGCCCCTGGCCGTGCCGCTTCGTTTTCTGTCTGAGGAAAACGTTACTCGCCAAACCGCCGCTGTTCCGACCGCGCTCGGAACGGATTGACAGGCTATGCTTTGCGATAGCTCATGGTCATGGACACCGAGTCGGCATACCGCAGGGCAAACAATTTATCCACTTCTACTTCAGCATAGGTGATCCAGTCATGATCGCTGGCGATATTGAGTACATCCTGCGTTAATTTTTCCAGCAGCGCGAAACGGTTTTCTTCAACGTGACGGATAATATTTTTGGTGATGGTGCGGTAATTCAATGCATCATCGATATTCTCGCTGTTGCGCGCCCGCACCGCCGGGTAGTGGATCACAACGTTGATGACAATATCCTGTTTGTTGTTGATCTCTTCTTCTTTAATGCCAATGAACGTGCGTAACCGCAGATTCTTTATACGAATAACGGCATCGGTATTACGGTGTGACATCCATCAGCCCTCGGTGAGTATATGTTGTTGTAACCATACCAGAAGATAACCGAAGGCCGAATGGGATTGATTACTGCTCCGCTAATTTATATGCCCGCTCGGTCGCCGGACGGGCGCTAATCCGTTCATACCAGTTTTTCACCGCCGGATAGTCTGCAAGATCGATGCGTTGACGCACATAGGAGACAACCCACGGATAGGTCGCAATATCGGCGATACTATAATGCTCACCCGCCAGCCAGGGGCTGTTCTGTAGCTGCTTGTTCAACACCCGGTATAGACGTTGCGTTTCCTGCTGATAGCGCTCAATGGCGTAGGGAACCGGCTGCGGAGCATAGTGATTGAAGTGATGGTTTTGTCCCAGCATGGGGCCGAATCCCGCTACCTGCCAGAACAGCCATTGCAGGGTTGCGGTGCGCTCACGCAGATCGTTGCTGAGCAGGACGCCGTGTTTTTCAGCCAGATACAGCAGGATTGCCCCGGATTCGAACAGGCTGATGGCGTCGCCGCCGTCAGCGGGCTGCCGATCGACAATCGCCGGGATTTTGTTGTTAGGGGAGATAGCCAGAAACTCCGACTTAAACTGTTCGCCGGTGCTGATGTTCACACGATGAAGCTGATAAGGAAGCGTTGCCTCTTCAAGAAAAAGCGTAATTTTATGTCCGTTGGGGGTAGGGGCGTAATAGAGGTCGATCATGGATAGCATCTCCGTTTCACTTTAGAAAAGCCGGAACACTACCCTATCATTTACCTGCATAGAAAATAAGCTGCCGCCGTGATAATTGAGATTGCCCTTAAAGCAGGCAACCGCTGCCGCATTACGGAGCGAACTGTCTCAAAAAGGGGCATGGCGCTGTCATCCGCGTTTTGCAACAGAGAATCCGGCCGGTGTTTATCTCCTCTTTCTATCTGGTACAGTCCTTGCAATATCCCTTGATATTATATTGATATCAGGGGATGGAAGTATGAAAAACAGCCAGGCGGAACCAGGATTAAAACGGACGTTGAGCAGTTTCCACCTATGGGGAATTGCCGTTGGGTTGGTTATTTCCGGCGAATATTTCGGCTGGAGTTATGGCTGGGCGCAGGCCGGTACGTTGGGTTTCCTGATCACCGCGTTAGCGATCGCCGCCATGTATTGCGCTTTTATCTTCAGCTTTACCGAGCTGACAACATCGATACCCCATGCCGGCGGGCCGTTTGCCTATGCCTATCGCGCCTTTGGTCCGACCGGCGGTTTTATCGCCGGGTTCGCGACGCTGATCGAGTTTGTGTTCGCCCCGCCGGCGATTTCAATGGCTATCGGCGCTTATCTGAATGTGCAGTTTCCTGCGTTGGACCCCAAATGGGTGGCCGTCAGCGCCTACCTTATTTTTATGGGTCTCAACATTCTTGGCGTCGGCATCGCCGCAACGTTTGAGCTGCTGGTCACATTGCTGGCGATTTTTGAATTATTCGTGTTTATGGGCGTGGTGGCGCCGGGTTTTGAATGGAGCAATTTCACCAGTCTGGGGTGGGCGGGGTCGGATGAGTTCAGTCCGGTGGCGTTGTCCGGTATTTTTGCCGCCATCCCGTTTGCCATCTGGTTCTTTCTGGCGATCGAAGGCGCGGCAATGGCGGCCGAGGAGGCGAAAGATCCGCGCCGCACCATTCCACGCGCCTTTATCTGCGGTATTCTGACCTTAACCCTGTTGGCCGTCGGCGTGATGCTGTTTGCCGGCGGCGTGGGCGACTGGCGGCAACTGTCGAATATCAACGATCCGCTGCCCCAGGCCATGAAGCTGGTTGTCGGCAGCAACAGCGGTTGGCTGCATATGCTGGTGTGGCTGGGGTTATTCGGTCTGATTGCGTCGTTTCACGGCATCATCATGGGCTATTCACGCCAGATATTCGCCCTGGCGCGCGCGGGGTATCTACCTAAGCCGCTGGCGCGTATTCACACGCGTTTCCGTACGCCGCACCGGGCCATTCTGGCCGGCGGCGTTGTCGGTATCGCCGCCATTTTCTCTGATTCGCTGGTGACCATCGGCGGGCAGCCGTTGACGGCCAATATTGTCACCATGTCGGTATTCGGCGCTATCGTGATGTATATCACGTCAATGGCTTCCCTCTTCAAACTGCGCCGCAGCGAACCCGAGTTGAACCGTCCGTTTCGCGCTCCCTGGTATCCGTTCGCCCCGGCTTTTGCGCTGGTGATGGCGGTCGTCTGTCTGGCTGCTATGGTTTATTACAATACGTTATTGGCAACGATTTTTGCCGGTATGATGCTGCTGGGCTATGGCTGGTTCCGTTTGACCCGCGGCTCGCGCGATAGCGCCGCATTTGATCCGCAACTGACGGCTTCCAAATAACAGATTGGATTGATGACATAAAAACGGCCCGTTATACAGATTACGGGCCGCCGGCAAGATGAACGAGGCGAAAGGATGTATCAGACGACGCTGAGTCACCGCAGTTATCGTTTTAATGATTTGCGTGAGCTGATGGCAAAGGCATCGCCGGCGCGCTCCGGCGATTTTTTGGCGGGCATCGCGGCGGAAAGCGCGGAAGAACGGATGGCCGCCCGCATGGCGCTGGCCGATTTGCCGCTGAAGACTTTTTTGCAGCAGGCACTGATCCCTTACGAGCAGGATGAAGTGACGCGGCTGATTATCGACAGTCATGATCGGGCGGCTTTTGCCCCCATCTCTCATCTGACGGTGGGGGATTTTCGCAACTGGCTGCTTAGCGAAAGTACGGATAGCGCTCTGCTGTCTCAGGTCGCGCCGGGGATCACCCCGGAAATGGCGGCGGCGGTGAGTAAAATCATGCGTAATCAGGATTTGATCCTGGCGGCAAAAAAATGTCGGATCACCACCAAATTTCGCAACACCATCGGTTTGCCCGGCCACATCAGCGTGAGATTACAGCCCAACCATCCGACCGACGATCTGAGAGGCATCGCCGCCAGTATGCTGGATGGCTTGTTATATGGCAGCGGTGATGCGGTGGTCGGCATCAATCCCGCCAGCGACAGCTTGCCGCTGCTGGAAAAGCTGAATTATATGCTGGACGATGTGATCGGTCGTTTTGCGATCCCGACGCAGTCCTGCGTGTTGACCCACGTTACCAATACGCTGCAACTGATGGAGCGGGGAGCGCCGATCGATCTGGTATTCCAGTCGATCGCGGGTACGGAGGCCACTAATACCAGTTTCGGTTTTAATCTGGCGACGCTGGAAGAAGCGCACCAGGCTGCATTAAGTCTGAAGCGCGGTACGGTGGGGAACAATGTCATGTATTTTGAAACCGGTCAGGGAAGCTGCCTGTCGGCCAACGCCAATCATGGCGTCGATCAGCAAACCTGTGAGGCGCGGGCCTATGCGGTTGCCCGGCGCTTCTCTCCTTTGCTGGTGAATACGGTGGTGGGGTTTATCGGTCCTGAATATCTGTATGACGGCAAACAGATTATCCGCGCCGGTCTGGAGGATCATTTCTGCGGCAAGCTGCTGGGAGTGCCGCTCGGTTGCGATGTGTGTTACACCAACCATGCCGAAGCCGATCAGGACGACATGGACACGCTGCTAACCTTGCTGGCTAACGCCGGACTGACGTTTCTTATGGGGGTTCCTGGGGCGGACGATATTATGCTCAACTATCAGAGCACATCTTTCCATGATGCGCTCTATATCCGCGAACTGCTGGGGTTGAAACATGCGCCGGAATTCGGCGCCTGGCTGGAGCAGATGCGGATTATCGATCCACTCGGCCGCCTGTGCGATACCGGCAGTCAGCACCCGTTATTACAGCATCAACCCTATCTGGAGAAACGCCCATGAGTAAGGTGATCCATGCTAATCCCTGGGAAGCGCTGCGTGAGTTTACCGCCGCCCGTATTGCGCTGGGCCGGGCGGGGGCCAGTCTGCCGACCCGCGAACTGTTGAAGTTCGGGATGGCGCATGCTCAGGCGCGGGATGCCGTTCATCAGGCGTTTGACAGTGAAACGCTGGCCCGGCGACTGGCGCGCGAAGGCCTGGAAACCCTCACCGTGCATAGCGCCGCGGAAAACCGGGAACAGTATCTCTGTCGACCGGATTTAGGCCGCCGGCTGGCTGATTCGAGCCGCGCGTTGCTGCGGAGCTTACCGGGTAAGCCAGCCGATCTGTTGCTGGTGGTCGGCGACGGCTTATCGTCTAAAGCGGTGCATCGGCAGGCTGTGCCGTTGATCGCCGCACTGCGGCCCTACCTTTCCCAGTTAGGGCTTTCGCTGGCGCCGGTGGTGCTGGCCCATCAGGCGCGGGTGGCGCTGGGCGATGATATCGGCGAGTGTATGCAGGCGAAAGCGGTTGCCATTCTGATCGGTGAGCGTCCCGGACTCTCTTCACCGGATAGCCTGAGCGTTTATATGACCTGGGGACCCACTACCCGGCGGCTGGAGTCGGAGCGCAACTGCATTTCCAATATCCGCCCTGAAGGGCTGGATTATCCCCAGGCGGCTTTTAAGCTGGCCTGGCTGCTGGAACAGTGCTTTCAGCGCCGCTTGTCGGGGATTCAGCTTAAAGATGAAAGCGACAATCCCGCACTGCATGGGCGGATCGCGCCGCCGTCTTGCGGGTTGTTATCCGGCTAGCGGCTTTTTCCTGCCGGCCGAACGTCATGCCCTGCCGGTGACGATACGATTTATCCTAAGTCTGGCGCTGCAACTTTGTTAAACTATGTCTGAATTGCAACTTCAAGTAATAAGGGCATAAATGATGAAATTGATGTTTGCATCGGATATACACGGCTCGTTGACCGCCACCAATCGGGTACTGGATATTTTTGAACAAAGCGGCGCCCAATGGCTGATTCTGCTGGGTGATTTCCTTAACCACGGCCCGCGTAATCCCTTACCTGAACGCTATCATCCGGCGGACGTCGCGGCCCGGTTGAATGCTTATGCGCAACGTATCGTCGCGGTGCGGGGAAACTGCGATAGTGAAGTGGATCAGATGCTGCTTAACTTTCCGGTGACGGCGCCTTGGCAACATGTGCTATTGCCGCAAAATCGCCTTTTCCTTACGCATGGTCATCTCTATCATCCTGACAATCATCCGCCATTGAATGCGGGGGATGTGCTGGTTTACGGCCATACGCATATTCCGCTAGCGGAAAAACGGGAAGATCTCTACTACTTCAATCCCGGTTCGGTCAGTCTGCCTAAAGGCGGCTATCCCGCCAGTTACGGCATGTTGGATCAAGGCATTTTGCAGGTTCTCCCCCTGGCCGGCGGGGAGCCTATTGCGCAGGTGAGCATTAGGCACTAATTTAGCCTATACCCGTCATCTTGAAATTGATTGGGCAGGCGGCACAACATCGGTTTTTGAAAATAGACGCGCGTTGCAACGCGCCAATACTAAAGGGCTTCAGAGGATGGTGGAACAAAGTCAGGCAGCAGGCACAGAGTGGGTAGATATCGTCGATGAAAACAATGAGGTAATCGCTCAATCCAGTCGTCAGCAGATGCGTGCTCAGTGTCTTCGCCACCGTGCTACTTATATTGTTGTGCATGACGGCATGGGGAAGATTCTGGTTCAGCGCAGGACTGAAAGCAAAGACTTCTACCCGGGATGGCTGGATGCGACCGCCGGCGGCGTGGTGCAAAGCGGCGAGAATATGCTTGAGTCCGCCCGCCGTGAAGCGGAGGAAGAGCTCGGCATTGCCGGCATCCCCTTGGCCGAGCATGGTTTGTTTTACTATGAAGGGGAAAACTGCCGGGTATGGGGCGCGTTGTTCAGTTGTGTCACGCACGGGCCGTTTGCGCTACAAGAATCAGAAATCGATGAAGTGAGCTGGCTGACGCCGGAAGAGATCACCGCCCGCTGTGACGAGTTTACCCCTGATTCGCTTAAGGCTTTATCGCTGTGGTTAACGCGCTACAACGACCAAAACCACGGCAAACCGCTGGCGCGGGAAGAGAGCGTCGGCAAGGATACGCAGAGCCGCGCCGAAGATGGCGGCTTTATTGAACTGGAGAAGTAAGGCCGTAAGGTGACCATCCCTGGCCGCCCCTTATGGTCGTCGCAAGAGACGCGCTGCCGACGGTAGCGCGTATGCTTAACGTACAATGATACCCAGCAGGATCCCCAGCGCGCCGAAGTCCGCATCGCTGAACGTGGTGTTGGCGAAACCGATTTCTCCCAGTACCGGCAGCAGGAATACCGGCAGAAAGGTAATCAGCAGACCTTGAGCAAAGGCACCGAGAATCGCCCCGCGGCGTCCGCCGGTGGCATTACCGAATACGCCCGCGGCGGCGCCGACAAAGAAGTGCGGAACGACGCCGGGAATAATAACCGTCATGTCGAGCAGGTACAGCGCGAACATGCCGAGAATGCCGGCGGCAAAGCTGCTGAGAAAACCGACCAGCACCGCGTTTGGCGCATAGGGAAACACCACCGGGCAATCAAGCGCCGGTTTGGCATTGGGCACCAGCCGGTCGGAAATGCCTTTAAATGCCGGTACGATTTCGGCAATCACCATGCGCACACCCTGCAAAATGATATAGACGCCCGCCGCAAAGGTAATCGACTGGATAAGCGAGAACATCAGCCAGTTTTTGCCGCCGCTGATGCTCCTGACGAATTCCGGCCCGGCGAACAGGCAGGTCACAATGAAGATAATGCTCATGGTGAAGGCGATGGCGACCGGCGTATCCCGCAGGAACAGCAGGCTTTTCGGTACGTTCATATCTTCAGTCGAATGCGCTTTGTTGCCGAACTTGCTGCCGATAAAGCCAGATAGAACGTAGGATAGCGTCGAAAAATGGCCGATCGCCACCTCGTCGGAACCGGTGACTTTTTTCATGTACGGGTGCGCAATCGCCGGAAAGAACACCATCGCTGCGCCAACCACCACCGATCCGATGGCAATAAGCGTCACGCCGGATATACCCGCGGTAGCCAGGATAACCGCCACCATCATCGACATGAACAGCGTATGGTGTCCGGTCAGGAAGATGAACTTCCACGGCGTGAAACGGGCGATCAGAATGTTAATCACCATGGCGAAGAACATGATCATGGCCATCTCTTTGCCAAAGCTTTTCTGCGCGACCGAGACGATCGCCTCGTTGTTCGGCACTACGCCCTGAATGCCAAACGCGTGCTGGAAGATAGCGGCAAAGTCGCCCAGCGAGGCCACGACCAGACCGGCGCCCGCCCCGAGGATAAGAAAGCCCATAACGGTTTTGACCGTCCCTTTAATACATTCGGTAACGGGTTTTTTCTGGGCAATAAGACCAATCAGCGCGATCAGACCGACCAGAATCGACGGCTCGGACAGCACGTCGCTCATCAAAAAACGAAAGAAATCCATACTGACCTCCGGTTACAGGGCGCCCAATTCGCTAAGCGCCACGGACAAACGTGCTTTCATGGCGTTTTTGTCGATCATGTTGTCAAGCGAGACGATCTTCCCGCTGACGGACTGGGCAGCCAGCTGTTCCGCAATGTCTTTGGTGCCGACAAAGATGTCGCTTGGCGTGCCTTTGGCCGAGCCCAGATCCACATGGTCAACCTCGGCGCTGACCCCCAAATCCCGCAGGATGGTTTTAATGCTCATTTCCATCATCAGGCTGGTGCCTAAACCGTTACCGCAAACGACGGTGATTTTCATTTTATTTACTCCGGAGCAGGTAATTAATAGCGTGCGACGATCGCAAGAATTTCTTGCGGGCTGTTGGCTTGCATGATGGCGGCGGTATCGGCGCTGTTGTCGAATAACGCCGCCAGTTGTGAAATCGTGTCGATATGGCTGTGACTGTCGGCCGCGGCCAACACCACCAGCAGCCTGACGGGATCGTTCTCGCCCGCGGCAAAATCAACCCCATTGCGGATCACCGTCAGACTCAATGCCTGGCGGTTCACCCCTTCTTCCGGCCGCGCGTGCGGCATGGCGATGCCGGGGCCAATCACGTAATACGGGCCGATCGCCTGGTGCGAGCGGTAGATAGCCTCCAGGTAACGAGGTTCGATGGCATGATTATCGATGAGCGGTTGACAGGAAACGGCCACGGCGCTGCGCCAATCCTCCACGCGATCAATCAGTTGGATCACATCTGGCGTTAACAGATCTTTTAACATTTATGTTTCTCTCTCTTTACGTCATGCCGCAGAGCGTAGTGGCTTTATCGGCCGATTAATGTGAGCTACTTCTCACTTGGTAGCGCTAACTGATAGCGCTACCAAATTATGTGATAGCACTATCATTAACGGCGTGATGATCTTGGACGTTGGCGGTTACAATAGGAATAATATAGGTTATCCAACGATGAAGGCGCGGCGGAGTACGATGTCGGAAACAGGGAATACCAGAATGGAAAAATTGCGTAAACGCCGCACCACCGGGCGGGTTACTCTTCAGGATGTGGCAAATTACGCCGGCGTTGGCATGATGACCGTCTCCCGCGCGCTGAGAACACCGGAACAGGTGTCGGATAAGCTGCGTGAGAAAATAGAGCAGGCCGTGGAGTCTTTGGGCTACATTCCCAATCGCGCGGCGGGGGCGCTGGCTTCCGGCTACAGCAACACTGTCGCCGTGCTGCTCCCTTCGCTGGCCGACCAGGCCAGCTCGACGTTTATGCAATCATTGCAACTGGTGCTTAACCGTAACAATTACCAACTGTTGCTGGGCTGTCATGATTACAACCAGCAGCACGAAGCCAGCATTCTTGGCACCTTGCTACAGAATAATCCCGACGCGCTGGTGGTTTTTGGATCACAGCTTACCGACGGCACCTGGCAGTCCATTGAACGGGCATCGGTGCCGACCTTGAATATCGCCGGCGCCGGTAACCAGAACGCCAGCCTGACCCTCAGCGTTGATTTCTCTGCCGCCGCGGGAGAGTTAACCCGGCATTTGCTGGCGCGGGGATATAAGAATATCGGTTACGTCTGTGCGCATATGGATAACCGCCTGCAACGACAACGGTTGAACGGCTGGCATAAAGCCATGTTGCAAGGCTATCAGAATGCCGATCTGGTGGTGGCGACGCCTGACGCCTCCAGCATGCAGTTTGGCCGTCATGCCCTGACGGAACTGCTGCTCAGGCAACCGGAGCTGGATGCGCTGGTTTGCAGCCATGAAGATATTGCGCTCGGGTTATTGTTCGAGTGTCAGCGCCGATTGATCAAAGTGCCCGGAAATCTGGCGATAGCCTGTCTGGACGGCAGCGAAAACTGCGATCAAACCTATCCGGTATTGACGTCGGTACGGGTGGATTATGAAAAAATGGGCCGGGAGACGGGGAAACTGCTGACAGCCGCGCTGAGTGAAGGCGTAAAAGAGCCGGTCAGTCGTCTGTTCGGTTATCGATTCGAACCTGGCGCCAGCAGTTAAGGCAGGGCGCCATTCTTCCAGCCTCCGCGGTCGAAACCAGGGAGGCTGGGGGCAACCATTAAAGCTGGGTAGCCTGAATCGCCGTCAGCGCGACGGTGTAAACGATATCGTCCACCAGCGCGCCGCGAGACAGATCGTTAACCGGCTTGCGCATACCTTGCAGCATTGGCCCGATGGAGATCAGGTTGGCTGAACGCTGCACCGCTTTGTAGGTGGTGTTGCCGGTGTTCAGATCAGGGAAGATGAACACCGTCGCTTTACCCGCAACCGGCGAGTTCGGCGCTTTGGAGAGCGCCACGTCAGCCATGATCGCCGCGTCGTATTGCAGTGGGCCATCAATGACCAGATCGGGACGTTTTTCCTGTGCCAAACGGGTTGCTTCACGCACTTTTTCCACATCGCTGCCGGCGCCGGAGTTCCCCGTGGAGTAAGAGATCATCGCCACGCGCGGATCGATGCCGAAAGCGGTGGCCGAGTCGGCGGACTGGATGGCGATTTCCGCCAACTGCTCGGCGGTTGGATCCGGATTGATGGCGCAGTCGCCGTAAACCAGAACCTGTTCAGGCAGCAGCATAAAGAATACAGAAGAGACCAGCGAACTGCCCGGCGCGGTTTTAATCAACTGTAGCGGCGGACGGATGGTATTGGCGGTGGTGTGAACCGCGCCCGAAACCAGGCCGTCAACTTCGCCTTGTTCCAGCATCAGCGTGCCCAGCACAACGTTGTCTTCCAGTTGTTCGCGGGCAACCACTTCGGTCATGCCTTTGTTCTTACGCAGTTCAACCAGACGCGGAACATAACGTTCACGCACCGCTATCGGATCAACGATCTCAATGCCTTTACCCAGTTCTACGCCCTGAGCGGCGGCAACACGCTGGATTTCTTCCGGGTCGCCCAGCAGCACACAGTGGGCAATACCCCGCTCGGCGCAGATAGACGCGGCTTTCACCGTACGCGGCTCATCGCCTTCCGGCAGAACAATACGCTTGCCCGCCTTACGCGCCAGTTCCGTCAACTGATAACGGAAGGCCGGTGGAGACAGACGGCGTGAGCGTTCGGATTCAGCGCTCAGTGATTCAATCCACTGGGGATCAATGTGGCGCGCCACGTATTCCTGCACTTTTTCCACCCGTTGGTGGTCATCCGCCGGCACTTCAAGATTGAAGCTTTGCAGGCTGAGAGAGGTCTGCCAGGTGTTGGTCTTGACCATAAACACCGGCAGACCGGTCTGGAATGCCCGTTCGCACAGCTTGCTGATACTGGGATCCATTTCATAGCCGCCGGTCAACAGCAGGGCGCCGATTTCCACGCCGTTCATGGCGGCCAGACAGGCGGCGACCAGCACGTCCGGACGGTCGGCGGAGGTGACCAGCAGAGAGCCGGGGCGGAAATGCTCCAGCATGTGAGGAATACTGCGCGCGCAGAAAGTAACCGATTTAACACGGCGCGTCTGGATGTCGCCCGCGTTGATAATGCGGGCATCCAGATGCTTCGCCATATCAATGGCGCGGGTGGCGATCAGATCGAAGCTCCATGGAATGCTGCCCAGCACCGGCAACGGGCTGTTGGCGAACAGTTGCTTAGGATCGATATTCGCCACGCTGGCTTTGGAGGAGTCATCAAAGATTTCGGACAAGTCCGGGCGGGTGCGGCCTTGCTCATCGACAGGCGCATTCAGCTTGTTGATGATTACGCCGGTGATATTTTTATTTTTGCTGCCGCCGAAGCTGGAACGGGCCAGTTCGATACGCTCTTTCAACTGATCCGGGGAATCGTTGCCCAGCGAGATCACGAAGACGATTTCGGCATTCAGGGTTTTGGCGATTTCATAGTTCAGCGAATTGGCGAACTGATGTTTGCGGGTTGGAACCAAACCTTCAACCAGAACCACTTCCGCATCTTTGGTATTTTCATGGTAGCGGGCAATGATCTCTTCCATCAACACGTCTTGCTGATTGGAACTCAGCAAGGCTTCCACGTGGCTCATGGCCAGCGGTTCAGCCGCGGTGATGGATGAATTGGCACGGATAATGGTGGTGGTCTGGTCGGGCGTATTGTCGCCGGCGCGAGGCTGAGCGATGGGTTTGAACACGCTCAGGCGTACGCCTTTTTGTTCCATGGAACGAATGACACCCAGGCTGACGCTAGTCAAGCCGACGCTGGTGCCGGTTGGGATCAACATGATTGTACGGGACACGGCTGAACCTCTTCACGGTTGCTCGTTAGTCAAAAGCAACTCCGCCAGCCTGAGCTGACGGAGTTGGGAGTTGTTTACGCGGTCAGACGGAGGGCGTCTTGCGCGATCACCAATTCTTCATTGGTTGGAATTACCAGCGCCGGGCGGCTGCCGTCTTTAGCGATGTTGCCGCCTTTACCAAAGCGAGCGGCCAGATTGCGTTCATGATCGACGTCAAAGCCCAGCAGACCCAACTTGTTCAGCGTCAGTTCACGCACCATCGCGGCGTTTTCACCGATACCGCCGGTAAAGATTACCGCATCCAGACGACCTTCCATCAGCGCGCTGTATGCGCCGATGTACTTGGCCAGACGATGGCAATAAACGTCCATTGCCCGTTTGGCATCGGCTTTGGTCGCATAGTTGTCTTCAACATAGCGGCAGTCGCTGGTGACTTCGGTCAAACCCAGCAGGCCGGACTCTTTGGTCAGCAGGGTATTGATTTGCGCCACGCTCATGCCCAGCGAGTCATGCAGGTGGAAGACGATCGCCGGATCGATATCGCCGCTGCGGGTGCCCATCACCAGGCCTTCCAGCGGGGTCAGCCCCATGGACGTATCAACGCACTTACCGTTGCGTACCGCGGTAACGGAACCGCCGTTGCCCAGATGGCAAGTGATAATGTTCAGCTCATCTACCGGCTTGTTCAGCACTTCAGCAGCCTGTTGGGTCACAAAGTAGTGGCTGGTGCCGTGCGCGCCGTAACGGCGAACATGGTGGTCTTTATACAATTTGTACGGCAGGGCATAAAGATAAGACTCTTCCGGCATGGTCTGATGGAACGCGGTATCGAATACAGCCACGTTTTTATCAGCCAGGTTCGGGAATGATTTCAATGCTTCTGCAATGCCGATCAGGTGCGCCGGGTTATGCAGAGGTGCAAAAGGTACGGAATCTTTGATACCCTGGAGGACTTCGTCATTGATAACGGCTGATTGAGTGAATTTCTCACCGCCGTGGACAATACGATGGCCAATAGCAACCAACTGAGCGGACAGCTCGGGTTTTTGGGCAAGAATGGTATTAACGATGAAGTTCAGCGCCTCGCTGTGAGCTGCGCCAGCACCCAGAGCGGCTTCCTGTTTAGCACCATCCATTTTCCATTTGATACGCGCTTCAGGAAGGTGGAAACACTCGGCCAGACCAGACAGGTATTCTTCCCCGTTAACAGCATCGATGATGGCGAACTTCAGGGATGAACTACCACAGTTAAGAACCAGTACTAACTTACTCGACATGGAAGTACCTACTTGTTATACATTTGTTATGCATGGTTAAAAAAACGCCGAACAGAACGTAGCGTATCGCATATCGCCGTTGGCATTTATGATTAACATCATACCCTGGTGTGATACACCTGACATGACGGTGAAAAAGTGCCGATTTTATCAAGTATTGTTATACCGCATACGCAGTATAATGACACGACACTGGCCTTATGAAGCTCGCGATTTAATTAAAGCAATGCATCAACGTTAATGGCTTGTTGACAGCGCTTGTTTGGTCGTGGGAAATATATCCCTGGGTATAGTCATACTGCGTGAGTATGAGGCGGCTAAAAGGCCGAACTAGGATACCGATAGCGTTCGGCAAACACAAAATATATTTTAACCCTCTCAAATTGAGTTGTTGATTTGTGCAAAAGTTTTATTTTTTATCTGTAAAGTTGAGGTGTGACTATGGCAACGAAACCTAGCGGTCGAATCAGTTGGCTACAGTTACTCCAGCGTGGGCAGCACTATATGAAAACCTGGCCCACGGATAAGCGTCTGGCCCCGGTGTTCCCTGAAAACCGGGTGGCGCGCGCGACTCAGTTTGGGGTCAGGATTATGCCTCCGCTGGCGGTGTTTACCCTGACGTGGCAGATCGCGCTCGGCGGGCAGTTGGGGCCCGCCATCGCCACCGCGCTCTTTGCCTGTAGCCTGCCGATGCAGGGCTTATGGTGGCTGGGGCGTCGTTCCGTTACTCCTTTACCTCCCACGTTATTGCAGTGGTTTCATGATATTCGTCATAAGCTGCTTGAGTCCGGTCTGGCGCTTGCTCCGCTGGAGGAAACGCCGACTTATCAGACGTTGGCGGATGTGCTGAAGCGCGCTTTTAAACAGCTCGACAAAACATTTCTGGACGATCTGTGATCTTCATCAGACGAATGAAAGGTGAAATGCTATTTTGCCTTTCCTGCTGTTTTAAATCAAAAAATCGAGCGCTGCTGCTACCGTGATACGATTCAGTATGCGACTCTGCTTTCAATATAATAGCGATCGGCAGTGTGCCGGAATAAGGTTCAGGAGAGCACCATGGAAATGACGAATGCCCAGAGATTGATCCTTTCGAATCAATATAAAATGATGACGATGCTGGATCCGGACAACGCTGAGCGTTATCGCCGGCTGCAAACCATTATTGAGCGCGGGTATGGTTTACAAATGCGTGAGTTGGATCGTGAATTCGGCGATCTGAGTGAAGAGGTTTGCCGCACGATTATCAATATCATGGAAATGCACCATGCCTTGCAGGTGTCCTGGGGAAATCTGAAAGACAAGCAGGATCTGGATGAACGCCGTCTGACCTTTCTGGGCTTCGATGCCGCGACGGAAGCGCGTTACCTCGGGTTCGTGCGCTTTATGGTGCATGTGGAAGGTCGCTACCCGCATTTCGATTCAGGCACGCACGGTTTTAATGCCCAGACTAAAATGTGGGATAAATATGGCAGGATGCTGACTATCTGGCAGTCTTGTCCGCGTCAGTATCATTTGAGCGCGGTCGAAATCGCACAAATTATCAACGCCTGATTCATCGCCGAGGAGCTGTTTGTGGAGTGCAAAGGTTTTCTGTTCGATTTGGATGGTACGCTGGTCGATTCATTGCCTGCCGTGGAGCGATCGTGGATTGACTGGGCGAAAGCGCACGGTATCGAACCGCAAGAGGTTCTCGATTTTATTCATGGCAAGCAGGCCATTACCTCTCTGCGCCACTTCCTCAAAGGGCAAACAGAGGAATTTATCCAGCGAGAATTCGATGCGCTGGAAAAAATAGAGGCGACGGATACCCAGGGCATTGTCGCCATGCCCGGAGCGAAAGCGCTGCTGGAACGGCTGGATGAACTGGGTATTCCCTGGGCGATCGTCACCTCCGGCACGGTGCCTATCGCCAGCGCCCGTCATCGGGCCGGCGGATTGCCCGCGCCGAAAGCCTTTATTACAGCGGAGCAGGTCGCCAAGGGTAAACCATGTCCTGACGCCTATTTATTAGGGGCGCAGCAGTTAGGCCTCAAACCCGGGGAGTGCGTCGTCGTCGAGGATGCGCCCGCCGGGGTGTTATCGGGACTGTCGGCTGGCTGTCAGGTTATCGCGGTAAAGGCGCCGGCTGATACGCCGAAGCTGGATCAGGTCGATCTGATTTTAGATTCGCTGACGCAATTGCGGATAGCCCCGTCGCCTGACGGCGCCCGGATTATCCTTACCCGATAGATCGCTATAACTGATTGATAAAAGTATGACTAAATATGATCAAACCTCGCATCTGCGAGGTTTTTTTATGGCAGACTGTCTTAGTCCATCACGACTTCAGGCCGCCGCTGCGTAGCGTTAAACATGTTCCGCATTTTTGCTGCGGCCTGTATTACACCTATCATGACTACTTTTCCATCAGGGGAACCGTTTTGAATAGCGAACTTCTCTGGGTTTTATCCCTGTTGCTGATCGCCATTGTGTTGTTTACCACCAATAAATTACGCATGGATGTTGTGGCACTCCTAGTCATTATCGCTTTTGTGCTGAGCGGGACATTGACGTTGCCTGAGGCGCTGGTCGGTTTCAGCGATCCTAATGTTATTCTGATCGCGGCCCTGTTTGTTATTGGCGAAGGTCTGGTGCGTACCGGCGTGGCTTACCAGGTCGGCGACTGGCTGGTGCGGGCCGCCGGCAGCAGCGAAATAAAAATGCTGGTGCTGCTGATGGTTACTGTCGCGCTGTTGGGTGCATTCATGAGTTCAACCGGCGTGGTGGCTATCTTTATTCCGGTGGTGCTCAGCGTGTCGGCCCGCATGAAGACCTCTCCGGCCCGACTGATGATGCCGCTGAGTTTCGCCGGGTTGATTAGCGGGATGATGACGTTGGTTGCCACGCCGCCCAACATGGTGGTGAGCAGCGAACTGGTGCGGGAAGGTATCGACGGGTTTGGTTTTTTCAGTATGACGCCGATTGGCGCCGTGGTGCTGTTGATCGGCGTGGCTTATATGATGGTGGCGCGCTATTGGCTTAGCGACGCCGGAACGGAGACAACCAAAGATACCTGGAAAAGAAGAACCTTCCGCGATCTTATCCGCGATTACAAACTGACGGGCAGGGCGCGTCGTTTGGCGATCCGCCCCGGTTCTCCTTTTATTGGTCACCGGCTTGATGACCTTCGGCTGCGTCAGCGCTATGGCGCGAATATCGTCGGGATTGAGCGCTGGCGCAAATTCCGGCGCGTGATGGTCAGCGTGGCGGGAAATACGGAGCTGCGGCTGAATGATGTCCTGCTGATTGATATGTCCACCTCAGACGTGGATTTACGCGAGTTCTGCGCCTCGCAGCGTCTGGAGCCGATGGTGCTGCGCGGCGAGTATTTTTCCGAGCAGGCGCGGGACGTGGGGATGGCCGAAGTTTCCCTGATCCCCGACTCCGAGCTTTTGGGGAAAACCCTTTACGATGTCGGCTTTCGCAGCCGCTATGGTCTTTCCGTGGTGGGCATCCGGCGTAACGGTGAGGCGATGGACGGGATCCTGGCTGACGAACAGCTTCAGTTGGGGGATATTCTGCTGGTTATCGGCGACTGGCGAATGATTCGGCAGTTGCATACGCAAAAAAATGACTTTCTGCTGCTTAATTTGCCCGCTGAAGTGGACGACGTGGCGCCGGCCGTCAGTCAGGCTCCCCATGCGTTATTCTGCCTGACGTTGATGGTGGCGATGATGCTGACTGATGAAATTCCCAATGCCGTTGCGGCGCTGATTGCATGCTTATTAATGGGCAAATTCCGCTGCATCGATATGGAAGGGGCTTACCGCGCCATTCACTGGCCCAGCATCATCCTGATTGTGGGGATGATGCCGTTCGCGCTGGCATTGCAGCAAACCGGCGGCGTAGCGTTGATCGTCAATGGGCTTATGGATGTGGCGGGCGGCTCCGGGCCGCATGTCATGTTGGTGTGCCTGTTTATCCTGTGCGCCGTTATCGGCCTGTTTATCTCGAACACCGCGACAGCGGTGCTGATGGCGCCGATTGCGATTGCCGCGGCGAAACAGATGGGCGTTTCGCCTTATCCTTTCGCCATGATCATTGCGATTGCGGCTTCCGCGGCTTTTATGACGCCGGTGTCGTCACCGGTGAATACGCTGGTGTTGGGGCCGGGAGGATATAAGTTCGGCGACTTTGTGCGTATCGGCGTGCCATTCACGGTATTGGTGATGATCGTCAGCGTGGTGATGGTGCCGTGGATTTATCCATTCTGATCCGCACAGACCTGATCCGCACAAACAATGTCAGCTTTCGATAAGCGTTACAGCGGCGAGTCCTGGCTGATTTCGTCCAGCGATAAACTGAAACTGGGGATGAATACGGTCATAAAGTAATCCATCTCCGGGCTTTGGCGCTGCCGTAATGTTTTTTCCAGCCGGGCTTTGGCCAAGGTGAATTCCGTGTTGCCCGCCGACAGTTCTTCCAGACATTTCAGATAGGCGCACAGCGCGTCGGCCTGCTTGACGATCGCCCGTTCATCTTCGCTCATGTGTTGTTCGTCCAATAGAGATTGATAATCCGGGCGTAATTCGGGCGGCAGCATATCGATCAGTTTCTGGCGGGCTATCTTTTCGATTTTCTTATATTCATGGGCGATCTGCGCATTGTAATACTTGATGGGGGTCGGCATGTCTCCCGTCAGGACTTCGCTGGCGTCGTGGTACATCGCCAGCAGCGCGATTCGCTCGGCGTTCATGTTGCCGTTGAACTTACGGTTTTTAATCACCGCCAGCGCGTGAGCGACAAAAGCGACCTGAAGACTGTGCTCGGATACGTTTTCTGTGCGGACATTACGCATCAGCGGCCAGCGGCTGATGAGTTTCAGGCGGGATAAATGGGCAAAAAAGTGACTCTGATTCATGACAATCTCTCAGACTACAGCACGATGGGGATCCATTGTGGTCACTTGGCGGGGATTATGCAAACATCATGAAATGGCGTCGTCGGGCTGCTACGCCCGACGACCAGACGGCTTATTTATTGACGGTAGCCTTCAAGAAAACGGCCCAGTTTGTGCACTGCCATATCCAACTCATCAACGCGGGGCAGGGTGACGATACGAACGTGATCCGGGTAAGGCCAGTTGAATGCCGTGCCCTGAACCAGCAATACTTTTTCCTGTAAAAGAAGATCCAGAACCAATTTCTGGTCGTCATGAATATTGAAGCGTTTGGCATCAATACGCGGGAACATATAGAGCGCGCCGCTGGGTTTGACGCAGGACACCCCCGGGATCTGGTTGAGCAATTCCCAGGCGCGATTACGCTGTTCATACAAACGCCCGCCGGGTTGAATGAACTCGCTGATGCTTTGATAACCGCCAATCGCGGTCTGAATGGCATGCTGCATCGGCACGTTGGCGCACAGGCGCATCGATGCCAGCATTTCCAATCCTTCGATATAGCCTTTGGCGTGTTTTTTCGGCCCGTTCAGCACCATCCACCCCTGACGGAAACCGGCGACACGATAGGTTTTCGATAATCCGTTAAACGTCACGGTAAGCAGATCCGGCGCCAGCGCGGCGATCGAGTGGTGTTGGGCATCGTCGTACAGGATTTTATCGTAGATTTCGTCGGCGAAAATGATCAGGCCGTGTTCACGGGCAATCGCCACGATTTCCAGCAGCAACTCCTTGCTGTACACCGCGCCTGTCGGGTTATTGGGATTGATAATGACAATCCCGCGGGTGCGCGGCGTGATTTTATTACGAATGTCATCCAGATCGGGAAACCAGCCTGCGGCTTCATCGCACAGGTAATGTACGGCATTGCCGTTGGATAGCGAGACGGCCGCCGTCCATAGCGGATAGTCCGGAGCGGGAACCAGCATCTCGTCGCCCGTATTCAGCAACGCCTGCATGGATTGCACGATCAATTCAGAAACACCGTTGCCGATATACACGTCTTCGACGGTCATATCGCGCATATCTCTGGCCTGATAGTGCTGTACGATGGCTTTACGCGCGGAATAGAGACCTTTTGAATCGCAATAGCCCTGCGCCGTCGGTAAGTTGCGGATCACATCGACCAGAATTTCATCAGGGGCATCGAAACCAAAAGGCGCTGGGTTGCCGATGTTCAGCTTAAGAACTTTATTACCTTCTTCTTCAAGACGTTTGGCTTCCTTGAGGACCGGACCACGGATGTCGTAACAGACGTTCTCCAGCTTTTGGGATTTTTCAATCGGAGACATAAATATCACAAACCTTTTGCGGGAAAAGCGTATTCCTGTGTGGAATAGCATAACCGGCTTAATGTACTCCTCCTGTGATACCTTTTGAAGAATGATTATCGCTTTCTCTGCAAATTATTACGCTGATACACTATGATGAAGAGGTGTTAATCGGGGAGAGATAGGGTAGATGGAAGTTCTGATTTTTGGTCACGCAGTAAACTTTTTACCTATGAAAATAGATCCCTTGTTATTTGAAATAAGCGAAAGTGGTTTATTTCGTAGAATAAAAAAAGATACGCTGATTTTCACCGGATTAAGAATTTAAAAATCAAGGGGGTTAATCGCTTAAAATAACGGTGGCTCATCAATTGAAAAGGCGATTGTGGTAACGAAACATAAGTATTTTTTTGCCCTTATCGTGCGTCTGCGATAGTGTCTTTAAAGTGTATGGGTTGTAACCGATACATGTAATAAAACACCAGGAATGTTTTTGTTAAAAATTAAAATAGATAAGTGATGAATCGTATGACCAACGCAAATCGACCAGTACTTAATCTCGATCTTGACCTATTAAGAACGTTTGTCGCCGTTGCAGATTTGAACACTTTTGCAGCCGCTGCTGTTGCTGTACGTCGGACACAATCGGCCGTCAGCCAACAAATGCAACGTTTAGAGCAACTCATCGGAAAGGAGCTGTTTGCCCGCCACGGGCGCAACAAGCTGCTGACTGAACATGGTATCCAGTTTTTGGGATACGCCAGGAAAATATTACAATTCAATGATGAAGCATGTACGTCATTAATATATAGCGATATTCAGGGGACGCTCACCATTGGCGCCTCCGATGATACCGCTGACACCATTCTTCCTTATATTTTGCACCGGGCAACATCGGTGTTTCCTAAATTATCGATAGCCGTTAGCGTGAAGCGTAGTGCGGAAATGTTGGAGATGCTACATCAAGGGAATATTGATCTGGTGATTACCACGATGAACAGTATGGAATTTCCTCATGTGCTATTAAGAACGTCGCCAACGCTATGGTATTGCGCCGCGGATTATCAATTCAGGCCGGAAGAACCCGTCTCGCTGGTGGTATTGGACGAGCCCAGTCCTTTCCGCTCGCTGGCGCTGGAGCATCTCACTGCGGCGGGGATCCCCTGGCGGATTTCTTACGTGGCTTCAACGCTGTCGGCCGTCCGTGCGGCCGTTAAGGCGGGCCTGGGCGTGACCGTTCGTTCGGTTGAGATGATGAGCCCGGAGTTAAGGGTTTTGGGCGAGGAGGATGGCTTGCCAAGACTGCCGGAAACTCGCTATTTTCTGTGCAAGAACCCAAATCATGAAAATGAACTGGTAACAGCGATTTTTAATGTGATTGGGTCAGGCAATAACGCATACGTGCCGACAAAGGGCGCCGCCTTGAGTCGCCATGGTGATGATGCCACGCCGCCGGATCCTTCTCTGAAGGATGCAGTGTAATTGAGCGATAAGTGAAACATTATTCGGGCTGAAGGATGCGGCCCGCATAATGATTTATTTTATTGCGTTTAAGCAAACGCACTTCCCTCTGGTTAGTTCCTCTTCCTCTGCAAGTTCAGTAAGCCGCCTGCAAATCGTCGTAGCCTTGCCAATTTTATGAAATGACAGTTCTTTTTTTTTAAACTCGCCGTGTAAAAACAACCGTCGGACATCGGGCCGGAAGCGCCAATTTTTTTACTAACTAAATGCTTAAAAATGTGTGCTGGATCAAAAAATAACCCTAATAACCTTATGGGGGGAACAGGCATCCGTTGTGAAAATGGTATAGTAGCCGCGTTAACCTGAGTTGCCGATGCTCACAGTTTGTTAATCCAGAGTGAACACTGACTCGATTTAGCCGGCGATAGGGCAGTGAATGTTAACAAAATCGTGTGCATGTAAACTGATATACTGTTATTTTTAGTAAGGTTGAAAAAAGGTTACAAAATTAGGGGCTCAACCATATGAACGCTGGTTACCTGACACGTTTCCGTGCTTTTTATGTGGTTATTAATCCTTCCTTTTAATCGATGTGGTGCATAGCTGCCGAAGAAGAGCAGATGTTACTAACCACTTTTGATGAGTAAGCAAAGAGTATGTCAACAACTACTGAAGTCCTCGCCCATCATTGGGCATTTGCGCTATTCCTTATCATCGCCGTGGGCCTGTGCGGCTTTATGCTGGCGGGGGGATTTTTGCTCGGTGGTAGGGCAAAGGCCAGAGCGAAAAACACCCCTTACGAATCCGGGATCGACGCCGTCGGTTCAGCGCGTTTGCGCCTGTCTGCCAAATTTTACCTGGTCGCCATGTTTTTCGTTATTTTCGATGTTGAAGCCTTATACCTCTATGCCTGGGCCGTTTCCATCAGAGAAAGCGGCTGGATTGGCTTCATCGAAGCAAGCATTTTCATTTTGGTGCTGTTGGCTGGTTTGATCTATCTGGTGCGAATCGGGGCGTTGGACTGGACTCCCGCGCGTTCCAAGAGACAGGTCGTTAAATCAGACATCGTAAACATCACCAACAATCATCAGCAGTAACAGCGAGGCATTTAAGATGGACTATACGCTCACCCGCATAGAGCCGGACGGTGAGAATGACCGTTATCCCCTGCAACGGCAGGAGATCGTTTCCGACCCTCTGGAGCAGCATGTTCACCGCAGTGTCTATATGGGCAAGCTGGAGCATGCGCTTCACGATACGGTGAACTGGGGGCGCAAAAACTCCCTTTGGCCCTATAACTTCGGTCTTTCCTGTTGCTATGTTGAAATGGTGACGTCGTTTACCGCGGTGCATGACGTTGCGCGTTTCGGTTCTGAAGTATTGCGCGCGTCTCCGCGCCAGGCCGACTTTATGGTGGTGGCGGGAACCTGCTTTACCAAAATGGCGCCGGTTATCCAACGTTTGTACGAGCAGATGCTGGAACCCAAATGGGTTATCTCCATGGGCGCCTGCGCCAACTCCGGCGGTATGTACGACATTTACTCCGTTGTTCAGGGAGTAGATAAATTCCTGCCCGTCGACGTCTATATCCCGGGTTGTCCGCCGCGTCCTGAAGCCTATATGCAAGCGCTGTTACTATTAAAAGAATCCATTGGTAAAGAGCGTCGCCCTCTGTCATGGGTGGTGGGAGAACAGGGCGTCTACCGCGCCAACATGCAATCCGAGCGGGAACGCAAACGCGCTGAGCGCATCGCAGTGACCAACCTGCGTTCGCCCGATGAGATTTGACCTGTAAATGATGAATACGCCGGTCGCGTAATATCACGATAAGAGTATGCGGCCGCCATCGAATACAGAAATAGCACATTTAATGTGGTGACATATTTATGACAGATTTAACGACGCACGATCTCGCTCTGCCTGCCTGGCAAACTCGCGATCATCTTGATGATCCGGTCATTGGCGAACTGTGTAACCGTTTTGGACCAGACGCATTTACCGTACAGGCCACTCGCACGGGCGTTCCCGTGGTGTGGGTTAAGCGTGAGCAATTGTTGGAAGTTGTTTCTTTCCTGAAAAAACAGCCGAAGCCGTATGTGATGCTGTTTGATTTACACGGTATGGACGAACGTTTGCGTACCCATCGCGAAGGTTTGCCGGCCGCGGATTTCTCCGTTTTCTATCATCTGATATCCATTGAGCGCAATCGCGACATCATGCTGAAAGTCGCGCTGGTCGAAAGCGACATGCACTTGCCGACGATGACTAAACTGTTCCCTAATGCCAACTGGTATGAGCGGGAAACCTGGGAAATGTTCGGCATGACCTTTGACGGGCATCCGCATTTGACGCGCATCATGATGCCGCATACCTGGGAAGGTCATCCGCTGCGTAAAGACTACCCGGCCCGCGCCACCGAATTCGATCCTTTCGTGCTGACCAAGCAGAAAGAGGATTTGGAAATGGAGTCGTTGACTTTTAAGCCGGAAGACTGGGGCATGAAGCGCGGCACCGAAAATGAGGACTTCATGTTCCTCAACATGGGGCCGAACCACCCGTCGTCACACGGCGCATTCCGCATCATTCTGCAACTGGATGGCGAAGAGGTGCTCGACTGTGTGCCGGATGTGGGTTATCACCATCGCGGCGCGGAAAAAATGGGTGAACGTCAGTCCTGGCACAGCTACATTCCCTACACCGATCGTATTGAATACCTGGGCGGCTGCGTCAATGAGATGCCGTATGTCCTGGCCGTTGAAAAGCTGGCGGGCATTGAGGTGCCGGATCGCGTTAAAACCATTCGCGTCATGCTGTCGGAACTGTTCCGCATCAATAGCCATCTGCTCTACATCAGCACTTTTATTCAGGACGTCGGGGCGATGACGCCGGTGTTCTTTGCTTTCACCGATCGTCAGAAAATTTACGATTTGGTTGAAGCCATCACCGGATTCCGTATGCATCCGGCGTGGTTCCGCATCGGCGGGGTGGCGCACGATCTGCCGCGCGGCTGGGAGCGCCTGCTGCGTGAATTCCTTGATTGGATGCCATCCCGTCTGGATATCTATGTCAAAGCCGCCTTGCAGAATACCATTCTGAAAGGCCGTACTCAGGGCGTTGCCGCCTACAATGCCAAAGAGGCATTGGAATGGGGCGTCACCGGAGCGGGTCTGCGCGCCACCGGTATTGATTTTGACGTGCGCAAACGCCGTCCGTATTCCGGTTATGAAAACTTCGATTTTGAAGTGCCGGTTGGCGACGGCATCAGCGACTGCTATAGCCGTGTGATGCTGAAAGTCGAAGAGTTGCGCCAGAGCCTGCGCATTTTGGAACAGTGTTTGAATAATATGCCGGAAGGGCCGTTCAAAGCGGACCACCCGCTGACCACGCCGCCGCCGAAAGAGCGCACGTTACAGCATATTGAAACCATGATTAACCATTTCCTTCAGGTTTCCTGGGGGCCGGTGATGCCAGCCAATGAATCGTTCCAGATGATCGAGGCGACCAAAGGCATCAACAGTTATTACCTGACCAGCGATGGCGGCACCATGAGCTATCGCACCCGTATTCGCACGCCGAGCTATCCGCATCTGCAACAGATCCCATCGGTAATCCGAGGATGTCTGGTATCTGACCTGATCGTTTACCTCGGCAGTATTGATTTTGTCATGTCAGATGTGGACCGCTAATTATGCACAATCATAACAACACTCACGATCATATCGACGCGGGTCAACCCGGCGCCGATTCACTGACGAAAGACACTGTTTTTGTGCTGAGCGACGCGGAGCGTGACGCGATCGAACACGAAAAACACCATTATGAGGATGCCCGCGCGGCATCTATCGAAGCGCTGAAAATCGTACAGAAGCAGCGTGGCTGGGTGCCGGATGGCGCCATCAAGGCGATTGCCGACGTGCTGGGTATCCCGGCCAGCGACGTTGAAGGCGTGGCGACATTTTACAGCCAGATTTTCCGTCAGCCGGTGGGGCGCCACATTATTCGCTATTGCGACAGCGTGGTGTGCCACATCAACGGCTACCAGGGCGTGCAGGCCGCGTTGGAGCGTAAGCTCAGCATCAAGCCCGGCCAGACAACCTTTGACGGACGCTTCACGTTACTGCCGACCTGCTGTCTGGGGAACTGCGACAAGGGGCCGTCGATGATGATTGACGACGATACCCACAGCCACGTGAAGCCTGAAGATATTGAATCGTTATTGGAGCAGTATCAATGAGTAAAAACATTGTGTTGACTGCTGAACAGCATCCGCTGACCTGGCGTTTACGTGACGATAAACAGCCCGTCTGGCTGGATGAGTACCGCAGTAAAAATGGTTATGCCGCCGCTCAAAAAACGTTAGGCGGCATGGCGCAGGATGAGGTGGTTTCCCTGGTTAAGGACGCCGGCCTGAAAGGGCGCGGCGGCGCGGGCTTTTCGACCGGGCTTAAGTGGAGCCTGATGCCGAAAGACGAAAGCATGAATATCCGTTATCTGCTGTGCAACGCGGATGAAATGGAGCCGGGAACCTATAAAGACCGTCTGTTGATGGAACAGCTTCCGCACCTGCTGGTGGAAGGGATGCTGATCAGCGCTTTCGCTCTGAAAGCCTATCGCGGTTACATCTTCCTGCGTGGCGAGTATATCGAGGCGGCGGTGAATTTACGCCGCGCCATTGAAGAAGCGAAAGCCGCCGGATTGCTGGGTAAAAATATTTTAGGCAGCGGATTTGATTTCGAGCTGTTTGTGCATACCGGCGCGGGCCGCTATATCTGCGGCGAAGAAACGGCGCTGATCAACTCGCTGGAAGGCCGTCGCGCCAACCCGCGTTCGAAGCCGCCTTTTCCCGCGTCCGCGGGCGCCTGGGGCAAGCCGACCTGCGTCAATAACGTGGAAACGCTGTGCAACGTACCGGCCATCATTGAACACGGCGCGGCCTGGTATCAGGGGCTGTCCGCCGGTAAAAGCAAGGATGCCGGCACCAAGCTGATGGGTTTTTCCGGCCGGGTTAAAAATCCCGGACTGTGGGAACTGCCGTTCGGCACCACGGCGCGCGAGATCCTGGAAGATTATGCCGGCGGGATGCGCGACGGGCTGAAGCTGAAAGCCTGGCAGCCGGGCGGCGCGGGCACGGACTTCCTGACGAACGATCATCTCGACCTGCCGATGGATTTCGAACACATCGCCAAAGCGGGCAGCCGTTTGGGCACCGCGCTGGCGATGGCCGTCGATCACGAAATCAATATGGTGTCGCTCACCCGCAATTTGGAAGAGTTTTTTGCTCGCGAATCCTGCGGCTGGTGCACCCCTTGCCGCGACGGCCTGCCGTGGAGCGTAAAACTGCTGCGCGCGCTGGAGCAGGGAGAAGGTCAACCGGGAGATATTGAAACGCTGGAGCAGCTTTGCCGTTTTCTGGGGCCAGGCAACACCTTCTGCGCTCATGCGCCGGGGGCGGTGGAACCGTTGCAAAGCGCGATTAAATACTTCCGGGAAGAGTTTGAAGCAGGTATTTCGCAACAGTATTTGGGCAACGTCAAAGCGATTGGCGGCATTCAGCCGAACCTGTTGAAAGAGCGCTGGTAAATCATCACCGGATAAGCGTGAGATGCAGCCAATGTATCCGCCGGGCGGCGCGAATAAGCCGTCCCTATAATAGAATTTTTGATTAGCGCCTGTGGCGACACAGGCCATTATGGAAGCATGCTGACTATGGCTACTATTCATGTAGACGGCAAAGAGTATGAAGTAAACGGAGCGAACAATCTTCTCGAAGCTTGCCTGTCTCTGGGACTTGATATTCCTTATTTTTGCTGGCACCCGGCGCTGGGCAGCGTTGGATCCTGCCGCCTGTGCGCGGTAAAGCAATACCAAAACGCGGAGGATACCCGCGGTCGTCTGGTGATGTCCTGTATGACACCGGCCGCCGAGGGGACGTTTATCGCGATTGAGGACGACGAGGCGAAGCTATTCCGTAAAACGATAGTTGAGTTTCTGATGACCAATCACCCACACGACTGCCCGGTGTGTGAGGAAGGCGGAAACTGTCACTTGCAGGATATGACGGTAATGACGGGGCATAATTTCCGGCGCTATCGTTTTACCAAACGTACCCACCGCAATCAGGATCTCGGGCCGTTCATTTCCCACGAAATGAACCGCTGTATCGCCTGTTACCGCTGCGTTCGCTACTACAAAGATTACGCGGACGGCGCCGACCTCGGTGTTTACGGCGCGCACGACAATGTCTATTTCGGCCGCCCGGAAGATGGCACGTTGGAAAGCGAATTCTCCGGTAATCTGGTGGAAGTCTGTCCTACCGGCGTATTTACCGACAAAACGCATTCCGAGCGTTACAACCGTAAATGGGATATGCAGTTTGCGCCAAGCATCTGCCAGCAGTGCAGCGTCGGCTGCAACACCAGCCCCGGCGAGCGCTATGGCGAGTTGCGTCGTATTGAAAACCGCTTCAACGGCAGCGTAAACCACTACTTCCTGTGCGACCGCGGCCGTTTTGGTTACGGTTACGTCAATCTGAAAGATCGTCCCAAACAGCCGCTTCAGCGGCGTGGCGATGACTGGATCGCGCTGAATGCCGATCAGGCGTTGCAAGGGGCGGCCGATGTGCTGCGTCAGGCTAAGAAAACCATTGGTATTGGTTCGCCGCGCGCCAGCATCGAAAGTAACTTTGCGCTGCGTGAACTGGTCGGGGCGGAAAACTTTTATACCGGCATCGCCCATGACGAACAAAATCGTCTGCAACTGATGCTGAAGGTTTTGCGCGAGGGCGGCATACATACGCCCGCGCTGCGTGAGATAGAACGCTACGATGCCGTGCTGGTGCTGGGTGAAGACCTGACCCAAACCGGCGCCCGTATCGCGCTGGCCGTACGCCAGGCCGTGAAAGGCAAAGCGCGTGAAATGGCCGCCGCGCAGAAAGTGGCGGACTGGCAGATCGCCGCCATCATGAATATCGGTCAGCATGCCAAGCACCCGCTGTTCGTCACCAACGTCGATAACACCCGTCTGGATGATATCGCCGCCTGGAATTATCGTGCGCCGGTCGCCGATCAGGCCCGCCTTGGTTTTGCCATTGCCCATGCGTTGGATGAAAACGCGCCTGCGGTAGCGGATTTGGCACCCGGTCTGGATCAGAAAGTGGATATCATCGTTCAGGCGCTGGCCGGAGCGAAGAAACCGCTGATTATCTCCGGCACCAATGCCGGCAGCAGCGATATCATCGCTGCTGCCGCCAACGTAGCGAAAGCGCTTAAGACGCGCGGCTCCGATGTGGGGATCACCTTTGTCGCTTCCGCCGCCAACAGCATCGGGCTGTCGATGATCGGCGGCGGTTCGCTGGATGAGGCGCTGGCGCAGTTGGAAAACGGCGACGCCGACAGCGTGGTGGTGTTGGAAAACGATCTCTATCGTCATGCGCCCGTCGCGCGTATCGATGCCGCGCTGGAGAAAGCCAATAACCTGATTGTGCTGGATCATCAGCGCACCCGCATCATGGATAAGGCCAGCCTTATTTTGTCATCGGCAAGTTTCGCCGAAAGCGACGGTACGTTGATCAACCAGGAAGGCCGCGCTCAGCGTTTCTTCCAGGTGTACGATCCCACTTACTATGACAATAAGGTGGTGATGCTGGAAAGCTGGCGCTGGCTGCACTCCCTGTTTATTACCTACAACAGTCGCCAGGTTGACTGGACGTTGCTCGATCATGTGATTGATGCCTGCGTCGTTGCGTTGCCGCAACTGTCGGCGATCAAGCAGGCCGCGCCGGATGCTTCATTCCGCATCCGCGGGCAAAAGCTGGCCCGCTCGCCGAACCGCTCCAGCGGACGTACCGCGATGCGCGCCAATATCAGCGTGCATGAACCGCGTCAGCCGCAGGATAAAGACACCATGTTCGCCTTCTCAATGGAAGGGAACAACAGCCCGACGGCCGATCGTCAGCAGATCCCCTTTGCCTGGGCGCCAGGCTGGAACTCGCCGCAGGCGTGGAACAAGTTCCAGGATGAGGTCGGCGGCCATCTGCGCCACGGCGATCCGGGGATGCGCATGATTGAAGCCGGCGAAAACACGCTGGATTATTTCGGGGATATCCCGGCCGCGTTTACCGCCCAGTCAGGCAACTGGCGTGTCGCCCCTTACTATCACTTGTTCGGCAGCGATGAGATGTCGCAACGCTCGGCGGTGATTCAAAGCCGCATGCCGGAACCGTATGTGATGGTCAATCCGGCCGATGCGGCCGCGTTGGGGGTTAATCCGGGAGCGCTGATCGAACTGAGCTGTGGCGGTCAGACGCTGCGTCTGCCGCTGCGCTTGAGCGACGGGCTGAGTCAGGGACAGGTTGGTCTACCGTTAGGTTTGCCGGGCATCGCGCCGGTGCTGGCGGGCGCAACCGTTGAGAATCTGCGGGAGGCTGCACAATGAGTTGGTTAACACCGGATCTCCTGGAGATACTGAGTTCTGTCGGCAAGGCGGTCGTTATCCTGTTGGTCGTCGTGACCTGCGGGGCATTTATGAGTATGGGCGAGCGTAAGCTGTTGGGGTTGTTCCAGGGGCGTTACGGGCCGAACCGGGTAGGTTGGGGCGGTTCGTTGCAGCTTGTCGCCGACATGATCAAAATGTTCTTCAAAGAAGACTGGGTGCCGAAGTTTACTGACAAAGTGATTTTCACTCTGGCGCCGATGATCGCGTTCACCTCATTGTTGCTGGCCTTTGCCATTGTGCCCGTCACGCCGACCTGGGGTGTGTCGGACCTGAATATCGGTCTGCTGTTTTTCCTGATGATGGCGGGGCTGGCGGTTTATGCGGTGCTGTTTGCCGGCTGGGCGAGCAACAACAAATATTCACTGCTGGGGGCGGTGCGCGCCTCCGCCCAGACGCTGAGCTATGAAGTGTTTCTCGGGTTGTCGCTGATGGGGGTCGTCGCTCAGGCCGGCTCCTTTAATATGCGCGACATCGTGGATTCTCAGGAACATTTGTGGAACGTGATCCCGCAATTCTTCGGTTTCATCACCTTTGCCATTGCCGGCGTGGCCGTGTGTCACCGGCATCCGTTCGACCAGCCTGAAGCAGAGCAGGAACTGGCGGACGGTTACCACATTGAATATTCCGGTATGAAATTCGGGTTGTTCTTCGTGGGGGAATATATCGGCATCGTCACCGTTTCCGCGCTGATCGTCACCCTGTTCTTTGGGGGCTGGCATGGCCCGTTGCTGCCGCCATTCATCTGGTTTGCGCTGAAAACGGCCTTCTTCATGATGATGTTTATTCTGATCCGCGCCGCGCTGCCGCGTCCGCGTTATGACCAGGTGATGGCGTTCGGCTGGAAAGTGTGTCTGCCGATAACCTTACTGAACCTGCTGGCGACTGCCGCGGTCATTTTGTACAACGCTCAATAAGGGGTGAATAAACCATGACATTAAAAGATTTAGTGGTTGGTTTCGGCACCCAGGTACGCAGTATCTGTATGGTGGGGTCGAACGCTTTTAAAAAGCGCGAAACCAAAATGTATCCTGAAGAGCCGGTGAACCCGCCGCCGCGCTATCGCGGACGCATCGTGCTGACGCGCGATCCGGACGGCGCGGAGCGTTGCGTGGCCTGCAATCTGTGTGCGGTGGCTTGTCCGGTCGGCTGCATCTCCTTGCAGAAAGCAGAGACCAAAGATGGTCGTTGGTATCCCGAATTTTTCCGTATCAACTTCTCGCGTTGCATTTTCTGTGGTTTCTGCGAAGAGGCTTGCCCGACCACGGCGATTCAGTTGACGCCCGATTTTGAAATGGGGGATTACAAACGTCAGGATCTGGTTTACGAAAAAGAAGATCTGCTGATCTCGGGGCCGGGTAAGTATCCGGAATACAACTTCTACCGGATGGCCGGCATGGCGATCGATGGGAAAGATAAAGGCGAAGCCGAAAACGAAGCCAAACCCATTAACGTCAAAGGTCTATTGCCCTAAGGAGCTAGCATGGAATTCGCTTTTTATCTTGCAGGTTTGGTGGCGGTGGTGGCGACGTTGCGCGTCATCACCCACACCAACCCTGTGCATGCGTTGTTATACCTGATTGTCTCCCTGTTGGCCGTCGCCTGCGTATTTTTCTCGCTGGGGGCTTACTTTGCCGGCGCGCTGGAGATCATCGTCTACGCCGGCGCCATTATGGTGCTGTTCGTGTTCGTGGTGATGATGCTCAACCTCGGCAATTCCGTGGTCGAGCAGGAACGGGCATGGCTTAAACCCGGCGTCTGGATTGGCCCGGGGCTGTTGTCGCTGGCTTTGCTGGCGGCGCTCGTCAAGGGGATCTTCAGCCTGGGCGAGCAGGGCATCACCGGGGACATGGTGGACGCCAAGTCGGTGGGGATCAGTCTGTTCGGCCCTTACGTTCTCGCCGTTGAGTTAGCTTCAATGCTGTTGTTGGCCGGTCTGGTCGTCGCTTTCCATGTCGGTCGTGAAGACAAGCGGGGAGAGGGGGTCAGCAAAGAAACCGCGAACCAGGATGTTGATAATAAAATAACAGGGGAACGCGCATGATTCCGTTACAACATGGCTTGCTGTTAGCCGCTATTTTGTTCGTTTTGGGGCTGACCGGGCTGCTTATTCGCCGCAACTTGCTGTTTATGTTGATAAGCCTTGAAATTATGATCAATGCCGCCGCGCTGGCGTTTGTGGTGGCGGGCAGCTACTGGCAGCAGCCGGACGGTCAGGTGATGTATATTCTGGCGATTACGCTGGCGGCGGCTGAAGCCAGCATTGGCCTGGCGCTGCTGTTGCAGTTGTATCGTCGTCGTCAGACCCTGAATATTGATACAGTCAGTGAGATGCGCGGATGAACTTACTCTATTTAACCATACTATTCCCGCTGCTTGGCTTCCTGCTGCTGGCATTTTCCCGCGGCCGCTGGTCGGAGAATACGTCGGCGACGGTCGGCGTAGGCGCTATCGGTCTGGCGGCGTTGGTGACCGCCTGGGTGGCGGTCGATTTTCTCGGTCAGCAGCATACTGGCGTGAGCGTGTTTAACCAGCATCTGTGGACATGGATGGCGGTCGGCAACTTTGATATCAGCGTAACGCTGACCCTTGACGGCCTGTCCGTCACCATGCTGTCCGTCGTCACCGGGGTTGGTTTCTTCATTCACCTGTTTGCCTCCTGGTATATGCGCGGTGAAGAGGGGTATTCGCGTTTCTTTGCCTATACCAACCTGTTTATCGCCAGCATGGTGGTGCTCGTTCTGGCCGATAATCTGTTGTTGATGTATCTCGGCTGGGAAGGGGTGGGGCTGTGCAGCTACCTGCTGATTGGCTTCTACTATACCAATCCGAAAAACGGCGCGGCGGCCATGAAGGCTTTTGTGGTCACCCGCGTGGGGGATGTGTTTCTGGCCTTTGCGCTGTTCATCCTTTACAACGAATTAGGCACATTAAACTTCCGCGAACTGATGGTGCTGGCGCCGCAGCAATTGGCGGAAGGCTCGCCGGCGATTACCTGGGCGACCCTGATGCTGCTGGGCGGCGCGGTCGGTAAGTCCGCTCAGTTGCCGCTGCAAACCTGGCTGGCGGATGCGATGGCCGGCCCGACGCCGGTATCCGCGCTGATCCATGCGGCCACCATGGTGACCGCGGGGGTCTATCTGATCGCCCGAACCCACGGCCTGTTCCTGATGGCGCCGGAAATATTGCATCTGGTGGGGATTATCGGTGCGGTGACGCTGGTACTGGCGGGATTCGCCGCGCTGGTTCAGACGGATATCAAACGTGTTCTGGCCTACTCGACCATGAGTCAGATTGGCTATATGTTCCTGGCGCTGGGCGTTCAGGCATGGGATGCGGCGATTTTCCATCTGATGACCCATGCGTTTTTCAAAGCGCTGCTGTTCCTCTCTTCCGGTTCGGTCATTTTGGCCTGTCATCACGAGCAGAATATTTTCAAAATGGGCGGTCTGCGTAAGACGATCCCGCTGGTGTATGTCTGCTTCCTGGTCGGGGGCGCGGCGCTGGCCGCGCTGCCGCTGGTTACCGCCGGCTTCTTCAGTAAAGACGAGATCCTGGCCGGCGCCTGGGCCAACGGCCACATCAATTTGATGCTGGCGGGCCTGGCCGGCGCCTTTATGACCTCGCTGTATACCTTCCGTATGATCTTCATCGTGTTCCATGGCGAAGCGAAGACCAAAGCACATGCGGGTAAAGGGATTGCCCATCATTTGCCGCTTATCGTGCTTATGGTGCTGTCCACCTTTATCGGCGCGATGATTGTTCCGCCTTTACACGGTGTGCTGCCGGAGACGACGGCGCTGGAGCACAGCCGGATGATCACGCTGGAGGTTGCTTCAGGCGTGGTCGCCATTGCCGGTATTTTACTGGCCGCCGTGCTGTGGTTGGGAAAACGGCAGTGGGTGAGCAGTATCGCGCAAAGCGCGCCGGGGCGTTTCTTCTCGACCTGGTGGTTCCATGCCTGGGGTTTCGACTGGCTGTACAACAAGGTTTTCGTCAGGCCCTATCTGGCCATCGCCAAGCTGTTGCAGCGTGACCCGCTGGATGCGCTGATGGGCATTCCGGCGGTGATTATCCGCTGGAGTAATCGCGGGCTGGCGGTCAGTGAAAATGGTCAGGTGCGCTGGTACGCCGCTTCCATGGGGTTGGGCGCGGTGATGGTGCTGGCGTTGTTATTGCTGGTTTAATACGCCCCGGAACATAGAAGGGCAGGGCATTCCTGGTGTGAATGCCCGCCACGGCAAGTTTTCAGATTTCTTTAATTTTAGGGACACAAAGCGCCATGCTATTACCTTGGCTAATTCTTATCCCCTTTATCGGCGGTCTGCTGTGCTGGCAGTTCGAGCGCTTTGGTACGAAAGTGCCGCGCTGGATCGCGCTGATTGCGATGGGGCTGACTCTGGTGCTATCTCTGCAACTGTGGTTGCAAGGTGGTTATTCTCTGGCAATACCCAATGGCCTGCCGAACTGGCAGTCCGAGTTCAATGTTCCGTGGATCCCGCGCTTTGGCATCGCCATCCATCTTGCTCTGGATGGCCTGTCGATTCTGATGGTGGTGTTGACGGGATTGCTCGGGGTGCTGGCGATCCTTTGCTCATGGAATGAAATTCACCGCTATCAGGGTTTTTTCCACCTGAATCTGTTGTGGATCCTGGGGGCGGTGATCGGGGTATTCGTCGCTATCGATATGTTCCTGTTCTTCTTCTTCTGGGAGATGATGCTGGTGCCGATGTACTTCCTAATCGCACTGTGGGGACATAAAGGCTCCGACGGCAAAACCCGTATTACGGCCGCAACCAAGTTTTTCATCTATACCCAGGCCAGCGGTCTGGTGATGTTGATTGCCATTCTGGCGCTGGTGTTTGTGCACTATAAGGCGACCGGGATTTGGACTTTCAACTATGAAGAGCTGCTGAATACGCCAATGTCCCGTGGCGTCGAATATCTGCTAATGCTTGGCTTCTTTATCGCCTTCGCGGTAAAAATGCCGGTGGTGCCGTTGCACGGTTGGCTGCCGGACGCCCATAGTCAGGCGCCGACGGCAGGTTCCGTCGACCTGGCGGGCATTCTGCTGAAAACCGCCGCTTACGGCCTGTTGCGCTTCAGTCTGCCGCTGTTTCCGAATGCTTCCCATGAATTTGCGCCTATCGCCATGTGGCTCGGGGTGATCGGTATCTTCTACGGCGCCTGGATGGCGTTTAATCAGACGGATATCAAGCGCTTAATCGCCTATACCTCGGTTTCGCATATGGGTTTTGTGATGATCGCCATTTACTCCGGCAGCCAATTGGCCTACCAGGGGGCGGTTATCCAGATGATTGCGCACGGTCTGTCCGCCGCGGGTCTGTTTATTCTGTGTGGCCAACTGTATGAGCGATTGCATACCCGCGATATGCGCCAGATGGGGGGGCTGTGGGCGCGGATGAAATATCTGCCGGCGCTTTCGCTGTTCTTTGCCGTCGCGACATTGGGGATGCCGGGAACCGGTAACTTTGTCGGTGAATTTATGATTCTGTTCGGCAGCTATCAGGTTGTGCCGATGATTACGGTGATCTCGACGTTCGGGCTGGTGTTTGCTTCGGTTTATTCGCTGATCATGATGCAGCGCGCCTATTATGGCGCCCCCCGATCGGAACAGCCGTTGCAGAGTATGTCGCTGCGTGAGTTGTCCATCGTTATGCTGCTGGTAGTGCTGTTGGTGTTATTAGGGGTGTTCCCGCAACCGATTCTGGATACCTCCAGCGCTGCGATGTCAAATATTCAGCAGTGGTTTATGTCGTCTGCTCCGGATTCAATACTTTCAACAACAAGGCCGTAATTCGCCATGACAATAACTCTTCAACAACTAATCGCGCTGTCGCCGCTGTTGATCGTCGGATTGACGGTAGTGGTTGTGATGCTGTGCATTGCGTGGCGACGCAACCATTTTGTCAACGCAACACTGACGGTTATCGGCCTGAACATTGCGCTGCTGTCGCTGTACTTTGTAGGCCAGGTAGGGCCGACGGACGTCACGCCGCTGCTGCGGGTTGATGGTTTTTCCATGTTTTATACCGCGCTGGTTTTATTGGCCAGTCTGGCGACCAGCACTTTCGCCTATCCGTGGCTGGAAGGTTTTCCGGATAACCGCGATGAGTTCTATTTGCTGGTGCTGATCGCCGCCCTGGGCGGCATCTTGCTGTCAAGCGCCAACCACCTCGCGGCGCTGTTCATCGGTATTGAATTGATTTCACTGCCGCTGTTCGGGCTGGTCAGCTATGCTTTCCGTCAGAAACGCTCGCTGGAAGCCGGTATCAAGTACATGCTGCTATCGGCCGCCGCCTCTTCCTTTCTGCTGTTCGGTATGGCGCTGGTCTATGCCGATTCGGGTAATCTGAGCTTCTCCAGCCTGGGACAAAGCCTGAGCGATCTTCGCATCCATGAACCGCTGTTGCTGGTGGGGTTGGGGATGATGGTCGTCGGCGTGGGCTTTAAGCTGTCGCTGGTGCCGTTCCAACTGTGGACGCCGGATGTGTATCAGGGCGCGCCGGCGCCGGTGTCGACGTTTCTGGCTACCGCCAGCAAGATCGCCATTTTTGGCGCGGTCATGCGGTTGTTCCTCTATGCGCCGATGGTGGATAGCGATGCGGTCAGAACGGTGCTTGGCTTTATTGCGGTGGCGTCCATCCTGTTTGGCAACGTGATGGCGGTATCGCAAAGTAATATCAAGCGCTTGCTGGGGTACTCGTCCATAGCCCACCTGGGTTATCTGCTGGTTGCGCTGATTGCGGTGCAAAGCCACCAACTGGCGTTGGAAACCGTCGGCGTTTATCTGGTGGGGTATCTGTTCAGCAGCCTCGGCGCCTTTGGCGTGGTCAGCCTGATGTCCAGTCCGTACAGCGGCCCGGATGCCGACTCGCTGTTCTCCTACCGTGGTTTGTTCTGGCATAAGCCGATTTTGTCGGCGGTCATGACGGTGATGATGCTGTCGCTGGCCGGTATCCCGATGACGCTGGGCTTCTTCGGTAAGTTCTATGTGCTGGCCGTCGGCGTTAATGCCGAACTTTGGTGGTTGACCGGCGCGGTGGTTTTAGGTAGCGCCATCGGTCTCTACTACTATCTGCGGGTGATGGTCAGCCTGTATCTGAGTGCGCCGCAGGTGCTGAATCGCGATACGCCGAGCAACTGGGCCTTAACGGCCGGCGGCGTGGTGGTGCTGATTTCAGCCATCGCGGTGCTGATCCTGGGTGTTTATCCACAGCCGCTGATTTCATTGGTTCAACTGGCGCAGCCAATGATGTAGTCAATAGGTTGGATTACGCTTGAAAAACGCCGCTGATGAGAGTCAGCGGCGTTTTTTTATCCGCCATGTGCGATAAACCGCGCTTTTAGGAATGATCCGGGCTGATGAGCCGTTGCTGCCGCGCAGAATTGTCTATAGTTAATCAGACAATCCATTTTTCATTAAGAAAGGGCGCATTTTATGGCAGTAGAAAAAAAACAACCTGACGAGATTCGTATCGACGATGATCTGAAGCTCTTATCTGAAACGCTGGATGAGGTTTTACGCTACTCTGGCGATCAGGCTGACAAGGCCTATGTCGATCTGAAGAAAAACGCGGAGAAAGCCTTGCTTGAGGTCAAAGCGAGAATTGGCGCAAACAACAGTTACTATGCCAAAGCCAAACACGTCGCCGATAAGGCGGATGTCTACGTACATGACAAACCCTGGCATGGTATTGGCATCGGTACGACGCTTGGACTGGTGCTGGGTCTGTTGTTAGCCAAACGATAGACGTACGGGAATTGGCGGATAGCCTGATCCCTGCATTTTTATCCCCGGCGTCTGGTTTGCCGGACGCCGGGGGTTTATGCGTGTACTGAGCGGAAAACCTGAGTTTCTTGCAACGATAAGCAAGCGCGGCGAAATCAGAGCTGATAATGATAAATATTCTGATCGATACGGCGATCGCCTAGTTTCTCTCCTCCTTTTGCCTGCTGATAAAAACGGAATCCCAGCCGTTGCGCCAGCGCATTGCTGCGCGCGTTTTCCACTGACGCTTTTATGACGAACCGGTTGACGATCCCGGCGCGCATATAGCCCTGGATCAGGGTATTGACGGATTGAGAAACGATACCTTTGCCCTCAAACCGTTCAGCAATCCAGTAACCGATTTCCCCCACTTTGTCCCTTATGCTATTAAATGAGACGACGCCGGCGATGACGCCTTGCCAGCGAATGATATAGACCGCGGCGGTGCCGGCCGCAAACGCCTCCCGGTTAGTTTTTATGGTGCCGAGAGTGTCGTCGGGATGTTTTACCGAATCCGGCCAGGGTAAGGTACGGCGCAGGCGCGGTTTTTCTTGCTGAACCAGCGCAAACAGCGCGGCCGTATCGTTTTCATCCTGTATGCGTAAATGCAGATGTGGATGATGATGTAATTCATAAAGCGTTTCCATATAGGCTCCTTATCTGGATTAACTCCGTTGCTTAGCGTCGCGTATAACCATAAGCAATCTTCTCCTGTGGCGGGGAATAACCCTGCCATGACTGTAACTGATTAAATATTGCGCAAAACTAACCGCGATTATGAGGCGCGCTTGTGGCATAATGCGCGCCAAATCACATTCTGACTTGAGTAAGTGCTGTGTTAAGTACCAACAATATCACCATGCAGTTCGGCAGCAAGCCGTTGTTTGAGAACATTTCGGTTAAATTCGGCGGCGGCAACCGTTACGGGTTGATTGGCGCAAATGGCTGCGGCAAATCAACGTTCATGAAAATACTTGGCAACGATCTGGCGCCAAGTTCCGGTAACGTTTTTCTCGATCCGAATGAGCGTCTGGGTAAATTGCGTCAGGATCAGTTCGCTTTTGAAAAATACAGCGTGCTGGATACCGTCATCATGGGTCATGCCGAACTGTGGGCGGTAAAAGAAGAACGCGACCGCATCTATGCGCTGGCTGAAATGAGTGAAGCGGATGGCTACAAAGTTGCCGATCTGGAAGTGCAATACGGTGAGATGGATGGTTACAGCGCCGAAGCGCGCGCGGGTGAGCTGTTGCTGGGCGTCGGCATTCCTGTGGAACAGCACTACGGCCCGATGAGCGAAGTGGCCCCCGGCTGGAAGCTGCGAGTGCTGCTGGCGCAGGCGCTGTTTGCCGATCCGGATATTCTGCTGCTCGATGAACCGACCAACAACCTGGATATCGACACCATTCGCTGGCTGGAGCAGGTGCTGAACGAGCGTAATAGCACCATGATCATTATTTCCCATGACCGTCACTTTCTGAATATGGTGTGTACGCACATGGCGGATCTGGACTACGGCGAACTGCGAATTTATCCCGGCAACTATGATGACTATATGACGGCGGCCACGCAGGCGCGCGAGCGTCTGCTGGCGGATAACGCCAAGAAGAAAGCGCAAATTTCCGAATTGCAGTCTTTCGTCAGCCGCTTCAGCGCCAATGCGTCCAAATCTAAACAGGCGACGTCTCGCGCCCGCCAGATTGATAAAATCCAGTTGGAAGAGGTAAAAGCCTCCAGCCGTCAGAATCCATTTATTCGCTTTGAACAGGATAAGAAGCTGTTCCGCAATGCGTTGGAAGTGGAGGCGCTGGCGAAAGGGTTTGATAATGGCCCGCTGTTCAGCAAGCTGAATCTGATGGTGGAAGTAGGTGAGAAGGTCGCCATTTTAGGAACCAACGGCATCGGTAAATCGACGCTGTTGAAAACCCTGGTAGGCGATATTCAGCCGGACGGCGGTACGGTTAAATGGTCCGAAAACGCCAAAATCGGTTACTACGCGCAGGATCATGAATACGAGTTTGATGATTCTCTGACCGTGTTCGAGTGGATGAGCCAGTGGAAGCAGGAGCGAGACGACGAGCAGGCGGTGCGCAGCGTGCTGGGGCGTCTGCTGTTCAGTCAGGATGACATCAAGAAGAAAGTCAAAGTGTTGTCCGGTGGCGAGAAGGGCCGGATGCTGTTTGGCAAACTGATGATGCAGCGTCCCAACATCCTGATTATGGATGAGCCGACCAACCACCTGGATATGGAATCGATTGAATCGCTGAATATGGCGCTGGAAATGTATGAAGGAACGCTGTTATTCGTCTCTCATGACCGCGAGTTCGTCAGCTCTCTGGCAACCCGCGTTCTGGAAATGACGCCGAATAAAGTGATTGATTTCACCGGAAACTATGAGGATTACCTGCGCAGTCAGGGTATTCAGTAACCGGTTTTCAAAACATTATTTCCTGCTCAGGGCAGCTCGGCGAAGGCCGTTGCTGCCTTTTTTATTTTTTCCGCCGATAGCCGATCACTATCCTTGCTATAAATGAAATTCATCCCGAGAAACGCTTTGCTACAAAATAACATAGCCGATATTTATTCTTTGCTCTGAATATCGAGGGATAATATATTTCATTTTTCTTTTTTTCGAAAAAAACTAACCGGATACATGGTTTTTAAACTAAAAAATCTAAAGTAATTATTTTGAGTGGCTTGAGCAATAGAAGCAAATGATGATTTGCTACATTAATGAATTAACTTGCATAAATAATGATATGGGTATTTTTTATTTTTAATTTCAATATATTAACATATATAAATAATGTGGTTATGTCCGGTGGTTAATCGTTTTAGCTCAGAGGTAAATTATCATTGCAATAATATGTAGCGGTTGTTGCGATTATTTCTCATCTAAACAATGCCATTGCGGTTTTAAATGGATTCATTGCGCATAAAGTCACAGTTATAACAGAAATAAGAAGTCTATTGTCCCGGCGATTGATGAAGATCAAGTCTGTTAAATTAAATTTCTCATTACCATAACCATACACATATTGTGTGTTCCTCCGTTTGAGTTACAGGAGAATAATAAAAAATGAGTGGGGAAAATTTAATGCTTTCCCATCACGGCGTTAATCGCCGTGATTTTATGAAGTTATGTGCGGCACTTGCGGCATCAATGGGATTGGCGGATTCCGCCGTGGCGGAGATTGCCCGGTCGATGGGTTCCACACAACGTCCGCCGGTTATCTGGATTGGCGCGCAGGAATGTACCGGATGTACGGAGTCCCTGCTGCGGGCAACGCATCCAACCATTGAGAACCTGCTGTTAAACACCATCTCGCTGGAATATCACGAAGTGCTCTCTGCGGCTTTTGGCGAACAGGCCGAAGAGAACAAGCATCGCGCCATTGAGCAATATAAAGGGAAATTCGTACTGGTTGTCGATGGGTCGATACCCATTAAAGACGGCGGCATCTACTGTATGGTGGCCGGCAAACCGATCGTGGATCATATCCGCGAAACGGCCGAACATGCCGCCGCCATTATCGCCATCGGTTCGTGCTCGGCCTGGGGCGGCGTCCCGGCGGCGGGCAGCAACCCGACCGGCGCGGTGAGCTTGCAGGATGTATTACCGGGGAAAACGGTGATTAATATCCCTGGCTGTCCGCCGAATCCGCACAATTTTCTCGCCACCGTCGCTCACATCATCACCTATCAACGTCCGCCCGCGCTGGATAGTCAGGGCCGGCCGACGTTCGCCTATGGGCGACTGATCCACGAAAACTGCGAGCGTCGTCCGCATTTTGACGCCGGGCGTTTTGCGAAAGAGTTTGGCGATGAGGGGCATCGTCAGGGCTGGTGTCTCTACCATCTGGGCTGTAAAGGGCCTGAAACCTATGGCAACTGCCCGACGCTGGAGTTTTGCGACGTCGGCGGCGGCATCTGGCCGGTGGGCATCGGGCACCCCTGCTACGGCTGTAATGAGAAAGGCATCGGGTTTACCAAGGGCATCTTCCAACTGGCCAACGTGGAAAATCCGACGCCACGGGTGGAAAAACCGGCGATCCATAGCCCGGAAGGCGGACAGATATCCACGACGGCAGTGGGGTTGATTAGCGGGGTACTCGGCGTGGTTGGCGGCGTCAGCCTGATGACGGTGCGCGAACTGGGGCGTCAGAAAAAACCGTCTCCACAAAAACCGAGTCAGCAGGACGCTGGAAACGCATCCCGGGAGGATTAAGCCGTGAACAGACGCAATTTTTTCAAGCTGGCCTCTGCCGGCGCGTTGCTGGCCGGCACCCCGTTGGCCGGACGTGCCGCGGCCGTCAACAAACCGCCGATCCCCGGCTCGCTGGGAATGCTTTACGATTCTACGCTGTGCGTCGGCTGTCAGGCGTGCGTCAGCGAATGCCAGCAGCTCAATAAGCTGGCCTATAAGCCGGACAGCAAGATTTACGCCGGCGGCGACGCCACCTGGTCAAACAACGACAAGCTAAGCCCCTACACCAACAATATCATTCAGGTGTGGAGCGCCGGCGACGGCAAAAACAAGGATCAGGTCGATAACGGCTATGCCTATATCAAGAAGCAGTGCATGCACTGCGTCGATCCCAACTGCGTATCGGTTTGTCCGGTTTCGGCGCTGAAGAAAGATCCCAAAACCGGCGTGGTCCACTATGACGCCGACATCTGCACCGGCTGTCGTTATTGCATGGTGGCCTGTCCGTTCAACATTCCCAAATACGATTACGAGAACCCGTTTGGCAAGCTGCATAAATGCGAGTTGTGCAATCAGCCGGGGCTGGAACGATTAGACAAAGGCGGCCTGCCGGGCTGCGTTGACGTCTGCCCTACCGGGGCGGTGATTTTCGGTACTCGCGAAGAGCTATTGTCTGAAGCGAAACATCGTTTGTCGTTGCAGGCCGGCGATGAATATCGCTATCCGCGTCAGACGCTGGCGAAAAAGGATACCTATCTCCACACCGTGCCGAAATACGATCGCCACGTTTATGGCGAGAAGGAAGCGGGCGGTACGCAGGTTCTGGTGCTGGCGGGCGTACCTTATCAGAACCTGGATCTGCCGGAGCTGGCCGAACTGTCCACCGGCGCGCGCTCCGAGCATATTCAGCATACGTTGTATAAAGGCATGGTGCTGCCGCTGGCGGTGTTGGCGGGCTTGTCGGTGCTGGTGCATCGAAATACCCGGGCCGACCGGTTGGATCATGACGACACCCACGCGGATACGAACCGGAAACAGGAGGACGATCATGACGGCGCATAAAGCGAGTCCACTCGGCGGGCGGCTGGTCAGTTGGCCGATCATGTTGCTGGCGCCGTTCATCGTGCTATGCGCGGTGCTGATCGTAAAACGTCTGGTGTTCGGCATCGGTGACGTCGCCGCGCTCAACGGCGGTTATCCCTGGGGGATCTGGATCGCGTTCGACCTGCTGGTGGGCACCGGTTTCGCCTGCGGCGGCTGGGCGTTGGCCTGGGCGGTTTACGTCTTTAATCGCGGGGAATACCATCCGCTGGTTCGTCCGGCGCTGTTGGCCAGCCTGTTCGGCTATTCGCTCGGCGGGCTGTCGATCACCATTGACGTCGGGCGTTACTGGAATCTGCCGTACTTTTTTATTCCGGGCTTTTTTAATACCTCGTCGGTGCTGTTTGAGACTGCGGTGTGTATGACGATCTACATCGGCGTGATGGCGCTGGAGTTTGCGCCGGTGGTGTGCGAGCGCATGGGCTGGAAAGTGTCGCTCAAGCGATTAAATAAAGTGATGTTCTTTATTATCGCGCTGGGCGCGCTGCTGCCGACCATGCACCAGTCGTCGATGGGATCGCTGATGATTTCCGCCGGATATAAAGTGCATCCGCTGTGGCAGAGCTATGAGCTGTTGCCGTTATTCTCGCTGCTGACTGCTTTCATCATGGGTTTTTCGATCGTGATGTTTGAAGGTTCGCTGGTGCAGGCCGGGCTAAAAGGGCGCGGGCCGGATGAAAAGCGCCTGTTCGCCCGTCTGACGCAAATCATTCAGGTACTGCTGCTGCTGTTTATCGTGCTGCGCTTTGGCGAAATCATCTGGCACGACAAAACGGGCTATCTGCTGCGCGGCGATCGCTATGCCATTACCTTCTGGTGCGAGGCGGCGCTGATGATTTTCCCGCTGGCGATGTACCGCTTCAAACGCTGCCGCGATGACGCGCGTCTGCTGTTTGTCGGCGCGCTGAGCCTGTTGTTCGGCGCCGCGCTGTGGCGGCTGAGCTATTCCCTGCTGGCGTTCAATCCCGGCGGTGGCTATCACTATTTCCCGGCCGCATCGGAAGTGCTGATCTCCATCGGGTTTGTGGCGATTGAAGTCTGCGCATACATCTGGTTAATCCGGCTGCTGCCGGTACTTCCCGCGCTGGAAGGCGTTCATAAGAATTATCAGGCCGAGGTAAAACATGAGCCAACGCATCACCATTGATCCTATTACCCGCATTGAGGGACATCTGCGCATCGATTGCGAAATTGAACAGGGGAAAGTCACCAAAGCCTGGTCGTCCGGCACCATGTGGCGCGGGATGGAAGAGATTGTTAAAGGTCAGGATCCGCGCGACGCCTGGATGATTGTGCAACGTATCTGCGGCGTGTGCACCACGGTGCATGCCATCGCTTCCGTTCGGGCGGTTGAGAATGCCTTGCAACTGAATGTTCCGGTGAATGCGCAGTATATCCGTAACCTGATCCTGGCGGCGCACAGCATCCATGATCATATCGTTCACTTCTACCAGCTCTCCGCGCTGGACTGGGTTGACGTCACCTCCGCGCTGAAAGCCGATCCGCAACGGGCGGAAGCCTTGCTGAAAGGGCTGTCCGACTGGCCTTTGAACAATGCGGCGGAATTTACCCGGGTGCAACAGAAGCTGAAAGACCTGGTTGCCAGCGGCCAATTGGGCATTTTCGCCAACGGTTATTGGGGGCACCCGGCCATGGCCCTGCCGCCGGAAGTCAATCTGATTGCGGTTGCGCACTACCTACAAGCGCTGGAGTGTCAGCGCGATGCCAACCGTATCGTGGCGATTCTCGGCGGCAAGACGCCGCATATCCAGAATCTGGCGGTAGGGGGCGTCGCCAACCCGATTAATCTGGATGCGCCCAGCGTGCTGAATCTTGAACGCCTGATGTATGTGAAGTCTTTTATCGATCGTCTGAGCGACTTTATCGAGCAGGTTTACAAAGTGGATTGCGCGGTGATTGCCGCGCACTATCCCGACTGGCTGAGTCTGGGCAAAGGCGCCGATCACTATCTCAGCGTCCCTGAGCTGCCGACCGATAATCAGGGCGGCAGCTTCCTGCTGGCGGGCGGCTACCTGGAAAACGGCGATTTTGCCAACTATCGCCCGATTACCAGCCATAGCGACGCCTTCCTGATTGATGGCATTAAGGAAAGCGGCAAACACGCCTGGTATCAGGATGATGAACCGCTGGCGCCGTGGGAAGGGTTGACGCGTCCGAACTATACTGGTTGGCAGGATGAGGGCAAATATTCCTGGGTGAAGGCGCCGACCTTCTACGGCAAAACCGTTGAGGTAGGGCCGCTGGCGTGGCTGCTGTGTAGCCTGGCGGCGAAACATAAAGATACCGAAGCGCACTACGCGCAGGTTGGGGCGGCCTACCACAAATTGACCGGTCAGACGATGGAAGTCGCGCATCTGCACTCCACGCTGGGCCGGGTGATTGGCCGCACGGTGCACTGCTGCGTGCTGAAAGATACGCTGGCGCAGCAATGGCAGGCGCTGGTGACCAACATCGGCGCCGGCGACCATCAAACCTTTATCAAGCCCGATCTGTCGCCGGATACCGAGTTTCGCGGCGTCGGTTTTGGTGAAATGCCGCGCGGTATGCTGTCGCACTGGATCGTATTCAAAAACGGCAAAATCACCAACTATCAGGCGGTGGTGCCGTCAACCTGGACTTCCGGGCCGCGTAATTTCGACGGCGTCCCCGGCCCTTACGAGCAGTCGCTGGTCGGCACGCCGATAGCCGATCCGCATAAGCCGCTGGAAGTGGTGCGCACCATCCACTCGTTTGATCCATGCATGTCCTGCGCGGTGCATATTGTGGATACGGTGAGCGGTAGCGAAGTGACCCGGGTCAAGGTGCTGTGATGAACATACTGGTGCTGGGGATCGGTAATCTGCTGCTGAGCGATGAAGCCGTCGGCGTGCGCATGGTGGAAGCGTTAGCGCGGCGCTACACGTTTTCCCCGCAGATAGACATCCTCGACGGCGGCACATCCGGGATGGAGTTGATGGATGCGATGGCCGGGCGCGATCATCTGATCGTGGCCGACGCTGTGCTGACCGGGCAGGCGCCGGGTAGCGTAGTGGTGCTGCGCGATAGCGAAGTGCCCGCCTTGTTCACCCGTAAGATTTCCCCGCACCAGTTGGGTTTATCGGATGTGCTGATGGCGTTGCAACTGACGGACGAATTCCCGCGCCGGCTAACGCTGGTGGGGGTTGAACCCGCGTCGCTGGCGGTGCGTATCGGCCTGTCGGAAACGATAACGCAGGCGCTGGAGCCGGCGTTGCAGCAGGTGATTATCGCCTTGCGGCAAAGCGGCGTCACCGTCAGCGAACGTAAGCGATGCGAGGTTTATGGTGAGTAATCAACCTGACGTCCACGATTTAAACATGATACCGGGTGAGCGCAAGGAATCTTCATTGATTATCGGCGATGATTACCATCCGGCGACCTGGCTGGAGCCGATGTTTACGCGGATTGCGCGGGAAAAAATGCAGATGCTGCCTTTTTTTCGGCCGGGCATTCCGGTCAAGGCCTGCGGATTTACCCTGTTTGAACAGCAGTGGGTCGGCTGTCTGCTGACGCCGTGGATGATCAGTCTGCTAGTATTGCCGGGGCCGCGGCAGGTTTGGCCGCTCAGGACGCTGGCCGATCGTCTGGCGCTGGCGTTGCCCTGCGGCAATGTGACCTTTGTGGTCGGCGAGATGGCCGGCAAGCAATATTTGTCCTGCTCGCTGATGTCGCCGCTTGAGCACGGCATCAGCGGGGAACAGGCCATTTTACTGGCGGAGCAGAGCGCCAAAATGGCGTTGTCGTTGCCGGTAAAAGACGCGGATGCGCCATTGAATATCAGCCGACGCGCGCTGTTTAGCCGAAATCGGAGTGAGAACCATGCATGAAATTTCCATGTGCTATAGCGCACTGGAACTGATCGAACAGCAGGCTCGTCAACATCATGCCCGGCGGGTGACCGCCGTCTGGCTGGAGATAGGCGCGCTTTCCTGTATCGAGGAAAGCGCCTTACGTTTTTGTTTTGAATCGGTTTGTCGGCAAACGCTGGCGGAGGGGTGTCAACTGCACGTTGCGGTTCGGCCGGCGCAGGCATGGTGCTGGGAATGCAGCGCCATGGTGGCGGTGGTTGAGCACGGCGGCGGATGCCCGCGGTGCGGCAGCTACAATTTACGCCTGGATGACGGCGATAGCCTGCAATTAAAGCAGTTAGCAGTGGAGTAACGGACAGTTAAGGCCTAAAGATAGCGGGAGGAAAGCCCTATGTGTACCACATGCGGTTGCGGTGAAGGGGAAAGCAAAATTGAGGGTGACGAACATTCTCATGAACATGACCACCACCACGACCACCATCATGACCACCATCACGATCGCGGCCACGATCATCACCACAGCCATGACCACCATCACGGCGGCAAAATAAAGAGTCGCTGCGTGATTATCCATCACCACCACTACCATGGCGATGTTCATAACTATTACTACGCGCTGCCGCCGAAAGGCGGAAAGGGGGCGAAGCCGGTAAACAAGCAGGCCGCCGCCGAACAGGGCGAAACGGCCTTCCAGCCTGAAGTCGATGAGCAGGATCTGCATTACGGCCTGGGCGCGGCCGGAACACACGCGCCGGGCGTCGGGCAACAGCGTTTATTGCAGATTGAAATGGACGTGCTGAGCAAGAATAATCAGTTGGCTAAGCATAACCGGGCGCATTTCAAGGCGCAGAACATTCTGGCGCTGAATCTGGTTTCCAGCCCGGGCTCGGGCAAAACCACGCTATTAACCGCCACGCTGAATCATATCAGCCAGCAGGTGCCGTGCGCGGTGATTGAAGGCGATCAGCAAACCGCCAATGATGCGGAGCGCATCCGTGCGACGGGAGTGAGCGCGATTCAGGTGAATACCGGAAAGGGCTGTCATCTGGATGCGCAGATGGTGCATGACGCCGCTCATCGCCTGCAACTGCCGGACAACAGCCTGTTGTTTATCGAGAATGTGGGTAATTTGGTGTGTCCCGCCGGGTTCGATCTGGGCGAACGCGCCAAGGTCGCGGTGCTGTCGGTGACGGAAGGCGAAGATAAGCCATTAAAATATCCGCATATGTTTGCCGCCGCGTCATTGATGGTGATTAATAAAATCGATCTGCTGCCTTATCTGGATTTCAATCTGGACGCCTGCGTCGCCAATGCCAGACGGATTAATCCGGCCATTCAGATTATCGCCTTGTCCGCCCAGAGCGGCGAAGGCATGGATGAGTGGCTTGGCTGGCTGGAGGCACAGCTATGTGCCTAGGCATTCCGGGCAGGGTGGTTTCAGTCGGCGAGGATATTCACCAACCCGCGTATGTCGACGTCTGCGGCGTACAGCGGTCGGTGAATATCGCGCTGGTCTGCGAAGGCTCGCCTGCCGAACTGGTGGGGCAATGGGTGCTGGTGCACGTCGGCTTCGCCATGAGCCTGCTGGATGAGCGGGAAGCGCAGGATACGCTGGCGGCGTTGCAGTCGATGCGAGCCATTGGACTGGAGTTGGATGACATGCGACAGACCGGGGCTGACTATGCAGTACGTTGATGAGTTCCGCGATCCTGAGCTGGCGAAAGCGTTGTTGCGGCGCATCCGGGCGCTGGTGGCGGAGATGCCTCAATTGCGCGAACGTCCGCTGCAACTGATGGAAGTGTGCGGCGGTCATACCCATGCGATTTTCAAGTTCGGGCTGGATCGGCTGCTGCCGCCGGAAATTGAGTTTGTGCACGGCCCGGGCTGCCCGGTGTGTGTCCTGCCGATGGGACGTATTGACGCCTGTCTGGAAATCGCCGCTCATCCTGAGGTGATCTTCTGTACCTTCGGCGACGCCATGCGCGTGCCGGGACGTCACGGTTCGTTACAGGACGCGCGCCGTCATGGCGCGGATGTCCGCATCGTCTATTCGCCGCTGGATGCGCTGCTGCTGGCGGAAAAAAATCCGCAGCGGCAAGTGGTGTTTTTCGGTCTGGGATTTGAAACCACCATGCCCAGTACGGCGCTGACGCTGCAACAGGCCAAACGCCGCAATATCGCCAACTTCACCCTGTTCTGTCAGCACATCACCATTGTTCCCACGCTGCGCAGTTTGCTGATGCAGCCCGATCTGCGTATCGACGGTTTTCTGGCGCCGGGGCATGTCAGCATGGTTATCGGCGCTTATCCGTATCAGGCGTTATGCGATCGTTTCAATAAGCCGTTTGTGGTGACCGGATTCGAACCGTTGGATATTTTGCAGGCGTTGCTGATGCTGGTCAGTCAGATCCACGACGCGCGCTGTGAGGTGGAAAATCAGTATCGGCGCATTGTTCCCGACGGCGGCAACCACCTGGCGCAACAGGCGATGGACGAAGTGTTTGAAACCCGGTCCAGCAGTGAATGGCGCGGCTTGGGGGAGATCGCCGATTCCGGTATGCAACTGCGCGAAGCGTATGCCGATTTTGACGCCGAACGTCGCTTCAACCCGCGGCATCAACGTATTGCGGATGAACCCGACTCGCGCTGCGGCGAGGTGTTGACCGGGCGCTGCAAGCCGGCGGATTGCCCGCTGTTTGGTCAACGTTGCACCCCGGAGAAGGCGATTGGGGCGCTGATGGTGTCCTCGGAAGGGGCGTGTGCCGCTTATTATCAGTATCGGCGGGAGTGTGCCTGATGACGACTTCAATACAGCCGCAAAAGACGGCGCTAAAAGAAATTACCCTGGCGCATGGCAGCGGCGGCCGGGCGATGCAACAGTTGATCGAACAGCTTTTTTTACAGGCATTTGATAATCCGCTGCTGGGGCAGCGGGAAGATCAGGCCAGACTGCCGTTGGCCCCGCTGGCGCAGCAGGGCGATCGGCTGGCGTTCACCACCGACAGCTACGTGATCGATCCAATATTTTTCCCCGGCGGGGATATCGGCAAACTGGCGGTGTGCGGCACGGCCAATGATATCGCCGTCAGCGGGGCGACGCCGCTTTACCTCTCCTGCGGTTTTATTATCGAAGAGGGCTTTGCCGGCGCCGACCTGCTGCGGATAGTTGAATCCATGGCGCAAACCGCGCGTGACGCCGGGATACAGATTGTGACCGGCGATACCAAAGTGGTGCCGCGCGGCGCCGCCGATAAGATTTTTATCAATACGGCGGGGATCGGCGCGATCCCGACGGACATTCACTGGGGAACCGGGGAAATTCGTCCCGGCGATAAAATTATCGTCAGCGGTACGCTGGGCGATCATGGCGCCACCATTCTTAACCTGCGTGAACAACTGGGGCTGGAAGCGCAACTCGCCAGTGACTGCGCGGTGCTGGCGCCGCTGATCGCGCCGCTGCGTGACATCGACGGCGTGCGCGCATTGCGCGACGCCACGCGCGGCGGGGTGACGGCGATCCTGCATGAGTACGCGCAGGCCAGCGGCTACGGGATGGAAATCAACGAAAGCGCATTGCCGCTGAAGCAGGCGGTACGCGGCATCTGCGAGATCCTCGGGTTGGAGGCATTGAATTTCGCCAATGAGGGCAAGCTGGTGCTGGTGGTGTCGGCGGCGGCGGAAGCCGCGGTGCTGGCGGCATTACGCGCCCACCCGCTGGGGCGGGATGCGGCAACCATCGGTTCGGTGACGGAAAAGCCTCAGGTACGCCTGTGCGGGGTGTTCGGCGCTTCGCGGCTGCTGGATCTGCCGCATAATGAGCCGATGCCGAGGATTTGCTGACGACATTTCCCCTTGCAGGGAGAAAGCTTCTGCCCCTGACAAGGGCTGCTTTTTATACTCAAATGTAGGGACTCATGAGGGGTTTTGCCCTTACCCGGCTTCAGAAATTATGCTGAGGAGATAGCAGGCTTAGGATGAGCCGCATGGACGCGGCGAAAGCTTGCGTCACGTCAGGAACGTGTCGCAAGCGGTCCGTTAAGCCTGATACCGACGAAGGCACCTGCGCAGCTGGCATAATTTCAGCCGGAAGCCAGGGTTCTCAGGGCTGCGGCGACTGAGCGCCCTGAGTCGGGCGCGTGCTTCGACGTAGCATAAAAATACCTTTCTTTTCGCGCACGAAATAGCACTGAACTTACATAGAAACCTGTATAAACAGAAAAGGAATATATCCCACGTAAGCATGAACAACGGTATTCAAATCCGGGTAAAAGGCAAAGTGCAGGGGGTGGGATTCCGGCCTTATGTCTGGCAGTTGGCGCATCGGCTGAAGCTGTGCGGCAGCGTCAGCAATGACGGCGCCGGGGTACTGATTCATCTTTATCCGTCGGAAAATATTGAACGCTTTATTAGCGAACTCTCGGCCGGGTGCCCGCCGCTGGCGCACATCGACAGCATTGCCAGTCAGCCGTGGCAGTGGACGACAATACCTACGGCATTCGAGATTGAACACAGCGGCGCCGGGCAGATGGATACGCAGGTGGTGCCGGATGCGGCCACCTGCGAAGCCTGCCGGCGCGAAATGAACGACCCGGCTAATCGCCGTTATCGCTATCCGTTTATCAACTGCACCCACTGCGGCCCGCGTTTTACCATTATTCGTCGGATGCCCTACGACCGCCCATTTACCGCAATGGCGGATTTCCCGCTGTGTCCGCGCTGTCTGGCCGAATATCAGCACCCGGCGGATCGCCGTTTTCATGCTCAGCCGAACGCCTGTGCGCAGTGCGGCCCGCAGGTGTGGTCGGCGGCAGGGGCGGCGCAGCGACAGGCTGAAGGGGATGAGGCCATTCTTCAGGCCGCCGCCGCCCTGCTAACGGGGAAAATTGTGGCAATCAAGGGCATTGGCGGTTTTCATCTGGCCTGCGACGCCACCAATACACCGGCTGTTCAACGCCTGCGCCAGCGTAAACATCGCCCCGGCAAGCCGCTGGCGGTGATGTCGCCGGATGCGGCATGGCTTGAGAGATGCGCCGACGTGGCCGATATGCCGGCGGCGTTGAGGTTGCTGGAAAGTACGGCGGCGCCGATTGTTCTGTTGCCGTTGCGCCGGGACGGCCCGCTGTCTGAGGCAATCGCCCCCGGTCTGTGTGAAGTCGGGCTGATGTTGCCCGCCAATCCGTTGCAGCATCTGTTGCTGGCGCAGGTTAATCGCCCGCTGGTGATGACCTCCGGTAATGCCGGCGGTAAGCCCCCGGCGTTGACCAATGCGCAGGCGTTGGAGCAACTGAGCGGCATTGCCGATCTGTGGTTAATGCACAATCGGGATATTGTGCAACGGGCCGATGACTCGCTGGTGAGGCTGCTCGACCACGATTTATTTAACAATAGGGCGGAAATGCTGCGTCGGGCGCGTGGCTATGTGCCGGATGCGTTACCGCTGCCGCCGGGTTTCGTCGGGCAGCCTGCGCTGCTGGCGATGGGCGCCGATTTAAAAAACACGTTTTGTTTACTGCGCGAGGAAAACGCGATTGTCAGCCAGCATCTTGGCGATCTGGCGGACGGCGATATCGAGCGGCAATATCGTCAGTCCATCGCGCTGTTTGAGAATATTTACCGTTTTGCGCCCAATGCGGTGGTGGTTGATGCGCATCCCGGCTATATCAGTCATCGTCTGGGAAAAGATCTGGCCGAACAGCGGCAAATCCCCTGCATTGAGGTATTGCATCATCACGCCCATATCGTTTCTTGTCTGGCGGAGCACCGCTGGCCGCGCGACGCCGGCCCGGTGATTGGGTTGGCGCTAGACGGCATTGGTTATGGCGCAGACGGCCAGTGGTGGGGCGGAGAATGTCTGCTGGCGGACTATGCCCGCTGCCGGCATAGCGGCGGATTACCGGCCGTCGCGTTACCCGGCGGCGATCTGGCCGCCCGTCAGCCGTGGCGCAATCTGCTGGCGCAGTGGCTGCGCTTTGTGCCTGACTGGGCATCGTTACCGGAAGCGGCGGCGATCCCGGCCGATCCCTCCGCGCTGCTCAGTAAGGCGATTGAGCGGGGGATCAATGCGCCGTTGGCGTCGTCCACCGGGCGCTTGTTTGATGCGGTCGCCGCCGCGACGGGATTCGCCGCCCTGAGCCAAAGCTGGGAAGGGGAAGCGGCCTGCTGGCTGGAGTCGCTGGCGCGGAGGAGCCGGCAATGGCAGCCTCCGGTCACGCTGCCGCTGCTGGCGGATAACCGCCTGGATTTGGCGATCTTCTGGCGGCAGTGGCTAGCCTATCGCGCGGCGCCGGCCGACAGAGCCTATGCGTTTCATCTGGCGCTGGCGCAGGGCTTTGCCGCGCTGGCCCGACGGGCGGCGGAACAGCATGGCGTCAATACGGTTGTGTTGTGCGGCGGCGTTATGCACAATCGATTGCTGTCCGAACTGCTGCATCAGCAGTTGCATGGATTCACGATACTGCAACCGCAACGGCTACCCGCCGGCGACGGCGGCCTGTCGCTGGGGCAGGCGCTGATCGCGGCGGAGAGATTATCTTAATGAAGAATAATTAATTATCCTCTCGTCGAGGGTAGCACTCTTTCTTTTTAATACATTGTTTATAAATAGTATTTTCTCATGCCGCCGCTTTCGGTTAATCCTCTTTATTTCCTGAAAATTAATAAATTTTAATAAAGCGCTCTTTGGTATCATTCTGATAACAACTAAAAGGCTTTTTTATTTTTAATGTATTGAAAAACAAAATAAATATTTATTTTATTTTCTTCATCTGGTTAATGATTTGGTTAATAAATCGCGTCATTACTGAAATAACCGAATAAGGGCGTTCGCTATTCAGCCAGCCTTATTGATAAATAAAAATAATTATCATTTAATCATTCCATTGCTTCTGACGGGATGGATATGAATGAACATAGATTTGACGCCCTATTATGCCCGGCCAGGCGAACAGCCGTTTGATTCGCGACGTATGGCTATGCCCTGGCGAAATCATGTGCCGCTTTCTCCTGAACAGATCCCCGCCAGTTGGCAGGCATTGAAACAGCAGATTTTGCCAGCCCGCAAGCGCCTGCTGTATTTGCATATTCCTTTCTGCGCGACGCACTGTACCTTCTGCGGCTTTTATCAAAATAAACTGCGTGCGGACAGCACCGAAACCTACACCCGTTATCTGTTGCAGGAACTGGCGATGGAGGCAGACAGCGCGCTGCATCAGTCGGCTCCGATTCACGCGGTTTATTTTGGCGGGGGCACGCCGACGGCGCTGGCCGCTAATGAGCTTGAACAGATTATCCGCGCCATTCGCGCCTCGCTGCCGTTGGCCCCGGACTGCGAGATTACCATCGAAGGGCGGGCGATGGATTTTGACGATGAGCGGATTGATGCCTGTCTGGACGCGGGTGCCAACCGTTTTTCCATCGGTATTCAAACCTTTGATAGCCGTATTCGCCAGCGCATGGCGCGCACGTCCGATAAACAGCAATCGATCCGCTTTCTGCAACGGCTGTGCCAGCGCGATCGCGCGGCGGTGGTGTGTGACCTGATGTTCGGCCTGCCGGGGCAGACGCCGGAAATCTGGCGTGAAGATTTGGCGATTGTCAGCGATCTGCCGCTGGATGGCGTGGATCTTTATGCGCTGAATCTGCTGCCCACCACGCCATTAGCTAGGGCGGCGGAAAACCAGCGGGTCGACCTGCCGGATGTCACCGCGCGGCGTGATTTTTACCGCACCGGCGCGGCATTTCTGGCGCAAGCGGGTTGGCATCAATTGAGCAACAGCCACTGGGCCAGAACGACCCGGGAGCGCAATCTGTATAACCTGTTGATCAAACAAGGCGCGGATTGTCTGGCGATGGGCAGCGGCGCGGGCGGTAATCTGAATGGTCAGTCCTATATGATGGAGCGCAGTCTGGAACGCTATTACCAGCTTGTGGATCAGGGGCAAAAACCGATCATGATGATGACCCCCGCCAGTCCGGCCGGTCCTTGGCAGCACCAGCTTCAGGCGGGCATTGAAGTAGGACGCATCGTTCTGCCGCAACTGACAGACCGGGCCAATGAGCTACAGCCGTTGCTCAGCCAGTGGCACCAGGCGGGACTCACCCGCGACGACTCGACCTGCCTGCGTTTAACCGATGACGGCCGCTTCTGGGCAAACAATCTGATGCAGGCATTGCAGCAAATTATTCCGCAGCTAAATGCCAAAGAACACGCTTATTAAGGGGAACTTGCTCATGACATTGCATGATTTACTTGCCACCAATCCCGACGGCACGCTGGAAGATATCGCCAGCCAGTACAACACCTCGCTGTTCAAGGTGGTCAAGGCGCTGCCGGCGGCGCAGTGCGTTATTGTGCCGGGCGATCGGTTCGACCGCGTGTGGGAGAGCATCGCCGGTTGGGGGGAAGTGACGTTAATCAGCCATACGGCAGACGCCATTCTGGAATTCAAAAGCGCATTGCCAACGGGAACGCACCGTCACGGTTATTTTAATCTGCGCGGCAACAATGGATTGAGCGGACATATTCGCGCGGTTAACTGCCGGCATATTGCCTTTATTGAACGGAAGTTTATGGGAATGGACACCGCGTCCGTGGTGTTTTTTAATGCCGACGGCGCTGCTATGTTTAAGATCTTTCTTGGACGGGATAGCCATCGCCAACTGTTAACCTCGCAGGTCGATGCGTTCCATACATTAGCGATTGAGTTACAACCGGAGCAGGTATGACGTGGCTACTCTTTGGAGCAGGTCAGGGCGTGGGGGCCTGTTTATTACAGCGGGCCATTGAGTGTAAGCAATCGGTGGTGGTCGTGCTACGCGATCCTGAACAGGCCGCCCAGTGGCGCGCCCAGGGGATAACCGTGGTGCAGGGGGATGCCTGTGATGCCGAGGTGGTGGCGAAAGCCTGCCGAGCGGCGGGCGAGTCGGCGATCGTGGTGTCGACGATGGGCGGCGGCGCAGTGAACTATCACGGCCATCGCGTGGTGATCGACGGCGTGGAGCAGGCGGGCATCAAGCGCATGTTGCTGGTGACGTCCCTGGGTTGCGGCGACGGTTGGCCGTTGTTGTCAACGCGGGCTAAAGCCGCGTTTGGACAGGCCGTGCGGGAAAAATCGCTGGCGGAAAGCTGGTTACAGACCAGTTCGCTGGACTATTGTATCGTCCGTCCGGGCGGGCTGTTGGATGTTGTCGCCACGCATAACGCGCGGCTAACGCAGGGGAATGCCGTATTGGGGCTGGTGTCGCGTCAGGATGTGGCGCTGGCCGTCGATCGGCTTTTGCAACAGCCGCTCTTCGGTAATCAGATTTATAACCTCATCGATCCTGAACTTGAACTACCCGCCATGCCGTAACCCGATGGGCGTCTGACGCGTGCCGATACCGCTCCGCGAAAGCGGGGCATCGGCCGGCGTCGCCATCAATCCCCACTTCTCCCAAACGACATCCGTTATCTTATGTCTATACTCTAATCGACGGCAGACAATGTTGTTATTTTGTTAATGGCATAAATGTATCCATGAGCGTAACGGGTGGTGGTGATGGATGAGGTGAAACGCATTCTGACCGAGGAAATCGAGAAAATTAACCGCAAAGAAAAACGCGATAATAAAATAAGGTTTAGTCGAAAATTCATACAGACTCATCCTTATCTTGTTACCGGGATGCTGGTCAGCTATGTTCCGGTTGCTGCTATTCTGATCTACGTCTCTTATTTTGGCTGGCCTTATTTCGTCGGCTTTACGCTGTTCGTGCTGGTGATGACACTGTCTCTCTCATTGGACATTCGTCCTCGATATCGCTTCGAAGACATTGATGTGTTGGATCTGCGCGTCGGCTACAACGGCGAATGGTTCACCATTCGGCATGTGCCGCAAGACGCGTTGGATAAGCTCTTGGGTAATGAAAATGTCCCGGCTTCGGTGAAAACAGGAATAGAAAAAATCCTGTCGACCAAGGGTGAAGTGGATTTTTACGACGTCTTTTCGTTGGCCTATCGTCAACCGTCTCCAGAGTGATCGGCAGAGGCGGCGCGTTTTGCTTTTATGCTGCGTTGACGCGCCGGATGGCGTAAGATTTTCGTTGATTCCAGAGACGGCGGGTAGAACAGAACCATGAACAAAAAGAGAGTGCTGGTTATTCAGATGGGGGAGCCGCCGCAGGGCATTTCCTTGCAGGTTGGGCAACAGGGAAAATGGTTTAGCGATGCGCTGCCGGACGGAACAGAAAATCTGCATGTGGTGCGCCCCGATCGGGGAGACGCCCTGCCTCCGTTTGATGGTGTGTCGGCGGTGATTATTTCCGGTTCGTGGGCGATGGTGACCGACCGGCTGGAATGGAGCGAGTATACGGCGGGTTGGCTGCGTGAGGCATTTTATGCCGATATGCCGATGCTGGGCGTTTGTTATGGACACCAGTTGCTGGCTGACGCGCTGGGCGGCACGGTGGGAAATAACCCGAATGGCAAAGAAATCGGCGTGCAGCTTGTGACCGTCAATGACGGAGCGGAAAACGACGTCTGGCTACAACATCATCCCCGGCAGTTTACCGCCTATCTCTCCCATCAGCAGTCGGTGCTGGTTCCACCTGCCGGGGCGCAGGTATTGGCGGGGTCGCAGGCCGATCGTTGTCAGATTATCCGCTATAGCGATCGGGTGCTGACGCTACAGTTTCACCCGGAATTTAACGTGGCGATCATGCAGGCATGTTTACGCTATAACGACGCCGCATTGCGGCAGGCGGGTTATGATGTCGGGCGACTAATGGACATTGCGCAGGAGCCGGTTTGGTCGCGCCGGATTCTACTGGATTTTGTTCAGCGCTATGGCGCGCGATAGCGCATTCCTTAGCCGATAAATTTGTTTCGGCTATTTACGACATACCCTTCAAACCTCTCACTAAATAAGAAAAATTAAGCCCCGGTCATATTATTAACCGGGGCTTATTTATTGGTGCAGGCAAATAAATCAGCCCCTCAAGCATTGGATAAAAAATAACATACGGGTGTTTTACCCGCCATACTTAAGGTTGTATGTGCGTGGGCCTCAGTCCGCAGGGGCCGCTTCCGGCGGGTTTGCCAGTCATCTGAATTAGTTGGATATATAAAATAATACAAATGATTATTATTTTTATTATCAATTAAATTATTGGCGATGCATCGACTAGGCTGCGCTGATTTTGTGATGTGAATGTTGTTATTTGGATAAATATTTGAGGTTTTATTATTTCGGAGCATAATACTTATTGTTAATAAGGTCTTTAGCGGTCTCATGACCGCTTTATTCTTTCCTATAAAAAGAAATAAACGTTTTATCCCGACTTTTACTGTGAGCGATGTGGTGTGAGGAGTTTTCCATGCAGGTCAGCAGACGACAGTTCTTTAAAATATGCGCGGGGGGCATGGCCGGAACAACGGTGACAGCATTGGGTTTTTCTCCCGCTGTCGCGTTGGCTGAAACCCGGCAATATAAGCTTTTACGCGCCAAAGAAACGCGCAATAACTGCACTTACTGTTCCGTCGGGTGCGGGATTTTAATGTATAGCCTTGGCGACGGAGCCAAAAACGCCAAACCGTCCATTTTTCATATCGAAGGCGACCCGGATCATCCGGTCAGTCGCGGTTCGTTATGTCCGAAAGGGGCGGGGTTGATTGACTATATTCATAGCGATCAGCGCCTTAAATATCCGGAATATCGCGCCCCCGGTTCGGACAAATGGCAGCGTATCAGCTGGAATGACGCCTTTGATCGTATTGCCCGCCTGATGAAAGCCGACCGGGATGCCAACTTTATTGAGAAAAACAGCGCCGGGGTGACAGTCAACCGTTGGCTGACCACCGGCATGCTGTGTTCGTCGGCGGCCAGTAATGAGACCGGCATGCTGGATTTTCGCTTTACCCGCGCGCTGGGCATGCTGGGGATTGATACCCAGGCGCGGCTGTGCCATGCCCCCAGCGTGTCGGCGCTCGCCCCGACGTTCGGGCGCGGCGCCATGACCAACAACTGGGTGGATATCAAGAACGCCAATGTGGTGCTGGTCATGGGCGGCAACCCGGCGGAAGCGCACCCGGTCGGGTTCAAGTGGGCGGTTGAGGCCAAAGTTAAAAACGGCGCCAAGCTGATTGTGGTCGATCCCCGTTTCAACCGCTCGGCATCGGTGGCCGATCTTTACGCGCCGATCCGCGCCGGTTCCGACATCACCTTCCTGCTGGGCGTGGTGCATTACCTGCTGAGCAATAATAAAGTTCAGATGGAGTATGTGAAGTCCTACACCAACGCCAGCCTGCTGGTGCGCGAGGATTATCATTTTGAGGACGGTATTTTCAGCGGTTACGATGCGCAAGCGCGCAAGTACGATCGCACCTCGTGGCACTACGAGCTGGATGAAAACGGTTTTGCCAAACGGGATCTCACCCTGACCGATCCGCGCTGCGTCTGGAATCTGCTTAAACAACACGTTAGCCGCTACACGCCGGAGGTGGTGACCCGCATCTGCGGGACGCCGCAAGACGAATTTCTGACCATCTGCGACATTCTGGCTTCCACCTGCGTGCCGGATAAAACGGCGACCATTCTGTATGCGCTGGGCTGGACGCAGCACACCACCGGTTCTCAGATGATCCGCACGGCGGGCATGATCCAACTGCTGCTGGGCAATATCGGTATGATCGGCGGCGGCATTAACGCGCTGCGCGGCCACTCCAATATCCAGGGCTACACCGATCTGGGGTTGCTGTCCCTGCGCCTGCCGGGTTATATGGATCTGCCCTCGGAAAATCAAACCACGTTGCAGACTTACCTGGAACAAATTACCCCGAAAGCGCTGCTGCCCGATCAGGTGAATTACTGGAAAAACACGCCGAAATTTTTCATTAGCCTGATGAAAAGCCTTTACGGCGAGCATGCGCAACCGGAAAACGATTGGGGTTTTGACTGGCTGCCCAAGTGGGATCAGAGCTACGACGCGCTGAACTACACCCAGAGAATGATTGAAGGCAAGGTCAACGGCTATATCGCGCAGGGGTTTAACCCGATAGCCGCCTTTGCCGACTCCAATAAAGCCCGCGACGCGCTGAAGACGCTGAAATTTCTGGTGATTATCGATCCGCTGGCGACCGAAACCTCCAACTTCTGGCAAAACCACGGCGAGCTGAACGAGGTGGATCCGTCACAAATCCAGACGGAAGTGTTTCGTCTGCCGTCCAGCTGTTTTGCGGAAGAAAACGGCTCGATTGTGAACTCCGGCCGTTGGCTGCAATGGCACTTTAAAGGCGCCGAACCGCCGGCCGAAGCCCTGCATGACGGGGTGATTCTGGCGGAGATTTTCCTGCGCCTGCGGGAAATGTACGCCAAAGAGGGCGGCGCGAATCCTGAACCGGTGCTCAATATGGCGTGGAATTACCTGAATCCGCTGGATCCGTCGCCGGAAGAAGTGGCGAAAGAGGGCAATGGCTATGCGCTGGCGGATATTCATGACGAACAGGGCAACCTGGTGCTGAAGAAAGGCCAGTTGCTGTCTGACTTTTCGCAACTGCGCGACGATGGCACCACCGCCAGTTTCTGCTGGGTCTATACCGGCTGCTGGACTGAGCAGGGCAACCAGATGGCCCGGCGGGATAACGCCGATCCGTCCGGACTGGGCAGCACGCTGGGCTGGGCCTGGGCCTGGCCGCAAAACCGCCGCATTTTGTATAACCGCGCCTCTGCCGATGAGCAGGGCAATCCGTGGGATCCGCAGCGCGTACTGATCCGCTGGGACGGACAGCGCTGGCTGGGGATTGATACCCCGGACTACGGCAATGCGGCGCCGGGCAGCGGCGTCGGGCCGTTCATTTTGCAGGCCGAAGGCATGGGACGCCTGTTCGCCATCGACAAGCTGACCGACGGCCCGTTCCCCGAACACTACGAACCGGTCGAATCGCCGTTGGAAAAGAGTCCGCTGCATGAAAATACGCGCTTTAATCCGGTCGCCCGGCTATATGAGTTTGATAAACAGCGCATGGGCAACGCGACGGAATATCCGTATGTCGCCACGACCTATTCGATCACCGAGCTGTTCCGCCACTGGACGAAACATGCGCGGCTGAACGCCATCGTGCAGCCGGAACAGTTTGTGGAAATTGGCGAAGCGCTGGCCGAGCAAAAGGGGATCCGCGCCGGGGATATGGTCAAACTCAGCAGTAAACGCGGCTATATCAAGGCCAAAGCCGTGGTCACCAAGCGTATCCGCACGCTGATGATTGAAGGCAAGCCGGTGGAAACCATCGGCGTGCCCTGTCATTGGGGTTTTGAAGGCACCACGCAGAAAGGGTTTCTGGCGAACATCCTGACGCCACACGTCGGCGATGCCAATACCCAAACGCCGGAATATAAGGCGTTCCTGGTTAATTTGGAAAAGGCGTAGCGGAGAACGATTATGGCCATGCAATCACAAGATATTATCCGTCGCTCGGCGACCAACTCGCTCACGCCGCCGCCGCAGGTTCGCGATCATCAGGAACCCGTCGCCAAACTTATCGACGTTACCACCTGTATCGGCTGCAAAGCCTGCCAGGTGGCGTGTTCGGAATGGAACGATATTCGCGACGAGGTGGGGCACAACGTCGGGGTTTACGATAATCCGACCGACCTGACCGCCAAATCCTGGACGGTGATGCGCTTCTCGGAAGTGGAAGAGCAAGGCAGGCTGGAATGGCTGATCCGCAAAGACGGCTGTATGCACTGCGCCGATCCGGGCTGTCTGAAAGCCTGTCCGGCGGAAGGCGCGATTATCCAGTATGCCAACGGCATCGTCGATTTTCAGTCCGAACACTGCATCGGTTGCGGCTACTGCATCGCCGGTTGTCCGTTCGATGTGCCGCGGCTGAATAAAGAGGATAACCGGGTCTACAAATGTACGCTGTGCGTCGATCGGGTGGCGGTGGGTCAGGAACCGGCCTGCGTCAAAACCTGTCCGACGGGGGCTATCCATTTCGGCACCAAGCAAGCGATGAAGGATCTGGCGGCGGAACGGGTGATCGATCTCAATAGTCGCGGCTATGACAAGGCAGGGCTGTACGATCCGGCGGGCGTCGGCGGCACCCACGTGATGTACGTGCTGCATCATGCGGATAAGCCGCAGCTTTATCACGGCCTGCCGGACAACCCGACGATCAGTCCGACGGTGACGTTCTGGAAAGGCATCTGGAAACCTCTGGCGGCGATTGGTTTCGCCGCCACCTTTGCCGCCAGCGTATTCCACTATGTCGGCGTCGGCCCGAATCGCGTAGAAGACGACGAAGAGGGCGCGGATGAGGCGCAACACGAGGATAAACAGCATGAAAAAGAGTAATCGTATCCAGCGTTATAGCGCGCCGGAGCGCATTAATCACTGGATTGTGGCATTCTGTTTCGTGTTTGCCGCCATCAGTGGTCTGGGTTTTTTATTTCCCTCGCTGAACTGGATGATGCACATTCTGGGCACGCCGCAACTGGCGAGAATTCTGCACCCCTTTGTGGGGGTGGTGATGTTTATCGCTTTTCTGTTAATGTTTTTCCGCTACTGGAAACACAACCTGATTAACCGCGATGATGTCGAATGGGCGAAAAACATTCATAAGATTGCCAGAAATCAGGAAGTCGGCGACACGGGCCGGTATAATTTCGGCCAGAAATGTGTGTTCTGGCTGGCGATTATCAGCCTGATACTGCTGTTGGCGAGCGGTATCGTCATGTGGCGGCCGTACTTTGCCGATGCGTTCCCCATTCCGATTATTCGTCTGGCCCTGCTGGTGCATTCGCTGGCGGCGGTGGGGCTGATCATCGTGATCATGGTGCATATCTATGCGGCCTTATGGGTGAAGGGAACCATTACCGCCATGGTGGAAGGCTGGGTGTCGACGTCATGGGCGAAGAAGCATCATCCGCGCTGGTATCGTGAGCTACAACGTAAACAACAGGAAAAGTAACCCTGATGAGTATCCGTATTGTTCCCCGGGAACAGTTAGAAAGTAATGAGAAATCAACATCGGTGGGAAATATCCCGCCGCTGCTTTTTGCTAATCTGAAAAGTTTGTACAGCAGCCGCGCGGAGCGGCTGCGTCAATTGGCGCAAGATCATCCGTTGGGCGACTATCTGACCTTTGCCGCGAGCGTGGTGGAGGCGCAGCGGAAAGTGCTGCACGACCATCCGTTGCAGCTTGATTTGACGGGCATATTAGCGCAGGCCGGCAATCGCCCGCCGCTGGATATCGAGGTGTTTCCCCGTGATGCGCACTGGCACACTTTGCTGCGCGCATTGATTGAGGAACTTAAGCCCGAGGCCGAGGGGCCGGTGCTGGCGACGCTGGAAAATCTGGAAAAATCGTCGGAGCAGGAACGGGAAACGCTGGCGAGCGCGCTGTTCAGGCACGAGTTCAGCGCGGAAAATAACGATAAAGCCCCGTTTATCTGGGCGGCGCTGTCGCTGTATTGGGCGCAGATGGCCAGCCAGATCCCCGGCAAAGCGCGGGCGGAACCGGGCGAGCACCGCCAGTTTTGCCCGGTGTGCGGCAGTATGCCGGTATCCGGCGTCGTGCAATTGGGCGCCAGCAGCGGACTGCGTTACCTGCACTGCAACCTGTGCGAAAGCGAGTGGCATATGGTGCGGGTGAAATGCAGTAACTGTGAGGAATCCGGCGATCTGAACTATTGGTCGCTGGACAGCGAAAACGCGGCGATCAAAGCGGAGAGCTGCGGCCACTGCGGCACCTACCTGAAAATTCTGTATCAGGAAAAGGATCATCGCGTTGAAGCGGTCGCCGACGATCTGGCCTCGCTGGTGCTGGATGTGAAGATGGAAGAAGAGGGCTTTTCCCGCAGCAGCATCAACCCCTTTCTGTTCCCGGAAAGCGAAATCCGCTGATCGGATGGCCGCGGTAAACGCGGAACCAACTGGCTTCTGTCTGTCGCGGAAAGAGACAGGCAGAAGCGTTCTCTGTGACGAATACCGCCCCTATGGCGGTGATAAGATCATCCGGCCGGCGATTTGCCGCTCCGGCGCACCAGCAGCGCAAACGAGGCGATTGCCAGTGCATAACACACCACGATCACCAGCGCCATGGAGAGTGCCGACGTGCCGTTTAATCCGGTAAAGGGTACGCTTAATGCGCCCAGCGCGAACATGCTGACGCCAATCAAGGCGGATGCGCTGCCCGCCTTATCCCCCTGACTCTGCATTGCCAATGCCGATGCGCTGGGGCCGACGATACCGATAATGATGATGGAAAAGAACAGGGGGATCAGCAACCATATCAATGTCGCTTGCAGAGCGGAGGCCAGCAGCAAAAGTAATGACGAGACGGCCGCGATCAGCAACCCCAGTTTAAGTATCCGCATTTCTCCCCAGTGGCGGCTGAATCGCGTGGAAATCTGCGCCGCGAAGATCAGTCCCACGCTATTGATGGCGAAACACAGGCTGAACATCTGCGGGCTGAGCTGGTAAATTTCCTGTAAGACAAAGGGGGACGCGCCGATATAAGCAAACATGCCCGCACCAGCGAACCCCTGAGCCAGACACAGCCCCATAAAATGACGTTGCGCCAGCAGGCTTCCCAATGAGGCAACCAATGAACCGACGCCGCCGGTAACCCGGCGCTGCGGCGGCAGGGTTTCGGGCAGGCGCAGCGCGGAAAGCGCCAGCAGCAGGGCGGCGATAATCGCCAGCGCAATAAAAATGCCTCGCCAGTCCATGATACTCAGCATGGCCCCCCCCATCACCGGCGCCAGAGCCGGCGCAAGGCCGTTGATCAGCATCAGCAGGGCAAAAAAGCGGGTTAACTCATGGCCGGAATAAAGATCGCGCGCCACCGCCCGTGATAATACCGCACCGCCGGCGCCGGCCATTCCCTGGATAAAACGCGCGGCGATCAGGTGGTTGATATCCTGCGCCTGCGCGCACCAGACCGAGGCCGCCAGAAAAATCAGCAGTGAAAACAGCAATGGACGCCGCCGTCCTACTTTGTCGCTCAGGGGGCCAAGAATCAGCTGGCCGGCTCCCAGGCCCAGCAACCCCGCCGTCAGGCTTAACTGAGCGGCGGCGGTGGTGGTGGACAGATCCGAGGTTAATTGCGGCAAGGCGGGAAGATAAAGGTCGGTACATAGCGGGCCAAGCGCCGCCAGCAGCCCCAGGATTAGTGCATAACCCAAACGAGATGATCGCATAACATTACTCATTGATGATTTCAGGAAACGTGTGTTGGAAAATATGTTGATAGAGTTGGTTCAGCATCGCCGGCGAGGCTTTCTGGTCGATGACCATGCGAAATGCCGTTCCTTCGGACAACGCGGCCATAAACTCGACGCGAGCGGCGATTTGCGGCGGCGTCAGATGCGGATAGCGTTGTTGCAGCATCACGGTTGCCTGCTGAAACAGTCTGGCGTCGGACTCTTGCAGGATCGCCGCTATGCGGGGATTGCGGGTCGCCTCCGCGGTGACTTCCAGCATCAACGCCTGGTCTTCTTCACGGGAGCTTTCATCACCAGACAACCTGCGTTCTGACAGCATTTTCGCCATCTGCGATGTGCGATTTTCCCCCAATGTTAAAAACAGCAGTTTGTTGCTGACGATCCGGCTGACGATTTCTTCAATAATGGCGTCCTTGTTGGCGAAGTAACGGTATATTTGCCCTACGCTAAGCTGCGCGTGTTTGGCGATTTCCGCCATGCCTGCGCCGTGGAACCCCGAGCGGCGAAAACAAAGGCGTGCCGCCGCGATGATTTGGTCACGTCGCATGTTTATTCGTTCCGATTTAGTGATGGTTTTTTGCACGTTCCCCTCCTAACGTTAAGACGCTCACCTTTACAAGATCCTTGCATAATCTTGTCAGAAGAATTTATCTATCTTCCTTAACATTGAGAATGAACGTTCATTCTCAATTATAGGGCATGATTTCATGCAAGGTAAACGCTTTATTTTCTTATTGGTGTTCTTACTTTCGGGTTGTGAACGCGCTTCAGAACCGACAACGATCAACACGGCCGTGGAGGTCACGGTACAGACATTGCAGCCGCAATCCGTGGTGCTGGACAGCGACCTTAACGGCAGAACCGCCGCCGCCATGGTGTCCGAGGTTCGCCCACAGGTGGACGGCATTATTCAGCAACGTCTGTTCACCGAAGGCAGTGACGTAAAGGCCGGTCAGGTACTGTATCAGATTGACCCGGCCGGCTATCAGGCGGCGTATGACGAAGCGGCGGCCGCGTTGAAAAATGCGCAGGCCGGCGTACGTGCGGCAAAGCTGAAAGCACAGCGCTACGCCCGTCTGGCAAAAGAAGAGGGGGTTTCACAGCAGGATGCGGATGACGCGCAAACCAGCTATGAAGAGAGTCTGGCGTCGGTGGCGGAAAAACAGGCCGCGCTGAAAACCGCACGCATCAATTTGGCCTACACGCAGATTAAGGCGCCGATTTCCGGTCGTATCGGCATTTCTTCCGTTACGCCGGGGGCGCTGGTGACCGCCAGCCAAACCACCGCCCTGGCAACCATTCGCCAGCTCGACCCGATATATGTTGATCTCACCCAGTCGAGCCGTGAGCGTCTGGCGCTACGCCGGTTGCAGCAAAGCGAGCAACCGGCGGTATCGCTGACGCTGGAAAATGGCGAACGCTATCCTTTCCGCGGTCAGCTACAGCTGGCCGAGGTGGCGGTGGATGCCTCAACCGGTTCGGTCACCCTGCGCGCCGCGTTTCCCAACGCCGAGCATATATTACTGCCCGGCATGTATGTGCGCGCCAGCGTGGAGAACGGCACCGATCCGGCGGCGATTCTGGCGCCGCAGCAGGGCATTACCCGGGATGCCAAAGGGAACGCCACCGCGCTGGTGGTCAACGACCAGCAGCAGGTGGAACTGCGTCAGGTTGTTACCGAACGGGTGATTGGCAACCGCTGGTTGATTTCCTCAGGCTTAAAGGCGGGCGACCGGCTGATTATCGAAGGCACGGATAAAGTGAATGTCGGCGATAAGGTGCAAGCAACGGAAGCAACATCCTCCACCGCCGATGCGGATACCGACCAGACAGAGGTGAAAGCGTAATGTTTTCTCGTTTCTTTATTCACCGGCCGGTGTTCGCCTGGGTGATTTCGATTGTGATCATGCTGGCCGGCGCATTGGCGATTCAGTCGCTGCCCATCGCACAGTATCCGGACGTCGCGCCGCCCTCGGTGTCGATAACCGCAACCTATACCGGCGCCTCGGCGGAGACGCTGGAAAACAGCGTAACCCAGATCATCGAACAACAGCTCACCGGGCTGGATGGCCTGCTCTATTTTTCGTCGTCCAGTAGTTCCAGCGGCGAAGCCAGGATCATCGCCACCTTTAAGCAGGGAACCAATGCCGATACGGCGCAGGTTCAGGTGCAGAATAAGGTGCAGCAGGCGTTAAGCCGTTTGCCGACGGAAGTGCAACAGCAAGGGGTGACGGTCACCAAATCGCAAACCAGCTTTCTGCTGATTATGTCGCTGTACGACAGTACCGATAAGGCCAGCGCGGCGGACATTGCCGACTACATGGTCAGCAATTTGCAAGATCCGCTGGCGCGCGTCGACGGCGTGGGGGATGTTCAGGTTTTCGGTTCGCAGTATGCGATGCGCATCTGGCTGGATCCTACCCGGCTGGCCGCCTATGACCTGATGCCGTCGGATATTTCCTCGGCGATTGAAGCGCAGAATACGCAGGTGTCCGCGGGTAAAATCGGCGCGTTGCCTTCCCGCGCCGATCGGCAGCTTACGGCAACGGTGATGGCGCAGTCGCGGCTGAAAACGCCGGCCCAGTTCAACAACATTATTGTCAAAAGCGACGCCACCGGCGCGGTGGTGCGGCTGGGGGATGTGGCGCGGGTGGAGTTGGGCGATGAGAATTACAGTACGACAACCCGCCTGAACGGCCATCCGGCGGCAGGGATTGCGGTGATGCTGGCGCCGGGCGCCAACGCGCTGTCCACCGCCGAGCGGGTAAAAGCCAAAGTGGCGGAGTTTGAAAGTACCATGCCGCAGGGGTATCAGATTGCTTATCCGAAAGACAGCACGGACTTCATCAAGATCTCGGTGGAAGAGGTGGTCAAAACGCTGTTTGAGGCCATCCTGCTGGTGGTTATCGTCATGTTCCTGTTCCTGCAAAATCTGCGCGCCACGCTGATCCCGACCATCGCCGTACCGGTGGTGTTGCTGGGCACCTTTGGCGTGCTGGCGCTGTTTGGTTATTCCATCAACACCCTTACGCTGTTTGGCATGGTGCTGGCGATAGGGCTGCTGGTGGATGACGCCATTGTGGTGGTGGAAAACGTCGAGCGCGTGATGCGCGACGAGGGGTTGCCGCCGAAAGAAGCGACCGAAAAGTCGATGCGGGAGATATCCGCCGCGTTGGTGGGCGTCGCGCTGGTATTGAGCGCGGTGTTTTTGCCGATGGCGTTCTTCGGCGGATCGACCGGCGTTATTTACCGCCAGTTCTCTATCACCATTGTGTCTTCCATGCTGCTGTCGGTGCTGGTCGCCCTGACGCTGACGCCCGCGCTGTGCGCTTCGCTGCTGAAGCCGGCGGCGCACCGTGAGGCGAAAAGCGGTTTTTTCGCCGCCTTTAACCGCGGCTATCAGGGGATGCAGGATCGTTATTCCGGCAAGGTCGCCCATGTGCTGCGCAGTCCGATGCGTTACATCATCCTGTACGCGCTGCTGATTGCGGGTATGGCGTTAATGTTTGTCCGCCTGCCGTCCGGTTTCCTGCCGACGGAGGATCAGGGAACGGTGATGGTGCAGTTCACCTTGCCCGCCGGCGCCACTGAATCGCGCACCAGCAAGGTGGGCAAAGCCATCGAGCACTATTTCCTGACGGAAGAAAAAGACAATACCGAAGCCATTTTCATTATTTCCGGGTTTAACTTCAGCGGCAGCGGACAAAATGCCGGGATGGCGTTTGTCGCGCTGAAAAACTGGGCGCAGCGCAGCGGGGCGGAAAACAGCGCTGATGCGATTTCGGCGCGGGCGACGCAGGCGCTGTCCCGCCTGCGCGATGCGCAGGTGTTTACCCTGACGCCCCCGTCGGTGGATGGACTGGGACAGTCCAGCGGGTTTACTTTTGAACTACAAGCCACCGGCACCACCGATCGCGAAAAGTTGCTGCAACTGCGGGATGAGCTGCTGGCGTCAGCCAATAAAAGCAGCCGGCTGGCAGACGTTCGCCCAAACGATCTGACGCAGATGCCCCAGTTACAGGTGGACATTGATAATGACAAGGCCAGCGCGCTGGGACTGTCGATGAGCGATATCACCGAGACGCTGAGCAGCGCCTGGGGCGGTTCGTATGTGAATGATTTCATCGACCGCGGGCGGGTGAAAAAAGTCTATATCCAGGGTGATGAGGATTCACGCAGTAAGCCGGAGGATCTGAACAAATGGTTTGTGCGCGGCAGCAACAGCGACGGCGACAGCGTAATGACGCCGTTCTCCTCGTTTGCCTCCACGCGCTGGATCTACGGGCCGGAAAGTCTGTCGCGCTACAACGGTCTGGCGTCCTATGAAATTCAGGGCACCGGCGCGTCGGGCGTCAGCTCCGGTGCGGCGATGGATGAGATGCAGGCGCTGGCCGGCGCATTGCCGCAAGGCACGACCTCCGCATGGAGCGGATTGTCCTATCAGGAACGGCTTGCCAGCGGACAGGCATTATCGCTGTATGCGATGTCGATTTTGGTGGTGTTCCTGTGCCTGGCGGCGTTGTATGAAAGCTGGAGCATTCCGTTTTCCGTGATGATGGTGATCCCGCTCGGCGTGGTCGGCGCGGTACTGGCCGCCACGCTGCGCGGGCTGGAAAATGACGTTTATTTTCAGGTGGCGTTGTTGACCACCATCGGGCTATCGGCGAAAAACGCCATCCTGATCGTCGAGTTTGCGGAAGCCGCCTATCAGCGCGGGGCGACGCTCTATGCCGCCGCGCTGGAAGGGGCGACGACCCGTTTACGACCGGTGCTGATGACCTCGCTGGCCTTTATCGTCGGGGTATTCCCGCTGGCGATATCCAGCGGCGCGGGGGCAAACAGCCGTATTTCCATCGGTTCCGGCATTGTCGGCGGTACGCTAACGGCGACCGTGCTGACCGTTTTTCTGGTGCCCATGTTCTTTGTTCTGGTGAGACGCGTATTTCCCAAGCGTGCCGACAAAGCGCTGCCTGTTGCTGACTCATCGAGGGAAGAATAATGCGTAGTCGTCAATTTATCATCGCGCTGTTACCGCTGCTGCTAGGGGGATGTATGTCTCTGGACCCGGCGTACCAGCGTCCGGATGCGCCGGTGCCGGCCGTCTGGCCGCAGAGCGACACGGCCCCGGCCGCGTCGGATGCGGCCGCCATTCCGTGGCGTTCGGCTATTGTCGATGCGAAATTACAGCGGGTCATCGATATCGCGCTCAGCGATAACCGGGATTTACGCAAAGCGTTGGCCGATATCGAGGCGGCGCGGGCGCAATACGGCATTCAGCGGGCCGGACAGTTTCCCACCGTCAACGCGGGCGTGGAAGGCACCCGCAGCCGGGCGCTGACCAGCGATGCGTCGTCGAGTAACAATTCCACGGCGATAAGCCAGAGCTACAGCGCCAATCTGGCGGTCAGCGCTTTCGAGCTGGATCTGTTCGGTAAAACGCGCAGCCTCAGCGAAGCCGCGTTGCAGAGTTATCTGTCCACGGAGGCGGCGGCGAAAAGCACCCGTCTGACGCTGATTGCCGATACCGCCACGGCCTATATCGCGCTGGCGACGGCGCGCAGCGATCTGCTGTTGTCGCAGCAAACCATGCAAAGCGCGCAGCACTCGCTGGAAGTCACCCGCAACCGGCAGCGCAACGGCGTGGCCTCCGGCGTGGACGTGGCGCAGGCGGAAACCGTGTATCAACAGGCGCGGGCCGATGTGGCCAGCAACACGACGGCGGTGGCGCAGAGCAAGAACGCGCTGGATCTGCTGGCGGGACAGCCGATAGCGGAGGCCCTGCTGCCAGGCGAACTGACTACGCTGGCGCAGGCGGTTTCCCCGGTGTCGGCCGGTATTTCCTCGGCGGTTCTGTTGCAGCGTCCGGATGTGCTGGCGGCGGAGCATACGCTGAAATCGGCGAATGCCGACATTGGCGCGGCGCGGGCGGCGTTTTTCCCCAGCCTGACGTTGACCGCCAGCGGCGGCGTCAGCAGCAGCGCGCTCTCCACCCTGTTCAGTCACGGCGCCGGGGTATGGTCGCTCGCGCCCAGTCTGACGTTGCCCATATTTGACGGCGGCGCCAACCGGGCGGCGTTGCAGTATGCTGAAGCGCAGAAAAAAGGCTATATCGCCAGCTATGAGAAGGCCATTCAGTCGGCGTTCAAAGAGGTGGCGGACGCGCTGGCCCGTAAGGCCACAATTGATGAGCAGATTGCGGCGCAGCGTGATTACGTCGCGGCGGCCGAGCGCAGCTACCAACTGGCGGACTCGCGCTATCGGGAAGGGGCCGATACCTATCTGAACGTGCTGGATGCGCAGCGCACGCTGTACAGCGCGCGGCAGACGCTGATTAGTATCGAGCAAACCCGGCTGAACAATCTGGTGACGTTATATAACGCGCTGGGCGGCGGGGTGTAGATGCAGTAGCGCGCGATGCCCCCCGACCTCCCCACTGTCAGGGCTGTCTCTTATACACAAATGCAGGGAGTCATGACGGGTTTTGCCGTTACCCGGCGTAAGAAATTTTGCTGAGGTGAACTTGACCGCCGAGTGAGCAGCATGGATGCTGCGAAAACCAGTGCCGCGTCGGGAACGCGTCACTGGTGGCTCGAATAGCGGTCATGGGCGCCGAGGGAACCGCGTCAGCGGCATAATTTCAGCCGGAAGCCAGAGGTCAAGGAGCTGCGGCGACTGAGCGCTCCTTGTCGGGCGCGTGCTACGACGTAGCATAAAAATACCTTTCTTTTCGCGCACGAAATAACACTGAGTTTACATATACCGTTATCGGTAAATATGTGGCTAAGAGTCAGCTGTCAGGGGGATGAGCCGACTTGCTCCCTCCCGGCGCGTTTTTTGCCGCGGCCCGGCAATATGATGCCGGGGAATCCGCAACCCCCGGAATATGCCGCGGGGTTGCGGCGTATCAGGACATAATCAGCCCGCCGTCAACGTTAATGGTTTGTCCGGTGATGTAGCGCGCATCGTCGGAGGCCAGGAAAGCCACCAGCCCGGCCACATCCCGAGGCTGGCCGGCGCGCTTGAGGGGAATACCCCGCACCCACTCCGCCATCAGTTCCCCTTTGCCGTAACGTTTCTCTTCGCTGCTGAGGATCTCGCCCCAGACGCGATCGTTATAGTCCCACATCTCACTTTCGATGATGCCGGGGCAGAACGCGTTCACCGTGATGTTCCACGGCGCCAGTTCGTGCGCCAGGCTTTGGGTGATGCCGATGACGCCCATTTTGCTGGCGGCGTAATGCGGCGTATAGATAAAGCCCTGGCGCCCCTGACCGGACGAGGTGTTGATCAGGCTGCCGCCGTTTTGCCGCACCATGATCTTTGCCGCCTCCCGGCAGCACAGCCAGACGCCGGTGGTATTGACGGCCAGCACCTTGTCAAAATCGGCTTTGGGCATGCTGTCGAAGGTGTCGATGGTGATCACCCCGGCATTCTGGATTGAGACATCAACCCGGCCAAAACGCGCGAGCGCCTGCTGATACAGCGACTGCACCTGCTCTTCATCGGTGACGTCGACCTGGAGCGCCAGAATGTCGCCGGCGTATTGGGCGGTGAGTTTTTCCGCGGTGTCAAAGACGCGCTCAGCGTTGGAAACCATGACCAGATTGGCGCCCTCGCTCGCGAAACGCTCGGCGATGCCGGCGCCGATGCCGCGACAGGCGCCGGTAATCACCACCGTTTTCCCCGTAAAGTTACGATTCATTATTGTGTACTCCTTGATTGGCATAGCCGATGGCCTGCGCCGCCGGTCATCATCGTGGCAACCCGACGACCGGGCAGGGCGCAACGCCTTCGGGATGTAAAATCAACTCATGCGTCGGGCTGCCACAGCGTACGCTGTACGGCCTCGCGCCACTCCGCCCAGCGGCCTTGGTACGCCGTATGGCGATGCTCATCCGGCAGCCAGCCGTCGTGTTCAGGCAACAGCGCCGTCAGCCGTTCGTCGGATAACTGCCCCAACGCCCGCCGCGCCAGCAAACCCGCGCCCAACGCCGACAGCTCCGGAGTGACGCTTCTCGCCACCGGACAGCCGAGCAGATCGGCCTGAAATTGCATCAGCCACGGGTTTTGCGTGGGGCCGCCGTCCACCATCAGCGTTGTCAATTTGAAATCCGGGTGCCGGCGCATCGCTTCAATCACATCGGCAATCTGATAGGCGATGGCCTCCAGCGCGGCGCGAATAAGATGGGCGGGGGTGACGCCGCGACTCAGACCGCATATCACGCCGCGCGCCCGATCGTTCCACCAGGGCGCGCCCGTACCGGTTAACGCGGGAACAAAATAGACGCCCAGCGTGGAGTCGATGCCGCCGGGCAACTCATGCAGCGCGCGGCTGAGCACGGCGCCTTTACCATCCGTCAGACCGGTGGCCTGCGCCATCCACGCCACGCCGTCGCCGGTGTGGGGGATATTGCCTTCCAGCCCGTAGACCCGTCGTTCGCCGTCATGCCAGGCGACGGTGGTCGCCAACTGCGTGATGGCGGTATCCGGCGTCGTCAGCGGCGCCATCACCGATGAACCGGTGCCGTAGGTGGCTTTTACGCCGCCCGGCGCGCCCAGCCCGTGGCCGTACAGCGCGGCATGCGAATCGCCGATCATCGCCAGGATCGGCAACCCGTCGGGGATGCCATCCAGCCCGGCGGTGACGCCGAACAGCCCGCTGGACGGATAAATATCCGGCAACGCCGCGCGCGGCACGCCGAACAGGGCCAGCATGTCGTCATCCCAGTCGCCGGTGTGCAAATTGAGCAACTGCGTGCGCGCCGCGTTAGACAGGTCGCAGCGAAACTGTTTGCCGCCGGTAAAATGCCACAGCAACCAGGCATCAATCGTGCCGAGACAAATATCGCCGGCGGCAGCGCGGGCCGCGCCATCCGGGATGTTGTCCAGCAGCCAGCGCATTTTTGAGCCGGAGAACAGCGGCGCCACGGGCAGACCGGTGATGGCGCGGATCGCGGCTTCCCGATGATCGCGTCTCAGTTGTTCGCAAAAAGCCGCCGAGCGCGAACACTGCCAGGTCAGCGCGGGGTGCAACGGCTGACCATTGGCGCGCTGCCAGCCGATGGCCGTTTCCCGCTGATTGCTGATGGCCAACGCGGCCACCCGGTTTTCGCCAACCTGGTTGATCACCTCGCGCATCACCGTCAGCGACGCGGCGATCAACGTCTTGCCGTCCTGTTCCACCCAGCCCGCCTGCGGCGTCGCCACCGACAAAGGCCGCGACGCTTTTGCCGCTACCCGACCACAGGCGTCAATGGCGACGGCCTTAACGTTGCTGGTGCCTTCGTCCAGCGCGATGATCAGATCCCTAGCCATGGCTTACCCCGGAGAACGGCGCGGCCGCCTGTTTTTTTTCATGACGCCGCATCAGCACGACTTTGCTCTGTAAGCGCTGTTGGAACTGGTCGATCACCACCGCGGTAATAATGACCAGCCCTTTAATGACCATTTGCCAGAAGTCGCTCACGCCCATCATCACCATGCCGTCGGCCAGAAAGACGATCACAAAGGCGCCGATAATTGATCCGGACACGCGGCCCCGGCCGCCCGCCAGCGCGGTGCCGCCAAGCACCGTGGCGCCGATGGCGTCCATCTCGAACATGTTGCCGGTCATGGGGTGCGCGGTTTGCAGTTGTGAAGCCACCACCAGCCCCACCAGCGCCGCGCACAGGCCGGAGAACGCGTAGACAAACACTTTCACTTTGATGATCGGCACGCCGGCCAGACGGGCGGCGGATTCATTGCCGCCGATAGCGTAGATGTAGCGCCCTAACGGGGTTTTCGTGGTGATATACAGGCCAAGCAGCAGGATGCCGAGCATCAGCCAGATAGGCAGGTAAACCCCCAGCACGGTGCCGGAGCCTAACAGTGAAAACCCGGTGTTGCCCAGTTCCGGCATCCCCACCAGATTGGCGTAGGTGCTGCCGTCGTTGAACAGCAACGCCGCGCCGCGGGCGATGTACATCACGCCCAGCGTACAGATAAACGGCGCGACGCCCAGACGGGTAATGACCGCGCCATTAATCAGGCCGACGAGCACCCCGAACAGCGCGACGACCACAATCACTTCCGGTACGTTAAGGAACAGAATCCGCCCGCCCCACAACGGAATGCCGCTGGTCAGCAGCGCGCCGGCCACCATGCCGCAAATGCCGGCCACGGCCCCCACCGACAGGTCAATGCCGCCGGTGAGGATCACCAGCGTCATCCCGATCGCCAGCAGGCCGGTGATCGCCACGTGCTGCGTCATGATCAGCAGGTTGGAGGTGGTGAGAAAATTGGGCACCATCACGCTGAAAAAGCCGATGACAATCAGTAAGGCGATAAACGTTCGCGCCTTGAGCAGATACATATAGAAAAGATATTTTTGATTCATGTCGTTGTCCTCAAAGCGGGATCTACTCATGCGGCGTGGAGGCGCGGATCAGCGTTTCACGATCGACGCCGGCGCGCGGGATATCGGCGGTGATTTTGCCGTTGGCCATCACCAGTACCCGATCGGCCAGGGCGACCACTTCATCCAGTTCGGAGGAAGAGAACATCACGGCCAATCCTTCTTTCGCCATCGCGCCAATCAGGTGGTAGACGTCGGTTTTGGCGCCGACGTCGATGCCGCGCGTCGGCTCATCCAGCAGCACCACTTCAGGCTCGGTCATCAGCGCTTTGCCCAACACAACTTTCTGCTGATTGCCGCCGCTGAGCGAGGCGATCGGCAGTTCCGCGTCGCTCACTTTAATCGCCAGTCGTTGGATCATGTCGTTGACGCTATGCGTCTCCTGTCGCGGCTTCAGCCAGGCGATGGCGCGGCGAAAACCGCGCAGGCTGAGGCGCGACAACGTCATATTGGTTTTGACCGACATCAGTTGCACCACGCCTTCGCCTTGCCGATCCTCCGGCACCAGCGCAATGCCTTTTTTCAGCCGATACTGGAAGTGGCGTTTGTCGAGGCGCTCGCCGTTCAGCACGACGCTGCCGCGCTGGCAGGGCATCAGTCCGATCACCCCCTTAAATAATTCGGTGCGTCCGGCCCCCAGCAGACCGTAGACCCCCACCACTTCCCCTTTACGCAGCGAAAAACTTACGTCATTGAGCTTATAGCCGCCGTTTTGGTGCAGGGCGGTTAAGCCGGCGACCTCCAGTACGGTGTCTCCCTGCGCGGCAGGGGAATAATCGAAATGCTTTTTCTTGTCGCCCACCATCTGTTCAATGATCCAGGGCACGGTGGCCTCCTGGACTTCACGTTCGCTGATAAAACGCCCGTCGCGAAAAATGGTGATGTGATCGCCGATTTCCAGCAGCTCTTCGAGGCGGTGGGAAATATAGATAATGGTGACGCCGCGACGTTTGAGCTGGGCGATAACGTTGAACAGCACTTTGACTTCCGATTGGCTGAGCGCCGACGTAGGCTCATCCATGATCAGCACGCGGGTGTCTTTCGACAGCGCGCGCGCGATTTCCACCAGTTGCTGATGGCCGATACCCAGTTCAACCAGCGGCGTCAGCGGATCGACATCCAGCTCCAGACGCTCCAGCAACGCTTTCGCCAACTGATACTGATAGGCTTCATTAATTCGCCCGCGCTGAAAGAACTCGTTGCCGATAAAGATGTTGTCCATCACGTTCATATTGGGAAACAGGTTCAGTTCCTGAAAAATGATGCTGATGCCGTGTTTTTCCGCCTGCTGGGTGGAACCGAACGTCACCGGCTCGCCGTCGAGCAGGATCTGACCGGATGACGGCGCTTCCACCCCGGCCAGCAGTTTCATCATGGTGGATTTACCCGCGCCGTTTTCGCCAATCAACACATTGACCTTGTTGCGGTAAACCCGGTAGTTGACCTGTTCGAGCGCCGTCACGCCGGGGTAGATACGCGAAACCTCACGGGTTTCAATAATCACCGGGGAAAGGGGCGGCGGGGTCGCCGCAACAGGGGATTGCCTCTGTGCCATCATTCGATCCTCACTGTCGCGTGACGCGCGCGGGGGTGATATCCGGTAGCGTTTGCGGCACGTCCCAGGTGCTGAATACGCCGTACACGTCCAGGCGGCCGCCCGCTTTGAGCTGCATTTCCTGTATCCCGGCGGAAGCCAGATCGTTAATCGCCCGACCGTAGTCGCCGAACAGCACCTGATCGTTAAAATCCTGATAGCTCAGCCCTTTGTAGGCATCGCGCAACGCCGTGCCGCGAATAATCGGCCCAATCTGCACCACCACGCGGGCGCCGCTGACGTCCTGCACCGTCATCTTTCCGCTTTTCGAGGTGGTATTGACTTCGGTGACGCTGCCGCTGACGTGAACCGGGAAAACGCAGGGGTTCTCTGCCTGGGCGCGATAGCCATACTGCCGACAGGTGGCGGCGAAATCCGTTGACGCGGCGAACTGCTGCATTAACTCTGCAACCGGTTTTGCCTCGGACACCACCTGGGGAACGATGTTCTGTTGCCAGGTTTGCGCCACCTGATTGACGTGGGGGGCGGCCGGGTTTTTCAGATCGGCCAGCTCCTGCTGCGACACGATCCGACAGCCGCCGAGGGTTAATGCGGCAACGGCCAGCCAAATTCGCCTGGACATGGTTCTCTCCTTTGTGCCCCTTGCGGGGCACTATCATTCGGGGATTAGGATTTGTAATTGAAATCCTGAACGTTGTTGGCGTTACTTTGGTCGATCAAAATGCCGCGAAACATCACGCGTTGCTGTGCCGGTTTGACGCCGTTCTGAAGGAAGTTATCCAGATCGCTGACGCCCTGTGCGGCGATGGCCTGCGCCTGTAGCATTACCGTGGCTTTCAGCGAGCCGGCATTCACCGCGTTGCGTTCGTCGTTGCTGCCGTCAATGCCCACCACCACCACATCATTACGCCCCGCGGCCTTTAGCGCGGCGATGGCGCCCAGCGCCACCGGGCCGTTACCGCAGATCACCCCCTTGACGTCGGGATGCGCCTGCAAAATGCTATCCATAATGCGTTTGCCGTCGAGCAGCGTGCCTTTGGCGTCCTGACGCGCAACGCTTTGCATGTCGGTGTACTGGTCGATCACCTGATGGAAGGATTTGGATCGGGTGACGCAGTTATTATCCGCCAGGTTGCAGGTCAGCTCCGCATATTTACCGGTTTCGCCCATCAGTTCGACAAAACGGTTCGCCACTTCCGAACCGGCCTGAAAGTTGTTGTGGGTAATTTGCACCAGCGCGACATCATCGACCGGTATTTCGCGGTTGATCAACACTACCGGGATCCCGGCGTCGCTGGCCTTTCTGATGGCCGCCACGCTGGCGGTGGAGTCGGCGTTGTCCAGCACGATGCCCTGTACTTTTTGACCGATGGCCGCATCAATCAGCTCACTTTGTTTCTTTACGTCCTCACTGTGCGACAGCACCGTGGTTTTATACCCCAGCGACTGCGCTTTTAAATTGGCGCCTTTGGCTTCGGCGGCGTAATAGGGATTATCCAACGAGTTAACCATAATCATGATGGTGCCTTTTTCCGCAGACCAGACGGCGTGCGAAAATGTGCAGGCGGCGGTAATAGCTAACAGCATTAAACGCATTTTCATGGTGATGTTCTCTCTATGTCATTGTTATGTGTAGGTAGGTACAGAATGACGGCGTTACTGGTGTTGACGTGGTACTAGCAAATCGTGAAACCGCCGTCGATCATCAGGTCGGCGCCGGTAATCATGTCGCTGCCGTTGCTGGCGAAAAACAGCACGGCGGCGGCAATTTCGTCGGTATAGGCGAAACGCCCCAACGGGATCAGTTTCTTCATCGCGTCTCCTTTTTCCCCGCGCCAGGCTTTTTCGCCCATTGGCGTGAGTACTACGGTGGGGGAGAGGGTATTGACGTTAATCTTGTACGGAGCGAACTCTTTCGCCATCACTTTGGTCATCCCCAACAGACCGGCTTTGGCGGAGGTGTAGGCCACGTGGTTATCGATGGCGATGGACGCGGCCTGTGAGGCGATATTGACGATCTTCCCCCCGTTGCCGGCGTTGATCATCCGTTTCGCCGCGGCCTGCGAGCAGAGGAACGGCCCGGTCAGATTGACGGCAATCTGCTTTTGCCATTCGGAAAACGAGGTGTCCAGCACCGGCTGCAACATTACGTAGCCCGCGCAATTCACCAGAATATCTATCCGGCCGAAACGTGCTTCCACGTCGCCGAACGCCTGCTCCACCGATGCCGGTTCGGTCACGTCGCACTGCACAAACTGTACGCGTGAAGCGTCGAACCGTCCGGCGATCTCCGCCGCCTTCGCCTGCTCGAATGCCGGATAAAGCAGCGCCAGACGAGCGCCTTTTTTCAGCAGCATCTCGTTGCTCGCCATGGCGATGCCGCCGAGACCGCCGGTAACCACGGCGACTTTGCCCTCAAGGGTTAAATCGGTATCCACGCCGTAGCGCAGATTGACGTCATATTCGTTGCTCATGGCCGCGTTCTCCTTATGAAACGGCGTGTAAAGCGGTGTGGCGCAGCGTGGCGAGCAGGCCGTCGGCGTCAATACGGAATTGATGCCGTAAGGCGCCCCGGCTGCTGCTATGGGTAAATTCATACGGCGGAATGCCAAGCGGAATAAAGCGCTGGCGACAGGCGTGCCTGAGCATCAGTTCGCCAATAATGCTGCTCAGGCCGCCGCTGAGCACATGCTCTTCCATGGTAATGACCTGCTGGTGTTCCGCGATCAGTTTGACGATCGCCTGCTCATCCAACGGCCAGAGCGACGGCAGGGAGACGATGGTGATGCTGCGGTCTTTTGCCGCCAGCGCTTCATGCGCCAGCGTGCCAAGACAGAACACCACGGTGTCGGCGCCGTGCTGGAGCACCTCCGGTTTGCCGGGCTGGAACTGATAGCCGGCGTCATGCAGCACCGGCAGTTTGTCGCTGTCCATGCGGATATACACCGGCCCCGGATGGGCAATGGCGTAACGGGCGATGGCGCTGGCCTGCGCGGCGTCCGCCGGCGCGAAGATCTGCAAATTGCCCATGGAGCGGGCGATGGCGATGTCGTTGGTGCAATGATGCGTCGCCCCCAGCGGGCCATAGGCGAAGCCCGCGTTGAGACCCAGCATTTTGACGTTGCTTTCGGAATAGCAGATATCGTTCTTTACCTGTTCATTCGAACGGGCAAACAGGAACGGGGCCGCATTGGCGGTGAATACCGTGCGGCCGCTGAGCGCTACTCCCGCGGCGATGCCCACCATATTCTGTTCGGCGATGCCGACATTGATCACCCGCTCGGGAAAGGCTTTTTCAAAGGGGGCGATTTTGGAGGTGGAGGTCGAATCCGCCACCATCACGCTAAGGTTGGCGCCGTTTTGTTGTTCCTCTACCAGTGCGGCAATCACCGCGTCGCGTAAGTCTTGCATCATTGTTCCTCCAGCTCTGCCAGCCCAAGGGCTAACTGCTCATCGTTCGGTACGGCGTGGTGCCAGGCCGGAACGTTGGCCATAAATGAAATGCCGTGGCCTTTTTCCGTGTTCGCCAGGATCACCCGCGGTTTGCCGTGGCCCGGGTGGTTCACCGCCGTGATAATCGCCTGCGGATCGTGGCCGTCACACTCATGGACGTCGAAACCGAATGCGCGCCACTTATCGGCCAGCGGCTCCAGCGGCATGATGTCTTCCGTTTTGCCCGCCAGCTGTAGCCGGTTGCGATCGACAATCACGATCAGATTATCGAGCTGAAACTTGCTGGCGGACATGGTGGCCTCCCAGTTGGAGCCTTCGGCCAGTTCGCCGTCGCCGAGCAGCACGAACGCCCGACGATGGCCGCGTCCCGCCAGTTTGTTGCCCAGCGCCAGACCGACGGCGATGGATAAGCCGTGGCCCAGGGCGCCTGAGTTGATCTCCACCAGATCCGGCAATTTCTGACGGATGGGATGCCCCGCCAGCAGGGTATCGTCGCCCATAAACTGATCGAGTATGGCGGGATCAATCAGCCCCATGGCGGCCGCGCTACAATACAACCCGCCAGCGCCGTGTCCTTTCGATAAGATGAAGCGATCCTGATCCGGCCGAGGCTGCTTTCTGTCCATTACCGCCATAAACAGCGTACAGATAATGTCGACTTCGGAAAGATCCGCTCCGGTATGGCCTTTACCTGCCCGATGATTCATTTGCAGGACATAACGCCGGGCCTGACGCGCTGTCTGTTTAATTGTCTGAAAGTCCATCATTACCTCTTCATCAACGGAGCCGCTGTCGGATAACGCGCTTAATAACGTCACTGGCGGTCATTCATTTTCAAATAAAAATATAGACTATCGTTTTATACGGTATTGTGGCACAGGTCAAATTTCAAACAAAAATAAGTGATAATGAGTAATGCATTGATTTATCTTGATTATTGTTTTTTTGATCCGATTTTATGGCGACATGGCGCAATGAAAAGCGTTAAAAATCAGCTATCGTTTTAGGATTATCATTTTCGAATGAAAATTACCGTGCGTCATCACTGCGCTCGCATTACCGATGCCGCGGCGGTAATATTTGACGTAACAACAGGGTTGGCGTTCGTGGTCTGTCAAAGGGAGTGTTTCGATTGAAAAGCAAAAGTGAGCAATTAGCGGATATGCAGCAGCGACGTGAGAAGATCCTTGAGATGATTCGTGAAGATGGCACCGTCACAGTGAAAATGCTCACGGAAGCCTTCGATCTGACGGAAGCCACCATCAGAACCGACCTGCGGATGTTGCAAAAAGAGGGGTTGGTGCAGCGCTATCACGGCGGCGCAACGCTGGTGACCGGCAGGCAAAATACCCATGCGTTACTGCTTGAGCGGCAGATCAACCTGCATGAGAAAGATGCGATTGGCCGGGTGGCGGCGCAGTATATCAACAATGGCGATACGGTGATTCTGGACTCCGGTACGACGACAACGGCTATCGCCAACCATCTTAGCCATATCCGCAAGCTGTCGGTGATCACCACGGCGGTGAATATCGCCCTGAAGCTCGGGGCCGAACCGGGAATAAACATTCTGCTGACCGGCGGCACCTTTAAATTTCCCACCCTGTCGATGTCGGGCGAGAAAGCCGCCAGCTTTTTTGAAAACGTCCTGGCGGAGAAATTGTTTTTGGCCACCGCCTGCATTTCGCCGCGCCTGGGATTGAGCTTTCCCAGTGAAACCGATATCAAGGTGAAAAGCGCGATGATGAAGTCGGCGCGCACGGTTTACGTGGTCGCCGACTCCAGCAAGATTGATAAGGTATCGATGTTTGCGCTGCCGTGCGACTGGGGTGATATTCACTATCTGATTACCGACAGCGGGATCTCTCAGGGATCTATCGACGAGTTTGAAGCGCTGGGGGTACAGGTGCTGGTGGCGGAAAGCTAGTCTTGTCGGGCTGTTGCCGGCATAACCAACGTAATTGCCCGTTCATCGCACCGGGTCAGGCACTCGCCGCAGCCGTTGCAGGTTTGTGAATCGACGGCCGGCACACCGGCGGCGTCGGCGGTAAGCGCCCGTGTCGGGCAACCGGCGATACACTGTCCGCAGCGTCGCCGTCGATTAATGCAGCCGGCGGGATTGATGGCGGGCCGTAAGCCGGTATCGAAGCGCGTTTGCGGCAGCAACGCCCCGGCGGCGCAGTGCTGAATACACTGATTGCAGCCGTCGCAACTGGCATATTCAATCGATAACTGTGGATAGCCGTCATCGTCTTTGATGATGACGCCCATCGGGCAATGTTCAATACACTGCTGACACCGATCGCACTGCCGGCGGAACAACGCCGGGGGAAGTGCGCCGGGCGGGCGGGGGAGCAGCGGCAGGCCGTCTTCCTCCGTCCGCGCGCTCTTCCGCGATGCAGTCAGCAGGGCGCGGAACAGTCCCCGACGGCTGATATGCCGATGGGTAAGGTATGCGCGGTAAAAACCGTCGGTTTTATTCATCAGCGGTATATCCGGTATTCACGGGGCGTTAGCCGATAGCGGCGTTGGATATCCTGTAAAAACAGCGCGGCAATTCGCGCCAGCCGCGCGTAGAAAACGCTCTGCGTATTGCGCGCTAATAGCGCCAGATAACGATCGCTCCACGGCAGCAGATGTTCTTCCAACAACGCCAGCGCCGCCTTTTCATTTTCCTGTTCGAGCAAGCAGGCCAGCGCCAGCAGCATTAATCCAAACTGATCTTCCGGTTCATGATGCGGACGGGCGAATGCCAACTGATGCTGTCGCAGAAATTCACGGTAGCGCGCGGTGGAATCGCCCATCAGCAGATTATCCCGATCGAGGTAAACCGAACCCCAGGGCGGAGCCTGCATTTCACCTTGCCCTTCAAACAGCGCTGAAAACTGCCAGATGAACTCATCGGCAGCGGGAGGCCGACACTGTTGACAGGTTTCAAGCGCCGACGCGCGGTTGTGCCACGGGTAAAGGTCGGGGATCTGATCGAGACTGTCGATCAGACGGCTGATTTCCGGCGAGTCGGGCGGATAGTAGAACAGCGCCCCCAGCAGACGGGGTAATACGGCAACGGATGACATCAGTGATCTCCACAGTAAACAGCGACAGACCGGCGTTCGCCGGCCTGTCTACCGGGTAGGTTACATGGGTAGCGTCCACAGGTTGTAAAAGGCCACCCGACCGGCCAGTTCGCCGACAATCACCACCGCCGCGCAGACGGCCAGCAGGCTTTGCCCCGTCCGATAGCGCAGATGGAGGACACCGCCGATCAGGCCGACCGCCAACAGGATCAGTTGGGCGCTAAACCAGGAAAGCTGCGCGCTGGTCAACGCGCCGTCCGCCGTCATCAGCGTTGACAGATAGCCGGGGCGCAGGCAGAAGCTGACCAGTATCGCCAGCAGGCTGACGGATAAACCGAGGCGACGCGCGCCGAACGCCGCCGCCAGCGCGCCGCCGCCAATCAGGGCGGTAAGGATCATCATCGCCGGGGTGTAGTGATTATCCCAGGTGACAACCGTTGGCAACTGATAAACACGCGGGATCGCCGCCAGAAAGAAGATACCGACAACCGCCGCCAGCCAGGCCAGCGCTAAAAACAGTCTGTCGGCGCCACGGTTCAGCAACAGGCCCAGCGCCGCCAGTCCGCCGATAGCGGAAAAAATGCCGGAAAGCGCTATTTCGTTACTCATCGGGGAACTGCCGGCCCTGAACAGCATATTGATGGCCCGCAGCGGCTGACCGACGTGGAACGTCCCCACGAGCAGCGCCGCGCCGAACAGGCACATGACGGCGAACAATCCGACAGCCAAACGCCGGCGGTCAATCTGCTGCAACTGTGCGGCAACCAGCAACAAAATAAAGGCGCCTACCGCGCTTTGGGTGAAGACGGTAAAGAATACCAGTGGCAACTCATGCATGGCGAACCTCCCGCAGGTTCTGGATCGATCCTTCTTTATCGCCGGTAGGGCGAGAGTCGGGATGCGGTTTAATGATCAGGTTGGGTTTGGTCAAGGCTGCCGAAGGCAACGGCGCAATTTCGCTTTCCGTGCCGTATTTGGCGCGCAGCTCGTCGATAGGGCCGAAATCCAGCGCGCGTTGCGGGCAGGACTCCACGCAAATCGGTTGCATATCATGTTGCAGGCGATCCAGACAGCCATCGCACTTGCGCATGATTTTGGCCTGATGATCGAACTGCGGCGCGCCATAGGGGCAGCGCATTTCACAGTAGCGACAGCCTACGCACAGTTGGTCATTCACCAACACCAGACCATCCTCTTCCCGTTTGTGCATGGCGCCGGTGGGACAGCCGGTCACACAAGTAGGATCGTCGCAGTGGTTGCAGGCGATGGAGAGATAATAGCTGAACGTTTGATTGCGCCAGGCATTGCCCTCCTTGATCCAGCTTCCGCCGCCGTATTCATAGACACGGCGAAATTTCGGGCCGACATCAAGATCTTTATTATCCTTACAGCTTACCTGGCAGGTTTTACAACCGGAGCAGCGTGAGGAGTCAACAAAAAAGCCATATTGTGTCATCGTTAATCACCTCTTCAGACGCGTTGTATTTCAACCAGATTGGTGTGTTGCGGATTGCCTTTTGCCAGCGGCGAAACCTCATGCGTGGTCAGCGTGTTGATGCAGCCGCCGATATCCACGCCTTCACTGTTGATGCGAGTCCATGCGCCCTGCGGCATGGCGGCCACGCCGGGCAATATGCGATCGGTCACCTTGCAGGCGATTTCCACAATGCCGCGGTCGTTAAATATCCGCACCCGATCGCCTGACTTCAGATTACGCGGTGCGGCATCTAGCGGGTTAATCCACACTTCATCCGGCGCCGCCTCATGCAACTGAGATACATTGCTATAGGTGGAGTGGGTATGGCCCTTGGTGTGAAAACCGCTGAGTTGCAACGGATACTTCGCCGTCAGGGTTTTATTCAGATGCGACTCGCGCGCCGGGCAGAATTCAGGAATGGGTGAAATTTTATCGCCGGCGGGCAGTATCCATTCGCCGGCCAGTTTCGCCAGCGCTTCTGAATAGATCTCCGCTTTGCCCGAGGGCGTTTTCAGCGGATTGGCCTGTGGATCAAGACGGAAATCGGCAAACGCGATACTTTGTTTATCCGTGGCGATCTGCTGATCGATAATCCCTTTATTTCTGGCGACCGCCCACTCGGGAAGGTAGGTGCGTTGCTCTTTTACCTGCTGATAGTGTTTTTCAACCCACTGCGCCTGCGTTCTGCCTTCGGTGAATTTTTCCCGCATGCCGAGGTGTTCGGCAATATCGGCGCAAATATCATAGGTGCTACGCACTTCCCACATTGGCGTAATCGTTTTTTGCATGGCGATCATGTAGTGGTTAGAGCCGGAGGCGTAAGAGTTATCCACCAGATCCTCGGCTTCCAGATAGCTGGTTTCCGGCAGCAGAATGTCGGCGAATTTCGCACTGGCCGTCATGTGGTTATCGATGACGATAATGGTTTCGCACAGGCTGTCGTCGGCCAGTATTTCCCGCGTGCGATTGATTTGACCATGCTGGTTGACCAGCGTATTTCCCGCCTGATTCACAATCAGCTTGATACCGACATTAAGCTTGTCGGCGCCTTTGACGCCCATGGTGGTGGCGGTCATTTTTTCAGGGTTAAGAATGGCGTCGGTCCACAGATAGCAGGGAATAGAGATTTTCAGCGGATTGGCGCCGGTCGGCAGCGTGGGAACGTCGTATTTCGTGGAGTACGGCCAGTTGCCGTTGTTGGTGCCGGGCAGTCCGAAATGTCCGGTCAGTAAAGGCAGGGTCTGGATCGCCCGCACCGACTGTTCGCCGTTGGCATGGCGCTGCGGCCCCCAGCCCTGGCCGATATAGCAGGCTTTGGCGCCGGCGATGTCTCGCGCCAGTTGACGAATGCGCGCCGCCGGGATCCCCGTTATGTCGGCCGCCCATTCCGGCGTTTTTTCCACGCCGTCTTCGCCCAGGCCCAGAATATAATCCTTATAGCTGGCATTCGGCGCGGCGGAAGCGGGCAGGGTGGCGCGGTCATAGCCGACGCTGTAGCGATTGACCAACGCTTCGTCAATCAGCCGTTCGCTAATCAGCGTATGCGCCAGACCGGCAACCAGCGCGGCGTCGGTGGTCGGCCTGATGGCCAGCCACTCGGCATGTTCGGTAATCACCGAGTCGGTATAGCGCGGGTCGATAATCACCACGCGGGCATGTGAGGCTTCCAGCGCCCGACGCAGTTCTTCCACCTGACCACCGCCCGACATACGGGTTTCCGATAAATTCATTCCGAAAAACACCACCAGATCGGAATGGCGGATCTGGGTGAAATGACTGCCGACATAAGTCCCGTGGGTATAAGGTGTCGCCGTTGCGATCTGCGCGGTGGAATAGGTGTTGTGATAATTGAGGTAGCCGCCGTTCAGATTCAGCAGCCGTTTCCAGGCCGGCGTGCCCTGATTGTGGTAGTAAGCGCCTGACTGGTAGTTGTAATAAATGGCCTCGTTGCCATATTTCTCGGCAACCCGCTTTAATTCCGAGGCAACCAGCGCGGTGGCTTCTTCCCAGCTTATGCGTTTGAATTTGCCTTCACCGCGTTTTCCGACTCGTTTCATCGGGTATTTCAGCCGGTCGGGGCTGTATACGCGCCAGCGGTTGGAGCGTCCGCGCAGACATGGCCGAATTTGATGCTCGCCAAATACGTTGTCGTCTTTGCTGTCTTCGGGTTCGATACGCACGATACGGTCGTCTTTAACGATAACTTTTAACGGACAACGGCTGCCGCAGTTCACCAGGCAGGCGCTGTGACGCACGGTTTCGCCGTCGTTAACCACCTCGGGTTGATTGGCGGCGCCGGGTGTCAGGACTGACCGCGCACTGGCGGTAAAAGGCAACGTAATACTGCTGGATAAGGCGACCGCCGCACTGAACCTGGCGACATCTTTTACCGCTTCTCTTCGGGAAATATCCCTGTGTAACAGTTCATCGATTATTTTTTTCATAGAATTTTTTTTCCACATTGCTTGTTCCGGTAACAGTAAACCTGGTTATTTATTGGGAGTTGATAGCGATCAATCTATGCGGAGAGAAAGGCGGCAAAAAGAGAGTAATGTGATCTTGATTGGTTTTATCTTTCGATAAATGCTTTTTTTGAAAATTTTAATACTAATTTATTGGATATTTTTAGTTAATGATAATGATTTGTATCCGCGTTCGCAATATTGAGGGGCGCAGCGGATAAAGACCTGATTTGCGTTTTCAGCTTATTTCAGAGACGTTGATGCGCTGGCCGCCGCCAGCGCGGGGGCGGGGATGAATTAAAAAGTTTCCCAGTTATTTTCACCTTTCTTTGACGGGGGAAGCGCTCCGCCGGCGGGTAATCTTTGCGGCAAAGGCATGGGGCTGGCCGGGGAGGGACGATGATCGCCGGCCGCACCGCTTTCCGTCAGTTGGAATACCGCCACGGCTTCGGTTAACTGACGCGCCTGATCTTCCAGCGATGCCGCGGCGGCGGCGGATTCCTGTACCAATGAGGCGTTTTGCTGGGTGACGCTATCCATCTCGGTAACGGCCTGCGCCACCTGACTTATGCCACGGCTTTGCTCCTCGGATGCCGAGGAAATTTCCCCCATCAGGTCGGTCACCCGGGTAACCGAGCGGACAATGTTATGCATGGTTTCGCCGGCCAACGCCACCTGCCCGGAACCGGTATTAATCCGGCTGACGGATTCGGTAATCAACTCTTCGATCTCTTTGGCCGCCTGCGCGCTGCGCTGGGCCAGGCTCCTGACTTCACCGGCCACGACGGCGAAACCGCGGCCTTGTTCGCCCGCCCGTGCGGCTTCAACGGCCGCATTCAGCGCCAGAATATTGGTCTGAAAGGCAATGCCGTTAATGACGCTGGTAATATCGGCGATTTTTTGGGAACTGGCGGTAATGTCTTGCATGGTGGTCACCACGTCATCAACAATATTTCCCCCCTTGTGGGCCATCCCCGAGGCTTCCTGCGCCAGCGTGTTGGCCTGCTTGACGTTATCGGTGTTGAGTTTTACCGTCGCGCCCAACTGCTCCATACTGGCGGCGGTTTCTTCCAACGCCGAGGCCTGTTGCTCGGTACGCGAGGACAGGTCGCTGTTGCCGCTGCTGATTTCACCGGCTCCCTGATAGATGGAGCTGGCGCTGTCGCGAATGGTACTGACGGTGCGGATCAGGCTTTCCTGCATTTCGCGCAGGTAGGGAATGAGTTGACCGATATTGTTACGGCCAAAATCGGCAATCGCATGATGCAGTTGCCCTGCGGAGAGCGTCTGAAACTGTTTCTTGATGTTTTCCAGCGGGATCAGCAGACAGGACACCAGATAGCGGTCGGTCATCAGCAACATCATCAGACCAATAATTAATGCGGCGATCAGGACGCGCTGACAGGTTTTTACCAGTTGGTGGATCTGTTGGCTATTGGTTTCATCATTGGCCGACAGCTGTTCGGTATATTTTTCCGTGGCTTTGCCAAATTCGATGCTGATTGGCGGCAGCGTACTTCTGACCGCATTGCGATATTGATCAATATTCCCGGATTCAAGTAATGCCGTCATATTTCGCATTTCAGTAATAATATTTGTCCAGTGGCGAACAATATCATCGACCTGTTCCGGTAATACGCCGCTTTGCGGTTGGCTTTTAAACAGCTCAAGATCGTTTTGGCTGACGTTGATTGCCTCTGTCGCGCCTTTCAACATACCCTGGGTTTTTTCTATATCCCCGCTTTGATGTAAATCCGCCGCCATAAAGAGACGCACCGCGGTACGGAAATAGGATTCCACGCCATGACTCATGATATTGCTGTTTTTCTTCTGAATCTGGCTGGTTTCCAGCAATTGGCTGACCTGGCTGAGCGAAGAAATGGCCAGCCAGGAAACGCCTCCCCAAAGCAGTAAGAAAAGGGCCAAGGTTGTTAATAATACTTTACGAATACTTATATTTCTTAGCCAGTGCATAATGGTATCCTGATTAGTTATAGGTAGGTTATTTAGGGTATATTGTTATTGCTAATGGATTTATTTGCGTAAAGGCATTACATAACAAAGAACACGTTTTTTCCCCAATATCATTGAGAGTATCGGCATGTCCGGTCATTTTTTTATTAAAATCAATAAATATTCAAAAATAGCGATCGAGGTAACGTTAATTAAACAACCATGCCAATTAATGTTATTAATTGGCATGGTTGTTGATTAGGTTGAATAAATTGAATAATTAAACGCGAATTATTCGTGTTGTTAAACAATGATAACTATCAGCCTTATTTCTCCGCTATATCTCGGTGTGCTTTATTTAAAGAGCGGAATAATTACCATGACGGCGCCCATCCCTGGCGCCGCGCCTAAGCCGAGGTCAGCCGTTGCAGAGTGGTCAGTTGATCGACCGCGTCATGCATGGCGTCCATGCCTTTGGCCGCTTCTTTCATGCGGGCCAGGTTAGTGGTCATATTACGGCGTTCCTGACTGGTTTCCGTGCTCATGGCGGCGATCCGATCGGCGGCTGAGATGCTTTGGTCGGCCATATTCTGCGTGGTGCTGACCGTTTGTGCGGCAACGCTGCGGATACGCTCAATGGTCTCGACGGCGGAGCGGATATTGCTGCGGGTGGCATCGGCCTGATCTTTTGACGAGCGGGCCAGACGGCGCACTTCATCCGCCACCACGGCAAAACCGCGTCCCGCCTCGCCGGCCCGCGCCGCTTCCACGGCGGCGTTGAGCGCCAGCAGGTTGGTCTGATCGGCAATTGCGCTGATACCGACGGTAATTTGAGTGATGCCGAGGGAAATCTGTTCCAGTTGGTTAAGCTCATGCTCCAGATTGTCTTGCGCCTCGCGGGTCTGCGTGGCGGCTTCGCTGATGGCGCGAATGCGGGATTCCGCCAGATCCAGCGTTTCAGTCTGGCGTGAAGTGGCGTGTTCAAGCTGTGGCAGAGCGGTCAGCAGCGGAGTGAGTTCTTCCTGATACCCCACCACCCGCTGAATAACGCCGGACTGAATGTTATGCATGGCTTCCCAACGGCGCAGCGCTCGCTGCGCGTAATGTCCCGCATAAGCGGCGTATTCGATGGGAAAGCGGGTCATGGCTTTAACATCGTGATCGAAAAAGGCCAGTGCGGATAAGGTTTGGTTGATGGGAACACCGAAAATCTCCCCAAAGCTGGAGAAACCGGCGGCCGGCACGTTATCAAAGAAATTGGCCTGCTCCAGGCTGTCGGCGTTATTCATCCTGCGCAGTACGCAGTCGTTCAGCAACAACCCGCAGGGTTTGCCCTTGTCGGTCAGAAACTGCCGCCAGTCATGGCGGGTGGCGGTAACGAAGTCCGTCGCCTGAAGCAGATACAGACGATCGCCGAATTCCAGATCGCAGAAAAAGGTGATGCTGTCCGACTGAATGGTGGCGATGGAGCGAATAAAGTATTCATTATCAACCTTTACGCCGAAGGTTTTTCCGTCGAGCTGTTTTCCGATGTGATCCGGTCGGCAGCGCAGATATTCCGCCAACGCCTGAATAATGGGCTGCGGCTTGCCGTTGGCGTCGAACACCGATTTTACCGTACGCGCCACGGGATCGGCCTCCGCCACCAGCCAGCTTTGTTTGGTTGGCTCAAAGTTCTGGCTTTTGAACGGCGCAAAGGATTTTCCGTCGGCCATCTGGCAAAAAATCAGCACCGCTTTGCCCTGCAATACGTCGTGATTCGCACCGATATAGGTGGCGCTGAAATCGAGTTTTCCACCGGCTGAACCGCCGATGGTAATGCAGGGAAAACGCCCGCTGGCGTACCAGGCCTGCATCAGAAACCCCTCGGAGGCCGATAGGCCGTCGCAGTAGATTATGGCGAACGTGCGATCGGCGGAAAGCGGCATCCTGACCTTAATCCGCTCCAGTTCCTGACGGATGGCGGCCACCCGCTGACCGGCGCCGGCATTTTCCCGCACATGCAAATCCACAACATGCACCTCATGGCGGGATATCAGCGTCTGCGGCAACCATAACCAACTGCCCTGATTGCTCGCCATATCGCAATAGGTCGATGTTTGCCGGCGGCTGCACAACGCGCCGGTGGAAGAGAGGGTGAGCACCGTTAAATTGGCGTCGGTGAAACGCTGCCAGGCGCTACTGACCTGGGCGAAATCAACATCAGGAGGAATAAACACCAGCAGCAACCCTGTTTTGTCGGAAAGTCCGAGGGCGTTTAGCGAGGGGGGCGATGACTTGCAGTCAAACACGCCGCTGGCGGGGGATTTATGGCCGAAAATACTTGCTCCTGCACGGAAAGACGACAGAATTCCCATAGATAGTTCCCTCTTTTAACTGAATCATGCAATGAATCGAATCATTGAATGAAAACAGTCTAATCCCTGACTTCTAAACCGTATGAGTTACTGGTCACGTTTATTTGCGGCATGCCAGGGAGAGGATCGCGTTTTTCCGTGCGGGCCGGACGTCAGCCGCCCCGATTTGGCGCGCGCATCTCAGAACGGGCAACCGGCGGCGGGGCAATTTCAGCTTTGGCGCAGACGAACGGCCAATCCCTTGAGGAAATAGCGCAGCACCTGATCGCCGCACGGCCGGTAGTTTTTATGTTCGGGCGCACGCAGCATGGCGGTCAGTTCCGGTTGCGAGAGGCGGAAATCCTGCGACTGGAGTATCTCCTGAATGTCTGTGGTTTTCAGCGCAAACGCGACGCGCAGCTTTTTCAGGATAATATTGTTGGTGATTTTACGTTCCACTTTAGGCGCCGGACGGCTGTCGTCCTTTCCGCGTTTGTGGATAATCAGGCCATCAAGAAAGGCGCCCATCAGAATATCCGGGCACGGCTGGTAGCCTTCTTCCTCTTCTTTTTTAACAAAACCGGCGATTTGCTGGGGCGTTATGCTGACGTCCATCAACGCCAGGATCCCAATCAATTGCTCGTTATTCAAATTCAGCGTGTAGCGCACGCTACGTAATACATCGTTATTTATCATTACGGACTGTTCCCGCCATTTATAACCGTTATGGCCGGGTAGTATAAAGCGATCTGCCGCAAGGATCTCAGCCTTGACGATGAATTTTTATGTTTGGGCGAAGAGCGCCCGACTTGAGTGCCGGAAAACGCTATCGTTATCCGGCACGATAAAGACGCCGCTGCCAACGGGTTAAATCTGTTGCGACAAAATCGCATCCAGCAGCCCCGGGAAACGCGTTTGCAGTTCGTCGTGGCGTAATCTGTTCATATGGGTGGTGCCGATATTGGTGGTGTGGATAAGACCCGCATCGCGCAATACCCGGAAATGGTGAGAAACGCTGGACTTGGGGCGGCCGCCGTCCAGCTCGCTGCAATTGGCTTCGCCTAACCGCGCCAGCAGGCGGACGATGTCCAGGCGCACCGGATCGCTTAAGGCGTAAAGCACGCGCTCAAGGATAAATTCATCGGGTGTGGGGTGTTTAAATGCTCTCATGAGGGAATTATAGCGGCAGGGTTGTTTAAAATCCATTATTCGAATAATATCGAAATATAGAACTATCCCTTAAGCCACAAAAAGGAAATGTCCATGTCAGCACTATTTCAACCGTTTAAACTGAAAGATATCACGCTGCGCAACCGTATCGCGGTGCCGCCCATGTGTATGTATTCCGCCAATGACGGCCTGATCAACGATTGGCACCAGGTGAATTACGCCTCGATGGCGCGCGGCGGAGCCGGCTTGGTGATCGTCGAGGCAACCGCCGTGGCGCCGGAAGGCCGTATCACGCCTCACTGCGCCGGTCTGTGGAGCGATGGTTTGGCGCAGGCGTTCGTGCCGGTGGTTAAGGCGATTAAAGCCGCCGGATCGGTTCCGGGGATCCAGATCGGCCACGCCGGGCGTAAAGCCAGCGCCAATATTCCGTGGGAAGGCGACGACCATATCGCCGAGGGCGATCCGCGCGGCTGGCAGACTATCGCCCCGTCCGCCATTGCGTATGGCGCGAATCTGCCCAAACAGCCGCGGGAAATGACGCTGGATGATATCGCCAGAGTGCGTAATGATTTTGTGGCGGCGGCCCGCCGGGCAAGAGAAGCGGGGTTTGAATGGCTGGAACTGCATTTTGCCCATGGCTATCTGGGGCAGAGTTTCTTCTCCACGCATTCCAATCAGCGCAGCGATCAATATGGCGGCAGTTTCGATAATCGCAGCCGTTTTCTGCTGGAAACGCTGGCCGCGGTACGTGAGGTGTGGCCGGAACATTTACCGCTGACCGCGCGTTTCGGCGTGATTGAATTCGATGGTCGGGATGAAGAAACGCTACAGGAATCGATCGAACTGACACGGCGCTTCAAGCAGCAGGGGCTGGATATGCTCAGCGTCAGCATCGGCTTTTCCACCCCGGACGCCGATATTCCCTGGGCGCCGGCCTTTATGGGGCCGATTGCCGAACAGGTTCGCCAGCAGGCGGATATTCCGGTGTCGTCGGCCTGGGGCTTTGGTACGCCGGAACTGGCGGAGCAGGCGGTAAAATCGGGTCAGTTGGATCTGGTCATGGTGGGTAAAGCTCATTTGGCTAACCCGCACTGGAGTTATCAGGCCGCGCGCGAACTGGGTATCGATCGCGCGTCATGGACGCTGCCCGCGCCTTATGCCCACTGGCTGGAAAGGTACTAACGCTGTATACGGCAGGCGGCGTTCTGCGGGCCGCCTGCCGCCGGATTACCTTGTATGAGGCGTACGCCATGGGGAACGGCTGACCGCTCGGACTTTTCCGCCGGCGAAAAGTCGGGTTCCTTCAATTCCCTCACACGCGTAACGCTCATCTCCCTTTAGGCTGGACGGACATTATGCCGCCAAACTTGTGAAACGATCCGTCATCGCTTAATAATGTACCGCACTATCTGATGTGAAATAGCGGCTTAGCGGTGAGGAAAGAAATTACCAATGAAAATAACTGATGTACGAACCATTCTGGCCAATCGATATATGTTTGTCGAAATTACCACCGATGAAGGGCTTAAGGGCATCGGCGAATCCGGAGCCTGGGGATTTCTTGACGCATCAAAGGGGGCGGTTGACGCGCTTCGTACTTACCTTATCGGTCAGGATCCGTTGCGTATAGAGCACCATTGGCAATATATGTATCGCTGCTGGCATTTTCGCGGAGCAGCGATCATGGGGGCAATCAGCGCGATTGATATTGCGCTGTGGGATATCGCCGGTAAGTTCTATGGCGCGCCGGTGTATAATTTGCTGGGCGGTCGCTGTCGGGATAAGGCGCGCGTTTACGCCCACGCCGGCGGCAGAACCACCGAAGAAACGATTGAAAATCTCAAACAGGCGAAAGCCGAAGGGTTTACCGCCATCGGTCATCTGTCGCCGTTTCTTGACGAATCGCGCGATACCCCTTACTTCACCACCCACGCCAGGGAAATCGGGGAGGCGATTGAACGGATCGGCGCCTATCGCGAGGCGGTGGGAAATTCGGTGGATTTATGCATTGAAATACACCGGCGTTTGAAGCCTGCGGATGCGGTGGTATTAGCCAGAGGAATCGAGGCTTTTTATCCTTATTTCATTGAAGATCCGATTGGCGCCGACAATTTTGATTCCATGGCCGAAGTGGCGGATAAAATCAATATTCCCATTGCCACCGGCGAGCGGTTAAATAATCCGCAGGAATTCGCGATGCTGATTAAACGTAATGCGGTGTCCTATGTGCGTCCCGATGTTTGCATGTGCGGCGGCATTACCGGCGCGAAAAAAATCGCGGCGCTGGCGGAAGCGCACGATCTGATGGTGGTGCCTCATAACCCGCTCAGCCCGGTTTCCACCGCGGCCTGTTTGCAGATAGCCGTGAGTATTCCGAACTTTGCCCTGTTGGAATATCCGGGTGACGATCGGCCGGCGCTGTCGGAAAAATTCGGCGCCACCGGCGTGGAGAATGGCGTACTGAAAAAAGATATGGTGAAAAGCACATTCCGATGCGTCGACGGATTTATGGAAATTCCGACGGCGGCGGGTATCGGCATTGAGCTTGCCGATAATGTGGCGGAACGCTTTCCCTATCGCCGTCGGGGATTGAAAACCCGGCTGCATATTGATGGCTCCGTGGTGGATCAATAATCGCTTTTGAAGAATGCGCATCGCGCCGATGCGCTTAGACCCGCTTATCAGGCAGGGATTGGATGTGCCGCGCCGCGCCTAAGACCATCAGACACACTTGGGCAGCGCGTCGATATAGGGCTGAATTTCCTCTCTGTTTTTCAAAATAATCTGCTGATTGACCGGCCGATCCGTCGCGCTGGTCGGCAGGCCGAGGCGCCTTAACGTGTGGCACAGTAACGCCTGCCGACAGCATAGCGAAACTTCCCCGTCTTTCATTCCGTAGTCCAGCTCCAGAATGCGCTTGTGCGTGGGGGGGAGATCCTGATGCGGCGCCAACACCAGCGTCAGAATGGTATGCCACGGCTTATCGGAAGCAGGATCGATCGTTGACGGTTGAACGCCGTCGATACGTAAAATCCGCGTCAGAACAAAGTCGCAGAATTGCTGCTTTGTGTTGCAGAAAGCGCGGACATGCCAGCGAAACCCATTATGTCCCAGGGCGTGGGGAGACAGTAGCCTTAACGATTCATCCAGCGATGACGTTGACTGATAGCTGACCCAAATCGCCATCTTTTTCCGAATGGCCTTGACCACGGTTTCCACCGTCTGCTCATCGACCGCGCGCGTGGGATAGTGCGCCCAGTCAACCTCGGGCGCCGAGCCGATAAAGCTGGCGTCCGGCTCCAGTATGCCGGTCTCCGTCGCCAATAATTCTTCCAGATAACGCTGCGCGGAACTTTGCGGATAGATCGGCGCGAAATTAGGGGTTGCGGTGTATGTTTTGGCGCTGCGGTCGTAGATCAGATTATCGGGCGCGATTTCCATGTATTTGGAAATGTCGAGCGACGCCTGTGGAATCGACAGCCCAAAAAAAGTCGTCAGATCCGTGCGGTTGATATTTCCTTCCCAACGAAGACGAAAGTCGATGAACTGGAGGCGGCGCTCCAGTCCCCAGCTTCGCCCTTTGGGAGGGCGCTCTGAATTTGCGGTAGAATGTTCAGGCATATGCGTATAAATACTAGACGGATATAAAAAGTAGTCGTATCATAATTATACGCTAAAACCCCTTTTTCGTCTACGAGAGGCCGCTGTACGCCATAAAGATCATCATCTTTCGCGGTTAACGCGACGCTATTTTCGTTGAGTTCAGTGATTCGCTGAGCCATTGGTTTGGAAATTTTATTCATCCTATAAATATCGGGAGCTATTGTGACGCCCATTTTTAGTGCATGGCCGCATCATTTTTATCTTCAGTGGAAGAAATGGTTAATAACTTTTGCTTCGCTGGGATGCGTCGGATATGTGCAGGCAGCGGTATCGGATTATGATGCATTGATTATTCAAGCCCGGCAGGGAAATACCGCCGGGGCGGCGACATGGCTTTCCCGACAATCATCCCAACGTCTATTAACGGCGAATGAAGTGGCGGACTGGCTGCAAATTACCAGTTGGGCAGGTAATGACAATGAGGTCATTAAAATCTGGCAGCGTTATCGCCATGTGACGTTATTACCCGATCGCGCCCTGACGGCGGCGGCCAGAGCCTACCGCAATTTGCATCAATGGCCGCAGTCGCTTGAATTGTGGCGTACGGTTGCGGCGCGTTCGCCGAACAACAGCGATGCGCTAAGCGGGCTGATTATGACGCTCACGGATGCCGGACAGGTGAAAGAGGCATTGCTGCTGGCGACGCAGCGCGTACAGCGTGAGCCTACGGCGGCGCACTGGCAGGCGCTGGCATGGGTGCAGCGCGCGGCGGGACTCAATTGGGCGGCGCTGGCGTCCATCTCTCAGGCGGTGCGGCGCTCGCCGCAGGATAATCATCTGTTGCGTGACTATAGCGCCATTCTGGCGAGCAACCGCATCAGCGTACCGGCCTTAACGGTTGGGAAGCCGGGAACGTTGCCGCCCGCCGAATTGCGTCAGCGTGAGTCCGGGGCTGCCGCTGAGTTGGTGCGTATGGCCTTCCTCCCCAGCGCTACCGAGCGCGAGCGTTTTGTCGTGGCGGATCGCGCGCTGGCGAATTATGAGACATTGCTGACCCGCTGGCATGCCGATCCCGATGCGCAGGCGGACTACCGCCGCGCCCGCATCGATCGGTTGGGGGCGTTATTGGCGCGCTCCCGCATGGTCGAAGTAACGTCGGAATACGAGGACTTACGCCGCGAAAACGATGATATTCCCACTTATGCCCGGCTCTGGGCGGCTTCCGCCTATCTTTATTTGCAGCAGCCGGATAAAGCGGAACAGCTCTATCTTTCGGCGGCGTGCGACGCGCCACAGGAAATGCGCGAGCCTGAGGAACAAAGCTCTCTTTTTTATAGCCTGGCGGAAAATGAACACATAACCCAGGCGCATCAGCAGGTCAGTCAACTCAGTAGCCGTACCCCCTATTTTCTTCATAGCTATGGATTATCTCTGCCGGTGCCGAATGATGATTGGTTGGAGGTTCAGCAACTGCTTGTTCAGTCAATGTTGTTTCGCGGCGAACTGCCGCAGGCGCAGCAGAAAGCGGAGCATCTGGCTGATACCGCGCCGGGAAACCAGGGGCTGCGCATCGGTCTCGCCGACGTTTATCTGGTACGGGGCTGGCCGCGACGGGCGGAAACGGAGTTGAAGCGAACCGAAGGATTGGATCCTCGCAACATAGAACTGGAGACGCAACAAGGGTTGACCGCATTGGATCTGCAAGCCTGGCGTCAGGCCGATCAACTCGCCGACGATGTGATCTCCCGTTATCCGGAAAATAGCGGTGCGCAGCGGCTCGATCGCCTGCGGCGGGTTCATCACCTGTCTGAGCTGCGTATCAGCGGTTCCCAGGGCATAAAATCCGACAGTCCTGTCGCCGGCTCGCATGATACCGGCGTCGATGCCGCGCTCTACGGCTCGCCGATCGCCGACAACTGGCGATTGTTCTCCGGGTTTGCGTTCGACGAGGGAAACTTTGAGGAAGGGCGGGGGATTAACCGCAATGTTCGCGGCGGCGCGGAGTTCACTAACCGGGATAACTGGCTGGAAGCGGAAATCTCGGGGCAGAACTACGGTCACGGACAAAAAATAGGCGCCCGTCTTTCCGGCTGGCATGATGTTGACGATAGCTGGCGCATCGGCGCCGGCGCAGAGCGACTGATGCGCCGCACGCCGTTACGGGCGCTGACCAACCGCGTGACGGCCAATGGCGCGGATGCCTATGTTCGCTGGAGGAAGAGCGAGAGGCGGGAATGGCAACTGAGTGTCTCGCCGGCGCGGTTTTCCGACGGTAACCGGCACGTTGAATATACCCTTGATGTTAAAGAGCGGCTCTACAGCGCGCCTTTTCTGACGGTGGATTTCACTCCGTCGATAAGCGGCAGCCATAACAGCAAATCCGAGGTCGCTTACTACAGTCCGCGCAGCGACGTGGCGGTGCTGCCCGCCGTGACGCTCGATCATATGATTTATCGTCATTATCAGACGGAATGGCATCAGGAAGCGGTCGCCGGAGCGGGGGGGTATTGGCAGCGGAGTGAACCTCGCGGCGCCATTACCGCGCTGGGATACGGTCAACGCGTGCTTTGGAACGATGTTCTTGATGCCGGCATCATGGTGAATTGGGACAAACGTCCCTACGACGGTGTACGGGAAAAGAATTTATCGGTGTCTTTCGATGTTAATTACCGGTTTTGAAGGGCTGATGATGCTTTTGATACGTTTACGTTATTTATTGATTACTCTTGGTATGCTGATGATCGCCGCCTGCTCGCAGGCCGACCGTCCGGCATTTGTCGCGCCGTCTGAGCGCCCCCTTTCGGATAAAGAGCAGGTATGGCCCGCCAATCATTACATTGTGCTGGCTTACCATGATGTTGAGGACGATGCCGCGGATCAGCGCTTTATGTCGGTGCGAACCAGCGCGCTGAATGAACAGTTTGTCTGGCTGCGGGAAAATGGCTATCAGCCGATATCGGTTGACGATATTCTCCGCGCGCAGGCCGGCGGCCGGCCGCTGCCCGAGAAAGCGGTGTTGCTTACCTTTGATGACGGCTACAGCAGTTTTTATCACCGCGTGTATCCCTTGTTGCAGGCGTATCGCTGGCCGGCGGTGCTGGCCCCGGTGGGGGACTGGCTGGATACCCCGGCGGATCAACCGGTGGATTTCGGCGGACAAAAGGTGCCGCGCGAGCGTTTCCTCTTCTGGCGGCAGGTGCGTGAAATGTCGCAATCCGGCCTGGTGGAAGTCGGTGCGCACACCTATGCGCAACATAAGGGGGATGTGGCGAATCCGCAGGGCAATCTGGAGCCGCATGCGGTTAACCGCCTCTATTACCCGCATCAAAATCGGTATGAAACGCTGGCGGAATATCGTCGGCGCATCGGCGATGATATCGATCTGATCACCCGGCGAATTACCGAGGCAACCGGTAAAGCGCCCCGGGTTTGGGTCTGGCCTTATGGCGCCGCAGGGGGCGAGGCGCTGAAGATTGTCAAGCAGCGCGGCTATCAGATGGCTTTGACGCTTGAGCAAGGGATGTCGTCAGTACAGGCGACGGATAATGTGCCGCGTCTGCTTGTCGCCAATAACCCGGATATCAAACAGTTTGCGCAGATGGTGGTTGATGAACGGGCGCAGGAGATTATGCGGGTGGCGCATATCGATCTGGACTATGTTTACGATCCCGACCCGGCACAGCAAACGCAAAATCTGGACGAATTGGTGCAACGCGTCGCCGATCTCGGCATCAATACGGTTTTCTTGCAGGCATTTGCCGATCCCAACGGCGATGGGAATGTGCAGGAGCTCTATTTTCCCAATCGTTGGTTGCCGGTCAGAGCCGACTTGTTTAATCATGTCGCCTGGCAACTCTCCACGCGCGCCAATGTTTCTGTCTATGCCTGGATGCCGGTGCTGGCGTTTGACTTTAACGATAAGACGATGCCGCGGGTTGAAAAAATCGATCTCAAGAGCGGCGAACGCAGTATAGACGCGCAGCAGTATAAACGCCTGTCGCCCTGGAACAGCGAGAATAAACAGCGAATCATTGATATCTATGAAGATCTGGCGTCGCACGCGTCGTTTAACGGCATTCTTTTCCACGATGATGCGGTACTCGCCGAAGATGAAGATGCCAGCGCCGATGCGCTAAAAGCCTATCAGGCCGCGGGATTTCCAGATTCCATCGCCGCCATTCAACACGATCCGCAGCTTTTATCCCGGTGGACGCGCTTTAAAAGTACCGCATTGATTGAATTCACCCAGACGCTGGCGGCGCATGTGCGCGCCGTCCGTGGACCGCAGATTAAAACGGCCCGCAATATCTATGCGATGCCGATCCTGGAGCCTGAAAGCGAAGAGTGGTTTGCGCAAAATCTGGATGATTTTCTGGCGGCTTATGACTGGACGGCGCCCATGGCCATGCCGCTGATGGAGAACGTGTCGTTAAAAAACAGTAACGCCTGGCTGGAAAAACTGGTGCATGCCGTCGCCCAGCGACCGGGCGCGTTGAATAAAACGGTATTCGAGCTTCAGGCCAAAGATTGGCGTACCCGGAAAGAACACTGGTTAAACGGCGCGCTGGTGGCCCAGTGGATGAAGTGCCTACAGCTTAACGGCGCGCAGAGTTATGGCTATTACCCCGATGATTTCTTAAACAATAAGCCGGAGCTGAAGATGATTCGCCCGGTATTTTCAGCAGGATGGTATCCGCAGCCATGATAGACCGTATTGTCGCTTTCTTTATCTTATGCCTGGTGCTGAGCATCCCGCTGGGGATCACCTTCACTTTCACCGGCGAAGTCTTGCTGTACTTCATTTTCCTCTGGCCGCTGTTTATGTCGGGGCTGTGGATGTCCGGCGGCCTGTATTTCTGGTTTCACTACGAGCGCCACTGGCGGTGGGGCAAGGATGTCGCTCCGCCGGAGCTTAAAGGCGAACCGCTGGTGTCTATTTTGATCCCTTGCTACAACGAGGGGCCTAATGCACGAGAAACCCTTGAGGCGGCGTTGTTTCAGCGCTATCGGAATATTGAAGTGATCGCCATCAACGACGGTTCGAAAGACGATACGGCGGAGGTGTTGAATCAACTCGCGAATGAGTATGACAAATTGCGCGTCATACATCTGGCGAATAATCAGGGTAAAGCGGTGGCTTTGCAGACGGGGGCCGCCGCGGCCAGAAGCGATTTGCTGGTGTGCATTGACGGCGATGCGCTTCTGGATCGCGATGCGGTGGCTTATCTGGTCGCGCCGTTGATTGATAATCCGCGGGTGGGCGCCGTGACCGGCAACCCGCGCGTTCGTACCCGATCGACGCTGATCGGGCGTGTTCAGGTCGGTGAGTTTTCATCGATTATCGGCCTGATCAAGCGCACGCAGCGCATTTACGGCATGATTTTCACCGTTTCGGGGGTGGTGGCGGCATTCCGTCGCCGGGCTTTGGCTGACGTCGGCTACTGGAGTCCGGATATGATCACCGAAGATATCGACATCAGTTGGAAATTGCAGTTACGTCACTGGTCGATATTTTTTGAGCCGAGGGCGCTGTGCTGGATCCTGATGCCGGAAACGCTGGAGGGGCTGTGGAAACAGCGCTTACGCTGGGCGCAGGGCGGGGCGGAAGTGTTTTTGAAGAACCTGCGTAATTTATGGTCCTGGCGTTATCGCCGCATCTGGCCGCTGTTTTTTGAATACAGCATTTCGACGATTTGGGCTTTCACCTATGCAATCAGCATCGTGCTGTTTTTACTCGGGCTGATGATTGACCTGCCGGGCAGAATTCAGGTGCAGAATCTGTTTCCGCCGGCCTTTACCGGCATGGTGCTTGCCGCCGCCTGTTTATTGCAATTTACGGTTAGCCTGCTGATTGAGAGGCGTTACGAGAAAAACATGGGACGCTCGCTTTTTTGGATAATCTGGTATCCGATGGTTTATTGGATGCTGAGTTTATTTACCAGCCTGGTGAGTTTCCCGAAAGTGATGTTGAAAGCGCGACGCCAGCGTGCTCGCTGGGAAAGCCCCGATCGCGGTATTGAAAAGGAGGGATAATTGATGAATTCTTCGTTGATTTTTACCGAGCAACGTCTGTTTCCGAGGTTGATCGATTTCTTGATGTCGTTATGCGGCTGGTGCGGATTTATTGGGTTAATGACGGAGGGCGTGCTGGAAATAGTACAGCGCTCCCCGTGGGTGGAGTCACGCGTTATGCCGATCGAGCTGAATACATTTTCCCTGTATTTTGCCATTGGTATTTTCAATGCGCTGCTGCTGATTGGCTGGGCAAAATACAATCAGTACCGATTTCGGATTGAACGCCGTACCCGAGACGACGGGTTAAACTCTGAAGAAGTCGCCCAGAGTTTTGCTATCCAGACTAATCATATTCATACGCTTAACCGTAACCATATACAGCGCGTCTGGCATGATGAATGGGGGAGCGTTGTCCGTATTGAGTCGATGAGTGTAAATCATGAGTCATAGTCCTATATATGATGCAATGACTTTATTCAGGGTAAAATAACCGCACGGGTTATTTCGGCGGTTATTTATATCAGCTATTGCTAATAATAAACAGAGGTTAATATTAGGAGGCAGCTCAACAGCTGTTTAATATTAGCGATAGTTTTTTCCGGCGGCGTCAATAATTGAAATCATCGAGGTGCGGTGATAATAATCGCTACCCGCCGGTTCTCCGCACGTCCTTTAGCATGATTATTGCTGGCGACAGGATATTTATCGCCAAATCCCCGGGTGGTTAAATGACTGCGCGGTATATTGCCGCTTTTGGCATAGGCATCCGCAACGGTATTTGCCCGTCTCAGCGACAATGCCAGGTTATAACTGCTCTCGCCGGTGCTGTCCGCATGACCATCCATCCTGGCATGCAGTAACCCCACCGAACATAAAGCCGCGGCGATATGATGAATGGACGCTTTACTTTTCGCCGTTAGCGTTGACTTATTATTGGCAAATAATATTGCTTCGGGGAAGCCTAATGTCCAGCCGGTTGCGGTATTTTTGAAGCCCTGGGATTGTAGTGCGGAAATTTGCTCTGGGGTAAATTTTTTATTCGGTGGTGATTGACATCCTGTTATTCCAAAAGCCGTTATTATCGCCAGGGTTGATATAAAACCTGTTTTCATAAAACCTCCTGTTTTTATGTTCTATGTAATTAGAGCATTATGATGCTTTTGTTTTTCCAGATACATGTTTTTATCTGCTTGCTCCATCACTGATTTCAGCGTTGAGTCATTGTCTGCAATTGCCACACCGATGCTTAGCGTCATTGTAATATTAATTCCGCCGGGTAAACAGATTGGTTCACTGGTTTTTTTATATATATTCCGTATGACGCGATCAATATTGTCCCTGTTTTGTGATTCAGAAAGCAGGATCAGCGCGAATTCGTCGCCGCCCAGTCGCGCGGGCAGCGATTCTTTACCGACGCAAGACAACAGGCGATTGGCCAGGGTGATTAAAACTTCATCCCCGACGGCATGTCCATAGGTATCGTTAATATCTTTGAATCGATTGCCATCGATAAACAGTAATGCGAGTTGTGATTTTCTTTCTTTATCACTGAGCAATCCTTCCAGCGCGCTGCAAAAGGCCGCGCGGTTGGCTAATCCCGTCAGGGGATCGCTCAGCGAACGCTTCAGCAAAGAGTCGTTTTCTTTCAATAGTTTGTGTTGCCAATGTTCGATTTCACTAAGCAAGCTATTAATATCTTTACTTAACAGATCGATTTCCACGATTTTACCCGCCGGTATGCGGCGAGAAAAATTACGATTTTTCCTGATGTCATGCACCACGTCGGCAATATTGTGCAGGGCGAAAATCAGCCCGCGGTGCAAACGTCGGGATATAAAAATAGACAGAATAGAAGCTAATATAACGCACAGCGTGAGCGCGGTTAATGAGAAGTAAACAAACTGTTTAATTGTGGCGTCCGCGCCTGAAATCTCGATTTTCCCGACGAATTCGCCCCGGTGATAAATGGGTTGGATTACCGAATTCGGAAATAACCAATGAATAATCATTTTATCGACATGATCCATTGAAATGCTGTCATTGGCCCGCCATTCGGTTAATATTTTTCCTTGCTTATCCGTTACGATGGCAGTAGTAAATTGCTCCTTTTTACCCAGGCTGGTCAATATTTCTTTAGCTGCTACTCCATCCTGAAATACCACCGCGGCTTCGACGCTTTGACTGAGCGTATAGGCCATCAATTGCAGGTTTTTTCCAGAATATTGCTTAAAGGCAATCAGCGAAGCGGTAGTGATCAACATCCATGAAGCGGTCATCGTAATAATTAGACTTATTGTGCTGATACGGGTCAACGCCGACCTGAAAGTTATTTTTTTTGCTAAATCAGAAGAAAAAATCCCTTGTTTATTCATGATATCCATTCTGTGGACGTGCGAGGATTAAAACCTCAGGGTTAACCCTGATGCCGGTTCTGGATAGAGAGTCTAAATTGACGGAAAAACTCACTTTTTTATTGAAGAATATCAGGCAAAATGCACTACCATAAATACATTCCTGATTCTGTTCAGTAATCGTCAATAACGGATGCGCCGGAGCTGTATTGATTATTTTTATCTGTTCTGAAACGGATTCCTGTCCGAAGTAGACAGCATCACAGCGTGATGGAGAGAAATCATGAATTTTATTCAATATGACGGAATGAAAGGTCGGCTTCTTTTGCGAGAGTGGCGGTGCTGTCAGCGTGGACAGGAAATAGGCGGAAGAAAATATGCACAGAGTAGGAAGCTTATTCTGCGTCGGCCAGTGTGAATAACTAATAATACCCGCCACTGTCTGATAGAGTTGATCGGCTGATACCCGCGACATTTCATCTCTTAGTTTGGATGGATCCGCCTTGGCTGAAACGAGCGTGGTGAAGAGTAAAAACAGGGTGAACACAGACCATATTTTCCCCATACTCTAATCCAGCCTTATCATAGAAATATTAATTCGAATGTCATGCAATATATTTAATCTTTACCGTTCTAGCCAGTGGTTTTTCCGCTTTAATCGATGCGTAAAGATGCAGTGCGCGGGCCAATCCTGATCTGAAAGTGATCCTGCCGCGGCATAAATGTTCAGCGGTATGGCATTTATCGACTACACTTAATTCTCTTTGCCTTTCTTATGGCCCGCGACTGACATGAGCGGGTCACATTGCATATACATATATAAGTGCCGACATTCCTGCGCCAATACGGTCTGCCAGCTTTCTGGACGTTACCTTCAATACCGCCTGCGCGGATTTTGCGTTCAGGCTAAAAGGCGATTATGAACATATTCACCCGAGCGCTTATTTTTCTGCATAAACCCTCGCCGCCCTGGCATGATATCCGGCCGGTGAGAGGCGAGCTGTTTGGCATGGAGCGTCTGGAACAGCACGGACGCACGCTTGCCGCCGCTCAACCGGTAACCTCTTCGCCGCCCGCCGTTTTATCTTTACATCATCGCCTGAATGACAATGCCAACGTGTTATTGGCCGCCTACCGCGCCAGCGCCGCCGAACTGGAAAAAGGCGGCAGCGTAGTGCCGGCGGCGGAGTGGCTGTTGGATAATTACCATCTGGTGGCCGCGCAGATCCGTGAAATCCGCGAGGATCTTCCGCCGCGCTATTACCAACAGTTGCCTAAATTATCGCAGGGGCCGTTTGCGGGATATCCCCGAGTCTTTGGTCTGGTATGGGCGTTTATCGCCCATACCGACAGTCATGTCGATCCGGAGGCGTTACGCCGTTTCATCACCGCTTATCAAGGCGTGCAGCCGCTGACGATCGGCGAGTTGTGGGCTGTCGCCATTACCCTGCGCATCGTGTTGATAGAAAATCTGCGCCGTCTGGCCGACCAGATGACGGCAGGGCGTCTGGCGCGCGCCGAGGCCGAGCAGGCCGCGAATAATCTTTTGAGCGCCGAGGATGGACAAGCCGCGCTGGCGAAGGAGATTGCCCGTCATAACGATGAGCCGCTATCCGAGACGTTCGCGGCTCAACTGGTGAAGCGGTTACGCGATCAGGATCCGCGCACCACCCCGGCGCTGGGGTGGCTGGAACATCGTCTGCGGCAGCAGGGGCGCTCGATGGATGATGTAGTGCAAAACGCGCAGCAGCGTCTGGGCGTGTCTAACGTCACCGTGCGCAACATCATTACCAGCATGCGATTGATTTCCGATATCGACTGGGCGACGTTTTTTGAAAGCGTCAGTCTGGTGGATGCGCGTTTGCGGGCCGGCAGCGCGTTTGCGGAGATGGATTTTACCACCCGGAACCTGTACCGCAGCGCCATCGAACAACTGGCGCGGCAAGCCCCGTGCACGGAACTGGATATCGCCGAAAAAGCGCTGTTGCTGGCGCAGCAGGGGCCTGATGCGTCGTCCGCCGGCGATCTTGACGACCGCAAGCGCGAACCCGGGTATTACCTGATTGCGGAAGGACGCCCGCAGCTTGAAGCGGTCATCGGATTTCGACCGGAACTGTTACTGCGTTTCAACCGCTTTACGCTGCGCGTCGGCATGGCGGGCTACGCCGGGGCCATCGGATTTTTCACCGCGCTATTGCTCGCCGCGGCGTTATTCGTGCTGTCATCGCCTGCCGTGGCGAGCGCCTGGCTGATATTTATCGGCTTGATCTGCCTGATCCCGTTTTCCGAAGTGGCGACGGCCTGGGTTAACCGGCTGGTGGCCTGTCTGTTCGGCGCCGCGCCGCTGGCCGGGCTGGAACTGCTGAAAGGCGTGCCGACGCACTGCCGGACGATGGTGGTGATACCCACCTTGCTCACCAGCGAGCAGGATATTCTGCAACAGGTCGAACAGTTGGAAGTCCACTATTTGTCCGGCGGCCTGGGGGATATTACTTTCGCCTTGCTGACGGATGGCGTGGATGCCGAAACCGAACGCGTGGCGGGCGATCGGCATCTGTTGACGCAGGCCTCTCAGGCGATACAGCGACTGAATCGCCATTATGGCCCCGGGCCGGCCGGCGATCGCTTTTTATTGCTGCATCGCCGAAGATTGTTCAATACCAGTGAAAAGATCTGGATGGGCTGGGAGCGCAAACGGGGAAAACTGCATGAGCTTAACCGCCTGTTACGCGGCGCCGCCGATACCAGTTTTATCCCGGTTGACTCGCTCCCCATTAACGTGCCGGCCGATGTCCGCTATGTCATTACGCTGGACGCGGATACCCGTTTACCCAGAGACGCGGCCTTAAAACTGATTGGCAAAATGGCGCATCCGCTTAACCAGCCGCGCTGGGATGCCGGCGGGCGACGTATCGTCGCCGGCTATGCCATTCTGCAACCTCGCATTACGCCCTCTCTGCCTGCCGGACATGAGGGATCGCTGTATCAGCGTATTTTCTCCGCCCCGGGCGGCATCAACCCTTATGAGGCGTCGGTGTCGGATGTTTATCAGGATCTGTTCGGCGAAGGTTCCTACACCGGAAAAGGGATCTACGATGTCGATGCCTTTGAACGGGCATTGCAGGATCGCATTCCTGAAAACAGCCTGCTGAGCCATGACCTGTTTGAAGGCGTTTACGCCCGCTCGGGACTGGCGTCGGACGTCGAACTGGTGGAGGCGTTTCCCACCCGTTACGACGTGATCGTGAAACGGCAACATCGCTGGACGCGCGGCGACTGGCAACTGCTGCCGTGGATCCTGGGACAGGCGCGGACGAACGCCGGCAGGGCGGAGCGGTTATCCACGCTGGGGCGCTGGAAAATGGTCGACAATTTGCGCCGCTCGCTGTTGGCGCCCAGCCTGTTGTTGATGCTGTTTTTCTGCGGCGTTCTGCCGCTGTCGCTGGCATGGAAGGGTTTTGTCATGGTGCTGCTGGTGCTGGCGTTTCCAGCCTGCCTGCCGGCGATATGGGATGTGGTTTCCCGCTGCTGGCGGGGGCTGACCGGACGGCAGTCGTTTACTCAAAGCCATCCTTTTCGGCATCTGTTCAGCGATCTGAAACTGGCGGCTATGCAGGTCTTGCTCTCGCTGGCGTTTCTTGCCGATCATAGCTGGCGGGCGCTGGATGCCTTGTTTCGCACCCTGATCCGACTGACCATCACCCGACGGCATCTGCTGGAGTGGACGACCGCCGCGCAGTCGGGGCGTCGCCCGCGGCTGACGCTGGCGGGTTTTTATTATCAGATGGTCGGCGGCCTGCTGCTGAGCATAGCGGTGGTCGGGGGATCGCTGGCGGTCGCGCCGTGGAATTGGCCGCTGTGGCTGCCGCTGGCGTTGTTGTGGTTCGCGGCGCCGGCATTGGCATTGTGGGTCAGCCGGGAGCGTTCCATTACGCGGCAGGAAAATATCGGCGAGTCCGACAAGCGATCGCTGCGCTTAATCGCGCGCCGAACCTGGCGTTTTTTTGAAACCTTTGTCACCGCGCGGGAGCACCATCTGCCGCCGGATAATTTCCAGGAACAGCCTAAACCGGTGATCGCTCACCGAACGTCGCCGACCAATATCGGCCTGTATTTACTCTCCACGGTGGCGGCGCGAGATTTCGGCTGGATCGGCATTGCCCAGGCGATCGAACGCCTGGAAGCGACATTCACGACACTGGATCGTTTACAGCGCTTTAAAGGCCATTTTCTTAACTGGTACGACACCCGGGATTTGCAAACGCTGCTTCCGGCTTATGTCTCTTCCGTCGATAGCGGCAATCTGGCGGGCAACCTGATCGTACTGGCGAATACCTGCGAGTTATGGCAGGAAGCGCATTGGGCGCAGGATTGTCGTCAGCCCTTAGCCGACCACCTCCAGTTGATTCGGGACTCGCTGTTTCTGCACCGGGAAACGCAGGGGGAACTCTCGTTACTCCAGCGGTTGGGGAAAATTGACGCGCTGCTGAACAGTTCGTTGCCGCCTGAACGTCTGTTATCGGAAGCGATTCTGCAACTGGATCAGCTGTTACAGCGGGCCGACACGTTGTTGCCGCGCGGCGATGATGAAGAGGCTGATGAGCCTATCGCCGAGCCGCTTTTTTGGATAAACGCCGCCCGGTCGATGTTGGCGGCGCATGAAATGGAACATCGCTGTTCCGTCGTCGAGCGCGAAGCGCTGACCGCGCGCTTGCAGGATCTGGCCGTTCGCTCGCGCCGGATGGCGATGGAGATGGATTTTGCGTTTCTTATCGATCCGGAACGCAAGCTGTTGTCGATCGGCTATTTAATGACGGAAAATCAGCTTGATGTCAGCTGCTATGACCTGCTGGCCTCCGAAGCCCGGCTGGCGAGCCTGTTCGCCATCGCCAAAGGCGACGTCGGCACCCGCCACTGGTTCCGTCTGGGACGCGCGGCGGTGCTTACCGGTCGGGGGGCGGCGCTGATGTCGTGGTCTGGTTCGATGTTTGAATACCTGATGCCGTCGTTGGTGATGCGTGCGCCGATGGGGAGTTTACTGGAGCAGACGACGCGTCTGATCGTTGCCCATCAACAGGCCTACGGGCGCGCCTTATCGGTTCCCTGGGGCATTTCCGAGTCGGCCTATAATGCTCGTGATATAGATTTTACCTATCAGTATTCCAATTTTGGCGTGCCAGGCTTGGGATTGAAGCGCGGGCTGGCGGACAATCTGGTGGTGGCGCCTTATGCAACCGGATTGGCGACGATGGTCGATCCGCTGGCCGCCTGCCAAAACTACGCGCGTTTAGCCGAAATGGGGGCGTCGGGCCGTTATGGGTTTTATGAAGCGCTCGATTTTACCCCTTCGCGTCTGCCGGATAATAAAAAGGTCGCCATTGTTTACAGCTTTATGGCGCACCATCAGGGCATGACGCTGGTTGCCATCGCCAACACCCTGCATGACGGCAATATGCGCAGCCGGTTCCACCGCGAGCCGGTGATTCAGTCATGTGAATTACTGTTGCAGGAAAGCCTGCCGGCGCATGTGGCTATCGCTGAACCGCAGCCTGACGATGTCAAGGTCAGCGGAGGCGAAAGCCGCAATGAAACCGCCACCTTGCGGCGCTTTTCCGCCATGCCGACAGGGGCGCCGATCACCCATTTACTCTCCAACGGCCGCTATGCGGTGATGCTGACGACCAGCGGATCGGGCTATAGCCGCTGGCGCGAGCTGGCGGTGACGCGCTGGCAGGAAGACACCACCCGGGATAGCTGGGGCAGTTTTGTTCTGCTGCGCGATATGCGCAGCGGCCGGATCTGGTCGGCCGGCGAGCAACGTCAGTTAAGCGAATCGGTGGGAAATCTCCCCGTGCCGTCCGGTATCATCAGCAGCGCTATCGGCGCGCCGGCGCATCGCTACGATGTGATTTTCGGAGAAGATCACGCCTCGTTTATCCGCCATGAACGCACGCTGACGACCACGCTGGATGTCCTGGTGTCGGGAGAAAGCGATGGCGAAGTGCGGCGGATCACCCTGACCAACAGCGGGCGGCGGCGGCGGGATATTGAACTGACCTCCTACGCGGAAATCGTGCTGGCGCCGCCGGCCGCCGATAGCGCGCATACCGCGTTTTCCCGTATGTTTGTGCAGACGGAATATCTGGACGAATTTTCCGCATTGATCGCCACCCGCCGACCGCGCACGCCGGATGAACCGCCGGTGTGGGCGGCGCATTTTGTGGTGCTGGAAGGGGCTATCGGCAGCAAAATGCAGTATGAGTCGGATCGGGCCCGTTTTATCGGTCATGGCAAGTCGGTGATGACGGCGGACGCGATTTTGGGTCATCAGGCGTTGTCCAATACCACCGGCACGGTGCTTGACCCGATCTTTTCACTGCGACAGCGGGTGCGTATCCCGGCGGGGAAAACCATTCGTCTGGCGTTTTGGACCGTGGTCGCCGCTTCCCGGGATGAACTGATTGATGTGATTGATAAACATCACGATCGCAGCGCCTTTGAACGCGATAAAACCTTTGCCTGGACTCAGGCTCAGGTGCAGTTGCGCCATCTTGGCGTCAAAGCCGAAGAGGCCGCGGATTTCCAGCGGCTGGCGGCGCCGGTGCTCTATGCCGATCCGCGTTTCCGGGCGCCGTCCGAATCGATAGTCAATGGCGCGGGCGAGCAATCCGGCCTGTGGTCGATGTCCATTTCGGGCGATCTGCCGATCGTGCTGCTGCGCATTGATGATATCGACGACATGGCGCAGGTTCATCAACTGTTGAGGGCGCATGAATACTGGCGCCTGAAACTGCTGAATGTGGATCTGGTCATCGTCAACGAACGCTCATCCTCCTATATTCAGGATTTGCAGATCGCCATCGAGACGGCGATCCGCAGCAGCCAGTCGGGGCCGCGTCTGGGCGTCGCGTCAACGCGCGGCGAGGTGTTTGCGCTACGGGCCGATTTAATGTCGACGGAATCACGCGCCCTGCTGTTATCGGTCGCCCGGGTATCGTTGATCGCCCGTCGGGGACCGCTCTCTCATCAACTGGCGCTTATCCCTTATGTGCCGCCCAGACCGCGTCCGCCGCACACGCCGAAAGTCAGCGTGCCGGACAAGACGCCGCAGCCTGAGGCGCTTGAGTTCTTCAACGGATTGGGCGGGTTTGCCCGTCAGGGACGCGAGTATGTCACGGTGCTGGACGCGGAACACGCCACGCCGGCGCCGTGGATTAACGTTATCGCCAACCCGACGTTCGGCTTTCAGGTGTCGGCGCAGGGCAGCGGTTACACCTGGGCGGAGAACAGCCGTGAAAATCAGCTGACCCCCTGGGGAAATGATGCGGTGATCGATCCCGGCGGCGAGGCGCTGTATGTGCATGATGATGTCAGCGGCGTGCTATGGACGCCGACGGCATGGCCGATCAACGACGGCGGGCGCTACGTTGCCCGACACGGTTTTGGCTATAGCCGGTTTACTCACCACGCCAATGGCATCGAGCTGGCGTTATTACAGTTCGTCCCGCTGGCCGATCCGATAAAAATATCCCGGCTGAGCCTGCATAATACCTCAATGCAAACACGCCAACTGACCGTCACCGGCTATGCCGAATGGGTTTTGGGATCGTCTCGCAGCGGCAGCGCCCCCTATCTGTTAAGTCAGGTGGATCCGCAGACCGGCGCGATGCTGGTCAATAACCCGTGGTCCGGCGCTTTCCCCGGGCGCGTCGGGTTTGCCGATTTATCCGGCTGGCAGTCGTCGTTCACCGCCGACAGAACGGAGTTTCTGGGGCGTAACGGGCACATGCGCGCGCCGGCCGCGTTGATCGACGGAAGCAAGCTGTCGGGAAATACGGCGGCGGGGTACGATCCTTGCAGCGCCTTGCAGACGCACATCAGCATCGCCCCCGGCGAGCAGGTGGAGATCGTCTGGCTTCTCGGTCAGAGCGCGGCGGTGGAACCGGCCCGAAACCTGATTGAGAAATATCGGGAGATCGACCTGGAGCAGGTTTTAAGCGAAGTTGAAGCGCATTGGCAAGCGGTAACCGGCGCGGTGCAGGTGAAAACGCCGGATCGCGCGATGGATATTATGCTCAATGGATGGTTGCTCTATCAGACCCTGTCATGCCGTATTCAGGCGCGCTGCGGTTTTTATCAGGCCAGCGGAGCGTACGGCTTCCGCGATCAGTTACAGGATGGCATGGCATTAACCTTTTCCCGCCCTCAGGATACGCGCAGCCACCTGCTGCGGGCCGCCGGCCGCCAGTTTGCCGAGGGGGATGTCCAGCACTGGTGGCTGCCCCATTCCGGCGCCGGGGTGAGAACGCATATCTCCGACGATCGTGTCTGGCTGGCTTTTGCGACGGCGACCTATATTCAGGTCAGTCAGGATCACGGCGTGCTTGCCGAACAGGTCGGTTTTCTGGAAGGGCCGCCGGTGGCGCCGGGTGAACACGATGCCTTCTTCCAGCCGATGCCTTCGGCCGAGTCGGCGACGTTGTTTGAACACTGTGCCCGCGGTCTGGATCAGTGCCTGCTGCTGACGGGCGCCAACGGGCTGCCGCTTATCGGCGGGGGAGACTGGAACGACGGCATGAACCGCGTCGGGGAAGGCGGAAAAGGGGAGAGCGTCTGGCTTGGCTGGCTGCTTATTCGCACTATCGCCATCTTCGCGCCGCTGGCCGATACCCGCGATGCGGAACGCGCCCTGCGCTGGCGTCGTCACGCCGAGTCGGTGCGGCTGGCCATTGAAAATTCGGCATGGGACGGCGCCTGGTATCGTCGTGCGACCTTTGATGACGGCAGTTGGCTTGGCAGTCGCCACAACGATGAGTGCGCCATCGATTCGATTGCCCAGTCATGGGCGGTGTTGTCCGGCGTCGCCGATCCGCAACGCGCGGCGACGGCGATGGCTTCTCTGGAGGAGCATTTGATCCGCCGCCAGGACGCTCTGGCCCTGCTGTTTACCCCGCCGTTTGATCGCACCGCGCACGATCCCGGTTATATCAAGGGCTATCCGCCCGGACTACGGGAAAACGGCGGGCAATATACGCATGCCGCCATGTGGTCGGTGCTGGCGTTTGCCCAGTTGGGGGAGGGCAATAAGGCCGCGGAACTGTTTGCGCTGCTCAACCCGATTAATCATGGCTCGACGCCGGCGCAGGTTGCCCGCTACCGGGTCGAACCTTACGTTATCGCGGCGGACGTTTATTCGGTGGCTCCGCATGTCGGACGCGGCGGCTGGACCTGGTATACCGGCTCGGCAGGATGGATGTACCGATCGGGCGTCGAGGGTATTCTGGGGATTCGCCGGGAAGGCGATCGGTTGTTGCTCAACCCGTGTATCCCGGATGACTGGACTGATTTCGCCGCGGAAATCACGCTGGGGGAATGTCATTATCAGATTAGCGTGGTGAATGAACATCACCGATGCCGGGGTATTTCACTGGCGGTGCTGGATGAGGCGGCGATCTCTATCGAGGAAGGCAAGGTAAGCATTGCCTTAGTGGAGGGCGATCATCATATCAGGCTGTGGTTATGATCGGATTAGCGAGGGGGTAGGCGGCGCCGTGCCAGCCATGCCGTAGCACGCGCCCGACGTTCAAGCGCCGCCGCCCTGCCAACGGGACGGCGGCCTTCACCGCAAACAGGGGTTTACGCCAGATAAAACACGTTTTTCAGTTCCTGACTGACCGGGCTGTTGTCCGGATTGCTGGGCATAATGTCGCGCATATGCTTCCACCAACGCTGGCAGACATCGGTCTGCGCGACCGCATTCCAGCGCGCTTCGGACTCAATCTCCAGCGTGGCGAAAAGCAGATTACGCCCGGCATCGAGATAAATGGCGTAGTGATGGGCGCCGTGCTGTTTAAGCACGGTTTCCAGCTCAGGCCAAATCGGCGTATGACGGCGTTGATACTCTTCATGGGCATCGGCATTGACCTGCATCACAAAGGCTTTACGAATCATCACGCCTCCCGATATCCCCCGCGCGCGCAACACCGCTACGGCGCGGGCTAACGTTGGGTTGCGGCAACATAACAATCATGGTGTTAATCCTTAAGCGCTTGCGCCATCGGCGTCACGTCGAAACGTTCGCCGAGGGCAATCAGTTGTTCGCGGGTGATGGTCTGCTTCATGCCGCCCATCGACAGCACTTTCACCAGAATTTCAGATGATTTTTCAGCGGTGTCGATCAGGCCAAATGTTTCATCCAGCGTCGGGCCGCTGCCAAAAATACCGTGGTGCGGCCACAGCACCAGGCTGTGGCAACGCATCTGTTCGGCGGTGGCGGAGCCGATGCCGTCGGTGCCCGGCACCATCCACGGCACAATGCCGATCCCATCCGGGAATACCACCAGACATTCGGTGCTGCCTTCCCATAATTTCCGCGTAAAGCTGACGGCATCAAGTTCCAGCACATAGCTCAGGGCGATCAGATTGGTGGCGTGACAGTGCATGATCACGCGGTCTTTATCCCCGGAAACCTGTTTGCGCACCGCATGAGACTGGAAGTGCGCCGCCAGCTCGGAGGTCGGCAGCCCGCCGTGGGTCAGCCCCCAGTGAATGTGGTAGGCCATGCCGTCATCGGTGACGCGCAGCAGTACCAGATTATCCGCCGGGTCAAGCTGGACGTTGCGGAAAAACTTGCCGGAGCCGGTTACCAGAAACCAGCAACCCGCCAGCGCGGCGGCGGGCTGACTCAGTTCCACGCCGCGAGGCGAGGAGTAAAACTCGTCGCGATACGGTTCCACGTCGGCGGCATCCAGACGCAGACTGATATTGCCGCCGTTGCGTTCGTCCCAGCCTTTCAGCCACATATCGCCGGTGGCTTTCACCATGCCCTGAATAAACCATGAAGAAAGAATACGTTGCATGAGTGCTCCTTAACGCTGGGTTAAAATCTGTTGTTCATAATGACGGATGGTGGTGAGCCAGGAGGCATCCACCGGCGTGTCGTGACGTTGACAATACATTTCCCACACCGCTTGCCACGGCAGGGATTTCTGTTCTTCCAGCAGGGCCAGGCGGGCGGTGTAATCGCCTTCCTGCTCCAGTTGGCGCAGTTGCGCGGTCGGTTCCAGCAGGGCGCGCAGCAGGGCTTTTTTCATGTTGCGGGTGCCGATCACCCATGCGGCGATACGGTTGATGGAGGCGTCGAAGAAGTCCAGACCGATGTGCACCCGCTCAAACAGATCGTGACGCACAATTTCGCTGGCAATGGCCTGGGTTTCGTCATCCAGCAGCACCACGTGGTCGCTATCCCAGCGTACCGGCCGGCTGACGTGCAGCAGCAGACGCGGCACATAAAGCATGGCGCTGGAGATCTTGTCGGCGATGGTTTCCGTCGGGTGGAAGTGGCCGGCATCCAGACACAGGGCGGTCTGGCGGGTGGCGGCATAGCCGAAGTAGAACTCATTGGAGCCAACGGTATAGCTTTCCGTGCCGATGCCGAACAGTTTGCTTTCAACCGCATCAATATGATGAGCGGGGTCAAGTTTTTCGGCGATGATTTCATCCAGCGCGGCCAGCAGGCGTTGACGCGGAGCGAGGCGGTCAACGGTGATATCTTTCATGCCGTCCGGAACCCAGATATTCATCACCGACGGCGTGCCAAGTTGTTGGCCGAAGTAAGCGGATACGTGACGGCTGGCTTTACAGTGGTCGATCCAGAACTGACGGATTTCGTCGTTGCGGTGAGAAAGGGTGAAGCCGTCGGCGCTCAGCGGATGGGAAAAACAGGTCGGGTTAAAGTCCAGCCCGATGTGGTTGCTTTTCGCCCAGCTCACCCAGTTTTTGAAATGTTCGGGTTTGATTTCGTTGCGATCCACCGGCGGCTCGGCTTCCAGATAGATGGCGTGCAGATTCAGGCGTTTCGGGCCGGGGATCAGGCTCATGGCCCGATCGAGATCGGCCCGCAGTTCGGTCGCGTTGCGCGCTTTCCCCGGGTAGTTGCCGGTCGCCTGAATACCGCCGCTCAGGGCGCCTTCCGGGTTTTCAAATCCGGCGACGTCGTCTCCCTGCCAGCAATGCATGGAAACGGGCAGACGATCGAGCTGGCGCAGCGCCTCCTCGGCATTGACGCCGACGGCGGCAAAACGCTGTTTTGCCAGTTCCCAGGCTTGATGAATAGAAGTAGTCATGCGCAAAGCTCCTTACGTGTTTGACGATTTTGATGGCGGCGAGCGACAAAGCGCGCAATATCGCTCTCTGGATCGGGCTGGAAATGCGTGAGTTCGCTATTTTGAGCGACCAGCGTGCGGAACGCATCCACATCGGCGATGTCGTTCAGCGCCATGAGCTGGCAACCGATATTGCCGAGGGTGGACGCTTCGACCGGCCCGACGCTGACCGGAATGCCGCAGGCGTCGGCGCAAAGCTGGTTGAGGAAATGGTTCTGGCTGCCGCCGCCGACAATGTGCAGCCCGGTGAACGGACGGCCGCGTAGCTCGGCCAGTTCGCTCAGCGCCTCGGCATAGAGCAGCGCCAGACTGTCGAAAATGCAGCGAGCGACGTCGCTGTCGGTCGTCGGAACCGGCTGCCGGCTTTCGCGGCAGGCGGCCTGAATTTCCCGGCTCATGCTGGGCGGATTGATAAAACGCGCATCGTTCGGATTGATGACAAAACGGCAGGCGGGAAGGTGCCGGGCGCGCCGGATCAGATCCGGCAGGTCGCTTACCGCCATTTCTTTGGCGATCCGCTGCAACAACCACAGGCCCATAATGTTTTTCAGCACGCGGTAACGGCCTTCCGCGCCGCCTTCGTTGGTGATATTGGCCGCCAGGGCTTTTTCGCTGGTATAAGGCGTTTTGCTCTCGAATCCCATCAGCGACCAGGTGCCGGAAACAAGATAGGCCGCGTCCTGGTCCGCCAGCGGCGCGGCAATGACGGCGCTGGCGGTATCATGGGTTGCGACCGATATTACCGCGATCGGCCGGCCTGCCTGGCATCGCCACTGACCCAATATCCGGCCCGGATGCGTCGGGCTCCCGAACCAGCCTGGCGGCACCCCCGTCCAGTCGAGCAACCGGTCGTCCCAGTCGTCGGTGTTGATGTTGACCAACTGCGTGGTGGTGGCGTTGGTGTATTCCCAGTTAAGCGCGCCGGTTAAGCGGTAATAGAGGTAGTCCGGCATTAACAGCGCGTGGGCGACCTTATCCAGCAACGCCGGCTGCTGCTCGACCAGCGCCCGCAACTGATACAGCGTGTTAAAGGGCAGAAACTGAATGCCGCTGCGGCGGTAGATCTCGTCGCAGCCCAGCTCCTGCTGGGCGCGGGCCATGATGCCATCGGTGCGGTTGTCGCGATAAGAGATCGGCAGGCCGACGCGATTACCCTGTTTATCGATCAGCACGTAATCGACGCCCCAGGTATCGATGCCGATGCTGTCGAGGGCGACGCCTTCATCGCAGGCTTTTTGCAGCCCGAAACGGATTTCGCGCTCAAGCGCGTCCACATCCCAGATGTCATGGTCATCGACGCGTTTCAGGCTGTTTATGAAACGGTGAATTTCCCGCAATGTCAGTTTGTTATCGGCGCTGTCGTAACGCGCCAACATAACGCGGCCGTTGGACGCGCCCAGGTCGACGGCTACACAATGGCGGAGAGTCATGATGGAGATCCTTGTCTATGAATCATTGCCATCAGTCTAAAAAGATCCTTGCCTGCTCACCTTAGTATTACGGACATCCCGCAGATCGCGGTGGCAAAGAGGCAAAGATGAATGTGAGCGACATCACAAAATGTCATTTATCGGTCATCGTCACATCCTGTGACGTTGGCCGCATTTCCGAGTAATTTCCTGGCTTTCTTAAAAAACGTGCAGGATTTACGCGTTTTCGCGTTGAAAATTCATGGTGCGATTGAGAATAGTTCTCTACCATCAAGGCGACATTCAACCAGGGCGGAGACGACAAGCATGCTATTACAGAGCGTTGATTTTTTCCCTTCGGGAAAAGCGTCGATTACGATTGAGCCGCGTCTCCCCCAGTCGGCGTTCCCTGAGCATTACCATGATTTCTTCGAAATTGTGATTGTCGAGCAGGGTAATGGCACCCATATTTTTAACGATCAGCCTTATACGCTGAGCAGTGGTTCCATCTGCTTTGTCCGCGATCGCGATCGGCATCTGTATGAACATACGGAAAACCTGTGCCTGACCAATGTACTGTACCGCGCGCCGGACGCGTTCAGCTTTCTGAGCGGGCTGGAGCGGTTATTGCCGCAGGAACGAGAGGGGAATTACCTGTCGCACTGGCGCGTGAATCAGGGCGTGTTGAAGCAGATTGGCGAGTTGATTGATCAACTGGAATTGCTGGGTGATGAGGTTGACCCGCACGTGATTGCCAACCGCGAAATTTTGTTTATGCAGCTATTAGTGCTGTTACGCAAAAGCAGCCTGGCGGATAACATTAATGACGCCGACGGACGGCTCAACCATTTAATCGCCTGGCTGGAAGAGCACTACGCCGACGAGATCTGTTGGGAACGGCTGGCGGAGCGGTTCATGCTGTCATTACGCACATTGCACCGCCAGTTAAAACAGCAAACGGGGTTGACGCCGCAACGCTATCTCAATCGTTTCCGGTTGCTCAAGGCGCGGCATTTACTGCGTCAGACTGACGCGAGCGTCACGGATATCGCCTTTCGCTGCGGTTTTGTCGACAGTAACCATTTTTCCACCCTGTTTAAGCGCGAGTTTTCGTATTCGCCGAGCGCCATTCGTCACGGGCAGGACAGGGAACGGCAGTAACGCGAAATCAGTCACCGTTTTTTAGATCAAAAAGCGCAATACTTTCTGACTATCCTGGTTGAGGCGGAGGGCGCGGTGTCTGGTCGGTTAATCCTGAAAAAAAGCGACTTCTTCGCTTTCGATACGCAATCGGTGGCGGTGGCGGATCGTTATCCGCAAAATGTGTTTGCCGAACATACCCATGAGTTTTGCGAGCTGGTGCTGGTATGGCGCGGTAACGGTCTGCATGTGCTTAATGACCGTCCTTACCGCATTACCTGCGGCGATCTGTTTTATATTCGGGCTGAAGATCGCCATAGCTATGAAGCGGTGAACGATCTGGTATTGCATAACATCATCTATTGTCCGGAGCGGCTGCAACTGAATGTCGACTGGCAGGGGCTGTTGCAAAGCGGTCACGCGCCAGGCGACGATCGGCATTGGCGACTCAGCAGCCACGGCATGGCGCAGGCGCGGCAGGTTATCGGTCAACTTGAATATGAAAGCCACAAAGGGGATGCGCTGTCCCGTTGCTTATCGGAAAGCCTGTTTTTACAGCTCATTATTACGCTGCGCCGCCATCGCTATCAGTCGGTGAGCGCCGATGGCGTGTGCGAAGGGGAAAAGCTTGATTTATTAATCGCCGCCCTGGGAAACAGCTTGGCGTCGCCGTTCGATTTAGCGCATTTCTGTCGTCATCACCAGGTGGCGGAGCGTCCGCTGCGTCAGCTATTCCGTTCACAAACCGGGATGACCATCAACCAGTATTTGCGCCAGCTGCGTATCTGTCAGGCGCAGTACCTGCTGCGGCACAGTGAAATGCTGATCAGCGATATCGCCGCGCACTGCGGTTTTGAAGACAGCAACTATTTTTCGGTGGTGTTCGCCAAAGAGACGGGAATGACGCCACGTCTGTGGCGTCAACGGTATGTGGCGGCGGTATAAGCGCAATCAGCTGGCCATCCCCAAACCAACGATGTTGGCCGCCAGAATAATCACCACGCAACCCACGCTTAATACGCCGACCGGCCGGCGGCCGGCCGATGTCCACTCTTTCAGGATCAGACCGACCAAGCCGCCGCACAGCACATAGAAGCTCATATGCAGCATCCAGCTCATATAGTCATACTGCGGCGGAATTTTGGCGTGGCCCCAGGCATAGAAAAAGAACTGGAGATACCACATCAGCCCCCCGAGCGCGGAAAGCAGTAGGTTACTGATCAGCAGAGGTTTCGCCACAGAGAAGTCCGCTTTGACCGACAGATCTTTCACTGTCGCCAGGCGAATGAAACAGAAGCCCAGGTTAATCAGCGCGCCTCCGCCCATAATGACCACGTAACTTGGCAGCGCCACATATAACGGATCCACGCCGAGGGTCGCCGCGGTTTCGTGCATCGGTTTCGCCGCGTCCATCGCAAAGGACATCCCGGCAGAGAAGATGCCGCACATGACGGCCAGCATCAGTCCTTTTTTCAGGTTGAACTCTTCGGCCTGAATGCCCATCTGGCGTTCTTTTAACCGGCCGGCATAGGTGACGATCGCCACGCCAATCACCGCGACCAGTACGCCCAGCAGCGTCATCCGGCCGCCGGCTGTGCCAATCAGCACGCCGAATTTACCGTTCAGGATCGGCGTCATCAGGGTGCCGACTATCAGCGTGATGCCAATGGCGATGCCGATACCCATCGACATGCCAAGATAGCGCATGGTGAGGCCGTAATTGATGTTGCCTATGCCCCACATGGCGCCGAACAGGAACACCGGTAATAAGGTCGCGGCGCTGAACGAAGCGTAATATCCCCAGAAATCCGGCAACAATAACGCGCTCACCGCCCAGGGCAGGAGCAGCCATGACACCATGCCGCCCACCGACCACATGCTTTCCCACGACCAGTGTCGTACTTTCTTGAACGGCGCATAAAAGCAGGCGGCGCTGGCTGCGCCGATCAAGTGCCAGAAAATCCCCATAGTAATGTCGTTATTCATTCTCTATCCCTCATTTTTATTGAATGGACAGGGCGACGGCCTACGACCCCGGAGCCATCGACTCTAAAGAGCGGACGACAGGCCTGCCTTTAGGTGAGTGACGCCGGCGGGGTAAAGCTGGCAAAATCCAGCGGTTGGGATTGATAACGATCACAGTTTGATATTTTCTTTCCCCGGCGGGTTCAGCCAGCGCCGCCGACAAAATGCACCAGCGCGACGCAACCGGTGGCACCAGCGTGGGGCGTCGCGGGGCGATTTCGGCGCCGGAATGCGGCGCTCAGGGCCTTCCAAGGGCTGGCATGTATTTTGCTTCTGGTTTGTGTGGGGCAGCACTACGGCATTGTGCTGAATGACCTGAATAGCTGGCTAGGGTTCCGATCCGCGCGATGCGGATGACTGGTCCGAGAGCTGGCGACCTCCAGTTGAGGTTACACGGCGGGATAAAAGCCCGGGAGACAGCAACACCGCTGGTGTAGCGCTGCTCCCCTTTTTTCCCACCCCAACTGGAGGTCTGACATGAAATTATCTCGCTTACTGGGTGTTTGCGTCCTCAGTCTCTCGGCAGTATTAAGCTTTCCTTCTCACTCCGCGCCCAAAAAAGAGTTCAACGTCTGCTGGACCATCTACGCGGGATGGATGCCGTGGGGGTATATCGGCACCGAAGGCATCATCGACAAATGGGCCGATAAGTACGGCATCAAAATCAACGTCACTCAACTTAACGACTACGTTGAATCCATCAATCAATATACCGCCGGACAGTTTGACGGCTGCACCATGACCAACATGGATGCGTTGACCATCCCGGCGGCGGGCGGCGTGGATTCGACGGCGCTATTGTTGGGGAGTTTCTCCGACGGCAACGATGGCGTGGTGTTGAAAGGCACGGGCAAAACGCTCAACGATCTGCGCGGCATGAGAGTCAATTTGCCGGAGCTGTCGGTATCGCATTACCTGCTGGTGCGCGGGCTGGAAACCGCCGGGTTGCAGGAGCGCGATATAACGGTGGTCAACACCTCTGACGCCGATATCGTCGCCGCCTTTTCCACCCGCAGCGTACAGGCCGCCGTGGCCTGGAACCCGCAGCTTTCCGCCATCAAAGCCATCCCGGACACCACCGAGGTCTTCCACTCCGGACAGGTGCCGGGCGAGTTGATTGACATGATGGTGGTCAATACCCGCGTGCTGCAAGAGAATCCTGACTTTGGCAAAGCCCTCACCGGCGCCTGGTTCGAAATGATGGCGCTGATGCAGGCGGGCAACCCGGCGGCGCTTGAGTCGATGGCTAAAGCATCCGGCACCGATCTGGCCGGTTATCAGGCACAGTTGAAAACCACCCATCTGTTTTACACCGCGCAGGACAATCTACAGTTCATTACCAACCCGGAACTGCCCGCCACCATGCAACGGGTGGCGAAATTCTCTTTTGACAAAGGGCTGCTGGGGGATGGCGCGCAGAGCGCGGAGTTTATCGGCATGAATTTCCCCGGCGGCATCACCCAGGGCGATAGCGGGAATGTGAAGCTGCGCTTCAATGATGAGTTCGTTCGACTGGCGGCCGCGGGCCAGCTTTGATCCCGACTCACAGGAGAAAATGCCATGCGCCTGATTAATCGCCACCCGCAACGGAGTGGACGCATGCTGCTGGTACTGTTGCCTTTTGTCGTGCTGTTGGCGGCGTATCTGATGGGGTCCGCCGTGCGGCTGGAGGCCAATCCCAGCGACAAGCTGTTGCCCAGTTTCGCGCAGATGGCCGACGCCATCCAGCGTATGGCGTTTACGGCGGACAGGCGCAGCGGCGATTACCTGCTTTGGCTGGATACGGCCGTCAGCCTGGGCAGACTGGCGAGCGGATTGGCGATCGCCTCATTGCTCGGCCTGTGCTTCGGCATTGCGGCGGGGGTGTTTCCTTTGTTGCGGGCGTCTCTGTCGCCATTGATGGCGGTACTGTCGATGATCCCGCCGCTCGCCATCCTGCCGATCCTGTTTATTGTGTTCGGACTGGATGAACTATCAAAAGTCATGCTGATCGTCATTGGCATCACGCCGATGCTGGCGCGCGATCTGGAACAGCGCGCCCGGGAGATCCCGCCGGAGATCCTGATCAAAGCCCAGACGCTGGGCGCCAATAGCTGGATCGTGGTTTTGCGGGTGGTGCTGCCGCAGTTGCTATCGCGCCTGTTGACGTCGCTGCGCCTGCTGCTCGGCACGGCGTGGCTGTTTCTGATCTCCGCCGAGGCCATTTCGGCCACCGCCGGGCTGGGGTATCGCATCTTTCTGGTACGCCGCTATATGGCGATGGATGTGATTCTGCCTTACGTGGCGTGGATCACGCTGCTGGCGTGGCTGATGGATCTGTCGCTGCGTTATCTCAACCGCCGCTGTTTCCCCTGGTCAGAGGGAGGAAAAGCATGAGCTTTATCGAAATCGATAACATCTGGCAGGAGTATGGCGACCATGTGGTGCTGGAACGGCTGAACCTGCATATTGGCGAAGGGGAGTTTTGCACGATGGTCGGCGCGTCGGGCTGCGGCAAATCGACGTTTCTGCGCCTGCTGCTCGGTCAGGAACAGCCCAGCCGCGGCAGCATCCGGCTGGAGGGCGGCGCATTGCCCGCCGAACCCGACGTTAGCCGCGGTGTGGTCTTCCAGCGTTACTCGGTTTTTCCGCATCTGAGCGTGCTGGAAAACGTGACCATCGGGTTGGAGTTACCGCATGCCCCCTGGTGCGGGCGTCTGTTTGGCCGGCGTAAACGCGCGGCCAGAGAAAAAGCGGCGGCCATGCTGGCGCGCGTCGGTCTCGGACAGGCGCTGCATCACTATCCCAGCCAGCTTTCCGGCGGCATGCAACAGCGTCTGGCCATCGCTCAGGCATTTATCGTCCAGCCGCGCATTCTGCTGCTCGACGAACCGTTCGGCGCCCTCGATCCCGGTATCCGCAAAGATATGCATACCCTGCTGCTGGAACTGTGGAATGAAACCCGGCTGACGGTGTTTATGGTGACGCACGATCTGTCGGAAGGGTTCAACCTCGGCACGCGCCTGCTGGTATTCGACAAGGTGCGCATCGATCCGCAGGCCCCTAACGCTTACGGCGCGCGCATCACCTATGACATTCCGCTCAATCAGAATCGTCACGCCGCCCGTGAGGCGCTAACCGCCTTGCCGCCGCGTATCACTGGCGCCGACCCCGTTACTTTTTAAGGAGCTTTTTTATGACCACAGATACGCTGGCGTTACGCGCCAATCTGTATGAAGAAACCGTCCCCGGCGGCGGTCATACCTCGTTCATTCTCAAGCGCGGCCAGGTGCTGCGCATCACCGACATAGAAGGCGGAGCCAACGTTAGCCTATTGCTGCTCAACGCCCGCCAGCCCAGCGAACGGCTGAATCTGCCGGACACCCTGAAAGGACAGCATACCGCCAAACTGACGGCGGGCCATTGTCTGTATTCCGACATGGGACGGGTGCTGGCGGCGATTATTACGGATACCTGCGGCTGGCATGACAGTTTTGGCGGCGTGCTCAATGCGGACGAAGTTCAGCAGAAATACGGGCCAGGGCGCTATCAGGAACTGCGCAACGGTTTTTTCCGCAACGGCACGGACAACCTGCTGGTGGAAATGGGCAAGTGGAATCTTGACCTTCAGGACTTGCTGATGGTGGTCAATTTGTTCAGCAAAGTGACGGTCGCTGAAAGCGGCCGGTTTTGCTTCCACCCGGACTCTTCCCGGCCGGGCGATTATATCGAGCTGTTCGCCCCGATGGACACGCTGGTGGTCTTGACCGCGTTGCAACATCCGATGGATCCGAATCCGCGTTATGCCCCGCGGCCGGTGCGGCTGGCGTGGAGCCAGGCCGCCGGCGACGGCATCACCGTGGGCTGTCGCACATCGCGCCCGGAGAACGCGCGGGCTTTTCATAACACCGAACGCTTCCAGCTTTAAGGAGAAATAACATGACTCTCACCGCCAGCAACCTTGCGGCGCACGATGCGGTTTTCCGCCATGTGATCCCCGCCGGCGAGCCTTATCTGTTCGAGGTCAAACAAGGCCAGATCTTGCGTCTGCTCGATCTGGAGGGAAATCAGGCCATCGACACGCTGTTCTACCGCGCCGCCAATCCCCGTGAACGTTACGATCCGCAACGTACGCTGCGTCGGCAAAACAACGTCTATCTGACGACGGGCAGCGTACTGTATTCCAATCTGGGCAACCCGCTGTTGACCATCGTTGCCGATACCTGCGGACGCCATGACACGCTGGGCGGCGCCTGCGCGCAGGAGAGCAACACCGTGCGCTATGCGCTTGACCGGCGCTATATGCACAGCTGTCGCGACAACTTTCTGTGCGCCTGCCTGCATGATGGACGGCTGAACAAAAGGGACATCGGCGCCAACATCAACTTCTTCATGAATGTTCCCGTCACCGCCGAGGGCGGGCTGACCTTTGAGGACGGTATTTCCGCGCCGGGCAAATACGTCGAGCTGCGGGCGGAATGCGATGTCATCGTGCTGATTTCCAACTGTCCCCAGCTCAACAACCCCTGCAACGGCTGGGATCCGACGCCGGCCGAGGTATTGGTATGGAACTGACCGCCCGGTAACGCGCCGCCGCCATCGTATTTACCGCCCTGGACGACCATGAGGCGGTCTTGATTCCGGCGGGACGGCCCGCCCTTGTGAGAGTCTAGCGAATGTTTGACAAACTTCTCATTGCCAATCGCGGCGCCATTGCGTGTCGTATTCTTCGTACGCTGCGCACGTTAGGGGTACAGGGCGTGGCGGTTTACGCCGACGCGGATGTCAGCAGTCTGCATATTCAGCAGGCGGATGAAGCGATAGGTCTGGGCGACGGCCCCGCCGCCCAGACCTACCTGGCGGTGGAAAAAATACTTGCCGCCGCCCGTCAGAGCGGCGCCCGCGCCATCCATCCGGGATATGGTTTTCTCTCGGAGAACGCCGCCTTTGCCGAGGCGTGCGCGGCGGCGGGGATCGCTTTCGTCGGCCCGACGCCTGAACAACTGCGGGTGTTCGGCCTGAAGCACACCGCCCGGGCTTTAGCCAAACAGCACGCGGTGCCGTTGCTCGAAGGCACGGCGCTGTTGGAAAACCTTGACGCCGCTCTGGAAGCCGGCGCACAAATCGGTTACCCGGTGATGCTCAAGAGCACGGCGGGCGGCGGCGGTATCGGTATGCGGGTCTGTTACAACGCGGAGGCGCTTTCCGAGGCGTTTGAAACGGTACAGCGCCTCGGCCAGAATAACTTCAGCGATGCCGGCGTGTTTATCGAAAAGTACATCGAGCGGGCCAGGCATCTGGAAGTACAGATTTTTGGCGATGGCCGTGGCGAGGTGTTGGCCCTCGGCGTGCGGGATTGTTCGGTGCAGCGCCGCAATCAAAAGGTTATCGAGGAAACCCCGGCGCCCAACCTGCCGGCGGGGATGGCGGAGGCGCTATGTGAGGCCGCGGTCAGGCTTGCCGGCGCGGTGAACTACCGCAGTGCGGGCACGGTGGAGTTCGTCTATGACAGCGCCGCACAGCAATTCTATTTTCTCGAAGTGAATACCCGTTTGCAGGTTGAGCACGGCGTCACCGAGCAGGTTTGGGGCATCGATCTGGTGCGCTGGATGATTGAACTGGCCGCCGGCGACCTGCCGCCGCTCGCCGAGTTGGCGACAAATCTGCATCCACGCGGGCACGCGATTCAGGCCCGCGTGTATGCGGAAGATCCGGGCCGCAATTTCCAGCCATCCCCCGGCCTGCTGACCGATGTCTCGTTCCCTGACGCGGACGGTCAGGCGCTACGGATCGATACCTGGGTAGAGGCGGGGTGCGAGATCCCGCCGTTTTTCGACCCGATGATCGCCAAGCTGATTAGCTGGGCGGCGACCCGCGAACAGGCCGCCGCGGCGCTGGATCGGGCGCTGGCGGACACCCGACTGTACGGCGTTGAAACCAATCGCAACTATCTGCGCCAGATCCTGGCGGACAGGCCATTTTCCAGCGGTTCCCCCTGGACGCGCTGCCTGGATAATCTGACTTATCAGGCGATGACCTGCGAGGTGCTCGCTGCCGGCACGCAGACCACGGTACAGGATTACCCCGGACGTCTCGGTTATTGGGCGGTCGGCGTACCGCCGTCCGGCCCGATGGACGATCGCGCGCTGCGGCTGGGCAATCGGCTGCTGGGGAATGATGAAGGCGACGCGGCGCTGGAAATCACCATGAACGGCCCGACGCTGCGTTTCAACACCGACTCGGTGGTCGCCGTGACGGGGGCTGCCTTGCCGATCGATATCGATGGCGAAGCCCGGCCGATGGACACCGCCTTCTTTATTTCGGCGGGGGCCACGCTGCGGCTGGGCGCGATGCGTGCGCAAGGGGTTCGCAGCTACCTGTGTCTGCGCGGCGGTATCGCGGTGCCTGACTATCTTGGCAGCAAAAGCACCTTTACGCTGGGGCAGTTTGGCGGCCATGCGGGGCGCGCTTTGCGCGCGGGCGACGTACTGCATCTTGCCCCTCTCAACGACAGCCGTGCGGGAGACAGCCTGCCTGACGGCCTGCGCGCCCAACTGCCCGCCGTGCGGCAACTGAGAGTGATTTACGGGCCGCACGGCGCGCCGGAATATTTTACGCTGGCTTATATGGACACTTTTTTCGCCACCGACTGGGAGGTGCATTTCAACTCCAGCCGCACCGGCGTGCGTCTGATCGGGCCGAAGCCCGAGTGGGTGCGCGACAGCGGGGGCGAGGCGGGGCTGCATCCGTCGAATATCCATGACAACCCCTATGCCATTGGCGCGGTGGATTTCACCGGCGATATGCCGGTGATACTCGGCCCTGACGGCCCCAGTCTGGGCGGTTTTGTCTGTCCGGTGACGGTGATCGACGCCGATCTGTATCAGCTAGGCCAGCTCAAGGCCGGCGATCGCGTCCGTTTCGTGCCGGTCGATATCGCCACAGCCCGCGGGTTGGCGCAGGCGCGGCGCGCCGAAATCGCCGCGCTTGCGCCGGTAACGACCCACTGGCGGCCCGCTCCGCTGACATCGCCGGTGGTGCTCGACATCGGCGGCGGCGATCGGCGTCTGGTGGTTCGTCTGTCCGGGGACACGCATCTGTTGCTGGAAATTGGCGATCCCGAGCTGGATCTGGTGCTGCGTTTTCGCGGACATGCGTTGATGCAGGCGCTGGCGGCCAACGATCTTGATGGCGTCATCGACCTGACGCCCGGTATCCGCTCGCTACAGGTACATTATCAGCCTGAAACGCTGCCGCAGGCGCAACTGCTGGAAATCATCGGCGGCCTGTGGGATGACGTTTGCGCCCGCGGCGATCTCCGGGTGCCGTCGCGCATTGTGCACCTGCCGCTCTCCTGGGACGATCCCGCCTGCCAGCTGGCTATTCGGAAATATATGACCACCGTGCGCCGCGATGCCCCCTGGTGCCCGAGCAATCTGGAGTTTATTCGCCGCATCAACGATGTGGCGGATCTTGACGAGGTCTACAAAACCGTTTTCGACGCCAGCTATCTGGTCATGGGGCTGGGGGATGTGTATCTCGGCGCGCCGGTGGCGACGCCATTGGATCCGCGTCATCGGCTGGTCACCACCAAATACAACCCGGCGCGCACCTGGACGGCGGAAAACTCGGTGGGTATCGGCGGCGCCTACCTGTGCGTCTACGGTATGGAAGGGCCGGGAGGATATCAGTTCGTCGGCCGAACCTTGCAGATGTGGAATCGCTACCGCGATGTGGCGGCGTTTGGCGGTAAGCCCTGGCTGCTGCGCTTCTTCGATCAGATCCGTTTTTATCCGGTATCCGCCGACGAGCTGTTGCGCATCCGGCGCGATTTTCCACTGGGGCGCTATCCGCTGCGCATCACGCAAAGCGAATTGGCGCTGGCTGATTATCAGGCCTTTCTTGCCCGCGAGGCCGAGGGCATCGCCGCCTTTCGTACTCGCCAGCGCGCCGCTTTTCATGCCGAACGCGAGCGTTGGATCGCGTCCGGTCAGGCGCACTTTGACAGTGAAGAGACAGTGATGGAAAGCGCCGAGGATACCCCGTTGCCGCCGGGGCGGCAGGGGGTGGAAAGCCCGATCGCCGGTAATCTCTGGCAGGTGAAAACCACGCTGGGGGCGACGGTCGCCAAAGGCGATGTGCTGGTGGTGTTGGAGTCGATGAAGATGGAGATACCGCTGGCGTCGCCGCTGGAGGGCATTGTACGCGAGATCCGCGTGCAGCCCGGTTCAGCGGTGCGCGCCGGCCAGTGCGTAGTGGTGATCGAAGAACGCTGAAAGCGCGAGTGTTGCGGAGCGGGTAATGACTGACAGGTTCAGGACGGTTTCCTTACCGTCCTGGATCCCGGTGGGTTATTTTTGTAAGCCGTGCTGAAGCAGCCACTCGCGCGCTACGTTCTCAAGGCTTTCAAAATCCGCCAGTTTTTCATTCATGGCTATCAGGTCTTCGGTGGTCAGTTTGGCGGAAACGTTATTAAGGGTGGTTTCCACCACGCTGTTGGACTTGTCGACGGCAATCAGCGGAACGATATTCTGGGCCAGGAACAGGTTCTTGGTGTCCTGTAGCGTTACCAGGTGGTTCTGTTTCAGCGCCGGCGTGGTGGAGTTGAAGTTGGCTACCTGTATTTGGTTATTTTTCAGCGCGGACAGAGTCAGCGGCCCGGAGACGTCCAACACTTTGAATGTCTTAAAGTCCAGGCCATAAATCTCTTTCAGACCGATGACCCCTTCGCGGCGGGTTTTCCACTCCGGCGGGCCGCCCAGCACTAATCCATTGGCGATCGGCGCCAGATCGTCAATGGTTTTCAGGTTGTAACGCTGGGCGGTTTTTTGGCTAACGGCCAGAATATCGCCGTCCTGCGCCTCGGAAATATTCAACATCTTAATTTGCGGCGGCAGTTTGGTTGCCAGGGCTTTGGCGACGTCTTCCGGGCTGTGCGCCTCGGTTTTGTCATCCAGATAGCTCAGCGCGGCGCCGCTGTATTCGGGGAGCAGATTGATGGAGCCGTCGAGCAGGGCCGGCATGTAAACCTCCCGGCTGCCGATATTCAGTTTTGTCTGCGTACGAATGTTGTTCGCCGCCAGCGCGCCGGCATAAATGGTGGCCAGCAACTGACTTTCAGGAAAATCAGCAGACCCGATAATTATGGTGCCCACATCGTTGGCTTTCGCATCCTGAGATGCCGCCTGACCGGTCTGACACAAAGCAAGGGATAACAGTGATGCAGCGAGTAATTGACTCAGTTTCATTTGGCTGGACTCCTGACAAGTGAAGAGGATGTTTTCGTGGTGGGGTTCAGACGCACTTCGTGCCGCAAAATGCCGGGCGAAACCATCATGCGTGTTAACAATGAGAACAAACAATCGATAATTAGCGCCAGCAGCGCCACCAGAATGGCGCCGGCAACCATCTGCTGATAGTCGTTCTGCGCTCGGCCATCGATAATCAAACGTCCCAGTCCTCCCATCGACACATAGGCGGCGATGGTGGCCGTGGAGATGATTTGCAGGGTGGCGCTGCGGATACCGGACAGGATCAGCGGCAGGGCGCAGGGCAGCTCCACGGAAAACAGCAGGCGCCACGGGGAATAGCCCATTCCGCAGGCGGAATCGATAACGGTTCTGTCGATGGCGGTGATGCCGGACCATACCCCCAGCATGATCGGGGGAAGCGCCAGGATGATGAGTACAATCAGACAAGGCACAATAAAAGCCAGATCGGATTCAAACACCGGGCCAAAAACAATCACCAGCAGAATGATCAGACCGAAAGACGGCAGGGCGCGCAATGCGTTGGCGCTGCCGATTAACAGGCGTTCCCCTTTGCCGGTATGGCCGGCATAGCACCCAATAGGGAAAGCCAGCAGGATGGCGATGCCCAGAGCGACGGCGCTGTATAACAGATGCTGGCAAAGCAGCGCCAACAGCCCTTCATCCCCCAGCCAGCGGCTGCTATCCATAAACCAATCGATCATGTTGAGCTCCTTTTGGGTTGCCAGGCTGCCAGTCTGCGGGTAAGAAGCAGCAACAGATTATCGAGCAATAATGCCAACAGGATGCACAGCACGATGCCGGCAATAATCGGGGTAAGAAAATGGAGCTGGAAACCTTGGGTAAACAGGCTGCCGAGCTGCGGCGCGCCCACCAATGCGGCGATTGAGACGATGCTGACATTGGAAACCACCACGACGCGCAGTCCGGCGGCAATCACCGGCACGGCGATGGGCAAGTCCACGGCGAGAAATTGCTGGAACGGTTTGTATCCCAATGCCAGCGCGGCTTGCCGCGTATCCGGCGAAACAGCGTCCAGGCCGTCACACACGGTGCGCACCAGCAACGCAAAGGCATAGATGGTCAGAGCCGCCACCACATTGATGGTATCGAGGATGCGGGTGCCGAGGATCCCGGGTAACAGCACAAACAACGCCAGGGAAGGAATGGTGTACAGCAGACCGAACAGGTTGAGGATCAGACTTTTCAGACGCGGCAGGCTCTGAATCATCTGACCAACGGGGATCGCCAGCACCAGACCCAGCAGCACCGGCACCACCGAGAGCCAGACATGCCAGAGAAAGAGCTGCAAAATCTGATCGCTTTGCCGCCATAGCCAGTCAAATCTCATGATACCCCCTGGTCATTACCGTCGCGCAGCGCAGACAGAACGCTATCGAAATTCACCGATCCCAACAGACATTGCCGATCGTCCACTACGATCCCCCGCTGACAGGGAGAACTGAGTACCGCGTCGGTAAGTTGCCGCAGCGATCCTGACAACGGGGCGAATGTGCTGCCAAGGTTAATGGCTTCGTTGGTGACGGTGGCTTCCCGGGGCTGGCGCAGATCGAACCAGCCGAGCGGTTTTTGCTGATCGGTGACCAGGATCCAGCGTTCCTGAGTTTGCGCCCGGGCCTGTTCGACGCTGGCGCCGACATTGACGCAGGGTTCCGGTTGTAGCGTGAGCTGCGGATGCAGTGCGCTGAACGCCAAACGCCGATAGCCCCGATCCCGGCCGATAAAATCAGCGACAAAGGGGCTGTCAGGCGAGGTAAGCAGTTCCGCCGGTGAGGCGATTTGCGCCAGACGGCCACCCGGCATCAGCACCGCTACCTGATCGCCCAGCTTCATGGCCTCGTCAATATCGTGTGTCACCATAATGATGGTTTTGCCGATGTCGCGCTGTAGGCGTAGAAACTCATCCTGTAACTGCTCGCGCACCACCGGATCCACCGCACTGAACGGTTCATCCATCAGCATAAATTCAGGATCTGCCGCCAGCGCCCGAGCTACGCCGACACGCTGCTGCTGACCGCCGGATAATTGCCAGGGATAGCGCTGCGCCAGCGCCGGAGAAAGCCCGACGCGTTCCAGCAGTTCAAGCGCGGTTTTATGTGCCGCTAGTCGGGTGGCGCCGTTGAGCAAGGCGGTGACGGCCACATTGTCGACGATGGTTTTATGGGGGAAAAGCCCTGCGTTCTGAATAACATATCCAATTCTGCGCCGTAGCTTGACCACGTCCATTCCTGCCGTGGACTGACCGTTTAACAGAATTTTGCCTGTGGACGGCTCGATCAGACGGTTAATCATGCGCAATGAGGTGGTTTTCCCGCATCCTGACGGCCCCACCAGAATGGTGAGTTTGCCGGTTGGGGCGATGAAAGAAAGCCTGTCGACAACCAGGGTTCCATCCTCATAGTGTTTTGTGACGTTATCGAACGAAATCATTGTTATTCCACCACGACCTTATCTGCTGATAGGGCAACGCCAGAACTGCGGCAATGCCATATCCATGGATTAATAAAACCGTATTGGCAAACTGCTCAAACCGGCTTTCTTGTATAGTCTTGTATGTACAACATGCACGTTTTATGCCAAGCGATTTTATTTGCGCTAATAACCATTAATTGGTTAATTAATAAGAGAAAAAGATTAAGAGGGTGTTCGACAAAGAAAACAATTGCCCCATAATGAGACGCTGTGTGCTTTTTTGGGGCATAAAACCCGGGTTGTTTTTATGCAGGTAGGCGCCTGAACCGAGACAATCTTTACCATTGATACGGTATTTGAAATATCAGAGGCGTGAACCGCCCGGATTGACCAGCAGAACGTTCGCGCAGGACGGCTTATCTTCTTGAACCGGTCGATAGGGTATTGACGCGAAGATGTCTCCGAATGAAACGGGGGAAATGATATACTTCCTCTTTTTCGGCTGAGTCATTGTCAACACATGAAAGCGTCCGGTAATAAATCACCCACTATCACTGATATCGCCCGTCTCGCGGGCGTCAGCAGTATTACCGTTTCCCGAACCTTTACCGATCCGGGCAAAGTCAAAGCCAAAACGCGGGAGAAGATCCTGCGGATTGCCAGCGAAGTAGAGTACGTTCCCAACGTATTTGCACAGAATATCAAAACATCCCAAAGCCCCATTATTGGCATTGTGACGGACGATACCTTTAACCAGAGCTACTCGTACGTGATTCAGGAGTTATGCCTGCGCGCCGAGGAAAAAGGGTATTCGGTGATGATTTTTACCACCGGCGGCGGCCGCGAGTCTGAAGTGAAGGCGATCAATACGCTGGTGGGCTACAAAGCGGCGGGTGTGGTGTTGTCCGTCATCAGCGATACGCCCGACTATGACGTAAGCCACCTTAAAATTCTGCATAATTCGCCGACGAAGCTTATTCAGTTCGACCGTCAGTTTGACACCAACCTGCCTGCCGTTTTCGTTAACGATGAACGGGCAGGGGAGCTAATCGCCTCGGTCATTACCGAGAAAGCCTGGCGTCATATTCTGGTGATTGGTGGTCAGGAGCACTCGCGTATCACTCAGGCGCGTGTGCGCAGTATCTGTCAAAACATTCCCGCCACGACGCAGGTTACCTGCCTGTATGCGGACTATCGCTATGACAAAGCGAAAGAGAAAATTACCGCTCACTTCTCCTCCGGGGTGATGAATTACGACGCAATTGTTGGGATCAACGGCGCCATTTCTCTTGCTGCGCGCAGCGTCGCGACAAAATGGTCACTGAATAAAGTTGAATTTCTCTCCATAGACGACATGCCCAATGCCGAAGATTTTGGATTTTTTTACCCTTCCGTTGTTCATGATTACAAGCAATGGGCGACCATCGTCGCCGAAAATCTGGTGGCGGCTATTGAAGAGCGCCCCTGGCAGCAGCGCACGGTAATAAACGGCTTTCTTAAAAACTACCGCTAGTTGTGACTCCGTTTTACTCTCCTGGTTTTGACGCGTATTCAATGTTTATGTGAACATAATTTGGCAATATTATCATACATATAAAATTATGACACGTTGGGTGTATTCTATTGTGAAATAACGTTTCAATTATATGTGTATGATATTTATGATTTTTTAAAAATAAACTGTCAACGCGATCACAAAAACATACTGTCTAGTTATAAATGTTCACGAAAACATTTTAATGTGCATTCACACTCGATATGTACAGGAAATGCAACTGTGAACATAAAACCCACTGTAATCAAACAACTGGTCAATTTTGGCCCGAAAGACTATCGCCTGATCTCTGCGCCGCTGCCGGAGCCAAAAGAGAATGAACTGCTGGTGAAAGTTGGCGCTTGCGGTATCTGCGCCTCTGATTTTCACTGCTACCACGGTGCGCCGATGTTTTGGGGCAACGAGACGTTTCCTCCGTATGTAAAAACCCCGGTAGTCAGCGGTCATGAGTTCTACGGCACCGTTCATGCGGCAGGCCCGAATGCGCTGGAGCACTTTGGTGTCGCGCTGGGCGACCGTGTTATTGCGGAACAGATCGTACCTTGCGATAAGTGCCGTTTTTGTCGCAACGGGCAGTACTGGATGTGTGAAAAACACGACATCTACGGTTTCCAGAAAGAAGATGCCGATGGCGGCATGACCGAATACATGCTGTTTAAGCCCACCAGTCGGGTACACAAAATCCCTGAGTCGCTGTCGCTGGAAGAGTGCGCGCTGATTGAGCCGTTCTCCTGTTCGGTGCACGCGGTCAATCGTGGCGATATTCAGTTTAACGACGTGGTGGTGCTGGCGGGGGCCGGAACTTTAGGACTCGGCATGGTGCAAGCCATCAAACTTAAAACGCCGAAAAAACTCATTGTTATCGACACGATGCCGCACCGCCTGGCGCTGGCGAAACAGCTTGGCGCGGATGAGGTCATGAATCCGCTTGAGGAAGACGTTATCGCGAAAGTGAAAACGATGACCGACGGCTATGGCTGCGATGTCTACATTGAAGCCTCTGGCAACCCGGCGGCAGTCAATCAGGGACTGCAAATGATCCGTAAGCTTGGGCGCTTCGTGGAATTCAGCGTATTCAGTCGCGAGACCTCCATCGACTGGTCAATCATCGGCGACAGAAAAGAGTTGGATATCCGCGGCGCGCATTTAAGCCCTGGCTGCTATGAGACGGTTATCGATCTCTTTAGCCGCAAGCTGCTGACGGCAGAAGGCATCGTGACGCACCAGTTCCCGCTCGACAGTTGGGAGATGGCATTCGCGACGTTTGGCAGCGCTAAAGCAATCAAAGTGCTGCTGGTGCCACACGCGTAATCACGCGCTTTAAATCCGCGATCGGGTGTTGGCAACCCTATGACATGCCAGCACCGTACCCCAATCCACAATGCTTCGGGGCACAAAAAAATGAAACAACGAAAGATAGGTTTACATCATTATCTGGCCTACGGTTCCGGTGATTTCCTTGGAGCCGGCACGGCAGTATTAACCTCAGCCTGGCTACTTTATTTCTATACCAGCTTTTGCGGACTGACGCCCATCGAGGCGACACTGATCTTCGCCTGCGCACGCGTGCTTGACGCCGTGGTAAGTCCGCTGATGGGCTATGTGAGCGATAACTTTGGCAGCACCAGGCTTGGACGGCGCTTTGGCCGCCGCAAGTTCTTTATTTTGCTGGGTATTCCTTGCATATTTAGTTACACCATTATGTGGGTTGGAGACATGGCGTTTTGGTATTACCTGCTCACCTACCTGCTGTTCGATATCGTCTACACCATGATTCTGGTGCCTTACGAAACACTGGTGCCGGAAATGACCGATGACTTTAAACACAAGTCGAAATTCTCCGGCGCGCGCATCGCCATGGGGCAGCTTTCCGCTATATTGGCGGCCTTTCTGCCGGGCGTTTTCCTGTCATATTTTGGTAAAGACAATCCGCTGTCGTTCTTTTACGCAAGCCTCGTTCTTGCGGTGATTTGCGCCATTGTATTGACGCTGGTCTATTGCTTTACCTGGGAACGGCCTGCGGAGCTGAAATCTGAAGCGGAGCGCCGGCATGAGCAGGGCGATGAGAACCTGACGCTGAGGGAACGTCTCAAACGCCTGAGCATTGAATTAACCTCCACTTTCCGCATCAAGATTTTTCGCCAGCATCTGGGGTTATACCTCGGCGGCTATATCGCGCAGGATGTCTTCAATGCCGTGTTCACCTATTACGTGGTATTTGTCCTGATGCAGACGGCGCAAACTGCATCAAACTTAATGGGCGTGATGGCAATCCTTCAGTTCGTTGCGGTTGTCGGCATGATCCCGCTTTGTATCCGCTTTGGGCCAGCGCCCGCCTATCGCGTTGTGGTTATACTGTTCGGCCTGGCCTCCGTCTCGTTTGCGCTGGTTTACTATGCGGGAATGAGCGATGTCTATTCGCTGCTTCTGTTTATTTCCGCAGTGGCGGGTCTGGGCCGCGGCGGGATCAACTATATTCCCTGGAATATCTACACTTACATTTCAGATGTGGATGAGACGATAACCGCTCAACGCCGTGAGGGCATTTTTGCCGGAGTGATGACGATGACGAGAAAAGCCTCGCAGGCAGGGGCGGTCATGCTGGTGGGGATCATCTTGCAGATGTCCGGTTTCGTGTCGGGCAAGAGTGTGCAGGATCCGCAGGTCAGCCACACCATCTTACAAATACTCAGCTTTGGTACTGTGGGTTTACTGGCCGTCGGATTTATTATCTCTCTGAAATTTAAACTTAATTTGCATACGCATCAGCTGTTGCAACAAGAGAATCAGCGTATGCGCAGCGCCAATCGCCCGCTGCCGGAAAGCGTTTCGCCTGATATTCGGGCGACGGTGGAAATGCTGACCGGCCTGAAATACGAATCACTATGGGGTAACAATAACATTGGCTACCTCAATCGCCAGAAAGCGCCCCCCGTAAAGGCTAACGCAGCCCACATGTCTTCACCCACTTCTGAACATGATAAATACGCAGGATGACACTATGACGATTTACTCCGTAAAACACAGCGCCTTATTGCGCCAGCCAGAACGTTTTATCTCCCGCGATGCGCTCAAAACGTTAATCCATAAAGTGACCAGTAATCTGGTCGCGATTGAAGACACAACGGGCGAATTTGCACTGCATCTGGACGATGGGCGCATCATCGACGCCAAGGGCTGGGCGGCCGGCTGGGAGTGGACCCACGGCGTTGGCCTGTACGGCATTTTCCAGTACTACCAACAGACGGGCGATGAATCTATGCGCACCGTTATCGACGACTGGTTCAGCGCCCGTCTGACGGAAGGCACGCCGACTAAAAATGTGAATACGGTCTGCCCGTTACTGACCCTCGCTTACCGCTATGAAGAGACCGGCAATCCCGCCTGGCTGCCGCTGCTTGAGCGTTGGGCCGAGTGGGTGATGTACGAGATGCCGCGTACGGAAAAAGGCGGGATCCAGCATGTTGTTATCCACAAAGAAAATAACCAGCAGCTCTGGGATGACACCCTGATGATGACGGTGATGCCGCTGGCTAAGATCGGCAAACTGCTCGGGCGTCAGGAATACATTGAAGAAGCTAAGTTTCAGTTCCTTACCCATGTGCAGTATCTGATGGATCGGGAAACCGGCCTGTGGTTCCACGGCTGGACGTTTGAAGGCAATCACAACTTTTCCCGCGCGCGCTGGGCGAGAGGGAATAGCTGGTTAACTGTCGCTATCCCTGATTTTATCGAACTGCTGGAGCTTCCGGAACGCGACGCGACGCGCCGTTTTTTACTGGAAGTGTTAAACAGCCAGGTCAGCGCACTGGCGCGGTTGCAGGATGAAAGCGGCCTTTGGCATACGCTGCTGGATGACAGAGACTCGTATCTGGAGAGTTCGGCAACCGCAGGGTTTGCCTATGGTATCTTGAAGGCGGTACGTAAACGCTACATCGATGCATCTTATGCAAACGTCGGGCAGAAGGCTATTCGCGGGGTGATTAACTGTATCAGCGATGAAGGCGAACTGACGCAGTCTTCATTCGGTACGGAAATGGGGCCGGATCTGGAGTATTACCGCCAGATCCCGTTGACGCCGATGCCGTACGGGCAGGCCATGGCGATATTGTGTATGGCGGAGTATTTGCGCGTGTATCTCTAAGGGGAAAGTATGTGCCGGCGGCCCGAGGCGGCCGGCACATAGGCCCAAAATTGAGCATAACCTGACCCCAAATCTGACCACCATTTTTCCTCGATGCGGAGAGAAAACTAGAAACGCATCGGGAAGGTTTTTCGCGCTAACCTGTGGGGATTCCTCCGCTTGATGATGTGTGACCGATTAAGACGCCCGGCCGCCCACATACCACGCTAATGAACACTCTCGGAAGACTGACTGTCCGCGCAACGTGTTATTAGCGAGCCTGCCCGCAACATTACCGAAGTTGCGTTGGACCATGGTGTTATTGACATGTCTCATTTCAGCCATAGGTTCAGTAAAGTTTTCGGTTGTTCCCATCTTCGCTGCGGCGCAAAAACGGAAGATAATTTTCTTAACCGAAATTAATGCCGTCCATTTTTTCAGTCCGGTGTTGCTTATAGGAAAATGCGCCACCGCTCCGGCTGGGAATCCATCGCTCTGCTCAGGGCCTCAAAGACTGAGATGTCGAAGCGTTGCCATGGGTACGCCGGGATGATCAAGAATCGGGGCGGTTAGATCGTCCTTTCTGACACACTATCTGGCTTGTTGAACATAGCGTCCAGGTTGCGACTCCTTTAGCGTGAATGCAGTCGATGCGCTGGCACTGATTGCCGGCGATGCTTATTCACTGACAACAGGAAGCTGAACCATGAGTGAGTTGCACTACCAAAGTCTGCTGGAGATAGGCAGAAGAATTCAGTCGCGCGAGATCTCGTCCGTCGAGGTGACTACCGCCATCCTGCACCGTATCGCAGCGCTGGATCCACAGTTGCACGGCTACATTTACGTGATGAAAGAGACCGCGCTGAAGGACGCCGCGCAGGCGGATAAGGAGATCTCCAACGGTGAATTTCGCGGTCCGCTGCACGGCGTACCCATTGCCCTGAAGGATTTGATCTGGACCAAGGACGCGCCGACCACGCACGGCATGAGTATTTATAGCGGGCACTACCCGGTGGAGGACTCTACGGTGGTGACGCGCTTTAAAGCGGCGGGGGCGGTGATCATCGGTAAGCTGGTGCAGACCGAAAGCGCCTTTGCCGACCATCACCCGGAAATCACCCCGCCGTCCAACCCCTGGGGCAACGCCTTGTGGACCGGCGTATCTTCCAGCGGTTCGGGCGTCGCCACCGCCGCGGGCCTCTGCTATGGCGCAATCGGCACCGACACCGGCGGCTCTATCCGTTTCCCTTCCAACGCCAACGGTCTGACCGGCATCAAGCCGACCTGGAGCCGCGTTACCCGCCACGGTGCCTTTGAGCTGGCGGCCTCCCTTGACCATATTGGCCCGATAGCCCGATCTGTAGCCGACGCCGCCGCCATGTTGCAGGTAATTGCCGGCCGCGATGAAAAAGATCCCACTTCCAGTTCGGAACCGGTGCCGGATTATCTCGCGCTAATGACCCGCGGCATCAGCGGTATGCGTATCGGCGTCGATGCGGACTGGGCGCTGGAGCCGGTAGATGAGGATACCCGCCACGCGCTGCGCTCGGTGATTGAACAACTGACGGCGCTGGGCGCGGAGATCGTCCCCATCACCATGCCCGATACCGAGCAGGCCGCCGAGGATTGGAGCGCCATGTGTGCGGTGGAAACCGCCGTCGCTCACGAGGAGACTTTTCCGTCGCAGCGCGATCGGTACGGCCCGGGCCTGGCCGGCCTGCTGGATTTGGGGCACAGTGTCACGGCGTTGGAGTACCAGAAGCTATGGCTGCGTCGCGCCGCACTGCGCGGTAACGTCAGCGCACTGTTCAAACAGGTGGATCTGATCCTTTCACCGGTCACCGCTTTCGCCGGTCTGACCTGGGACACCATGACGCGATTCGGGACCGATGCCGAACTGTTCCGGGGCGTACTGCGTTACACCAGCGCCTTTGATTGCACCGGTCATCCGACCGTCACGCTGCCCTGCGGCGTAACGTCGGCGGGGGCGCCCATCGGCTGCCAACTGATAGCGGCTCATTTCGACGAAGCGAGCGCGATTCGGGGCGCCTGGGCTTATCAGCAGAAGACCGACTGGCATCGTAAGCATCCGGCGCTATAAGTCGGTCGATCATTTTAGCCGCCACCCCGCAGAGGGTGGCATTTCTTCTGCCCCACCGTACAGCTTCTTTGCCCTGTTTTAGAACACTCCGCTTTCACCTCACGCACTGCTGGAAAAAAAATATTTAACATCAATTGGTTAATAAGATGCCCACGCTCTGATAACGCAAGAAAAATGGCCTTTATCTTGCATTGATCACCTATCCCATGACGACGTTGCGAGAAGCCGTATGAAAGAAATTTTCACTACCGATAATCTTGATAACCGCCATCGGTTCGATGCCTGGCGTGATGCCGTTTGTTCCCGCCTCATCAGGGCGCAGGCGCGTCAGACATTCGCCAGCGAATTCTCCGGCAGTTTTACCTACAGCATGCTGGCGGATGTGGGGATTGCCAGCCACACGTCGAGTTCTTCCCTGTTGTGGCAACGAACGACCGAATGCATTCGCCGTCATCCAAGCAACGATTACTATCTGGGGTATTTTCGATCGGGAAAGGGATCTCTTGAACAGAACGGAAACGCCGCCAAAGTGGGCCCGGACGAACTGGTGATTTACGACGCCGCCCATCCGTTCAATTTTTCCATGGATAAGGCCGCCATCCATATTGTGCGGCTGCCGCGAGCGGTGTTCGACAAAAACACGCCGAAAATTGCTGCATTGGCCGGCACCTGCCTCAATCCGGTGCGGCCGGGCATCACCACCCTGAAACAGATGATGCAGGAGGCGTTCGCGTACAATCAGGAGCAGGAAAACAGTTTTTATACCGAACAGTTTGCCGGTACGCTGTTGGATATCATCACCGTTTGCATCAACCTGCAACAAGGCGGCGAGATTCAAAAACCAGATCTGTATAACCGCATGGTTAAATATCTGAAGCAAAATCTGCATAAGCACGACCTGTCGATTACTACGATCGCCAATGCACACCACGTCTCACCACGTACCGTCACCCGCGTCTTTGCCGCTCACAATACCACGCCAATGAACACCCTCTGGCATGAAAGATTGATCGCCTGTCACAAGGCGCTAACAGCGGGCAACATCCGCAATATTACCGAAGTGGCGCTGGATCACGGTTTTATTGACATGTCTCATTTCAGCCTGGCGTTCCGTAAAGCTTTCGGCTATTCCCCATCTTCGCTGCTGCCTAAGAACAGGGTAACTAGCTGCTAATGAATTGCAGGTTTACACCGCCGCCGATTACTTTGTCGGCGGTGTGCTCCAGACTGCAACGCCGATTCATCGAATCGCTGAGTATAAAGCGGTGCGCGGCACTTTCGCTAAGGCCGTACCGGTTCATCAGAATCAGCTTGGCCCGGTTCAGTTTGTTCTGTAGAAAGAAGCGCGCCTGGAGTTTGTTAAGCTCATGGCGCAATGCGGTCTCCCGGCGGTGCGCATGCAGCACCATCATCAGTTGCGCCACCAGCGCCACCGGCTGCGGGGGAAAAGATAGGATGGACGCTGGTTGCAGGCTCAGCAACAGTGGTAAAACAGTGGCGTCCCGCACTTTCGCCAGCGCCATCAGGATGATGCCCCGAGCATGGAGTTGTGCGGCAAGGGTTTCCAGCGTCGAGTGCCAGCGTGGTTCCGCCAGCGCCACAACCACTGCCGTTTCGGCTGGGATCTCCTCCGAGAGCGGCCAGACGCGGCTGACGCAGCAACCCATCTGCATCAGCGGCTCCGCCAACCGCTGATATTCCCGACATTCCGGATGCAACACGCACACCTTGACACCCTTAAACATCCCCAGCAATGACTGGCCCATGGTTCCTCCTGCGCGATGGCGATATGAACACAGGAATTGTAATCAGCCATCCGGCGTGGCGCTGTGTTAAGAAGGACGAATGTTATGTCGGGAGGGACAGGACGGTGCCACGGCGTCAAACGTGGAAGCCCATGTATTCCTCGGCGATCGCCTCCACACTGACTTGAGCGGGGTCGATCACGCTGGTGATGCAGCCTTTTTCAATCACGTGGATGCTGTCCGAGAGCGCATAGAGAAACTCAATGTCTTGCTCAACCAGGATAATGGAGATATCCATCTCGTGGCGCAGGTTTTTCAGCGTCTCGATGATCTCCTCGCAGATGTTGGGCTGGATCCCTTCCGTCGGTTCGTCGAGCAGCACCAGTTGCGGTTCTCCGCACAAACAGCGGGCCAGGGCCAGCAATTGCTGCTCCCCGCCCGACAGCGCGCCGCCCGGCTGCGCCAGCAGGCGCTTCAGGCGCGGGAACAGTTCCAGCATACGTTCAATCATCAGCGCCGATTGAGCAAAATGTTTCACGCAACCCATGCGCAGATTTTCCTCAACGCTCAGCGCCGGGAAGATTTGACGCCCCTGCGGCACAAAACCGATGCCGCTCACCGCGCGCTGATGGGCCTCATAGCGCGTGACATCGATACCATTCATCAATAGCCGCCCCTGCCAGGCCGGGAGTTCCCCCATAATGGTACGCAACAGGGTGGTTTTCCCCATACCGTTACGCCCGAGAACGCCGGTAAAGGCTTTCGCCCCAACGAACAGCTCCACCTGGTGCAACACCGGTACTTTGTCGTAGCCGGAAACCACGCTTTTCAGCTCAAGCATGTTTGATCTCCATATTGCCGAGGTAGGCGTCTTTCACCGCCCGATTTTGCGTCACTGCCGCGAAAGTGCCTTCTGCCAGCACTTCGCCCTGGTTAAACACCGTTACCTGCTGGGCAATCATGCGGATAAACTCCATATCATGCTCCACCACCACCACGGTGCTGCTCTGGTTGATGGTTTTGATCAACTCCGCCGTTTTACGCACCTCATGGTGGGTCATTCCTGCGGCCGGTTCATCCAGCAGAACCAGCTGCGGTCTGGATATCAGAATCATCCCCAACTCCACCCACTGCCTCTGCCCGTGGGACAGCTCGGAGAGAATATCGTCCGCCTGCGCCTCCAGCCCCGTCTCCTGCAATACCCGCGTGATTTCTATCTCGATTTGTGAGCGTTCAATGCGGTTCGCCGCCGCCTGCCACAGATTCCGCCGAACGCTTAGTCCTTCGAATACGCTTGGCACCTGGGTTTTGATGCCGATACCAAGCTGTGCGATGCGCCATGGCTTCAGTCCGGAAATCGCCTGGCCGCGAAAGCGGCATTCACCGCGCGTTGGCGCCACCTGTCCGCTCAGCATCTTGAAGAAGGTGCTTTTCCCGGCGCCATTCGGTCCAATCAGGCAGCGCAACTCACCCTCATGCAGGGTAAAATCCACCTGTTTCACCGCGTGTACGCCGCCGAAGCTGACGCCTATTTTCCGCGTTTGCAAAATTACGTTCCCGTTCACTGGCGTACCTCCCGCACATCCGTTGTCACCTTCCTCGCTTCCGACGAACGACGGCGCTTAAACAGGCGCATCAGCGTCGGCAGTAGGCCGCCGGGGAGCAGCAGTACGAACAGCGTCAAGATGATGCCGAGCACCAGATTGGTATCGATGGTCTGCTGCGCGCCAAGCCGCGTCACCAGCCACTGTAAGGCGATACAGCTGATCACCGGCCCCATCAGGGTGCCGCGACCGCCGACGATCACCCAAATAATGATCTGCGCCGACTGGCTGATGCTGAACACCCCCGGACTGACGAAAGCCCCCCAGTTGACGTACAGACAGCCTGCGGCTCCGGCAATGGCGCCGCCGATGGCGAATGCCCAAAGTTTGTGCGCCGGAACATTGTAGCCCAGCAGTCCGGCGCGCTGCTCGTTCTCACGGATCGCCACCAGCGTTTTTCCGAAACGGCTGGCGAGAACGAGTTTCAGCAAGGCGTAGCAGAGGATCAGGCAGCCCGCCGTCACCATAAACAGCGCTTCCGGCGACAGAATCTCATCCGGGGTAAACGGCACATTCAGCGTCGGCACCGAAGGCATGCCGTTGAAACCGCCGAGCAGCGCCTCGCCGATGTGGTATTCGCTGCCGGAGGTGGAGTTCATCCAGTTAAACAACACCAGGCTTACCGCTAAAGTGATCGCCCCCAGATAAACGTCGCTGACGCCACCGTAAAAAATCACGTAGCCCAGTAGCATGGAGAACAGCGTAGGCAGTGCGATGGCCGCCGCCACCGCCCACGTAGAATCGCCCCAGTTGATCGCGCACACCGCGTAGGTATAGGCCCCCAGCCCAAAAAATGCCGCCTGACCGAAGCAGAGAATGCCGCCGTAGCCCCAGATAAAAGCGAGGCTCAACGAGAGGAGCGCCATCACCAGAAACACGGTCACGGACAGCAGCGCGTAGAGCTCCAGGACTTCGGCAAGCCAGAAGGTCGCCAGCAGAGCCGGGATCACCACCGCCAGCGTCAGTGCGAAGTCACCAAACTTTTTCATTACAGCGACCTCCTAAAGAAGCGGCCGGTAATGCCCTGCGGCAACAGGCGCAGCAGTACGATGGCGCATAGCAGCAGCGCCACCGCGCCGAATACCGGCGTTGAGAGAAAGGTGACCAACTGCGAGATCGCGCCGAACAGCGACGATGCGCTGAGAGTACCGGCAATGATCGCATTACCGCCGCCAATCACGGTAATGAACGCTTTGGCGATAAAGCTGATGCCAATGGTGGGGATCACGCCGGTGATCGGAGCCAGCAGCGCGCCCCCCAATCCGGAAAGCGCCGCGCCGAGACCAAAGGTCAGGCTATAAATCTTTCCCGGATTGCTGCCAAGCGCCGCCGCCATGCGCGCGTTCTGCATGGTGGCGCGGGCGCACAGGCCAATGGCGGTGAATTTCAGCAGACACCAGAGCGCGGCGATCAGTACCAGCGAGAAAGCGATCGTGAACAGTGCATAGCCGCTGGTACTAAAACGTCCGATACTGACGCCGCCCAACGGCGAGCTGATGCCAAGGGTCGTATTGCCAAACACCATGGTGGCGGTGCCGATCATGGCCAGGCTTAACCCCCAGGTGGCAAGCATGGTATCGATCATGCGTCCGTACAGGTTGCGGATAATCAGGCGCTCCACCAGGATGCCGAAAACGCCAACCGCCAGCGGCGCCAGCACCAGCATAGAGATCCATATCGGAATGCCGGCCTGGTTGGTCGCGAGGATCGCCACGTAGCCGCCCAGCATCATGAATTCGCCATGCGCCATATTGACGATCTTCATCATGCCGAACACCACCGCCAGACCCAGGCTCATGACAATCAGCGTGGCGATGGCATTGAGAATCTCAATGCCATAAATCACCATTAAGTCCATCGCGGTCTCCTTATAGCTGAATTTGATACTGTTTTGTATCACGAGGATTTTTCTTCAGGTCGCATACCATCGCGGTATCGAGCGGACGCTGCTGTGAGAAGGATTCGAGGATTTTCATCCGGTGATCCTGCACTTCGGCAATGTGTACATCGAGGGTGCAATGGTGGGTTGCCGGATCGATAGTGACCTTACCGCTCGGTGAGTTCACCGTAATACCGGTTTCCAACGCTTCGATCACCTTCATGCGATCGATATCCCCGGCTTTACGCACCCCTTCCGCCCACAGCAGCATACCCTGATAGGCTCCCATCGCCAGATCGCTGATGTAGGGAGCATTGGCGCCGTATTTGGCCTTAAAACGTTTTATGAACTCCTCGTTGGCGGGTTCTGCGCTCTCCTGCAAATAGTTGGAGCAGACCAGAATGCCGTTGCTCTCCGCTGGCGACAGAATGATGTGCTCGTTGCCGCTGCCGAAATTGGTGGAAGCAATCGGGATCTTGCCGGTCATCCCTGCCGCATGCCACTGACGGTAGAACGACAGATGGGCCCCGCCTACCAGCGCCGACCAAATAAAGTCCGGCTTCGCCGACTGTACCTTGGAAATCGCCGCGCCGAAGTCGGTAACGTCGAGCGGGAAGAAATCCACCGCTACGCTCTCGCCGCCATGATCCCGCACGTATTTCTTCACCCACTGGGAAATGATTTGTCCGAAGTTGTAATCCGCCGCAAGGATGTAGACCTTCTTGCCCCACTTGTTCATCGCATAGGGAACCATCTTTTCCACGGTTTGTGCGGGAGTAGAGCCGGAAGAGAAATAGTTGCGATCGCAAACGCCGCCCTCATACAGAGCCGGGTAGAAATAGAGCGTACGGAAACGGCTCAGCACCGGGCGGATGACTTCACGTGAGGCCGAGGTAATACCCGCATGCACCACCGCCACTTTATCCTTCAGCGCCGCCTGTTGCGCATATTGCGCGTAAAGCTGCATGCTGGATTGCGCATCGTAGTTAATCATCTGTAGAGGGCGGCCAAGCAGTCCTCCCGAGGCGTTGATCTCTTCGGCGGCAAGGTTCATCGCATTCGCCATCGGTTTACCGTAAATGTCCAGTCCGCCGGAAAGATCGAAAATGGTAGCGACTTTAATCGGCTCGCCACCTTCCGCGGCAAGTGGAAATTTGGGTATTCCCACGGTAGCCAGGCCGAGTGCAGATAACATGGAATGCGTGATAAATGAACGGCGACTAATAGCCATAGTAACTCCTGGAAAATAAGTGGCGGTTTTTCCCCACGACAAATCCGCCAATCGCTTGGTTGACGGAATAAATTAAGGGGAATTATTGAAGTCCAACTGACGCCATTGTCAGAAGAAAAGGATATTGGAGGGCCGCATCTTTGGGGCACGGATAAACCTAAGCAATAACCGAGCCAAACGGGGGAAAACAGGAGAAAAGGCGCTAAAGTGGGTTTTACGGGGTAGGGGAACGGGAAAATTGCACCATGGTGGCACATGCCGCCTCTTGCCAGGGCACCCGGTCAGGGCTGCATTGATCTGGCACAGCAACACCCATGATAGTAGTGGCGTACTGTTTCACCTTCATCAGCCAGAGAAACGGCAGGATAGACGCCGATGGAAAACACCTTCTGTTTGCCTTCAACGCGATAGCCCAACTGCCAGTATTTGAACCGTTAAGATTCGAGTGGTTTTTAACAGATGTATGTAGACGTTGGGAAGGGGGCAACCCATTGATAAAAAGCAAAAAACCAGACGCCCGTAGACATCTGGTTTTTCTAAAATGGCTCCTCTGACTGGACTCGAACCAGTGACATACGGATTAACAGTCCGCCGTTCTACCGACTGAACTACAGAGGAATCGTGTGAACGGGGCGCATGATATCCGGCACCTGCCGTACTGTCAACGGCAAAATCAGGGTTTATGGCTGACTGTTTAGGCTGTGTACAATTCTCTGTTTGTCACCGGTCAATAAATAGTAGGCGTATGATAGTTTGTGCTGTTTTGCCATGTTCTGAGGCGGGTCAGCGGATCCTGGCGATAGAAGGCGCTAAAACATTGGTATAACGCCGGGAATCGCTCAACCAATAGCTCTGGCGCGCTGAAGAAATATTCGGAAAGCACGGCAAAACATTCGGCGGGATCCTGGGCGGCATAGGGATCCATGCTGGCTGCGGCTTCACCCACCAGGTCGATTTCTTCCTGTAGCGATTCCATCGCGGCGTGTAAATGCTGTTCCCATAGGGCGATATCGCGCAGAGCAATAAGAGGAACGCCGGTCGCAATGCCGCCGCCGCGGATATCCAGCTTATGAGCGACTTCATGAATAACGAGATTAAATCCGGACAGGTCAAATGAATCCTGCACTTCTTGCCAGTTAAGAATAATCGGCCCCTGATCCCAGCTTTGCCCCGACTGGACAATCTTACCGGTATGCACCAGGCCGAAATCATCCTGCCATTCGTCATCCACAATAAAAGGACCGGGATATATCAGCACCTCGTGGAAGCCATCCAGGCATTCAATACCCAGTTCCAGCACCGGCAAGGAAAACAGTAGCGCGATACGCTGCTGCATGATTTCAGTCAACGTCAGACCCTGTAAGGGAATCAGGCGTTTTAGCTTCAGGAACTGACCCGCGATATTAATCAGCTGCTGCTGTTCCACGTCGCATAAAGGCGCGAGTAGAGGGATAGACATTGCCGGCTGCCAGCGATCAAGCGCTTCTGCCCGACGTTCATTTGTTTTCCACGGCCACTTAATCATTGCTATTGCTCGCTAAGTCATCAATTGAATTTAAAGGCGAGAGCTAATGCTGTTAAAATGCCGCAAAAGCGGGCATCATAGCAACCGCTTAAATGGAGAGATGCCGGAGCGGCTGAACGGGACGGTCTCGAAAACCGTTGAGGGAGCAATCCCTCCGAGGGTTCAAATCCCTCTCTCTCCGCCACTATTCAACCATTTACACTCATTTCTTTCTGTGACGATCGCCACGCCGGGAAAAATTTCAAATTTGTTATCATCTGAACGTTGGCATAGCGCTATGCCGATGATTTATTTCGACGTAAATTTGTCAGATTGCACCCTATGTACTAATTTCATAGTTAATCATCACGTTACGGAGGCTGATATGGGATTTTGGCGAATTGTTTTTACTATTCTTCTGCCGCCGTTGGGCGTGTTATTGGGGAAAGGACTTGGCTGGGCGTTTATTCTGAATATTATTCTGACGCTGCTGGGATATTTCCCGGGATTGATCCATGCGTTCTGGGTTCAGACGAAAACTGACGGCATCTAAGTCGTCGTGCTCTGAACCAGATATCCATTTTAGCGATGCATATCCTCAACGGGCGACGCCACGGTGTTGCCCGTTTTACATTGTATTCCTGCCCAAACTATTTCCCAGCCAGAACAACCCGGTTACGTCCTTGCTGCTTGGCCTGATACAGGGCCATATCAGCCCGGTTAATCAGCATATCCAGCGTTTCATCCGCCTGATACTCTGCCACGCCGCAACTGATGGTGACATGGATAGGCTCCTCCTGATACATCACTTCCGCCATTTCAATATCGTGTCGCAGCGTTTCCGCTCGTTGGCGCGCATTATCAAGGTTGCAGTTATCCAGCAACACCACAAATTCTTCGCCGCCCCAGCGGCATACTTGATCGCTATGGCGTGTCGCCTGCTGTAGCAGCGTGGCTATTTTTTGTAACACCAAATCCCCCACGCCATGTCCGTAGCGATCGTTAACCAGCTTGAAGTTGTCGATATCAATAAGCAGTACGGATAGAGGGTTATGCTGCGCGGACTGCTTGGTGCGCCAGCGTATAAAGAAATAGTCGAAAGCCTGACGGTTCATTATGCCCGTCAGCTTATCGGTCGTCGCCATTTGCTCCAGACGACGCTGATAGCCGCCAATCGTCAGCCACAGCAGCAACAAAAACAGCGTGCTGACGACGATGCTGACGCCAAGATTTTTTATCAGCATGGTGAAAAGCTGTCTCTCATGCGGGTGATTGCTTTGTTCTATCATTAAATACCAGCCAAATTCGGGGATCAGGCGGGTATTAAGAAATATTCGCTTCCCCTGTGAGTCGTATTCATAAGCGCCGCCGGGCACCGTCAGAATTGAGGTGGCGAATGCCGACAGTCCGGGCTGTTGCTGAATCCTCAGCTGGCGATCGTATGTCTTGCCATGCAGCGTTACGTTGCCGGTTTTATCAACAAAATAAATCGTGCGGTTATAACGCTGCTCGTATTTTTCGATAAGGTGTTTTACCCGCTCGACGGGAATACCGATGCCGGTCACGCCAATGAAATTGCCTTCATAATCCATAACCTTGTGATTAATGAAAATATCCATATGGGTACGGTCTTCCGGATCGACGCGGATATCAACGAAATAGGGTGTTTCGTCCGACAGATCTTTGGCCTGAAAATACCACTGATCTTCAGCCGATTGCTCCGAGATAATCCGCTGAATACGTAGGGGATCGTAGAAACGTTTCGTTTTATCAGAGGCAAAAAAGGAGAATAAGGTATTGAAACGGCGGTCTATCTCTTTCAGATAACGAATCATGGCCTGTGAGTCATGTTCATTATTGAGTACCCAGTCACGCACAAAGGTATCGTGAGCCATCAACGATGAGATAAAGATAGGTTTCAGGAGGTCTTGCTGAATTTCAGAGTAGACATTATCGCTGGTCAGCGGCAGCGTGTTTTCTTTTATCTCTGCTTCCAGCGATCTTTTTGCCACCCCATAGCTGGTCCAGCTAATAACCAGAAATGCCGTGAGCAACATGATTGCAAATAACATAATTGCCCGCGGTTTATTTAGCCAACGTGAGTTTGTTATCAAGCCTATCAGCAAAGCCGCGTTCTCCGTGTGATCAACTAGCGGTGGCAGACAAAAAACGGCGTTGAACCTCATGGCTGCCGGTCAATTTTCTTATTGAAGTTAAGCAGGGATGGCATAAAACATCAACAAGAGTTCCATCGCCGGTTGGCGATTTCGCATCGTAACGGACCTGTCAGTACGGCCGTTTTTCGGTGAAGTTATATAAATAATACCGTATTAATTAATAGAGATTTATTTTAAATAAACGATTTTATTACTTATAATAAATAAGAGTGAAAGATATTTCGCTATTTATATTTTTTATTATCAGCTTAATTGTGGAAATTTATTTTTTACAAATATAGGCGTTTGTTTTTGAATGGAATTTAAAAAATAATGGTGGTGTTTGATTTTTTTTATCATGACAGAATGACAAAAAAACATTTTATGCTTTAATTGGTAAGGTGGCATTTTTAGTGAAAATGGTACGCGATATTAACGGATAATGTTTTTTTTAACTTTATGTGAAGAGGTAATTATGGCTTATGCACAATGGGTAGAAATAAAGGTATACGCTGAGAATATGAAACTGACGGTAAAGAATGTCAGTCTGGAGTGGGGGAAATTTTACCGGCAGGGTAATAAAGATGATGAAATCTCAAAGAATGCAATTGACGGGATGAGCATTTCCTCAGGCAATCCGGGGATCATTTGTGCCTGTGGCCGTTCGGACGCCTCGTCAGGGACGGAAGGAAGTTTCGAATTGTATAACGGTAATGATTATGTTGGTAAATATTATTGGGATTGCCCATGGGGATCTAAAAATAATAAATCAGTCTGGTCGCCTACGACAAGCGTTAATTATAAAACCTCTATTGAAGGTGGTAGCCTGAATTCGGGTGCGATAGGGAATGTCTATATTACCTGCATCAAGGTCAAATAATAGAGTAGATCATCGTGGATATGAAAACATCATATGGTGATGATTGATTAATGTGATTTTTATCAACTGAGGAAATTGAGTGTGGAAAGCAGACAGTCTTTTAACAACCCGTTGCTTGGTGTGAGGATAGGGTCAACCATCGTGGGTAATAATGGTGTTTTCAGCCCTTCCATTATTATTTCAAATATTACCCGCATGATCCCCGAGAAAGAGGTCGGCAAATTTATGACGGGGCAAAGTCAGTATGTTTATACCGATCAGCTTAATCAAGGGGCTGCGGGAGTGTCCGGATCATATGGTGTTTCCGGCATTTCAAAGCTTACGTCTTCGTTATCTACCTATGTGGGTAATTCCACGGCGTCAAGCAGTAAATCCATTGATGTTAATTACAATGTCACCATGCTATCAGGGATGGAATACATTGATTTTGACGATCTTAAAGCTGAAGATGTGTTGAATTCTTTAAAACTCGGCCCCAAATCGCTTGCGCTAGACGTATTGAATAAATTTACCGCGGTGAGAAATAAACTGGGTGGCGCAAAAAGCCTCAGGGATTATCTACAAGGTGACCTGCCGGATGAAACCGATGAATTATTGCAGCAATGGGTGACAGCCTTGCAGGAGTTTGTGAAACAGTATGGCGATGGTGTGGTGGTCGGAGTGATTTGGGGCGGTTTGGGCACCGTGTCGATGAAAATGACCAGCAAGGAATATGAAGACAATTGGAAATATGGCGGTAATGCCGAGTTCTCTTATTCCGGAATCGGTACTTCGGTTTCTGTGCAGGCCTCTTACGATGGCAGTAAATCGGATCGCGAGTCTAACGTTAACGTGAGCTGTACTTCCTGGTCCAGCGGCGGGTGCGTGGCCGAGCAGGTTGATAAATGGTTTGAGATTGTTGCCAATAAGTCTTTTGATGAAATTGCTGATATCAAGCTGCTGGAAAAAGCCCCGAACATCAGCTCAGTCTCAGCCCCGCCTCAAATTCCGGATTTTCAGAAACCGGCCAGTGAGCCAGAGATAACAGAAAAACTTAAAGACATTGATGAATTAGATGATGTGAAAATGTTTTCTGTCGCCTCGGCTTATGACAAAGCGAAAGCGCTGGATAAGGATCTGACGCTGGAGGAGTTTTTAAGAAAAGCGGATAGCAAGGCCGACGATCAAAACGTGAAACAACTGCAAGACGAAGTTAAGAGCAATAACATTGATGTTCTCATCCCGAGCGATCAACGCCTGAAAGTATTAGCCACTGTCACATCAATCCTGGATGAGCAAATTCCAGAGACGGAAACGGCGGCTTTCAGAGAGCAAGTTTACCAGTCAATAGAAGATGATTACACGGTATTAGGGGCTTGGATTGCCAATTGGTCAAATATTTTCCCGTGGATGTCCACTGGTTATCTAAATGAAATTTCAAACACCATCCTGGCTCAGGAATTATTGAAGAAACAGTGTATGGTGCAAGACTTGCTGGCGTTAAGTAACCTTTATTATGCGCTGGAGTCTTGTAATATGAATCTTGACTTTTGCAAAATAAAATCGGCTTTACAGATTGCAAACTCTTTTGGTCAATGTTTGAGCGTATTGAAGGAGAATCTTGATCGGGACAACGTGATACAAGAAACATTTGAACGTTTGAGCGATGAAGCCAAAGTTATATATAAAAAGTGGAATGAGATAAAATTCTTACGCAGTTCGGAATTGGGGTTAGGGTTACTTTTCAATGGTGACTATTCTGTTTCTGACGAGGTGATCCGCGTCGAGTCTCATCCTTACAGCCAAGTCGTGTATAAAAACGGTTATTGCTCCTATGGCCATGGAAATTATAGCGCTTTCAGTTCATTTCTAAAGCTGCTTCCGATGATAGGCGCCGATGGCGAGATTTATGTATTCGGTCCATCATCCATGTTTTTGAAAACGGTTAAAAAAGATGAGTCTACTTTTACTAAAGGGGGTGAATTGGCAATGAAATTTCACGCCAATATTGAGAAGCGAATATTGGAAAATGATGATGTCATTCTTACTCCCATTCCCTTTTCGGCGGCAAATAATGTGCACTGGCTTGGACAAGGGGTTAGCACCAATTTATCCACTATTCGTAGCGTCAATGAAAGCCTGGAGGAAATTAGAAAAGAACTCAGCCAATTGAATGTATGTACTTTTAGTAGCGATGATTGGGATAAAAATTGGAATTACACCAAAGCCTATAGTTTACGTGCGTTGAAAACGCAGTATATAGGAATGGTTGATGAAGTCGGGAATATTTTCGGTCGATAAAGCGCAATCGAAACTTCAGGCCAGTCATCGGGCCGGCCTGATTATCGCTGTCATTTAAAAATACGAAAACGCTCTTCATCGGGAATGTAGGTTTTCTCACCCGCGGGCTGTTCAATAGACCCAAACGGCATCTGGGCGCGTAATTTCCAGCTTGCCGGCAATGCCCACTGTTTTTTCACATCATCGTCAATCAGCGGATTGTAATGCTGTAGTGAAGCTCCGATTTTTTCCTGCGCCAGAGCAGACCACACGGCAAACTGGGCAATTCCGGTGGAGTGTTCCGACCAGACGGGGAAATTGTCCGCGTACAGGGCAAATTTTTGCTGTAATTCTTCAATTACCTTGGTGTCTTCAAAGAACAGCACCGTACCCGCGCCGGCAGCAAACGACTCGAGTTTTTTGACCGTTGCCGCAAAGGCATCTTCAGGAACGATCTTTTTCAACTGCTGCTCAACGATATCCCAGACTTTTTCGTGCTGTTCGCCAAACAGGATCACCACGCGGGAGCTTTGCGAGTTAAAGGCGGAGGGGCTTTGCTTAACGGCTTCGGTAACGATTGACACAACCTGATCGGTTGATATCGGCAATGTTTTACCGATGGCATAAATAGAACGACGATTATTGATGGATTGCAAAAAAGCATTACTCATGACTTGTTCCTCTCTACATGATTGCTTATTTCAATACTGTGGCACTGATATATGCCGTATTCAATACAATAGTCTGTTGGTTTGTATATTTATATTTACTAATGATGAATGAATTTACTATAACGACACCAATGCCGTTCGCCGTGATTGCCGTCGGCATCAGCCGCCGCAGACGCTACAGGCGGGGTTCTTCGGCAGTTTGACGTCGCGGAATTGCAGCGTCATGGCATCGAACATCAACAGGCGTCCGGTGATGACCTTGCCGTATCCCGTCAGCAATTTGATCGCTTCCATGGCTTGCAGGCTGCCGATAGTGCCGACCAGCGGGGCGATTACCCCTGCTTCCACACAGGTCAGCGCGTTGTCGCCGAACAGCCGGCTGAGGCAGTGATAGCACGGCTCATCCGGCTGATAGGTAAACACGCCGATCTGGCCTTCCATGCGGATCGCAGCGCCGGAAATCAGCGGTTTCTTTAGCTGAAAACCCAGACGATTCAGACTGTTGCGGATAGTCACATTGTCGGTGCAATCCAGCACGATATCGTGGCTTGCCATCAACGCGCCGAGCGCCCGGTCATCCAGACTGGCGTCCACCGTCTCCAGCGACAGGTGCGGATTGATTTCCGCCAGCGCAATCCGCGCTGATTCGACTTTCGCCATGCCGATACGCGCGTCGCGGTGCAATATCTGGCGTTGCAAGTTGGACAGCGAAACCGTATCGAAATCCAGTAGCGTCAGGTGGCCGACGCCGGCCGCGGCCAGATATTGCGACGCCGTGCAGCCCAGTCCGCCCAGCCCGACAATCAGCAAGCGTGCGGCTTTCAGTTTTTCCTGTCCGTCAAAATCAAAACCGCGCAGCACAATCTGACGATTGTAACGCAGTGCTTCGGCATCACTGAGTTCCGGCAGCATGATCAATGTCCCAGGAGTGAATTGAATGGTTCTATTTCGACCCATTCGCCGGCGGCGACCCGGCCTCTTTCGGCCTCCAGCACGATAAAACAGTTAGCGAGGCTAAAGGAACTGAAGACATGCGAGCCTTGATGGCCGGTAGTCCTGACTTCCAGTTCGCCTGCGGCGTTACGGCTGAAGATGCCGCGCTGAAAATCCGTGCGGCCGGGGGTTTTTTTCAGCGCGCTGGTGGTTTTTACCCGCAAACGCGCAGGCAGATGCCACCGGCTGTGGCCGGATAAGCGGGCCAGCAGCGGTTGAACCAGCTGGTAAAAGGTCAGCACCGCGGAAACCGGGTTGCCCGGTAGGCCGCAGAACCAGGCATGTTGCAGCTTGCCGAAAGCGAACGGCTTGCCGGGTTTGATCGCCAGTTTCCAGAAACGGATATCGCCCAGTTCATCCAGCATCTGTTTGGTGAAATCCGCTTCGCCCACGGAAACGCCGCCGCTGCTGATAACCAGATCGGCGCTGCTGTCCGCCCGATAAAAGGCGTCGCGCAGGGCGGTCGGATCATCGCCGATAATGCCCAAATCGTTCACCTCACAGCCAAGCTGTTCCAGCATCAAACGCACGGCGAAACGGTTGGTGTCATATATCTGGCCGGCCTGAAGGGGAGTGCCTACCGGCTGAAGTTCATCGCCGGTTGAAAAGATCGCCACTTTCAAACGGCGATATACCTTAAGTCGGGCGATCCCTAACGAGGCCAGCAGCGGCAACTCCGCGACGCTCAATTTGCTCCCTGCGGGCAGCACCGTCGCGCCTTCAGCAATATCTTCACCTGGCAGGCGGATATTCTGGCCCGGTTTGACGTCATGAGGAAAACGAACGCCGGCGTCGCTGACTTCCGCCTGTTCCTGCATGATAACCGCCTCGGCGCCTTCAGGGATCGGCGCGCCGGTCATGATGCGGATACAGGTTCCGACAGGCCATTCACCGTCAAACGGCGCGCCGGCAAACGCTTTGCCCGCCACCGGCAGCGCTGCTGACGCGCGGAGATCCGCGCAGCGAACGGCATAGCCATCCATCGCGGCATTGGCAAAAGGGGGAACGTTTATTGGGGAGGTTAGCGTATCGGCGGTGATCCGGCCGGCGGCCTCATACAGTGAAACGTTTTCGGCTTCCGCCATCGGCGCTACCTGGGAAAACATCTTTTCCAACGCCTGTTCGAGGGTCAATAAGCTTGAGGTAACGCTTTCCATCTGCACTCCATGATTGGTTTCGCCGGGCAAGTCAGCGGGCGAAAACAGGTATCGTATGCCAATATTATGTCAGAGATTGCATTGCGGGAGAATGTGGCCGCGCAAGGAACGCGGCGTGTATGACCCTAATCAATAAACGCGTTGATTGCGGAAAGGCCATATAGACTGTTTGTTTATGTATATTAACGTTATGTTATAAAAAGAATTTTTATCAAACTATCGATTAAGTTTCTGCTTTACATCATACCCTGCGCTAAATATAGTCAAAAAACGAGTGTGATGACGAAAGGGCGGTTTGCCGTTGCATGCCGTCATTCATTATTCCTGTGCAGAAAAAGTGTATTTAACATCCATGTGCTATTTTTCAGGTTATCGCCTCCGCCTGTAAGGCGCGAGAAAACGCGTCGCGTCCTGAAGGCGTTAACCCTGGGTTCCCGACCGAACCGCCGTCAGCGCGGCCCTTGTTATATGGAGATTCACTGTTAATGACTCAAACTCGGCATCCTCATGCGCCGCTTCTCACGCCTGAACCAGGGATTTTTCTACCTGATGACCGGGTGCTGGCGGTTCGCGATCTGAGCGTCTATTTTGACCAACAGGGCCAGCGGACGGATGCCGTGCGGGATTTGACGTTTTCGGTGGATCGCGGCGAGACGCTGGCGATAGTGGGAGAGTCCGGGTCGGGGAAATCGGTGACCTCGCTGGCGTTAATGCGGCTTATCGAACAGGATGGCGGCGTGATCCCGCAGGGCAATATGGTATTTCGTCGACGTAATGGTCAGGTGCTGGATTTAACCACGGCCCGCCAGTCGCTGATGCGCAAATTGCGCGGCGCCGATCTGGCGATGATTTTTCAGGAACCGATGACATCGCTCAATCCGGTGTTTTCGGTCGGCGAGCAGATTGCCGAATCCATCCGTTTGCACCAGGGGATGGACCACCGCGCGGCGCGGCGTGAAGCGCTGCGTATGCTTGATTTGGTCAGGATCCCTGAAGCCCGCAACGTACTGGATCGTTATCCCCATCAACTCTCCGGCGGGATGCGTCAGCGGGTGATGATTGCGATGGCGCTTTCTTGCAAGCCGTCGCTGCTGATCGCCGACGAGCCGACCACCGCATTGGATGTCACCATTCAGGCGCAGATCCTGCAACTTATCCGGGTATTGCAGCGGGAGATGGCGATGGCGGTGATCTTCATTACCCACGACATGGGGGTGGTGGCGGAGGTGGCCGACCGGGTGCTGGTCATGTATCGCGGTGAAAACGTTGAGACGGCCAGCGTAACCGACATCTTCCGGGCGCCGCGGCATCGCTATACGAAAGCGCTGCTGGCGGCCGTCCCGAAGCTGGGGTCGATGCGCGGGCAGCCGCTGCCGGCAAAATTTCCTTTGCTGAATCAGGATGCGCAACCCGCTGCCGACAGCGCGCCGCAGAATACGATACCGGCCCATGCGGCGCCGATTTTGCAGGTTAGCGATCTGGTGACGCGCTTTCCTATCCGCAGCGGCATCCTGAACAGGATAACGCGGCAGGTGCACGCGGTGGAAAAAGTGAGTTTTGATCTCTACCCAGGGGAAACGTTGTCGCTGGTCGGCGAGTCCGGCTGCGGCAAGTCGACCACCGGACGCGCGTTGCTGAGACTGGTTGCAAGCCAGAGCGGAACCATTACTTTCAACGGACAGCGGATCGATCGGCTGTCCGGCCCGGCGCTACAACATTTGCGCCGGGAGATTCAGTTTATTTTTCAGGATCCCTATGCTTCGTTGGATCCTCGTCTGACGGTCGGTTTTTCCATTATGGAGCCTTTATTGGTGCACGGCGTGGGCAATCGTCGGCAGGCGGAAGAGCGGGTGGCGTGGCTGCTGGCCCGGGTTGGGCTGGAGCCGGAACACGCCCGGCGTTATCCGCATGAGTTTTCCGGCGGACAACGCCAGCGTATTTGCATCGCCAGGGCATTGGCGCTTAACCCCAAAGTGGTGATTGCGGATGAGGCGGTCTCCGCCCTGGATGTGTCCATTCAGGCGCAAATCGTCAACCTGATGCTTGAGCTGCAACGCGAATTCGGCATCGCGTTTTTATTTATCTCACATGATATGGCGGTGGTGGAGCGGATTAGCCATCGGGTGGCGGTGATGTATATGGGGCAGATCGTGGAAATCGGCCCGCGTAGCGCGGTGTTTGAACATCCCCGGCATCCCTATACCCGTAAGCTGATGGCGGCGGTGCCGGTTGCCGATCCATCACGCCGCCATCGTGAACAGGTTTTACTGGTTGATGAAATACCCAGCCCGATTCGGGCAATAGGCGATGAACCTACCATCGCGCCCTTGGTGCAGGTTGGCGAGCGTCATTTTGTCGCTCATCACCCGATCGCCGGCGCTTATTGACAGGGAATCATAAGGAGAACGTAACACGATGAATGTTATCACTTTAAAGCGTAACTGGTTACTTGCCGCCGGTGTCGCCGCCGCGATGGCGGCAGCGCCCGCCTGGGCCGCCAAGGATGCGGTTATCGCCGTGGCGTCCAACTTCACGACGCTGGATCCCTACGACGCCAACGACTCGTTATCACAGACCGTTGCCAAATCGTTCTATCAGGGACTGTTTGGTTTCGACAAGGATATGAAGCTGGTCAATGTACTGGCGGAAAGTTATGAAACCAGCGCGGATGGTCTGGTTTATACCGTTAAGCTGCACCCGGGCGTGAAGTTTCATGATGGCACGGACTTTAATGCCGAAGCGGTCAAGGCGAATCTGGATCGCGCCAGCGATCCGCAGAACCGGCTGAAACGATATAACCTGTTCAAAATGATCGATAAAACGGAAGTGGTTGACGGACAAACGGTAAAAATCACCCTGAAAACACCGTTCTCCGCGTTTATCAATAACCTGGCGCACCCGGCGGCGGTGATCATCTCGCCGGCGGCGTTGAAACAGTATGGGAAAGAGATTGGTTTCCATCCGGTGGGCACCGGGCCGTACCGCTTTGTGACCTGGAATCAGACCGATTACGTCAAGGTGGAGAAGTTTGACGGCTACTGGAAAGCGGGGCAGCCTAAGCTGGATAGCATTACCTGGCGTCCGGTGGTGGACAACAACACCCGCGCGGCGCTGCTGCAAACCGGGGAAGCGCACTTTGCGTATCCGATCCCCTTTGAACAGGCCAAAGTGCTGGAGAAAAACGACCAACTGGCGCTGGTCGCTTCACCGTCGATCCTGCATCGTTATATCAGTCTGAATGTGACGCAAAAGCCGTTTGACAACCTCAAGGTGCGGCAGGCGATTAATTACGCCATTAACAAAGACGCCTTGATCAAAGTTGCTTTTTCCGGCTATGCCACCCCGGCCGAGGGGCCGCTGCCGCCCAGCATCGATTATGCGGTGAAGTATCAGCCGTGGCCTTACGATCCGGCTAAAGCCCGCGAGCTATTGAAAGAAGCGGGCTATCCTGACGGATTCACCACCACGCTGTGGTCGTCGCATAACCACAGTACCGCGCAGAAAGTGTTGCAGTTTACCCAGCAGCAACTGGCGCAGGTCGGCATCAAGGTGCAGGTCACCGCCATGGACGCCGGCCAGCGCGCCGCTGAAGTGGAAGGGAAAGGGGTGAACGAAACCGGCGTGCGCATGTTCTACACCGGCTGGTCGGCTTCAACCGGGGAAGCGGACTGGGCGTTGTCGCCGTTATTCGCCACCGCCTCCTGGCCTCCGGCCCTGTTTAACACGGCTTTTTACAGCAATCCACAGGTTGACGCCGATCTGGCGGACGCGTTAAAGACCACCGATCGGGCCGAAAAGCAAAAGCTGTATAAAGACGCGCAGGACAAAATCTGGGCCGACGCGCCGTGGGTATTTCTGGCGACGGAGCGTTTGGTTTCGGCTAACAGCAAGAAACTGACCGGATTTTATGTGATGCCGGATACGGCTTTCAGTTTTGATGACGCCGATCTGAAAGAATAAGCCGGACGGCCGCAAGCACGGGGCGGCGATCGCCGCCGTCCCGCATTTCAGCAAAATTCCACTCAACGGGGAGCAGAGCGCATGTCTGTGGAAACTTTTCCATGCTGAATTATTTTATTAAACGGTTACTGGGATTGATTCCCACCTTATTGATTGTGATGGTGCTGGTGTTCCTGTTCGTTCACCTGTTACCCGGCGATCCGGCGCGCTTGGCCGCCGGACGGGAAGCGGACGCCACGGTGATAGAGCTGGTTCGTCAGGATCTGGGATTGGACAAACCGCTGCCGCAGCAGTTCTGGCGTTTCTTCACCAATATATTGCAAGGCGATCTGGGGACCTCGATGGTGTCCAAACGGCCGGTAACCGAAGAAATCGCCAGCCGCTTTATGCCCACATTCTGGCTCACCGTCACTAGCATGGCGTGGGCGGTTATCTTCGGCATGGCGATAGGCGTCGTCTCCGCCGTATGGCGCAATGGCTGGCCGGACCGCATTGGCATGACGCTGGCGGTATCCGGTATTTCTTTTCCGGCGTTTGCCCTCGGCATGTTGTTGATGCAGGTGTTTTCCGTCGAGCTGGGTTGGTTGCCCACCGTCGGCGCAGACAGCTGGCAGCACTATATTTTACCCTCCATTACGCTGGGAGCGGCGGTGGCGGCGGTGATGGCCCGCTTTACCCGCGCCTCGTTTGTCGAGGTAATGCGCGAGGATTACATGCGTACGGCGCGGGCAAAAGGCGTGCGGGAATCGCTGGTGGTGTTGAAACATGGCTTACGCAATGCGTTGATCCCCGTCGTCACCATGATGGGATTGCAGTTTGGTTTTCTGCTGGGCGGTTCGATCGTGGTCGAGAAAGTGTTTAACTGGCCGGGACTGGGCCGGCTGCTGGTCGATTCTGTGGAGATGCGCGACTATCCGGTGATTCAGGCGGAAGTGTTGCTGTTTTCTCTGGAGTTTATTCTTATCAATCTGTTCGTCGATATGTTGTATGCCGCGATTAACCCGGCGATCCGTTATAAGTAAGGAAGAGGTATGAAAAACTGGCGACGTAACGCGATATTGTCGACTCTGCCGGCGATTGGCGAGCATCAAATTCGCACGCCGTGGCGTGAATTCTGGCGACGTTTCCGTCATCAGCGCATCGCCCTGCTGGCTGGCGTATTTGTGGCGCTGCTGGTTATCGTTGCCTTACTGGCGCCTTATTTGATTCCCTATGACGCGGAAAATTACTTTGACTATGAACGGCTGAATGAAGGGCCGTCCGCGATGCATTGGTTGGGCGTGGATTCGTTGGGGCGCGATATTTTCAGCCGTATTTTATTGGGCACGCGAATTTCGTTGGCGGCGGGTATTTTTTCCGTGCTGGTGGGGATGCTGATCGGCACGTCGCTGGGGCTGCTGGCCGGTTATTACGAGGGTTGGTGGGATCGCATTATCATGCGTATCTGCGATGTGCTGTTCGCCTTTCCCGGCATCCTACTGGCGATCGCGGTGGTGGCGATTATGGGGAGCGGGATGGCGAATGTGATTGTGGCGGTGGCTATTTTCAGTATTCCCGCGTTTGCCCGGCTGGTCAGAGGGAATACGCTGGTGCTGAAACAGCAGACCTTTATTGAATCGGCCCGCAGCATCGGCGCGTCTGACTGGACGATTGTCTTTCGGCATCTCCTGCCCGGTACGGTTTCCTCTATCGTGGTGTATTTCTCCATGCGGATCGGTATGTCGATCATTACGGCGGCCAGCCTGTCGTTTCTGGGGCTGGGCGCCCAGCCGCCCACGCCGGAGTGGGGCGCGATGCTCAACGAGGCGCGTTCCGATATGGTGATCGCGCCGCACGTGGCGATTTTCCCCAGCCTGGCGATCTTCCTGACGGTATTGGCGTTTAATCTGCTGGGCGATGGCTTGCGCGATGCGCTGGACCCAAAACTGAAGGGCTGAAGAGAAAAGTGCGAATGCCCCGGCTTTCTACTGAGAAAGCCGGGGGCTGTGCTTAGAACGAGGTGCGTTTGTAGTTACGGTACTGCGGTTGCCAAAAGTTTTGCGCGATGGCTTTTTCCAGCGCGTCGGCGGAGGTCACCATCGCCACGCCCTGCAACTGCGCTACTTTAGCGACTTCCAGCGCAATGCGTTTCGACACGCTCTGAATATCCGCAATATCCGGCAGCAACGCGCCTTCGCCATTATTGGCCAGCGGCGAGCAGTCTGCCAGCGCCCGGCTGGCGGCCATCAGCATACCATCGGTAATGCGTTTCGCCCCGGCAGCCAGCACGCCTAACCCAATACCCGGGAAGATAAAGGAGTTGTTGCACTGGGCGATCGGGTACACCTTATCCTGATAGATTACCGGACTGAACGGGCTACCGGTCGCCACCAGCGCGGCGCCGTCGGTCCAGCGGATAATGTCTTCCGGACGGGCTTCCACGCGGGAGGTCGGGTTGGACAGGGGCATCACGATGGGACGGGCGCAGTGTTGGTGCATCTCGCGGATGATCTCTTCCGTAAACAGACCCGGCTGGCCGGAAACGCCGATCATGATGGTCGGTTTGGCGTTACGCACCACTTCCAGCAGGGAAATCGCATCGCTGGCCTTTTCCCAGTGGGTCAGCAGTTCGCTTTTCTGCACCAGCTTGCTTTGGAAATCGAGCAGGTTTGGCAATTTGTCGGTCAACAGGCCAAAGCGATCGACCATGAAGACGCGGGCGCGGGCCTCCTCTTCGCTCAAGCCTTCGGATTTCATCTGCGCGATGATCTGTTCGGCGATGCCGCATCCGGCGGAACCGGCGCCGAGGAACACCACGGTCTGGTCGCGTAGCTGACTGCCCGCGGCGCGGCTGGCGGCAATCAGACTGCCCAGCGTCACCGCGGCGGTTCCCTGTATATCGTCGTTGAAGCTACAGATCTCATCACGGTAGCGGTTCAGCAGCGGGGTGGCGTTTTTCTGCGCGAAGTCTTCGAACTGTAGCAGCACGTTCGGCCAGCGACGTTTAACCGCCTGAATAAATTCGTCGACGAATTCATAGTATTCGTCGTCCGTTATTCGCGGATGACGCCAGCCCATATACAACGGATCGTTCAACCGCTGCGGGTTGTTGGTGCCGACATCCAGAACCACCGGCAGGGTATACGCCGGGCTGATGCCGCCGCAGGCGGTATACAAAGACAGTTTACCGATCGGAATGCCCATCCCGCCGATCCCCTGATCGCCCAGCCCCAGAATCCGCTCGCCGTCGGTCACCACGATAACTTTTACATTCTGCTTGGTGGCGTTTTGCAGCATATCGTCGATATGGGCGCGGTTAGGGTAGGCGATAAACAGACCGCGCGCCCGTCGATAGATATCGGAAAAGTGCTCGCAGGCTTCGCCAACCGTCGGCGTATAGATAATGGGCATCATTTCGCTGAGGTGCGCGTCCAGCAAACGGTAGAACAGCGTTTCGTTCGTATCCTGGATGTTGCGCAGGTAAACGTGCTTATCAATATTGCTTTTAAACTCTTGGTATTGTCGCCAGGCGCGTTCGGCCTGTTCTTCAATGGTTTCAACCGCTTCCGGCAATAAACCGTGCAAATTAAAATCAGCGCGCTCTTCTTCGGTAAACGCGCTGCCTTTATTCAGTAAGGGAAATTCAAGAAGTATCGGGCCGGCATAAGGGATATAGAGAGAACGCTTACTTTCGTATTCTAATTCCATGATTTTTTTTACTCTTTGGAGGGAACAGGAGTCAATTCAAAGGATAACATCAGACTATTGTCGCCCCAGATCTTAAATTACCCATAAAATATGTACAGAAAATGTTAATTAAAATAGTTACAGATAACTTGCAATTGAGCGTAAAAAAAGCTGTATCGATTCAACCTTTCCTGTACGTATTGCTCTAGTCCACGAAATATACGGCAACATTTTTACAGCCGAGTTCGGTCAGCAGCGTTTCGCCCCTCTCCCAGTGACGAACGGCGGCGTGGCGGCGTTCGACGACGGCGGCCTTGCGTATCGCCGTATGCGCCTCGCCCGCCAGGTTCATCAGATTAAGCGCAACCTGCACCGGCGGAAGGCTGGGATTGAACGCCGCATTTTCAGCGTAACGGCCGGTATAGACATTTCCATTGACCGTTTCCAGCGCCACGCCGCTTATCGCCTGGCTGTACGGCGCGTAGCTGCGGTTGGCCGCTTGCAGCGCGGCAAGGGCCAGCGGGTCTTTATTCGCCAGCGTATGCGCATGGTCTACCTCGTCCATTAATCGGGCGCTGATATTCAGATCGACGGGGCCGAATGCGTCAGGCAGGTAATGGCCGAGTACGGCGGGCTGGCGCCCCGGCAACTGAATACGCAGAGAAGAGGCGGCGTTCAGTTCATTCATAAACTGCCGACAATGACCGCACGGCGTGTAGTTTACCGTGACGGCCGTCAGTTCCCGTTCATTGCGTAACCAGGCGTGGGCGATCGCGCTTTGTTCGGCATGTACCGTTTGCTGAAGGGGAACGCCGGTAAACTCCATATTAGCGCCGAAATAAAAATTGCCACTGGATCCCTGCGCGATGGCGCCTACCTGAAAACGAGAAATCGGCGCCAGCGCACAGGCGGCAGCCAGCGGTAACAAGGTAAAGGCGAGCGTATTCGTATCCTGCCGGGCGGCATCGCCCAACGTTTTCACTTCATCCGCGGTCAGCATGGCGGCGAAATCCGGCCTGCTGAGAATAGGCGCAAGCGCGAAGCGCAGACGGTCAGGGAGTTGTTGAAATGCTTCATCAAATCTCGGGTGCATATCGGCTTACTCTTTTACCAATCAATGAACGTTATGTTAAGCAGCAGATTAGCAATAAAACGTGATTTTGATCGCGTTACATTTGAAAGGATTGAAAGATGGCCGTCAAATATGTGAGGTATATCGATTTTTTTTGCATCGCTGCGATGCACAGAAAAGCGGGTTAAGCGCTCAGGCCCTTAACCCATGACCCGGTATCCGCGAATAAGCCGGATTTACCCTAAAAGGCCGACCAGTACGGGGAAAATAAACGGCGCCACCAGCGAAGTGATGATCCCGCAGATAACCAACGCCAGCGAACTGAAAGCGCCTTCCTGAAAATCGACTTCGGCGCAGCGCGCGGTGCCTAACGCGTGTGAGGCCGTCCCCATGGATAAACCGCGTGCGGCTTTGGTTTTAATGCCAATGCGGTCGAACAGGCTGTGCCCTAGCACGGCGCCCAGAATGCCGACAAAAATCACGCAGACGGCGCTGATGGCGGGAATACCGCCGATAGAGCTGGCAACGGCCATGGCAATCGGCGTGGTAACGGACTTCGGCAGCACGGAGGCCGCAATCTCGGATGAGGCGCCCATCCACAATGCCACCGCGGTGCCGGAGATAATGGCGGCAAGGCTGCCGATAAAACAGACGCTGATGATGGATTTCCAGCGCGCCCGGATCTGGTGAAGCTGTTCGTATAGCGGAAAGGCCAGCGCGACAACCGCGGGCTGAAGCAGATCGTTAAGCACCTCGCTTCCCTTAAAGTAGTGGTCGTAAGGGATATTCAGCAGCAGCAGCAAGGGAATAATAATTGCCATCGAAATCAGCAACGGGTTCAACAACGATATTTTTGTCACTATCGCCAGCTTACGGGCGGCAAAAAAGACTAACAGAGTGAGTGGCAATGACCACCACAAATAGGCGAGCATTATTCTTTATCCTTAGTGAGCGGGTTGTCCGCGCTAATGGCTTGTTCGCGTTGCATCAACTGCGTGCTGTAACCGACGACGATCATCACAATGAAAGTACTGACCAGGCAGGAAACGACAATCGGGCCAAACTGTTGGCTAAGCAGGTCGTAATAGTTCATGACCCCCACGCCTATCGGCACAAACAGCAGCGCCATATGGCGGATAAACAAGTGACAACCGGGTTTCACCCAATCCGGCGGTAGGATCTGCATAGCGAGAAGGAAGAAGAGGATCAGCATACCGATGATGCTGCCTGGAATAACCAGCGGGAGTAACGCGGATATCGCATTGCCTGCCAGCAGGCAGAGGTAAATCAATGCGAAAGCGCGTAAATATTTCCAGCAAAGAGTGAGGGTATTACGCATGAGACATTCCTGATTAACGGATGAAATCATCATAACGCTAATGGAATTGGTGTGCCATAGATCACAAGTTTTCCTTGTCGTCGGATGGCGGGGCAGGGTTAAATTCAGGCGGTTAGTGAAGAGGGCATGCTGCCGGCTTGATGGTTTGTACGTACATCACCGGTTCATTAAGGTAGGCCCGGGGATCTCGGGCCTACAGGCGACGTTGTCGGCAACTTCCCGCGTATTAATGCGTTATTTCACATTGACGCTCCAGTTTGAAATCGTCATAGAACCGGCGCCTTGGTAGATCTCGGTGCCGAACTCAACGCTGCTCACGTATTTGGCGTTGTTCATCCATTTTTTGTTATTGACCAGATAGTCGGTAAAGTTTTTGATATTCAGCGAGGCTTTGCTGGTGTTGGCGGTGCGGACAAACGAAAATACGTTCCAGCCTTTTCCGTTTCCGGCATCCAACCAGCCTTTACTGACTTTCCAACGGGTGCCGCCGATATTGACCGTTTCAATATAGGTTCCCAGCGGGCCGGCCTGGGTGTTGTTCAGCCAGATCATCAATTCGTCCGTGGGCGTGGAACTCCAGGTGGCTTTGTCGGTGTTGTGAAACCAGATGTCATAGGCGGCGTTATAGGTTCCTTTGGCCTTGATTGAATAGGTGACTTTGGTATTGATGTTTTTATTGCTCGCCAGTTTGGTCGGAAAGCCGCTGCCGGCGGTATAGCCTGCCGTCCAGTGCCAGCCGCTGACTATTGAAGGGTATCCCTTGACCGAAGAGGTGGTGCTCGGCCAGTTCCATGTCCAACCCATGTTGGTAGCGCTGTTATAGGTGATGCTTTGTTTCCAACCCTTAACGCTGTCTTTGCCCCACGCATTATTGAACAAATAATATTTATTTTGCGAAAAATAGAGCTTATCCGCGTCTTTTGACGATGTAACGGCGGAAGCATGCAATGGGGCGAGTAAGATTGAAAATATCAGAATGGACAACAGCGGGCGTAATAATAAAAAGCTGCTTTTAATCAGCATAAACATAGATTATCTCCTTGATAAAAACGACTGCTCGGGTATTCCTGAAATATAATTTACCATAATTTTTTATGACGATAATATTTTATTTAAACAAAAAGATAATTGGATTTAATTATTATTGGGTGAAATCTGGTGTTTATTTGTAAATAATAAATAGGATAAGGAATCATATTGTTGTTATCAATGTAACAATATTGAATAATAATAAGTATTTACGGAACTTATATTGATATGTTGTGAATGGATACTGGGGTTAAACGCCAATATTAAATCATTACCATATGAATTTTATTGATTTTTATCGATGGCGCCTTGCGCGGAGAAACGGCTGAACAATCGCAAAATAGAATGCGAGCTGGTTAATATTTATATTTTCTGCTTTTTTATTATTAGTTGGGTTGACGTTGCTTAACCGAGGGGCCGGATTTTGCTAAAAAATAACCATCCGCCAGCATATTTTGGATGCGATATTACTAATTTATGGGCTAAATAATTTACATGGAAATAATAATCTAGATAGTGATAAAGCAATCAAAAAATAAGATGAAAATAGTCAAGCAGGCAACGGATAAATACGGCGGCATTACTGCGCCGCCGTATTTATATAGCGAACAAATGATTCTCTGAAACGGCGCTGCCGACCGCATCGGTAAGCTGGCGTAACGCGTCGGGCTGAATGATAAACGGCGGCATAAGGTAGATCAGTTTACCAAACGGCCTGATCCAGACGCCGCGCTCAACGAAAAAGCGTTGCAGCCGCGCCATATTGACCGGACGGCGCGTCTCCACCACGCCGATGGCCCCCAGTACCCGCACATCCGCCACCTCCGGCGCGTCGGCCAGTGGCATCAGCGCCTGGCGCAACTGCTGTTCGATGGCGGCAACCTGCCGCTGCCAGCGGTTTTCCGCCAGCAGCGTCAGGCTGGCGTTGGCCGCCGCGCAGGCCAGCGGATTCCCCATAAAGGTCGGGCCGTGCATAAAACAGCCCGCCGCGCCGTTGCTGATGGTTTCCGCCACCGGGCGGGTGGCGAGCGTGGCCGAAAGCGTCAGATAACCGCCGGTCAGCGCTTTGCCTAAACACATAATGTCCGGCGCAATGTCGGCATGTTCACAGGCAAACAGTTTGCCGGTGCGGCCGAATCCGGTGGCGATTTCATCGGCAATCAGCAGAATACCGTAGCTATCGCACAGCGCCCGCACCCGTTGCAGATAACGCGGATGGTAAAAACGCATGCCGCCGGCGCCCTGCACGATGGGCTCCAGAATAATGGCGGCGATGTCTTTCGCGTGCTCGGCCAACAGGGTGCGCAAAGGAAGAATATCCTCCTCCCGCCACGGGTCGTCAAATCGGCACTGCGGCGCGTCGACAAACAGATGAGCGGGCAGATATCCCTGATACAGACTGTGCATCGAGTTTTGCGGATCGCATACCGACATCGCCCCGAAAGTGTCGCCGTGGTAGCCGTGACGCAGCGTCAGAAAACGCTGCCGCGGTTCGCCGCGCGCCTGCCAGTATTGCAGCGCCATTTTTAGCGCCACCTCGACGGCGACCGAGCCGGAGTCCGCCAGAAAAACGCACTCCAGCCCGGCCGGGGTGATATCCACCAGCCGACGACATAGCGACACTGCCGCCGGATGCGTAATGCCGCCGAACATCACATGCGACATCTGGGAAATCTGCTGCTGTAGCGCCTGATTAATATACGGATGGTTATAGCCGTGGATCGCCGCCCACCAGGAAGACATTCCGTCGATTAGACGGCGGCCGTCATTGAGCTGAAGCTCGACGCCGGAAGCCGATACCACCGGATAAACCGGCAACGGCTGGGTCATTGAGGTGTAGGGATGCCAGATATGGCGTCGATCAAAGGCTAACTGTTCCGGGGTCATCATACGTTAACGTAAACCAATTTAACTTCTATTTGGTTGACAGTATAGGCGGTTAATTTAAACTGACGAAGTGTTTTTATTTTGGAGATGCCGATATGGCCGACCGCCGTTACTGGACGCTTGAGCAAGCGCAAAACCTATTCGATAGACCCTTTCTGGAACTGATGTTCGAGGCGCAACAGGTTCATCGTCAGCATTTCGATCCCCGTCAGGTACAGGTCAGTACGCTGCTGTCGATCAAAACCGGCGCCTGCCCGGAAGATTGCAAATACTGTCCGCAAAGTTCCCGCTATCGTACCGGCATCGAAACCGAACGGCTGATGCAGGTGGAACAGGTGCTGGAATCCGCCCGTCAGGCCAAAGCGGCCGGTTCGACCCGCTTCTGCATGGGCGCCGCCTGGAAGAATCCCCATGAGCGCGACATGCCGTATCTGGAGCAGATGGTGCAGGGGGTCAAAGAACTGGGCATGGAAACCTGCATGACGCTGGGTACGCTGAACGGCGAGCAGGCCGCGCGTTTGGCCTCGGCCGGGCTGGATTTTTATAATCATAATCTGGATACCTCCCCGGAGTTTTACGGCAGCATTATCACCACCCGTAGTTATCAGGAGCGGCTTGATACGCTGGATAAGGTGCGTGACGCGGGTATCAAAGTCTGTTCCGGCGGCATTGTCGGTCTGGGTGAAACGGTGCGCGACCGCGCCGGGTTGCTGGTGCAACTGGCCAATCTGCCGACGCCGCCGGAAAGTGTGCCGATCAATATGCTGGTCAAGGTAAAGGGGACGCCGCTGGCCGATAACGAGGATGTCGATCCGTTTGATTTTATCCGCACCATCGCCGTCGCCCGTATCATGATGCCTTCCTCCTATGTGCGGTTATCCGCCGGGCGCGAGCAGATGAGCGAGCAGACGCAGGCGATGTGCTTTATGGCCGGCGCCAATTCCATATTCTATGGCTGCAAGCTGCTGACGACGCCGAACCCCAAAGAAGATAAAGATCTGGCGTTGTTCCGCAAGCTGGGGCTGAACCCGCAACAGGTCGGGATCGAATACGGCGACAACCAACAGCAGCAGCGACTGACCCGGCAGTTAACCCATGCCGACACGGAACAGTTCTACAATGCGGCGGTATAGGACGTTGTCGTGGTGGGGTAAGAAAAGCCGGACGGGAACATGAGCTGGCAACGGCGCATGGCGCTGGCGTTGGAAAAACGTCGTCAGGATGATGCCTACCGCACGCGCCAGGCCAATCAGGGAGGCAATAGCCGTTGGCTGACGCAGGACGGACAGCGTTACATCAACTTCTCCAGCAACGATTATCTGGGGTTGAGCCGTCATCCGGAGATTATCCATGCCTGGCAGCAGGGCGCGGCGCGGTATGGCGTCGGCAGCGGCGGCTCCGGCCATGTCACCGGTTATACCGATGCGCACGCGGCGCTGGAGCAACAGTTGGCCGACTGGCTGGGCTATCCGCGCGCGCTGCTGTTTATTTCCGGCTATGCGGCCAATCAGGCGGTGGTGGCGGCGCTGATGCAGGACGGGGATCGTATTCTGGCGGATAAGCTGAGCCATGCATCGCTGCTGGAAGCCGCCGTTCATTCGCCCGCGACATTGCGGCGTTTCACCCATAATGACCCTGCATCCTTACGGCATCTGCTGGAAAAACCCGGCGCGGGGCAAACGCTGGCGGTTACCGAAGGGGTATTCAGCATGGACGGCGATAGCGCGCCGCTGAAACCGTTGTATGGGCGCTGTCGCGAACGCGGCGCATGGCTGATGGTGGATGATGCCCACGGCATCGGCGTGCTGGGGGATGAAGGGCGGGGAAGCTGCTGGCGGCAGGGCATTCAGCCTGAGCTGCTTATCGTCACCTTCGGCAAGGCCTTTGGCGTCAGCGGGGCGGCGGTACTCTGCGCCGAACCGGTGGCCGAATATTTGCTCCAGTTTGCCCGTCATTTGATTTACAGCACGTCGATGCCCGCCGCCCAGGCCTGCGCGTTGAGCGCGGCGCTGAATTGCGTCCGGCAGGGGGATGCGCTGCGAGAGGCGTTGCAGCGCAACATCGCCCGGTTTCGATCCGGGTTGGCGACAGCCCCTTTTCAACTGATGAATTCCGGCAGCGCGATCCAGCCGCTGATCGTCGGCGAAAATGCGCCAACGCTGGCGCTGATGGCGCGCCTGCGTTCACAGGGGCTATGGGTCAGCGCCATGCGTCCGCCCACGGTGCCGCCCGGCAGCGCGCGTCTGCGCATTACGCTGACGGCGGCGCATCAGCCGGAAGATATCGATCGCTTACTCACGGTGCTGCGCCATGCTGACTAAAGCCCATAATAAGCAGGCCATCGCCCGGGCTTTCGGCCGCGCGGCCGACCACTACGATCGTTTTGCCGCGCTGCAACGCGCCAGCGGAACGCGGTTACTCAGTATGATTGCGTCTCATCACGGCTTACAGGTGCTGGATGCGGGCTGCGGCACCGGTTATTTCAGCCGGTGTTGGCAACAGCTGGGGAAAACCGTGACGGCGCTGGATTTGTCCGCCGACATGCTGGCCCATGCCCGCGAGCAACAGGTCGCGGACTGCTACTTACTGGGGGATATCGAAAATCTGCCGTTGGCGGATAACAGCGTGGATCTCTGCTATAGCAATCTGGCGGTGCAGTGGTGCGAGGATTTATCCCGCGCGTTGGCGGAGTGGCATCGTGTGACCCGGCCCGGCGGGGCGATTGCCTTTTCCACGCTGGCGGACGGGTCGCTGACGGAGCTGGCGCAGGCCTGGCGGCGTCTGGACGGCAGCCAGCGGGTCAACCGTTTCCTGCCGGTATCGGCGATTGAAGCGGCCTGCCGGCCGTATCGTTTTCAGCTTCATCAGGAGTGCGTCACCTGTTGCTTTCCCGACGTGCTGACGCTGATGAAATCGTTGAAAGGCATTGGGGCCACCCGGCTGCATCAGGAACGGCCGCCCGGATTGCTCAGCCGTGCGCGTCTGGCGGCATTGTCAGCGGCGTACCCGCGGCGGGAGGATGGCTATCCGCTCAGCTACCAACTGGTTTATGGAGTGATTTATCGTGATTAAACGCTGGTTTGTCACTGGCACGGACACCGAGGTCGGAAAAACGGTGGCCAGCTGCGCGCTGTTGCAAGCGGCGAATCAGGCAGGATACCGGACCGCAGGCTATAAGCCGGTGGCGTCCGGTTGTGAAATGACGCCTGAAGGGGCGCGCAACGGCGATGCATTACTGCTCCAGGCCAACAGCAGCGTACCGCTCGACTACCAGACCGTCAATCCGTTCGCGTTTGTTGAACCCACGTCGCCTCACATTATCAGTGCGGCGGAACAAAGACCGATCCCGCTGACGGCACTTTCCGCCGGACTGCGCGCGTTGGAGGCGCAGGCTGACTGGCTGCTGGTGGAAGGGGCGGGAGGCTGGTTGACGCCGTTGTCGGAACGGGAAACGTTTGCCGATTGGGTGGCGCGAGAGCAACTGCCGGTTATTCTGGTGGTGGGCATTAAGCTGGGCTGCATCAACCATGCGCTGTTGACCGCCCATGCCGTCGCGCAGTCCGGGCTGAAGCTATGCGGCTGGATCGCCAACGACATTGCATTGCCGGGAAGGCGGCATCAAGCGTATCTGGATACGTTACGGCAACGTTTGCCCGCGCCGATGCTGGGTGAAATTCCGCATTTGCCTGAACCTCGGCGGCGGTGTTTGGGGCCGTATATTGATTTGACGCTGCTGGATTAAGGCTTCCACCCTGATAACCAATACTTATCTTTATCCTCGATATAAATAGTTAGCGTATTATTTATTGCTAATTAATAGAAAAAACCTGCTTGATATCCACGCTTAGCCCTCGTCAGCCTTGAATGCGCATCAGGCTATCCGTTTTTGTTTTTAGCATTTTTCAGTTTAATACTTATGAAATAAATCGCAGAAAAAGGGTGAATAAAATCCATATCGGCAGCGATGTTTTATGACAGGCGTATTTCAGCAACTCAGGGCGGGTGCGGGATGGTGGGAGTTATCCACTATTTCTGTGGATAACTATGTGCATGAGGGATAGAAAAGCCATGCCAGACGAGAGCTGACGCGGGTTTTCGCCAGGTTGGCGTTATTCTCTGCTTTTTTATTAATTACTTTTAAATCATTGTGTTATTTAAAATCAAGTGTCTTTACTACGCTTTGCGCGTCGTTGCATAAATTAACGGCACTGATCATACCAGTAAGTTACCAAAATCATAATTCTGGGGATAAATAACCGTGATTTTTGCTGGTGGATTGGCACCTGATGTGCTAGCTAACCCATTTGCCGATTAATCATCCTGACGGGCGATAATTTCCTTGATGCTGTTTTTATATCCAGTATCATGACGGTGGAAAAGTCCGTGATTGGTTCTCATAATAACCTGAGTGTCCACGATCGCCGTCCGGTTCCATTTGCTTGCCATCCGGTAGCCCCATCCACGAGAAACGTATTCGACTATGAGTAAAGCATTCAAACTGAATTCCGAATTTAAACCGGCGGGCGATCAGCCGGAAGCCATTCGTCGTTTAAAGGAAGGATTAGAGGATGGATTGGCGCATCAGACATTGTTGGGCGTAACGGGATCGGGAAAAACGTTTACCATCGCCAATGTGATCGCCGATCTGAATCGTCCCACCATGGTGCTGGCGCCCAATAAAACGCTGGCCGCCCAGCTTTATGGCGAAATGAAAGCCTTTTTCCCGGACAACGCGGTGGAATATTTCGTCTCCTACTACGACTACTATCAGCCGGAAGCCTACGTGCCGAGTTCCGATACCTTTATCGAAAAGGATGCATCGGTAAACGAACATATCGAACAGATGCGGCTCTCGGCGACGAAAGCGATGCTGGAGCGGCGCGATGTGGTCGTGGTGGCGTCGGTTTCGGCGATTTACGGTCTGGGCGATCCCGATCTGTATCTGAAAATGATGCTGCATCTGACGCAGGGAATGATTATCGATCAGCGTGCGATTTTGCGGCGGCTGGCGGAGTTGCAGTATGCGCGTAACGATCAGGCGTTTCAGCGCGGGACGTTCCGCGTGCGCGGCGAAGTGATTGATATTTTCCCCGCTGAATCGGACGATATGGCGCTGCGCGTCGAACTGTTTGATGAGGAAGTTGAACGGTTGTCGCTATTCGACCCGCTGACCGGGCAAATTTTGCATACCGTGCCGCGGTATACCATCTACCCTAAAACGCACTACGTAACGCCGCGCGAGCGTATTTTGCAGGCGATGGAAGACATCAAGGTCGAACTGGCCGAGCGGCGCAGGGTGCTGCTGGAGAACAATAAGCTGCTGGAAGAGCAGCGGCTTAGCCAGCGCACCCAGTTTGATCTGGAAATGATGAACGAGCTTGGATACTGCTCGGGTATCGAAAACTACTCCCGCTTTCTGTCCGGGCGCGGCCCCGGCGAACCGCCGCCGACCCTGTTTGATTACCTGCCCGCCGACGGGCTGCTGGTGGTCGATGAATCTCACGTCACCATCCCGCAGATCGGCGGCATGTACCGCGGCGACCGGGCGCGTAAAGAAACGCTGGTGGAATATGGTTTTCGCCTGCCGTCGGCGCTGGACAACCGGCCGATGAAATTTGAGGAATTTGAAGCGCTGGCGCCGCAGACCATTTATGTGTCGGCGACGCCGGGCAAGTATGAGCTGGAAAAATCCGGCGGCGAAGTGATCGATCAGGTGGTTCGCCCGACAGGGTTGCTGGATCCGGTGCTGGAAGTCAGGCCGGTCGCCACCCAGGTGGACGATCTGTTGTCGGAAATCCGTCTGCGCGCCGCGGTGAATGAGCGGGTGCTGGTCACCACGCTGACCAAACGGATGGCGGAAGATTTAACCGAATATCTGGAGGAACACGGTGAGCGGGTGCGCTACCTGCACTCGGATATTGATACCGTCGAGCGGGTGGAAATTATTCGTGACCTGCGGCTTGGCGAGTTCGATGTGCTGGTGGGCATCAACCTGCTGCGTGAGGGGCTGGATATGCCGGAGGTGTCGCTGGTGGCGATTCTGGATGCGGATAAAGAAGGTTTTCTGCGTTCCGAGCGCTCGCTGATCCAGACTATCGGGCGCGCGGCGCGTAACCTGAATGGCAAGGCCATTTTGTATGGCGACAGAATTACCCCCTCGATGGAGCGGGCGATTAGTGAAACGGAGCGCCGGCGTGAGAAGCAGCAGGCTTATAACCTTGAGCATGGCATTGTGCCGCAGGGATTGAACAAGAAAATCGCCGACATTCTGCAACTGGGCCAGCCGAGTAACCGCGGCAAAGGCCGCGGTAAGAAAGCCGCCGAGCCGGCGGCCGGCTATCAGCTACTGACGCCGAAAGCGCTGGAGCAAAAGATCCGCGAGCTGGAAAGTAAAATGATGACCCATGCGCAAAATCTGGAGTTTGAAGAGGCGGCCAGCCTGCGCGATCAGGTTCAGACGTTGCGCGCGCAGTTTATCGCTATTTCCTGATGGATGATGTTAACCAAAACGCTGAGAGGTCATGATGGATATCGCCATACCCGGTGTGAAGGTGCTGTTTATTGCAGGCTTTGGCCCTATTGTTAAATCGGTTTCGGCCGGTTATGCGCTCTACGTGGATACGCTGCGTCTGCCGTTGAAGCCGATGGAGGGCAACAGTGATTACCTGACCACGGAGGCGTTGGAGGGCGCGAAACATTTTTCGCTGTGGCCGCTGGAGCAGGCCAGCCAATCCTGTTTCGGGCAGGATCGGTGGCCGGCAGAGTTGCCGATACCGCAAAGCTGGCTGGAGTTTGACGTTGCCGATATGGACGCGGCAACGCAGGCGATTAAACAACAGGGGTATCCGCTGCTGGTGGAAAACCGGCTGGAACCCTGGGGACAGCGGGTAACCCGCTTCCTCAGCGCGGAAGGGATGCTGGTCGGCGTGACCTGTACGCCGTGGCTGCGCGATCCCGCCCGGTAAACGCCCCAACCTAACCCGTCAGTGCGGCAAACCGCCGCGTGTTCACGGTAGATCAAGGGCTATGCCGGGGCGTTCGCCGCCGCCCGTCAAACCGGCAGACGTTATCCGCCGGGCGGCTTCGTCTTTCAGCGCGTTGCGATCGATTTTATTGGTGCCGGCCAGCGGTAAACGATCGACCAGCCAGATATGACGCGGATGCAGGTAGGCGGCGCCCTGCTGCAACGTGAAAGCCTTGAGCGTCTCGCTATCCGTCTGCTGACCGGCGCGCAAAACCACCCAGGCCACCGGCTTCTCGCCTTTAATCTCATCGGCCACCGGCACCACGCAGGCCTGCTGTACGGCCGGATGGCGCTCAAGCAGCTGTTCGACTTCGCTCGGATAGATATTTTCCCCGCCGCAAACGAACATATCATCGTGACGGCCGATGAAGGTGAAAAATCCCGCGTCGTCCTGACGGAATACATCGCCGGTGATGTAATAACCGTCCGGAGTGAAGGGCGAGGGGATATCCGGCCGTTGATGGTAGCCGAGCATCAGCGCCGGGCTTTTCAGTTCCAGTACGCCGCACTGGGACAACTGACCGTCTTGCGCGCGCAACCGCAACTGAACCTGGGGATGAGGGTAGCCGGTAGCCAGCGGCGGCAGCGGGCGTCCTTGCGGATGCGGGCCGAAAACCACCGGGCCGCCTTCGGTAGTGCCGTAGGCATTGATAATGCGCGCTTGCGGCAGTAGCTGGTTAATCTGGCTTATCAGGCTATCGCCGACCGGCGCCGATCCCATGCGCACCACCCGCACGCAGGACAAATCACTTTGCGCCAGCAGCGCTTTTTCCCGCAGCATCATGGCGATCATCGGCGGTACTGCCGTCAGCCAGCTACAGCGGTAGCGGTGGATGGCGCGAATATAGGCCGGCGCGCTAAACTGCGGCAGTATAACGGCGGTGACGCGGCTTGCCAGCGAGAGGAGGATTAGCGCCAGCGCGTTCATATGATAAAACGGGGCGGCGATCAGCACCCGTTCATTGTGCAGCTCGCGCGCGGCCAGCCGGGTTTGTACTACCCACAGGTGGCTGTCGTGGCTCAGAACGACGCCTTTGGGGACGCCGCTGGAACCGGAAGTATACAACAGCAGCGCGACGTCGTCGGGCCGCGCCTGCCAGGGCGTTAGCGGCCCCCAATCATAAAACGCCTCCAGGCCGTCATCGCTGAAGCTGACGTGCGGCGGCGGGCTGGCGATGCGCGCCAACTGTTCGTCGTCGCCAAACAGAAACCGCGCGCCGCTGTCCCGCAAAATGTGCTCAATCGCGCCGACCGGCAGTTTGATGTTGATCGGCACCGCCACCAGCCCGGCGCGCAGGATCCCCAGCAGCGCGGCGACATATTCTCCCGAGTTGAGCGCCAGAATAGCGACCTTTGCGCCGGGAAGGAAACCGCGCGCCAGCAGGGCGCGCCCGATGGCGTCCGCCTGGCGGTTGAGCTGGGCATAACCGAGTACGCGAGCGGGCCGATCGGCGTCCGCCGCGATCAGCGCCGGCGGTTGGCTGTCGCCGACGTCGGTGAATAGTACGCCGAGATTACGGCCGTTCATGGTAGAAACTCACATAGGCAGTTGAACGCCGGCAGCGCCACCAGCAGCCGCTCGGGCTGTTCGCTGAGCGGCAGCCCGAGCGCCCGGGCCTGCCTGGCGATAAGCGCCCGATCGCCGCCATGAAAGCGCATCGCCGCAAACTGGCTGTCGCGGTCGGGATCCGGCGTCAGCAAATGCCGATAGCGTTGCACGAAGGCGTCGCGGTGCAGGAAAGCCAGCTCAAAGCCCGGCGCAGGCGTGCCCAGCGCCTGATAGTCCCGGGCCAGCGATGCCGGATCGTCGGTGACGACGGTCAATTGGCTGATGCGCGTCACACCATTTTGATGGTGTTGCCATTCATCACGCCACACCAGCTCCGGAGTGTGGTGTTGGCAGAAATAGATCCGAGCGGCGCTGAAGCTGTCCGCCGGCAAATGGACGGTGCTAAAGCGTGCCTGCTGCCGTTGCCCATCGATGTCGACCGGCCGGGAGAAGGTGCGAACCGGTTGCGGGGTAAAGCCCGCGCGTTGGATCGCCGCGGCGCTGGCGGCAATATCCTGACTGCGAAACACCAATCCGTCGAGTCCGGCGGGGCCGGCCAGCAGTTCCTCGCGGCGCACCGGTTCGCCGGGCGGCAGCCCGAGGATTTCCAGATAGTGGTGGGCGAACATGACCAGATGGTTGATCGATCCCATCGAGTGATATCCCCGCGGCGTCAGGGTGAAGCCCAACTGGCTGAGCAGCGCCGCCGCGCTATCCGTTTCAAATTGGGCGTTGAGCACCAGATGGTCGAGGGATAACGTCATTGTCAGCTCCTCAGGCGGTGGCGGTGGAATAGAGACCGCGCCCGCTGGCAATCAGGCGTCCCTCTTGGTCGAACAGCTGTGCTTCGGCGCAGGACACCTGTTTACCCGTTTTGATCACCCGGCCGCGGGCCGTGAGGTCGCCGCGCGCCGGCCGGTGATAATCGACGTGCAGATTAAGCGTCGGCACGCCCCGGCCGGTATAGGAAACCAGCGCCCAGTCGGCGGTCAGATCGATAAGCGCGGCGAGGATGCCGCCGTGGGTGTATCCCCCGGCGGAATTCACCACCCATTCCTCGCGCCAGCGCGCGGTCAACTCGATTTCCCCTGCGCCCAGCGCCGTCACTTCCAGCCCGAGCCACTGGTGATAGGGGCCTTGCAGCAAACGCGCCTGCACATCGGCGGCACTCAGCGGTGTGGATTCGGCCATTAGCGTTACCTTTATCTGTAAGAGTTAGTATCCAAAATCAGGGCGTGACGATGACCTTGCCAAGCACTTCCCGATCGCGAATTAGCCTTAGCCCTTCGCCAGCCTGTTCCAGAGGGAGTACCCGGTCAATCAGCGGCTCGATTTCACCCCGATCCACCATGTCCAGCAGGGCGATCAGATTATCGGCATAGAAGCTGTTGGAACCTTTGACCGTCAGTTCGAAGCTCCAGATATAACGGAGATCTTCCTGCGGGTCGTACCCGGCGGTGGCGCCGCACACCAGCAGGAGGCCGCCGCGTTTCAGGCAGCGTAGCGAAGGCCGCCAGGTATCGCCGCCGGTGAAGTTGATCACCACATCGACGCCGCCTTCATAGCTGCGACGCTGCGGTTTACCGTAGGCGGCGATGGCCCATTTTGAGAAATCGTTCTCCCGGTAGTTGACCACGTGGTCAGCGCCCAGCGCCTTGAGCGCCTCGGCTTTTTCATGACTGCCGGCACAGGCGATAACCTCGGCGCCCAGCCGTTTGGCCAGCACCACGCAGGCGCTGCCGACCCCGCCGCTGGCGCCGAGGATCAGCACCCGATCGCCCGCCTTGACGGTGTTGTGCGTAATCAGCATGCGGTGCGCGGTGCCGTAAGCGACCGGCAAGGCCGCCGCCTGAGCAAAGCTGACGTTGTCGGGCAGGGCGATGAGCTGGGCGGCATCCACCCGCGCGTATTCCGCCATGCCGCCATCGGTCATTTCCCCCATCAGCCCCACGCCGGGCTTCAGCGGGTTGATCAGCACCCGATCGCCAACCTGCCAGCCGGTGACGCCGTCGCCGATCGCGCTGATGGTGCCGGCCAAATCCAGACCGGGCACCACCGGCAGCGGTATGCTAATGCCCGGCATGCCGCGAACGGTAAACACATCGTGATAGTTAAATGACGACGCCCCCACGCGGATCACCACATGCCCTGACGTCGGCGCCGGCCGGGGATGGTTGTCGATCACCTGTAGCTGGTCGAGGTCGCCGTGCTGTGTCAGTACCAGTGCTTTCATGGTGTTGCTCACATGATTTCTCCTGTCGCTAAGGGTTAATGGTCCAGAGGCTGAATGGATTTCGCCTGCTGGTAGGGCGCGGTCACGAACAGGTTGTCGCTCAACCGGCCTTTAATCGCGCCGCTGTCCACAAACACCTTGTGCTGTAACTTCAGCGTATCGATATCCGCCTGCTCGAACGAAACCCGGTTCATGCTTTCCCAGCGGCTGACATAGACCTCGGCGTCTTTCTGCGGCAGGTTGGCTTTTTGCTGGAGGATCTTAACCACTTCGGCCGGATGAGCCTGTCCCCAGCTCAGGGTGTCGCGCAGCGCGGCAATCACGCGGGCCACGGTATCCGGCTGCTTTTCGATCAGATCGCTGCGTACGGCGCCGATGCCGATGTAGGGAACGGCATCGCTGTCGGTGATTTTGCGCCATTCATCGGCAAAACTGCCCAGCGGTTTGACATGCAGTTCATCCAACTGGGCGATGGTGACCGAGCGCAGGGCGGCGGCATCCACCTGCTTCTGCGACAGAAACTGCGCCAGCCGCGATTCGTTACCGCCGATCAGCGAGAAATCCGCAGCGTTGATCGCGTAATTACTGGATAGAATGGCGCTGGCGATCACCGCCACCGACGAGCCCGCCGGGGACATACCGATCTTTTTACCTTTCAACTGCGAAAGCTGGGTAATGGGCGAGTCAACCGGCACTACGAACTGCACGTCGGCCGGTTGGGTGGCGGCAAAGATTTTCACCGGCACGCCTTCGGCGGCGGTGCTGAGGATACCCGCCAGCGGCGCGCCGAACGCCAGATCAATCGATCCCGAGGCCAGCGCTTTTACCGGCGCGTTAACATCAGGAAAGTGAATAAACTCGGCGTCAATGCCGTGACGAGCCAGAAAATCGGTGCTTTCCAGCACCGCGCCATAGCCGAGGCTGACGCCGCTGGTCCAGTAGCCGATGCGGACTTTTTCCGCCGCCCAGAGCGGTGAGGCAAACAGCGCCCCGGCGACCATCAATGCCGCCGTAATCATTGTTTTCATCGTGTTATTCCTGTGTGAGTTTTTTCCAGCGGAACAAACGGCGTTCCAGCGGTTTCAGAATGCCGCCTTCCAGCAGCAACATGAGCGTGACCAGCAGCAGCGTCCAGGCGAACACCTGATCGGTTTGCACCAGATCGCCCGCCTGACGCAGGCGATAGCCGATACCGTTCGACGCGCCCAGGGTTTCGGCCACCAGCGATACGCGCCAGCCGAAGCCGAACGCCAGCCGGGCGCCGGAGAAGAAATAGGGCAGAATGGTCGGCAGATAGATCTTCAGCAGCGTTTGCCAGCGGTTCATACGGAAACTGCGCGCCAGCTCCACGTACTGCGCTTCCACCGTTTGCGCCCCTTGCCAGACATTGGTCAGGATCAGCGGCATGGCGGTCATAAACACAACAAATACCGTCGTCGCATTGGAGATACCGAACCAGATGATGGCGAAAATGGCCCAGATTGCCGACGATACGCTGTTGAACACCGCCAACAGCGGCTCGAAGAACTGCGCCAGACGCCGGCTGGCCCCCAGCGCCAGCCCCAGCGGGGTGCCAATCAGGGTGGCGAAGATAAAGCCCATCACCACGCGCGACAGCGTAACGCCGATATCGTTCAGCAGCGTGCCGTTGTGCCAGAGCAGGTGTAGCGCCTGCCAGGTTTTTTCCGGGCCGGGCAGAATAAATGACGGCATCCGCAGCGCCGCCAGCCACCAGATAAGCAGGAACAGCGACAGCAGAAACAGGCGCTGCGCAAGCAGCGATGACAGCGAACGGGCGCGCGACATGTCAAACCTCCAGCCGCAGCAGGCGTATCTGCTCGCTGACCACCTGGCTGGTAGGCAGGCGAGGGCGCGGCAGATCAATGGGTTGAATATGGTGGATATGCCCCGGATGGGGTTTGAATATCACCACGCGGTCGGCCAGCACCACCGCCTCTTCCACATCGTGGGTGACCATCACGATCGACATGCCCGTCAGGCGCTGGATGCGCAGGACTTCGTCATGCATGGCGCTGCGGGTCTGCGGATCGAGCTTGGAAAACGGTTCGTCCATCAGCAGGATCTCCGGTTCGGTGACCAGACTACGCGCCAGCGCGACCCGGCTGCGCATTCCGCCCGACAGCTGATACGGCCAGTAGCGGGTGAAATCAGCCAGCCCGACCAGATGCAGCGCATCCATAACCCGCTGGCGTCGTTCGTTATGACTGAGGCGAAGATTCTCCAGGCCAAAATTCACGTTCTGCTGTACGGTGCGCCAGGGTAGCAGGCGATCTTCCTGGAACAGATAGCCAATGCGCCGCCAGTGTTGAAAGTGTGCGGCGTCGTCCCCCTGAATGGTCAGCGATCCGCTATCGGCGTTTAGCAGGCCGGATAAAATATTCAGCAGCGTGCTTTTGCCGCAGCCGGAAGGCCCGAGCAGCGTCAGGATCTCGCCCTGATGGAGGGTTAAATCAATGTCGCGCAACACCTGCAATGCGCCAAACGCTTTGCTGATGCCGGTTGCCTGTATCAGCGGAGGGCCGGAGGTTTGCGTGAGCGGCGGCGTGGCCTGCAACAGCGCGTTCATGGTTGCAGCCTCCGTTCCAGAATCGGCAAGATGGCGCCGTCCCGGCTCAGGGTGGCGTAAACCTTTTCCAGCGTCATCGCCTGAAAGGTTTCGATATGCCGGCGGGCAATCAGCTCAACGCGCTTGCAGTCGCCCTGACTGAAGGCGTCGATCATGGCGTTATGGTCGTGCTTGATTTCCGGTTTGGTGCCCTGCACGTTAAAACCCAGCGCGACCAGACGCAGCATTTCATCCATCAGGCTGGATAGCGTGCGGATCAAATGGTTGTTGCCGGAAGCCTGCGCGATGGCCAGATGAAAGCGTTTATTGGCGTTCATAAACACATCGATCTGTTTCGATAGCGGGGCATGGATCTCTTCCCGGCAGGCGGCTTCCAGACGCCGCAGTAAATCAATGTCCACGCGGCCCACCGCCAGCCGGGCGGCCAGTGGTTCAAGCTGGGCGCGGATGGTGAAAATCTCTTCCACGTCCTGCACTGTGATTGGCGCGATTTGGTAGCCCTTGCGCGGGCGCGATTGGATCAGGTTCTCATGGCATAGACGCGCCAGCGCGACGCGACAGGTGCTTTTCCCGATTTCATAACGTTCCATCAGCAACTGTTCGGTGATCATCGAGCCAGGCAGCAGCCGGCAGCACAACACATCATGACGAATGCGCAGCCAGGCGCTGTCGCCCTGCGACAATGCGGCGTTCTTTTCTGGTGAAAGCGTAACCATCTGGAGATCCTTAATATCATCTGTGAGCAGCTCACAGAGAGAGGCTAAGATGCTTAACTGAGGCCAGTCTATGAAGTAGAAAAAGGATTATCCAATAAGAAATTTGGCTTTATATATGAGGAAAAACCATTAACTGAGCTGCTTACAGCAGGAAAATTCAAGTCGTAGTCGGGAGCGGCGATGTCAGCCTCAAGCCAGGGGCGCAGTGCTGCGGCGCTTGAGCGCCCGGCGTCCGGTGCTTGGGCGCAGCATGAAAATGGCGGGCGAAGTATTCTCCGCCGTTAAATATTCCGATTTTTGGGGGAGACGTTAGCCCGGAATGAATGTATTTATACGCCGTGACGGCGAGCCTGAGATCCCAGCTTCTGCAACGCATGTTCAATGGCCTGGCGCAGCAGTTGGCGATCGTGGTGATGCGGCACATCCGCCGCTTCCAGCGGTTGCTGAATAATTAGCCGATCGCTGACCTGGCCGACATCCACTTTCGGGCCAACGATAACCGCGTCAATCATCTTTTTTCCCACTTTCTGCTCTATCAGCGTTAACTTTTCCGCCAGCATCAGCCTGGCCGCCGCGTTGCTCTGCTCATGTCCCAGATTGCCGATATACACCATCGGCGCCGGCGTTCTGCGCAGCGCGCGGGTGAGATCGTTAAGCAACAACAACGGCATCAGGCTGGTAAGAAAACTGCCGGGGCCAATCAGTATCAGGTCCGCTTCCGCAATGGCGTCCAATGCTTCGTGCGTGGCCTCAACGGCGGGAAACAACGTCAAATCCCGCGGCAAAGCGGGCAGTTGATCGATATCGACCTCGCCGTAGACGGGATTGCCTTGTTCATCAATCGCCATCAGATCGACCGGCTGTTCGGACATCGGGATCAGAAAGGCATCGACTTTAAGCAGGTTGCGTAACAGATTAATGGCTTCCAGCGGCCGCACGCTCAGGTGATCGAGGGCTTTCAGCATCAGGTTGCCCAGATTGTGCCCGGCCAGTTCGCCACTGCCGTTGAAACGGTATTCAAACATGGCGGAGGCGACGCTGGGCGTGGTGATCAGCTGGTTCAGGCAGTTACGGGTATCGCCCCAGGCGATCCCCCCTTCGGAGCGGCGAATTCTTCCGGTGGAGCCGCCGTTGTCGGTGGTGGTCACAATACCGGTCAGCCGTGGGCCTAAGGACGAAAGCGAAGACATCACGCGGCCTAATCCATGTCCGCCTCCCAGAGCCACAACCCGATCAAGGTCGGCTAACGTGCGATTGCGCATAGTAACCCTTATTATTGAAATGTTTGTCCGTCACCTTTCACGTCACCGCGGTGCTGGTTTTTCGCCGCTAAAATAGCGGATTCCGATGCAAAAGGCGAAAAATCATGATGACGGTATGACCTGAGACAACGTTTGCCGACGGCTTTCACGTATGCTGTACGGCATAAGGTATTGAAAATACGTTATATATTAAACTATATACCGCTTTTTTAAGTGACTGCCTGCGGTATTTGGCGGTAGACTGGTTTATGAAAATCACGGTTCCGCGTCGGCATTATCCGGCCCTTTGGGTTAAATAATAGACGGGAATCAAACTCCTAGCCTTGGCGCCTAAGTGATGCGTTTTTGACGCATGATAAGGCGCCCTGGCCGTGGCCTGAATGGTCACCAGGGTGCAAGGTAGAAATGCCGGCATCTCCCGTATTTGGAAAGGTGTTTATGGTGAGTCAACTGACCGATGCGTTTGCGCGCAAGTTTTACTATTTGCGCCTGTCGATAACCGACGTCTGCAACTTTCGTTGCACCTATTGCCTGCCGGATGGCTATAAGTCGAACGGCGTCAATCCCCACCGTTTTCTGTCTCTCGATGAAATTCGTCGCGTCAGCCGCGCGTTTGCCGAATTGGGCACTGAAAAAGTGCGCCTGACGGGCGGCGAACCCTCGCTGCGCCGCGATTTTGTCGACATCATCGCCGCGATCCGGGAAAACCCGGCGATCCGCACGCTGGCGGTGACCACCAATGGCTATCGTCTGGCGCGTGACGTGGCGCAATGGCGCGACGCCGGGCTGACCGCGCTGAATGTCAGCGTGGACAGTCTCGATCCCCGCCAGTTCCACGCTATTACCGGGCAGGATAAATTCCGTCAGGTGATGGACGGCATTGATGCGGCTTTCGCCTGCGGTTTCAGCAAAGTGAAGGTGAATACCGTACTGATGCGGGATGTCAACGACGCCAGCCTGCAAACTTTTCTGGCGTGGATTAAAGATCGTCCGATTCAACTGCGGTTTATTGAACTGATGGAAACCGGCGAGGGGAGCGCGCTGTTTCGCCGGCACCATATTTCCGGCGAGGCTATCCGCCGGCGCTTGCTGCCGCAGGGCTGGCAACAGCAGGCGCGGGCGCGTAGCGACGGCCCGGCGCAGGTATTTCGTCATCCTGATTATCAGGGGGAAATCGGGCTGATTATGCCCTATGAGAAAGATTTTTGCCTGAGCTGCAATCGCCTGCGCGTTTCCGCCATCGGCAACCTGCATCTCTGCCTGTTTGGCGAGCAGGGGATCCCGTTGCGCGATGTGATGGCCGACGATAGTCAGCTTGAGGCGCTGAAAATGCGCATTTCCGGCGGTTTGTCGACCAAGAAACAAACCCATTTTCTGCATCAGGGCAACAGCGGCATAACGCAGAATCTGTCGTTTATCGGCGGGTAATGTCCACAATGCAACCTATTCCTTAAGGAGCCTGCTTATGAGTAAGGTCAGTAGCGAATTTATTCCTCTTAATATCGCGGTACTCACCGTATCCGAGCGGCGTACCGAAGCCGATGATACCTCCGGTGACTACCTGCGGGAAGCGGCGCAGTCCGCCGGGCACCATATCGTCGCCAGCGGCATTGTGAAAGAAAACCGTTATCAGATCCGGGCGCAGGTATCGGCGTGGATTGCCAGCGACGATGTGCAGGCGATCCTGATCAATGGCGGGACGGGGTTTACCGCCGGCGATGTGGTGCCGGAGGCGGTGAGCGTGTTGTTTGACCGTGAAATTGAAGGCTTTGGCGAGCTGTTCCGCATGGTGTCCTATGAGGATATCGGCACGGCCACCCTACAGTCACGGGCGATCGCCGGTCTGGCGAATCAGACGGTGATTTTTGCCATGCCGGGGTCGACCCGCGCCTGTCATACCGCCTGGGAACGTATTATTCAGGAACAGCTGGATGCGCGGCAAAAGCCCTGTAATTTTCATCCTCATTTGAAAAAGTAACCTTATCTATGTCACAACTGACCCATATTAATGCCGCCGGCGAAGCGACGATGGTGGATGTTTCCGCCAAGGCCGATACCGTGCGCGAAGCCCGGGCGGAAGCCTTTGTCACTATGGCTCCGCAGACGCTGGCGATGATTATCGAGGGCCGCCACCACAAAGGAGATGTGTTCGCCACCGCGCGCATCGCCGGTATTCAGGCGGCAAAACGTACCTGGGAACTGATCCCGCTCTGCCATCCTCTGCTGCTGAGTAAAGTGGCGGTGGAACTGGAGGCGCAGCCTGAGCATAGCCGGGTGCGTATTGAGTCGCTGTGCCGTCTTACCGGTAAGACCGGGGTGGAGATGGAAGCGCTGACGGCGGCATCGGTGGCGGCGCTGACGATTTACGATATGTGCAAGGCGGTGCAGAAAGATATGGCGATCGGCCCCGTGCGTCTGCTGGCGAAAAGCGGCGGCAAATCGGGGGATTTCACGGCGGAGGCATCATGATTAACGTCCTGTTTTTTGCCCAGGTGCGTGAACTGACCGACACGGATAGCCTGACGCTGCCGGCGGAATACGCCACGGTGGAGGAACTGCGTCAGTCGCTGTGTCGACGCGGCGCCCGCTGGGCGCTGGCGCTGGAGTCCGGCAAGCTGCTGGCGGCGGTTAACCAGACGCTGGTGGAAATGCGCCATCCGTTGCAGGATGGCGATGAGGTGGCCTTTTTTCCACCGGTAACCGGAGGTTGACGATGGCGGAGACCCGTATTCGCGTCGGTGAAGCACATTTCAGCGTCGGCGATGAATATCAGTGGCTGGCGCAGTGCGATGAAGATGGCGCGGTGGTGACCTTTACCGGCAAGGTGCGTAACCATAATCTGGCCGAGAACGTCAGCGTATTGACGCTGGAACACTATCCCGGCATGACGGAAAAGGCGCTGGCGGAGATCGTCGAACAGGCGCGTGAGCGCTGGGATCTGCCGCGCATCAGCGTGATTCACCGGGTCGGCGCCCTCTACCCCGGGGATGAAATTGTCTTTGTCGGCGTCAGCGCCGCCCACCGTAGCGCCGCGTTTGACGCCGCGCAGTTCATTATGGACTATCTGAAAACCCGCGCGCCGTTCTGGAAATGTGAAGCCACGCCGGACGGCGAACGCTGGGTCGAATCCCGCGACAGCGACCGGCAGGCCGCCCGCCGCTGGTAGCGGCCGCGACGCCCGGATCGGCTGAACAGGCGGTTTTGTGTTAAGATAAAGGCAGGTGAGGCGCTATGCCTCTTAGAAACAACTGATTTAACGCAAAGGAAAAATCATGGATAGGTATCCACGCTCGGGTGATTCAATTGTAGAACGTGCACAGTCAGGCATTCAGGCTTATATGGCGCAGGTCTATGGCTGGATGACCTGCGGGCTATTACTCACGGCGTTTGTGTCGTGGTATGCCGCCAACACGCCTGCGGTGCTTAATTTTGTGTTCTCCAGCAAGATAACCTTTTTCGGCCTGATTATCGTGCAACTGGGGCTGGTATTTGTGATTTCCGGCATGGTGCAGCGGTTGAGCGGCGGGGTGGCGACCGGCTTGTTCATGCTCTACTCGGCGCTGACCGGGCTGACGATTTCCAGCATTTTCATCCTCTATTCCGGCGAATCCATCGCCAGCACCTTTGTGATTACCGCCGGGATGTTCGGCGCCATGAGTCTGTATGGCTATACCACCAAACGCGACTTAAGCGGTTTCGGCAGTTTGTTGTTTATGGCGCTGATCGGCATCGTGTTAGCCTCGCTGGTTAACCTGTGGCTGAAAAGCGAAGCGCTGATGTGGGCGGTGACCTATATCGGGGTGGTGGTGTTTGTCGGTCTGACGGCGTATGACACGCAGAAACTGAAACGTATGGGTGAACAACTGTCGGTTGACGACAAAGACAACTTCCGCAAATACTCGATTGTCGGCGCGTTGACGCTGTATCTGGACTTTATCAACCTGTTCCTGATGCTGCTGCGCATTTTCGGCAACCGTCGCTAAATACCACGCTCTGCTAAAAAAGCCCGAGGCGCAGTCACCGCGTCTCGGGCTTTTTTGTTGCTGTTTCTCATGCAATATTGCGCCGGAAAATGGCGTAGGCCACCGTACCGGTGGTGGCGGTGATAACCAACAGCGGCCACACGCTGCCCCAGATAATGGAGAAGTCGGCATCCTTAAGGTAGATCTGTTTGGTGATGTCGGTGAAGTGGCGGATGGGGTTAATCCAGGTCAGGGTTTGCAACCATTCCGGCATGTTTTCCACCGGAGAAATATAGCCGGACAGCAGGATAGCCGGCATCAGGAACACAAATACGCCGATAAATGCCTGCTGTTGGGTGGAGCAGATCGATGAAATCAATAGCCCGAACCCGACCAGCGACAGACCGTAAATCAGCAGGGTGGCGTAAAACAGCAGCAAAGAGCCGGCGAAAGGGATCTGATAGGCGAAGATCCCCGCCAGCAGCACGATAGTGGCCTGAAAGGTGGCGACGATCAAGGCCGGCACCGCCTTGCCGACAAAAATCTGCCAGGTTGATAACGGCGATACCAATAGTTGCTCCAGCGTGCCTTGTTCCCGTTCGCGGGCGACGGACAGCGAGGTGACAATCAGCACGCCAATGGTGGCGATCAAGGCAATCAACGACGGCACGATAAACCATTTGTAATCCAGATTCGGGTTGTACCAGTGGCGGATCACCAGCTCGCTGTTGTTGATTCTGGGCCGATCGCCCAGCAATTCCAACTGGTAATCACGGACGATTTTCTGCACATCGTTGGCCGCGATCTGGGCGCTGTTGGAACGGCGGCCGTCCAATATCACCTGTAGCGACGCGCTGTCGCCGCGGGCAATGTCGCGGGAGAACTGCGGCGGAAAACGAATAACCAACAGCGCCCGCTGCTCGTCCAACGTCGGAGCGATCGCCTGAGAACTGTGCAGCAATACGACGTGGGAGAAGGCTTTTGCCGTGGCGAAACGCTGGGTCAGCTCAACAGAGGACTGACCGTTATCCTCACTGTAAATGGCGATGGTCGCGTTGGTCACGTCCAGCGTGGCGGCAAAGGGAAACAGGCAAACCTGTAGGATCACCGGAAAAATCAAAATAGAGCGCGTTTGCGGTTCACGCAGCAGTGACTGTAGTTCTTTGATAATCAATGTCCACAGGCGATGAAACATGATAGCTCCCTAATCCAGTCTGCGCCGGGTTTGCCAGGCCGTCAGACCAATGAATAAAATGGCTGACGCGATAAGAAACAGCAGGTTAACCAGTAATACGCTGCCGATATTGCCTGCCAGAAACAGCGTTTGCAGCGTGCTGACAAAATAGCGGGCCGGGATAATGTAAGACACGGCGCGCACCAGCGCCGGCATACTGTCGATCTCGAAAACAAAGCCGGACAGCATCACCGCCGGGAGAAACGCGGCGTTCAACGCCACCATCGCCGCATTAAACTGATTTTTGGTCAGCGTGGAGATCAGCAGCCCCATGCCCAGCGTACTCACCAGAAACAGACTGCCGATGCCAAACAGCAGCAACAGCGATCCCCGGTACGGCACCCCCATGATAAAAGTGGAAACCACAATGCACAGCGCCATCACCATCATGCCAAGACCATAGTAGGGGAGCAGCTTGGACAGCAGTAATTCACTGCGGGTAACCTGGGTCGACAACAGGGCTTCCATGGTGCCGCGCTCCCATTCGCGGGCGATGACCAGCGAGGTCAGAATGGCGCCGATAACCGTCATAATAATGGTGATGGCGCCGGGAATAATAAAGTGTTGACTGATGGCCGCCTGATTGAACCAATAGCGCTGTTGCACCTCAATAAGCTGCTCGAATTCCTGGCCTTGATCGCTGGCGCGCTGTTGCTGCCAGATAAGCCAGATCCCTTCGGCATAGCCCTGGACGAAATTGGCGGTATTGGGTTCGCTGCCGTCGGTAATCACCTGAATAGGCGCCAGCGCTACCGGATGCGCCATCTGTTCGGCGAAATCATTCGGAATGACGATCAGTCCGCGGATAGCGCCGGACTGCATCATCTCGATCAGCTGCGGCCGGTTATTACTGATAACCGGGTCGATAAATGGCGACGCGGCGAAGGTATGCGCCAGATCGCGGGCATCCTCGCTTTGCTGCTCCATCAGGATGCCGACATGCAGGCGGCTGGAGTCGAGATTGATGCCGTAGCCGAAGATAAACAGCAGCAGTAGCGGAATGACAAAAGCGATCAGCCCGCTGCTGGGGTCGCGGACAATCTGACGGGTTTCTTTCAGACAAAGCGCTCGCAGACGCCGCCAGGAAAAATGGATGCTGCCGATCTGATTAGCCATTATCCGTCTCCCGGTCGTAATCCTGTATCAGGGCGATAAACGCTTGTTCCATGGTGGGATCGGGCGTTTTTTCATCCACGGCCCGCTGTTTCAACTCATCCGGCGTACCGCTGGCGATCAGCTTGCCGTGGTAAACCAGCCCGATACGGTCGCAATACTCGGCCTCATCCATAAAGTGGGTGGTGACCATTACGGTCACGCCCCGGTTAACCATCCCGTTGATATGTATCCAGAATTCCCGTCGGGTGAGGGGATCGACGCCGGATGTCGGCTCATCCAGAAACAGGATGTCCGGTTCATGCATCAGGGCGCAGGCCAGCGCCAGACGCTGCTTGAATCCCAGCGGCAGGGCGTCGGGCGTCTGGCGATAAATGGGCTGGAAATTAAAGGCCTGCGTCATTTCAGCGATTTTTTCGTCCTGGGCTTTCCCCTTCAGGCCGTATACGCCGGAAAAGAAACGCAGATTCTGTTCCACCGTCAGGTTGCCATACAGCGAGAACTTCTGCGCCATGTAGCCTAAATGTTGGCGCGCTTTGCCCGAACTGGTTTTCAGATCCATATCCAGCACCAGCGCTTTGCCTTCCGTCGGCACCAACAGACCGCACATCATTTTGAAGGTGGTCGATTTTCCCGCGCCGTTAGGCCCCAGCAGGCCGAAAATCTCACCGCGCCGCACCTTGAAACTCACATGGTCGGTCGCGGCGAAGTCGCCGAATTTTTTGGTCAACTGCCGCGCTTCGATCACCGTTTCTTCACCGTCAACCTCAATCTGCGGCATGATTTTCGCCAGCGAGGACTCACTGGCCGGCCCGCCGCCCAGCAAATCGATGAAGGCATCTTCAAAACGCGGCGCGGTGTCTTTCAGGCTCGCTTCCGGTAGTTCCAGCGCCGCCAGCAGCGCCGACCGATCCGCTTCCGGTTTCAGAATCAGCCGCACATATTGCCCCTGGATCACGCCGTCGCTGACCTGCGGTTGGCGCAGGGCGCGTTGCAGCAATTTACGATGACTGCCGGACGGCGCGGCGATCAGCACGCTGCGACCTGCCATCTTTTCGGTCAGTTGGCGCGGCTCGCCGCGATAGAGTTGCTCTCCCTCATTGAGCAGCAGAACGTCCCGGCATTGTTCGGCCTCGTCCAGATAGGAGGTGCTCCATACGATCAGCATGCCTTCATCGGCCAGCTCATGCACCATTTGCCAAAGCTCACGGCGGGAAATCGGGTCGACGCCCACCCCCGGCTCATCCAGCAGCAGCACTTTGGGCTGGCCCAGCAGGGTGCAGGCCAGCCCCAGTTTTTGCTTCATGCCGCCCGACAGCTTGCCGGCCAGCCGCGTGGTAAAGTGAGTCAGATCGGTAAAAGAGAGCAGCCGGTCAAAGGTTGACTGACGCACTTCGCCGGTAATGCCGCGCAAATCCGCGTACAGCGTCAGGTTTTCCATCACGGTAAGATCTTCATACAGCCCGAACTTTTGCGGCATATAGCCTAGAATGGCGTGAAGCTGGCGATCTTCCTTAATCGGATCAAACCCGATCACCCGCATGGCGCCGCGGCTTGGGGTCAACAACCCCGCCAGCATACGCAGCAGGGTGGTTTTCCCCGCGCCGTCCGGGCCGACCAGACCGGTGACCGCGCCGCCGCGGATCTGAGTGGTGAGGCTGGCAAGCGCCGGTTTATCCTGCCCGGGAAAGCTTTTCTCCAGCGCCTTCAGCTCAATCAGCGCGGATTTATCATTCATGGCTCGGCTTGTCCTGGTTTGAATGCGTCGAGGCGAAACGCAGCGTTACCGGCATTCCCTGGCGCAACTGGTCGTCCGCATCGTTAACGATGATGCGCAGGCGATAAACCAGATCGGTGCGTAAGTCTTCCGTTTCGACGTTTTTCGGCGTGAATTCGGCGCTGGGCGAGACAAAACCGATTTTGCCGCGGTAAGGGGAGTCCGGGCGGCTGTCGGTATAGATAAGTATTTCGCTGCCCGGCACGGCGCGGCCTAAATCTTTACCGCTGACATAGGCGCGGATCCATACCGGATGCGTCAATGACAGGGTAAAGACCGTACTTCCGGCGCTGAGCATACTGCCCGCTTCCGCCGCCCGGGTAAGAATGACGCCGGCCGACGGGGAGTACAGTCCGGTATCCGCCACATCCAGTTCCGCCTGAGCCTGCGCCGCTTCGGCCTGCGCCAACGCCGCTTGCGCCGCGGCGATCTCCTGCGGCCGGTTGCCGCTTTCGTACTGGCTCAGTTTGTCTTTTGCCGCCTGTAAGGTGGCCAGCGCCTGATTGCGCGCGGTTTTGGCGTCTTCCAACGCATCGGCGGAAATGGAGCGTTTCGCCCACAGACCTTGCTGACGCTGGTAGAAGCTATTGGCGTAATCATACGCCGCCTGGCTTTGTACCCGTTGGGAGCGTACCTGGGCGATCTCCTCATGACGATAGCCTTCCTGCAATAAGCCTAACTGCGCCTGCGCGCTGGCGACGTTGGCCTGCGCCTGATGCAAGGCGTTCTGGTAGGGAGCGCTGTCCAGCGTTGCCAGCCGTTGGCCGGGTTTAATGCTGTCGCCCTCATCCACATCCAGTTCGGTCAGCCGTCCGCCGACGCGAAAGGCGAGATTGACGCTGCGGATATCGACATTGCCGTACAGCGTCAGCGGCCGCTCTTGCTGTTGCCGATAGTGAATGACGCCATACGCCGCCGCCGCAATCAATGCGACGATAACCAGAGTAACAACCAGCTTTTTCTTGTTCATTACGCATTATCCCTTCGTCTGTCGGGCAGGGTTGTCCCGCAGGCCGTTAAGAAGAATTTCAAGGTGTTCTACCAGTATTTGCTGAATCAGCGTTGTTTGTTCGGTGCCGATTTCCTGCCAGCCTGCCCGCAACAGAATGGTTTCCCGCGCGACGCGAAAAGCGAGCACTTCCCCAATCAGAGCATGAGTATGAATGGTGGCCAGGCGATCCTCTTCGTCCATTCCGGTATAGCGGGCAACCAATTGGGTCATTAACCGATGCAGCGGCTCAATGACCTGCTGATGGATTAACGGATAAGCATCCGTTGGCGAGAGCTGTTCGCGGGACATAATCCGGCTGATATTCAACGTTTCCTGCCGGGTCATCAGGCGGCTGAAGTTGAACAGGCAGCGTTGCAGGTAATCCATGGTCTGTTCTGCGGATTGCCGCGTCGGCGGTAATTGCAGATAGGCTTCGATTTCCGCTTCCAGCGGGCGGTAAATCTGCCGGATATACTCCGCTATCCAACTGGCGACCGCCAGATAGAGTCCTTCTTTCGACTGAAAATGATAGGCGATGGATGCCATGTTTTGTCCCGCCCGGTTGGCGATGTCACGGGTGGTGGCGGCCTTCAAACCATATTCGCCAAAGACCTCAAGGGCCGCGTTGATAAGCTGTTGCCGCGTTTGATCGCCACGGCTGGGAAGGCCGGGTTTGTCAGCCATGGATCCGCCTGTCCAAAAGTCAATCAATCATATGATTAACTTTAGGCCATTTTTTATCTTTTTATGTGATCTATATCACTAAATGGCGGCACGGTTAAACAGACGCCGATGCGCTGATGTCAAGCAAAGAAAAATGCGGGAGACCTGATGAGGGCAGATGACAAATCACTACATTTGTTATGGAAATGAAAATATTTCGTAAGTATTGTAATTATTATGTTTGAATGATAATAATTAGCATTAGTAATCTTATGGCGCCGCTACCGGACAGATTACCTACATCAGAATGGCATAGCTATCCGCCAGAGTGCTTCGTTGGTAACGAAGGATTCTGACGGTTTTTTTATGGATAACGATTGCGTTTTCCGTCAATGGCCGGCAACGGATGGGTTGACGAATTGGATGAATCTAAGGGGAAGAGATTGAATCAGGTGCGCGCTTTAGTTGCGTTGATGCCATGCGTACTCATTTCGCAGGCCTATGCGCAAGATGAAACGGCTAACAATGCTGACAATAACGGTGATGAGATGGTGGTTTCCGCCTCCCGTTCCAATATCCAGCAGGAAAAATCACCGCAGGTCGTCACGGTAATTACCAAAGAAGAAATTGAGCAGCAGATGCTGATTTCTTCTGACTCATCTCAAGTACTAAGCAATTTATTGCCGTCGTTTTCACCCAGCCGCCAGAAAATGAGCGGCAGCGGCGAGACGTTCCGCGGGCGTGCGGCACTGGTGATGATCGACGGTATTCCCCAGTCGAACCCGCTGCGCCCCACCGGCCGTGAAATGCACACCATCGATTTTTCCATGGTGGAACGTATTGAAGTGATCCACGGGGCCAACGCCACCAACGGGCTGGGCGCCACCGGCGGCGTAATCAACATTATTACCCGCCGCCCGGAAAATGGTTCGTTTAATCAGCATGTCAACGTGCAGACCACCATTCCGACGGAAAAGATCCGCGGCGAAACCGCCAGCTATAAAACCACCTATCGGGTCGACGGGCGGGAAGATTATTTTGATTACCTGTTTTCTGTCGGTTACGAGGATCAGGGACTGTATCTGGATGGTAAAAACCGCCCCGTCGGCGTGGACAACACGCAGGGCGATACTATGGATTCCCGCGCTTACGATCTGCTGGCGAAAGTGGGTTACTGGCTGAATGACTACCAGCGGGTTCAACTGAGCGTCAATCGTTATCACATCAAAGGCGAAAATAACTATCTCAGCGTGGACGGCGATCGGGATCAAGGTATTCCCACCACGTCGGTACGCGGCACGCCACCGGGTAAAGCGCCGAATAACAGTATCTGGACTACCGGCCTGACCTATGAACACCACGATCTGGCGGGGATGAAACTGTCGGCGTTGGTATTTAATCAGCGCTATGAGGCACTGTTTGGCGCAACGCTGTCCGGTACTTTCCAGGATCCGGACATTGCGCCTGTGGGAACGCTTTACGAGCAGTCCCGATCCGTTGCCAACAAGTACGGCACCAAGCTGGCGCTGACCAAAGACGATCTGCTGGACGACACGCTGAAAGTCACGGTCGGTTTCGATACCTTGTACGATAAAGGGAAACAGGATCTCTACCTGACGAAGCGCACTTATGTACCAGAAATGGAGTACACCAACTACTCACCGTTTATTCAGGGTGAGTATCAACTGCTGGATAACATTACGCTGCACGCGGGTGCGCGCCATGAAATTGCCAAGCTCGAAGTCGGTTCCTATCAAACGCTGGCGTCCAACAACAATGTGACGGTAGAAGGCGGCAGCCCGAAATTTAATAAAACGCTGTATAACGCCGGTATTGTTTATACGGCGACAGATTCACTGAGCCTGTTCGCCAACTACTCAGAAGGTTTCGGTATGCCGGATGTCGGTCGTGCGCTGCGCTCAATTAATGAGCCGGGTATTAGCCTGAAAAATTTTGACGGCTTTAAACCGATTGTGACGGATAACGTAGAGACAGGATTCCGTTTCAAACGGGATCGGTTTGACTTCGAAGCCAGCTACTATGAATCCAAGTCCAAACTAGGCGAACGTGTCAGGCAGCAAGGGGATGTCTTTGTGTCCGACCGCCAGCGTACCCGCATCCATGGGGTGGAAGTGAGCGCCGGTTATCAGATTAACGATCGGCATAAGGTCAACGCGTCGTATGCCCACAGTCAGGGAAAATATGACAGCGATAACAACGGCAGCCTGGATACCAAACTGGATGGATTAAACGTAGCGCCGGATCGCCTGATCGCCAGTTGGTCGGCCAACTGGAATGAGACATGGAGTTCGTTTGTGCAGGTGAATCACGCCTTCAACAAAAACTTCGACGGCACCGATAAGGACTTTGACGGCTATACGCTGGTGGATGCCGCAGTGGGCTATAAGCTGCCTTATGGCAAACTGAATGTGTCGGTGGCTAACTTATTGAATGAAAACTATATCACCTACTATTCCCAAAGCGCGCTGGTCAACGATACCCGCTATTTCTCCGGCCGCGGACGCACGCTAACGCTGGGTTATTCGATTGATTTCTGAGTCTAATCCGCTTTACTACGCGTTAAGATCGGCATCACGGCAATGGTTAAGCGTTGCCGTGATGCTGTCGTTTCTGCTGGCGGCCGTCGCGCAGGCGTCGGAAGCGCCGCGAGCGATCTATCATGCGTTGGGCGTCACTGAGATTTCCGGTACGCCGCTGCGGGTGGTGACCTTATTTCAGGGGGCGACGGACACGGCGGCGGCGCTCGGCGTGACGCCCGTCGGCGTGGTCGATTCCTGGACGGAGAAACCAACCTATAAATATCTGCGTCCGGCCTTGCGGGGCGTGGCGCACGTCGGGCTGGAAACGCAGCCCAGCCTGGAGGATATCGCGCTGCTCAAGCCGGATTTAATCGTGGCCTCAAGATTTCGCCATGAGAAGATCTACGGCCTGCTGTCGCAGATAGCCCCGACGGTGGCGCTGGAGGAAGTTTTCGAGTTTAAAAAAACGCTACAGGTCATGGGGACGGCGCTCAATCGACAAGCGCAGACCGAACGGCTGTTGACGCAGTGGCGGCAGCGGGTAACGACATTACGCCAGCGGCTGGCGACCCGGTTCGGCGCGAACTGGCCGCTGAGCGTGGCGGTGCTGGAGTTTCGCGCGGATCATCTGCGTAGCTATCTGCCCGCCAGTTTTGCCGGATCGGTGCTGTCGGAGGTCGGTTTTGTCTGGCCGCGACCCGACGCCTATCAGCAGGGGGTGATGCAAAAACTGACTACTAAAGAAAGCATGCCGGTGGTGGACGCCGGGTTGTTTTTCATTTTCATGCGATCGGATCAACCGGCAGTGGCGAAAAATTATCAGGACTGGCGCGCGCATCCTCTCTGGTTGCGGATGCAGGCCCCGCGGCAACAGCGTATCTATCAGGTGGACGGCGTGGCCTGGAGTTTGTCCGGCGGCATTCTGGGCGCCAATAACATTCTCGATGATATAGAACAGCAGTTTGCCGGAGCCGCGCGATGAGCAAAGCGCTGGTGCTGTTGTTGGGTGTGCTGTTGCTGTTTATCGTCTGTATCGCCAGCTTAATGTACGGACAGACCACCATTGCCTTCCCGGTGGTGATCAGGGCGTTGTTGCATCCCGATGCGCAGCAAATCGATCATATTCTGGTGACCACCACCCGGCTGTCCCGCACGCTGATTGCCATTCTGGTCGGCGCCAGTCTCGCGGTGGCGGGAGCGCTGATGCAGTCGTTGACCCGCAACCCGCTGGCCTCGCCCGGTATCTTCGGGGTGAACGCCGGGGCGATGTTTTTTATTGTTTTCCTCTCCTCGTGGCTGCCGCTTTCCTCTTCACTGTCGCTGACCTGGACGGCGTATGCCGGCGCGGCGGTCGCCGGCGGACTGGTTTATGCGCTCGGCACGCTGGGGAACAGCCGTAGCAGCCAATTGCGGATAGTGCTGGCCGGCGCGGCGATTACCGCGCTGTTCACCGCGTTTACTCAGGCGATCCTGGTCATCAATCAGGATGGACTGGACAGCATTCTGTTCTGGCTGGCCGGGTCGGTATCCGGGCGGAGTCTGGCGCAGTTGCTGCCGATGATGCCGTGGTTTACGCTCGCCATGACGCTGAGCCTGCTGCTGGCGCGGCACATTAATATTCTGGCGGCCGGTGACGAGGTGGCAAAGGGATTGGGGCAGCGAACCGTATTGATCCGCAGCCTGATGGGACTGTGCGTCATTGCGCTGGCGGGCGGCGCGGTCGCCGTTGCCGGCAGTATTGGTTTTATCGGATTGATCGTCCCGCATATGGCGCGTCGCTTGCTCTCTACCGACCACCGCTGGCTGCTGCCGGGGTGCGCGGTTTTGGGGGCCACGCTGCTGGTGTCGTCGGATGTGGTCGCCCGCCTGCTGATCCAACCGCAGGAGATCCCGGTGGGGGCGATGACCGCCCTACTGGGCGCGCCGTGGTTTATTTATCTCGCCAGAAAAGGAATGCGGCATGGATAACCGTTACCCGCTGCGCATCGGCGCTTTTTCGCGTTTGCTGGATTGGCGGCTGGTCGGCGTGGTCGCCATGCTCCTGCCGCTATCGCTGCTGGTGATGCTGGCCTCGCTGTCGTCGGGGAAAGTCTTTATTCCTCCGCTTGAGGTGATGCAGGCGCTGGCCGGTGATGCGGATCGCGGCATCGAATTTATTGTCACCGAACTGCGTTTGCCGCGTATTTTGCTGGCCTGTTTGGTCGGCGGGGCGCTGGCGATAGCGGGGCTGCTTTTACAAAGCATTGTGCGCAACCCGCTGGCGTCGCCGGATATTCTGGGCATCACCAGCGGCGCCGCGGCGGCGGCGGTGTTTTTTTTGTCGTTTCTGGCCGCCGGCGTCAGCCTGCGCTGGCTGCCGCTGGCGGCGATCGGCGGCGCCTGGCTGACGGCCGGCGCCATCTATCTGTTGGCGTGGAAGCAGGGAAGCGCGCCGATCAGGCTGGTGCTGGTGGGCGTGGGATTGTCCGCCATTATGAACGCCGCGACCACCATGATGCTGGTATTCAGCCCGATCGGCACCACGCTGTCCGCCTATGTCTGGCTGACCGGCAGCGTGTATGGCGCGCAGTGGCGGGATGTGTATGCGCTGGCCGGCTGGCTGGCGGCTATCCTGCCGGTGCTGGCGCTGCTGGCCCGGCACGTTAATGTCCATGAGCTGGATGATGCGCTGGCCGTCGGCATCGGCATGCCGGTGGGCCGTATTCGTCTGGCGCTGCTGGCGGTGAGCGTCGCGTTGGCCGGGGCGGCGGTCGCTTATGCCGGGGCGGTGGCGTTTGTCGGGCTGATTGCGCCGCATATCGCCAAAAGCCTGGCGGGACGCGGGTTTCCCGGGCTGGCGATGGTGGCGGCATTGCTGGGCGCCAATCTGGTGATGCTGGCCGATCTGATCGGCCGGACGTTGTTTTTGCCGCTGGATTTACCCGCCGGGATCTTTATTGCGGTGTTGGGAACGCCTTTTTTTATCTATTTGCTGATTCGGCAACGTCAATAAGAAGACTGAGTTATGTGTCCGACAGAACCTTGTGCTGTACCGCGTCAGTCCATTGAAAGCCGGGCGTTGACGCTGAGCTATGACCGGCAGGTGATCATCGATGCGCTGGATATCGCGCTGCCGGCCAATCAGATTACCGTGCTGGTGGGCAGCAACGGCTGCGGCAAAAGCACGCTGCTGAAATCCTTCGCCCGCCTGCTGAAACCGCAGAGCGGCATGATTATCGTCAATGGCGAGGATATTCATAAAAAATCCACCGTCGCGGTGGCGAAAGAACTGGCGATCCTGCCGCAAACGCCGACCGCACCGGAAGGGCTGACGGTGTACCAACTGGTGAAGATGGGGCGCTATCCGCATCAGTCCTGGCTAAAACAGTGGTCGCCGGAAGATGAACGCCAGGTAGAGCAGGCGCTGCGTAGCACCGGGGTGGCGACGTTGAAAGATCGGGCGGTGGATTCGCTTTCCGGCGGTCAGCGCCAGCGGGTGTGGATCGCCATGACGCTGGCGCAGGATACCGACATTCTGTTGCTGGACGAACCGACAACCTATCTCGATCTGGCGCATCAGATGGAGGTGCTGGATTTGCTGCGTGAACTCAATGTGCGGCAGCGGAAAACCATTGTAATGGTGCTGCACGATCTGAATCTGGCCTGTCGCTACGCGCACCATATGGTCGCGGTGCATGACCGGACGGTGTATGCGCAGGGGAAACCCGGCGATATTCTTACCGAAGCCACGGTGAAAACGGTGTTTAACCTCAACTGCCGGATGATTACCGATCCGTTTTTCGGTACGCCGCTGTGTATTCCCTTTGGGCGAGACGCCATAAGCGCGGGTACGGATGCTTAACGCGCAGCAGTGGGCGATGTTATCCACTACGCTGCGGCTGACCGCGGCCGCGGAACGGGATAAACGCGACGCCTGCGACAGCACGGCGCTATTGGATACCGACTATTGCCGTCGGCTGCTGGATCAGCTTACGCCGGCGCTGTTGTCGCCGTCGCGCAAGATTACCGCGTCGCTGCTGAGCAAACGGATTGCGTTCCTGACAACCGCATCCAGCCTATACGCCATGTCGGTGTACAACAAAGGGCTGAATATGGCGCTGGACAACTGCGTGCTGGAATACGGCCATCGCCAGCAGTGGATCTCCACCATGCCGCTGTACGACCTTTCCGTTTCGCAACCGGCGGCGGGGCAGCGTGAGGCGTGGCGCCGGCGTCAGTTCGCCACGCTGTTCGGCAGCCATCTTTCGCCGCTGTTGCAGGCGCTGGCGGCGGCGTCGGACGCGCCGCTGCGGATACTGTGGGAAAACACTGCGGTACGGGTTTTTTCGCTCTATGAACAGCGGATTAAGTTGGACGACCCGGCGGCGGAATGCTCGCCCGGCATCACCTTGGCGCAGCAGGTACGGCAGGATTTTGATGCGTTGCTTGAGGCGCCCGGCGATCTTTTTAACTGCGACGACAATCCGCTGAAGCCTTTTTACCGCCCGAAAACGCGGGTGCCGGTGCTGAATCATCCTGCCCCCGGAGTGGAGGGTATCCGTTTTAAAGAGGTGCGATTTCGCCGTACCTGCTGTTTCTACTATAAGGCCTCGCGGCCGCAGGAGTATTGCTCTACCTGTCCGCTGTTGCGGCCCCGAAAAGGCCCTCGCGAAACGGGCAAGTAAATCCGCATAACATGATTCATTGCAGATAAAAATCCCTTAACGCCCGGAACTCTGTTACAATCGCCACAGTTACGCACCGTAGTTGTGCCCGTTCATCGTGGTTGTTGCTTACGTCGTTATTGTTGAGTTGATGGTGGCCCGGCAAACCCGTCTTATTGTCCCTCTGAAAACTACACCGGTTATTACCCGGTCAGAGCGGATCTGGAGTTGTTCTCTATTATGTCATTTGATTCTCTCGGCCTGAGCGCCGATATCCTGCGTGCTGTTGAAGAACAGGGCTATCGTGAACCAACGCCTGTACAACGTCAGGCTATTCCCGTGGTGCTGGCCGGCCGCGACCTGATGGCCAGCGCGCAAACCGGCACCGGTAAAACCGCTGGTTTTACCTTACCGCTGTTGCAACTGCTGAGCAGCAACGCGCCGCAGGTAAAAGGCCGTCGTCCGGTACGGGCGTTGATCTTGACGCCAACCCGCGAGCTGGCGGCGCAGATTGATGAAAACGTGCAGGCGTACAGCAAGTATCTGCGTTTGCGTTCGCTGGTGGTATTTGGCGGCGTCAGCATCAACCCGCAGATGATGAAGCTGCGCGGCGGCGTGGATATTCTGGTCGCCACTCCCGGGCGTTTGCTCGATCTGGAGCATCAGAATGCGGTCGATCTGTCGCAGATTGAAATCCTGGTATTGGATGAAGCGGACCGTATGCTCGATATGGGCTTTATTCACGATATCCGCCGCGTCCTGGCGAAACTGCCGGCGAAGCGGCAGAATCTGCTGTTCTCCGCCACTTTCTCCGATGAAATCAGGACGCTGGCGAATAAGCTGTTAACCAACCCCGCATCGGTTGAAGTGGTGCGCCGCAATGCGCCGTCAGAGCTGGTTACCCAGCACGTGCATTTTGTCGACAAGCGCCGCAAGCGGGAATTGCTATCCCAGTTGATCGGTGAAAATAACTGGCAGCAGGTGCTGGTGTTTACCCGCACCAAACACGGGGCCAACCATCTGGCAGAGCTGCTGGAGAAAGACGGCATCACCGCCGCCGCCATCCACGGCAACAAAAGCCAGGGGGCGCGTACCCGGGCGTTGGCGAATTTTAAAGACGGCGGCATTCGCGTGCTGGTGGCGACCGATATCGCCGCCCGCGGGCTGGATATCGATCAGCTTCCGCACGTGGTGAACTATGAATTACCCAACGTGCCGGAAGATTACGTACACCGTATCGGCCGTACCGGCCGGGCGGAGTCGACGGGAGAGGCCTTGTCGCTGGTCTGCGTTGACGAACATAAGCTGTTGCGCGATATCGAGCGTTTATTGAATCGTGAGATCCCACGCATCGCCGTGCCGGGCTATGAACCCGACCCGTCGATCAAGGCCGAGCCGATCGTCAACGGGCGGCAGGGAAATCGCGGCGGCGGTCGCAGCGCCACGCCACGCGGCCAATCCGGCGCGCCTCGCGGTCAGGGTGGGGAGCACAAACGCGCCGATGGCGCCCGTCAGCCACGCAGATCGAGCGGCGGCAATGCTTCCAGCCCGTGGGGTGGCGGCGAAGGGCAACGCCGCGCGCCGCGCCCGCAAAATCGCAGCAAATAAACTCTAATTAAAACGAGGGAGCCAGCCGGCTCCCTCAGATCGTTGAGAAATCTATTATCCATTATCGCCGCCCACCGGACTTTGTCAGCAAACTCAGGGAGCCGATATGCTCCTTCAGACTCTGAACGGCGTATGCCGCCCGTCCGACATCAAACCTTTCATGCCCGAAAATCTCCCGCCCGCATTTGACGCTTGTTTATCATGGGTCAACACTTAATGTGACCGTTTGGCCGGCAAAAAACGCCGCCAGCAATCATATTAACCAGCGTCAGGAGTGATAGCGATGAGTGGGAAGTTCGAGATTTATCAAGGTAAGGACAGCCAGTTTTATTTTCGTCTTAAGGCCGGCAATGGTGAACCGATCCTTGCCAGCGAAGGCTACACCGCCAAAGCCAACTGTAAAAACGGCATTGAGTCGGTAAAAAAGAATGCTCCCGATGACGGCCGCTATAACCGCTTAACGGCAAAGGATGGCTCGCCGTATTTTACGCTCACCTCGCCCAATCATCAGGTTATCGGCCGCAGCGAAACCTACAGCTCCGCCGATGCCCGCGACAAAGGGATTGCCTCCGTCAAGAACAACGCTCCGGATGCGCGTATTGACGATCTCACCGACTGACTTGCCAGTGGAAACCGGGGGAGCTTGATCGCCCCGGCCTGACTGTCGCCGTTCGCTATTTTCGGTTGCATCCTTGTCGCGGATAGGGATGTTGCCTTATCCGCTGGTTTTTTCCGTTGCGCATTCCTGACGATGGACAGTACCATTGCGTGCTTTTTGTTATCACCGAGTAACGTTATGCGTGTTGTGCTTGCTCCGATGGAAGGGGTTCTCGATTCATTGGTTCGGGAACTGTTGACCGAAATTAACGATTATGACCTGTGCATCACCGAGTTTTTGCGGGTGGTGGATCAGCGCCTGCCGGTCAAATCCTTCTATCGCTTATGCCCGGAGTTACATCATGCCAGCCGCACGCCATCCGGCACGCGGGTGCGTGTCCAGCTTTTGGGGCAATACCCGCAATGGCTGGCGGAAAATGCCTATCGCGCGGTTGAACTGGGTTCGTATGGCGTCGATCTGAATTGCGGCTGTCCGTCTAAACTGGTCAACGGCAGCGGCGGCGGGGCGACCCTGCTAAAAGATCCCGAACTGATTTATCAGGGCGTCAAAGCGATGCGCGCGGCGGTGCCTGCCCATCTTCCGGTGACGGCGAAAGTGCGTCTGGGCTGGGATTCCGGCGCTCGCCAGTTTGAAATCGCTGATGCGGTGCAGCAGGCCGGCGCGACGGAGTTGGCGGTGCATGGCCGTACCAAAGAAGATGGCTATAAGGCTGAGCGCATTAACTGGCAGGCCATTGGCGAAATTCGCCGTCGGCTGACGATTCCGGTGATCGCCAATGGTGAAATCTGGGACTGGCGAAGCGCGCAGGCGTGTCTGGCCACCACCGGTTGCGATGCCATCATGATCGGCCGGGGAGCGCTTAACGTGCCGAACCTGAGCCGGGTGATAAAATATAACCAACCGCGAATGCCGTGGGCGGACGTCGTCACGCTACTGCAAAAATACGTCCGGTTGGAAAAGCAGGGCGATACCGGGTTGTATCATGTCGCCCGTATCAAACAGTGGCTGGGCTATCTGCGTAAAGAGTACACCGAGGCCGTTGGGTTGTTTGGTGAAATCCGGGCGTTGAACACCTCCGCCGATATCGCCCGGGCGATTTGTGCGAGGCAGCCCCGGACGCGTTCTCAACCAAGGGGATATTATGATGGATATTGATGCTCAAACCGGCCGGCACTATGAACAGGCAAGGGCGCTCGTCGCGCCGGCCGCGCCTGTTGTTTTGCTGTATATCGGTGAACGGCAAACGACGGCTGTCTGTGGAACCGGGCCGCAGCCGGGAGCGGTTCTTGATTTAGCGGTGGGGTTTGAAAAAACGGCGGATGCCTTTTTTAAGCATATTCCCCCTACGCCGGATGAAATGGAATTGGCGATTATGACCGTTGAGGATGAGGTGATCGGCATTCGTCACGAACTGCCTGAGGGTTCATCGCTGTTTTCTTTTGATCCGGCATTGGCCGAGATCGCACGTATCTCTGGGGTGAAAGAACAGGCTGAGGGCTGGTTATTGCCGTTGGAGGACATGGAACGCGCCTTTAAACGTCTCGAACGGGTGATGCTCGGCACGCCGGCCTCATGGGAAGGTATTCCGCTGGAAAAGGCATTTTCCGCCAGATTGCTTATTCTGCGTGAATTTATGCATCATCACGGCTTCGATTTCGTACGTATCCTTACGCCATCGTCTTCCGCGAGGTGAAGCACTGGCGGTTTTTTTAACCTCAGCTACTATTAACGGCCTGCGTTTGTAAAAAGACGCCGGCCGTTTTTTCTTTCGGGTATGGCGTTCCGAGACGGGAACTCGCCCGTATCAACATTCACACTCTGTGCGGCTGTCTTTATCACCTTCGTCTTGAAGGTATGACGGCAGTGTTGGTCAGATTGTGGTGGTATTGCCGGCAGGAGCGGGAGAAGGAGCGAATGTGCATTTTATGCGCATCCGGCTTAATGCGTCGAAAAAGCGCATTGATATGTCGGGACTGGCGTTCCATAGTGCTTATGGACAGTCCTGTAAGGAGAAAGAACATGATTGAGCATTTTGCAGGGAAATATGAAGTTGAGCTGAAATTTCGTATTCAGGATATCGCCGTTTTTCGCGATACGCTCTTTAGCCATCACCCTGAGGCCTTTGTCTTCGAGAATAAAGAGCATGATATTTATTACGACGATGCGCAAGGCGGTCTGCAACAACAAAACATAAGCATGTTATTACGACGGATGGCTCCATCAGGGATTAAACTTTGGATCGTCAAAGGCCCGGGGGCCGAGCGCTGCGAAGCGGTGAGCGTCGAATCGTTCGAAAAGACGGACAGTATGTTGCAGACGCTGGGATACCGTGCGATTCATGAGGTCTATAAGACGCGTAGCGTCTATTTTCTGGATATTTTTCATATTACGCTGGATTATATTGAATCACTTGGTCACTTTGTCGAAATATCCGTTATGACCGATGATGAAGCGCAACTGAATTCGTTAAGAGAACAATGTATTGAATGTGCATTTCGCCTCGGGCTGTCAATGGAAAATATTGAAACCCATTCTTATCGACAATTACTGGGATTTTAACCGGGCATAGAGCGAACAGATTAAATATGTCCTTAATGTCTTCTTTATGTTATTTGGTTGTTAAATTAGCTAACGGATTGGCCGCTATTTTTATGGCGGTCAATCACTGACTTATCCTCCTGACCTGCTGAAAAAAGAGATACCCGAAATATCCCCTTTCCTTTGAGCGAATTGATAAATCCGCTGTGACTATTTAATTCAAACAATTTATAAATCTATGATCGGGTTAAAATTTTTGAATATTAATCGGAGTAGGATTTAAATCAGCGCTGTTTTATACACGATGATGAGTTTTCTGTATGTATCAAAGCAGTGTCGGATAAATATCGAGTCGGATATGAAAATATCCGTTTTGGAATCCCTTACTGGCAATAACCGCATACAGGTTCATACATCATGAAAAAACCAGTCCTATTATTGAGTGCGTTGGCATTGGCCTTTTCCTCAGCCGTTCACAGTGAAAGCACCGATTTGGTGATTATCGGCGCGGGCGGGGCCGGGATGTCGGCGGCCATTGAAGCGCATAATCAGGGGGCAAAAGTCATATTGCTGGAGAAAATGCCCTTTGCCGGCGGAAATACCGCGCGGGCGGAAGCAGGATTAAACGCTGCCGGTACGGATCTGCAAAAAGCCAGAGGCATCACGGACAGTCCTGAGATGTTTTATGAGGACACCATGAAAGGCGGGCGGAATATCAATAACCCGGAGGTGGTTAAAACGCTCACGGCGCATGCGAAAGACTCTGTTCTCTTTTTGAAAGAGAATGGCGCCGATCTGGCGGACCTGACCCGCACCGGCGGTTCCCGCGTCGACCGTACCCACCGTCCGGCCGGGGGTGAACCGGCGGGAAGCTTTATTGCCGTAGCCCTGATTAAAAAAGTCAAAGCGTTGGACATCGATCTTCGCACCAGCACTTCGGCAACGGATATCGTCCAAAACGACAAGGGAGAAGTGACCGGGGTTAAAGCGCAAGGGAAAGATGGCAAAGAATTCACCATTGATGCCAAGAAAGTGATGATCACCTCAGGGGGCTTTGGGGCCAACTTTGACATGATCAAACAATACGATCCTAAGCTGGTGGGGTTTAAAACCACCAATGCGCCGGGCACCCAGGGCGACGGCGTCAAAATGGCCGGCAAGCTGAATGCCAAGCTTGTGGATATGGAGTATATCCAGATTCACCCTTCCACCGTGCCGGGTAAAGGTATTTTGATTACCGAAGCGGTACGCGGCGATGGCGCGATTATGGTCAACGAGAGCGGCAAGCGCTTTGTTAATGAACTGCTTACCCGTGATGTGGTTTCCCAAAGCATCCTGAAACAACCGGGCGCGCATGCCTATTTGATTTTCAATGATGAACTGGTCAAGCAAAATCAGGCTACGCAATCTTACTTCAAGCAAAAACTGGTTGCTGAAGGGAATACGGTTGAAGAGCTAGCCAACGCCATTCACATTGACGGCAAGCAACTGGCGCAGACGCTCAGCGCTTACAGCCGCTATGTCAAAAGCAATAAAGACGATGAGTTCGGCCGTGAAAGCATGAAGCTGGCCTTTGATAGCGGCAAGTATTACGCCATTGAAGTCACGCCCGGCATTCACCACACGATGGGCGGGATTGCGATTAACAACAGGGCACAGGTACTGGATGTGAATGGTAAGGTCATTCCTAACCTGTTTGCGGCGGGAGAGGCGGCCGGCGGCGTGCATGGCGCCAATCGTCTGGGCGGCAACTCGCTGGCGGATATCGTCACCTATGGTCGTATCGGCGCCGATCAGGCCGTGAAAGAGATAAAAGAAGGCAAATAATCAGGGAACCCGATCCCAAAATCCATCCATCCTGATTGTCCGGGATGGATGAGTGGTTAATATGCATATTCAGGGCGTTGCCCGCCGTTAGCGTTAGTCATCATCTTATTGTGTAATTAACTTATGGGAAAACTATGAAAAAATTCATTCCGGCCGTGCTGGCCACATTGGCTCTTTCGTTTTCTTTTGCCGCCTCCGCCCAGTATAAAGACGGCACATATACGGGCAAAGCACCGGGAAAAGAAGGGGACGTTGAAGTTTCCGTAAGCATTGAAGGTGGAAAAATCACCAATGCTGAAGTGACCCAACACGAAGATACCGAAGCGCTGATGATGGGGGTCATTGATAATGTGGTGCCTGAACTGATTGAAACGCAGGATCCTGACAAGGTGGACGCCGTAACCGGGGCGACGCTGTCGAGTCAGGGGGTAATTAACGCGGTAAAACAGGCATTGGAGCAAGCAAAGAACTGATAGTGATATAAGCCCCGCCCGTCTGCGATAATGTTTTATCACAGACGGGCGGGAACGAATCGCGATCCGCGTCCTGATTGCGGGCGGTTCTTCACGGGATTATGCTGCTGGGTATCCCGCGGCGGAACACACACCGATCATCATGGAAAATTTGCTTATTACCCTTCGCCATACGCCCCCGTGGGTATGGATTGTGCTGGCGTATCTGATCTATACCCAATAGATTTCGAGATGCAGGAAGGCGGCAACCGAGTGAATCCCCAGGAGCTTACTCAAGTAAGTGACTGGGGTGAATGAGGGCAGCCAACGCACCTGCAACTTGAAAGATGACGGGTATATGCCGGAATAAAAGCCTGCCGGCCGCTGCGGCAATCCCCACGACATCTGCTGTTGCTTCCGCTTATTTTTCTGTGCTGGGGTATCGCTGCTATTTTATCTACTTTGGTGCTGCGTAACGCGGCGGTCGTCGGCTTTTTGCTGGCCTTGACGGTCGGACTGTGTCTGGGGTGGCAACTGGGAAAAAACGCGGGAACGTACCGGGCCGACATACAGTGTTTTGAGCGTACCGGATCGTCCGTGCCGCTGGTATTAATGTTGTTGACCTTTGGCCTGCGGTTCTATTTTGCTGTGCAACTGGCCTGGTTTCCCGCGCTGGCGAATAGCGCTATATTTTGTACGCTGGCCGGCGCCGCCGGGGGGATAACCACCGGGATATTTAGCGGCATCAGCCTCCATTTGTTAAACCAGATGCGCGGCGTAGCGGGGCGTCATCGTTAACTGGCGGAGCCAGCGGGCTTGTCAAACTTTGTCACAAAGGTTTTTCTGATGCGCGAGTGCACAGGGATTGGCGGTAAATTATAATGCGTCTCCTATCTCTTTTCATTTAACAGCGTGCTGTTTAAGTCGTCGAATAATGAGTGAAAAATTTAAACTTTCTTTGCTTGGACTGTTGCTGTGCACGTCTGCGTTGGCTGTCCCGCAGGCAATGGCGAAAACCGCTGTCAAATCAGCGGTTGCCGCACATCAGGAAATTGCTTCCGGCAGTGCGATGGTGGTGGATTTACGCGACGACCATGTCCTCTATTCCAGTAACCCGGATGTGGTTGTGCCTATCGCGTCCGTTACCAAACTGATGACGGCGTTGGTGGTGCTGGATGCCAATCTGCCATTGGATGAAATGCTTTCTATTGACATCAGTCAGACGAAGGAAATGGCCGGAGTTTATTCACGGGTGCGGCTGAATAGTGAAATCAGCCGTCAGGATATGTTGCTGCTGGCGCTGATGTCATCGGAGAACCGTGCCGCCGCCAGCCTTGCCCACCATTATCCCGGCGGCTATCAGGCATTTATTGCCGCCATGAACGCCAAAGCCCGCGCATTGGGCATGAGGCATACGCGTTATGTCGAGCCGACCGGGCTGTCTATCAACAACGTTTCGACCGCGCGTGATCTCACCAAGCTGCTTATCGCCAGTAAACAGTATCCGTTGCTCAGCCAGCTCAGCACCACGCATGAAAAAATGGTGACGTTTTCCCGTCCGGCGTACAGCCTGCCGTTCCGTAACACCAACCATCTGGTTTATAAGCCTGACTGGAATATTCAACTAACCAAAACCGGCTTCACTAATCAGGCCGGGCATTGTCTGGTGATGCGTACTGTTATTAATCAGCGCCCGGTGGCGTTGGTGGTGCTGGATGCGTTTGGCAAATACACCCATTTTGCCGATGCCAATCGCCTGCGTAAATGGATGGAAACCGGTAAAATCAGCGCGGTGCCCGCCGTCGCATTAAGCTACAAAAAACAAAAGGCGCTGGCTTCGCAGCAGCCTCAGAGCATGGCGAGCGCGGGGATAGAGTAACCGGCCTGGGCGGGCGTTTAAATTTTTTGCCATCGGTCGGCTTAAAAAATTATGCTGAGGAACAAGAGCCAGTATTAAGCAGAGTCAGCCGCCGGCTCGTAAATCCTCGATAATTTCCCCGGCGCCGGCGACATCATCTTCATGTTCCTGTTCGCGCCAGGTCTCCGCCAGCGCGTCTTTCAGCCATGCTTGCATGGCGGGTTGCGATAACAGATGCTCGCAATAAGCGCTCACCTGCGGCGCAACCGGCAACTGATAAGTGTTGATGCGGAACACCACCGGCGCAAAGAAAGCATCGGCCGCTGAAAAGTTTTTCCCCGCCAGAAAAGGGCCGCCAAATCGCGTCAACCCTTCCTGCCACAGTTCGTTGATGCGTTGCAGATCATGGCTTAACGCCGGGGGAATGGCGTTTATTCTGACCTTGACGCCGCAGCTCATAGCGCAATGATTGCGCAGCGCCGTGAAGCCGGAATGCATTTCCGCCGCGGCGCACCGCGCCCAGGCGCGAGCTTTGGCATCGGCGGGCCAGACGGCGTTATGCCGCTCGGCAAGGTATTCGGTAATCGCCAGCGAATCCCAGACGGTGGTATCGCCATCGATCAAACAGGGAACTTTTGCTGAAGGAGAAAAGGCTTTAAATGCCGGATTCGCGCCGGCGGAAACGAAAGCCACCTGTTTTTCTTCAAACGGAATGGACAGCGCTTTTAGCAGCACCCACGGACGCAACGACCAGGACGAATAATTTTTATTGGCGATATACAGCTGATACATGTCTTATGCTCCTTGTGCAAACAGAGCATTAGCATTAGCACGAAAAATGCCGGAAATCATCTAGGCGTTTAATTCGGTGAACGATATCAGACACGCCGGGTACAACGCTGTACCCGGCGCCGATGCGTAACGGCATCAGGCGATAATGGTCTGTCGGCATTGCGACTGAAGCGACGATAAATCCGCTTTATCGGCCGCCGCCGCATCGGTGATAATGACGTCGATCTCGGCCAGGGTGGCGTAGATAACCCGGCTGGTGATCCCGATCTTGCTGTGATCGGCCAGGATAATCCGGGTTTTGGCATGTTGCACCATCGCGCCGGCCACGGCCGCCTCGTGATGCGCGAAGCTGCTGGCGCCTGACTGGCTGGCGATCCCCACCGGTGACAATAGCGCGACATCGGCACGATAACGCTGAAGTTCGCTAATGGTTAAGTCTCCGCTGGTTGCCTGCACCGACGGCCCCATATGCCCCCCCAGCAAAATCACCTCATGATGCAGCGTGGTTTCCGTCGCCGTAAGCTTAAGCGCCACATTCAGGCTGTTGGTGATCACCGTCATTCCCGGCATCGACAACAGCTCGTCAGCCAGCAGCGAAGTGGTGCTGCCCGCATCGATAAACAGCGTCTGCCCGGCTTTTAGCTGCTGTACCGCCGCGCGGGCGATGGCCTGTTTCTCTTTTTCACGTACCGTATTGCGAACGGATAACGGCGCTTCCGGCTCCAGCGTCGTCGCCACAATTCCGCCGTGAACGCGGCGTAATGCGCCTATCGCTTCCAGCTTCAGAATATCCCGCCGCACGGTCTCTCTCGATACGCCGAGGTGCTGAATGATTTTCTCCGTGCTGACCCGGTTTAACGTGGACAAAAGGGCACGGATACGATGTAAGCGCGTTTCTTCTAGCATGAATATACGTTCTCAGGATTAACGGATCGGACGGCGGCTACTCTCGCTTTCCCGTCAGGGTATGGAGCAACAGCGCCATTATAGCCACAATCCCCATGATGCATGTAGAAAAGGCCGCGGCCTGCGAAGTGAAACCCGCCTCATCCAGCCGCATAACGGTAACCGCGCCCAGCGGCAGAGAGGGCGTGACCAGAAAGATAACCGCCGACAGCGTCACCATTGAACGCATGAATAAGAACATCGCGACGGAAATCAGCGTGATACGCATGGCGGGAAGATAAACGTCGCGTAAGATCCTGGCGATGCCGCCCCCCAGCACCGTGGTGGCATCCTCCATGGCGCTGGGTACGTTGCGCATTCCCATCATCATCGTGGTGTAGCCCTGCGTGTGATAATGGTAGTAATTGCATAACGCCAGCAGAATGGCCGAACCATATAGCATCCCCCACGGGAGGGTGGCGCTATTGAAGGTAAACACATAGGACAGACCGAGCACCAAACCGGGAACGCCCACCGGTAATGCGCTAAGCAAGGCCGCGATGGTTGCTCCTTTGCCCGGACTGCGGCGAATGCCGAAGGTTAGCAGGAACAGCAGCGTGGTGCCGATAATGGCCGCCAGCGCCGAGATCCAGATCGACGTCCATAAAGGGGCATAACCGCCGGCAAGATCGATATCATAGTGTCTGAGCGTTAAGTCCAGCCGGTAAGGCCAAAGCCTGATCATGCTGGCGATAATCACGGTGACGATCACGGTGACAATACTGAGCGCGATGGTCATCGTCGCCAGATAAAAGGGAATATCCCGCGCGGGCAGCGCCTGCGGCACATGGCGCATGGCCGAATGCGTGCCGATCATACTCTGGCGGCGGGATGCGGCCCGTTCGATCCAAATCGACGCCGCGGCGGGCAGCAACAGTAAAATGCCTACCACCGCGCCCATACCAAACTTCATCTGTCCGCTGACCTGGCTATAAATTTCGGTCGCCAACACGGAAAAATTGCCGCCAATCACAATGGCGTTGCCGAAATCGGTAATGGTAATGGTGAACACCACAAACGCGGCGCTCAATAGCCCGTAACGTACGCCGGGCAAGGTAATATCAAGAAATTGCCGCCAGTCGGTGGCGCCCAGCACGTTAGCGGCTTCGTATTGACGGGCATCACTGTGCCGCAACGTTACGCGGATAATTAAAATCGCTTGCGGCAGGGCATAGAGCACGTTGGCGATTAATAATCCCCAAAAGCCGTAAATATCCAGGCGCACCCCCAGCATATTACCGACGATGCCGTTGCGGCCCAGCAGAAAAATCAATCCCAGGCCCAAGACCAGAGAGGGCGCCAGCACCGGCAATGATGTCGCAAAGGAGATAAAGCGCTTGGCCGGCATGGCGGTAAACTCCAGGCCATAGGCGACGATAAAACCCAGCAGGAGCGTCAATAGGGTGGTGACCACGCCTAATATCAGGCTGTTCAGCGTGGCGCGCCAAATACCGGGGGAGTCAAGGAGCGCCAGATAATTCGACAGACCGAACGCGCCGGTCCGATCGTCAAGCAGGCTGTGCCATACGATGCTCAGCATCGGCACGCCGAAAAAGGCGACCAGCGCCGCCAACGGCAGCCAGAGGCAGAGACGCGATAGCCAGCGATCGGCGGTAGTTTGCGGGGGGAGAAGGGATAGACTCATGCTTGTACCCAGGCACAATCTTGTGCGGCAATAGAAATATGAACGTTCTCGCCCGGTATCCAGTTTATCGCGCTGCCGGTTTCGACCAGCAACGGCTGCTGTTTCCACAGCACCTGCACCCGTTGAATGCTTCCCAGAAAACTGGCATTGATAATCCGGCCTTCCGCTCCCGCCTGTTTATGCAAGGTAATGCGTTCCGGGCGGATAAATAGCTCCGCATTGTCGGGCAGGGATGCGGCCTGCTCGGCGTGCAGAAGTTCCGGCATCCATTCACGCACCACCGGTTTCGGCAATAAGTTGCTGTGTCCCATAAATTCGGCGACAAAACGGGAGCGGGGGCTGGTGTAAAGCTCTCTTGGCGTGCCTTCCTGCATAATGCGGCCACCGTGCATACAGACGATTTTGTCTGCCATGCTCATCGCTTCTTCCTGATCGTGAGTCACCATCAGCGTCGGGATCCCCAGCCGTTGCTGCACTTCACGTAACTCCTGCCGCAACCCGGCGCGAACCCGGGCATCCAGCGCCGAGAGCGGTTCATCCAGCAGCAACAGCGAGGGATTGACCGCCAGGGCGCGGGCGATAGCCACCCGCTGCTGCTGGCCGCCGGAAAGCTGGTTTGGATAGCGATCGCCGAATCCGCTCAGGTGAACGGTATCCAGCAGGCCGTTTACCCGCTCCTGCATGTCGGCGTCGGGCGTGTTGCGGATCTTCAGACCATAACCGATGTTTTGCGCGATAGTCATATGCGGAAACAGCGAATAGGATTGGAAAACAATCCCGAAGCCTCTGTCACGCGCCGGGACATTCACCAGATCCCGTCCGTCGAGAGTGATTTTCCCCCCGTCGCTGCTGAGCAAACCGGCGATAATGCGTAACAGCGTCGTTTTGCCGCAGCCGCTCGGGCCGAGCAGACAGACAAATTCGGCGTTATCGATCGCCAGGTTGATACGATCAAGCGCGACGTAGCCATCAAAGCTTTTATGAAGATTCTGAATAACCAGAGCCATGATATTTACCTCTTATTACCACGGGGTCAGACGTCGGCGTCTGATGGTTTTTTTGGGCCAATAGCGTTTATGCGTATCGTTGCATCGAAAATAATTTTTTACGATCGACCTGTTAGCGACCGATGGTTTTTTGCCATTGGCTCAGGATCGTATCGCGTTCCTCGGCGCTTTTACTAAAGTCGACGGGATACAATACGGTCGACAGATCGCCCGGCAATCCGGCCATTTTGGCCGCATTCGCCTGCTCAACGCCGGGAATGGTGACGATCTCTTTATATTTGGTATACAGCGCGGCCGCATTGTCGGAGAGGGTCCAATCCAGAAAACGCTGGGCGTCCGGCTTATTTTTTGCGGCGGCCATCAGACCGGAGGCTTCCAGCTCATAGCCGGCGCCATCGTTGGGGATCACCATTTTTACCGGGTATCCCTCTTCAATCGATTGCATGGCGGCGAAGGCCAGCGACACGCCAATCGCAAATTCGCCGGTGCGGGCGGCTTTACAAGGGCGGGAGCCGGATTTGGTATATTGGGCGATATTGCCATCCAGCGTTTTTAAGAACGCCCATCCCTGATCGTCGCCTTTTGACTGCAACAGCGCCGCAATTTGCAGATAGCCGGTACCGGAGGACACCGGGTTCGGCATGACAATCTCGCCTTTATATACCGGGTTGGTTAAATCCTGCCAGGAGGCGGGAACCGGCAGGTTCTTGGCTTTCAGCGCTTCCGTATTGACGCAGAAGGCCGCCATATATCCGGTGGCGGCAAACCACTTATCGTCAGGCGCGCGGTAGGTATCCGCCAGCTTATCGGCGCCTTTGGCGGCATAAGGTTCTAAAAGCGCGGAGATCCGCTTGTCCATCACATTGGTCAGCGCCCATCCCCAGAGAACGTCATGCTGTGGATTTTTGGCTTCGGCCAGAATGCGCGGACCCAGATCGCCGGTCGATAAACGCAGGACATTCACCGTCAGATCCGGCATATCTTTTTTGGCCTGAGCGATATAGTCCTTGATTTCGTCTTCCTCCAGTGAGGTATATACGGTAATCGTGCCGGCCTGGGCGGCGGAGACAAGCGTGGATACGGCGAGTGCGGCTATCAGACTGGTGCGGCGAAATGAAAAAGTGTTCATGAACGATCCCCTTACGGTTGCAGAAAATATCGACACAATTACGGTGCAAATCTGAAGCAATCTGTTTGGTGTTTTTTGCGCACCACGCTTATTTGTGCATTTTTTTGCTATTGTGTGGTTTCTAGCACTAAACATGCCATTTTCAGGTGATATCGCTATTTTTACTTTTATCCCTTTTAATACAGTTAATTAAAATATTTTCGCGATCGGGTGCCGGTTACTTACCTGTCGTCATTGAAGAATTTCGCGGTCTTTTTACTCATTCCTTGCTCTTTTTTGGTGTTTTTTGTGCTCTAAAAAAGTGCATTTTTTTGTATTTGTGTATTTTGTTGCTTTTGGTGTATGGTGACATTCAGCCTCAGACCGCCCCCGGTTTTCCGGCCTTGGTCTTAATTGATTATTTACACTGGAGTCATCATGGCGACACGCTCAACCATTATGGATACCAACAGTTTTCGTGCGGAACACGCCGACGCGTTGGATAAGGATGTTCGCAAACTCACTGATAAGCGCAGTAAAGTGCTTGGCGAATCCTATCGTTTGTTTTATCGCAACCCAGTGCATTTAGTCCGCGGCAAGGGGCAATATCTTTGGGATGCGGCGGGTGAAAAATATCTTGATGTGTATAACAATGTGGCCAGCATCGGCCATTGCCATCCGGCGGTGATTGAAGCGGTACACCAACAAATGAGTCTGCTGAACACCCACACCCGCTATTTGCATGAGCGCATTCTGGATTACTCCGTCGATTTGCTGACGACTGTGCCGGATGAAATCAATAAAGCGATGTATATGTGTACCGGCTCAGAGGCTAATGATCTGGCAATCCGCGTGGCAAGAGCCTACAGCGGCGGCACCGGCATTATTGTGAGTCAGGAGGCCTATCACGGCACCAGCGAACTGACCTCCGGGGCGTCGCCGGCGTTGGGCAGCGGACAACCGCTGGCTTCGACCACGCGTTTGGTGCCGTCTCCCGATCGCTACCGGGTCAAGGCGCTGGATCTGGGCGTCTGGTTTGCCAATGAGATCCAAAAACAAATTGACGATATGTCGGCAAACGGCATTAAGTTCGCCGGGTTTCTGGCGGACTCGATTTTCTCATCGGATGGCGTACTGCCGGGGCCGGCAGGCTATCTGCAACCTGCCATCGATGTCGTGCATGCGAATGGCGGGATTTTTATTGCCGATGAGGTTCAACCGGGGTTTGCCCGCACCGGTGAAAGTTTCTGGGGATTCGGTCGTCATAATATCGTGCCGGACGTTGTGACGCTGGGAAAACCGATGGGCAACGGCATTCCCATCTCCGCGCTGCTGGCAAAAGCGGAGGTATTGGCCGCTTTCAGTGATGAAATTCCCTATTTTAATACCTTTGGCGGCAACCCGGTTTCCATCGCTGCCGCCCAGGCGGTTTTAAGCGTGATTAGAGAGGAAAATTTACAGGAACATAGCCTGATCGTCGGAGAAAAGTTACGCCGCGAGCTGGGATATCTGGCGCAGCGACACGAGTGTGTCGGTGATGTGCGTGGGGCGGGACTGTTTATCGGGTTTGAACTGGTCGGCGATCGTGAAGCCAAAACGCCGGATAAGGCATTGGCGCTGGACGTCATTGAGCGGCTGCGCGCCGAGCGGGTGCTCACCTCGGTCGCCGGGCCATATGGCAACGTGCTGAAGCTGCGTCCTCCGCTGGCTTTTCAGGAACAGGATATTGATTGGCTGGTTGGGGCATTGGATAAAGCGTTAAGCCGCATTGCTTCCTGAAGACCTTTTGTCTTTTCCTTTATGACGACGCCGGCGATCATCCGGCGTTTCAATTCTGACCAACGGACAGGCATGTATTCCGCATAATTCCGCCATGTCTGAATTCACCGCAGTGTCGGCCGACGTAGGTCAGCGGGAGGAATATTTTTATTCTGCGCAACGCCTCGCATTATTCTTACAGTTTTTATTCAATGAAATGTAAAGAAATACACTATGATTACGCGCGGTGTATCTAAGTGCGTTGGCGTTGTCGGTGAGTGCCGGATTCGGCGGTCTTCATCCTGCCAGAGGTTATGGCGCAACGGCTGATTTATCTACAAACCTATCTTGAGCATCAGTGACCTGTCCTGATGCCGGGATTGACGAGATCTGTATAAAGAATGAAATGGCTTACTTCACTGACTATTGCAATTGGACTTGCCTGTAGCCCGATATCGGCTGAGGAAATCCTGTCTCCGCCATCATCTGTTACACCGTCACATCAACAGCGTGATGCTTTTGTCTCTGATTTAATGAAAAAAATGACGCTGAACGAAAAAATCGGGCAGCTCAGATTAATCAGCGTCGGGGCGGATAATCCCAAAGAAGCCATTCGTGAAATGATCAGGAACGGTCAGGTCGGGGCGATTTTTAATACGGTCACGCGGCCTGATATCCGGGCGATGCAGGATCAGGTGATGCAGCTTAGCCGTCTGAAAATTCCCTTGTTTTTTGCCTACGATGTGCTGCACGGTCAGCGCACCATTTTTCCTATCGCGCTGGGGCTGGCATCCAGTTGGGATATGGACGCTATCGCCTTAAGCGGACGTATTGCGGCCTATGAGGCCACGGAAGACGGCCTGAATATGACCTGGGCGCCGATGGTCGATATTACCCGCGATCCGCGTTGGGGTCGTGTTTCTGAAGGTTTCGGCGAAGACACCTGGTTAACCAGCAAGATAGCCGGAGTGGTGGTAAAAGCCTTTCAGGGCGACGACGTGACGGCGCGTCATTCGCTGATGACCAGCGTAAAGCACTACGCGCTTTACGGGGCGGTCGAAGGCGGGCGTGATTACAACACCGTGGATATGAGTCCTCAACGCATGTTTCAGGATTATATGCCGCCCTACAAAGCCGCGATTGATGCCGGCAGCGGCGGGGTGATGGTGGCGCTGAATTCGATTAACGGCACGCCCGCCACGGCCAATGGCTGGTTGCTGAAAGAGATTTTGCGCGACCAGTGGCGGTTTAAAGGGATAACCATTACCGACCACGGCGCGATTAAGGAACTGATTAAGCATGGCGTGGCCGACAACCCGCGCGATGCTTCCCGGCTGGCGTTAAAATCCGGCGTCGGCATGAGCATGAGCGATGAATACTTCATCCGGTATTTGCCGGAGCTGGTAAAAAGCGGCGCGGTGAGCGAGCAGGAAATCGATGACGCCTGCCGCCAGGTGCTTAACGTAAAGTATGACATGGGGCTGTTTCAGGATCCCTACCGTCATTTGGGGCCGGCGGGCTCCGATCCGGCGGATACCAATGCGGAAAGCCGTTTGCATCGTATAGAAGCGCGTGAAGTGGCGCGTAAAAGCCTGGTGTTGCTGAAAAATCGGTTGCAAACGTTGCCGCTGAAAAAACAGGGGACGATTGCCGTCGTCGGGCCGCTGGCCGACAGCAAACGCGATACCATGGGAAGCTGGTCTGCGGCCGGAGTGACAAAACAGACGATTACGGTTTATCAGGGCATCAAGAATGCGGTGGGCGACAACGCCGCCATTCTGTATGCCAAAGGCGCCAATATCAGCAATCATCAGGGGATTATTGATTTCCTGAATCTGTATGAAGAGGCGGTTCAGATCGATAAACGTTCGCCGCAGGCGATGATTGACGAAGCGGTGCGGGCGGCGAAGCAGGCTGATGTGGTGGTGGCCGTGGTGGGTGAAGCGGCCGGTATGGCGCATGAGGCCTCAAGCCGTTCCAATATCGATTTGCCGCAAAGCCAACGAGACCTGATTACGGCGCTGAAAGCCACGGGTAAACCGCTGGTTCTGGTGCTGATGAATGGCCGTCCGCTGGCGTTGGTGCGTGAGGATCAACAGGCGGACGCGCTGCTGGAAACCTGGTTCAGCGGAACGGAAGGGGGCAATGCCATCGCCGACGTTCTGTTCGGCGACTATAACCCGTCCGGCAAGTTGCCGATGTCCTTTCCGCGATCGGTCGGCCAAATCCCGATCTATTACAACCATCTGCCGTCCGGCCGGCCATACACGCCGGAAAATCCGGGCAAATACACCTCGCATTATTATGACGAAGCCAATGGCCCGCTCTATCCGTTTGGCTACGGCCTGAGCTATACCACCTTCAGCGTATCGGACGTCCGCTTATCCAGCCGGACGATGCCGCGCAACGGAACGGTGACGGCCAGCGTAACGGTCAAAAACACCGGCGCACGGGCCGGCGAAACCGTGGTGCAGATGTATTTGCATGACGTGGTGGCCTCTGTCAGCCGTCCGGTGAAAGAGTTGCGTGGTTTCCAAAAACTGATGCTGCAACCGGGAGAATCACGCACCGTCAGTTTCCTTATCGATCAGGACGCGCTGAAATTCTACAATGCCCGTATGCAGCAGGTGGTTGAGCCAGGTAAATATGAGGTATTTATCGGGCAGGATTCACAGCGTGTTAAAAATCAGAGTTTCATTATGCTATAACGCGTAGCGTACTGCCGCCGATGCGCTGTCGGCGGCAGGTTTGTCGCCGCTTAGGGTAATCTCAGAGGAGGACGTATGCCGTTGACGGAAGTCATTCTGGTTGATCAAAACGACAGGCCGACTGGCGTTATGGAAAAACAGAAAGCGCATGAAAAAGGCGAATTACATCGGGCAATCACCGTTTATATCTTCAATTCACAGCAGCAGCTATTGTTGCAGCAGCGCGCCGAGGCGAAGTATCACAGCGGAGGGCTTTGGAGCAATACCTGTTGCAGCCATCCGGCACCCGGCGAGGATACGCTCCAGGCCGCACACCGCCGGCTGTATCAGGAAATGGGGTTACGCTGTGCGCTTACGCCCATGTTTACTCTGACCTATCGGCTGCCGTTGCATAATGGCCTTATCGAGCATGAGTTGGGGCACGTCTATTTCGGCATAACCGATGATGTTCCGCAGATTAATCCGGACGAGGCGGCAGGGTATCAGTACCAGTCGCTGGAACAGATCGCACAGCGTATGGCGACGTCGCCGGAAGCGTTTACCTCCTGGTTTAGGCTGACATTCTCCCGTATTCCGGCTTACTGGGCGCAATTTTATGCCGCGCGGCATGAGGGATAACCGGCCCGGCGGCGGGAGATTAACCGCCGTGCACGATAATGATGTAACCGACCAGCATCACGCCGCCGATCCCGCCGATGGCGCACAGGGCAAATAGCCCGATAAGACCTACTTTGACTACATTCATCAGGTTATCCTTTTATTCATTGCCCCGGATTATAAAGTCTTCAGCGGTGAAACAGGAGTATTAAACCAAAGAATATTAAAATGACGCCGGCGGCGCGTCCGATCGGGTTCAGGTAGCGCTGAAGCCGCCGCTGTATTCGCGGCAGTGTGATCAGCATGGCAATCAGCAAATCCCAGACCAGCACGATAGAAAACATCCAGACACCGCTGACGATTTGCTGAATTGGCGTGACATGCTGACCGAGAATGCCGGTCATCAGGCTAATGTAAAACAGTATGTTCTTGGGATTCAGTAAGGCGGAACCCAATCCCAGGAGGATTTGCCGGAGAAAACCGGGGCAGCCGGCGGTCTGCCGTACCGGCGTTAGCGAGTGCGACGCGTGACTTTTCAGCAGTTGATAGCCAATCCACAACAGGTAACAGGCGCCGCTTAGTTCAATAACCATAAAGAGCCGCGGCGAATGCTGGATGCCTGCCCAACCTATTATCGCCAGAAAAATATAAATACCGTTTCCCAGGGCGATACCCAGGCAAATTCCGGCGCTGCCCCGTAAACGGTAGCGAATCGCATACGCGGTGAGTAAGAAAAAATCCGGCCCGGGACTCAGTAAGGCGACAAAGTGAGCCAACGCCAGCGCAGGGAAATTATCGGGAAAGAGTGTACTGATGAGCATAATGCCGATGACCTCGAAGAATAATCGAGGTCAGTCTAGCCATCTGATATCGCTATTTATTGTCAAATATTGATCGAGCCTGCCGATATTGTCCGGGCGTCGCCGCCGTGTATTGCACGAAGATTTTATGGAAGTGGCTCTGATCGCAAAAACCGCTTTGATAGCCCGCATCGGCCAGCGGCACGCCTTTTTTTAGTAAGGTTTTGGCGTATTCCACCCGTGCATTATTGAGATACGCCATAGGGGTAATGCCGGTATGGTGACGAAAATGCCGCACGATGGTTTCCCGCCGCAGATTTAACTCCTTAGCCAGGGTTTCCAGCGACGGCGCTTCCTGCAAATGAGTAAGCAAACGTTGGCGGACATGATGCGTCGTTAATTGGGCCGGATCCGAAGACGCAGCCGGCCGTTCGACTTGCTGAACCGGAGCGCAGTATTGCAGGAGTATCGGCGTTATCAGTTCGTTCAGCGTTCGCCGGGCGGCGGCGATCTCTCCTTGATGCAACTGGCTAATCAGATGCCGGTAATCGGCAAACAGGGCCGGATTGCGCAGCGTGACACAACGGCAGTGCAGCGAGGCAACGGGATAGCCATACAGCTCAGCGAGTTTTTCCAAACACCAGCCGGTATCCAAATACAGCATATGATAGCTACGGGTCTGTCCGGGAAAGGGGTTACAGCTGTGGGGCTGCTGCGGATCGATGAAAATCAGATCGCCTGTCTGTAACCGATGTTTTTCCCCACGGTAATGGCAGATCGTGGCGCCTTGCTCGATAGCGCCGATGGAGAATTGCGCATGGCTATGCGTTTTATAGCGCTGAGCGCTGTGCCAGGTAGAGCGGCTCTCAACGTGGGGAAGCTGCGGAGAAAACCAGTAGGATTGTTTGACCGTATGAACGGATGACATATGCCCTTCATTTCGCAGGTTGCGGATGTATCGGCGGCCCTAAACGATCGTCAGCGGCCAAACAGATGATTACCCTAACCGGCGGTCTGGATTTTGTCGAGTAGGGAATGTGCGCTGATATCGGCTGACGTTATTGCCGGTCTGTGGGACAATATCCGTCAGATTGACTGAAAATAGAGAAGGCATGGCGCTGTCCCCCGCAATAAAACAGCAGATAGGCCAATGGTATAAGGCCCTGCAACAGCAAATTCCGGATTTTATTTCCCGCATACCTCAACGACAGATGATTGCCGAAGTGGCAAAAACGCTGGCGGGCGATTATCCGCGCCATTTGGCTATCGAAGCGCCTACCGGCGTGGGCAAAACGCTTTCTTATCTGATCCCCGGCATTGCGGTTGGGCGTGCGGAAGAAAAAACGCTGGTCGTCAGCACCGCGAATGTGGCCTTGCAGGATCAGATTTTCAGCAAAGATTTACCGCTGTTGCAGAAGTTTATCCCCGAACTCAAATTCACCGCCGCATTTGGCCGTGGGCGTTATATTTGCCCGCGTAATCTGGCGATGCTGGCAACGGATGTGGATGCTCAGGGCGATCTTACCCTATTTTTAGGGGATGAACTGGCGCCTTCCAACCGGGAAGAGCAGGGAAAATGTTCCCGTATCCAAAAGGCGCTGCAAAGTTATGCCTGGGATGGGCTGCGCGATCACTATCAGGAATCCATTGATGACAGCCTGTGGCGAAAGCTCAGCACCGACAAAGCCAATTGCCTCGGCCATAATTGTCATTATTTCCGTGAATGCCCGTTCTTTGTCGCCCGTCGGGAGATTGAAAGTGCCGATGTGGTGGTGACTAATCACGCGTTGGTCATGGCCGCGATGGAAAGCGAGTCGGTGTTGCCGAATCCCAAAAACCTATTGCTGGTGTTGGACGAAGGGCACCACATTCCGGATGTCGCCCGCGATACGCTGGAAACGTCCGGCGATGTCACACCGGCTTATATCGCCCTGCAACTTGAACTGGTGGTGCAGCAGATCGGATTGTGCATGGCGCAGTTCGCGCCGAAATCGCCGCCGCGGCTGGCGCACAGTGAAAGGCTGACCAGCCATTGCGAGGAACTGCGCGAACTGGCGCAGTCGTTTTCGCAAATGTGCGGATTATTTTTACCGGCAGAGGGCGGTGAAACCGAATACCGTTTCACGATGGGGAAAATGCCCGACGAAATGCGCGAAAGCTGTATCCGGTTATTTAAGCTGACCGATGGTCTGCGCGCGCTAATGGAATTTATGCTCAACGATCTCAGCGAGAAAACCGGTAAACACGACGTGGTGCGTTTACATCAGGCATTGCTGAAAATGAGCCGTCTGCTTGGCTATCTGGAGGCGTTGAGCAAACTGTGGCGGCTGGCGGCGATGGAGAAGTCTTCCAATGCGCCGGTATCCAAATGGCTCACCCGCGAGGTTCGGGAAGGGCAGTCGCATCTGTTCCTGCACTGTGCGGGCATTCGCGTATCCGATCAGTTGGAAAAGTTATTATGGAACAATGTGCCGCATGTGGTCGTGACGTCGGCGACGCTGCGGTCGTTGAACAGTTTTTCGCGTTTGCAGGAGTTGTCCGGTCTGAATGAGAAGGTCGGCGACAGCTTTTTAGCGCTGGATTCACCGTTTAATCACCGCGAACAGGGGCGTCTGGTCATCCCCAACATGCGCTATGAGCCGCTGATGCAAAATGAGCCGCAGCATATTGCCGAAATGGCGCGGTTTTTCCGGGCTGAGCTGAAAAAAGATAAACATCGCGGGATGTTAATGCTGTTTGCCAGCCAACGCGCCATGCAGCTGTTTCTGACGCAGGTCGCCGATCTGCGGCTGATGCTGCTGGTTCAGGGGGATAAGCCCCGCTATCGTCTGGTGGAGTTGCATCGCCAACGGGTAGAGCAAGGGCAAACCAGCGTCTTGATTGGATTGCAATCCTTTTCGGAAGGACTTGATTTGAAAGGGAACTTGCTGTCTCAAGTGCATATTCACAAGATCGCTTTCCCGCCGATTGACAGTCCGGTGATCCTCACCGAAGGCGAGTGGTTGAAAAGCCTGAAGCGTCATCCTTTTGTGGTGCAGAGTTTACCCAGCGCCTCATTCAGTCTTATTCAACAGGTTGGGCGTTTGATTCGCAGCCATGAATGCTTCGGTGAAATTATCATTTACGACCGACGTCTGCTGACCAAAGGCTATGGCGCCCAGTTGCTTGCCGCTTTGCCCGTTTTCCCGATTGAACAACGGGATATGCCGCCGGACGGTTAGCTATCGCCGCGGGGATATCACACGGGTTAGGTTATTCCATAGCCGGGAAAACATGCTATTTTCGCACAGAAGCTAACAACGCTATTCAATCGATTCCAGGGCGCGGGCGGCAACACGCCTGCGTATGACAAGATGAACGGCTGTATCACGGTTAACGAGGGCCAGCATGGATTACACCAAAGTCATTAAAGAGGTCGGTCGCGGTAAAAATCATGCCCGTGATTTGGATGAAACGACAGCCTACGAGTTGTATCGTCGGATGCTGAATGGCGATGTTCCGGCGCTTGAGTTGGGCGGATTGCTGATTGCCTTTCGTATTAAGGGGGAGTCGGATGCGGAAATGCGCGGTTTTTATCAGGCGATGAATGAACAGGTTCTGCATTTGCAACCACCGGCGCAGCGCCCGATGCCGGTGGTGATCCCCAGTTACAACGGCGCAAGAAAACAGGCCAACCTGACGCCGCTGCTGGCGCTTCTGCTGGCAAAGCTGGGGTTTCCGGTGGTGATCCACGGCGTGAGTGAAGATCCCACCCGCGTCACCAGCGCCGAGATATTGCGCAATCTTGGGATATCGGCGGTCGAAAGCGCCGAACAGGCGCAACGGCAGCTCGATGAGGGGCAGCCGGTTTTTATTCCTGTTTCGGTACTCTGTCCCGCCATTGATCAACAGTTGCAGCTACGCTGGCGGATGGGGGTGCGCAACAGCAGCCATACGCTGGCCAAAGTCGCCACGCCTTTTGCCGAGCAAGCGGCATTGAGGCTTGCCTGCGTCTCTCACCCAGAGTATGTATCCCGCGTCGGGACGTTTTTCAAAGACATTAACGGGCGGGCGCTGCTGATGCACGGCACGGAAGGCGAAGCGTATGCCAGCCCTCAGCGTTGTCCGGAAATTCACTTGATTCACCAGCAGAAAACGCAGGTGCTGCAACTGCGTCAGGATATTGTGGTCGCCCCTGACGGTTTGCCGATCGCCAAAGATGCGGCAACCACGGCGCGCTGGACGGCGCAATGTCTGGCGGGGGAGATCGCGCCGCCGCAGGCGATTCGTCTGCAACTGGCCTGTTGTCTGGTGGCGACCGGCGTCGCGCCGACGATGGAACAGGCGGTTGCCGCCATTAGAAAACGGCTGGGTTAACAGAGGGAAAGACTATCATGCAACAGGCTGTAGATTATTTTAATGCGTTGAACCGTGACTATCTTGCCGTTCACCAAACCAAAGAAGATCTGTTCTGGCAGCTTTATATGGCAACCGGAAGCGAGGATGTGTCCGCCCGGTTTTCCGCCGCGGAAAGTGCTTATAAACGTTTTATTTCCCAGCCGCAGCGACTGGGTGAATTGCGACGGCATATTGCGGCGCTGGAGAATAGCCCGGCAAATGACGACCAGCAGGCCTTGCTGCATGGTTTGCAGGGGTGGTATCGGTTTTTCGACTGCAATGTGATTGAAGATCCGAGAGCGCAGGCGCTGATGGATGAAATCATCGCGGCGGAAAGTACGCTGTATGCAAAGCGTAAAGCCTATGAAATGACGCATGTGGACGCCAAAGGCGAGCGGGTAGCGGCGTCATTGGGCGAGCTGCTGACCAATCAGGCAACCAATGACACGGAAGCCTATCGGCAGAGTTCGCAACAGGCGTTGCGCGATCTGGAGCAATGGCTGCTGCACAACGGTTTTCCTGAACTGATCGGCCTGCGTAACCGTTTTGCCCGCCAGATGGGCTACCGCAACTATTTTGATTATAAGGTGAATAAAACCGAGCGCATGACCCCGGAACAGCTATTCGCCATTCTCGATCCTTTTGAAGCGCAAACCCGCGAGGCGAACGCCCGCAGCCTGAGGAGTCTGGCCGCCGAAAAAGGGGAGACGGCATTGCAACCGTGGAATATACGTTACGCCAGCACCGGTGACGTGACCCGTCAGCTTGATCCTTATTTTCCGTTCGCCGCTTCGCTGGCGCGTTGGATCAACAGTTTTAAGCGCTTGCATATTGGCTTTAACGGCGCGGAAATGCAGCTCGATCTACTGGTGCGTAAGGGCAAGTACGAGAATGGCTTTATGCATGGCCCGGTGCCGCCTTTTGTTCAGCAGGGCGAATGGATCCCGGCGCGAATTAATTTCACCAGCCTGGCGAAACCGGATCAGGTCGGCAGCGGCGCCAGCGGCATCAATACCTTGTTTCATGAGGGCGGACATGCGGCGCATTTTGCCAACATCCGTCAGAACGCCCCCTGTTTTTCACAGGAGTTTCCGCCAACATCCATGGCCTATGCGGAAACCCAATCGATGTTCTGCGACAGCTTGTTGCATGATGCCGACTGGCTGAAACGCTATGCGAAAAATGCGCAGGGTGCGCCCATCCCGGATGAACTGATTCGGGCGGACATCAGTACCCGACAGCCGATGCGGGCGTTTAATGAACGTCATATTCTGCTGGTGCCTTACTTTGAGTGGGAGCTCTATTCCTGGTCTGACGAACAGCGCACGCCTGAGGCTATGACCCGGCTGGCGCGAGAGATTGAACAGCGTATTCTGGGCATCAGCGGAAGCCCGCGTCCGACGCTGGCGATCCCCCACCTGCTGTCCATGGAGTCGGCCTGTTCTTATCAGGGATATCTGCTGGCGTTGATGGCGGTGGAGCAAACGCGGCATTACTTCCTGCAACGTGACGGTTATCTGACGGACAATCCGGCGATAGGCCCCGATCTGGCGCAACATTACTGGCGGCCGGGCAACAGCGTCAGCCATGATGATACGTTGAGAAGTTTGACGGGAGAAGGGTTCAATCCAGCTTATCTGGCGCGCGCCTGTAACCTCACGGTCGATGAAGCCTGGCAACAGGCGGAATCAACCATCTCTGAAGCAACATTACGCTCTCAGCCTGCGGCGGATTTCGATTTAGACGCGCGGATACGGATTGTCGATGGCAATCGCGTGCTGGCGGATAATGAAAAAGGCGATGATGTGATGTGTCAGGATTTTGCGGCGTTTATTGAGCGAGAATACCCACGGTAAAGCCATATTGAAAAGGAGGCATTCGCCTCCTTTCAGACCGTTGACAAACCTATCACCCTTTATCGAACGGTGATAATGGAATGGAAGAGTAAAGCGTCCGCGCCAGGGATGGCGCGGTTCGAGCATACAGGGACGTACTTGCAGCGTCTTTACGATCCATCCATTATCGCCGCTCACCGGACTTTGTCAGCAAACTCAAAGGAGGCATTCGCCTCCTTTCAGATGATCACTCAGGAGACGTGTTGCAGGAATTCACGTAAGCGATCGCTTGGTGGATTGGTGATCAGCGTTTCCGGATTGCCATCTTCAGCAATGCGGCCTTTATCGATAAAGATCAGACGTGAAGCCACTTTATGGGCAAAACCGACCTCGTGGGTAACGATGACCATGGTCATCCCTTCTTCCGCCAAATCTTTCATTACGGTCAACACTTCATGACGCAACTCGGGATCCAGCGCCGAAGTGGGTTCATCAAACAGCATCAGTTTAGGCTTGACCGCTAATGCCCGCGCAATCGCGACCCGCTGTTGTTGACCGCCGGAAAGTTCGGAAGGGTAATGATGCGCCCGTTCGGACAACCCGACCTTACCCAGCAGCTCTTTGGCCAGTTTCTCGGCTTCCGCCTTGTTGGCGCCGCGCACCCGGATTGGGCCGAACGCCACGTTTTCCAGCGCCGTCAGGTGGGGAAACAGATAAAACTGCTGAAACACCATGCCCGCTTCCTGACGGATCAGGCGTTCATCAACACGCGGATCGTTCACCTTCAGGCCATCGACAATCAGTTCGCCGCTGGTAATTTCCTCCAGCTTGTTGATGCAGCGCAGCAGCGTGGATTTACCGGAGCCGGAAGGGCCGATAATCACCACAACTTCGCCCTGATTGATTTTCAGATCGATGTCATGTAAAACTTTCGTCTGACCAAAGTGTTTGGAAACGTTTTTAAATTCAATCATATAATCTTAAGTCTTCTTTCCAGACGACGCAGGATGAAGCTGAGTACCAGCGTGATGAACAGATAAATCACGGCTACCGCACTCCAGATTTCCAGCGCACGGAAATTACCGGCTATGATTTCCTGACCTGAACGCGTCAGTTCCGCAACACCGATGACAATAAACAACGACGTGTCTTTGATGCTGATAATCCACTGATTGCCCAGCGGCGGCAGCATACGGCGCAGCGCAAGCGGCGCGATAACATGACGCAGCGTTGCGCGCCGGGATAATCCCAGCGCCAGCCCGGCCTCCCGGAAGCCATTATGAATCGACAGCACGGAGCCGCGGGTGATTTCCGCGATATAAGCGCCCGAGTTGATCATTATCGTTACAACTGCGGCGGCAAACGGATCGATGCGCACCGAAGTGAAAATCATCGGCAGGGCGAAATAAATGAACATCACCTGTACAACAATCGGCGTACCGCGGATGATTTCAATAAATACCAGTGCGATGCGGCTGGAAAACCAACCGCCGTAAGCGCGGGCAAAGCCCGCGATCACACCGATAATCAGGCCGCCAAGCAGACCCAGAACCGAGATCAGCAACGTCATTTTTGCCCCTTCCAACAAAAGGGGCAGAGAAGGCCAAATGGCGCTCCAGTCAAACTGCATGGAATATCTCCAGATTAAATCGGCAATTACTTAGGTTCTACGCCAAACCATTTCTTGTAGATCTCAGCATAAGTGCCGTTTTCGTGCAGAGTTTTCAGCGCGCCGTTAACTTTTTCACGCAGATCGCTGCCTTTCGGGAAAGCGATACCGTACTGCTGTGCCTTGATGGAATCGCCAACCGCTTTGAACTGACCGTTGCCGGCGGTTTTGATGAAGTAAAGAATGTTCGGCGTATCGTGCAGCACGGCGTCGGCACGATTGGTGCCCAGTTCCATATAGGCGTTGTCTATGTTCGGGAACTGACGCAGATCTTTGGTCTTGATATTCGCTTTGGCGTAATCAACGGAGCCGGTGCCGCTTTTCACCGCCACCACTTTCCCAGCCAGATCCTGTTCGCTGTTGATCGTATTGTTGTCGGCTTTCACCATAACCAGCAGACCGCTGTTGTAGTAACCGTCTGAGAAATCGATGGCTTTTTTGCGCTCTTCAGTAATGGTGATGCCGGCTAAGGCCAGATCCACATTGCGGGTTTGCAGCGCGGGGATAATTCCGCCGAAATCCATTGGTTTCAGGGTATAGGTCAGATTGAGTTGTTTAGCGATAGCATCCCAAAGATCGATATCAAAACCGACGTATTTGTCACCTTGTTTGAATTCAAAAGGGACGAAGGCGGTGTCGGTCGCGACAATGAGCTCTTTTTCGGCGGCGTAGCTGGAAATGCTCATGGCCAACGTCAGTGCGGCCAAAGAGGCTTTAAGTAGTGATTTCATTAAATCCTTCCTATTGTACCAGTTGTGAGAAGCCTTTGCTTTACAGGTACGATTAAGCATAGTACGAAAGTAAAAACCTGTTAAAACATTAGGTTAGCTATCAGGTATCTTACTTAACCTGTTGTTTTTATTTCATTGCCGTGCTGACAGTATGGTTAATCTTCCATGCCATTAATCAAGGCGTAGCTATGATTAACTAATTTGTGCGGGGGAAACAACTGTTGATTGGCGTTATGCTGAATTATTGCGGACAAACGCTAATTTTTTGAGCACTGATAGTGACAAAATAACAGGTTCGGGCGCGTTGCGGCGATAGCGTGAACGGCGGGCAGGGGCACAGGACGTAAAAAGGGCCGCGATTGCGGCCCTGATAGTCATTACTCAATATTGGATTCGATGAACCACAGGAATTTATCCAAATCACGCGATGCAGCGGTCAGGATATCGGCGGTATCTTCATCTTCAGTCTGGCTGATGCCTTTACGCATCTCGTTAGCGACAACGGCGTAACGTTCCGCCAGCGCTTTAAGGTGGTCTTGTACGTTGTGAATATTGGTAGGGTAGCTTTTCAGCGCGGTTTTTTCGTTAACGATCTGAACCGTACCCAACGCCACGCCGCCTAACTGAACGACACGTTCTGCCAGAGTGTCCTGATGATCGGTAACGGCGGCGCGGAAGCCATCCAGCATTTCATGAACGGCAATAAAATTAGCGCCGCGCATATTCCAGTGCGCCTGCTTGGTGATCAGGGACAGATCGATCAAGTCCACTACCAGTTGACTTAACAGCTTGATAGTAGAGGTCTTGACTTCGTCGTTCAAATCATTACGCGTGTAGATAAGATCGGAAGATGCGGGGTTTACCAGTTTAGCGGTACGCATAATATTATCCTCTTTATTTAATTTTTCGTAATCTTACTGTTCAACGGGATTAATTATAGCAGTAATAAAACAAAATATTGAAAAGAATTACCTATTGCATAAATAGCCATAGCGAATATAAAACTGATTTTTATTAGCAAAGGTTTTCTTATGGCGCATTTACTAAGACTTTATTCAGCGAATCAGTGCGAACATCAGTATGATTTATAAGAAAATAACTGAATGTCGCAGGTGTCGGGCTATAAATATGCGTGTTTATTTATGGTAATATCAATCTTAATGATAATTATTCTTTATTCGCATCTTGTCAATTATTTAGCGTATGCACGGTTGCAAAAATCCGCATTGGTTAGCGCGCGCGAAACTCTACTGACTGGCAGCAATTTTTCCCAAAATTTGTTGGGATTCCTCGGCCCTGCGGGAAGGCGACGCATTGTTGCGCCCTTTCCCGCAGAGCCTCAGTTATAATGGCGCAGAGTGATTATTTTTAATATCAACGTATTCCGCCGATTTAATGGTCAGGCTTGCGCCCATGGAGGAGGTAATAATAAAAAGCAGCGCCATCCACTGGATGAGGGATAAATGCTCGCTGAGAAATAGCAGGCCGGAAAGCGCAGCAATCGCCGGCTCCATACTCATTAGCGTACTGAATGTTCTGGTCGGCAAGCGGGTTAATGCGATCATTTCCAGAGAATAGGGGAGCGCGGTAGAAAGAATGGCGACGGCAATACCGAGTGGTAAAACAGCGGATGAAAATAATGAGGCTTCAGAATAGATCAAACCGATAGGGCAAAATATCATTGCCGCAATAAGTGACCCCACAGCCGCCGTTCCAGCGCCGTGATTAGCCCCTGCCTTTTGTCCGAAAAGAATATACAGCGCCCAGCAGGCGCCGGCCCCAAGGGCGCATAGGGCGCCAGGTAAATCGACATGGCCGCTATGCTGCCCGAGCGGCAATAACAATCCTAGCCCTAGAACAGCCAGAATAATCCATAAAAAATCAATTGCTTTGCGTGATGATAACATCGCGACAGCCAGCGGGCCGGTAAATTCCAGGGCCACGGCAATACCCAGCGGGACAGTGCGCAGTGAGAGGTAAAATAAAAAATTCATTCCCCCTAACGTGATGCCATAAATTACCAGCGGCAAACGATTGCCGCGAAAGCGCATACGCCACGGTTTAAAAATGAGACAGAGAATTAGCGCGCCAATGCTCAGTCGTAGAGCGGTCACGCCAGACGCGCCGATCAGCGGAAACAGGCTTTTAGCCAGCGCGACGCCGCTTTGAATCGACACCATTGACACAATAATGAGCAGCACGGGAAGTAACGTTGATACGCGAGGAGAAGATAAGGTCATTCTTTCGGCCTTAATAAAATATGAAATAACGGCTGTTTTCAAAAATTTAGCGCTGTCGGAATGACCAATTGTAAAGGATCTGCCCGGTTGGCGCTTACTTTTATTGACTTTTATTTACGCTATATTTAATTGATTTATTTTATCATAAATTGGTGAGCGCAAAAACTGAACGATATATTAAGAATATTCTGTTTTAAGCGGATATTCTGAATTAATTTTTATTCTTACTGTCGGATAAAAAAAGCCAATGTAATTAGCGTAATAGCGTCATATTGAAAATATTTGTTACATCTAAAGTGCAATTGAAAAATATTTATCAGGCAGCAAGTTCACCTTTTTCTTGTTATATTTATGTCGTTAGTCTTCTCTCATAAGATGAATTCGAGGCTGTATATATGAAAAAAATCGCGTGTCTTTCAGCACTGGCTTGTGTATTAGCCGTTAGCGCAGGTTCCGCTCTGGCTGGTCAAAGTACCGTATCGGCGGGTTATGCTCAGGGTGATGCTCAGGGCGTAGCTAACAAAGTTAAAGGTTTTAACCTCAAATACCGTTACGAGTGGGATAACAGCCCGCTGGGCGCTATCGGTTCTTTCACTTATCTGGAAAAAACCGGCAGCAACGACGGTTTTTACGATAAAGGACAATATATGGGCTTCACCGCCGGTCCTGCTTATCGTTTGAATGATTGGGCCAGCGTTTATGGTGTGGTCGGTTTTAGCCACGGTAAATTGACCAGTAACGCTTCTGACGGTTCAGATAACAGACATAACGATGATTATGGCTTCACTTATGGCGCCGGTCTACAGTTCAACCCGATCGAAGATGTCGCTCTGGATGTCGGTTACGAACAAAGCCGTATCCGTAGCGTTGATGTCGGTACCTGGGCTGTTGGTGTCGGTTACCGTTTCTAATCCATCGCTTCGGGCATTCGCACCCAGTTTTGGTTGTTAGATGTGTCGATAAAATCCGCCTCCAGAGGCGGATTTTTTTATGGACAAAATAGGATGGCAGCGTGTTTTTCAAACGATTCTCAAGTCTTATCAGCGCCATCCCCGACGGTTGCTGGTTATTGCGATCGGGAATAGATACACTCCGCGCGTCATTATCGCTATACGGCACGATCGGCTTTTCCGATTAACGTTCCCGATGTCGGTGCGACAGGGCATGGCGCACCGAACGGCGGGATCGCACTTATTATTTTATTACAGCTCAAGTTCTGAGGTTTTTATATGGTTGCGGCATCAACGGCCAGAGTCCGCTTATTTATCTTTATTACGGTCATTTTGCTGGGACTGAATCTGCGACCGGTATTGGCGGGAATAGGGCCATTGCTGGCGCAGATCCAGAGCGCCACGGGGCTAAGCGACACTATGGCGGGGTTGCTCACTACATTACCGGTTTTTGCTATGGGGTGGTGTGCGTTGTATGGCGGTCAGCTACAGTCTCGTCTTGGCGAATACCGTGGGATCATGCTGGGAATTGTGGTTATTGCCATTGCGTGCGGCGCGCGCTGGTGGATCAATAGCGGTGCCGGGTTATTGCTGACCGCGGCATTGGCCGGGGTAGGGATTGCCCTGATCCAGGCGCTGGTGCCGTCGTTTATTAAGCGCCATTTCAATCGGCGCAGCAGTTTGCTGATGGGGCTTTATACCACGGCGATTATGGGCGGAGCCGCCATCGCCGCCTCTTCCGTTTCCCCGTTGGCCAATGCATTCGGCTGGAAAAGCGCGTTGGCGTGCTGGGGGCTGTTGGCGGTCGTAGCTACGCTTGCCTGGATGAGCATCCCCAACGCCTATGCGGCGAAAAATGAGGGGAACCTGCCATCAATTTCGCACAGGACGTCAATGGATTGGTTATTGATGGCGTTTTTCGGTATCGGCACCGGGGCGTATACGTTAGTGCTGGCGTGGCTACCGCCTTACTACATCCAGTTAGGCTGGAATGCGACGCAAAGCGGTTTGATGCTGGGCGGCCTGACGTTGACGGAAGTGACTTCGGGATTACTGGTATCGGCTTTCATCAACTATTTCCCTGACCGTCGCAAATTGCTCTTGCCGATATTGGTGATCTTACTCGCCGGCATGGTCGGTTTGATTATCGCGCCGCTGACAATGACTTATCCTATCATCATTATGTTGGGTATCGGGATCGGAGCTTTATTCCCCTTATCGCTGATTGTCGCACTTGATCAGGTGACCGATTCCCATAAAACCGGAGCGTTGATGGGCTTTGTTCAAGGAGGCGGATATATTCTTGCCAGCCTGATGCCGTTACTCGCCGGATTTATCCGTCAACATACGGCGGGCTTACAGCAAGCGTGGATGATAATGACGGTGGGCGTGGTGGTGTTAATTATCATGGCAACCCGGTTTGCACCGCAAAAACGGCAATCTGTTTGAGTAAAATTAATGCGGGTTTATGGCGTGACGAGCGGGGATAACCCGCTCATCGTTGTGGCGTGTCCTGAGTTCGGTAACGCCACAGCCATCGCCCGCTTTCCATACGGCGGTAGTAAAAAAAGCCGCGCACAATCCAGTCGAAAAACATCCCCATCCAGACGCCGATTACCCCGAATCCGAGCATGACGCCAAGGATATAGCCGGCAATAACACGGCATCCCCACATACCGGCCATGGCGACCCACATGGTATAATTAGCATCTTTTGCGCCCTTCAATCCCGCTGGAAGCACCCATGATGCGGCCCAGATGGGCATAAACAACGCATTGAGCCAAATGAGGTGCTTCACCACCTCAATAACTTCAGGCTCATCAGTGTAAAAGGAGGCCAGAAATCCTGCGCTGGGGATGGAAAGCACCGCTAGAAAGCACAATCCGATGTTTGAAAGCCAGAAGATGTAATTCAGTTGCCGGATGGATTGCATGATTTGCCCTTTCCCCAACCGCGTACCGACAATAATGGTGGCGGCCGAACCAAGCGAGTTGCCCGGCAGATTAATCAACGCCACAATCGAAAAGGCAATGAAATTCCCGGCAATGACTTCGGTGCCCATGCCTGCCACAAAACGTTGGGTGATCAGTTTGCCGACGTTGAACATCACGGACTCGATGCTGGCGGGCACGCCAATACTGAGCACCTCATATAAAATAGCGACGGTAAAAGGCGCAAAGTAGGATTTAAACGGTATCCTGAGTGCGCCATTAAAGCCGTGCATCAGCGTCAGGATAACAAACAGCGCGCCAATATAACGGGAAATGGTTATCCCGATGCCGGCGCCGATAAAACCAAAGCCATCCCAGGAAAAAACGCCGTAAATCAATACGCTGCTGATAGCGATATTGAGGATATTCATTCCGATATTAATGACCATCGGCAGTTTGGTATTACCTGCGCCACGCAGCGCGCCGCACCCGACCAGGGTGACCGCCAGCGCCGGATAACCCCATACTGTCCATCGCAAGAAGGTCAACGCCAGACTTTTAACATAGTCATCTGCCTGTGCGGCAATCAGATCAATAATCGTAGGGCCGACAAACTCGACGAGCACCACCAGCAGCAATGACACCAAAACGAGTAGTGATATTGATTGGCGAGAGGCGGAACGGGCTTGTTTACGGTTTCGCTGGCCTAAACTGAAGGCGACAACAACGGCCGTACCCAGCGCAACCGCCGTAAAGAAAGCAATAATCAGCATGTTGAAGCTATCTGCCAGACCGACGGCGGCCATCGCTTCTTTGCCTAACCAACTTACCAGGAAGGTACTGAATACCCCCATCAGGACAACGCACAAGCCCTCAATAAAGATGGGAAATGCAAGGGGTGAGATTTCTCGCCAGAATAGGACTCGGTTTGAGTATCGTTTCTTATACCAGTCGGTATCTTTTAGTTTTTTCATGAAACGGTCGTGGTTGTATCCCAAATTTTCCCCGCTGAGATTTAATAACGGCAGCCTTATTCGCCAGCCGTTCAGCAAATGGTGTCATTTATGCAATGGGTTATCTATGCAACAAGCGGGCAACCAACGGGTAGCCCAAAATCTACAGCGGCGTAGTGCGATGCCCGACGGTCGAATCCATGAACAGTGCTCCGTAGGTGATAAAATACGGATGATTTTGTCGGTTACAACGCCATCGTTTTTTTGAAAAGTTCGATACTCGATCAACAGAGTAGCAGTAGCCGGATCGTTGCTCCAGTTGAGAATTGATGACGGTGATAAAATCGTGCATCTGACCAAAATTTTTGAACTGATGGTTTATCTTATCGGCTAAAGCAAAATCACCCGCATCTTGACCAGCGCCATACGGACGCCGCGTTAGCGGCGCACATCACGTTGATTAAAGAGGATGAACAACCTGAACTTCATGCTGAAAAACATAGGGATCGGACAACAGGCAAAACTTGTCATCATCGGGGTAGGTAACGGCGATATGATAATCTTCACCTGCGAAAGCCTTAACCGCTTCAATATCCGCCCAATATGTGGCAAGAAAGAAATGCTCCCAACTTCCTTGGGCGACTCTTTTTACAAAAGCGCCCTGATTGCCCTTGATGCCTTGAGAATGCTTGACACCCGTTAATTCAAGGTGGATGGCGAAACCCTCTGCGTACTCCCGCGGTACACAACCATGCCATGTTCTTACGATCATTGTTCGCTCCAGTTGAAGTTGAATTAATAACTTAACAGCACAGGCGATGATACGAGGGAAATTTAATTTTTGTTATTTATGTATATGTTAACTCTAACTTGTTGATGCCTATATGCATGCCACGAGAGAAGTTGAATTTATGGGTTAACTATTTGTTTATATTATCTTTATTGTGGAGTTGTTTTTTATCATATAACCAAACGTATAACTAAAACGAAAAGTCATCATGAGAAATAGCCTGTCATGACAGTAGAGTTTCGTTTGATACGCTGATTTTTAGCGCTGGATGCGTTGTAAATTTAATTTTGCTTTACGACGCTCCAATACCATCATTTTTCGTGTGTGCTGCCATAAAATCCCATCTAGCAACATAAATTCACGCCACTCGGCTGTACCCAAAGAAAGCGATCTATGCATCAACTCGCCGACACGTCCGGCCAGGAGCAGGTTTCTTACTCGTAGCAATTGTAACTGCGTGAATCGCCCAGTATCACCCTCCAAAGGAAAGAATGCCTGGCGGCTGCGTTCCCCATGTTTCACTGCATTGGTGTTACCAATGGGAGCGCCTGCACCGGCACGTTTCCCGCCCCAACCGGACGATCTTGATTGTTGGTTGTGTTTTTTGTCGTCTTTCATGGCTGCGTGGCGGTTAGTTGATGGATGTACGTTCGTTAAAATCCAAAAAGTAAAACACTAAAGATCATCCAGCGTCATGCGTACTGGTTTGGGGTTGCGAAGACGTTCACGGACAACTTCAACTAATTCTACGTCTTCATCATTGAGTAACTTTTGTTTAAATGGGAGTCTTTCATTTTCAGCAACGTATTCCAACGTAAGGCGCAATGCCTCAGAAGGCGTAATACCCAGTTTCTTCAGTGCTGCATAAGAGCGCCTTTTAAGATCGTCATCGATACGGAAAGTAACATTACCCATCATATTCACCGGTGTACTTAGGTTTACTTTTGTGAAGGTTCGTTGTTCACCATTTTGCGGGTAAACGTCTGTGTGTATGAAAGATGAGCAGAATTTGGAGCATATTACCTTTCACGCGGTAGGGGATGATGTAGGGATAGTGCGTTAACACCAGTTCACGCGTTCCAGGTACACGGCCAGGTCTTCCCATTGCTGGCTGTTGCGGTAGTAGTTCCGTTAACCTTTGGACTTCATCTACAAACTTGCTGGCAGCTTGTTGATCATCTTGCGCTATATAGAGGTACTCGGCTTCCAAATTGGCCGCGGCTTTACGCAGCCATTTAATTTCCATTTCTTGCCGTACCTAACTTTTTAAACAGGTCGTTCATCTCATCTGATGAGACAAAATCACCCGCATCGGCTTCTTTGATGGCTTGCTCGATCTCTGCTATTTGCCAGGCTTCCCGCGCAAGATAGTCTTCAATGGCTTGTCCAGCCAGAAAAGAGCGGGTACGTCCCGTGGCTTTAGCCAGCGCATCAAGTTGCGCGGTTGTTTCATCATTTAAGCGAACGGACATGACGCCCATACTGCCACCTCACTACATTGTGTGTTTTGTATACATTGTAGTTACTAGGGAGATAGGAGGCAAGCGGCTACTTAATGGTATTTGGGATGTCATTCTCTGGGATGGTGGGGATTAGTTGCTGAGTGTTTGTGACATGACGCTGTGTTTATAAATTTATAAGTGAAGAGGTCAACTACTAAACATTTTCACTTTATAAATTCTTTCTTTTTGAAAACATGAATATTTGTTCGAAATTTCTCTTCGTGTAACTGTATAACAGGTATTATACCCAAGTTTAGTATTATAAAATAATTTCCAATGGTGATTATTTAAAATGAAATTTTTAATTATTGATGTCAATTGAGAGATGATTTGGTTGTAATTGCACGAGCGGTAATGTAAAAAGATGTTTAATATATGCTAGCATTGTACCTTAATGGTAAGGGTGAATGGAAAACTTAAGATTTTTCTCGAAAAAACTATGATTTTTATTTTAATATACAATAACCCATGCTTTAATATTTATTAATTGTAAGGAGTTTCTCATATGAAATCAAGATCGTTACTTACCACTCCAGATTTAATCGCTAGTAATTATACTGTCACAAGCATAGGTGGAGGACGGTTTCATCATAGTTTTACACCATTAACAACGACGACTGTATATGAGTTTGAGGCTAATTCCGGAAGTTATATCGTCGAGGGGGAAAGATATAATATAGGTTATGAAATAATTGATGGTAAAAATATCGTTGATAAAGATTGCATATCCAAAACTTCTGTAATTAATAAATACCTAAGCTACTCAGTAGCTCAGCATGAAGCTCTAAATAAACATGATGCAAACAAATACAATAATGATAGTCGAGTTATTCATACCTCTGAAAGTGGTTATTATTGGGGAAAGAAATATGCTTGGCGTGAGTTCGGAATGTGTTTGCCTAAAGATGTTTTTCATGACTATTTAGCCTATATAAAGCATCCGACGGTTGTCTGTAAAACAGTAACTCCAGGATACCCTACCGGTGAGGACTCTATTGCATATTTAGAAATGGGCTTAGAAAAAGCAATAGAAAAACTTATCGACACAGCTGTTATGATTAACAATGGCCCGTATTTTCGTTCACCGCTTTACACTCCTACGCCTAAGAAAAAATTCTCAATTAAAGGGATTAATGCAATTACAGATAAGAAATAGATGCATGCGTGTTTTTGCGAGGTTTTTTTGCCTCGCTCTATTTTTTTTCACTATATTTATCCGTGTCTTAGGTTTTCTTCATGTGGTATCTAAGCTCCAATTGCCATTTTTTACTCCGCTCAGTGTCGTTTTGCGCACTTTTTTGCTGGCAATAGTTTAACCCATCATGATTTTTGTGTGCGCAAATTCTTATAGATCAGCAAAAGTGGGTCGGTTCGGTAGGTTCGGTCGGTTCACGTAGTCAACTGATTGATAGATAGAGTAATTATTTTCAGAATTGAACCGACCTATGGGTAGGTTCACGCGGTGTGAAAGTCGGTTCATTAGGCCAGCCAGAAAAGGGACGCTTGGTTAGGTCGGTTCAAAATGGCTAAAGTCGGTTCAGGGTCGGTTCACTATTCAAGTGAAAACACCTATAAATCAATGCATTAAAATAATGAACCGACTGAACCTACCGAACCGACCTTATTTTACCTTACGCGTGATTTACTCTTCCTCGTCGTCGAGTGTCATGAGCACCACAAAGCGCGGCTGCTTGCCATCAATGCGTAGTGATTTACGTGTGATGCCTTTGGCGGGTTTATCCAGTATTCCAGCATCGGCTAACACCTGCGCAAACGCAGCGGCATTGGCACCAGCGGCAATCTCGTTATTGAATACGGCGGGGAAGGTGTGAAACACCAGCGTATCGTCTCCTGGTTTTTTCACCCGATAGCCTGCCAGATCCTTGATGGGTAAATCGCGTGGATCAGGGTTGGGGTGCGGTAAATAACGGCTGTAGCCAAACTGGTGCAGAAAGGCGTCGGCCTGTTCTACCCAGGCTTTGGCTTCACGGTTGCCTATGCCAAATTCATTTACCCAGGCATAGAAGCTGTGTTGTAACGCATCGTGGCATTCCTGCGCCGTCCAGCCGGTAAAAGAGGCAGAAAGTAATAAAGCGGCTTCCAGTACCGCAAAACGCGACGCTACACGCCGTACTTGTTCGCTGGCGTCAGCGGGTAACAGTGACAACCAGCGCCGCTCTGTTTCGCGGTAGGTTGCCAGCGCGTTTTCTTTTTTGCTGGCAAGGTGGGCGATCCACGCTCGACCAACCGCACCATAATGGGCGTTGCTGGCATCCCGGATCGCGTCGGCATGGGCTTTTCCATCCTGATAGCCGTGAAATACCATCGCTTTGGTGATCGGGACATTCAGCAGGCGCACCAGTTGTCCGGCATTCACCCGTCCACCGTCAGCGCGGATATAGCTTTCCAGATCGATCTCACCGGTGCTGAACGCCATTGCCCGCCAGCGTTTTAGCTCTCGGTTGCCGCCTTCTCTGGCTCCCTGAATTTTACCCACGCCGTTAAATAGCGCGTAGGCGGCATCGGCCACAGCTTTGCGATTGCTGCCTTGCCCGATTTCATCTAACGGCATAAAACCGTCATTGTGGGCGGCGGCTTCGTTCACCAGCCCCAGCGCGGTGGAATACCACGTCAGTTTAAGCGCGTTAGGATCGCCATAGACGGAAGAGGCGATATTGCCGGTGGTGGTTTTGCCCGCAGATGAACCGCCAAACAGATGAACGCCGAATCCGTCTACGCTCACCAGCCCGATGAGCGGCGCGGCAAAGGCGCAGGCGATCCCCAACATCATGGAGGGATTACCTTGTGCCAGTGTCGCTACGTTTTCGCGCCAGCTTTGCGCCGTTCCGCTGGTGGCATAACCTTTAGCCGCACCCGATTTACCGTTGAACAAAACGGGAATTGTCGGTGTGCCGATAACTGAACCGTCCGGCATCAGGTAAGCGCCATACTGCCAGCCGGTGGCGCTAGCGATTGCCCAGCGGCAACCCGCATGACTACGACACAAGTGATCGGCCAGTATTGCCCGTAACCCGCCTTTGGCCGTGACTGCCAGCCCACCCGCACGTAATCGCGCCCAGCCTTCACGCTCGCCAATATCCCGCATAGGAATGGCTTCGGTTCGGGACTGGTTTTCGCCATTCGGCGTCCAACTTAGAACCAGATAACGCTCTGACTCATCCGATCCGATACCCGCTACCGTAATAGGATTAGACAGCCAGCTTTCACGCTCGATAATCTCGCCGCTGTCGTGATCCGTTTTCGGCTCTACCCAATACAGCCCGCCATGACGAATATCTGCGTAAGGTTTCAATGGGGAATCGGAAGACGGCAGCGGCTTTTGTCCAGGCTGATAAAGTGAGGCAGCAAAGGCAGATATCGATACCGCGGCGCCGTGTTGCTGGTAGTAATCATTCCAGTCGGCTTTTTCGGTTGTCGGGGGGAGCGTCACCCAGCCGTTTACCGCCAGTGCCGCTTTTTCAGCGGCGATTTTTCCGGTGTTGTTACCATCATTTTTACGGTCATTATCCGCAGCAAGGATGATTTTTGCGTCCGGCCAGGCAGCACGACAAGACCGCGCAACGTGAATCAGATTCCCGCTATCTAACGCGCTGATAGCAACACCATGCATCAGTAACGATGCCGTAACCGCCGTGGCGTAACCTTCGGCAATAATCACCGTGTTCGCGTGTTCAGGCAGGGCATTAACGGGAATGAATGCGCCTTTCTTGCGGCTTCCGGCAATCAGCTTTTTCTCGCCATTAGATTTGATAAGCTGTGCGCCGGTGGTACTGCCGTCTATGTTTTGCAGTACCAGCAGCAGGGAACCATCATCCAGCAGTAGTGAGGGGCGTTGCAGCCCCTTATTCAGCAGATAGTCAGATTGGCCTGATACCGCTTTCGCCACCAGCGCATTCAACCGTTCGGTAATCGGACGATTATCAGGTTTTTCACTGGCGGGAATAACTACCGGCAACGGAAGCGCCAGAATCTCGGCGACCTGTTCCGCTGCTTGCCTTGCACTACACTTATTCACCTTCATCACCAGATCCAGCCCGGTTCCTGCACCGCAGTGAGAACAAAAATAGGTGCCACGACCTTCTTTATCGTCAAAACGGTAGCGGGTATTCCCGCCACAGTTGGGGCATTCGCTTTCCTGCCGATTGGTCGGGATGCCTAACCGCTGCAAAACTCCCTCCCAATGGCCGTTGGCTTTTGTCCGCACGTCTTGAATGAACGTGTTGCTCATGCGGCCTCGCCCTCCTGCGCACGGTGGAGCGCATCAAGCCGTTCGGCAAGAATGAACATCAGGATCTCTTTTGCCTGCGGCTCCCTTAACTCCACGATGGCATAAGCCAGCGCACGGCATTGATCGATCAGTTCTTCCAGTTCCAGCGGCGTGTTATCAAACATGGCGCACCTCCTGAACGGGAAGGCGGCCAGCAAAGAACAGAATAAAATCAGGCTCAAAATGCTGACGAGCGGATTGCTCATTTGGGGCAATAATGGCTTTACGGTGCGGTTTTTCGTGCGGCGCTGTGCGGTAGACCGCCAGAAAGAGAAAGGTGAAATTAGGGTGAACCGGAGTAGGGGTAGCAACCATCGCGGCGGCCTCTTGTACGGGTTTGAAAACCCCACCACACCGCTGCTAAACGGGGTGGTGAGACGTAACAGGGTTAGCAGACCGGCGTACAAGAAACCGGCGAGCCCGAAGGCTCCCCCATTACGCCCCACCATAATTCGGGCATAACATGGTTTACGGACGTAAAAAAACCGCATGAAGCTAAAGCGGTCGTCCGCTTGTACATTCAGGCTGCTAAACCTGGTCGCCGATTTTGCGGCAACGGTGAAACGATAAGCCAGATGCCCCGCCAGCGTCAATACGTTTTGTATTGGTTTTGCAAAGCGTTGCGCATTTTTCAGAGTAATAAAAACAGACGTGTTTTTGTGTATAAAAAGGGGCGTTCCCCGATGTTGGGCGTAACAACGCCCGTTCCAGCCAGCGCAAGATTTTTTGATCATCATATTTTTTGATTCCGACATGCCGCTATCGCGGCAATAAAAAAGAAGGTTTTGACTTATACGTTTTCGGTTTGCTGGTCACGTTCGGCAACGCGCTGATTCAGCCAGGCATTAACTTCATCCTCAAACCAGCCTACCCGACGCAGACCAACCCGAAATCCTTTCGGGAATTCGCCGGCATTGATCATTTCCTGAAAACTGCTGTCAGAATTGACGCGCAGAATGGCTTTCACTTCTTTCTTTAACAGGATTTTTCTATCTAACAGGCTCATAGCGATATACCTCATCAATGACCGGTCGTATCCGGTCGATGAGGCTATTCAATAACAGAGTGAGGGAAATGGCATCGCAACGAAAAATCGATTTTCGCTGCGAATTTAACAATTTGATTTATAAGCTTTATTGGCTTCTGAAAAGTAGTTATCCAGTGTGCGATTTTTGATGTTTTCCGTATTCTCGACTATTTCCTGCTTCAGGCTATCTTGTGTCCATCTTTTTGATTTAGTCGATGTGTTTTTTAGCGCATCAATCATCGCGCCAATAACGAAAAGGCTTTCATTCAGATCGAGGTCGGTATATTCATCCAACTGCTGTTTTTCAAATTGCTCAATGTTTACGCGCCGGAATACAAATTCGACATCACGTAATCCATCTGCGGGATAAAATGATGAGTGATAATTATCTGGCGTTATAAATTCTTTTCTTTTTTCATCAAATAATCTCAGCTTTCCTGAGTCGTCCATTTTGTATCCAATGGCTTTCTCAACGAAAGGTTCAACAACGTTGATATACCTTTCACCACAAATTAAAAATGGTCCTTCCAAATTAATAAAGGTTGCCGGTTCTCTTCTCTGATAAAGAGAGCAAATATGCAAAATATCCAATGCTTCAGCACCAATCATTGGTAAATCATAGATTCCTGTTTCGAGGCGGAAAATTTCTCCATGTCGAGACATTTGCATAGGAATATCATTTGATACCGCTTCTATCGCATCATCCAGCACTTGAGGATTATCTGCAAACATCCCACTTTGTAATAAGTGATCGTGGAAGCCCGCTAAAAGCTCCTGATTAAAATCGCGCTTTGGTTCAGCCAATATGCCATAACGACCTTTTTCTATCAGGGTTGAAATGACGATGTGACCATCAAGCGCAAGTTGCAGACAGTCAGCAATGGAGACTTCTTCTTGAAAAGATGTCGTTAGCCTGCGTGCAGTTTCTTCTAAGGTTAACCACTCTTTTAACTTAAATAGCTTTTTCATGACTCTCCCTCATAAAGAACCCCATGCCTGCTAATAGGGAAAAGGTCACTCGAATATTATCTCAGGCGTAGGTTTCTTTCGGTTTGTACCGGATAACGACATTTTAGGAGGGCAGTTAACAGGAATCAATAATTATCTGTATATAAACACAGTACTAATCATTAACGGCGCGTAAGCCTCTAGCACCTTCCGACGCCATGATTTTTCCCGTTGCGGCTCTTTCCACAAATTCGCCCCACCAGCACATCAATACCTTGCGCTGTTCCAGATAGGTGGAGCGGTTATAGGCGCGGCGCACTTCGTTGGTGTCTACATGGGCTAGGGCGGCTTCGATCACGTCTGGCGAGAAGCCTTCTTCATTGGCGGCGGTACTGAATATGGCGCGTAGGCCGTGGGATACCAGTACGCCTTTGTACCCCATACGGCGCAATGCGGCGTTAGCGGTTTGGCTGTTCATCGGCTGCTTGGGATCTTTACTGGATGGAAACAGGTATTCACGGTGTCCGCTGATGGGCTTCATGGCGTCCAGAATGGCTAACGCCTGCGGGGGCAGGGGAATAATGTGATCACGGCGCATCTTCATGCGGCCAGCGGGTATTGTCCAGGTTTTCTCTGTAAGGTTTATTTCGCTCCAGCGGGTTTCTGCGGCTTCGGCGGGGCGGGTAACAGTCAGTAGCTGCCATTCAATCAATAAACGGGTCTGTAACTCAATGCTGGCGACCGATAGCGTTTTCATCAAGCCAGGTAATGCCTCTGGCCGGATGGTCGGCATATGGGTTTTAACCGGTGTCTGAAACGCTTTGCGGATCTTGGCTGCGGGGTTAGCGGGAATCAGCCCGGAGTTAACCGCGTAATCCATTACCTCGTTAATTCGCTGGCTTACCCGTTTGACGGTTTCCAGTTTGCCGCTGGCCTGTATCGGCTCCAGCGCGGTGATGAATTGCCGGGCGGTAAGTTGGGTGATCGGTAGGCTTCCGATGAACGGGAACACGTATTTTTCCAGCGAACGCCAGATATCTTTAATGGTGTTCTCGGCCAGCGGTTGGGATTTTTTCACTTCGTACCAGTCGGCGGAAACTTTGGCGAACGTGTTCAGATTGATGGCTTGCTCTTGTTCGCGCTGCTGTTGCTGGTGGAATTGCGGATCAATACATTTTTCTAAGAGCGCTTTGGCAGCTTCCCGCATTTGCCTGGCGTCAGCCAAAGAGATTGCCGGATAGCTGTCAAATGTCAGCGTAGTGCGTTTTTTGGTTTGTGGATGGTAATAGCGAAAACGCCATGTCTTTGTGCCGGAAGGTTTGACGAACAATAGCAGCCCGCCACCATCATGCCGTGACAATTCTTTGTCTATTGCTTTAGCGGCTTTGACTTCCGTATTGGTGAGGGGCTTTGCCTGGATTGCCATGATCATGACCTTTGGGACTATGTTTTTAAGGGACTATAGCGGCATAGTCCCAAATGTAGTCCCAAACTTTCCGGCTGTAAACGGGGTATCCCGATAGATAACAGGCAACAAAAAACCCGCAAACTCAGTGAGAATGCGGGTTTTGTGGGGTTTCCGGTAGTAAAGGATACTAACCGGAGATGTATTTGGTCGGCACGAGAGGATTTGAACCTCCGACCCCCGACACCCCATGACGGTGCGCTACCAGGCTGCGCTACGTGCCGATGCTGTGGGTGCTTATACTACCGCTTATTACGTCGATTGCAAGAGCCAGGCAGAATGACTGCTTTAGTTTTAAGCAGTTAGTTCGCAATAAAGCGTCTTTCATTGGTTAGCACCTGTAAGAGCAGGGTAAGCTGGGGTTTTTCATCATTCAGCTTATGTCCTTCCCGATCGTAGGCGCGATAGCTGCCGTTGCTTTCCAGCATAATGATCTGCTCCGGCGTAGTGATCATTAAATCGCCGCCATTGCCATTCGCCAGCCAGTTATTACGCCGTTGGGCTGAAAACAGATCCTCACCCTGAGAATAATCGTCGGCGGCGTTTTTGACATGCAGTAAACGCTGCATCAAGGTGGTCATGACATCTTTGTTATCCGTCATTTTTGTAATCGTCTGCGCTGGCGTGCCCGGCCAGTGAACGATAAGCGGAATTTGCCATTGTGCGCGATGGAAAACCTGTGCCTTGTCACCATTGACGGGATTTTTTTGCATGGAAGTAATAATTATGACGGTATTATCCAGCACATTTTTTTCCTGTAATGTACTGAGAATGCGCTCGATTTGTTGATCGACATGTTGATTGTTGGCGCGATCGCGACGGGATTGTTCCGCTCTTGTTTCCCCATTTTGCGTAGCGCTGTTCAACTCAATATAAGAGAACCAGGGCGCGGTATTGCTATCGTGGTTCAGCCATTGTTGCCATTGAGCGGTAATCGCTTCGTCACTCTGTTCCTGTGGCGACGGGAGAGAAAAATCGGACAGCAACGCCTGGCGGTAAAGGGAATTATCAAAGCCGTTGGTAGAGAACAGCCCAAGCTGATAACCCTGCTGACTTAATGCGGTCATCAGGGCAGAGGGTTTACGGGCGCTCAGGATACCGTCCATATACGTCGTCGAGATCCCGTAGAAAAGATTGAATAACCCGGCGTTTGGCTGGGTGCCTGAATCGTAATGATCGCTGAAGCGGATATTCTGTTCAGCAAAACGGGTCAGGTTCGGCATGTCATTCTGCACGCTGTCGGACGGCGTGTCGGCGATGACAATCATTAGTAGGTTATATTTGCTGCCGCCGTCACGGAAGGTGATGTCGTTCAGCGGATATTCCACCGTCATCGCTTCAGGGTTTCCCTGCTGCGCCAGACGACGCTGATACTCTTGCGCATCAAGCAACCCATGTTTTTCCAGAAAACGGCGTGCCGTCATGGGGTAAGACAAGGGCAGGTTGGCGCGTTGCATCGTAATCGGACGATAGAAATTCGCATCCGCCCAGATATACATCAGATGCGAGGCTAAGAAAGCCGAAATAAAAACCGCGGCCAAAGGCTTGCCGAAACTGCGGCGGCCAAGGCTACGCAGCTTTTGCCAGCACCAGGTGCCAAACAGCATTTCCACCAGAAAAATAAGCGGAATGCCGATGAACATAAGTTGCCAGTCTCGCGCCAGCTCGCTTTGATCCGGGTTTATCACCAATTCCCAGACGGTGGTGTTGAGGTGCAGATGAAAGCGTGTGAAAACCTCAATATCCACCAGAAGCAGCGTAAGCCCTGCCGTCGCCAGCGCAGCGGAAAGAAAGCGCAGCAGGCGCTGAGACATCACAATGAATGTCAGCGGGAAAATGACCAACAGATAGGCGGCAAATCCAATGAAACTGAAATGCCCGAGCCAGCTCACCAACGCATAAAGGCGGCCAAACAGAGAAGATGGCCAGTCGACAACAAACAGATAGCGGCTACCCAGCCCCAGACTGAGCAAAATATTAAATAAGGCGAACCAGTGTCCCCAACTGATCATCTGGGAAACTTTTTCACGGTAGCGCTGACGGTTGGTTACCATAAGTTGGTCAAAAATTAGTGAGCTTTATCTGCTTTTTTAATTGAAGCCTGTAATGCTTCGGCGAAAGAGCGGGCCAAGACCTGACGCTGAGCCGGAGCGACACTGGTATTAATCAGGTTGGTCACCATATTACCCAGCACCATTAAAGCAAGATCGGTTGGAGCATGGTGCTTTTCCAGAACATTGACCAGCTCGGAGAGCAATTGTTCAACGTGTTCGTCACTGTAACGGGATGATTGTGGCATAAAATGGCGTTTCTCAAGCTGTTAAAGTCGCATATCTTACCGTATAGGCACATCCTTTTCCGCACTTTTATCATTTTACACCGCTTGCGTGTTTACGACAGATGAAGTACGGCTTTTTGGTTGCAGGCACACTGGTTCGGTGTTTGAATACGTTCCTTGCTAAAAGGAGAGTTTATCATGAGTCTGGATATCGGCCAGATTGCCCTGCATCAACTGATTAAACGTGACGAGCAAACGCTGGAACTGGTGTTGCGTGATTCACTGCTGTCGACCAATGCAACCGTAGAAGAAATGATGGCTGAGCTGCATCGCGTCTATAGCGCCAAAAATAAAGCGTATGGCTTGTTTAATGAGCAAAGCGAACTGGCGGATGCGCTCAGAGCCTGCCGTAAAGGCGACGAAGGCTTTCTGGAATTCACACGGGCAGCCACCGGGCGCTTGCGTGACGAACTGGCCAAATATCCGTTTGCCGAGGGCGGCATAGTCCTGTTTTGTCAGTATCGTTATCTGGCCGTTGAATATTTGTTGATTGCGGTTCTCAATAGCTGCAACAGCATGCGGGTCAATGAACAGCTTGATATCAGCAGTACGCATTATCTGGATATCAATCATGCGGACATCGTCGCACGGATTGATTTGACCGAGTGGGAAACCAATCCGGCGTCAACGCGTTATCTGACTTTTCTGAAAGGGCGGGTAGGACGTAAAGTCTCTGACTTTTTTATGGATTTCCTGGCGGCGGCTGAAGGGTTGGACGCCAAAGCGCAAAACCGCGGTCTGTTAAAAGCCGTGGATGAATACTGTGCTGATGCGCAACTGGATAAAAATGAGCGTCAGAACTACCGCCAGCAGGTTTACAGCTACTGTAATGAGCAGTTGCAATCGGGTGAGGAAATTGAGTTGGCGGCGCTGTCTCAGGATGTGCCCCCGTTGGGTGACAAAACCTTCCAGCAGTTTTCAACCGAGCAGGGGTATGAACTGGAAGAGAGCTTTCCAGCCGATCGCAGCACGTTGCGACAGTTGACAAAATTTGCCGGAAGCGGTGGCGGCATCAGTTTGAATTTCGATGCGTTATTGCTAGGGGAACGTATTTTCTGGGATCCGGCAACGGATACGTTAACCATAAAAGGGACGCCGCCAAATCTGCGCGATCAATTGCAGCGCCGGTTAACCGGAGGTAATCAGTAAATTAACGACAAAACGGCCTTCCTGCCGTTTTGTCGAACCCTGGCGTCCCATCAACATATAAAAGAAAACGCCCTTAGCTTTTGCTAAGGGCGTTTTCTTTTATATGGCGGTGAGGGAGGGATTCGAACCCTCGATACGTTTTCACGTATACACACTTTCCAGGCGTGCTCCTTCAGCCTCTCGGACACCTCACCGGGGGTTGCCGCATAGGTGGCAACGGGGCGCTACTATAGGCAGTCGCTCTACGTCGGTCAAGCAGTATTTGATGGTTTCGGCGTATCTGGTCAAGCATTGAACGCCGATGGGTTAAGGCGGCTTGGCATAAGAGAGATTTATGCTTTCTGTTGCCTAAAACATAAACTCAAAAAGAAAGAGCCACAGGCCAAAACGGCCTGTGGTCTTTTTATGGGCGTTAGGCCAGCAGGCTTTTAATGTAGCTGCTTAGTGCTTCATCTTTGCTGTTGGCAAAGAAGTATTCCTGGAATTTAGGGCCGCTGATGGCGCCTTTCAGCAGTTCCTGATCGATATCCTTCAGAATCGCGATCAGATCTTTGTAGGCAACCGCTTTAACGGCATCCAGAATCTTCTTGTTGCGCTGTTCTGGAATGACGCGATCGCGCGGATACCCTTGACCGCCTTCACATTCGAACAGTTTTTCGAAGATATATTGCAGGTTCAGTTCCGCTCCCCAGCCAAAACCTTTAGCGAAAGGAAGAGAGATAGCGTTACCGTCGTTGATCTGAGCAAACATATAACCATCAGAAGGATCAACTACCAGACCGCAGATCACGCCGGGAAAAGAATTACACGCCAACATCGCGCCAGCGCCAGTACCACAGCCAGTGACCACGTAATCGGCCGCACCCGAGTTTAGCAGAATGGCAGCCAGAATACCGTTCTGTACATAAGTCAACTGGGCGGTATCTTCAGCAGAATATTGGCCGTAGTTGAAAACAGTGTGGCCCATAGGCTCAACAACTTTAGTCAGGGTTGCGGCAATCAATTCGTTCTTGGCCGCCTGGCTGTTCTCATTAATCAGAGCAATTTTCATGTTCGTTCCTTTTTTGTGACGGGTAGCTTAATTTTTTAAAACCGCATTTCAATTTAATGGGTGCAGTATACCGGTTCAAAAATAAAGCGCAAACCGTCGAATCAAAGAATGCGGCATAACGCGTTAGAATGTGATAAAGAGCGCCGAATACTTTTCATTGATATACATAACCTGACAAAAAAAAGCCTCCCGGGTCTTACTATGATCAGGCAGCGTGAATGCCTGTAACGCTATTTTCTCGAGGTGTAAAAATGAACAACTGGTTACAACAGATTCAGGGCCTATTAAACTCTGGCAGTCCTAAACAAGGCAATCATCAAGGCGGCAGTAATGGCAATTTAGGCGATATGCTGAAACCTGCCGCGTTAGGGGGGCTTGCAGGTGTGTTGTTATCGAATAAATCAGCCAGAAAAATGATGGGATCGTTAGGTAAGAATGCGTTGATTATTGGCGGCAGCGCTGCCGCTGGTGTTGTGCTATGGAATCAGTATAAGAAGCGTGTACGGGATACTCATCAGGACGACCCGCAATTTGGTGTGCAGTCATCATCCGACAATATACGTGCGCGGCGTTTGATCCAGGCGCTGGTATTCGCCGCGAAGAGCGATGGTCATATTGATGCTTCAGAGAAACAGCGGATTGATGAAAATATCCAGCAGTTGCAGTTGGGACATGAGGCTCAACGCTGGGTGCAGGATGCTATCGAACAGCCTCTGGATCCGGAATTGCTAGCCAGGGATGTTAAGAATGAGGAAGAGGCTCTGGAAGTCTATTTCCTGAGCTGTGCGGTGATTGATGTCGACCATTTTATGGAGAAAAGCTATCTGGATGCATTGGCGACGTCGCTTAAAATCCCTCAGGATGTACGCCAGTCGATCGCAAACGAGATGAATAATCAGAAATAAGCCGGATAACGTTGGTCTGAGAACGGTTTTGGATTACCGCGGGCGAAAAACCAGACCGTTTTTCGCCCGCAGATTAAATCAGAAAGAACTTGTATCTTTAAATAAGCCCACTTTCAGCTCATGTGCGGTGTAGATTAAGTGTCCGTCTACCAAGACTTCGCCATCAGCAATCCCCATAACTAAACGACGATTAATGACGCGTTTGAAATGAATACGGTAGGTGACTTTTTTCGCCGTAGGTAAAACCTGTCCGGTGAATTTGACTTCACCTACGCCCAGCGCGCGTCCTTTTCCTTCGCCGCCCAGCCAGCCCAGATAGAAACCAACCAGTTGCCACATGGCATCCAGACCCAGGCAACCCGGCATCACGGGATCGCCGATAAAATGGCAACCAAAGAACCATAGGTCAGCGTTGATATCCAGCTCTGCTTCGACATAGCCTTTTCCATGATGGCCGCCGTCTTCCGTCATTTTTACGACTCGGTCCATCATCAGCATATTGGGCGCCGGTAACTGTGGTCCTTGCGGGCCAAACAGTTCACCACGGCTGGAGGCAAGAAGGTCTTCTTTTGTATAGGATTCGCGTTTATCTACCATGTTCTCTGTAAGCCTTGTTTTAGTGAAGCACGCAGGTTAGCGTACAGCTGTACGCTGAGCAAGTCCGTTACATCTGGTTAAACCAGTGCGATTAACGGAAAAACCAGGGAAAGCGTCGCCGTTCCTGCGGATTTAATTGTCCGATTCGTTCACGAATTGCCGCCAGCAAATTGGGCTGTTGCGCATCGTCGTAAGCCAGATTTGTCAGTAATGATATTGCTTCCGGCGCCGTTTCTACAGGGAAAAGATGGAATTGCCCGTCACGAACGGCGGCAATAACGTCTTCCTGAAGGCACAAGTGACGAAGATTGGCCGCTGGCAGTATCACCCCTTGTTGCCCGGTTAAGCCGCGGCGCTGACAAACTTCAAAGAAGCCTTCAATCTTCTCATTGACGCCACCGATAGGTTGCACATGACCGAATTGATCAACAGAACCCGTTACGGCAATCTGCTGGTTAATGGGTTGCAAGGCAAGGGCGCTGATCAAGGCGCTTAGTTCAGCCAGCGAGGCGCTGTCGCCGTCAACTTCGCCGTAAGATTGTTCGAACACAATAGAGGCCGAGAACGGCAGTTGTTGATCAAGCTCCAGCTCCGATATCAGGAACGCCTGCATAATCATCATGCCTTTGGCATGCAGATTGCCGCCAAGTTCGGCTTTGCGTTCGACATCGGTAAACTCGCCGTCGCCGGGGTGCACCACACAGCTGATTCGCGTTGGTTCGCCAAACATTATTGGGTAACCCGGATATTCCAATACGGACAGGCCGTTGACCTGCCCGATGACATAGCCGTCGGTTTCAATCAGTATTTGACCCAGTTCGATTTCATCCTGCATGCGTTCGCGAAGGTAGCCTTCGCGCCAGCGACGGGCCGTCACTGCGTCGATGAGCGTCTGAGCGCTGATTTCCTGATCTTGCGCGTAGAGCGCGGCATATTTTAGCTGGTGGGTCAGCCATAGCGGGCATAGCGGCAGGCAACCTTGATCTCCGCTATAGCGCACTGACAAATTAAAGAATTCAGGCCATGCATCGGCGGTCAGCAAGGGCAGAGCGTGTTCTAGACACAGCGAATTGACATAGGCGCACCAACGCGCCATGTCGTCGGTTTCAATAAGCTGCAACTGTGCTTCAAATTCACCATATATTGACAGCTCACCCAGCTCCGGCTCCATATCATGAATATCACCTAAACTTTCCCGATCGCCCAGGATGATTAAATGAATATCCATCGGCATGGGAGGAATAGCGACAGGCAGGGGTCGGCGTTCATCAGGGGAAAGCCAGCGATAAACCCCTTCCGTAATAATTTGCTTTAGACGTAACCACATCAGCGGCTGTGCCAGCAAGGCTCTGGCGGAAAGAATCAGCGTGCCGCCATTTACCTGATGGATTAATCCAGGATGAAGCGTAATTTCATCCTGAAAATAACGAACACATCCAAACAGTTGCTCCGGCTCTATCCACTCCTGACTGCAACAGGCGCGCTGCGACGCAAAATTATCAGTGGCGTGTGTTGCCGGCTGTACCTGAATATCGCGGCCTTCGATGATATATTTGCTGCCGTATAAGGTTTCGACGCCAGGCCTGATGGTATTCACGGCGCGTTCAATCAACGCTATGTATTCGCTATTCTCCTGTGCTTTCAGCAGCATAAAGCGTGAAGGCGCACGAGGATGGCAAAAAAGCGTCAAACTGTCAGCCAAACGCGGTTGAATAGCAGAAAATTCAGCTGGGGTAAGCTGTGCGGCCTGAGCGAATAAAGTTTGATAAGGCGTATGGTTGGGCAGTAAATGCTGCCATGCGAGTCGGTTACTGGTCAAAGTATCAAATGTAATCGTCTGAAGGAAAAACGTGATTATACAAGAATAATGCAGGCTGCACATGAGGATAGTCATATGATAAAAAATGACCTCGTGCGATGAGCGTGTTTTGTGCAGAAAATGGCCTTAAAAATAACCCATGATCGGTGAAAGTCATAAAAAAACTGTTATGCTAATAACAACGTTACACGGTCACTGAAGAACCCAATATGAAATATCAACAATTAGAAAATCTTGAGTGCGGGTGGAAATGGAAATATCTGGTGAAGAAGCACCGTGAAGGTGAACCCATCACCCGTTTCTTAGAGCAAAGCGCGGCTGAAGAAGCGGTGGATGCACTGCTGAAAATCGAAAATCAGCCGGTGAAGGTATTGGAATGGATAGAGCGGTGTATGAGTCCGGCGCTGGAAAACCGCATGAAGCAAACTATTCGTGCGCGGCGTAAACGCCATTTCAATGCAGAGCATCAGCATACGCGCAAGAAATCGATTGATTTGGAGTATTTGGTCTGGCAGCGATTGGCTGGATTGGCTCAACGTCGCGGCAGTACGTTATCGGACACCATTGTGCAACTGATTGAGGATGCAGAACATAAAGAGAAATATGCCAGTCAGATGTCATTGCTTAAACAGGATCTTAAAGCGATTCTGAATAAAGAAAGCAATTAGATAAATAATCCGCACATGCATGAATAAAAAAACCTCGCCGAAGCGAGGTTTTTTGCATTGATAACACTTAAGCCTGAGGCTGAGTTACCACATCTTTAATGCCTTTAACTTCGATCTCTACGCGACGATCGGGAGCCAGACATTCAATCAGTGCAGCACGACCTTTCACGCTGTCACAGGTAGAACCGGTAACAGGGTTAGATTCGCCTTGACCGCGAGCAGAGATTTTGTTCGCCGGGATGCCTTTAGCAACCAGGTAATCCACAACGCTCTGTGCGCGTTTTTCAGACAGGGCCTGATTGTACTGATCGGAACCCAGACGGTCTGTGAAGCCCAAAACTACAACGGAACCGTCTTTCGGATCCAGAGAGCTCAGCTGAGTGTACAGTTGATCCAGTGATTGCTGGCCTTCTGCTTTCAGCGTGGACTTGTTGAAGTTGAACAGTACGTCAGACTTCAGAGTGAAACGTTTGGTTTCAACTACCGGAGCCGGTGCTGGAGCTGGAGCTGGTGCCGGCGCTACGTAGTCATCCTGACCGAAACGGTAAGAAACACCAACGCTCAGCATGCCATTATCAGGACGGCCGCCAACTGTCGCGGCGTCACCGATATTGTTAACCCATTGGTATTCCAGACGGGTAGCCCAGTTTTTGTCGATTGCGTACTCAAAACCAGCCGCGGCCAACGGGGAAACGCCGGTGTCATCGTTGCTGTGACCTGCGTGGTCATTACTGTCTACACGCCATACCATACCGCCCAGACGGGTATAAACGTCCAGATCGGTGGCTACCGGGTAGCTCAGTTTAGCTGCAAGCTGAACGCCCTGAGCTTTATATGCTCCACCGCCAAGACCGCCGCTATATTTCATACGGCCCAGCCAGTCATAACCCAGTTCAAAACCTAAGTATTCATTGGCTTGGTAACCCAGGAACGCACCTGCGCCCAACTGGTTTTCTTCGGCTCCATCTACATTATAACCGTTGCCATACAGGCCGGTATCATGGAACTGAGACCAGCCCAGTTTACCACCGGTGTACCAGGTATTATCTTTTGGTGCGGCTTGAGCTACGGTAGCGAAGCCTGCCAGTGCCACTGCAATTGCGATAGCTGTTTTTTTCATTTTACGCCTCATTATCATCCAAATCGGCCATTAACTCGGAAGGCTAATCAACCTTTGGTTAAAATCCTTTAACAGGAGACCTTGCTCTTATTTATTACTCACTACCAAGTAAATTGGCGTTATAAAAGAGCAACTCCAGCGTGTTAAAGTCTACAACGAGATGAGAAAGTTACAAGTATGATGTGATTCGTATCATAAAAAAATTAACGATTCATACATACTTACTAACAAATAGTAGATGATTTTGACAGATATCACTGGTTTTCTTTCGAACCGAACGCATCCCGGAGGCCGTGAAATGGCGCTCTGCCGGGATATGTTCTAATTTCCCATTAAAACGCATGAGAAAATTCTTAATTTTATTAATGATACAAAGTTGAGTGAATTTTCATGCTGGGAAACAGTCTATAGGGGCCAAAATTTGCGTTTTCCGGCCGCATAATGAAACCATACGTGTTTCCTGACTGGGCTGCCTGACGCAATCTTACCCTTTCTTCTTCGGTCAACTCGGTAGGAAGCCAGCACAGTACGGCACTGTAATTTCCCGTCAATAAGGCTTTTTCCATGGCATCAACCGTCAATACGGGGTTGATGTGATTCAACTGAATAATTTTATCTAGCGGCAGCCCCGATTGTTGTAACCAGGGACGGCTAATCTTTTGTTGGGGAGACAACCAAAGCAGCCAGCGTGATTGAGTGGCTAACTGCTGCAACAGGGGGAGCAGCAAATGCGTAACTATGGGTTGATCGGCACTGTAAACTATTTCGCTGATAATTCCTCCACAGGATGCAGAAGGGGTCACGGCAGGTTGGCGATCGGAAAACGGCGACTGTTGAATCTTGTAAGAACTGAATGATTGAGTACGCATAATGAGCTCCACCTATAGTGTTACTGTATGCATATACAGTATCCTGTGCGTGGGTGAAAATCAACCTGATTTTTTCAAAGCGCCTCGCATATTCAGCATGCAACGCTCAGCAAGCTCATTTTATGTTTGAAGCCGCCTTTACCCTGTGGTTAATTACTTGTTCCTGTTAGAGATATTGCAGTCTGACAGGGATTGGTTATTTCAATACTAAGGATCACAGTAATGAAACAGTTAAGTGAAAAAAGGATTTTGCAATCTAAGTGCTATTTTGCATCTTTAGGGGACATCACCTCGCGTTCCCAATTCGGTGGCTACAGTATCGCAGCAAATAATATTATTTTCGGATTAGTATTGGGCGGCGAGCTTTATCTGCGTGCCAGCAAAAGAGATGAAAAGCACTTCCACGATCGTAATATGCCTCATCTTATCTATACCAAGCGGGGAATACCGATTCCGCTAAGTTATTATCTTGTTGATGAATCGCTATGGGAAAACCATATGCAACTGTTGAACTTCGCCAGATTGTCCCTGGCGGGCGCGCAGTATGACAAATCGGCTAAAAGCGGAGGTGGACGCCTAAAGGATTTACCTAATCTCAATCACGATCTTGAACGTTTACTATGGAAGGTAGGCATAAAGAACATTGACGAGTTACAGCAATATGGCGCCAAAAACAGTTATCTGAAATTGCGGGCGGTCAAAGGCAATCTCAGCGTCAATATATTGTTGGCGCTTGCTGGCGCAATATGCGGCACGCATCAGGCGGCATTGCCAAATGGTATTCGTAAGGAGCTGTTGGAATGGTATGAGCACCACGCGCCTTCTTCTTTTAAAAGGTACAAGCATTGATGGAATACCGCCTTCGTTGTTTTACAACTTAACCATGTCATTTTTTAATTGAGTCAGTTCGGGCAGCAGTTCAATGAGCAAACCAATCTGTTGAAGCACCAATAGTGCTTTGCTTTCTGACTCGGGCGACAGGGATTGGATGCGGCTGGCTATGGCATCCAATTCCTGATTTATGCGCGGGTTGTCCGTTTCATGCAGATGCAACATATCATCAACATAACGCACGGTATCGTCCAGTAGTTGCAGAATTGCCGGAGATGAAATTTTTTCGCGGTGAGCGCCTAATGTGGAGATATAACTCAGCAAGGTATGATTAAGGCACAGTAAGCGAAAAGCGCCGTCCATTTTATTACTGGTAATATGCGGTTCCGATGACATATTAGAAATAACCGACGCTAATTCCGCATCACAGTTATGGGCATCCCGACGAGCAATACGGTAGGTCAGACTGTTATCTTTCCCCTGATGGTACTGCGTCATAACTGCGTCAAGATAGCGGCAATTGGCATCCAGTGTTTTATTGATAACCGCAGGTAGTCCGCGAAAGCGCCAGTCGGGCCAGATAAAGCTAACTGCCGCCCAGGCAATGGCGCACCCGAGTAATGTATCAATTACGCGTGGGGCAGCGACGTCAAACCCCTCGCCCAGCAGGTTGAAACACAGCAAAACCAATAGCGTAATAAACATGGTGGCATGGGCGTACTGCACATTCCGAAAAGCAAAAAAAAGCACGCCGCTAATCACGATGAGAACCAATTGTCCCTCAAGCGAAGGGACAAAATATAAAATGGGCAGCCCCAGTAAAATACCGGTCAGTGTTCCAATGATCCTCAGCGCCAGTCGCCGACGGGTCGCGTTATAGTTGGGCTGACAAACAAATAAGCTGGTCAGCAGTATCCAGTACCCATGCTGCATTCCCGTGATCTGAATAAAGGCATAGCCGCTGCACAGTAATACCGACATACGCACGGCATGACGAAACAGGGCGGATTGCGGGGTCAGATGGCGGCTGATCCTCAGCCGGATATCACTCCAGCCGGTAAGCTTGTCATCGGCCAGGGTATTTTCCGGATTACTTTCCTGTTCGATAGTTTGTTCTGATTCAATGGTCGCCAACTGGGCGTCGATGGCGCGCAGATTATTTAATAAGTATTGTAATGCCTTGATTTGTGAAACATTGGCCTGCGCGCCGTCAGAAATCCGCGCGATCGCTGATTCAAGATGAACGAATGCGCGTTCTATACGACTGTCATGCTGATACTTTTGATGTAATAAGATGGATTGCGCCAGTTGTTGACAGGCTCTCGCCTGCATCGAGAGCAACCGCTGGAAGCGGAACAATATATCGCTATAACGGAATTTCTCACGTAGCTGCGGATAATACACATGGGATGAACTGGCCCGTTCGTGTATATCCTGAGCGACAAAGTAGTAATGCAATGTTTGGCGGGTGCCTCTCTGCCCACGATCGCCGCGCAACCTGGTGAGTAATGACGATTTGGTCTGATTCAGGGTAGCGACCAACTGACTGTTGACCATTGCGACTTCAATCAAGGGCTTATCTGTTTCATCTTCGATATCGGGATCGAATAAATTGGCTTTGGCGTCCAGATAGCGCGCAAGCTGCTGATAACACTGGGCCAGATTGTCCTGTAACGGGCGGATCGGGAAAATTAGGTGCCCAAGCAGCGTGAGCAGGTTGTACCAGGACGCCCCGACCAGCAGCATCATGGGTTGCTGATACCAACTATTGTAAAGTGTGATACCCAACATGGTATATACCGCAATCAGCAACGCGCCGAAAGCGATGGTGGCATAGCGTTGCCCCAATGCGCCGAGCAAAATAAAGCCGCAGGTTGACAAGGCCAGCCCGATGCCAAACAGCCAGGGATAGGGAAACAGCAATTCAATCGAGACGGAAGCGATAAAAAAACAAGTCAGGGTAATAAACAGATTACGCAGGCGGCCGGTCAAACGGTCGTCAAGATCGGCTAATGCGGCGGCAACGACGCCGAGCGTCACCGGGATCGTCGACGTCGGCTGACCAAGCCACCAGGGCACCGCTACCGCGCCGGTAAGCGCAATAAATATACGGATGTTATACAGCCAACTGCTGTTATAAATGTAGCGGCGGATCCCTGGTGTGAATACAAACAACGCTATATCCTCGGCTTGGTTAACGATAATGGCGGCGGGCGTTTTCTTCTCTGGCGGCCTGCGCCAGTTCAACCGGTACGACACGACGACCGACGGGCCAGAGTGCAATGGCGGCGATTTTAAAGTTGGCGATGCCGACAGGAATGCCGATGATGGTTATACATTGTGCGATACCGGTGACAATATGCGACAGGCACAGCCACCAGCCAAAGAAAATGAACCAGAAGATGTTCAGCAGCGAACCGCCGACGTTTAAAACGGCATTTTTCCCCTCCGGACGTAGTTCGTCAACGTGAATGGCTTCGTTGCCATAGGGCAGCAAGGACAACTTGGTGATCTCCCAGCATGAGCGCGTTAACGGTAGCGTAAAGATCAGCAGGACGCTCACCACCGTGGCCAAAAGCCAGGATAGGGTGGTGAAGAATCCGCCTAACACGAAATTAAGGATATTCAATACGGCGCGCATAATTTCTCCTGTATTTCCCAGGGCAACCAAACCCTATGATGATAAAAGAATTATCACATCAAACACCTGGATATCCTAACCTGTTTTTAAGGCTGGAGCGTAAATGCAGATAACAGGTAAACTACGGTGATGGACGATAAAAATCTCACAACTTCATGGCGCAAACATAATGGAACTTAAATCAACATCTTTAGGTAAACATTTGGCGCAACATCCGTATAACCGGGTGCGGCTGCTTAATGCGGGCGTCGAGGTGAGTGGCGATAAACACGAATACATTATCCCCTTTAATCAGCTGCTCGATATTCGTTGTAAAAGAGGGTTGGTATGGGGAGAACTGGAGTTTGAATTACCGGCTGACAAAGTCGTGCGTTTACATGGCACCGAATGGCAGGAAACTCAGGCATTTTACCGTTTATTACTCAAATCCTGGCAATCGTGGAGCGAGGAAATGAGTGTGGTGAGCGCTGACGTTTTACAAACACAAGCAGACGAAATCCGGGCGCTGGAACAACAGGATAACTGGTTCGGCCGTAAGGCGCTGGAGCAGTTACAGGAAGGTATTCGCAGCACGCTGGCATCGCTTCCTTTGCCTGTCGCCCGGCTTGATGAATTTGATATTTGCCGGGATAACTATCAGCTGTGCCGGCAGTGGCTTGAGCGCGGAGACGGGCAACGTACCGAGTGTAATCAGCAATGGATGGAACGTATGCTGACGGCGCAACAGGAGTTTTTCCAGTCGGTGGAGTCGGCGGCGCTGAATGTAGCCCAGTGTAAGGCGGTGATGAACGGTGAAGATGCCGTATTGGTGCTGGCCGGAGCCGGCAGTGGTAAAACGTCGGTATTGGTGGCCAGAGCTGCTTGGTTAATTCACCGTGGCGAGGCTATTCCCGAACAAATTCTGCTGTTGGCATTTGGGCGAAAAGCGGCGGAAGAAATGAATGAGCGCATTCAGGCCCGACTGTATACGGATGATATTCAGGCGAAAACGTTTCATGCATTGGCATTGCACATCATTGAACAGTCCAGCCGTAAAGTTCCCATGATTAGCCGGTTGGAAAGCAATGGTAAAATGCGTCGTGAGTTACTGATACAGAATTGGCGGCAGCAATGCACGGAGAAAAAAACGCAGGCTAAAGGCTGGCGGCAATGGTTGACCGACGAACTGGCGTGGTCGATTCCCGAAGGGGATTTCTGGCATGATCAGGCGTTGGCTGAACGTTTGGCCGGCCGGTTGGAGCGCTGGGTCGGCCTGATGCGAATGCACGGCGGCAGCCAGAGTGAGATGATTGAACAGGCTTCGGAAGATTTGCGTCCGCTATTTCAGCAGCGCATCCGGCTGATGGCGCCTTTATTGAAAGCCTGGAAAAAGGCCCTGAAAGATGAAAATGCCGTGGACTTCTCCGGTTTGATCCATCAGGCGGTCAACCTGTTGGATAACGGGCGTTTTGTCAGTCCGTGGAAGCATATTTTAGTGGATGAATTTCAGGATATTTCCCCCCAGCGAGCGCGCCTGTTGACGGCATTGCGCAGACAAAACAGCAGAACAAACCTGTTTGCCGTGGGCGATGACTGGCAGGCCATCTATCGCTTCAGCGGGGCGTCGTTGTCGCTGACAACCGCATTTGAACAAAACTTTGGCGTAAGTGAACAGTGTGCGCTGGATACGACTTATCGATTTAACCAGCGTATTGGCGAAGTCGCCAACCAGTTTATTCAGCAAAATCCCTATCAGCTAAAAAAACCGCTTAACAGCCTGAGTAAAGGGGATAAAAAAGCGGTGACGATTCTTCCTTATGAACAATTAGAACCCTTGCTGGATAAATTAAGTAGTTTCGTTAAGCCTGATGAACGGGTTCTGCTGCTGTCCCGTTATCATCATTTACGTCCGCCGGTGTTGCGGAAAGCGGCGACAAAATGGCCGAACCTGCCTATCGACTTTATGACGGTCCACGCCAGCAAAGGTCAGCAGGCGGAATATGTGATTATCGTCGGTATGCATGATGGCAACGATGGTTTTCCCGCACCGGCCCGCGAGTCCATTCTGGAACAGGTTCTTTTGCCTGAACCTGAGGATTTCCCTGATGCGGAAGAGCGCCGCTTGCTATATGTCGCCTTGACCAGGGCCAAGCACCGGGTTTGGTTATTACAGGACAGTAAAAAACCGTCAGTATTTATCGAACAACTTCGTAAACTGGGCATACCGTTGCAGCGCAAGCCGTGACGAGCGAAACGATAGGGCCGGCGATGTTTCGTCGGCCTGCTGAAAGAGGTGACAGGTTACTTCAAACGTTCCTGCAAATAGCGCTGATAATCCGGAATGGTGATTTGAACCGGATGTTTAAACATTTCCGAATTGATCAAAAAATCAGCGGTTGAGCGGTTTGTCGCTACCGGAATATTCCAGACCGTGGCCAGTCGCAGTAGTGCTTTAACATCCGGATCGTGCGGTACGGCGTTAAGCGGATCCCAAAAGAAAATCATCAAATCTATTTTCCCTTCAGAGATCAAGGCGCCAACCTGTTGGTCGCCGCCCATCGGCCCGCTCAGCATACTCGTAACGGGAAGACCGGTATTTAGCTGAATTAAATTACCGGTTGTGCCTGTGGCATAAAGCTTATGCTCAGCTAGCACGGCTTTATTCGTACCGACCCAATCCAGCAGAGATTGCTTACAGTGATCGTGCGCCACTAAAGCGATATGTTTATGTGCGCCGATGGTGCGGGTGGTGAACTCCATGGTTAGTCCTTCAATCGGTATGGTAATGCTATCGATGGGGAAACAGCAGATTACGGAAACCGTGTTTCAGTGCAAAGTGATAAAAAGCAAAAATGCGAATAGCCGCCAAAAATCCGCTGCAACTGCGCGCAAAACCATCAGATTAAGGCTTCAATGGCTGTCTTTTTCTTTTACCCAATGCAGAAAACGCTGCTGAGTCTCTTTATCTGCCTGCTGGAACCAGTACTGCATAATTGAAAACAGCGTGCTGCTGATTATGGAGGACGAGGAGGAGGCGGCGGGGTCTTCTGTTATCGCCCAGTCGGTTGGTTGTGAAGATGAAATCAAACCGGCAACCGATGCGTCATGGTTTGCCGCGTTATATTCAGACATCTTCTTCTCTATATCATGCTCATGCGCCAATTCATCATCGGTAACGGTCAGTATATCGACACGGGCAGGGATGGGGTGAAGGCGTTCATCGACTAACTGATAATTTGTTTGTCGATCAAAGTTTTTACGCTCTTTTGTGGTTTCCAGAGACGGTAATTTAAAGGAAACTGACGCCAGGTTCTCGGTATTGAACGTTGCGATCAAGGCTGGGGAACGATAGCTGTTTTTAACACCGTTAGCGCTGTTGATGATTTTTACAACGTTAAACAGAATTTGATGTTGCCCGTTATCGAGCTCAAGACTATCGGCGCCTTTCAAAAGCGAACCGGATACCTTTTTTCCATCAACCACGATCAAATCAATGTTCTGGTCTAATTGCAACGTCGTGGCGATGGCTGGCATGCCTATACCTGTCATAAAAAAGCACGCAATAACAAGGCCGAATTTCATTGGTATCCCCAAATGATCATTAATCCGGATATTGTTGAGTAATTGTCATAATGTGTCAAAGATTTCAATTTGAAATGTAGTGTTATTTTTTATGATTAATATGACGGCGCGGTTTTCCCATTCGTTATTTATTCATCGTTGATAAAGGATGTTTTAAATCAGTATTGCAACGCACTTTTATGTTGATGAATGTGCGATACACTATAAAGAATGAGGCAAAAGAGGCTGAGCATGATGAAAGACAGCGACATTGAATCCGTACTTAAAACAGTAAAAACCATTGCGCTTGTCGGGGCCAGCGAGAAAACCACCCGGCCAAGTTATAGCGTCATGGCTTATCTGCTTGAGCAGGGGTATGAGGTTATACCGGTAAGCCCCAAACTGGCCGGTCAGACTTTACTCGGGCAGAAAGTCTACGCCAGTTTGGATGAAATTCCGCAGCATGTTGATATGGTTGATGTGTTTCGTCAGCCTGAAGCGGCTTATGACATTGCCAAAGAGGCGATAGCCATCGGGGCTAACGTATTATGGCTACAGATTGGCGTCATCAATGAGCAGGCCGCTGTTCTGGCAAAAGATGCGGGATTGGAGGTGATCATGGATCGTTGCCCTAAAATTGAAATCCCACGTCTTGGTTTAGAGAAGTAAGTTACCGGTTTATCGCCGCAACAGAGCAATGCTGATTGACCTCTCGTGCCGCATAAATCAGTGGCGAAGTTGTGGCGCACGGTGTCTGATCACCTTAGCCAATTCATCTAATGAGGGATGATCATCCTGATAGGGTTCTTCCTTGATCAGTTGAGCCTCTGCCAGATAGGTATGAATAGGCTGCCCTTTTTCATCTTCCATCACGACATGATACCAAGGCGCTGTCCGCAACGTATCGTTGGCATCTAACTCCTCCCATGCGGGAGCCGCCAATGAATACTCGGGGTCGATATCGATAATCACACCCGGATAGCCCAGAAGTTTGTGGCGGATCTGTTGCCCGATACCAAATTTGCAGATGATCATATAACCTCCTGAGAAATCTTATAACACTCTCTAAGTGGGGGGCTTTTGCGTTTTTTCAAGTAGGCTAAACGGCGCGTGAGCTCGTTTTTTGTACAACATTCACCGGCTGAATACTATAATAGTATGGTGCCATTTTTCAGAAGACACCATAGGCTGATGCGTGAATGACGGCTTCAGATCGCCAGAATCCAATGATTAAAAGGGAGTGAGGAATGCCAACAGTATCTATAGCTGCCCAGGTTTACGGTGTGGTTCAGGGGGTTGGTTTTCGTTATAGCACACAGTATCAGGCGGTACAGCTAGGTCTTAGCGGCTATGTTCGTAACAGTGACGATGGCAGCGTGGAAGTTGTCGCCTGTGGCGAACATCAGGCGGTTGAGCAATTGGTCGCATGGTTGAAGCGAGGCGGCCCGCGTAGCGCCAGTGTGGCGAACGTCGTCACAGAACCGCATGGCAAAGCGGATTACGAAGGTTTCAATATTCGCTATTAAATTTATATGCATTTGACGGGCTTAGGCAGGCCAGCAATCTTGGTCGCTTGCTTGGCCGGCCCTTGGGGGAACAGACGGTACAGGTAGCGGCTATTGCCTTTTTCTTCACCATATTTTTGCGCCATCGCTTTTACCAACATGCGAATGGCCGGCGACGTATTAAACTCCAGATAGAATGCCCGAACAAATCGGACAACCTCCCAGTGCGCCTCAGTAAGCTCAATACTTTCTTGCTCGGCTAATACCGGGGCCAGCGCCTCACTCCAGTCAGCGCTGTCCATCAGGTATCCCTGCGCATCCGTTTCAATAATACGGTCTTCAAACTGCAACATATTTCCTCATGGGTAATGGAATTTCACGGCAGTTTAGCAAAAATTTCTTGTACTAAGAATGCACGCAACGCCTAAAAAAACGCCCCATCTAGGTAGATGGGGCGTTGATCATTCAGGATTGGTGCTGGTTAATCGTTGCGCATAATGCCCAGGATGCTCAACAGACTAACGAAAATGTTATATATCGCGACATAGAGGCTGACGGTCGCCCGAATGTAGTTGGTTTCGCCACCGTGGATGATATTGCTGGTTTCCCAGAGGATCGCACCGGCAGAAAACAGGATAAACATCGCACTGATAGCCAGATGCAGTGCCGGGATTTGCAGGAACAGGTTAGCAATGACGGCAACCACCAGTACGACAAACCCGGTCATCAGCATGCCGGACAGGAAAGACATGTCCTTACGGGTTGTCAATACATAGGCTGAACAGCAGAAGAAGACCAGCGCCGTACCACCCAGAGCAAGCGTAATAATGTCGCCCGCGCCGGAAGATATCAACGTACTTAATAATGGGCCTAGCGTGTATCCCATGAATCCGGTCAGCGCAAAGGCGGCCAGAATACCGGCCGGACTGTTCGCCAGCTTGTGGGTCAGGAACATCAAGCCATAAAAACCGACCAGCATTAACAGCAAGCCAGGCGCCGGCAGGTTAAATACCGTACTGGCCGTAGCGGTGACGGCGGAAAAGCCTAACGTCAGCGATAGCAGGAAATAGGTATTACGCAGCACCTTATGGGTGCTAAGTAACGAACTTTCACGGGTTGATGAAACAACAATACGATCCATATCAGCGACTCTCTCTTTCAGGGTGCCATTATCCAGTGTCAAAGGGTAAATAGTTACTGAAGGTTATTAAAGATGTTTTACCCTTCTTTACGCTGTAAATCGCTATATTTATGAGCATTATGGTGATTTTACGCCCATTTGAATCATGGGAGATTATTTTTCAGGCAGTTGAACACGATGGTGCTTTACAAGACTCAGCTCTCTGTTTATAGTGCGCGTCATTGCGGAGGAGTGGCCGAGTGGTTGAAGGCACCGGTCTTGAAAACCGGCGACGCGAAAGCGTTCTAGAGTTCGAATCTCTACTCCTCCGCCACTCAATTCAACGGGTTAGCTTAAGGCTAGCCCGTTTTCATATCGGGGATTGTCATCCCGCTGGAATCGTTGCCTGGTATACAGGCATGATCTACATTGATCACGCACACGCCAATTCCATCTGAATGTATTGCCCTCAGATAAAAGCGGAGCATAAGCAAACTGAACGGATAAACGTTTTGGCGCGCTAATTCTGCTATCAAGGCCGCCTAATGCGTCAGGCATTAGTATTGATATGATTGACTTATAACAGTGCTTATTGAGTGGGTAGGATAGAACGTGTGTTTATGCTTTATCTGCTCGCGGCGCTTTGGGAAGAAAAAAGTGACCGCACTTCGGACAAATAAGGGTGGTATTCCTGCGTATTTTGCTGCGCTGTTGCAGAGTAACAAAAGCGCATTCAGGACAGGTCACGTTAATGGATGTGCTACTGAACATCTTTAAGGCATCAAAGATAGACATACTTTCCACTAATTCGATGTATGGGTAAACACTCTAACACTTGACGCATCAATATGATAAAGATTTGTCATAAAAGCGGTAATGCAGAGCATTAATTGTGTTTTAGCGCCTTTCCCTGGTTTTTTATAACAAAGAACGTCGGCATCGCATAGGTCGAGCTTCGTCAATACCTGATGGGAAGTGCCGATTCGATAAAGATAATCGGTCTCTATTGGTTCAATAGCGTGTTTCTGCTTTTTCAATTCTGATTCTAATTATGCAAGCGATTTATTGTCTTGGCTAAGATAATAATAAGAAAGGACTCGTGGAGAAAAGTTAATGATTATGAGTAATAACGTAACACTGATAAAATTCAGTGATGTCAGTATATAAATTGGGAGCTTGGTTTAGCCTATGCAATGCGTTTCGCGGTGAAGATAAAATAACGAAGTATAAAAATGTCCCTGCGTTTTGTTAACGGAAATATAAGGCATGCACAACAGCAGGTTACATGTTTGGTTAATTGCTGATGTTTATCCGGAGTCAGAGCATCCTTCCATGGCGCTCTGATTAAACCAGGAAATCATCCTGTGTTTTATGTACCACCAGATCCAGAAGGGCTCGATACCGGTCCAGAAAGGCTGTGTCAGTCTCAAGTTCAATTTTAGTTACTAACTTTGAGATGATGGATTTGTTAGTAACTGTATGGCCGGACTGGAGTATTTCATCGACAATGTTGCCAAGTATTTCCATTTCACTCATTGGCGTTGTCGCCTTAAAATAATCAGATATCTCTTTATCAGTTTGTGGGGTGTTTGCGTGCATTAGTTTTTCCTCTTCATATGTAGCTCATCACTCATTCACGTTAATGTGACAAATCACATAGGATCATTGAAAACGATCGTTAGAGAATTGCTCGCCTGTGACAACATGGCTTATTAACATTAGTTCATGTCTGGCATAAAACCAGAAAATCTAAAAATAAAATATCGTCAAAGAAATCAATATCCAGAATGATGAATATGAGATTGGCTATTTTTATCTCTATCAGCCTGAAGATAGTCTGTTTGTGATCCAAATGGCTTGTGATGCATACCTTTCGCTGAACCGCTCGCAGACTTTGGCGTCACGCACCTGATGGTTGGTGGCTATGCTTGACTATTGCATCTGATGTTCGTACGACGGCGAATCGTCGTACTTTGCAGGCTGGACGATTGATTGCCCACTATAATGACGTATAGACGTGATTTTATTATTCCTGAAAATCTAACCGTGTGAAAGCAAGGTCGAAAATTTTGACGCAGTGGCCTGTTTGCTAACGGAATACTCATTTTTTGCCATCCTTGCCCCGCAAAAGTGAACAAGATCATGTTACTCAAGAGTCGGGCAGGCTAATCTTTTGTACAACGGTTCATATAATAAGGAGCTGTCATGTATACGACCATTTTAGTGCCAGTTGATATTGAAGAAGATGAATTAACCGAGAAAGCCCTTATCCATGTGGTAAAGCTGGCAAAAACGTCAGAGGCGACAGTGCATCTTTTTCATGCGCTTCCAGATGCAGCGGCATTTTTATCGGCTTATTCTTTCGGGATAAAAGAGTTTGAAAATGAAGCGGTAGTAAAAGCCAACGATAAACTAAAAGCTCTGGTTAAAACTATCGATCTTCCATCATCGCGTTTGTCATTCAGCGTGAGCTTTGGTTCGCCAAGAGATGAAGCATTGCAGTTGGCGGAGGAGATCAACGCCGACCTGATCGTCGTTGGCTCTCGACGACCTGACGTCAAAACTTATCTTCTCGGATCGAATGCCGCTGCTATTGTGCGACATGCTAAAACATCAGTATTGGTTGTTCGCTAAGCAGTCTACCCAGCTTATTCCTGCCCCGGGGATAAGCTAGGTTATCTTAGCTGACTGTCTTTACTGCCACGGCGGTTATAACCGCTGTTCAATGTCTTTTTTTTGTCGAATTTTTCCTGGCAATGGATGCAATATTGCACGCCTGGCAAGGCTTTGCGTCGGGCTTCAGGGATCGGTGCGCCGCACTCTTCACAATATTGCGCGCTTTCGCCGTTATTTAACTGACTGCGCGCCCGTGCGACGGCATCATCAATCGTAGCATCGATTTGATCTTGAACGGCTCCGTCATTTGACCAGCCACTAGCCATGATTACCTCCAGAGAAATAGTGAGCTTGTGCTTAGTATTGGGGATATTTTGAGCGATTCAAGTCTGACTTTCATAACGATCCGCGTATTCAACACGCTCGATTAACCGATCAATTTCGTTATCTGAGAAAACTTCTATGCCATGTGTTCGCAGCAGTTCAGCGGTTACGCCATTTCCGGGGACTTGAGTCCCGTCAAATCTGCCGCTGTAAATGACGTTGCTACCGCACGAGGGACTGCCTTCCGTCAGTAACGCAAAGCGACATGCATGTTGTTTGGCCATTTGTAAGGTTAACCAGGCGCCTAAAATATAACGTTCAGTAACGTCGGCGCCGGTCGCCTCTATCACTCTGGCCCCTTGTGCGATTACCGCGTTCCCTTCCCGTGAAGGGTGAATTTCTGCGCAAGGACGAGGCGTGGCGAACCCCGCCGCCAATTCAGGACAAAACGTCACCAGTCTGGATTGCTGACGCCATTGTGCAAGGTACGCTTCGACCGATTTTTTAGCTGAACCGTTATAACGCACCGTGAAACCAGACAGGCAGGCGCTTATCAGAATGTTTTTCATAGACGGGAGACGGCGTAAAAATAACCATCATAATCGGGCCATTGGCTGGCGCAAGTCGTTTTCAGCGATGATTGCGCCATTAGAAAATGGAGAACAGCAAAACAACAGGAAAACTCAATGGCCATGTGAACCCTATCAGCAAAGATGCCAAAAGCCGAATAGCCAACGACTTGTCTTTACTTAGCAGGAAAGTAACGAGCGTTGAAATAGCAAAACCGATGAAGTAAATAAGCTTGATTAACTCCCACACAGGTTGGTTTGGCACGTTTATTTCCTTTTTTTCTTGATGCCCCTGCATTCTATGCCGTTAATATTTTATGATCAATTTTTTAACTCGGCGATTCAATATACTGCATCTCAAATCTGATTCTCCGGGTGCCAGAGCCATAGGTCGGCAATCTAGGATTCCCCGTCGGCTAAAATCAATTTTTTGCGATATAGATCATAAGGTTTATCCGCCTTTTGCCGATAAAAGATATTCATATCATTCGTGGAGGCAATTATGTTAATGGGAACTCTTAAAGAAACGCTGGTTTTTGTACAAGATGATAACGTCGGACTTCATCGGTACGAGATCTACAAGAGTGACCATAAAGCAGGGTATTTTGTTGTTATCTATGTTCAGAAAACTATTTTTTTTAATGATACGGCAGTGACAACCTGGGTAATCGACAATCCGCATTGGTGCTTGAAATCACACTATATTCCTAATGCCCGGATGGAGTGTGAGGTTCACTGGAAAGAAACATACCGAGCTTTAGTCGCCTGATATAAATACAATGAATGACCATAATGCTTTTATGGCATTCATTGTTTTTTCATAAAATCACATCATCAATTCTTTATTTCTATATCATTTTTATAGTAATTACGCCCGAGTTTTTTATTTTAAGTATTTAAACTCTAAAGGTTATTGACTTTATTTTTATCTTCATTTTTTTTCATCTTATAACCTCATTTATCTTGTAAATAGATAAATTATGAAAAAACGATCGATTAAATAGATATGAAATTCATAGAATATAAATAAAGAAGATATAAAGATTATTGCCATAGCGCCGATACTCACCACTCGGTGATAGAGGGATTAAGCTGATTGGCAGATCGTCCTGCTTTTGTAGTTATTCAACATTTATCTTAGGTAGGGGTGTTGAGCGCTTTTCCGGGCACAGGCAAAACGTGGGAAACCGAGTTGTATCGGATGGTGGTTTTTGGCAATGAAGGGGTGTAAGGGATGATGCTTTTTTGTCACAGAGTGACTTTCCGGGGTCCACTGTTTTTGCGTCTCGTCGGTAGGCGTGCGTCTCGTTGTCGGGTTTGGCGATTGGTTGGCCTTTCTTCCTGCTTTCACTATGGCAAACGTTGTTTAGTGATATTGCATCTTGGCATGTTGTTTAGGTTTGTCACCGGGCTTAATAAACACGATGTCCAGGGTTCATATCTTTTGTTAAATATGAGAAGTAACATTGGAACTATAGGTATCAGGGGCAGTAATTATATTTTACTCGGTCTCATTTGAGACTGAGGGTTAGCTATTTCCTTGATGCAGATAGAAAGGATGAATAAAGGAGATTTCAATGAATTTATCCAACTGGCGTATCGGATATCGATTAGGAGCAGGATTCTCTTTCCTGGCGTTAATGCTTTTGGTTGTCGGTAGTGTTGCTATAACAAAGCTGACTGACTTTAATAATAAAATGGATGATATTGTCTCCCAGGATTATCCCTTAACGGTGGAAAGCAATCAGTTGATTGATGAGTTGAATGCTTTTCTCAATAATCAGCAATTGTTGTTATTGCTGAAATCGGAAGCAGAAGTTAAGCAGCAATTAGAGCTTATGAAAGCAAGCTCAGTAAACGTATCCAGATTAATGGATTATCTGCAAAAGCATGTCGAGGATGAAAAATCGCTGGCGATATTGAATGCCATCGGAGATATCCGCAGGGACTTCCTGGCCTCGGCAAATAAACTGACGGCGTTCGCTGTCGCAGGCGACATAGACGGCGCGACTAATGAGTATTTCAATGTCTCTCGCGTCGTCCAGCAGAAGTACAAGGACAAGGTTACTGAGCTTATTGATTCTCAAAATGAGAAAATGAAGGCGTCTGCACAGGATGTGGCTGAAAGTTATAAAGAAACGCTTATCCTCATGGTCATCGTCATCATTGCCGGCGTCATCAGCGGGCTGGTTATTGCCGCGCTGATCACGCGCAGCGTTACTCGTCCGATACAGGATGCGCTGGTCGTAGCCGAGAACGTTGCCAAAGGCGATTTAACCTCTGAAATCCGTATCAACCGCAAAGATGAAACCGGGATGTTGCTAGCGGCTTTGCATAATATGAATACCAGTTTGCGGCAAATTGTCAGTCAGGTGCGGGATGGCGCGGAAACGATTTCAAGCGCAGCCTCGCAGATTGCGGCAGGTAACCAGGATCTTTCGGCCAGAACGGAGGAGCAAGCCAGCTCTCTGGAGGAAACGGCAGCATCGATGGAACAATTGACGTCGACCATAAAGAATACGGCTGACAACACGGCACAGGCCACAGAACTTGCTGCCGATGCATCGGAAACCGTGAAGAAAAGTGGTGAAATGATGGAGATGGTGACACAGGAAATGCGTGGCATCAGAGATTCATCACAGCGAATGGCCGAAATTATTGGCGTGATTGATAGTATTGCTTTCCAGACCAATATCCTGGCGTTGAACGCGGCGGTAGAGGCGGCGCGGGCCGGGGAACAAGGCCGGGGCTTTGCCGTCGTCGCCAGCGAAGTTCGTGCTCTGGCGCAAAGAAGTGCAACCGCCGCTAAAGAGATTAAAGAGTTGATCGATGATTCTTTCAATAAAGTGCAGGGCGGTATGGGGTTGGTAGAGAAAACGGGCGTCACGATGAATTCACTGGTGACGAACGTTGAAGGGGTTAACGGGATCATCAGTGAAATTGCTCAAGCGAGTCGTGAGCAGAGTGACGGCATTAACCAAATTAACCTGGCTGTCGGGCAGATCGATACTACAACCCAGCAAAATGCGGCATTGGTTGAAGAGTCTGCCGCTGCGGCGCTCTCTTTGCAGGATCAGGCGCATAGCCTTACCCGAACGGTAAGCGTGTTCAATCTGGGATCGGCGTATGCGGGATCGCTATCCAACAGAAAAGCGCCAGCGCCGGCGTTGATTTCCCCGGAAAGCGCGGGAACCACAAAAGAGAAGAAGTCGGGAGAACTGGCGGATTGGGCCTCTTTTTAAGATAACCCGTTATTAATTCTTCGTATTTCAGGCCGCCATTGAAGGGTTCAATGGCGGCTTTTTTATGGCGGACATCCCTGTCCGTCGATTTACCAGGTCACTGCGACGGATCAGCCGTTCGATTCCGCTGCCAGCGAATGACATCAATCAGTATAAACAGCAGCAGGCTTATCCCCATAACCGGCAAGCACACCGCAAGCAGAGCGGATGTCGTTATCAATACTAGTCTGGGAAAAAGGCGAACCAGCAATAGTGCGCTGGTCAGCGTTTTAACGGGATTATTGCCGGGATGTTTGGGACGACGGATCCACCACATTCGATATCCCCACACAATCATGGCGCAGAGTCCGATCCCGAAAGCCGCAAGCAGCAGTTGATTCGCCAATCCGAACAGAATCCCCATATGCGCATCAACGCCCCAGCGGGTCAGTTTGGCGGCCAGCGGAAAGGTGCTGAAATCTGTTTTGTCGATAATTTCAAGGGTAGAAGGATTCACCGAAACCGCATCAACCTGCGTAGGCCAGGCGCGGTCGATTTCCGTGACCGTCCAGGCCTGATTAGGTTTGCCGGCAGGTTTTATTTCGATTTTTTTTGCATCAATGCCTGCCGCCCTGGCTATGGCTAAAACCCGATCAAATCTATCCGGCGGGCTATATATTGCAGGCGTCATGGGCATCGAAGAATGATGTTCGGCATGTTCGCTGGCGGTCATATGGCCGTGGTCAGCCATATGCGCATGAGTGGATACCGTCGTCGGCCCGGTGATGAGCTGCGTTTTCACCGACGGGGTTTGCCAGCCTAACAGGTTTCGCGCCACGGAAATATTACTGCCGGCCCACTTTGACCAGGTCAGACCGGTGGCGGAAAAGAATAACAGACCGACAATAAGGCTCAGCCCCAGGGTAGTGTGCCAACGGCGCAGGCGGCGATGCGTGGTCGCCGGCGTCTGGCGTTTTTGGGTTTTTCGCTGCCTGGTCGATGTCGTCGAATGTCGTGTCGCCCCCCAAATCAGTGCGCCGCCTAATGCGGCAACCCATAGCCAGGAGGCGGCCAGTTCGCTGTAATTGCGTCCAATCTCACCGAGTAGCAATTCTCGATGCAGGTAATCAAGCCAGGTACGAAAGGGCAGAATGCCGCTGGTGCCATAAACGGTTTCATCGCCTCGAATTTCCAGTGTGGCGGGATCGATAAATATGGCCCGGCTTTCCGATGGCCCCAGTTCAGGAGACGCAAACATCACTCTGGTGGTTTCACCTTTCGTGGGCGCCGGACGGACGGCGGCTAAGCGCGCTTCATGCTGATGTCCGAGCACCGCCTGAGCCGCCACGATTTGATCTGCCAGCGGACGAGGCGCCGCGTGGCTTTCGGTAAAGAGCTGATGCGCATATAGCCGGTTTTCTATCTGCGGCGTCAGGACATATAACGTCCCCGTAAGCGCCGCAATGAAAATGAAAGGCCCGACAAAAATACCAATATAAAAATGAAGACGAATAAATAAGGCAATCATCGCGGTACGCGACGATGCTGCCTCGGCGATCCTGGATTGCGCGGCCGTCGAGAGTGGCGAACCCGGGGGAACAGATGCCTGCGTTTTACGAAACGTCATAAAACCTTCTGAAGTCAGTTAGCAGAAAAACGACCAACGCGACGCAGTACCCGGAACAAGATAGCGTCGTCTGGCTTGGTAATAAATGCATACGGGCTTATCGGGATAGACTCAATGGGGCGGGGCGCGTGGAACGGGAGAGGCAAATCTGGCGATCGGAATGCTGCGGGATACGAACGTTACCGCCTGGATATTGGATATAGACGGTTTCAGCACAATGATGATGCTATCTACGGCAGCTAATACCGGCGTGTGGGCCAAAAGCACACAATAGCCACAGGCGGCATGATCCGTCATGGAGGCTGGCTGAGGGGAAGACGAATGCTGTGGATGACTAGCGCGAGATCCAGACGGCGTATGTCCGGCGTGATGATGCTCGGCTGAAATCGGCGATGTGTTTAGTGCTTGCTCTGTGCCATCATTGCCGTACGCCAGCGTTTGTGAAATCACTGGGGCAATGGAAAGGGTCAATATGGCAAAGATACCGAGCCAGGCCGGGAAACCTCGCCGCCGCAACAGAGACAAAAGCATGACGTGGATGATTAAGCTATATCGAATTCAGTGGTGATACTGTACCTTATTTACTCTCTTTTAGTTAAATAAATGTTTATGTGGCGTTTTTTGAATATGAAAGAACAGCGTATACACCGGTGGTATGCCCGTTATCGCTGACGGATAAATACCGTCGTTAACGCTGTTACGCCATTGATAATAAATAAATTTCGCCGTTCAGCAAACGGAATATGGCCGAAGCCGGGTAAAGGAGGTATTTGGTCTCGTTGGCGTCGAAATGGGCTGGTACATATTAAGACTTTTCTTAGTATGTGCTTTCGGAAGTGAATCTTCAGCTGTTTCAGGCAACAATGGGTTTGCCGACATCGTTTGAATTGGGGAGTAATCGGCGACGATCGGTGTCAATATCGCGCTGATTTTGAGAAAAAGACGGTTGATGCGTTTTTAACGCGGAAAGCGGTGAATTTTATCGGTTTTCCACTTATCAACCCGATTTATCATCTATTGGCGTTCGCGTTGTTTAAACGCTGACCTATTATGATGAACCATATCTTTATCAAGTTGTCGGAAAGCTAACTTATCCATTAATATGGATTTTAGTTGATTGAAGCACACGAACAGGGGGAGTTGTGCTGGTTAATAAATTTCGAGTTAAACAGCGGGTTGCTAGCCTTCGCTGGCTTTCGGCGGTAGTCATGTTGTCTTTAAGTTCGGTACCGGCTTGGGCATTTTCGATTGATGATGTTGCGCAACAAGCGGAAAAATTGGCGGCGAAAGGTTTTGAAGCGCCGAAAAGCAATCTTCCGGCGCAATTCCGTGATATGAAATTTGCTGATTACCAGCAAATTCTGTTCAATCACGAAAAATCATACTGGAATAACTTACAGACGCCGTTCAAGCTACAGTTCTATCACCAGGGGATGTATTTCGATACGCCGGTGAAAATTAATGAAGTGACTGCGACAACGGTAAAGGAAATTAAATACTCGGCGGATTACTTTAATTTTGGTTCAGTCAACCACGACCCTGACACCGTGAAGAACCTCGGTTTTGCCGGGTTTAAAGTGCTCTATCCGATTAATAAAGCGGGTAAGGACGATGAAATCGTCAGTATGTTGGGCGCCAGTTATTTCCGCGTCGTCGGCAAAGGCCAGATTTATGGGTTGTCCGCGCGCGGTTTGGCGATTGATACGGCGTTGCCTTCCGGTGAGGAGTTTCCGCGCTTCCGCGAGTTTTGGATCGAACGTCCGAAACAGAATGATAAACATCTGGTGATTTATGCCTTGCTTGATTCGCCGCGCGCGACAGGGGCATACCGCTTTGTGGTCTATCCGGGGCGCGACAGCATCATCGATGTTCAATCTAAGGTATTCCTGCGTGATAACGTGGGCAAGCTGGGCGTGGCGCCGCTGACCAGCATGTACCTGTTTGGGCCGAATCAGCCGTCTTCAACCTTGAACTACCGTCCCGCGTTACATGATTCCAATGGCTTGTCGATCCATGCCGGCAATGGCGAGTGGATTTGGCGGCCGCTGAATAATCCTCGGCACCTGTCCGTCAGTACCTATGCGGTGGAGAATCCGAAAGGATTTGGGTTGTTGCAGCGCGGGCGCGATTTCGCCGCTTATGAGGATCTTGATGATCGCTATGATTTGCGTCCGAGCGGCTGGATAGAACCAAAAGGCGAATGGGGCAAAGGTAAAGTCGAGCTGGTTGAGATCCCGACCGCCGATGAAACCAACGATAACATCGTCGCTTTCTGGACGCCGGATGTTTTACCGGAAACGGGTAAGCCTCTGGAACTGAGATATCGTTTGCATTTCACCCGCGATGAAGATCAGTTGCATTCGCCGGATATCGCCTATGTTCAGCAGACCCGCCGCTCGACCGGCGATGTTAAGCAGTCGAACCTGATTCGCCAGCCCGACGGTACGATCGCTTTCATCGTGGACTTTGTCGGCCCGACGCTAAAAGCGATGGATGAAGCGACGCCTGTCGCCGCTCAGGCCAGTATTGGCGACAACGGCGAGATTGTGGAAAACAGCGTGCGCTATAATCCGGTGACGAATGGCTGGCGTCTGACGCTGCGTCTGCGTGTGAAAGATAATAAACAGCCAACAGAAATGAGAGCAGCGTTGGTTAATGGTGAAACAACATTGACCGAAACCTGGAGCTATCAGCTACCTGCTAATGAATAAGTCAACTTCTTCTCTCGATTATATCGGGAAACTGCCCTTGTCTGCCGAGCAGGCAAGGGCTCTGCGCGAAAAACTACCGCCGTCGGATAATATCGATCAGTCCGCATTACATCAGGCATTGTCTGGCGACAGCCAGGCCAGGATTCAGCGAGAAGAAGATGCTGCGCTGAATTCGGTTCAGACTCGTCTGGAAATGGCCTGGCCGGATGGTTTGAATGACGGGAAGCAACTGGGCAAGGATACCGAAGGGCGGACGGCATTGAAGGCCATGCCGACAATCACCCGTTCTTCGATGTTTCCCGATGTCTGGCGCACCAACCCGCTGGTTCGCTGGTGGGAAAGTCTGTTGGGACGAACTGTTCCGCCTCGCCATCATTCCAGCCCGGAAGAAACGATCTCTGAAAACAGATGGCGTATGGTCGGTACGATCCGGCGCTATATCTTGCTGATTCTGACGCTTTTTCAGACGGCGATTGCAACGTGGTATATGAAAACCATCCTGCCCTATCAAGGCTGGGCATTGATCGACCCGTTTGAGATGGCCGATCAGCCCTTGATGCAATCATTCCTGCAATTGCTGCCGTATGTGTTGCAGAGCGGCATTCTTATCCTGTTTGCGGTTCTATTCTGCTGGGTTTCCGCGGGCTTCTGGACTGCGCTGATGGGATTTCTGCAACTGCTGATTGGCCGGGACAAGTACAGTATTTCCTCCACCACGGTTGGCGATGAACCGCTTAATCCGGAACATCGTACCGCGCTGATCATGCCTATCTGTAACGAAGATGTAGAGCGCGTATTTGCCGGCCTGCGCGCCACGTATGAATCCGTGGAAGCCACCGGGATGATCGAGCACTTCGATATTTATGTGTTAAGCGACAGTAACGATCCGGATACCTGCGTCGCAGAGCAAAAGGCCTGGATGGAGCTTTGCCGCGACGTGGGCGGAGCAGGGCGTATTTTTTACCGTCGACGCCGCCGCCGCGTAAAACGCAAGAGCGGCAACATTGACGACTTTTGCCGCCGCTGGGGCAATCAATACAGTTATATGGTGATTCTGGATGCCGACAGCGTAATGAGCGGCGAGTGTCTGACTTCTCTTGTCAGGCTGATGGAAGCGAATCCCAATGCGGGGATTATCCAGTCCTCGCCGAAAGCATCGGGTATGGATACGTTGTATGCGCGCTGCCAGCAGTTTGCAACCCGCGTCTACGGCCCGCTGTTTACCGCCGGTCTACATTTCTGGCAGTTGGGCGAATCCCATTACTGGGGGCATAACGCCATCATCCGGGTGAAGCCGTTTATCGAACATTGCGCGTTGGCGCCGTTGCCAGGCGAGGGTTCATTCGCGGGGGCCATCCTTTCGCATGATTTTGTCGAAGCGGCGTTGATGCGCCGGGCCGGATGGGGAGTCTGGATCGCCTACGACCTGCCGGGCAGCTATGAGGAATTGCCGCCTAACCTGTTGGATGAGCTGAAACGCGATCGCCGCTGGTGTCATGGCAATCTGATGAACTTCCGGCTGTTCCTGGTTAAAGGCATGCATCCGGTGCACCGTGCGGTGTTCCTGACTGGCGTCATGTCCTACCTGTCGGCGCCGTTATGGTTCATGTTTCTGGCGCTGTCTACGGCGTTGCAGGTGGTGCATACCTTGATGGAGCCGCAGTATTTCCTGCAACCCAGACAGCTATTTCCCGTGTGGCCGCAGTGGCGCCCGGAGTTGGCCATCGCGCTATTCTCAACCACGCTGGTGTTGTTGTTCTTACCCAAACTGTTAAGCGTGGTCCTGGTGTGCGCCAAAGGCGCGAAAGCCTATGGCGGTGTGTTGCGCCTGTTTGTTTCACTGCTGTTGGAAATGCTGTTCTCTGTTTTATTAGCGCCGGTCAGGATGCTGTTTCATACCGTCTTTGTGGTCAGCGCATTTCTGGGGTGGTCGGTACAGTGGAACTCGCCACAGCGTGATGATGACGCTACGCCATGGGGTGAGGCTTTTGTTCGCCATGGTTCGCAGTTAGCGTTGGGACTGGTTTGGGCGATAGGGATGGCGTGGTTGGACCTGCGTTTCCTGTGGTGGCTTTCCCCCATCGTGTTCTCACTGATTCTGTCGCCGTTCGTCTCCGTTTATTCCAGCCGGGCTTCATTGGGGCTGGCCTGTAAACGAGCCAAACTGTTACTGATCCCTGAAGAATATGCGCCGCCGCGCGAACTGGTTGCGACCGATGAATATTGTCGATTGAACCGTCAGCGCAAGCTGGATCATGGCTTTATTCAGGCGGTTTTTGACCCGTCGATTAATGCGCTGGCCAGCGCGATGGCGACGGCCCGCCATCGTTTCAGTCAGGCTATTGAGGATGTGCGTGAGCAGAATGTCAGTGATGCGCTCAGCCGAAAACCGCAAGAGGTCGGCGATAATCAGCGGCTAATGCTGCTGAGCGATCCGGTGACGATATCCCGCCTTCATTACCGTTTATGGCAGATGCCGGAACAGTATGCGGCGTGGTCCGATTATTACCGCAATCTACCCCCGCCGTTTATTAAGCAATAAAGCACGGCTGGACGTAACCGATAAAAAGCAACGGCATATATATCCGTTGCTTTTTTTTACGCCCGATAACGTATCGGTCGGTTAGTCGCCGGGAAGCTCAAGCCTTGACGCGCGACGTTGTAAACTTCGCCAGGAGTAGACGACGTTGATCATGACAATCAAGGCGGTAACGATAAAGACCGCCCGAAAGCCATAGGTGGCGGAAATGGATGCCCCCAATATGGGGCCTGCCACATTACCTACATCACGGAACGACTGGTTATAGCTGAATATTCGTCCTGCGACATGATTGGAGGAGTGATAAATCAGCAGCGTTTGCACCGCCGGCAGTAACGCCCCGTCCGCCGCCCCCAGCAGGAAGCGCAGTACGCCCAACTGCCACGGCGTCTGTACGAAAGCCATGGGAATAAGCAGTAAAACGGACACTATCAGCATGGCGATCAGAATACGCTCAGGGCCGATTTTATCACCTAGCTTGCCTAATTTCGGGGCGCTGATCAGCGCGGATACGCCGGGAATAGCGGCGATCATGCCGCTGATAAAGGCCAGATTTTGAGTATGTCCCGCCAACTCTCGAACGAACAGCGTGAGTATCGGCGCGACGGACCCTGTGGCTACCTGGATAATTAACGTAGTAATAAACAGACTTAAAACCAGCCTGGGGTTTTTCAGCGATGTCATCACCTGCCGGCCGTTTAACATGTCTTTTTTGCGAATGGTGGTAAAACGTTCCTGAACGAAAATCAGCGTGATCAGAAAACAGACCAACAGCACGGCGGCCGTGATAAAGAATACCGGACGTAATCCATAGGTATCCGCTAAATAGCCGCCGATAAGGGGGCCGATAAGCGCGCCGCTGACGGCTCCGGTTGACAATGTTCCCAGCGCCCAGCCGCTTTTATTGCGCGGAACCTGGGTGGCGATCAAGGCATTGGCATTAGGAACAAATCCCCCCAGTATGCCGAGGGCGGCGCGCAGAAATAGAAATTGCCAGATATTTTGCGCCAGCCCCATGAGTAGCATCACGATGCACATGCCCAGCGCCGAACGTAACAGCATCAGCTTGCGGCCTTTGCGATCGGCAAGCCGTCCCCAAAAAGGAGAAGCGATGGCGGAGAACAGAAACGTGATGCTGAAGACCACGCCAGACCATAAATTCAACGCTTCGTGGCCGGTGACGCCCAAAAGCTCCACATAAAGCGGAAGAAATGGCATAACCAGACTGAATGCGGCACCGGTGAAAAAGCAACCTAACCAGGTAACATAAAGATTACGCTTCCAATCAATAGGCTCCGCTTCTGGTGTCATAAGTTTCCGATAATGTTGTTGGTGTTTTTTGTGTGAGAGCGCAAACGAAAAGGCAACAAGTTAATTATTGCATAGCAGGCAATGCATTAAGTATGTGCCGCTTACCGGCTATCGGCAAGATAATCATCATGGATGGATAAAAATACGGCGGTTTTTCAGTCGGGTAGCGCCGCTGGGCGGCCTGCCCTCCACGCCGGCCTCCGTGGAGGGGGAATCGTTTTAATATAGCGACGGCTCACCTTCCGGCCGGGTTTTAAAGCGACGGTGTAACCACATATACTGGTCGGGCGCCAAGAGGATATTTTTTTCCACGATCTTATTCATCCACGCTGCGGCAGCCTCTTGGCTTTCCAGCGGGATGTCTGATTCCGCCGGCTGAATCAATAACTCATAGCCTTTACCATTCGGCAGGCGGCGCGGCACAAACGGAACAATCGCCGGTTTGGCCGCTTTGGCCAGCATGTAACTTCCCACCGTGGTGGCGGCTTTATCAACGGCAAACAGAGGCACGAATACGCTGCTGCGCGGGCCATAATCGTGATCGGGGGCGTACCAGATAATCTCACCCTGCTTAAGCGCTCGGATCATGCCTTTCAGATCCTTGCGGTCCAGCATGGATTTGTTTGAACGCATTCTTCCCCAGGTCTGTAACCAGTCAATCAGTTTGTTGTCGTTGGGGCGATAGACACCGATGCCCGCATTATAAATGCCAAAAATGCGTGCGCCGAGCTCCAACGTCAGGAAGTGCAGACCGATCAGCAATACGCCGCGATTTTCCTTGCGCGCCTGATGCATATGTTCCAGACCTTTTACCGTAAACCAACGGTCTATACGCCAGTCAGGCCAGAACCATGCCATGCCGGTTTCAATTACTCCCATCCCAACGGCTTCAAAATTTTTTCTGACTAATCCGTCTCGCTCCGCCAGCGGCATATCAGGGAAACATAGCTCAATATTCCGGGTGGTGATTTCAACACGGCGCGGCAGAAGTCGCATCGACAGATGACCAAGCCCGGTACCGATACGGTAGAGCAGGGGATAAGGTAACAATACCACCAGGTACAGCATGCCAACACCCAACCAGGTCAACCAGTAACGCGGGTGCAGTAGGGAACGATTAAAAACGGGGATTTGTGTCATGGCCTCAGTATCAAATTCTGGTGCTTGCAGGCACTCATACTGTTAAAGGATAAATAGAATTTCCTCTCAATAGGATAGATTATTGCGGGAGTTTGCTTAGAAAACAAATTTGCGGCGCGCTATAGCCTGATTTTTATACAAAAAATAAGTGAATCGAAAATGGCAATAGCGGCAACGGGGCGTTCGTCAGTTTTAATGGCGGCAAAATGGATGAATCGCGGCTATCTAATGAAACGGATCTTCACCGGCATTGCGCGGGGGGATCGCCATTTGACCTCCTGACAGCGATGCCGCTATCGGGTATGATGCCGGGCGATTCAGTCTGTCAGGATAATCCTGGCGGTAAACAGTAACGATTAACCTCAGTGAAGACAGGAAAGTACACCATGCCAGTGTTACATAACCGGGTTTCCAATGAGGAGCTGAAAGCGCGAATGCTTGCTGAAACCGAGCCGCGTACCACAGTCTCTTTCTATAAATATTTCACCATCGATGAGCCGAAAGCATTTCGCGACCTTCTGTATAGCCAGTTTGCGCAGCTAAAGGTGTTTGGGCGGATCTACATTGCGGCGGAGGGCATCAATGCTCAGATCAGCGTACCGAATAATCAGTTTGATGCGTTTAAAACCGTGTTGTTTGGCGCCCACCCGGCGCTTGACCAGGTACGGCTGAACATTGCATTGGACGACGACGGAAAATCGTTCTGGGTTTTGCGCATGAAAGTGCGTGACCGCATTGTGGCCGATGGCATTGATGATCCCACATTTAACCCGGCGAATGTCGGTCAGTATCTGAAAGCCGAACAGGTCAATGCCATGGCGGACGATCCCGATACGCTATTCGTTGATATGCGCAATCACTATGAATACGAAGTCGGGCACTTTGAAAATGCGTTGGAGGTTCCCTCGGATACCTTCCGCGAGCAGCTTCCAATGGCGGTGGAAATGCTTAATACGGCGCGTGATAAGAATATCGTCATGTATTGCACCGGGGGGATCCGCTGTGAAAAGGCGAGTGCTTATATGCTCCATCACGGTTTTAAACATGTCTACCACGTCGAGGGCGGGATTATCGAATATGCCCGTCAGGCAAAAGCGCAGGGGTTGCCGCTGAAGTTTATCGGTAAAAACTTTGTGTTTGACGAGCGACTGGGAGAGCGAATTTCTGATCAAGTGATTGCGCATTGTCATCAGTGCGGCGCGTCTTGCGACAGCCATACCAACTGCCGTAATGAAGGCTGTCACTTGTTGTTTATCCAGTGCCCGGCATGTGCGGAAAAATATGAAGGCTGTTGTAGCGCAAACTGCCAGGAAGAACGCAAACTGCCACTGGAAGAGCAACGCGCCCGGCGTAGCGGGCGTGAAAACGGTATGAAGATTTTCAATAAATCGAGAGGATTATTGCAGTCGACATTAGCGATTCCATCGCCGCCTGCGGAGGGCGACGCAGCGAAGTAACCCGATAAAAAAAGCCCTTTCAGGCGACGAAAGGGCTTTAATCAACATTTCGGCGGTGGATTATTACTGACGAATGCCTTCGACGGAAATGATCAATTCTACTTCCTGGGACGCCGGCCCCAGATCGGTCGTAATATTAAAGTCTTTCAGCTTGATCGCGCCTTCTGCTTCAAAGCCGGCGCGATGATTACCCCACGGATCGCTACCCTGACCAATCAATTTCGCATCCAGCTTAACTGGCTTGGTTACGCCGTTTAAGGTCAGGTTACCGGTGATATCGTATTCATCGCCGTCTTTTTTCACTTCCGTCGAGGTGAACGTCGCCTGCGGATATTTGGATACGTTCAGGAAGTCCGCACTGCGGATGTGTTTGTCGCGTTCAGCGTGGTTGGTATTGACGCTGTTGGTATTGATGGTGACATTGACTTTATCAGCGGCAGGGTTGTTTTCATCAAAAGTAAACGAACCGTCAAAATCGTTAAAACCGCCATAAATCCAGCTATAGCCCAGATGATTAATGCGGAATTGAATAAACGCGTGCTGGCCTTCCTTATCAAACTTGTAATCGGCAGCCAGCGCCGATCCGGCAGAGGCAAGCAAGGACGCGACAGTCAGGCCCAGTAGTGTTTTCTTCAGCATTGGTATTTCTCCATAAATCCAGAAAGTTATGGGATGTTGCGACCCAACATCCGCTTCAAGGTGATATCTCTATCGATAAAGTGATGCTTTAATGCGGCTAAACCGTGCAGTGCTGACAAAGCCACTACCACCCAGGCAAGATAAAGATGCACGGTGCCGGCAATATCGGCTTGATCCGTCAAACCGGTTACGCTGGCTGGAATGGAAAACCAGCCAAAAACTGAAATAGGTTGTCCCTCGGCCGTGGAAATCAGATAGCCGCTGATTAATATCGCAAACAGCACGACATAGAGGGTAATGTGCGCCAGCGTCGCGCTGATGCGGGTAAAGGTTGAATAGCTGCTTAGCGGCGGAGGCGGCGGGGAAATGAAGCGCCAGATAACCCGAAAGATCATAACGGCAAAAAGCAGCATACCGACGCTTTTATGAATTTCAGGCGCGCGGTGATACCAGACATCATAGTATCCCAGTGATACCATCCAAAGTCCGAGCGCAAACATACCATAGATGGTCAGTGCGGCAGTCCAGTGGAGAAGAATGCTGATATGACCGTAACGAGATGTAGTATTACGCCAAAGCATGGTGATGGCTCCTGATCGAGTAACATAGGCACCTGGAAAAGCTAAACAGATAAAAACGTAAAATCAATATAAAATCATCTATCATAACAATAGCGCAACATTGAACAGTTTTTTTGAATTTAAATTCATATCTTATTCAATTTTATTATTGTAATTATCGAGGTAAAAATCCTTTGATTGCTTACCTTTTCAATCGCATCGGTATGAAAAATCGAGGCGGATAAAAAATATCGCTAAGCGCGATGTGTTTTATCCATTGAATAATTATGTCGCCTTGGCTGCCCGCCGTGAGTATCAAATTGGGTTGGATTATTGTTTTAACTGAATAACTGAGGCAAAGAAGAAAAAAAGAAATGTGGTTGAACGCTTGAAATAACGGCGCCGTCAGTAAGACGGCGCCGTTATTGGTGACAGTGAATCAAAAATCAATAAATCTGGTATAAAATAATAATATTAACAAACTATATCAATAACTAATGTTTTCGATAATCAAGGGACTGACTGTCGGTTGATTCGATTTTAGCAATGCCAGCTTCAAGTATGTATATAAGTTGTCTGGCGACATCTGTCGTTAACCATAGCGTTCGGTCAACTTGCGCTTCGTCCGGAGCCTGATCCGCCGTGGCTAAATAGTGTAAGCGGATCATCATGGCGTCATAACTGTCAACAGTGCTTATGTCCCAACCTACAAGAGGATGTGTCTGAATAACTTCATTTTTTCTATCCATAAATACCCCTTATTGACTAGTTACTAACATGAGTGACTAACGAGGTTTAAGGTGGCTCCTTATTTAGAAGAGCTCTATTAGTATATCGTCGCTTATTTAATTTATGGGAAATATTTGCAGAAAATGTGTAAAAATTTTTTTGTTTAATAATTAAGCAGCCGGGGCGAAAATACATTCGCCCCGGATCCTGTTAATGAATAGGAAAAATGAAAATGCTATTCGGTATTTAAACCGGCATTTTTCTCTAATGTCGCGGCAAAATGGGCCAGGTGTTTTTTCATCAACGGATCCCGGTTCTCATTTTGAGATTCCAGTTTCAGATTATGGATCAGAAGCTGGTTTGCTTTTTCATCAAGACAGAAGACCAGAGATGAAAATGCAAGCTCCAATGCGTCAATTTTGCGCTGCTGGGCACCAATCAACGCCAGCAGCTCACCGAATGTCATTGCTTCTTCTGGTTTTTCTACTGCCATAACAGATATCCTCAGTCGTACCAACAGGATGGTGAGAGCCTAATGGTGAGCGTTATTCGCGCTTATAACTTATCATTTAAGCCCAATCTTTCAACAGACTCAACAACATGCCAGAACACAGCGTATAAAGCGAGTCCCTGCCTAAAAACGATGGTGTAAAATATTCACGATCGATACTATTATTCAGAAACCAGTCTATTCAGGTATAAACCAGTCGTCCGCACTTTCCCAGGTTTCTTGCAGAATTTCAGATATGCGCTCTTTGTCATCTTTAGCGGCGCCCATCACAGTAAGGCTATTGGCCGCCGCATAACGAACCTGAACCGGGATATCGGGGTAATGCCGATGAATTCGTTGCCCCAGTTCATTCGTCAGCGCCTCAATGGCGCCTGCCGGCAAGGGAGATGACTTTGCTAGGGTAATTTCTACACGCATGATGGCCTCCAAGTTTTAACTGTTTATTTATACAGTCATTCCTTGGGGAGAACAAGCATCAAAGAGAGATTTATACGCGTTTGACGCAAAAGAAAAAGGCCCATCGGGAAGACGCTGGGCCCGGTAAATTATTTAACCGACCAGTTAAGGCTTTGCCCGGCGAGGAATGGAATCAATGCTTCACTTCCCAGCGAAATCTCTTCCGGGAAGGTAACCGGCTTGCGTTGCAGCTCGATCCAGTCTTCATTAACGGGCAAGCCATAAAAGCGCGGGCCGTTCAACGAACAAAATGCTTCAAGTTTATCCAACGCATGCATTTCATCAAAAACGGTCGCATAGGCGCTTAATGCCGCCTGAGCGTTAAATACCCCGGCACAGCCGCAGTTGGACTCTTTGCGCTGTTTAGCATGAGGGGCGGAATCCGTACCGAGAAACAGCCGATTGCAACCGCTGGCGACGGCATCACGCAGCGCCTGCTGATGAATATTTCTTTTGAGGATCGGCAGGCAATACAGATGTGGGCGGATCCCGCCGACCAGCATATGGTTACGATTGAACAATAAATGCTGAGGGGTAATGGTGGCCGCGAGATACTCATTGCCTGATACAACGTACTGTGCGGCCTCTTTGGTGGTGATGTGCTCGAATACGACTTTCAGTTCGGGAAACTGCTGACGTAATGGTTCCATCACGGACTCAATAAACCGGGCTTCCCGATCAAAAATATCGACAGCGGGATCGGTCACTTCGCCGTGTATCAGCAACGGCATGCCTATTTTCTGCATCCTTTCCAGGATGGGAAAAATAGCGGCGATGTTTGTTACGCCATGACTGGAGTTGGTCGTCGCATTGGCGGGATATAACTTGGCGGCCGTGAAAACCCCTTGCTCATAACCGTTTGCAATCTCTTCGGCATCCAGTGAGTCAGTCAGGTAACAGGTCATCAACGGCTGAAAGTTATCCCCTGCGGGAATGGCGGCAAGAATGCGCTGACGATAAGCGATTGCGCTTGCTACGTTGGTGATTGGCGGCGTCAGATTTGGCATGACGATAGCACGACCGAAAAAACGACTGGTATACGGAAGAACAGTTTCAAGCATCCGATCGTCACGTAAATGAATGTGCCAATCGTCAGGGCGGCGGATTTTCAGAATATCAGGCTGTGCGGTCATGGAGTGTGCTCCGGCGGTCAGTAGAAAACATCATCGATCAGTAGTTTTGGGACGGATACGGCGGGGAATAAGCATAAGTGTAAAGCCGCCTGAATGCATCCGTTAGTTGATGAATGCTTGAAATTAACTACTATAGCTACCATCACCAATAGGCATCTCTATGCCTTCTTTTTAAACACGAAACATAAATTAAATAGGGACAACCATGGAAATCCGTATCGTCGCCAGTGTACAGGCGAAAGCTGAGTTTATTGCAGAGGTGACTGCCGCTTTGAGGCAGGTTGTGGCGCCCAGCCGTCAGGAGCCAGGTAACTTGCAATACGATCTGCATCAAGAGATCGACAAGCCGGAGGCTTTTGTCTTTTTTGAACGTTGGAAAAGCCAGACGGCTCTGACAGAGCATGAACAGACTGAGCACTTCCAGCGACTGGTTTCCCAGCTTGAAGGGAAAACGGAACAAATGGATATCAAACTACTGAAGTATTTGGACTAATAAGCCTGCTTGCTGACGGCCCGTCATAAAAAAACACCCGCCGATTGGCGGGTGTCGGTTTAACTAACCGGTAGTTGATTATTCACTAATTGGCGTCGGCTTAGTCGCGGGCGCAGCAGCCTGATTAACGGCGGCATGCCCCCCGGCAGAACCTTTACCTGAAAACTCATAATCGGGGCGCTTCCAGTCGCTTTGACGCGCTGGCGCTGGCTGGTAATCCGGCGCTGGCGCTTTGGTCATCGGCGCCGTCGCGTGAAGCTTATAGCGAGGTTGTGCCGAACTGACCGCTGGTTCCGGAACTTGCTGAGTTGAAACGGCCGGCTGTTCAACCACAGGGCTTGTATCGACCGCCTGCGGGGTTATCTCCGCCGTTACCTTTTCCTCTTCATGCGCAATGGCGTCCGCAGCGTCAGGCTTGTGCTCAGACGTTTCGACCACGGCATCGGTAACGCTGACGGCAACCGGCGTGGCTTCAGAAGCCGACAGCTCAACAGCGGCGGTTTCAGCAACGTTGGTTTCAGCAACGATTGTTGTTTCATCCGCGGCGTGTTCTTCCGTAACCGTGGTTTCAACGGCGGCGATCTCTGCTGTTTCGGCGGCTGATTCCTCTTGCTCAGCTTGAGGGGCGGGTTCAGCCTGTACCTGTTGCTCGGGTTCGGCGAAAGAAACCGTCGCATCATCCTGTACCGTTGTTTCAGGTGCGGCGTTAACGGTTTCTTCTGCAACCGCCGGGGCTGGTGCTTCCTGCGCTGCGGTTTCGATAACCGGAGCGACCTCCACGATGGCAGGCAGAAGCGCCGTTGCCGGGGCGATATTGTCTTCCTGCAACGGCTCGGGGGCCTGTTCCAACTGCTGAGGTTGGGCGACAGAATAGTTGACCCACACTTTACCCGATGCCATTTCCGGCGACGCGACGGCATATTCCACTTGCATCGGCGACTGTGACGGATAGCGTTCATCACGGTAACGACGACGACGCTGACCGCTGACGCGCAGATGGCGCGGCGAACGACGCGAACGGCGCGGCATTCCGCCGTTTTCCGTGCTGGCGCCGCGATTGGTATCAACGGTTTGCGTATTTTCCGCTTCGTTCGCCGGCTCATCAACCCGTGCGGACTGCGGCGGCGCAATCTCCGCTGTCACGGCAGGGGCCGCATTTTCGACCGCTTCACTCGGTGCGCTGTCAGACTGAACGCGCACCTTTTGCGTCAGTTGGCGACGCTGGCGGCGCGGCATGACCGGCGTAGGTTTATCCTGCTCGGCGCTGCTCTCTTCCACTTCATCGACTACGGCATTTTGGACTTTCGCTTCCTGCTGTGGTTGACGTTTGTCTTCTTGACGGCGGCGCTGGCGCGGTTCGCGACGCGGCTGCTCGTCAGTCGTGGTTTTTTCCGTGTCTTCCGCTACGCGGGTTTCCGGTGCAACTTCCGTATTCTGACGCTTATTGCGGCGCTGCTCTTCGCGCGGTTCGCGATTATCACGATTGTCGCGGTTATCTCGCGAACCACGGTCGCGGCGGTTATTGCCCTGGCGACGTGAATTACGGCGATCCTGACGTTGACCTTCGCTGGCCGTCGCTGGCGCCGTCTTCTCATCTGCTGTATTGGCAGATTCGGCGGCAGGTTCAGAGGCGAAGATACCTTTCAGCGCGCCCAGAAGACGGCCGACAAACCCGGATTGAGCGGCAGCGGCCGGGCTTGAAACCGGCGCGGTTGCCGCCGCTGCCGGCGCTTTCTCTTCCGCAGGCATGTCGGGCATGGTGAAGGTTGCTAACGCCGGCTGTTCGGGTTGTTTACGCTCGACCGTCTGTTCTTCCTGCAACTGCTGCGCTTCAGTTTCCAGCAACTGCGGCAATAGATAGCTAAGCGTCGGTTTTTCTTCGCCTTTACGGACTCGAACAACGGAATAGTGCGGTGTTTGCATGCCATCATGCGGGACGATGATGGCGCGAACGCCGCCCTGACGCGTCTCAATGGCATTGACTGCGTCACGCTTCTCGTTCAGCAGGTAAGAGGCGATCTGTACCGGAACGATGGCGTGAACCTCTTTGGTGTTCTCTTTCAGCGCTTCTTCTTCAATCAAACGCAGAATGGACAGCGAAAGCGATTCATTATCGCGAACGGTACCGGTTCCACCACAGCGCGGACAAACATGGTGACTGGATTCGCCCAGCGACGGGCTGAGGCGCTGACGGGACATTTCCAGCAGGCCAAAGCGCGAAATCCGGCCGATTTGAATACGGGCGCGATCCTGACGGACGGAATCCCGCAGGCGGTTTTCTACTTCGCGCTGGTGGCGTACCGGCGTCATATCGATAAAGTCGATGACGATCAGGCCGCCCAGGTCACGCAACCGCAACTGACGGGCGATTTCATCCGCCGCTTCCAGGTTGGTGTTAAATGCGGTCTCTTCAATATCGCCGCCGCGCGTCGCACGGGCGGAGTTGATATCGATCGCCGTTAGGGCTTCCGTGGTATCGATAACAATCGAGCCGCCGGAAGGCAGACGGACTTCACGCTGGAAGGCGGATTCAATCTGAGACTCAATCTGATAATGACTGAACAGCGGGATTTCGCCGCTGTAAAGTTTGATTTTACTGGTGAAATCGGGGCGGCCCAGCGCGGAAATGTGCTCTTTGGCCAAATCGAGGATTTTCGGGTTATCGATCAGGATCTCGCCGATGTCCGGACGTAGATAATCGCGGAAAGCGCGAACAATCACGTTGCTTTCCTGGTGAATCAGGAACGGCGCAGGGCGGCCTTCCGCCGCTTTCTTAATCGCTTCCCAGTGCTTCAGGCGGAAAGCCAGATCCCACTGCAATGCTTCGGCGGACTTACCGACGCCGGCGGTACGAACAATCAGCCCCATGCCGTCGGGCAACTGCAAAGAACCCAGCGCTTCTTTCAACTCGGTACGGTCATCGCCCTCGATACGGCGTGAAATTCCGCCCGCGCGAGGGTTGTTCGGCATCAGTACCAGATAACTGCCGGCCAGACTGATAAACGTTGTCAGTGCTGCGCCTTTGTTGCCTCGCTCTTCTTTATCCACCTGAACAATGACTTCCTGGCCTTCGCGCAACACGTCTTTAATGTTAGGGCGGCCATGAGAGGAGTAGTTGCTGGGGAAATATTCGCGAGCGATTTCTTTAAGAGGGAGAAAACCGTGTCTTTCCGCGCCATAATCGACAAAAGCGGCCTCAAGACTGGGTTCAATACGGGTGATTTTACCTTTGTAGATATTTGCTTTCTTCTGCTCATGACCGGGACTTTCGATATCCAGATCATACAGCCGTTGACCATCAACCAAGGCAACACGCAACTCTTCCTGTTGAGTCGCGTTAATCAACATTCTCTTCATCTTTAACTTACTCGTTATTTTTACTTACATTATTGATAGAGCTGCGGACAAAAGAACCGCATGACCGGAATGAACCGATGGCCTCGTGGCTTATCGCAGGGACGTCAACCTCCCGGTTGTCGCCTGCATAGAGGCGCATGTTTCGGTAGCCTGCTTTTCCTGATGGAAAACAGCGCATTTACTGAGGGAACAGCTTCTGAAAATTTCGCCAGATCTGATTCCATTTGCCGGCCAAGCTGCAATCCGCAGCCCGCTAACTGCTTGATTTCACATTACGTCTTACGCCATTGCTGCGTTTGTGCGTCATCAGGCAAACTTAATAATTCCGCAATTTCCCCTGTTTTAATGCAAATCAGCACGGAAAATGCAAAAGCATTATTCCATTGCTGACACCGTTATAGCAAGGTGACTTTGCCTGTCGGTATGAAGATAGTGTGCAAACCCGTCATGGTTGAGACCAAATTCAGCCAAAACTGCTGCTATAACGCTATTTTCATTCGTCAGACTCACAGTTAAGCACAGAAAAAGAAGTGGCGCTATCCAACTGCTCTATTTAGAATCGCGCATCATGAAAACAGACAATCCTTCAGTACAATTTGTGACGATATCCGCCGATGAGGCCGGACAGCGCATCGATAACTTTTTGCATACTCGCTTAAAAGGCGTGCCGAAAAGTATGGTTTACCGCATCTTGCGTAAAGGCGAGGTGAGGGTAAATAAAAAACGTGTAAAACCGGAATACAAATTGCTTGGCGGCGACGAAATCCGCATCCCCCCGGTTCGACAGGCCGAGCGAGACGCCGCCCCGGTCTCCGCCAGCCTGGGAAAAGTTGCCGCATTAGCGGAATGCATCCTCTATGAGGATGATTATTTGCTGGTGCTGAACAAACCTTCCGGCACGGCGGTGCATGGCGGCAGCGGGCTGAGCTTCGGCGTGATTGAAGGATTGCGCGCGTTGCGTCCCGAGGCGCGTTTCCTTGAGTTGGTGCATCGACTGGATCGCGATACCTCCGGGGTGCTGCTGGTCGCCAAGAAACGTTCGGCTTTGCGTTCGCTGCATGAGCAATTGCGTCTCAAAGGGATGCAAAAGGATTATCTGGCGCTGGTGCGCGGGAACTGGCCGTCGCATTGCAAAGTCGTACAGGCGCCATTGCTGAAGAATATTCTGCAAAGCGGCGAACGTATCGTGCGGGTAAACAGCGAAGGGAAGCCGTCAGAGACGCGGTTCAAAGTCGAAGAGCGTTTTGAACGGGCGACGCTGGTGCGCGCCAGTCCGGTAACCGGCAGAACCCATCAGATCCGGGTGCATACGCTGCATGCCGGCCATCCGATTGCCTTTGACGATCGCTATGGCGATCGCGATTTTGATCGTCAACTGGCCGGAACCGGTCTGAAACGTCTGTTTTTGCACGCGCAGGCGTTACGCTTTGAACATCCCAATAGCGGAGAAACGCTGCGCGTTGAAGCGCCTCTCGACGATCAACTGCGCCATTGTCTGCTGGTGTTGCGTAAGACGAAAGCGTAATTCAGTTATCCTGCGGAATACCTGCATCGGCGGGTATTCCGTCGGACTATCTCAGCGTCAGCGGGTTAATCCCTTCTTTTTGCAGCATCTGCGTCAAGGCGATCAACGGCAGCCCAACCAATGTATTGGGATCGCGACCGGATAATCTGTCGAATAAGGCAATGCCCAACCCTTCGCTTTTAAAGCTGCCCGCGCAGTTCCAGGGCTGTTCTTTTTCCAGATAGCCGTTAATTTCAGCATCGGTCAGTTGCCTGAAATGGACGTCGAAAGGTTCAACCAGGCTTTGCATTCGCCGTTGCGCGCTGTTGAAAAGGGCTAAACCGGTAAAGAAAGAGACGCGCCGTCCGCTTGCCCGTTGCAGTTGCCGAACGGCGTTGGCTTTATTGTGCGGTTTTCCGGTAATGTCATTGCCCAATACGCAAACCTGATCGCCGCCAATGATCAGATGATGGGGATACCGTGCGCTTAATGCTCTGGCTTTGCTTTCCGCCAGCCGAGTGACTAATGTTATGACATCTTCATCACAGTGCGGCGTTTCATCAATGTCGGGCGATGCGCAAATAAAAGGAATATTCAGCTTTTCCAGCAAGGCTTTGCGATAGGGCGAGGTTGAAGCAAGAACGATCTGATACATAATTTTTTTATAAACCGTAGCGTAATGATGAAAGGCATTTTAAACTGTGCGCCGCTCTGGAAGCGAATATTGGTGAAAGGTCGTGCTTCACTGCCTTTTTCTTTGACTCTATGTCGTTACGACGTTAATATGCGCGCCCTATGCAAAAGGTAAAATTACCCCTAACCCTTGATGCGGTTCGCACTGCTCAAAAGCGTTTAGATTATGTTGGCATCTATTCGCCTGAGCAGGTGACGCGTGTTGCCGGATCAGTGGTGAGTGTGGATAGTGATGTTCAGGCTTCTTTGTCTTTCAATATCGATAATCAGCGCCTGGCGGTGATTGACGGTAGTGCGGATGTCAATGTCACATTAATGTGTCAGCGCTGCGGAAAGCCATTCGAACATCAGGTTCATGCGACGTTTTGTTTTAGCCCGGTCATCAATGATGAACAGGCCGAAGCTTTACCGGAAGCGTACGAGCCGATCGACGTTGATGAGTTTGGCGAAGTCGATCTGCTGGCAATGATTGAAGATGAAATCATCCTTACGTTGCCTATCGCCCCGGTACATGATTCTGAACACTGTGAAGTGTCCGAAGCGGACATAGTGTTCGGTAAGTTGCCTGAAGAGGCAGAAAAACCGAATCCGTTTGCCGTATTAGCCAGTTTAAAGCATAAGTAATTAAGGAGTAAGGTCCATGGCCGTACAACAGAATAAACCTAGCCGTTCCAAACGTGGTATGCGTCGTGCTCACGATGCGCTGACCACTTCTTCTGTATCCGTAGATAAAGTTTCTGGCGAAACTCATCTGCGTCACCACATCACTGCGGATGGTTACTACCGCGGTCGCAAGGTTATTGCCAAGTAATTCTTGCGAATTATTAGCAAGGCAATACTTTGACACGCCTAACTCTGGCGTTAGATGCGATGGGCGGGGACTTTGGTCCCTGCGTAACAGTGCCTGCTGCATTGCAGGCACTGGCTTCTAATTCAAATCTCAACCTGATGCTCGTTGGCGACCCTGCTGCGATCGCTCCATTACTTGCCAAAGTCGATTCTGAACTATTGTCTCGGTTAGACATTGTTCCAGCCGAATCGGTTATTGCCAGTGATGCCCGACCGTCTCAGGCCATCCGCGCGAGCCGCGGAACGTCGATGCGCATCGCGCTTGAGCTGATTAAAGACGGAAAAGCCCAAGCTTGCGTCAGCGCGGGCAATACCGGCGCGCTGATGGGGCTGGCGAAGCTTCTGATTAAACCGCTCGATGGCATTGAACGCCCTGCATTGGTTTCTGTTTTACCGCATCAGCAACAGGGGAAAACCGTGGTGCTGGATTTAGGCGCGAACGTCGAATGCGACAGCACTATGCTGGTTCAATTCGCGGTAATGGGCTCGGTAATGGCAGAAGAGGTTTTGGGATTGAAAAACCCGCGGGTGGCGTTACTGAACATCGGCGAAGAAGAAAGCAAAGGCCTGGATAATATCCGCGATGCGGCGGCCAAATTAAGAAGTACGCCGGCAATCAACTATATTGGTTATCTTGAAGGTAACGAATTGCTGACAGGAAAGACGGATGTCATGGTCTGTGACGGCTTTGTAGGCAATGTCACGTTGAAGACGATGGAAGGCGTAGTCAGGATGTTTCTGTCGCTGTTGAAATCCTCATCCGCCGATACGGATCGCAAGCGGAAACAACCCTGGTGGATACGGTGGGTGGGACGTTTGTTACAAAAACGACTGGCGAAGCGTTTCGGTCATTTGAATCCAGACCAATATAATGGCGCGTGTCTGTTAGGATTACGCGGCATCGTAATTAAAAGTCACGGTGCAGCGAACCCGCGAGCATTCGCGGTTGCCATCGAACAGGCAATGCAGACGGTACAGCGGCAACTCCCTGAGCGAATCGCTGCCCGTCTAGAAGCTGTATTACCCAAGAGTGATTAAGCGTACATGTATACAAAAATAATCGGAACGGGCAGCTTTCTGCCTGAACAAATCAGGACGAACGCTGATTTAGAGAAGATGGTGGATACGTCTGACGAATGGATCGTCACGCGTACCGGGATCCGTGAGCGTCGCATTGCGGCGCCGGATGAAAATGTGGCTACGATGGGCTGCCATGCCGCGCAGAAAGCGTTGGAAATGGCGGGCATTGATAAATCGCAGGTCGGTTTACTGATCGTCGCGACCACCTCTTCAGGTTATGCATTCCCCAGCGCCGCCTGCCAGATTCAGCAACTGCTTGAAATCGAAGATACCATCGCCTTTGATTTGGCCGCAGCCTGCGCGGGTTTTACCTATGCGCTCAGCGTTGCCGATCAATATATCAAAAATGGCGCGGTGGATTATGCTTTGGTTATCGGTTCTGATATGTTGTCCCGCACGTTGGACCCTGACGATCGCGGTACGCTGATCCTGTTCGGCGATGGCGCGGGCGCCGTTTTGCTGACGGCGTCAGAGCAGCCGGGTATTTTGTCCACGCATCTGCATGCGGATGGACGCTATGGCGAACTGCTGACGCTGCCGCATCAGGATCGCAACAACCTGGAAAAGCCGGCGTACCTGACGATGGCGGGCAATGAAGTATTTAAAGTTGCGGTAACCGAACTGGCGCACATTGTTGAGGAAACGCTGCGGGCGTCTCAACTGGATAAAAGTGAACTAGACTGGCTGGTGCCGCATCAGGCTAATTTGCGCATTATCAGCGCCACAGCCAAAAAATTAGGCATGGGAATGGACAAAGTTGTTGTGACACTGGATCGTCACGGCAATACATCGGCGGCCTCCGTGCCTTCAGCGCTGGATGAAGCGGTGCGGGACGGGCGGATTAAACCCGGACAACTGGTATTGCTTGAAGCTTTCGGCGGCGGTTTTACCTGGGGTTCCGCGCTGATTCGTTTTTGATTAAACAGGATTCTGATATGACGCAATTTGCAATGGTATTCCCAGGTCAGGGATCGCAAGCCGTTGGTATGCTGGCTGAACTGGCGACGGAGTATCCGGTTGTTATCGACACGTTTGCTCAGGCTTCCGCCGTTTTAGGTTATGATTTGTGGCAACTGACGCAGCAGGGGCCGGTTGAAGAACTGAATAAAACCTGGCAAACCCAGCCTGCTCTGTTAACGGCCTCTGTCGCTATCTGGCGTGTCTGGCGGCAGCAGGGCGGTAAAACGCCGGCCTTGATGTCCGGGCATAGTCTGGGCGAGTATTCCGCTCTGGTTTGTGCCGGCGCGCTCGATTTCCAGCAGGCGGTACGCCTGGTTGAATTGCGCGGCAAACTTATGCAGGAAGCGGTGCCGGAAGGTACTGGCGCGATGTATGCGATTATCGGTCTTGATAATGACGCCATCGCCAAAGCGTGTGAAGAATCCGCGCAAGGAGAGGTTGTTTCGCCGGTAAACTTTAATTCTCCCGGGCAGGTAGTGATTGCCGGGAACAAAGACGCGGTGGAACGTGCCGGCGCAGCTTGTAAGGCCGCCGGCGCCAAACGTGCGTTGCCATTGCCGGTGAGCGTGCCTTCTCACTGTGCGCTGATGGAGCCGGCGGCGAAAAAGCTGGCTGTCGCGCTTGAGTCCGTGGATGTTAATGCGCCGGAAATTCCGGTGGTAAATAACGTTGATGCCCGCATCGAGACGGCGCCGGAGGCGATCCGCAGCGCACTGGTACGCCAGCTTTACTGTCCCGTGCGTTGGACTGAATGTGTGGAATTCATCGCCTCTCAGGGCGTTGAATCGTTACTTGAAGTTGGGCCGGGTAAAGTTCTTACCGGTCTGACTAAACGCATCGTTGATACTCTGACAGCGTCTGCGGTGAATGATCCTGCTTCTCTGTCAGTGGCGCTTGAAAAATAGGAACGGAGAAGACAATGAGTCTTGAAGGAAAAATTGCGCTGGTTACCGGCGCCAGCCGCGGCATAGGGCGAGCGATTGCTGAGACGCTCGTTGCCCGCGGGGCGAAGGTTATCGGCACGGCAACCAGCGAAAAAGGCGCCGAGGCTATCAGCGCATGGCTGGGCGAGAACGGTAAAGGATATATGCTGAATGTCGCGGATGCGGCGTCAGTGGAAAAAACATTGGCGGAGATGTACGCCGAGTTTGGCGCAATTGATATTTTAGTCAATAACGCCGGGATTACTCGCGACAACCTGTTGATGCGTATGAAAGAAGATGAATGGCAGGATATTCTGGATACGAATTTGACATCCGTATTCCGTCTGTCTAAAGCTGTAATGCGCGCTATGATGAAAAAACGCTATGGTCGTATCATTACCATCGGGTCCGTGGTTGGAACGATGGGCAATGCCGGACAGGCAAACTACGCGGCGGCAAAGGCTGGGCTGATAGGTTTCAGCAAGTCTCTTGCGCGTGAAGTGGCTTCCCGGGGGATTACGGTCAACGTTGTTGCGCCTGGGTTTATTGAAACTGATATGACTCAGGCGTTGACAGAAGAGCAGCGAGCAGGCATTTTGAGCCAGGTTCCCGCTAACCGGCTTGGTGATGCTAAAGAAATCGCCAGTGCTGTTGCATTTTTAGCCTCTGACGAGGCAGGTTACATTACCGGTGAAACATTGCATGTCAATGGCGGCATGTATATGATCTAAAAAGCACGAAATTATTTGCGTTATTTGCGGTAATAACCGCAAAATAGCACAAAATCGTGGTTCGACCAGCCGGGATTTTGTTGCATCTTTTTCAACATTTTATAAACTACGAAAACCATCGCGAAAGCGAGTTTTGATAGGAAATTTAAGAGTATGAGCACTATCGAAGAACGCGTTAAGAAAATCATCGTTGAACAGCTTGGCGTTAAGCAGGAAGAAGTCGTAAACAATGCTTCTTTCGTTGACGACCTCGGCGCTGATTCTCTTGACACTGTTGAGCTGGTAATGGCTCTGGAAGAAGAGTTTGATACTGAGATTCCAGATGAAGAAGCTGAAAAAATCACGACTGTTCAGGCAGCCATTGATTTCATTCAGGCTAACCAGCAGTAAGCGAACATATCTAGGCGGTCACTCGACCGCCTAAGTTTTTTGTCCCGCAGTGTCATATTTTCCCTCCCTGGAGGACAAGCGTGTCTAAGCGTCGAGTAGTTGTGACTGGACTGGGCATGTTATCTCCTGTCGGCAATACAGTTGAGTCTACCTGGAGTGCTCTTCTTGCCGGTCAGAGTGGCATCAGCCTGATCGACCATTTTGATACTAGTGCCTATGCAACGCGTTTTGCTGGCTTAGTAAAGAATTTTAATTGTGAGGAATTCATTTCGCGTAAAGAAGCACGCAAAATGGATGCCTTTATTCAATACGGAATCGCCGCTGGCATTCAGGCTATGCAGGATTCCGGTCTTGAAGTAACGGAAGAAAACGCGTCACGCATCGGTGCGGCGATTGGTTCCGGCATTGGCGGCCTGGGTCTCATTGAAGAGAACCACAGTTCGCTGGTGAAGGGGGGACCGCGTAAAATCAGTCCGTTCTTCGTACCTTCAACCATTGTTAACATGGTTGCCGGGCATCTCTCCATTATGTACGGCTTACGCGGCCCGAGTATTTCCATCGCCACCGCCTGTACCTCCGGTGTGCATAACATCGGTCATGCGGCCCGCATCATTGCTTATAATGATGCTGACGTCATGGTTGCCGGCGGCGCGGAAAAAGCCAGTACGCCGCTCGGCGTGGGCGGCTTTGGCGCGGCCCGCGCGTTATCAACGCGTAATGACGATCCTCAGGCGGCAAGCCGCCCGTGGGATAAAGACCGCGATGGTTTTGTGCTGGGCGACGGCGCCGGTATGTTGGTGCTGGAAGAGTACGAGCATGCGAAAAAACGCGGCGCCAGGATTTATGCGGAAGTGGTCGGGTTTGGCATGAGCAGCGACGCCTATCATATGACGTCGCCGCCGGAAAACGGCGCTGGAGCCGCCTTGGCGATGGAAAACGCCTTACGCGACGCCGGGATTTCTACCTCGCAGGTCGGTTATATCAACGCGCATGGCACCTCGACATCTGCGGGTGATAAAGCCGAAACGCAGGCCGTCAAGTCTGTGTTTGGCGCAGATGCCAGCCGCGTACTGGTCAGTTCGACAAAATCGATGACCGGGCATTTATTGGGCGCGGCAGGGGCGATCGAATCTATCTTCAGCATTCTTGCGCTGCGCGATCGGTCCGTTCCCCCGACGATCAATCTGGACAACCCGGATGAAGGTTGCGATCTGGATTTTGTGCCTCATGAGGCACGTCAGGTCAGCAATATGGAGTATACGTTATGTAACTCCTTTGGATTCGGCGGGACTAACGGCTCTCTGTTATTCCGTAAGGTTTGATGATCAAACCCTGTGAAAAACGAGGTCGCTGATAAAGTCGTCTGTAGGCCAGTGATATCCGGGCCTACCGTACCGAGGGGCGTGGCGGCGTAAGCCGGCGGAGCGCCCCTCGGTACGCTCTCCCTAACAACCTGCTTGATCACGCGTCTGAAAAACCCGGGTTGCGGTTTTTTGTGGCGTACCATTCTTGGCCGTCCCCTTACGGCCGTCGCTGGCGCGACGTCAAAAACCGTTCCCGGAAGTTTTTTGCCTGCATAAAATCAGATAGCATGACTTGTACGGCTATCCTGTTTGCTGGCAAGCTGACAACACACTGCCCAATGGAAGAAAAACATGATCTGGATAAATGGTCGGTTGCAGGAGCAGCTAGCGGTATCAGACCGGAGTACCCAGTTTGGCGACGGTTGTTTTACCACCGCCAGAGTCTGCAATGGACAAATCGTATGGCATGAGCGCCATTTGGCGCGATTACAGCAGGCGGCGCGCCGTTTGATGCTGCCCGCCATTGACTGGCCGTTGTTGGAGATTGAAATGAATCGGGCGGCGCAAGGCCGTGACGAGGGCATCGTTAAGGCAATACTGACACGGGGACGCGGTGGGCGAGGATATAGCGCCCGGGGATGTGATGATCCGACACGCATTGTTATGCAAGCGGATTACCCCGATCATTATGTTCGCTGGCGCGAGCAAGGCATCACCCTGAGTCTAAGCCCGGTGGCGTTAGCCAGAAGTACGCTTTTGGCGGGAATAAAGCATCTGAACCGGCTGGAACAGGTATTGATCCGCACTCATCTTGAGCAGACCTCCGCCGATGAGGCATTGGTGCTTGACACCTCCGGGGCGCTAGTGGAATGCTGTGCGGCTAATTTGTTCTGGCGTAAAGGAAATCAGGTTTATACGCCGGACTTATCCTACGCCGGCGTCGATGGGGTCGCCCGGCGGCATATTATCGCGCTGCTGGCTGACTCGGCTTTCGAATTGCACGTCGTTACCGAGCCGGTGTCGGCGTTGGCGGATGCGGATGAGGTGGTGATTTGTAACGCCTTGATGCCGATTGTTCCCGTAAACCAGGCGCAATCCTGGTGTTATCGCTCCAGAGAACTGTATCGGTTCCTGAGCCCTAACTGTTAGTTGTTGGTTGATTTATGAACATAAAAAAGATCGGTATTGTGGTTGTTGCGCTATTGCTGCTGATTCTGCTGTTTCTGTGGCAGAAAATACAGCATTTCGCCGTTTCGCCGCTTGCCATCAAGCAGGAAACCATTTTTACCCTCCCGGCCGGTACCGGTCGTGATGGATTAGAAACCTTACTACTCGATCAGAAAATTATTAACGACGGAACCTTTTTCCCCTGGTTGCTGCGCGTCGAACAGGAACTGGCGAATTTTAAGGCCGGAACATACCGTTTCACGGCGGCGATGACGGTGCGCGAGATGCTGGCATTGCTATCCAGCGGAAAAGAGGCGCAATTTGCCATTCGTTTTGTTGAGGGTTCCCGGCTGAAGGAATGGCTCGAAACCTTGCGTCAGTCATCCTATATTAAGCAGACGCTGACGGATAAAAGCGTGCGGGAGATTGCCGAGCAGCTTGGCATGAAGGATAAACCCAATCCTGAAGGATGGTTCTATCCCGATACTTATCTGTATACGGCCAATACGACCGATAGCGCGTTGCTGCAACGCGCTCATCAGCGCATGAAGAAAACGCTGGATGATGTCTGGCAGGGGCGTGAGGAAGGATTACCGTATAAAACGCCGGATGAACTGTTAACCATGGCATCGATCATTGAGAAAGAAACGGCGATTAGCCAGGAACGTACTCAGGTCGCTTCTGTTTTCATCAATCGATTGCGCGTGGGTATGCGTTTGCAAACCGATCCCACCGTCATTTATGGCATGGGCGATGAATATGCGGGGGTCATTACCCGTAAAGCACTGGATACGCCGACGCCTTATAATACCTACGTAATTTCCGGGTTACCGCCAACGCCGATCGCGATGCCGGGAAAAGCCTCATTGGATGCGGCCGCCCACCCGGCTAAAACGTCATACCTTTACTTCGTGGCGGACGGTAAAGGCGGACATAGTTTCACCACCAACCTTGCAGACCATAACCGTGCTGTGAGGCTATACCGCTCAGCGTTAAAGGAACGGGATGAACAACAGTAAATTTATCGTCTTGGAAGGTTTGGAAGGCGCAGGCAAGACCAGCGCCAGAAACAGCGTGGTTGAGACGCTACACGCCTATGGCATTCATCAGGTGATTTTTACCCGCGAACCCGGCGGTACGCCGCTGGCTGAAAAGCTACGTGAGTTGATCAAGCAGGGCATTGCCGATGAAAAGGTGACGGATAAAGCTGAAATTCTGATGTTGTATGCCGCCCGAGTACAACTGGTCGAAAATGTGATTAAACCGGCGCTGGCGCAAGGGAACTGGGTAATCGGCGATCGGCACGATCTCTCATCTCAGGCGTATCAAGGGGGAGGGCGCGGGATCGATCAACACTTGTTGCTGTCGCTGCGCGATACGGTACTGGGCGATTTTCGCCCCGATCTGACGCTCTACCTTGATCTACCGCCGGCTGTTGGATTACAACGCGCCCGCCAGCGCGGAGAGCTGGATCGCATCGAGCAGGAGTCGTTTGCGTTCTTTGAGCGTACCCGGGCGCGCTATCAGGCCCTGGCGGCGGAAGACCGCAGTATTGTGACGATTGACGCCGCGCAGCCGATGGAAAACGTCAGCGCCGACATTCAGACGGCACTAGGGCAATGGCTGCAAAGCCAGGGATTTCAGCCGCAGGCGCTGACACAGGATCTCCCCTGATGGACTGGTATCCGTGGCTTAATGCGCCTTACCGTCAAATGATTGGCCAATATCAGGCGGGAAGAGGTCATCACGCTCTATTGCTGCATGCATTGCCGGGCATGGGAGATGACTCGCTGGTTTACGCGCTGAGCCGCTGGTTAATGTGCCAGCATCCCGAAGGGATGAAGAGTTGCGGTAAGTGCCATTCCTGTCATCTGATGATGGCCGGGACGCACCCCGACTGGTATGTGCTGAGTCCGGAAAAAGGCAAACAGAGTCTGGGAATTGACCCGGTGCGAGAGGTGCTGGATAAGCTGTATCAGCATTCCCGCCAGGGCGGGGTTAAAGTTATCTGGCTGCCGTCGGCGGAGCAACTGACGGAAGCCGCGGCCAGTGCCTTGCTGAAAACGCTGGAAGAGCCGCCGCGGAGTACCTATTTTTTGTTTGGCTGCCGTGAGCCGGCGCGGCTGTTGGCAACCTTGCGCAGCCGCTGTCTATACCATTATCTGGCCGTTCCGAGTGAAACGCAGAGCGTGCTATGGCTGAATTCACGCCATAAGCATGATATTCAGGCGTTGCGTACCGCATTGAGGCTACAGGCGGGCGCCCCGCTGGCGGCGGAGAAACTCTTGCAAGCGGAACGCTGGAAACAGCGCGCCGCTTTATGCCAGGCATTCTCTGCCGCGCTTACCTCGCACGATCTGCTTTCCTTAACGCCGCAGCTTAACCATGATGATGCCGATGAGCGGATCCACTGGTTGGCATCGTTGCTATTGGATGCCGTAAAATGGCAGCAAGGGGCGGGGGAGTATCTGGTGAATCAGGATCAGGTCGCGCTGGTTGAACGTTTGGCTGCGCAATCGGGAAATCCTCAGCTACAGTACGAGCTGCACCAGTGGCTGACCTGCCGACAAAAATTACTGACGGTAACCGGCGTGAACCGTGAGTTACTGTTAACGGAACGATTGCTTGATGGCGAACAAAGCCTGTCAACCGCTGTTCAGCGGCGTTTTCATCCCTTTTCTGCTTAATTAATTTCGAGTAATTATCATGTTGTTAGTTGATTCCCACTGTCATCTGGATGGGCTGGATTATCAGTCCTTACATAGAAATGTCTCTGACGTACTGGATAAAGCCAAAAGCCGTGACGTTGGCTTCGTCCTGGCCGTCGCGACTACGCTGCCCGGATTTCGCGCCATGACCGAACTGATCGGCGACCGGGACAATGTGGCGTTTTCCTGCGGCGTTCATCCATTAAATCAGGCCGAATCCTATGATTACGCCGAGTTGCGTCAACTTGCCGCGGCCAGTCAGGTGGTGGCGATGGGGGAAACGGGGCTGGATTATCATTACCAGGAAGAGACAAAAGCGCAGCAGCAGGCCTCTTTTCGCGAGCACATCCGTATTGGCAACGATCTGAATAAGCCGGTGATCGTCCACACCCGGGCGGCGCGGGAAGATACGCTGGCGATTCTGAAAGAAGAACGCGCGGAGAGGTGCGGCGGCGTGTTGCATTGCTTCACGGAAGATTTAGCCACCGCCAAGACGCTGTTGGATATGGGATTCTATATTTCCTTTTCCGGCATCGTCACTTTCCGCACTGCGGAAGAATTGCGCGACGTCGCCCGTTATGTACCGCTGGATCGCATGCTGATAGAAACAGACTCTCCCTGGCTGGCGCCGGTTCCTTTTCGTGGAAAGGAAAATCAACCCGCCTATGTGCGCGAGGTGGCGGAGTATCTCTCGGTACTGAAAGGCGTCACGCTGGAAAATCTGGCTGTGGCCACCACCGAGAATTTTTCCCGCCTGTTTCATATCGATCCGACACGGTTGACCGCTGCGTCATAGTGGTTGAGAATAGCCGAGTTTTTTTCTGCTGTGTAATTAATAGCGAAGAATATGTGTCCTGGCTTGCTGATCCCTTGCCAGGAATGTGTATTTTTTAGCGATATATCGCAAATATGCTCAATTTATGCTCTGTTCCGACATGTCGGCTCATTGAAACGTGATAGCAGTCAAACATTAGTCGCGCTATTTATTTTACTCTTCGTAAAAATTAAAAGGGTGCTAAGACACCTCAAACTGTAAAGGCTATTTTCTCCACCTTTGCGTCTATGAAACATCAGAAGTAAAAGCACTATTACTCAGGAGCACACTCAATTATGTTCAAGAATGCATTCGCAAACCTGCAAAAAGTAGGTAAGTCGCTAATGCTGCCGGTATCCGTATTGCCTATCGCAGGTATTCTGCTGGGCGTCGGGGCGGCAAATTTTAGCTGGTTGCCTGCGGTGGTTTCCCATGTGATGGCGGAAGCCGGCGGATCGGTTTTCGCCAATATGCCGTTGATTTTCGCTATCGGTGTGGCATTGGGCTTCACCAATAACGATGGCGTATCGGCTTTGGCCGCGGTCGTGGCGTACGGCATCATGGTGAAAACGATAGCAGTGGTTGCGCCGCTGGTTCTGCATCTGTCGGCGACGGAAATTGAATCGCAGCATCTGGCCGATACCGGCGTATTAGGCGGTATTATCGCTGGTTCAGTCGCGGCTTATATGTTTAACCGTTTCTATCGCATTCAACTTCCGGAATATCTCGGATTCTTCGCCGGCAAACGCTTTGTGCCGATCATTTCCGGTCTGGCCGCGATTCTCCTGGGTGTGCTTCTGTCCTTTATCTGGCCGCCTATCGGACGCGCAATTCAGGCGTTCTCTCAATGGGGCGCCTATCAGAACCCGGTTGTGGCATTCGGTCTGTATGGTTTGGTGGAGCGTTCGCTGGTGCCTTTCGGCCTGCATCATATCTGGAATGTCCCTTTCCAGATGCAAATCGGCGAATTCACCAATGCGGCCGGTCAGGTGTTCCATGGCGATATTCCTCGCTACATGGCCGGCGACCCGACCGCGGGTAAATTATCCGGTGGTTTCCTGTTTAAAATGTATGGCCTGCCGGCGGCGGCTATCTCCATCTGGCACTCGGCTAAACCGGAAAATCGCGCCAAAGTGGGGGGCATTATGATCTCCGCCGCCTTGACGGCATTCCTGACCGGTATCACCGAGCCTATCGAGTTCTCTTTCCTGTTTGTTGCGCCGATCCTGTATGTGATCCATGCGATTCTGGCCGGTCTGGCGTTCCCGATCTGTATTCTGCTGGGCATGCGTGACGGAACAAGCTTCTCCCACGGTCTGATTGACTTCATCGTACTGAGCGGCAACGGCAGTAATCTATGGCTGTTCCCGATTGTTGGTCTGGGCTATGCGTTGGTTTATTACACTATTTTCCGCGTGTTGATTGCCAAGCTGAATCTGAAAACACCGGGTCGTGAAGATTCCACTTCCGAACAGTCCGCTCAGAGCGGCACGGAGATGGCCTCTGCGCTGGTTATCGCGTTCGGCGGCAAAGAAAACATCACTAACCTGGATGCCTGCATCACGCGTCTGCGCGTCAGCGTGGCGGACGTGTCCAAGGTGGATCAGACGGGGCTGAAACAACTGGGCGCCGCCGGCGTGGTTGTCGCGGGTTCCGGGGTTCAGGCAATTTTCGGTACCAAATCCGATAACCTGAAAACCGATATGGACGATTACATCCGTAATAACTAATCGGGTGTTGGAGAGTTTCCAAGGGGCGAAAGCCCCTTTTTTTATACGTGCGATAAGCGAGTATCACTCGGCGAAAGCAGACGATGCGCGCGTACTACCCGTCGTATTTTGACCACCTGCGCCAGAAATCGTCGAAGAAGGTTGAAAGAAACGGAATATGTCACTCATACTGCCTATACGACTTTGTTCTGCGCTTGTTTTAAAAAGGAAATCAATCATGGCTGAAGAAACCATTTTTAGTAAAATTATCCGCCGGGAAATTCCTGCCGATATCGTTTATCAGGATGAACTGGTGACAGCCTTTCGTGATATTGCGCCACGCACGCCGACACATGTTCTGATCGTACCGAACATACTGATCCCGACGGTCAATGAGACCACGGCTGAACATGAAGCCGCGCTGGGGCGGATGATTACGGTCGCCGGGAAAATCGCCGAGCAGGAAGGGATTGCTGAAGAGGGTTATCGATTGATTATCAACTGCAACCGACACGGCGGGCAGGAGGTTTATCATATTCATATGCACCTGCTCGGGGGCCAGCCATTAGGGCCGTTGCTGGCTGAGCGGATATAATCTCATGACTCAATGTCTGCCCGTATTCCTGATGGCGTTGCTGCTGGCTGGATGCAGCGCGCCTAAGGTGCTGACGATCAACGAACGGCAAACGCTGATAATGGATGCGCCTTTGCTAACGGCGGGGATTACGGCAGGCAAGCCTGTGCTGGATACCGTAAACGATGCAAAACGCGCGTCCGCGGTTGTCGGCAACGAGACGGGGCAACCCGTCGCCGTGCATTATCGTTTCTATTGGTATGATGGCAGTGGATTGGATGTATTGCCTTACGAAGAAGTACAAACCATCGTGATCCCACCTCAGGCGGAAGTTCGCGTTTTTTCACTACGCAGCAGTCCGGATGTGCGTCAGGTCCGCCTTCATCTATTTTTATAATGGTGTGTTGAGAGAGGAAACATGAAAAAGTATCTATGGGTGGTACTGGCAACGCTGGTGCTGACGGGGTGTCCTAGTCGCCCGCCGGAACCGACTGAGCCGCCCGCAACGATCGAGCCGGCGGAACCTCAGGTTCCGACCACTCCGCCGCCGGGCGAGCCGGTTCCGCCACCGCCTAAAATTCAAACCTTGAATTGGGATGCCACCATTAATCCGCTGGTCGCCCAGATGTTGCAAGCCGATGGCGTAACGCCGGGCAGCATCCTGCTGCTGGACAGCGTAAAAAATAATACCAATGGCGCATTGCAGACGGCGAAGGCCAACAACGCGCTGTACAATGCGCTGTCAAACGGCAAGGCTTTTACGCTGGTGCCGCGTGAACAGATGGCCGCGGCTAAACAAACCCTGGGCCTGTCGGTTGACGACAGTCTGGGGTCGCGCAGTAAAGCGATCGGCCTGGCTCGCTATGTCAGCGCGCAGTATGTGCTGTATAGCGATGTGAGCGGCGATGTGAAATCACCCGTGTTGGATATGCAGTTGATGTTGGTTCAGACCGGGGAAATCGTATGGTCGGGTAATGGCGCCGTCCAACATTAAGCAACAGCTTATCGACACGCTCGGTAAGCACTTTCCGGCGGTGGAACCCGCCGGTTTTCATTTTGCCCCGGTGAGCGGATTAAGCAGCGAAAGCTGGCGCATCAGCGCGCCGGGTTTCGCCGGGCTTGCTCGCCGGCAGTCGGCGGCCGGGCGCCTGTCTGGCACCGATCGTCAGCGGGAGTTTCGTCTATTGCGGCAGATGGCGGGCGCAGGACTGGCGCCGCGTCCGTTGCTGTGGGACGGCCGTTGGCTGATTGTCGAATGGGCGGCGGGACGCGCGGCGACGGCGGCGGAGTTTTTTGACCTGCTGTGCAATGGCGATCTGGCGCGCTATCTCGTCCGTATTCATCAACGGCCGCGCAGTGGCTGCCCTTTGGCGTTAAAGCCGCTATTTGCCCGCCATTGGCAACAGATGGACGGCCGCCGCCGTTCACCGTCGCTGCTGCGCCTTCATCAGCATTTCCAGCGGGAGGCGTTGCCCCGCATGCTGGCCGTTGCGCCGCTGCATCTGGATATTCATGCGGAAAATCTGTTGCTGGCGGACGGGAAGATGATGCTTATCGATTGGGAATATGCGGCGGATGGCGATATCGCGCTGGAACTGGCGTTTATTTTTCGCGCCAATCAACTGGATCCTGAGACGCAGCGGCGTTTTTTGCACACCTATCGCCAGCAGCGTCCGGGATTTTCCATTGCCTGCCTGCAACAGCATACGGCGCAGTGGTTGCCGTGGGTCGATTATCTGGCGCTGATGTGGTACGAAGTCCGCTGGCGTCAAACCGGGCAGGATCGCTTTCTGCGCGCGCTGGCACCGTTGCGTCGGCAGTTGGGGATTGGCGAATAATGGCGTTCGCATCCTGTCAGGATGATGAATTAATCGCATTAAGTACTGAATGAGGTTTTCGTGGGCCCGGTAATGTTAGATGTGGCCAGCTATGAGCTGGATGCAGAAGATCGAGACGTGTTGGCGCATCCGCTGGTTGGCGGAGTGATTTTATTTAGCCGAAATTTTCATGATGCCGAACAACTGCGTGAGCTGGTGCGGCAGATCCGCGCCGCATCGCGCGATCGTCTGATTGTCGCGGTCGATCAGGAAGGCGGGCGGGTTCAGCGTTTCCGTGACGGATTTACCCGCCTGCCGGCCGCCCAGGCTTTTGCCGCGTTGAATGCCGAATCTGAAGCGCGTCGACTGGCCGAGGACGCCGGTTGGTTAATGGCGGCGGAGATGATCGCTATGGATATTGATATCAGCTTTGCGCCGGTATTGGATATCGGTCATCAAAGCGCCGCGATTGGCGAGCGGTCGTTCCATGATCGCCCGGAGACGGCGCTCATGATGGCCCAAAGCTTTATTCGCGGTATGCACCTTGCCGGAATGAAAGTGACGGGTAAACATTTTCCCGGTCATGGCGCGGTCAGCGCAGACTCGCATAAAGAGACGCCTCTGGATCCGCGGCCGCTGGATGAAATCCGCGCCCGTGATATGCTGATCTTCAGAGAACTGATTCAGCAACGGCAATTGGATGCGATTATGCCTGCCCACGTGATATATACCGACGTCGATCCACGTCCGGCCAGCGGATCGCCGTTCTGGTTAAAGCAGGTGCTGCGGCAGGAACTGGACTTTGACGGGATCATCTTTTCCGATGATTTGTCAATGGAAGGCGCGGCGGTGATGGGGAGTTATCCGCAGCGTGCGCAGGCTTCGATAGAGGCCGGCTGTGACATGATTCTGGTATGTAACCAACGGGACGGCGCGGTAAGCATTTTGGATAACCTGTCCCCGGTCAAAGCGGATCGCTTGAGCCGCTTATATCATCAGGGAGCGTTCTCCCGTCGGCAGTTGTTGGATTCGCCGCGATGGAAGCAGGCAAATCAGGCGCTTACGGAACTCAGCGCGCGCTGGCAAGCGTATAAAGACAACGGGAAATAGGGGTACTTAGGTACGTCGTCTGCCACGCGGCGTACTCAAAACAGTAGTGAGGATACCGATGATTATCTACTTGCATGGTTTTGATTCAACCAGTCCCGGCAACCATGAGAAAGTGCTACAGCTTGAGTTCATCGATGATGACGTTCGGTTGCTGAGCTATAGCACGCTGCATCCGCGTCATGATATGCAACACCTGCTGAAACGGGTAGATAAAATGATCCAGCAGGTTGACGACGAACATCCGCTGATATGCGGCGTCGGATTGGGCGGTTTCTGGGCTGAACGGATAGGTTTTCTGTGTAATATACGGCAGGTGATCTTTAACCCCAACCTTTACCCGCAGGAAAATATGGCGGGTAAAATCGATCGTCCGGAAGAATATCTGGATATTGCGACTAAATGTGTCGCCAATTTTCGTGAGAAAAACCGCAAACGGTGCCTGGTGGTGTTATCGCGCGAGGACGAAATGCTCGACAGTCAGCGTAGCGAGCAGGCGCTGAGCGACTACTATGAAATCATTTGGGATGATATCCAGACGCATAAATTCAAAAACATCTCTCCTCACCTGCAACGTATGAAAGCGTTTAAAGTGCTGGGCTGACCAGCGACCGGTTGAGGTCGCGCATTGCTGCGTCTTTAGTGACGTTGTCACTTTATTATGCTTATCAAAACGGCTAATTTGCTGAAATAAAAATGAAATTTCAGGCTGTCCGTTCCTCTAATTGAAAATAAATTGATATATATCAATTTTGGTATGACCAAATAACCTGACATGCTATTCTTGCGGCAGATATCGAATTTAACCTACTCGAACCCTATGTAATATAAGGATATTATTATTTTACCCTTTATTAACCATTGGTTCACAATTTAGGGGGTCATTTTGACATTACCAAGTAAAAAAATCGTGATTGTCGGCGGGGGAGCCGGTGGACTTGAACTGGCGACCAGTCTGGGCCACACGTTAGGCCGTAAGAAGAAAGCGGAAGTGACGCTGGTGGATCGTAACCATAGCCATCTGTGGAAACCGCTGCTGCATGAAGTTGCGACCGGATCGCTGGATGATGATATGGATGCGTTGAGCTATCTGGCCCATGCGCGTAATCACTATTTCCAGTTCCAGCTCGGAATGCTGACGGATATCGATCGCCAACAGAAGACGATTCAACTGGCGGAAATCTGTGACGAGCAGGGCGACGTGCTGGTGAGCGCCCGTAAAATTCCCTATGACATTCTGGTGATTGCGTTAGGCAGTACCTCGAACGACTTCGGCACGCCGGGCGTAAAAGATCACTGTATCTTCCTGGATAACCCGAAACAGGCGCGGCGTTTCCATAATGAAATGCTGAATCTGTTCCTGAAATTCACGGCCAGAACGGATGAGAAAGACCGGGTTAATATCGCCATCGTCGGCGGCGGAGCGACGGGCGTTGAACTGTCGGCCGAGCTGCATAATGCGGTGAAACAACTGCATAGCTATGGTTTTAATGGTCTGGATAAAGAAACGCTGAATGTCACGCTGGTGGAAGCCGGCGAGCGTATTTTGCCCGCTTTGCCGCCGCGCATTTCCGCGGCCGCCCATCAGGAACTGACCAATATCGGCGTCCGGGTGTTAACCAAAACGATGGTGACCAGCGCCGAAGCGGGTGGGCTGAATACCAAAGACGGCGAGTTTATCGACGCCGATCTGATGGTCTGGGCCGCCGGGATTAAAGCGCCGGACGCCATGAAAGAGATCGCCGGTCTGGAAACCAACCGCATCAATCAACTGGTAGTGGAACCAACCTTACAGACTACCCGCGATCCCGATATTTTCGCCATTGGCGACTGTGCCTCCTGTCCGCAAGAGGGCGGCGGGTTTGTGCCGCCGCGGGCGCAGGCGGCTCACCAGATGGCGTCGCGCTGCCATGCCAATATCGTCGCGTTGCTTAACGGTCATACGCTAAAACCCTACGTTTATAAAGATCACGGTTCGCTGGTTTCGCTGTCTAAATTCAGTACGGTCGGCAGCCTGATGGGGAACCTGATGCGCGGCTCGGTGATGGTGGAAGGGCGCATCGCCCGCTTCGTCTATATCTCGCTGTATCGCATGCACCAGGTTGCGCTGCACGGCTATGTTAAAACCGGTCTGATGATGTTGGTGGGCGGTATTAACCGGGTTATTCGTCCCCGCCTTAAATTGCATTGATGCTGTCGTTCTCCGCCGCCTGCCTGCCGCAGGCGGTATTATTCCGCACTGCCAGACAGGCCTTTCGGTAGTATAAAATATTGCCGATTAGCTCTCCCTGTTAAGATAATTCTCAAATAAAGACTTTTTATCATCGAAATAACATATTTGGTTAATTAGTCTTATTGCGGCGCTCAGCAACATTGTGCAGACTTTTCACCGTTTACAGACGGCGTAGTACGCACGTCGCACATCCTGAATGCCGGGGTATTCAGGAAAAAATCACCGGATCCAAGGTATTTGATGTGAATCTTCATCAATGCGGTATCGCAGGTGGGAATGCGTGAGAATATATTCGGGAGGTATCCTGTGAACAAGTCAATGTTAGCGGGTGTGGGTATCGGTGTGGCCGCCGCGTTGGGTGTGGCGGCGGTAGCGAGTATGGATGTTTTTTCATCTAAGCCGCAGTTTGCGCAGGTGCTTACAGCAACACCAATCAAAGAAACGGTCAAGACGCCTCGCCAGGAGTGCCGCAACGTCACGGTTACGCATCGGCGCCCGGTTCAGGATGAACATAAAATCGCAGGTTCAGTGTTGGGCGCGGTGGCGGGCGGCGTGCTGGGTCACCAGATTGGCGGCGGTCGCGGCAAAGATGTAGCGACGGTGGCCGGCGCGTTAGCGGGGGGGTATGCCGGCAACAAAGTACAGGGCAGCATGCAGGATAATGATACTTACACGACGACGCAGCAGCGCTGTCAGACCGTGTATGACAAATCGCAAAAAGTATTGGGTTATGACGTCACCTATAAAATTGGCGATCAACAGGGGAAAATTCGTATGGACCGCGATCCCGGCACACAGATCCCGGTAGACAAAAAGGGTCAGCTGATTCTTAACCAGCAGACCTGATGCTCGTCAGTCCGAGCGAGCGCTCTTTTTTACGCTGCGCAGATAGCGCCATTCTCTGAGCAGCGTTTTTCTTCCGTCACTCCTCCGCTTGCCTTCTCTTTTCCCACTCGCCTGTCTCCCGGTGAAATAAAAGAATCTTTATATAATGCAGTAAATTGCGCTGACGAAAAACATAATTACCGAGTTTTTTAGGGTTCTTGTTAACAAAAGAAAAAACAATTAGCAACAAATAAATCAGACCCTGTATTATCCGCTCCGGATGTGCCTGCATCTATATAGTGATAAAAAAATACAATAATGGGGAATGAGTAAACTTATATGTCACACAGCCTTTCAATCAAAAATCTTTCCGTGTCAAAAAAACTTTCTCTTGGTTTCGGCTTATTGCTGGCGGTGGCGCTGGGGTTATCGCTGGTTGGTCTTTGGGGACTGCATAACAGCGGACAATCCACGCAGCGGCTGGATCGGCTGAGTTTGCTTTACGACGGAAGCGTCGCCGCCCGTGACGCCAACTTTATGTATGCGCTGGATAACAATCCGCAACACATCGAAAGGCATATGCAATCCCTTGATAATATTGTTAAAACTTTGCGATTGTTACAGGCGGAAATTGCCTCCGGCGACTGGCCGGCGGAAGACCTTGAGCTGGTAAAACAGCTGAATACCCATGTGGATGACTACCTGGTCAGCTATCAGGACACGAAAGCCACGGCCGTCAGCAAAGACGATCTGTTAATGCTTAACGGACTTCTCGGCGCAATTCAGGAAGATATCAACAAGGTGTATTACAAGGAAGGGGAGCGTGTCGCCCAAAATATTTCTTCCGGGAATTACCGATTGCTGATCATTACGCTGGCCGCCATTGCGCTCGGGGTATTGGCGGCGGTTGTGCTGTCCGGACAGATTGTCCGCCCGCTCGGGGAGGCGGTTCAGGCCGCCCGCGCCATTGCGGCCGGCAATCTGACCGTGGCGTTGCACAGTGAACGTCGTGATGAGCTGGGACAACTGATCGGCGCGATGTCGGAGATGAGCGATAATCTGCACGGTATGATCGATAATATTCGCCGCAGTGCTGAGCAAGTATTCAACGCCTCGGGGCAGATTCTGGCCGGCAATACGGATTTGGCGGCGCGAACCGAAGAGCAGGCGTCAGCCATTGAAGAAACCGCCGCCAGTATGGAACAGCTCACTGGCACGGTGAAGAAGAATGCCGACAATGCTCAGATCGCCAATAAACTGTCCGACCAGGCGGCGCAGACGGCCAAAAAAGGCGGCGAACAGGTCGGCGGTATCGTCGCAACCATGGGCGACATTGAACGGGGATCCCGGCGTATCGGTGAAATCACCTCGGTAATCAACAGCATCGCCTTTCAGACCAATATTCTGGCCCTTAATGCGGCGGTGGAAGCGGCGCGTGCCGGCGAATCCGGGCGCGGGTTTGCCGTGGTGGCCGGCGAGGTTCGCAATCTTGCTCAGCGTAGCGCGCAGGCCGCCAAGGAGATCGAAGGGTTGATTGGCGAGTCCGTTATTCAGATCAGCAGCGGCGCCACACAGGCGGAAAATGGCGGGCAGACGGTGCAGAATATTGTGCAGTCGGTTACACAGGTGAACGATCTTATGGGTGAGATTAGTATTGCTTCCGACGAGCAAAGTAAAGGCATCCATCAGGTCGCGCTGGCGATTGGCGAAATGGAGCAATCTACCCAGCAGAATGCCGCACTGGTCGAAGAATCGGCCGCAGCCGCGGCCTCGCTTGAAGAGCAGGCGCGGCAGTTAATGCAGTCCGTTGCCAGTTTCCAACTCAAACAGGGCCGTTCGGTCGCCTCATCCGACAGAGTATTGCCGGTTGCCGCGGCGCCCCGGCTGTCGGTGCCGCGGCTGACGACAGCCCCCGCCGCCCGGCCGTCGAACGATAACTGGGAAACCTTTTAAGACACGCCCATCTCGTCCTATCGACGGTCGTCCCGCCCGGTATTCATCGGGCGGGAGTCAGGCGCTCAAGGCGTGGTGTCACGTAAGCGCAGTAACCTGCTTTCCGTGCGTTACAGGATATGATCGTTGGGGGCTTTAAACAGCGCTTTCATATCATCCGACATGGCAAAATTCATATTGATATTTTTGGGTGGGATCGGCTGGGTAAACCAGCGCTGATACCATTTTTCCGCCTCACCCGTGGTTTGCGCCTGCTCGATAGTTTCATCCATCAGCTTTTTAAAGGCGGGATCGTTTTTACGCAACATGCAGCCATAGGCTTCATGAGACTGCGGGGTTCCCACGATTTCCCATTGGTCGGGTTTCTTCGCCTTGGCGCGTTCACCGGCCAGCAACGGATCGTCCATGTAGAAGGCAACGGCCCGTCCGCTTTCCAGCGTACGGAATGCATCGCTGTGATCTTTGGACGAAATGATACGCATCTTCATGCTGTTTTTATCATTCAACTGGTTGAGTAGAATTTCGTTGGTGGTGCCGGCGGTCGTCGTGACCGGTTTTCCTGACAGATCCTGAAAATCGTTGATGCCGCTGTCTTTTTTAACCAATAATTTCCCCCCGACAATAAAGATGGAGTTGGAGAACGCCACCTGTTTCTGACGTTCCGCATTGTTGGTGGTGGAGCCGCATTCAAAATCAATGGTGCCGTTTTGCAGCAGCGGGATACGCGTCTGTGAGGTGATAGGCAGCATTTTCACCGTCAGATTGGGCTGATTAAGCTGTTTTTTCACCGCTTCGACAATCGCATTGGCATATTCCTGCGAGTATCCGACGACTTTCTGCTGGTTATCATAGTAGGAAAAGGGCACGGAGGATTCACGATGGCCGACGACGATGGTGCCGGTATCCTGAATCTTCTTAAGCGTGTCGGTTTGAACCGCTCCGGTTTCGGCGTTCGCAGCCTGGGCGGCGTTGCCGACGACTCCGAACAGAACCAGCGATACCAGCGTTTGTATTTTCATTGCGTTCTCCGTTGTGATGTCTGAGCGCTTGCCTATACGTGTGGCGAGCGCGGTAAGGCTTGTTGGCAGGGGCGAGTGCCCGCGGTAAAACGACATCGAATAGGCAGGATCGCCTGCTTAGGGTGCCGGGTATAAAGCAATATTAGTGCCATATGTGGACTCTGGACAGGCGACAAATCATCTCCCGGGCTATGGCGCGCGGGAAATGGGCACGGAGTCTTAATAACGCGCAGGCATAATCGCGGCAGGTTGATGGATAGAGCAGAGCTGAATGATGCGATGCACTATCGGGGGGCGGTGCGGTGCACCGCTTGCGAATACACAGGCTGCCGGGGGCCGCGGCAGGATAACCTCATCCGGCATTGGGACGTTAATCGCGAAATAGAATCTCCGCCCAACGGGCCAGGCCGGCAGTGACGGAGCCAAAATCGTTTCCACTGGCGATAGGAATACCCGGCAACTGGCGTTCAATTGCCTGGCGCAGCAGCGGGGAACGGGCGCTACCGCCGGTCAGATAGATGACATCCGGCCGGGTTTGGCTGGTCTTCAGCGCTTGTTCGATCTGCTGCTGAATGCGCAGCAACGGCTGGGCTATCGCCGCGTTCAATTCGCTATGGTCGATGATGGTCGTCAGGCCCGGTTCGACAAAGTGCAGGTCGGCGTTTGTCTGTTCTGCGTCGGATAAGGTGATTTTGCTCTCTTCCGCCAGCTGTACCAGGCGATAGCCCAGCCGCTGACGCCAGACGCTAAGCAGGCGTCTTACTGCATCGGGTCGTTGTGCATCGCGTATCATTTCATCGATCAGGGTACGACACGCCGCACTGTAAAAGTCTTTCTGCGCCGGAATATCGTTGATCGCCACCGCATTCCACCAGGGCAGGCTGGGCAGGGGGATGCCTTTTTCCGTCTCGCCGTTCATACCCAGCATGGGCATCAATTTCCTGAAGGCCAGCATGATATCCAGATCGTTACCGCCTACCCGGCAGCCGCTGTGCCCTAACAAACTTTGTTGACGCTCTCGTTGATGGCGCCAGTCAGGGCCCATCAACAGCATTGAGCAGTCGGTGGTTCCTCCGCCGATATCCACTACCAGCACACGGGTTTCACTGCTGAGCGTAGCTTCAAAATCCAATCCGGCGGCGACCGGTTCAAACTGAAACATCACCTGTTGGAAACCTGCGCGCTGCGCGGCGCGATCCAGAATGCCCTGGGCTTGCTGGTTGGCTTCTTCGCCGCCAATACTCTGGAAGTTGATCGGCCGGCCGATCACCGCCTGTGTGATGGATTGCCCAAGCTGTTGCTCGGCCTGCCGGCGTATGTGCAGCATCATGGCGCAGACCAGATCCTCAAACAGCGCGATCTGCTGAGGCTTGAGGCCGACAGCGCCAAGAAACGATTTGGGGGACTTAACGAACCAGGTCTCTTCAGGATCGACGATATAGTGAGCTAACGCGGCGCGTCCGAATTTCACGCTGTCCGACTGCACACGAATATCTTCGTCGCGGTTAACGCTGATGGCGCGCCGCAGCAACTGGGCGTTTTCTCCCGTGGCCTCTACCTGATGGCAGCGCCATAGCCACTCGCTGACCGCTTCGCGCGCCGGGGCACAGAGCAGTGAGGATAGATAAGGGGACTTGTTTTCCAGCGGCACCAGTTGCGGTGTACCGGCATTCATTACCGCCACGGAACAGTTGGCCGTGCCATAGTCAAAACCTATAAACATCCTGAATTACCCATGTCATAAAAAAACGTCTGGAACGTTTTTCAACGTTGCGCAGCAACGGCCCATAGGGTGACGGGCAGGACGCCCGTCATAAAAAAACGTCTGGAACGTTTTTCAACGTTGCGCAGCAACGGCCCGTCATAAAAAAGGGTGGGGACTTTACTGCGTTAATCCCGTGGTTGTAAAGGGGGAAGAACGACATACGCCGGTTGCCGGCGTTATGCCCTTCCGGTGTAAGGAAGGGCGAGGCGGTTTCGATAGCTCAGGCGGCCAGCGTATGCTGGGACATATTGGTTAACAGTGAATGGATAAACTCAATGCGCTGCGGCCGGGCGCTTAAATCGGTAATGAATTTCAGGCGCGTCGGGCCGTCTAATCGGTAAATGCCCGGGTTATTCTGAAGCAGCCCGATAAGATGGGTCGGATCGACGCGGTTTTGCTCGCTGAATTCGATAAACCCGCCTTTTTCATGGCCTTCAATGCGTTTTATCCCCAGCGACTGGGCCTGTTGACGCAGCGCGGCAATCTGTAACAGATGTCGGGTGGCGTCCGGCAGCAGGCCGAAACGATCGATAAGCTCGACTTTGAGTTCATCCAGCTCATGCGGTTGTTTGGCGCTGGCGATGCGTTTGTAAAAGGACAGCCGGGTATTGACGTCAGGGATAAAGTCTTCCGGCAGCAGGGCGGGTAACCGCAGTTCAACGTCCGTCTGGCTGCTGATCAGGTCTTCCAGCGACGGTTCACGACCGGCCTTCAGCGCTTCAACGGCGCTTTCCAGCAACTCCATATACAGCGAGAAGCCCACGCTGGTCATCTGACCGCTTTGGTCTTCACCCAACAGTTCGCCCGCCCCGCGAATTTCCAGATCGTGGGTGGCGAGCGCAAAGCCCGCGCCCAAATCTTCCAGCGAGGCGATTGCTTCCAGACGCTTGTGCGCATCGGTGCTCATCGCCTTGGGATTCGGCGTCAGCAGATAGGCATAGGCCTGATGATGCGAGCGCCCGACGCGGCCGCGTAGCTGGTGCAACTGCGCCAGCCCGAAGTGGTCGGCCCGTTCAATGATAATGGTATTGGCGCTGGGAATATCGATGCCGGTCTCAATGATGGTGGTGCAAACCAGTACGTTGAACCGCTGGTGATGAAAATCATTCATCACCCGTTCCAGATCGCGTTCACGCATCTGGCCGTGGCCGATGGTGATGCGCGCTTCCGGCACCAGTTCAGCCAGTCGCTGGGTGGCCTTTTCGATGTTTTCCACATCGTTGTAGAGATAATAAACCTGACCGCCGCGCAGAATTTCACGCAGGATGGCCTCGCGCACCACCAGATTGTCGTATTCCCGCACAAAGGTCTTCACCGCCAGCCGACGCGCCGGCGGGGTGGCGATAATCGACAGATCGCGCATTCCGCTCATCGCCATATTCAACGTGCGGGGGATCGGCGTGGCGGTCAGCGTAAGAATATCCACGTTGGCGCGCATCGCTTTAATCCGCTCTTTATGGCGCACGCCGAAGCGGTGCTCTTCATCCACAATCAGCAATCCCAGATCGTGCCAGTGGACATCGTTCTGCAACAGTTTATGGGTGCCGATCAGAATGTCGACTTTGCCTTGCCGCGTTTCTTCCAGGATCTGCGTTTGTTCGCGTGCGCTGCGAAACCGGGAGATCATTTCGATTTTAACCGGCCAGTTGGCAAAACGATCGCGGAAGTTATCGTAGTGTTGCTGCGCCAGCAGGGTGGTCGGCACCAACACCGCCACTTGTTTATGGTTTTCCACGGCCAGGAACGCGGCGCGCATTGCGACTTCGGTTTTACCAAAGCCCACATCGCCGCACACCAGACGATCCATCGCCAGCGGCTGGCACATGTCGCTCAGCACGGCATTAATGGCCTGCGCCTGGTCGGGCGTGGTTTCAAAGGGAAAACTTTCGCAGAAAAGCTGATACTGCCCTTTGTCATGCTTAAAGGCAAAACCGCTTTTGGCGGCGCGTTGCGCGTAGACATCCAATAATTCGGCGGCGACGTCGCGTACTTTTTCGGCCGCTCTCTGTCGCGCGCGCGACCAGGCCTCGCCGCCGAGTTTGTGCAGCGGCGCGCTTTCGTCTGCGCCGCCGGCATAACGGCTGATCAAATGCAACGAGGATACCGGTACGTAAAGTTTATCTTCGCCGGCATAGGTCAGAATCAGATATTCGGCTTTAATGCCGCCCGCTTCCAGCGTGGTTAATCCGGCATAGCGTCCCACGCCGTGTTCAAGATGCACCACCGGCTGCCCAGGCCGAAGCTCCGCCAGGTTACGAATCAACGTCTCGGTATTGATGGCCCGCCGGTTATCCTGCCGCCGGCGACTGACCCGCTCACCCAGCAGATCGCTTTCGCAAATCAGCGCCCGCTGGCGGAGGGTATCGATAAAACCGTGCTCGCTGGCGCCGATGATCAGATTGGCGCCGCGTTTTTTGGCCTGATCCAGATGGTTAATCGGCGTGGGATTGAGCTTGATTCGCGCCAGCAACTCTTGCAGGGTTTCGCGCCGGCCTTCACTTTCGACGGAAAAGATGATCTGCCCGTCAAATTGCTCGATAAAGCGGCGCAGCGTGTCCAGCGGCGCTTTTTGCTGGTGCTGAATGGCCAGATCCGGCAACGGCAGATAGCCAAGATTCACATTGGCGGCTTTTTCCGGCAGGGTGTCGGTGCGCAATTGCACCCGCGGCCAGGCTTTTAGCTCGGAAAACAGGCCGTCAACCCGCAGCCATAACGATTCCGGCGGCAGAAGCGGGCGCATGGGATCGACGCGACGGCTTTCAAAGCGCTGCTGAACATCCTGCCAGAAACGTTCGGCGCTCTGTTCGATATCGCCGGTATTCACCACCAGCGTATTGTCGGGGAAGTAGCTGAACAGCGAAGGCAGCGGCTGATTAAAAAACAGCGGTTGCCAGTATTCAATACCGGCGGGCCAGGCGCTTTTGCTCACCTGCTGATAGATGTGCTCCGCATCGCGGCGCACGTCAAATTGTTCCCGCCACTGGCTGCGAAACAATTCGATGGCGGTTTTATCGGTTGGAAATTCATGCGCGGGCAGCAGATTGATGTGCGGCACTTCATTTAATGTCCGCTGCGTATCGACATCAAACAGCCGCAGGCTATCGATTTCATCATCAAAGAAATCAATTCGGTACGGCTCCTCGCTGCCCATCGGGAACAGATCCAGCAACGCGCCGCGGGTGGCGAACTCCCCGTGCTCCATCACCTGATCGACGCTGCGGTAGCCCGCCTGTTCCAGCTGCGAACGCAGTTTGTCGCGCGATAGGCGCTGGCCTTTTTTCAGCATCAGCGCATGACCGTGCAGGAAATTATGCGGGCATACCCGCTGCATCAGGGTGTTGACCGGCAGGATCAAGACGCCCCGATCCAGCGACGGCAACTGATACAGGGTGGAAAGCCGACTGGAAATAATTTCCTGATGGGGAGAAAAGCCGTCGTAAGGCAGCGTTTCCCAATCAGGCAAGCTGGTGACGGGTTGTTCGGTAAATTGTTGAATTTCATCGCGCAGACGCAAGGCGTTCTGCATATCAGGGGCGATAAGCACGACCAGTCCGCGATGGCGGTCAATGATCTCTGCACATTCTACGGCGCAGGCGGCGCCGGTTAATTGCCCCAGCAGGCGTTGCTCACCCGATTTGAGCGGCAACGGATAACGATATTTTTCAGGCATAATCTGATTATCAGGTCTCGACCCCGGTGTCCGCTAAGAAAAAGCCGGAGAGTGAGGGTGTTAGGGTTCCATAAAGCGGTGCTACCCTTTATTATCCTTGATCACTTTGCTTTGGCAACCTCATCCAGACGGATTTCATGTATCAACCTGTCGCATTATTCATTGGCCTGCGTTATATGCGCGGCCGAGCATCGGACCGCTTCGGGCGGTTTGTCTCCTGGTTATCGGCCATTGGCATCACCCTGGGGGTGATGGCGCTGGTAACCGTACTGTCGGTTATGAATGGTTTTGAGCGTGAACTGGAGAACAATATCCTGGGGCTGATGCCGCAGGCGTTGATCACCACGCCCCAAGGCTCGCTTGACCCACAGGCCCAGCCAGCCTCGAACCTGGATGCGTTGCGGGGGATTAACCGCGCGGCGCCCTTAACCACCGGGGAGGTGGTGCTGCAAAGCGCCCGCAGCGTCGCCGTGGGCGTAATGCTGGGCGTCAACCCGGATGAAGCGGAACCTTTATCGCGCTATCTGGTGAACGTAAGGCAACAGCAGCTACAGCCGGGAGGCTATCAGGTTATTCTCGGCGATCAACTGGCGTCTCAACTGGGCGTAAAACGCGGCGAACAACTGCGTCTGATGGTGCCCAGCGCCAGCCAGCTCACCCCAATGGGGCGTATCCCCAGCCAGCGGTTATTCACCGTCGCCGGAACCTTTGCCGCCAACAGCGAGGTTGATGGCTACCAACTGCTGGTCAATCAGCAGGATGCCTCACGGCTGATGCGCTATCCGGCCGGCAATATTACCGGCTGGCGCCTGTGGCTCGATCAACCGCTGGCGGTCGATACGCTGAGCCGCCAGACGTTGCCGGACGGGCTGGTGTGGAAAGACTGGCGTGAGCGCAAGGGGGAGTTATTCCAGGCGGTGAGGATGGAGAAAAACATGATGGGGCTGCTGCTGAGTCTGATTATCGCCGTCGCCGCGTTCAATATTATTACCTCGCTGGGTTTGCTGGTGATGGAAAAACAGGGCGAGGTGGCTATTCTGCAAACGCAAGGATTGACCCAGCGTCAGATTATGACGGTGTTTATGGTGCAGGGAGGCAGCGCCGGGATCGTCGGGGCGTTACTCGGCGCGCTGCTGGGGGCGCTGTTGGCCAGCCAGCTAAATACGCTGATGCCGATGTTGGGATTATTGCTTGACGGCGCGGCGTTGCCGGTGGCGATAGAACCGCTACAGGTCGTCACCATCGCGCTGACCGCGATGGTCATTGCTCTTCTCTCCACGCTGTATCCGTCATGGCGCGCCGCCGCCGTTCAACCCGCTGAGGCTTTACGTTATGAATGATTTACTGTTGTTGCAGTGCAATAACCTGTGCAAACGCTATCAGGAAGGCAAGCTGTCGACGGATGTCCTGCGCGATGTGACCTTTGAAATGCGCAGCGGGGAGATGATGGCGATTGTCGGCAGTTCCGGCTCGGGGAAAAGCACCTTATTGCATCTGTTGGGCGGGCTGGACTCGCCCACCTCCGGTGAGGTGATTTTTAAAGGGCAGCAGATGAGTAAGCTGTCGGCGGCGGACAAATCGGCGCTGCGTAACCGCGAGCTGGGTTTTATTTACCAGTTTCACCACCTGTTGCCGGATTTCACCGCGCTGGAAAATGTGGCTATGCCTTTGTTGATCGGTCATGTGCCGGCGTCGCAGGCGCAAGACAAAGCCCGTGAGATGCTGGCGGCGGTTGGGTTGGAAAATCGCAGCCATCACCGTTCGGCGGAGCTGTCGGGCGGCGAACGTCAGCGCGTCGCCATTGCCAGAGCGCTGGTGAACAGTCCGTCGCTGGTATTGGCGGACGAGCCGACCGGCAACCTCGACCAGCGTACCGCGGATACGATTTTTGAACTGCTGGGCGAATTGAATGTGCGGCAGGGGACGGCGTTTCTGGTGGTGACCCATGATTTACAACTGGCCGGCCGCCTGAGCCGTCAGTTGGAAATGCGTGACGGTCAGTTGCAGCAGGAACTGACGCTAACGGGAGTCGGGCAATGACGTTTCCTCCGCTTTCCCTGTTGATTGGCCTGCGTTTCAGCCGGGGCCGGCGGCGCGGCGGCATGGTTTCGCTGATTTCGGTTATTTCGACGATCGGGATTGCATTGGGCGTGGCGGTGCTGATCGTGGGCTTAAGCGCGATGAACGGTTTCGAGCGTGAGCTGAACAACCGTATTCTGGCCGTGGTTCCCCACGGTGAAATAGAACCGGTCAATCAACCCTTTGCCGGCTGGCAGGCGCTGTTGCCCAAAATCGAACGGGTGCCGGGCGTGGCGGCGGCGGCGCCCTATATCAATTTTACCGGTTTGCTGGAAAACGGCGCCAACCTGCGCGCCATTCAGATGAAAGGCGTTGACCCGCAGCAGGAGAGCCGGCTCAGCGCATTACCCCGTTTTGTGATCAACGATGCCTGGCCGCGCTTTCGCGCCGGCGAACAGCAGGTGATTATCGGTCAGGGCGTGGCAAACGCGCTGAACGTCAATGAAGGCGATTGGGTGACGGTGATGATCCCCAATAATGACCCGGAAATGAAGCTGATGCAGCCAAAGCGTATCCGGTTGCACGTCAGCGGGATTCTGCAACTCAGCGGTCAGCTCGATCACAGTCTGGCGCTGGTGCCGCTGGCCGACGCGCAGCACTATCTGGATATGGGGGAGAGCGTCACGGGGATCGCCATTAAAGCCACGGATGTTTTCAGCGCCAATAAACTGGTGCGCGATGCGGGCGAGGTCACCAACGCCCATGTCTATATCCGCAGTTGGATCGGCACCTATGGCTATATGTACCGTGATATCCAGATGGTGCGAACCATTATGTATCTGGCGATGGTGCTGGTGATTGGGGTGGCGTGTTTTAATATTGTTTCCACGCTGGTGATGGCGGTTAAAGATAAGAGCGGCGATATTGCCGTGTTGCGTACCCTGGGAGCAACGGACGGGTTGATCCGCGCTATATTTGTCTGGTATGGCTTGCTGGCCGGACTGTTGGGCAGCGTGATCGGCGTGATTGCGGGGGTGATCGCCACGCTACAGTTGACCAATATTATTCGCGGTATCGAATCAATAACCGGTCATCGTTTCCTATCCGGCGATATCTATTTTATTGATTTCCTGCCGTCAGAGTTACAAGCGGTCGATGTTATCAGCGTTTTGGCGACGGCACTGGCGTTGAGCCTGATCGCCAGTTGGTATCCGGCGCGGCGCGCCAGCCGGATTGATCCCGCGCGGGTATTGAGCGGGCAGTAACCTTGTACATCCACACTCACAGCCGTGCGGCGTGGAAATGTGTCATCAACCATTTAAGGGGCGGTCATGTATTACGGTTTTGACATGGGCGGCACGAAAATCGAGCTGGGCGTATTTGATGCCGGGCTAAATATGGTTTGGCAAAAGCGCCTTCCCACGCCTCGCAACAGCTATGAAACGCTGCTGAATACGCTGGTCGACATGACCAAAGAAGCCGATGCGCAGGTAGGCATGGAAGGCAAGGTCGGCATTGGCGTGCCGGGTATGCAAACCGGCGACAACGGCGCCCTGTTTACCGCCAATTTGCCGGCGACCATGGGGCGGCCGCTGGGCGCGGATCTGGGGCAGTTATTACAGCGCGAGATCCGTATTAATAACGACGCCAACTGTTTTGCCCTGTCTGAAGCCTGGAATGAGGAATTTCGCGCTTACCCGGTCGTATTGGGCGTGATCCTCGGTACGGGCGTCGGCGGCGGATTGGTGGTGAACGGACGTCCGGTGGACGGGCGAAACGGCATTGCCGGGGAGCTGGGGCATTTCCGTTTGCCGTCCGACGCGCTGGCGATCCTCGGCGAGGATATTCCGCGGGTTAAATGCGGCTGCGGGCAGTCCGGGTGTATTGAAAACTATATTTCAGGCCGCGGATTTGAATGGCTGTATGCGCATTTTTATCAACAGACGTTGCCGGCGGTGACCATCATCCGGCACTATCGCGCGGGCGATAACAATGCGCTGGCGTTCGTCGATCGGTTTATGGATTTACTGGCGGCCTGTTTAGGCAATCTGTTGACGCTTCTCGATCCCCATCTGCTGGTGCTGGGAGGCGGGTTATCGAATTTCGACGAAATTTATCAGATATTACCGACGCGTTTGCCGGCGCGATTATTACCGATTGCCAAACTTCCACGCATAGAAAAAGCGCGTTATGGCGATGCGGGCGGCATTCGCGGCGCGGCATTGCTACACTTAATGGATCAATAGCAGGAGCAGATATGCAAACGCATCAACGGTTAGGACGTTTTCATAAAGGGAAACGAATGCGTCAGCAGCGTCTGCGTGCACGTATTTTCCACCGAGATTATCTGGCGGCGACCGAAGTGAAAAAGCCAAGAGTAGTGGTGTTGACCGGCGCGGGGGTTTCCGCGGAATCAGGCATCCGTACCTTTCGGGCGGCCGACGGTCTGTGGGAAGAGCATCGGGTTGAGGATGTCGCCACCCCCGAGGGATTTCATCGCAACCCCGAGCTGGTGCAGGCATTTTATAACGCCCGCCGCCGCCAGTTACAGCAGCCCGACATCGTGCCCAATGCGGCTCATCTGGCGCTGGCTAATCTGGAAGCATTGCTGGGGGATAACTTTTTACTCATCACGCAGAATATCGATAATTTGCATGAGCGGGCCGGCAGCGAGCGGATTATCCATATGCACGGCGAGTTACTGAAGGTGCGCTGTTGTCAGAGCGGGCAGATTTTCGACTGGACGGGGGATCTCTCCGCCGAGGAGCGATGCCACTGCTGTCAGTTCCCGGCGCCTTTACGTCCGCATATCGTGTGGTTCGGTGAAATGCCGCTTCAGATGGATAAAATTTCTCAGGCATTGGCGCAGGCGGATTATTTCATCGCCATCGGCACGTCCGGGCACGTATATCCTGCCGCCGGGTTTGTGCATGAAGCGCATGCGCATGGCGCCTATACGCTGGAACTGAATCTTGAACCCAGCCTGGTGGAGAGCCAGTTTGACGAAAAAATTTACGGCCCGGCCAGTACCGTGGTGCCCGAGTTTGTCAGCGCCTGGTTGACGCGTCGGAAAACGATCGTGTTCTGATGATTCGTCTAGCCTGCCGCTTATTCGATTAGCGAATAAGCTTTATTGTCTTCGCTTAAACGATCTGGTTCGGTAGCTTCCTGGCGAACCAGATCGTTGACTTTCGTCATCAATCCCGCACGCTCGGCGAGGTGGTTTTTTCCTCCCGCGGCAAGGCGTAATTCTCGCATTCGTTGACCTGGTCAAACGCAAAGGTTGCCGAGTGGTTGAAGAAACAGAACTCGCACTCGCGGCAGCGTGCGTGCGTGTCCGTCTCCGCGGGGGGGATATCTCGGGGAGAGCCCACCCGCTGGACAAAATTCCGCAAACTCGTCAACATCGCCATACCCTCACTGAAGCCTGCCGTGGATCACCACCAACCGAAATGAATGAGAGCTATTCTCATAGGATTAAGCGTAGTCGATATCCGGATAATCAGGGAATGACAATCCAATGCGAAAGCGACGGATAAAATCGGTTACCATAGCGCAGGCGTCTGTCGGGACAGGCGCTTTTCCTTTGTCGCGGATGGACTATGCAGCCATTGAATCCGGGGTATACCCAGTTAAAACGACAGCAGCGCACTGACGATCGTCGGCGATTAATCCTGCTGTTTCTTCTGACATTATTTACGCTGACGATCGGCCTGTGCGCCGGCGACCGCTGGATTTGGCCGTTATACTGGCTGGATGACGCACAGCGCATCTTTATCTGGCAGTTGCGCTTGCCCAGAACGTTGGCCGTGATGCTGGTGGGCGCGAGTCTGGCGATGTCCGGCGCGGTGATGCAGGCGATATTCGATAACCCGCTGGCGGAACCGGGATTACTGGGCGTCGCCAACGGCGCGGGGGTGGCGCTGGTGCTTACCGTCCTGCTGGGACAAGGTATGCTGCCGATATGGGTATTAAGCCTCAGCGCTATCGCCGGTGCGCTGCTGATCACCTTTCTGCTGCTGCGTTTTGCCCGTAGACAAGTATCCAATGCCCGTCTGCTGCTGATTGGCGTTTCGCTGGGAATTATCTGTAGCGCGATGATGACCTGGGCGGTCTACTTCAGCACCAGTCTGGATTTGCGGCAGCTAATGTACTGGATGATGGGCGGGTTCAGCGGGATCGACTGGCGGCAGGGCTGGCTGATGCTGGCGCTGCTGCCCTTGATCCTATGGCTGAGCCGCCGGGGGACGGTGCTGAACGGGCTGGCGCTGGGTGAGATACAGGCGCGCCAACTGGGGGTATCGGTTTACTATTGGCGCAACGTGCTGGTGCTGGTTATCGGCGCGCTGGTCGGCGTGAGCGTGGCGCTGGCGGGGGTGATTGGGTTCGTCGGATTAATTATTCCGCATATGTTGCGGCTGTGCGGGTTAACCGATCAGCGTTATTTATTAACCGGCTGCGCGCTGGCCGGCGGTTCGATTCTTATGCTGGCCGACACCGTGGCGCGGGTGGCGCTGGTTTCCGCCGAGTTGCCGATTGGCGTCGTTACCGCTACGCTGGGAGCGCCATGGTTTATCTGGTTGTTGTTACGTAACAGGATTTAGCTCACCGCACAGCCAGCAATGGCCGACGGCCCCTATCTGACAGAATAAAAAGGATTAAGACGATGAGTAATGAAATCTACGCCATTCCACTGAAAACCATTGACGGACAACAGACGACGCTTGAATCCTATCAGGGCAAGGTGGCGTTAATTGTCAATGTGGCTTCAAAGTGCGGCTTGACCAAGCAATACGACGCATTGGAGAAAATCTACGAAACCTATCGTGACCAGGGATTTGTCGTGCTGGGGTTTCCATCGAATGAATTTGCCGGACAGGAGCCGGGTAGCGATGAAGAAATTCAGGCGTTTTGCCGGACGACATTTGGCGTTCAGTTTCCGATGTTCAGCAAAATCGACGTTAACGGCGCCGGACGACATCCGCTGTACCAGCTATTGATCCGCGAACAGCCTAAAGCGACCAACTCGTTGCTGAGCGGGTTTTACGCTCGCTTAGTCAATAAAGGCCGCAAGCCGGCGAATCCGGAAGATATCCTCTGGAACTTTGAAAAATTCCTGATCGCCCGCGATGGCAGCGTAATTCAGCGTTTTGCCCCGGATCTGGCCCCCGACGACGCGACGATTACCGATGCCATTGAAGCGGCGCTGGCAAAGTAATTGGCTGCGCAATCCACGCCCTTGCTGCAACTGAGGCAGGCCGGCGTTTCCTCCCGCCTGTCTCCGGTTGATGTCGAGTGCCGCGCGGGTCAACTGCTGCATATTATTGGCCCGAACGGCGCAGGGAAAAGCACCTTGCTTGCCCGAGTCGCGGGCATGCTGGCCGGCGAGGGGAGCGTTTATCTGTGCGGTAAGTCGCTGTCGGACTGGTCCGCGCCGGATCTGGCGCTGCGGCGGGCCTATCTCGCCCAGCAACAGCCTCCGTCATCGATGATGCCGGTGTTTCAATATTTGCGTTTGCACCAGCCTCCCACGGCCGATGAGGCGGTTGTCGATGAGGCGGTGGGTTTTCTGGCCGCCCGCCTGATGCTGACGGATAAACTGACGCGTTCGTTAACCCGGCTTTCCGGCGGCGAGTGGCAGCGCGTCAGGCTGGTCGCCGCGCTATTGCAGATTTGGCCGGCGGCGAATCCTAACGGACGGCTGCTGCTGCTGGATGAACCCGCCAACAGTCTGGATGTCGCGCAGCAGGCCGCGTTGGACGAACTGCTGCATATGCTGCGTCAGGCGGGGCTAAGCGTGATTGTCTGCGCCCACGATCTAAACCACAGTTTGCACCATGCCGACAGCATCTGGCTGATGTCCGCCGGACGACTGGTCGCGCAGGGCGACGCCACTGAGGTAATGACGCCGGAAACGCTGTCGCCGGTGTTTGGCGTCGATTTCCAGCGCCTTATGGTGGATGGCCGCTTCTGGGTGATAGCGGGTCGCGCCTGAGCGAAAATCAGCAGAAACCGGCTTTACTTGCCAGTTATGCCCTTTCAACGCTAAATTAAATAGAAATATCATTCTGATAGATAACCTCTGCCGAGCGCAGGCGCGATCCGGCAGATTTCTCAGGTAACAAGCATGATACGTTTACGACTCTGGCTGGTATTGGCAAGCCTGATCATGGCGGGATGCAGCAGCCACAACAACCCGCCGCCCAATGCGCGCCTGAGTGATTCGATCATGGTGGTGGCGGAGCTTCACGATCAGCTTAGTCAATGGTATCGCACCCCTTATCGCTACGGCGGATTAGATCGAAACGGTATTGACTGTTCCGGTTTTGTTTATTTGACGTTCCGCGATCGGTTCGGCTTGCAGTTGCCGCGTACCACCGAGGATCAAACCGAATTGGGTGAACGGGTGGATCGCGACAACCTGTTGCCCGGCGATCTGGTGTTTTTCAAAACCGGCAGCGGCGGCAACGGGCTGCATGTCGGCATCTATGATAAAGACGATCAGTTTATCCATGCCTCCACCAGCCAGGGCGTTATTCGATCGTCACTGGAAAATGTCTATTGGAAGCGGGCATACTGGCAAGCGCGGCGTATCTGATGGTTTTTATTATTTAGCTCGTTGGCATGGTGGCGCAGTGATACAGGAATATATTGCTATTCTATTTTTTATCAGGGCAATCACAGTATTTTCCAATTATAAACATCACGACAACGGCTATTGATAAGTGGATTATTTTTTCACTTCAGGGCGCATATCCAACGAAAAGTAGATACAAAATAATAAAAAAATAGGCTTAATGAAAAAATGCAAGTTGATAAAATATAAGTCCAACTATCTTCTTGATAACGTCAAGTATGACTTTTTCGCCGTTCATCTATTTTATTAATCAGAGCGTCGATTTCAGGGCAGGCGTGATGCCTATCAGCGGTGGTGAAGGGCGGCAAATGGAAGCGCGGCCGGCGAACCGGCGCCGTTAACAAACAGAAACTTTAGTTTGAAATCTGCCCTCGGTGTGAAAGATGCATTTTTTAGTCTATAAATTAGAGAGTATTTTTATAGGCTATAACGGCTTTATGCGTATTCGTCTGGAAGTGGATTATGTAAATGATTATGTTTTCTGGCCTATGTATAGCCTGGAAGGCAGGCTATTGGCGGTAGAAATGATCAGCCGATTTAATAGCCTGTCGGGGAACCTGAGTATACCGCCAGATATTCTGATTAATATGCTGAAAAAATCGCAAAAACATGATTTTGTTAAAGAACAACTCGGTTTTATAAAAAACAGCGCCGACTGGTTTACGCAGAACAACACGTTGCTGGTGCTAAAGGTTGACCATGAAATAGCCGATTTCCTGGTAGGTTCGAAAAGCGTGTGCGACGAGATTAAAACCATGCCGTTCATTCAGTTAGAGATTAATGAGCTATTCCCGAATTTATCTCGGGGTAAAAGAGATGCCCGCCTTTTAAAACTGAGTGAATGGTTTGATCTGTGGCTGGATAATTTTGGTTCGGGGAAAATTAATCTGCAACCGCTGCATGATGGGCTGCTTAATACGGTGAAAATGGATCCGAATTTTGTCGGGCATTTATTATCCCGATCGGCGAATACCTTGATCATGGAACCGTTATTGCGAGTCATTAAAAACCATTATCAAGGGGTAAGAATTATCGCCAAAGGTATCGACACGCCTGAGTATCTCAACAAGGCCAGACTGCTGGATATCGACGCGGTGCAGGGAAATCTTTGGCCGGCGGTTCACTTTGATGAACTAAAAACGCAGGCTGATTTTTTCTCATAAGCCCTTTTTTTCGTTCGCGAATTTCTTTTCAATTCGGCTTAGTTTGCCAGCCGGTGCGCTGGATAAATAATAACCACAGACTTACTCCGTGTTAATTCCCGGCTTACCGCTCTACACTTTCCGGTAAAGGGAGAGAACATGCCGCAGACACTATCGTTCGTTAATCACTATTTTCAACAGCTGCCGGGGTTTTATACCGCACTGCATCCTACGCCGCTTCAGGGCGCGCGTCTGCTGTATCACAGTACCGGACTGGCGGATGAGCTCGGGCTATCGCCTGAGTGGTTTACCCGCGAGCATGAAGCGGTCTGGCGCGGCGAACGATTATTGCCCGGCATGGCGCCGCTGGCGCAGGTTTACAGCGGTCATCAGTTTGGCATGTGGGCCGGGCAACTGGGCGACGGACGCGGTATTCTGCTGGGTGAACAGCAACTGGCGGACGGCCGCAGCATGGACTGGCACCTGAAAGGCGCCGGCCTGACCCCGTATTCCCGGATGGGAGACGGCCGTGCGGTATTGCGCTCGGTTATCCGTGAGTTTCTGGCTTCTGAAGCGATGCATCATCTGGGCATTCCGACGACACGCGCCCTAACCATTGTCACCAGCGATCAAACCATACAGCGCGAGCGGGAAGAACCGGGAGCGATGCTGCTGCGGATGGCGGAGAGCCATGTACGCTTCGGCCACTTTGAACATTTCTATTATCGTCGCGAAGGCGAAAAAGTCCGTCAACTGGCGGATTTCGTTATCGCCCGCCACTGGCCGCAGTGGCAGGATGACGGCCAGCGCTATGCCTTATGGTTCGGTGACGTGGTGGAGCGCACCGCGCGACTGATGGCGCAGTGGCAGGCGGTCGGTTTTGCCCATGGCGTGATGAATACCGATAATATGTCGATTCTCGGTTTGACCATCGATTATGGCCCTTACGGGTTTTTGGATGACTATCAGCCGGATTATATCTGCAACCACTCCGACCATCAGGGACGCTATGCTTTCGATAATCAACCCGCGGTTGGTTTATGGAATCTGCATCGCCTGGCGCAGTCGCTATCGGGGCTGATGAGCGCCGACGAGCTGGAAACGGCGTTGGCCCGTTATGAACCGGCGCTGATGCAGAAATATGGCGAACTGATGCGCGCGAAACTCGGGCTGTTCAGCGCGCAGGCGACGGATAACGCTATTCTTCAGGGTTTACTGCGTCTGATGCAGCAGGAACGAAGCGACTATACCCGTACTTTTCGCCTGTTGGCGCAGAGCGAGCAGCACAGCGCGCAGTCGCCGTTGCGCGATGAGTTTATCGATCGTCCCGCTTTCGACCACTGGTTTAGCGGTTATCGCCAGCGGCTGATGCAGGAAGAGCGGGGCGACGCCGAACGCCAGCGGCGAATGAAAGCGGCCAACCCGAGGTTTATTCTGCGCAACTATCTGGCGCAGAACGCGATTGCGCAGGCGGAAAAAGACGATATCAGCGTGCTGACCCGATTACACCAGGCGCTGTGTCAACCCTATGAGGATCGTCCTGAGATGGACGACCTGGCGGCATTACCGCCAGAGTGGGGCAAACATCTTGAGATATCCTGTTCCAGTTGAATCCGGCTACTGGCGCAGGTAAACCTGTGGGATCGGGTATTCGGGGTGCGGGCTGACGTTCAGGTCGGCCTGATACCAGCGGGTCAGGATCTCTGCTTGCAGCACCTGAGCCGGCGTGCCTTGCGCCACCAGTTTGCCGTCGTGCAGCAGTAAAATCCGATCGGCATAGAGGGCGGCGAGATTGAGATCGTGCAGTACGCAGCATACCGCCAGCGGCTGCTGTTGGGTCAACTGCTTCAACAGCCGCAGCAGGTGCTGCTGATGATAGAGATCCAGCGCCGACGTCGGTTCATCCTGAAACAGCCAGCCCAGCGTCGGCTGCGGGTGCCAGAGCTGAGCCAGTACCCGCGCCAGCTGCACGCGCTGCTGTTCGCCGCCGGAGAGCTGGCGGTAATCGCGATTGGCTAACGTTAAGCAGCCGGTTTGCTCCATTACCCGGCGGATGACCTCATCATTCCGCCGATCGCGGCTATAGGGTGAACGCCCCATAGCGACCACCTCCTGTACGCTGAATGCGAAGGCCATGCCGCTGTGCTGGCGCATCACCGCACGGGTTTTCGCCAGCGCGGTAGGGTTCCACTGTGCAAATGGCTTACCGGCTAACCGGCATTCGCCCCGATCGGGCGTCAGATAGCCGGTCAATAAGCGCAGCAGCGTGGATTTACCTGCGCCATTCGGCCCGATAATGGCCACGATCTCACCGCAGTTGATTTCCAGCGAAATATCGTCAGTCAGGCATCGTCCGGCGGTGTGGAAATGGAGATTACGCGCCACCAGCGCGTTATCCGGAACGAGGTTATTCATTGCCGCGTCCTTTATGCTGCACGATCAGCCATAAGAAGTAAGGCCCGCCAATCAGGCTGGTTAACAGCCCGACGGGCATTTCCGCCGGCGATAACACCGTGCGGGCCAGCGTATCCGCCACCACCAGCAGGCAGGCGCCGCCGAGTATCGAACCGGGAATAAGCCAGCGGTGATCGGCGCCCAGATGCAAGCGTATCAGATGCGGAATAACCAGCCCGATAAAGCCGATAACGCCGCTGACCGCGACGGCGACGCCCACCAGCAGCGAGCTTAATAGCAACAGCGTGTACTTGGTTCGTTTAACGTTAACCCCAAGATAATGCGCTTCTTCATCGCCCAGCTGTAGCAGGTTTAAGCGGCGGGTATGAAACAGGGTTATCACGATGGCGGGAAGCGCCAGCGTGGCCGCCACCAACAGCATCGGCCACTGCGCCTGTCCCAAACTTCCCATGCCCCACAGCGAAAGTTGGCGCAGTTGCTGGTCGTTACTGATATAGGTCAGCACGCCGACCGCCGCGCCGCACAGAGCGTTAAGCGCAATCCCCGCCAGCAACAGCCGGGTCAATCCGCCTTGTTCGCTGCGGCTAAGGATGAAAATGATGGCGGTAATCGTCAGGCTGCCGGCAAAAGCCGCGAACATCGGGCTGTAAAGCGCCAACAGCGGCGGAAGGCTGAGCGGCAGAATAATGCTCAACGCCATGGCAAGCGCCGCGCCGCCGCTGATCCCCAGCAGACCGGGATCGGCCAGCGGATTGCGGAATAATCCCTGCATGATGGCGCCTGAACAGGCTAACGCGCCGCCGACCAACACGGCCAGCAACACCCGGGGAAGACGAATATTCAGCCAGATATGCCATAGCGGGTCGTCAAGCGGCGTCTGCCACAGTGTCTTGAACGACAGGGCGAGCGCGCCCATATTCGCCGCGCACACCACCAGTATCAGCATTAGCGCCAGCAAACCCGCCAGTAAATAGCGGGGATTGAACCGTTGCGTCATTGTATTTTTTCTGCGACCTGGCGCAGCGTCGCCATCAGCGCCGGCGTCTCCAGCGTAAAGCCGAGCATGGCCATGTCGTCAACGACCAGCAGCCGACGCGCTTTACCTGCCGGCGTCAGCGCCAGGCCCGGTAATTTCCATATCTGTTCTTCGCCGCCCAAGCTTTTTAACCCCTGGCTGGAGATCAGCACCAAATCCGGCGCGCTGGCTACCACGCCTTCCTGCGATAAGGGCTGATAACGTTCGATGCCCTGCATGGCGTTGGTTAACCCAACGCGCCGGATGATGGTATCGGCAGGGGTATTCTGTCCGGCGGCCATGGCGGTCATGCCGCCGTGGCTGAGAACAAAGAGCGCCTTAACCGGCAGAGGCGTTTGGGCGACGTTGGCGATTTGTTGTTGATAAGCCTCGGTCAGCTTCTTGCCTTCGGCCTCTTTATGCAGGGCCTGGGAAATCACGCTGATTTTTTGCGGCACCGTTTCCACCGCCGGTTTGGCCGGAACGTGAATCACTTTGGTTCCGCTGTCCGCCACCTGCTTTAATACCAGAGACGGTTGGGCCAGTTCGCTGGCAATGACCAGTGAGGGTTTCATGGCCAGGATGCCTTCGGCGTTGAGCTGACGCATGTAGCCAACGTCGGGTAACGCCGTGGCGGCGTCAGGATGCAGGCTGGTGCTGTCTCTGGCGACCAGATCTTTTTCGGCGCCGAGCGCATAGATGATTTCCGTCACATCGCCGCCAATGGACACAATGCGTTCCTCGGCTGAAACGCTGAACGGCAGCGCCATCAATAACGGTATTAACCAGTTTTTCATGCGGCAAGATCCTTAAGCGGTTTCAGCGCGCCGATCTGCTCGCGCCACTGCTGTTGTTCAGGCGTGCCTTCGGTACGCTGCCCAAATAACTGCGCAATCTGCGTACCGTCCGCGGCGTATAATTCCAGACTGGTCACGATGCCGTCGGCGGTCGGTTTGCGGGTAATCCAGCTCTCGGCAATCGAATTTTCAATCAAATGCAGCGTGAAATCCTGATTGAAAATGTTGATCCATTCGGCATGCTGCTCCATGCGTTCCACGCGTTCGATTTTACCGGTAAAAATCTGCACGCAGCCACGGTTGCCAACAAATACCATGATTTCATTCTGCTCTTCTCTGGCGGCGAACAGGATCTGTGATAATGCGCCGTTATCAACCTGATAAGCCAGGTCGTCGCTGACGGCGCGAAAAGCCTGTTGGCGGGTCAGATTATAGCGTTTTAGCAGAATGAAGAATTGGTGTACATCGGTCATCGCCCGCCATTCCGCTTCAAATTGCGGGTTAGGCTCCGCCGATGGCGTGACGGCGGGGTTGGCGGGAAGAACGTCAATTGCCAGCGCCGGATTTTCAGCGCTGACAAATTTCTCGATGAACTGCTGCCAGGCCGGCATATCGGTTGTGTCGGTCGTATAGACTTTAAGGATGGCGTCGCCCTGGCGATCAAAAAACTGAATGCTGTGACGCTCTCCGCGCGGCGTGACTTCCCGCAGCGCGAAAGCCGACGCCCATTGGTGCAGAAACAGGCGCAGATCCAGCTCGCGCGGATTAAGGATCAGGCCGGCGTGACCGTCAAGATGCTGATTTCGATAGTAGCCGACATGTTCATGTACGGCGTAGTGGTTACGCGTAATCGATTTGGTATTCCCCACCTGCTCCAGCGCGCCGAGCCAGGCTTTGGCATCGCCCTGTAGACGCTGAGCATCGTGCCCGACGCGGGCGTGAGTTAATTCCGCCTCGCTGATGCCGAGCTGGGCCGCCAGATCGCGGGCATATTTACGTGGGTGCGCAATCTTGGCTTGCAGGTATTGTTGGTAAATCGACGTCTGCATTCTTACTTCCTTATCTTTGGTATTAATCACAGCATAGCCGGAAATGAATGAGAATCATTTTCATGTAACAAAAAAGTTACATCAAGTGAAGTTTTCTTAATCCGCCGGGAATGAATGATAACCACAGGATCGGAGGGGAAGGCCGGACGGTTAGGGAGAGATGCGCACGCGCCGGTAGTGAAAAGCAAGCCCCTCTCTGATCAATCGACCGTGACCAGAGAGGGGCGGGGTGATTAGTTCAGTTCCGGCCAGTAGTCGCGGTTGGCCTCAATCAAGTCATCCAGAATCGCCTTGGCTACGCTGGCGCTCGGTACGGTTTTCGACAGGCTGATGGCCTGCCACAGTTTTTGATAAGAGTGTTCCTCCCAGGCCTCTACCACCAGTTTTTCCACCGCCACCTGCTGGCTCATCAAGCCTTTCTGGAAGGTGGGGATAGCGCCCACCTGCAACGGTTCCGGCCCGTTACTGCCGACCAGGCAGGGAATTTCCACCATCGCATCGTCATCAAAATTATTGATCGCCCCGTTGTTCTCCACGATCAGCAGCATCCTTTCCTGGGTATTAAAGGCGATGGCCCGGGCCAAATCGACGATATAGGAGGCGTGTTCGTCAATTTCAAGATCGCCCGCCGCGCCGGAACGGGCGTTGATAATCGCATTACAGGCGCCGAAAACATGTTTTTCACGACCGGCCATCACCTCATTGGCGCGGGTATATTCGGGGTTGGAATGCGCCACCACATAGTCGGGGAAAAAATAGTATTTCAGGTAGGTGTTTGGCAGCGTTTGCGGATCGAGGGCGCAAACATCTTTCGCCTTGGCAAAGGTATCATTCCAGCTCGGCTCAATGTTGGTGTCGCTGGTTTGCGGAATATAGCCATATTTCGCCACGTGTTCGCGTATTTTCGGCAGCAGTTCGTTGCCGTCTTTATCCTGAATGGAAGTCCACCAGCCAAAGTGGTTCAGCCCGTAGTAACGGACTTTCATCTCCTTACGCGATTTCAGACCGATGATTTCCGCCATCCGTCCCTCGATGCCGATCGGCATATCGCAGATATTGAGGATCTTGGCCTGCGGGCGCAGTTTTCGCGTCGCTTCCGCCACAATCGCCGCCGGGTTTGAATAGTTCAACATCCAGGCCTGCGGCGAATATTTTTCCATATAATCCACCAGTTCCAGCACGCCGCCGATGGAGCGCATACCGTAGGCAATCCCGCCCGGGCCGCAGGTTTCCTGACCGACCACGCCGTGACGCAACGGGATTTTTTCATCCAGCTCGCGCATGGGGTATTTCCCGACGCGAATATGCGCCATTACGAAATCCACATCGCTAAAAGCTTCTTGCGGATCGGTGGTGTAGCTGAACGCGATATCCGGCGCTTGCTCCTTGAGCAGGATCTTGCAGGCTTCGGCGATGGTTTCCTGTCTTGCGCCGTCATTGTCATAAAATTTCAAGCTGCCGATAGGAAAGCGATCCTGATTCTGTAGCAGCATAAGGACGATACCCGGGGTAAAGGTGCTGCCGCCGCCGGCGATAACGATTGAGAATTTTTTCATGAGTGAACCTCCGTAAGACGTGAATGTTGCATCAGATTTTCCAGACGATCGCGAACCTGCGGAACCGACAGGCCGACGATAATTTGAATAGCGTTACTGTTACGCACGACGCCGTGCGCGCCGAGCTGGCGGAATACCTCATCAGGCTGCATCAGCGCGGGATCGGCAAGGGTGATGCGTAAGCGTGTGGCGCAATTGGCCAGGGTGACGATATTGGCCGTTCCGCCCAGCGCATCCAGGTAAGCCTGCGCTTGTTGAAGTTGAACAACCGCTTGATTGGCCTGCTTATTACGTAGATCCGCTTTGTAGTAAAGTTTGACTTCGCTGTCTTCGCGGCCCGGCGTTTTGATGTTGAAACGCAGAATCACGCTGCGGAAGATGAGAAAGTAGAGGAACGAAAACGCGACGCCGATGCCGATCTGGAGCACCATGTTCATCGCATGGTGATGAAACATCGGCAGCCAGTTTTGGGTGACGATTTCAATCAGTCCGCCCCCCATATTGCCGACGATGCCCATCATGTACATTATCGTAGCCATGGTCGCGGCCAGAATGGCGTGAATGGCAAACAGGAATGGGGCGATAAATAGAAAGGTAAACTCCAGCGGTTCGGAGATCCCCACCAACGCCGAGGTTAACGCGGCTGGAATAAGCAGGCCGGCGATCTTGGACTTATTCTCCGCGCTGGCGGTCGAATAGATGGCAGCGGCGATACCGATAGCGCCGAATATTTTTGAATTTCCGTGCAGGGCGAATCCTCCCACGGGAAACAGCTCTTTCAACGGAAGCGTGGATTGGCTGAAGGCCTGGATATGCTCAATCCAGCTGATCTGAATCCCGTTCTCCACCGCCGCCGGGCCGAAGATAAACGGTCCGTAGATAAAATGGTGCAGGCCGGTCGGGATCAGAATGCGTTCTAAAAAGGTATATACCCAGACCCCTAACGCGCCAGACGCCAGCATTAAGTCTTGCAATGACGAAATTCCCATTTGAATTTTCGGCCAAATAAGCAGGGTTAACCAAGCGGCGGGGATCATAATAAGGAAGCTAATCATCGTTACATAAGCCGTTCCCTGAAATATACCGAGATAAACCGGTAATATTTTCTCGTAAAAACGATTATGAATCGCCGTTATCAGACCGGAAATAGCAATAGCGCCAATAATACTGGTGTCCAGCGTTTTTATTCCGGCAATCGTGGTTAATCCGCTGACGCCGCCGACCTCAACGCTGAAATCAACATTAAAATAGCCGCCCCATTGCGTCGCCATCGCCTGAATCAGATAATTGAAGGTGAGGTAAGATACCAGCGAGGCCAGGCAGGCTCTGGCCGGCGCCCGATCGGCAAGGCCGATGGGCAGGCTGACGGCGAATATCAGCGGCATATTACGGAATATCGTCCATCCGCCTTCTTCAATAACATAAACGATCTGAAAAAATAGACTGTCCGGGTTGGCTAATTCGCCGACAAACATCGGATTGCTCAACACAATGGCAATGCCGACGATAATACCGGCGAAGGGGAATAATAAAACAGGAGTAAACATCGCTCCACCAAATCGTTGGATTTGACTTAGCATGGTATTGTCCTTCATTGTAATTTACATAGGGTGATATTATTTTTTTCTGTAAATAGGAATTCGTTTCCTGTGCGTTGAGAATATGAATATTCGCATCGGCGAGTCGCAAATTAACCAGAGATTTGTGAGCCGGGTCATGAATTGGTGATAGCCTGAGTGGTCTGCTTTTTTGCTTTGTTGCAGATCTCTGGCGGCGGGAAAGGGTGCAGAAGAAAAGGTTTCAATCTAACGCTATGATAAAAATAGTGATTTAGAAATGGATACGGGCAGCATAAAGGCCAAACAGGCGGAATAGAGGTCTAAAAGTGATCTACAAATCTATCGCGGAACAGCTCCGTTCGCGGATAAATTCAGTTGAGTTTAGCGCGGGAGACGCCATTCCGGCGGAAAAGGCGCTGGCGGCGCAGTTCAGTGTTTCACGGATGACGATCCGTAAGGCCATTGAGATCCTGGTAAAGGACGGTTTATTGCAGCGCCGTCATGGCAGCGGTACGTATATCCAGCAAAAAGACTTCCAGCATGAGAGCCGGGCGTTGAACAGTTTTGCCGAGCATATGCGCCGCATCGGGCGAACCGCCCAGAATGAAGTGGTGGATTTTCGCATTATCCCGGCGCCGCCTTCCATCGCCAGTCAACTGCGTTTGCGGGTCGATGAGAAAATCTATTTTTCCCGGCGGGTGCGTTTTATTGATGAAAAACCGCTGATGGTTGAAGACAGCTACCTGCCGGTGAAGCCCTTCCCCGAGTTATCGATCAAGCATTTACAAGGCTCTAAGTTCGCTTACATCGAAGATGAAAAGCACATCGTGATTGCCGGCTGTTATGAAACCTTTTCCCCGGTGCTGGCGGATGCGTCCGCTGCCAGGCTGTTGCGCGTAAAGGACGGTTCGCCGCTATTGCAAATGACCTCATTAACGCAATCCGTCGAAGGGGCTTACCTTGATTTTTCCATCATGCTTTGTAACGTGAATAACTATCAGGTGAACTTTTATATGCAGCGCAACAAACTTGCCCTGTGAGGCGAGGGAAACGACGGCTTGGCCGCAAACGCAAGCCGGCTAGCCCATCAGGCTAGCCGGCTCGGGATTTAAGCTTAATACCGTCAGGATGGCGGATTAATTAAGCTGGTAAATGCCCGCCTGCCACGGTTGCAGTTCAAGTTTGGTTGCATTTGGCTGCACGGCGTCTTTCATGCCGCTCTCCACTACGGCTTTTTTGATCGACAACTCAGCGGGCAGCGCATAGTCGATCGGCTGCTCCTTGAAGTTCACCACGATCAGATATTTGTCGCCGTTAAGAATGCGGGTGTAGGCATAGACATCATTATTGGCGGGATCGAGATCCTGAAAAGCGCCATAGGTCAGTGCCGGGGTCGCATGTCTGATGGCAATCAACTGACGATAGAAGTTATACACGGAATCCGGATCTTTGGCTTGATCGGCGGCGTTAATCTCTTTGTAGTTGGGGTTAATGCGGAACCACGGCGTGCCATCGGTGAAGCCGGCATTCTTGCTATTGCTCCACTGGAACGGCGTACGGCTATTATCGCGGCTGGTCTGTTTCACATTCTCCAGAAACTCATCCGGCTTCGCTTTCCCGGTTTCAACAAAGTCCTGCCAGAAGCCTTTCACTTCAATATCATCAAACTCGTCGATATTTTGGAAAGGATAGTTGGTCATCGCCAATTCCTCCCCCTGAAAGATAAACGGAGTAGCGCGCTGGGTTAATACCAACGTCGCCAGCGCTTTGGCTGAAAGGGCGCGCCACTGCGGACGATCGTCGCCAAAGTGTGAGACGGCGCGCGGGTTGTCATGGTTGCCGAGAAAGAAAGTATTCCAGCCGTATTCCCCGGCCATGTCCACCAGCCGATTGTTTATCTGCCGGAACTGAGACAATGTCCAGTCATGGTGCCGCCATCTTTCCTCAACCGAGCGGTCGAGACGGATCAGATCGAAGGAAAAAGCCATATCGAGTTCCTTACGACGCTGGTCAATAAACGGCGCGGCTTCTTCAATCGGCACGCCGAAAATTTCGCCGGCGGAAACCAGATCATTTTTTGCCAGCACCTTCTGATGCATTTCCTGAATATAACGGTGAAGATTAGGCCCCTGAGTGTAGGTGTAGGCGAAGTTTGCCCGTTGCTCGGGAGTGAGGTCGGGAAAAGCCGGATTTTTCGAGAACGTGGCGACGGTATCCATCCGCAGACCAGACACCCCTTTATTAACCCAGAAGCGCAGCATGTCGTAGATATCTTCACGCACTTTGGGATTATCCCAGTTCAGATCGGGTTGTTGAATACCGAAGTAATGCAGATAGTATTGATTCGTCGCGTTATCTTTCTGCCAGGCGGAACCGCCAAAAAAGGAGGGATAATTATTGGGCGGATTGCCGTCCTTACCGTCGCGCCAGATATAATAGTCACGATAAGGATTATCTTTCGATTTTCTGCTTTCCTGGAACCAATGGTGCTCAGCGCTGGAGTGATTGACCACAACATCAATCATGAGGCGCATATCGCGTTTTTTCATTTCAGAAATAAGGCGATCGAAATCCTCCATATTTCCGTATTCTTTCATTATCTTGCGATAGTCACGAATATCGTAACCATTATCCACATTGGGAGAGTCGTAATGGGGATTAATCCAGATAGCGTTGATACCAAGATCTTTTAAATAATCCAGCTTTTCGGTAATCCCTTTAAGATCGCCGATACCATCGCCATTGCTGTCTTTAAACGAGCGTGGATAAACCTGATAAAATACGGCCTCTTTCCACCAGGCCGGGCGAGCGGATACGCCATCATTAATCGCGATGACTGACGAGTCATCATCTGCATTATTCTGCGGCTGCGCACTGCATAATCCAGAAAAAGTTAACCCCGCCAGTAATGCGATACTAATATTTAAACGTCTTTTAACCATAGTCATATATTACTCATAATTAGTTATGATATAGAATTATTTTCTATCGAAATTAGCCGAATATTGGCTGCGGGGAAGTCTTACAGCGCAATCAGTTACGGTCAACTTATAATTGCAAATGTAATTTTTATTCTCAATAACTATTGTAATTCCGTGATGGCAAAGTAGTCATAAGATTAATAATTAAAACTGATGTTAAAAAATAAAAATCATTATTAGCAGGTTTATTATTTAACGGCCTCCTTGCCGTAATAAATTTAAAGTCATATCGACTGTATTTTCCGTATTAATACATACGGCGACTCATACCAAGAATATCGATGATTTTGGCGGAAATTTCTTCTACAGAATAATTGGTGGTATTGATGTATTTAATCTGATGTTTGCGAAACAGGGCTTCGACTTCGCTGATTTCCATACGGCACTGGCGCAGAGACGCGTAACGGCTATTGCCTCTGCGCTCTTCACGGATCGCCGCCAGCCGCTCAGCATCGATGGTCAGGCCGAACAGCTTGTGCTGGAAAGGTTTCAGCGCGTCGGGCAGACGTAGATTATCCATATCATCGGCGATAAAAGGATAATTGGCGGCCCGAATACCGAATTGCATCGCCAGATAAAGGCTGGTCGGCGTTTTACCGCAGCGTGATACACCGAGCAAAATGACCTGGGCCTGATCGAGATTACGCAATGAAATACCGTCGTCATGCGCCAACGTATAGTCGATGGCGGCGATGCGCGCCTCATATTTACCCAGATTATTGGCGGTCAGACCATGAGTTCGGTTTGCCACATGGGTGGGGGCGATATTCAGTTCTTTTTGTAACGGCGCGACCAGCGCTTGCACGATGTCCTGACAAAATCCCTCGCTGCTGATAATAATGTCACGCACGGTAGGGGTAACAATCGAATAAAATACCAGCGGGCGTAAACCACTCTGCCGGTATGACTGATTAATTTGTTCACGAACGGCTTTGGCCCGAGTTTCACTTTCAACGAAAGGTAAAGTATAACTCACGGTATTCACCGGAAATTGTGACAGCACCGCATGGCCGAGCACTTCTGCCGTAATCGCCGTACCGTCTGAGACATAAAATACGCTTCTTTCCACCTGAACCCCTTATGGTGTTTTCTACAATAAAGCACTACTTCACCAAAGTTACATTTTTAAATACTTTTATTGAAACGATATTTCATCATTTCAATGATAAAAATAACATTCTTTTACACTATTGCATTTTTATCGTGTTAATCAATTATTGGCGATTAAATTAGTTTTTTTTATAGGTTGATCGATTCACCTGTCCCTGATTTATAAAACGCTATGCTACCCTGATTAAGTTGAGACAAATTCTCAATCAAACGCTTTCAAACCCTAATTGTATGCAGAAAGGATTATTTCCGATGTCCAATAACGGCCCTGATTTGCGTAATGTCCTCTGGTATAACCAACTCGGAATGCACGACGTTGAGCGGGTGGGCGGCAAAAATGCCTCTCTGGGTGAGATGATTACCAACCTTTCAGAACTCGGCGTCGCCGTTCCCAATGGTTTTGCGACAACGGCACAGGCGTTTAATGATTTTCTTAATCAAAGCGGAATCAATCAGCGCATCTATACGTTGCTGGATAACACCGATATTGATGATGTGAGTCAATTGGCGAAAGCCGGTACGCAGATCCGTCAGTGGATTATTGATACGCCATTCCAGCCTGAACTTGAGAATGCGCTTCGTGATGCGTACCGGCAATTGGCCGACGGTGAAAAAGAAGCCTCGTTTGCCGTGCGTTCTTCCGCAACGGCGGAAGATATGCCGGACGCCTCGTTCGCCGGGCAGCAGGAGACTTTCCTGAATGTACAGGGCATCGAAGCGGTGATGATCGCCGTGAAGCACGTCTTTGCCTCCCTGTTTAACGATCGCGCCATTTCCTACCGCGTGCATCAGGGATACGACCATCGCGGCGTCGCGCTGTCGGCCGGCGTGCAGCGGATGGTGCGTTCCGATCTGGCCGCCGCGGGGGTAATGTTTACCATTGATACGGAGTCCGGATTTGATCAGGTGGTATTTATCACCTCCGCCTACGGTTTAGGGGAGATGGTGGTGCAAGGGGCGGTTAACCCGGATGAGTTTTATGTGCATAAGCCCACATTGCTCAACAACAAGCCGGCCATTGTTCGCCGCAATATGGGGTCGAAGAAAATCCGCATGGTTTATGCCGACAGCCGGGAGCATGGCAAGCAGGTGAGGATTGAAGATGTTCCCGAGCAGCAGCGTAGCCGTTTCAGCCTGACGGATGACGAAGTGCAGGCGCTGGCGCGCCAGGCGTTGCTGATCGAGCGGCACTACGGCCGGCCGATGGATATCGAATGGGCGAAGGATGGTCACAACGGCGAGCTGTATATCGTTCAGGCGCGCCCGGAAACGGTTCGATCCAATGGCCAGGTGATGGAGCGCTATCATTTGCCCTCCGGCGGCAACGTGCTGGTTGAGGGGCGCGCCATCGGCCATCGTATCGGCGCCGGCGAGGTCAAGGTGATTCATGACATCGGCGAAATGCATCTCATCAATGCGGGCGATGTGCTGGTTACGGACATGACCGACCCCGACTGGGAGCCGATCATGAAAAAAGCGGCGGCCATCGTAACCAACCGCGGCGGGCGTACCTGTCATGCGGCCATCATTGCCCGTGAGCTGGGGATCCCGGCGGTCGTCGGCTGCGGAGACGCCACCGAACATCTGCATAACGGGCAGAAAGTGACCGTGTCCTGTGCCGAAGGGGACACCGGCTATGTCTATCAGGATCTGCTCGATTTCACCGTCAAAAGCTCACAAATCGATGAAATGCCGGATTTACCGCTGAAAATCATGATGAACGTCGGCAACCCCGATCGGGCCTTTGATTTCGCCTGTTTACCGAACGAAGGCGTCGGGCTGGCGCGTCTGGAGTTCATCATCAACCGGATGATTGGCGTGCATCCACGCGCATTACTGGAATTTGATCAACAATCGCCCGAGCTGCAACGCGAAATCAAAGCGCTGATGAACGGTTATGACGATCCGGTGGAGTTTTATGTCGGCCGGTTGACGGAAGGCATTGCCACGCTGGCGGCGGCGTTCTCGCCGAAACGGGTGATCGTGCGTTTATCCGACTTTAAATCCAACGAGTATGCGAATCTGGTGGGCGGCGAACGCTATGAGCCGGAAGAAGAGAACCCGATGCTGGGCTTCCGCGGCGCGGGCCGTTACGTCTCCCCGGATTTTAAAGACTGCTTTGCGCTGGAGTGCGATGCGGTTAAACGGGTACGAAACGATATGGGGCTGAAGAACCTGGAGATCATGATCCCGTTCGTGCGCACGGTTGAGCAGGCGGAAGCCGTGATTGAAGAGCTGGCTCGCCAGGGGTTACGCCGTGGCGAGGACGGGCTGAAAATCATTATGATGTGCGAAATTCCGTCCAATGCGCTGCTGGCGGACGCGTTTCTGCAACATTTTGACGGCTTCTCCATCGGTTCAAACGACATGACGCAATTAGCGTTGGGGCTGGATCGCGATTCAGGCGTGGTGTCCGCGCTGTTTGACGAACGTAATGATGCGGTGAAGGCATTGCTGTCAATGGCGATTAACGCCGCTAAAAAACAGGGTAAATATGTCGGCATCTGCGGTCAGGGGCCGTCGGATCATGAAGACTTCGCCATCTGGTTGATGGAACAGGGCATTGATAGCCTGTCCCTGAACCCGGATACCGTGGTGCAGACCTGGTTGAATTTGGCTGAACACCAGAAGTAATTGAGTGATGCCCCTCCCAGCCTTTGTGCCAGGGGCATCACGCTCAAACCCGCTCTCAGAGAAGGCGGGTTTTTTACTGTGCAATCAGGAAAGAGCTGAACTGCGGCGTCATCACGGCATTAAAACCGTTGTCGGTTTTGGTGATCAGGTAAACGGCCAATCCTTTTTGCTCCGCCAGTTTCAACGCTTTTTCACTGCCCATTACCATTAATCCGGTATCCCAACCGTCGGCTTCCAACGCCGTTTGCGCGATAACGGTCACCGAAACCAATTGGTGGGCGATCGGCTGCCCCGTGGCCGGGTCAATGACATGGGAATAGCGTTTGCCGTCCTGCTCAAAGTAATTGCGGTAGCTGCCGGCTGTGCTGATGGCGTATCCCTGTAAATCGACGGCCGCCTGCATGGCATTTTCCCGGTCGGTCGGTTTCTGGATCGCCACGCGCCAGGGGATGCCTTCGCCATTGACGCCTCGGCTGGATATCGCTCCGCCGACGGAAACCAGATAGTTGGTAATGCCTTTGCGCGCCATCAACTGCGCCAGCACATCGGCGCCATAGCCTTCGCCCAGCGTCGATAAATCGACATACAGATCGGGCAGATCTTTCTGTATCCATTCGCCATGCTCATCGCTGATTAGCTTCAGATGATTCAGCCCGACGTTTTGCCTTGCCAAATCAATCTGCTGCCGGCTGGGGATCTGCACCGGCCGTTTATCCGGCCCGAATCCCCACAGATTGACCAGCGGGCCAACGGTAATGTCCATCGCGCCGCCGGTTGCTCTGCCGATACGCTGGGCGGCCAGAATGATATCCGCCATGCCGTTGCTGATGGGCTGGGGGGCGGAACCGCGATATTGGTTAAATTGCGATAGCGTTGAATCTTTACGGTAGGTCGAGATCTCGTTGTTTGCCTGTTCCAACAAACCGTCGATCTCCTGCTGAAGCTGCTCCTTGCTTTCCGTCAGTTCGCCACTGATTTTTACGCTGTAAAACGTCCCCATCGTTTTTCCTTCAATGGTCAGCAACGGACGTGATGTGGTCTGCGGCGCGTTATCGCAGGCCGTAAGCAGGCTGAGCAAGCCGCCCAGTATTAATCCCTTAATAGTAAGATTAGTCATGAAAAAACTCCCAGGAACAAAGCAACCTGCTAACAAATAAAGCAAAGTACGTGAAATGCAAATAGCAGATTGACAAAAACCTGGCTGGCCGCAATTTATTCGCCATAAAAAAACGCCGGGAGCGTTTTTCAACGTCACCTAGTGGCGGCGCGGAGGGTGGCGGGCAGGGATAGCCCGCCATAAAAAAAAAGCCCATCTCATGGGATGGGCAAAGACTACACACAGCAATTCGTTACTAACTCTGACGAGGAGGAAACCTCATTGACAAACAGTAGGTTAAAACTAGCTCCGATATACATGCTAGGGATTATGCCCGTCGGAGTCATTAAGAATCATCCTAATGGTTAATTGTTTTTTAATATTTGAAGGGGAAAAAGAAGGCGGATTTCAGTGAAATTGAACTAATAATGTAAAATAAGTAAAATTTTTAGGAATAATCCCGTAAAAACGCAGGCTAAACATTAAATTTATTTATCAATTAAGGTGCCACGAGAGAAATTCCCGTGGCAATGGATGGCGTTTGACGACGGTCACTCTTTAGTGATGTTGGGATTAAGAGGATCGCGAGTGATCACGCCGGGTTCCGGGATTTCCCGCATCCAGGCGAAAAGCAGGCGATAGGACACGGCAAGCACCACCGGCCCGATAAATAGCCCAATCATGCCAAAAGCCAATAATCCGCCGATCACGCCGCACAGAATCAGCAGCAGCGGCAGGTCGGCGCCGAGGCGAATCAATACCGGGCGGATGAAGTTATCAATGGTGCCGACCACGCAACTCAAGACCAGCAGCACCGTCCCCCAGGTGGTATCCCCGCTCCAGTAAAGCCAGATAATGGCCGGGATCAGTACCGGAAGCGGCCCCAACTGCACCAGACAGAACAGAAACATCAGTACGGTCAGCAGAGTGGTATAGGGGATTCCGGAAATGAACAGCCCGAGGCCGCCCAACAGAGACTGAACAATGGCGGTCACCACTACGCCCAGCGCCACCGCGCGAATGGATTGGGCGGCCAGAATGACCGCGGTATCGCCCCGTTCATGCCCGAGACGAATCGCGAAGTGGCGTACCGATTTGGCGACGGCTTCCCCTTTGTAGTAGAGCAGTGCGCTGAATACCAGCATCAGGGCGCAGTGCATCAGGAAGCGGCCGACATGCGCGGCCTGAGCCACCAGCCAGGTCGCCGTTTTGCCGACGTAAGGCTGCGCTTTGGCAAACAGGCCGCTGCCGCCGCTTTGCAGCAGGGTTTGCCAACTGTTGTACACCCGGTCTCCAACCAGTGGAATCGACGTCAGCCATTCCAGCTTCGGCGGTGAGAAATTTTCCTGGCTGGCCGCCCAGTTCATTAATGCCGAGCTGTTATCGATAGCGCTGCCGACCAGTATGGCGATCGGCATCACGAACAGCAGGATCAGCAGTAGCGTCATGGCGATAACGGCCAGAGAGCGACGCCCCCACAGCAGATTTTGAAGTTTGATTAACAACGGCCAGGTTGCAATCACCACCATGCTGGCCCAGGCAAAGCCTAAAATGAAAGGCTGAACGACCCAAAAACAGGCAATGATCATGATGGTAATAAACAGCAGGCTAAACAATATCCTGGCCAGGTCGAAACGCTGTTGTTGAGATTTTCTTATCAATGAATAGTACCTCTGTAAGTAGACATAATGTCTGAAAGCAACGCCGCTATAGCAAGGCGATGGAAACGGCGATGATTTATCATGAGATATTTCCGTAGTTTTTGACAGTCTGTTGAACATTTTGTCGGTCAAACAGTATAAACCCAATACTCAATGTGTTTTTTATCGATCCAGCGGCGCGACCAGGGGAAATATGATAAAACGTATTAAGTCTGCTGGTTGGATAAACGGAAAGCGGGATTTCAGGGATAGCTAGCGTAAATCATTCATTCACCGGCACCTAACGTCATATTGGCAAACATTTCTTTATTGTACGGACAGGGTCAAAAGATAATGATCCCACAGATCTCTCAGTCACCCGGGCTGGTTCAGCCGGTACTTAATTTTTTGGAAGCATTGAAACAAAATGGATTCACCGGCGATACTGCGACAAACTACGCCGATCGCCTGACGATGGCGACAGATAACAGTATTTATCAGCTATTGCCGGATGCCGTTGTTTTTCCCCGCTCCACCGCCGATGTTGCAATTTTGACGCGTCTGGCCGGTGAGGAACGCTTTCTCAGTCTGACATTCACGCCCCGTGGAGGCGGCACCGGAACCAACGGCCAGGCCCTGAACCGGGGCATTGTGGTGGATATGTCACGCTACATGAACCGCATTCTGGAGATTAACCCGGAGCAGGGGTGGGTAAGGGTCGAGGCGGGGGTGATCAAAGACCAGCTAAACCAGTATCTCAAACCTTTCGGTTATTTCTTTGCCCCTGAATTGTCCACCAGCAACCGGGCGACGCTGGGCGGCATGATTAATACCGATGCCTCGGGACAAGGCTCGCTGGTCTACGGCAAGACGTCCGATCATGTGCTGGGTCTGCGGGCTCTGCTGCTGGGTGGCGAAATGCTGGATACCCAGGCGATGCCGGTTGAACTGGCGGAGCAACTGGCGCGGGAAGACTCCCCGATGGGGCGGATATACCGTACCGTGCTCCACCGCTGCCGTGAACAGCGTCAGTTGATCCTCGATAAATTCCCCAAACTGAACCGTTTTCTGACCGGCTACGATTTGCGCCACGTTTTCAGCGACGACCTGCAAACCTTTGACCTGACGCGTATCCTTACCGGATCCGAAGGGACGCTGGCGTTTATTACCGAAGCCAAACTCGATATTACGCCGTTGCCGAAAGTGCGGCGGCTAGTCAATATCAAATATGACTCTTTCAATTCAGCCCTGCGCAATGCGCCGTTCATGGTGGAGGCGAAAGCGCTGTCGGTCGAAACCGTCGACTCCCGGGTGTTAAATCTGGCGCGCGAGGATATTGTCTGGCACTCCGTCAGCGAATTGATCACCGATGTTCCCAATCAGGACATGCTGGGGCTGAACATCGTCGAGTTTGCCGGTGATGACGAGTCCCTGATTAACCAGCGGGTGACCACGCTGTGTGAACGGCTGGATGCGCTGCTGGCGGCCGGTGAGGCGGGCGTCATCGGTTATCAAACCTGTAACGATCTGGCGGGCATTGAACGCATTTACGGCATGCGCAAGAAAGCGGTCGGTTTGCTGGGCAACAGCAAAGGGCTGGCTAAGCCGATCCCGTTTGCCGAAGATACCTGCGTGCCGCCGCAGCATCTGGCGGACTATATCGTTGAATTCCGCGAGTTGCTCGATAGCCATAATCTGACCTACGGCATGTTCGGTCACGTGGATGCGGGCGTTTTACATGTGCGTCCGGCACTGGATATGTGCGATCCGCGGCAGGAAATGCTGATGAAGCAGCTTTCCGATCAAATCGTCGCCCTGACGGCGAAATACGGCGGCTTGCTCTGGGGCGAGCACGGCAAAGGGTTTCGCGCCGAGTACAGTCCGGCGTTTTTTGGCGCCGAGCTGTATGCCGAATTGCGCCGCATCAAAGCGGCGTTCGATCCTGACAACCGCCTGAATCCGGGTAAAATCTGCGCGCCGCTGGATGTCGATGCGCCGATGATGAAAGTCGATGCCGCCAAGCGCGGAACCTATGATCGCGTCATTCCGTTGGCGGTTCGCACGTCGTTTCGCGGCGCGCTGGAGTGTAACGGCAACGGGCTATGCTTTAATTTTGATGCCCGCAGCCCGATGTGCCCGTCGATGAAAATCACCGGCAACCGGATTCATTCGCCGAAAGGGCGGGCGACGCTGGTGCGCGAGTGGCTGCGTTTGCTGGCGGAGCAGGGGGTCGACCCGGTAGCGCTGGAGAAAACGCTGCCGCAGCAGAAACTCAGCCTGCGCGCGCTAATCCAGAAAACCCGCAATACCTGGCATGCCCGACAGGGAGAGTATGATTTTTCTCATGAGGTAAAAGAGTCGATGTCGGGGTGTCTGGCGTGTAAAGCCTGTTCGACGCAGTGCCCGATTAAGATCGACGTACCCGGCTTCCGCTCCCGCTTCCTACAGTTGTATCACACCCGCTATTTACGCCCGGTGAGGGATTATCTGGTGGCCGGGGTGGAAAGCTATGCGCCGCTGATGGCGCGCAGTCCGAAAACGTTTAACTTCTTTTTGAAAATGCCGTGGGTGAATGCGCTGAGCCGCAGACAGATCGGCATGGTCGATCTGCCGCTGTTGTCTTCTCCGTCGTTGCGCCAGCAGTTTGCCGGCCACCGCGCCAGTACCACCACGCTGGAACAGTTGGAAAAACTGTCCGCGCAGCAACGCCGGCAATATGTGTTAATCGTGCAGGATCCGTTTACCAGCTATTATGATGCGCAGGTGGTGGCCGATTTTGTTCATCTGGTGGAAAAACTGAAGCTGAAACCCGTGTTGCTGCCTTTCTCGCCGAACGGCAAGGCGCAGCATATTAAAGGTTTTTTGCACAGCTTTGCGAAAACCGCCGCCAAAACGGCCGACTTTCTCAATCGCGTGGCGCAATTGGGCATGCCGATGGTCGGTGTCGATCCGGCGCTGGTGCTGTGTTACCGCGACGAATACCGTGAAATTCTGGGGGATAAACGGGGTGACTTTAACGTGCAACTGGTGCATGAGTGGCTGATGACCTCGCTGGCGGAAAAAACACCGCAGGCCGCCACCGGCGAATCCTGGTATCTGTTCGGGCATTGCACGGAAACCACTGCGTTGCCGGCCAGTACCCAGCAGTGGGCGGATATTTTCTCCCGCTTCGGCGCCCGACTGGAAAACGTCAGCGTCGGCTGTTGCGGCATGGCGGGAACCTATGGGCATGAAAGCAAGAATCTGGTGAATTCGCAGGGGATCTATGCGCTGTCCTGGCAACAGGCGTTGCAGAAGTTGCCGCAAAAGCGTTGCCTGACCACCGGGTATTCCTGCCGTAGTCAGGTGAAGCGCATGGAAGGTAGCGGCTTGCGTCATCCGTTACAGGCCTTGCTGGAGATTATCTGATGCTTTGGAAACGGCCGATGACCCTCGAACAACTCAATCAGCAAAGTCAGGGATGTATGATTGGTCATCTTGGCATCCGCTACACGCGGATAGCCGACGATCATCTGGAGGCGGTGATGCCGGTGGATCATCGCACCCGCCAGCCGTTTGGCTTGCTGCACGGCGGGGCTTCGGTGGTGCTGGCCGAGTCGCTTGGCTCGGTGGCCGGCTATCTGTGCACCGAGGGGGAACAGCAGGTGGTGGGGATGGAAGTCAATGCCAATCATCTGCGCGCGGTGGTTGACGGTGAAGTGCGCGGCGTGTGTCGCGCCTTGTACACCGGGCGGCGCAATCAGGTCTGGCAGATTGATATTTTCGACGGTCAGAATCGCCTGTGCTGCACGTCGCGTCTGACAACCGCGGTGATCACCCCGTAGCACGGCGTCAATCAACCGGTCGACAGACGAGCGGCGTGTCGGGCGCGGCCGGTTAACTCCGATTCAGATCGCCCGGGCATAAAGTTGTTTGCGCCGGGCGAGTTGAGTCGTCACGCGCTATCGATGATCAGGGTAAAAAAGCCACCCGTTTAACGAAATCGGTCTGAAAGGCGGTGGCTTTATCCCACGATCCCTGCATGCTCAACTGGTGGCAGATCGACTTCAGCGTATTGCGCGCAAAGTAGTAACTCTGAACCCGGAAGAGGTGGCAGCGCTTTTCATTATTTATCTCTTTAATCAGCCGGTTGTGCAATTTTACCAAGGCGTGTAAATAGCTGTCGTCATCGCCATTTCTCAGACATAAATCGACCATCTCCATACAGGCGTTATGATAGCGTCTCAGATGATCGAGATGGCTGCCCGGTCGGTTCAGGCGCGCCTCCGCCATATAGAAATCCACGGTGGCGTCCCGGATTTGAAATTTATATTCGTCAATCTGATATTGCAGCCAGGCATTCACGGAAAGCATGGTTCTCAATCCTGAATAGTAAATGATAATCATTATCATATTTATAAAAATAGTCTGGATCAATGGGGAAAACGCGCTTACCGACAAAAAACTTCCGGGAGAAGTTTTTGACGTCGCATCAGCGACGGCCGCAAGGGGGCGGCCAGGGACGGCACGCCCCAAAAAACTTCCGGGAGAAGTTTTTGACGTCGCGTCAGCGACGGTTCGGCGCAAAAATTGGCCGACGATGAAATTAAATCATCATTAACTTCTCCTGTTTTATAAATAGGTATCTTCGATGAATGTTATACTAATGATAATGAATTGATAATTTCCGCGCATGAGATAGCATGGTCGGAGTGTCTATTAGTCCTTATTTATCAGCTTGTTGGCTTTGATTTTTTTCGCGATTTCGGCCGGATTAGCCGAATGCGTCAGGGCGGTTATCGCCGCTGAAAATGAAATGTTACGAATAGCCCTGCGAAACAAGAGGTTGAAGCTATATCTATTATCACTAACATTAGGGGAAACCAGCCTGAAACTGGTACCAAACGTAATGAGGTATGCCTTATGCAAACGGAAAATGTAGGAACTTTTTCTCTGGATGAGAATGTCTGGCAAGGACTGACGCTGACGGATAGCGCAGCAGCACAGATAAAAAATTTAATGCAGCAGGATGCCGCCGTAAAGGGCTTGCGGCTTGGCGTTAAGCAATCCGGTTGCGCCGGGTTCGGCTATGTGCTGGATCTGGTGCGTGAACCCGAGACGGATGACTTACTGTTCGAACGCGACGGCGCAAGGCTTTATGTACCGTTAAAGGCGATGCCTTTTATTGATGGCACCGAGCTTGATTTTGTCCGTGAAGGGCTGAATCAGGTGTTCAAGTTTAATAATCCCAACGCTCAGCATGCCTGCGGATGTGGCGAGAGCTTCGGCATTTAAGTGATGAAAATTATGGCACGTAGCACAGTAGATGTACCTGATGATGTTCAGATCTGGATGGGTGACGGGCGTTATAAAGAAGGCTTCTTCACCGAACTGGCGACGGATGAACTGGCGCACGGCATCAACGAAGACGTTGTCCGGGCGATTTCAGCGAAACGCAATGAGCCGGAGTGGATGCTGGAGTTTCGGCTTAACGCCTATCGGGCGTGGCTGGAAATGGAAGAACCTCACTGGCTGAAAGCCCATTACAAGGAACTGGACTATCAGGATTATAGCTATTATTCCGCGCCGTCCTGCGGCAGTTGTGATGATACCTGCGGCTCTCAGCCGGGCGCGACGCAGCAATCGGGCATTACCGACGTCAATAATTACCTGACCAGCGAAGTGGAAAACGCCTTTAATCAACTGGGGGTGCCGGTGCGGGAAGGCCAGTCGGTGGCGGTTGACGCCATTTTTGACTCCGTTTCCGTGGCGACGACCTACCGGCATGAACTGGCGGAGCAGGGGATTATTTTCTGTTCCTTCAGCGAGGCGATTCAAGAGCATCCGGAGTTGGTTCGTCAGTATCTCGGCAGCGTGGTGCCGTCGAACGACAACTTCTTTGCCGCGCTGAATGCGGCGGTGGCCTCCGACGGCACCTTTGTCTATGTGCCGAAAGGCGTGCGCTGTCCGATGGAGTTGTCCACCTATTTCCGCATTAACGCGGCGAAGACCGGGCAGTTCGAACGCACGATCCTGATTGCCGATGACGACAGCTACGTCAGCTATATTGAGGGCTGTTCGGCCCCGGTGCGCGACAGCTATCAGCTGCATGCCGCCGTGGTTGAAGTGATCATCAATAAAAACGCCGAAGTGAAATATTCCACCGTGCAGAACTGGTTTGCCGGTACGGAGGCCGAAGGCGGGATCCTGAACTTCGTGACCAAACGGGCGCTGTGCGCCGGCGAACATGCCAAGATGTCGTGGACGCAATCGGAAACCGGCTCGGCCATCACCTGGAAATATCCCAGCGTGATTTTGCGCGGCGACAATTCGGTCGGCGAGTTTTTCTCTGTGGCGCTCACCAATGGCCGTCAGCAGGCGGATACCGGAACCAAAATGATTCATATCGGTAAAAATACCCGTTCGACCATTATCGCCAAAGGGATTTCCGCCGGCCACAGTGAAAACACCTATCGCGGGCTGGTGAAGATTATGCCGAGCGCCACCAACGCGCGTAATTTCACCCAGTGCGATTCCATGCTGATTGGCAGCGATTGCGGGGCGCACACTTTCCCCTATGTGGAAGTGCGAAACAACACGGCGCAACTGGAGCATGAAGCGACGACCTCGAAGATTGGCGACGATCAGCTGTTTTACTGCCTGCAACGCGGCATCAGCGAAGATGACGCCATCTCGATGATCGTCAATGGTTTCTGTAAGGACGTTTTCTCTGAGCTGCCGCTGGAATTTGCCGTAGAGGCGCAAAAATTACTGGCGATTAGCCTGGAACATAGTGTGGGTTAATTCGTCGGCTACCGATGCTTTTCATCGGTCACGAAAATGATGAGCGTCACAAGGTGTAAGACGCCTGAAGGATAGAGCATGTTAAGTATTGAAAATTTGAAAGTCAGTGTCGAAGGCAAAGAGATCATCCAGGGTCTTAACCTCCAGGTTAAGCCGGGCGAAGTCCATGCCATTATGGGGCCGAACGGCTCAGGGAAAAGCACGCTCTCCGCTACGCTGGCGGGCCGTGAAGAGTATGAAGTGACCGACGGCGCGGTAAGTTTTAAAGGCAAGGATTTGCTGGAATTGGATCCTGAGGATCGGGCCGGTGAAGGCATTTTTATGGCGTTTCAATATCCGGTGGAAATCCCCGGCGTCAGCAACCAGTTTTTCCTGCAAACCGCGGTCAACGCCGTGCGTAAGTACCGGCAGTTGGAGCCGCTGGATCGTTTTGATTTCGCCGACTTTATTGAAGAGAAAATCCAGTTGCTGAATATGCCGGCGGACTTGCTGACCCGTTCCGTCAATGTCGGGTTCTCCGGCGGCGAAAAGAAGCGTAACGACATTTTGCAAATGGCGGCGCTGGAGCCGGATTTATGCATTCTGGATGAAACCGATTCCGGGTTGGATATCGATGCGCTGAAAATTGTCGCCAACGGGGTGAATTCGCTGCGCAACCAGCAGCGCGCCTTTATTATCGTTACGCACTATCAGCGCATTCTGGATTATATCAAGCCGGATTACGTCCACGTGCTGTATCAAGGGCGTATCGTGAAATCCGGCGATTTCTCGCTGGTGAAACAGTTGGAGGAGCAAGGCTATGGCTGGCTTACCGACCAACAATAAAACCGCTGCCAAAGCAGGCATCGAACAGAAACAGGAAAAAGCCTTACGGCAGTGGCATAACCTGTTTGAAACCTACAGTACCCGGCGATCGGCAGAGGCCCACCGGCACTGGCAGGAAGTGCTGCGCCTGGGATTGCCGCATCGCAAACATGAGCACTGGAAATATACGCCGCTGGACGGTCTGCTGGCGCACGAATTTGTTGCCGCCGGCACGCCGCAGGTTGACGACGCAACGCTGAATGCGCTGGCGCTGCCGGTCGACTGCTGGCGTCTGGTGTTTATTGACGGGGTGTTCAATGCCGAGCTTAGCGATACGCAGTGGGGGCCTTATCAGGTCGAAACCAATGGGGATCGCAGTCAGTACAAACTGCCGGCGGCAATCCAGCCGGACGTGTTTCTGCACCTGACCGAAAGCCTGGCGGTGGAAACCCTGTTGATTCGCTTGAGCGCCGGTCAACAGGCGGAAAAACCGCTGTATTTGCTGCATATCGGCAGCGGTCGGACGCCGGCGTCCGAGTTGAATACCGTGCACCACCGTTATCATCTGGACGTCGAGCGCGGCGCCGGCGCGCAGATTATCGAACATTATGTCAGTCTGGACGAACAGGCGCATTTTACCGGCGCGCGCTTGACCATCAATGCCGCGGAAAACAGCCGGGTCAGCCATATCAAACTGGCGTTTGAAGCGGCGGCCGGCTATCACTTTGCGCATAATGATTTGGTGCTGGCGCGTGATGCGCAGGTTCGCAGCCACAGCTTTTTGTTGGGCGCGGGCCTGACGCGCCACAACACCAGCGCCCAGCTTAACGGTGAAGGCACCAATCTGGTGATGAATAGCCTTATCCTGCCTGTCGGCAGCGAGGTTTGCGATACCCGCACCTATCTGGAACATAATCAGGGTTATGGTGAAAGTCGCCAGTTGCATAAAACCATTGTCAACGATCGCGCCAAAGCGGTGTTTAACGGTATGATCAAAGTCGCCCCCCACGCGCTGAAAACCGACGGTCAGATGACCAACAATAACTTGCTGCTGGGGCGGCTGGCCGAAGTGGATACCAAACCGCAGTTGGAAATCTATGCCGACGATGTGAAATGCAGTCATGGCGCCACCATCGGCCGTATGGATGATGAGCAACTGTTTTATCTGCGTTCGCGCGGCATTACCCAGCAGGATGCGCAACAGATGATTATCTTTGCTTTTGCCGCGGAACTGACGGAAGCCATTGCCGATGAATCATTAAGAGAGGTGATCTTGAAGCGTATCGCGCTGCGCCTGCCGAACGCGCAGGACGATTTATTAAAGGCAGAGCTATGAGTTATCCAATCGAACAGATTCGGGCCGATTTTCCGCTGTTGGCGACAGAAGTGAACGGGCAACCGTTGGCTTATCTGGACAGCGCCGCCAGCGCGCAAAAACCGCAGGCGGTGATCGATCGGGAACTGGCGTTTTACCAGCATGAGTATGCCGCCGTTCACCGTGGCATTCACACCCTTAGCGCACAAGCCACCAGCGCGATGGAAGCGGTGCGCGAACAGATTGCTTCGTTCATTAATGCCGCGTCGGCAGAAGAGATCGTCTTTGTGCGCGGCACGACGGAAGCCATTAACCTGGTGGCGAACAGCTATGGACGCACGTTCCTCCAGCCCGGCGACAACCTGGTTATCACCGAGATGGAGCATCACGCCAATATCGTTCCCTGGCAGATGCTGGCGCAAGCGCGCGGCATTGAAGTCCGCGTATTGCCGCTGACGGCAGAGGGGACGCTGGATGTGGCTAAGCTTCCGGCATTGCTGGACGAGCGCACCCGCCTACTGGCCGTCACCCACATTTCCAACGTACTGGGCACCCTGAACCCGGTTAAACAGATTATCGCCCAGGCAAGAGCCGTCGGGGCGGTGGTTCTGGTGGATGGCGCCCAGTCGATTATGCATCAGCCGATTGATGTGCAGGATCTGGATTGTGACTTTTTTGCCTTTTCGGGACATAAAATCTACGGCCCCTCAGGAATTGGCGTGCTGTATGGCAAAAGCGCGCTGTTACAGGCGATGCCGCCGTGGGAAGGCGGAGGAGCGATGATCCGTCAGGTTAGCCTGCGCACCGGCACCACCTACGCGGACGCCCCCTGGCGTTTTGAAGCCGGTTCGCCGAATACCGCCGGCATCATGGGGTTGGGCGCGGCGCTGAGTTACGTCACGGCGCTGGGGCGCGAGTCGATCCAGCGCTATGAATCTTCTCTGATGCGTTATGCGCTTGAAGCCTTGACCCAGGTGCCGGATCTGACGCTGTACGGGCCGGCTGAGCGACAGGGCGTGATTGCGTTTAATCTGGGGCAGCACCATGCCTATGATGTCGGAAGTTTCCTCGATCAGTATGGAATTGCGATTCGCACCGGTCACCACTGCGCGATGCCGCTGATGGAACACTATGGTGTTTCCAGTATGTGCCGCGCGGCGCTGGCCGTTTATACTACACGCGAAGAAATTGACCGGCTGGTCGCCGGGTTGCAACGTATCCATCGATTACTGGGTAACTAACAGACGTTTTGTTGCCCGGGGAGGAAAAAATGGCAAGTCTGCCGGATCCGCAGAAATTAATCCGTAATTTTTCGCGCTGTCATAATTGGGAAGAGAAGTATCTTTATATCATTGAGCTGGGCGCCCGTCTGGAAGCGCTGCCGGATGCGTGGCGGCAGGCTGAAAACTTGATTTCAGGCTGTCAAAGTCAGGTGTGGATCGTCATGGAGCGTGACGAGCGCGGCCTGGTCACGCTGCATGGCGACAGCGACGCCGCCATCGTGAAGGGGCTGATTGCCGTGGTATTCAGTCTTTATCAGGGGTTGAGCGCACCGGAGATCGTGGATCTGGACGTGCGTCCTTTCTTTCAGGAATTGGCATTAAGTCAGCATCTGACGCCGTCCCGCTCGCAGGGATTGGAAGCCATGCTACGGGCGATCCGGGCGCACGCGGCGCGATTATCCTAGCGTTGGCTACTCATCGGTGATCTCGACAGAAAAAGCGCCGGGTCGGCAAGCCTGGCGCTTTTTTGTTTTTATATAAGCTTAACATTCTGATATTTCAGAATTAGTCCCGTAGATTTATTTTCGGCGCAATTTTATTCTGGCGTTGATTTTGTAAAGAATTGAATATCAATACATTGATTTTTAAATCAAATATTATTTTGTTACAACAATGCTAATATAGCAGGAGCGGATACTGGTCTCTGACAAGAGAACCAGGCATCGTCTGTTAAACCGACACCAGAGCCATGATGTAGGAAACTTCGTATGAAACGCGCGTTAACTTTACTTGGTATGGTATTTGCCACGTATCTGGCAGGCAGCGCAGCCGCCAGTGCGACGGAATATCCATTGCCGCCGCCAAACAGTCGTCTTATCGGTGAGAATATCGCTTATACGGTTCCCAATGACGGGCGCCCGCTGGAAGCGATTGCCGCTGATTTCAAAATTGGCTTATTGAACATGATGGAAGCCAATCCCGGAGTCGACCCTTACCTGCCGACCGCCGGTTCGATATTAACCATCCCGACGCAGATGCTGCTGCCGGATACGCCGCGAGAGGGGATCGTGGTTAACCTTGCGGAACTGCGGCTCTATTATTATCCGAAAGGCAAGAATACCGTTATCGTGTATCCTATCGGGATTGGGCAACTGGGGCGTAACACGCCATTGATGACTACCACCATCAGTGAGAAGCGGGCTAACCCGACCTGGACGCCGACGGCAAATATTCGCAAGCACTATCTTGAAGAGCAAGGCATCACGCTGCCGGCGGTTGTACCGGCGGGGCCGGATAATCCGATGGGGCTGCATGCCCTGCGTCTCGCGGCGCACGGCGGCGTTTACCTGTTGCACGGCACCAATGCCAATTTTGGTATCGGTATGCGCGTCAGTTCGGGCTGTATTCGTTTGCGGCCTGATGATATCAAGGCGCTGTTTGACAATGTGCCCACCGGTACGCGCGTACAAATCATCAATGATGCGATTAAGACCTCTGTGGAACCGGACGGTAAACGTTACATAGAAGTGCATCAGCCGTTGTCCAAGTCGGATAAAGACGATCCGCAGACAATGCCGATCGCGATTACGGCCAAAACCAAAAAATTCACCGATGCAGAAGATACCGACGCTAAAACCGTAGCCGAAGCCATCTTCCGCCGTTCCGGAATGCCGATACTGGTTAATGTCGGTCAGGACATTAATACCTATCAGGAACCCATACAGTCGGCTTCTGAGGGCGCTGAGACGCTACAGGGCGCGCCAATTACGGCTCTCTCATCGCCGGAGCCGGTTAATCACCCGGCGGCGGGGGTTCAGTAACGACGGGATTTGAAGCCATGCGGGGCGCACGCTATTCGCGCCCTGATAAACGCAAACAATGTGAAGTGAAAATTTGCAAAAAAAATGGCGCACACTGTGCGCCATTTTCACTACTTAACCAGTTCGATTACTTTTTGTAAGTGCGAACTTGGTTGTCCAGACGCTGGTTAGCACGAGCTGCGTCGTCTTTAGCAGCCTGTACGTCAGAGCGGATTGCGTTCACGTCGTTGCTCAGCTGATCAACTTTAGCGTTCAGAGTCTGAACGTCAGAAGACAGTTGGTCAATTTTAGCGTTGCTGGAACAACCGGCCAGCAGAGTAGAACCCAGGATTACCGCGCCCAGTACCAGTTTAGTACGATTCATTATTAATACCCTCTAGATTGAGTTAATCTCCATGTAGCGTTACAAGTATTACACAAACTTTTTTCTAATGAGAATAAATTTTTGATGAGAACATGCTTAATTTTGCTTGTTCGCTCAAAGAAGCAGCGGGTTTTACAGAACAATGAAAAAAGTAAGGAAAACAGCCGCATTTCCATCGGAAAACTCTGAGCTTTTGGGCGTTGAAATGCGGTGTTAAACAAAAGCATTTATTGGGTTGCCAGAATAAGTTTGGTCACCACTGAATATAAAAAAAGCGCCGGTGACGGCGCTTTTTTAACGTTGTACGCGACGCGCTGATTTACAGGCGGTGTACCGATGCGGTATTGGTGGTGCCGCTTGGCACTAATGCGCCTGAAACCATGACCACAACGTCGCCTTCCTGAGCATAACCGCTGTTCAGAGCCGCTTCTTTACCGATACGATAGAAATCATCGGTAGAGGCGATTTCTTTTACCAGCAGCGTGTCGACGCCTTTACTCAGCAGCAACTGGCGGGCAGTCACTTCATTGGTCGTCAGCGCCAGGATCCGCGCGTTCGGGAAGTATTTACGAATGGACTTGGCGGATTTACCGCCGCTGGTGGCGACAACGATTAAAGGCGCATCCAGCTTCTCGGCGGTATCGACGGCGCCGCGGCACACAGCCTCGGTAATGCGCAGCTTGCCGACGGTTTTGATGCTTTCCAGACGGGGTTTCATGACGGTGTCGGTGCGTTCGCAGATGGTGGCCATGATGGTCACTGATTCCAGCGGATATTTCCCTTTGGCGCTTTCGCCAGACAGCATGACGGCATCTGTGCCATCAATGATGGCGTTCGCGACGTCGCCGGCTTCCGCGCGGGTAGGGCGCGGGTTTTTGATCATCGAATCCAGCATTTGCGTCGCAGTGATAACCACTTTGCGCGCCAGATTACATTTCTCGATCATCATTTTCTGCGCGAAAATAACTTCTTCAACCGGGATCTCAACCCCCAGATCGCCACGCGCGACCATGATGCCGTCGGAAGCTTCCAGAATTTCGTCGAAATTATTCAGACCTTCCTGGTTTTCAATTTTAGAAATGATCTGAATGTGTTCGCCGCCGTGTTCTTTCAGATGCGCGCGAATTTCTTCAACGTCGGAACGTTTACGGATAAAGGAGGCGGCAACAAAGTCAACGCCTTGTTCGCAACCAAAAATCAGATCGCGTTTGTCTTTTTCCGCCAGGGCCGGCAACTGGATAGAGACGCCCGGCAGGTTAACCCCTTTGTTTTCGCCCAGATCGCCATTGTTTAACACTTTACAGACGACTTGATTGCCGTTAATGGCCGTGACTTCCATGCCGATCAAACCATCATCAACCAGTACGGTATTCCCGACGCTCAAATCTTCAGTGAAGCCCGCATAGGTAACGGCAACGCATTCCTTATTGCCAATGACGCTTTGGTCGGTGGTAAAGGTAAACGTTTGACCGGCGCTCAGAGAAACATCCGCTCCGTTTTCCAGCTTCATAGTACGGATTTCCGGCCCTTTGGTATCCAACAGAATGGCTGCCTGCTGACCGGTTTTTGCCAGCACTGCGCGCAGATTCTTGATGCGTTGACCGTGTTCAGCGTAATCCCCGTGCGAAAAGTTCAGGCGCATAACATTCATGCCGGCGTTCAGCATGTTGCTCAGCATCTCTTCTGATTCTGTTTTAGGCCCGATGGTGCAAACAATTTTTGTCTTTTTCATACGATAGCTTCTACAAGTTGTGGTGGATAAAAAAACGATTGAACCGGTGGTTGCGATAGGTTTACCGCCGGAAAGAATGTACTTGAAAACAGTCTGAAAGAGATAAGTATAATAGACGATGAAGCACATGACCGATTATCGCGCATAATCAACGGGATAAGGGCAAGCGATGCCTTTGATAATAATTTTAATGATAGTGGCACGTTACTTAGCTGAAACCATTCAATTAAAACAACGTTCCGTATTATAGTTATTAGTCAATGAGAAACAAGCTGGTTGTAGGCATCAAATTGCATATTTTGGCCGGTTTACGCAAAAAAACTGACGATTTGTGTCTTTTACCGAGCTTTGTTGCGCAACCGCCCAAAAAATCACCGCTGCGCAAGGGCGGTATCGGTAAGCTCAATACGTCATAGAGTGACATGGATCACCTTTTTCTTTAGTAATGAAAAGAAGATGTAAATAAAATGTTTCCTGTCGATCCGTATCTCGTTTCTGCTTGGACAAGGTTGAGAAGAACCCGATAAGTGGCATTTACGCTACTTCAGGATAGTGACATCAGCGCGGATAAACGTATTTTTCTGGCGAAAAGTATGCGGCATTTGCCCGCAATTTCAGGACGGCTTTTACGGTTGTACGCGGGTCAGAAGGGTAAGTGAATCGGGAGGTTGCTGTTTATGCTGTTAGGCGATGGAGTGTGGAAATATTTCATCGCATATTTTCAACTGATAAAAATAAAACCGCCCTTATTCGGTTGGAGGAATAAAGGGCGGTTTGTATAGTCAATATTTATAATTCGGTGTTAATTAGCCCTTGCCAGGTTTTGAGCCCATAAAGCATTGAACATAACCGCCATGAGCCCCCTTGACAGTATTCCATCTAACTCCGATCCCACCAGAAACGACTTTCATTTCTTTAAGGTTCAGTTCACGCAGATTATTTTGCTTTTTCATTTTCATTTTCATTTCCTCTCGATTAATAAAGATTAAGGTAAATTATATCGTTAGACCATTGCTAATGGGCTAACGATACTATTTCCAATCACTTATGCTAAATATAACTTTACGACTGAACAGCCTATAACCTCATAATCCTGATGGCGTGTAGGTTTATGGAGAGTGCTGAGCATTAAAAAATTATTTATCAGCCTTTCACAACATGTTTAGTAGGGTAAAGTTGAATGTTTACACCGTGCTTGTTTTTAATGAATTTGATTGCCACACCACCAGAAACGGCTTTCATTTCTTTAAGGTTCAGCTCACGTATACTACTTTTCTTTTTCATCCCCTATTTCCTCTCGGTTAATAAAGTATAATATAAGATGTATTTAAAAACAAAGCAAGAGGTTAAATGCGTTATTCGGTTTTTTATAAAATTATCTCATTATGAGCGTGTATCTATTTTGCGATAATTCCATATACTATATTTTCTTGGCAAAAAATAAAAAAACTAATACTTAATTCCCTAATGAATCAATCAATCATCGTCACGTAATTTATCTTAAAAAATAAAGTCCATTTATATTATTTATAGCTGAGCGGCCTGGAGATTGATTACTCTGTCTGCGGATTTTATCGTCGACTCTCGGTGTGCAATAATAATTCGTGTAATATTTAGTTGTTTAATTGCCTGGTTTACATCGTTCTCGCTTTCATTGTCCAGCGCGCTGGTCGCCTCATCCATAAACAGAATCCCTGGCTTGCGATACAGCGCACGGGCAATAAAAATACGTTGTTTCTGCCCCCCGGATAGCCCTTCGCCCAATTCGCCTATTAGCGTTTCATAGCCCATCGGCATTTCCATGATGGCGTCGTGGATGTTGCTGGCTTTGGCGCATTCCACCATCCACTCTTCATTAATCTCTTCCACAAATCCGCCGATATTTTCCATAATCGAGCCGGAAAATAACCGGTCGTCCTGCATCACGCAGCCGATCATTTTGCGATAGTTGTTTACGCCGAGTTGCCGTATATCCACGCCGTCGGTCATAACGCAGCCGGCCTCCGGTGCAAACAGTCCGCACAGCACCTTCATCAGCGTCGTTTTCCCCGTCCCGGACGGGCCGGTTATCGCCACGCTTTCACCGGGCGCTATGCTGATATTCAAACCGCTGAATACCGCTTTGGACTGACTGTCGTAGCGATAACTCAGATTACGGATTTCCAGCGATATCGGCCGCATTTCGGCTTTATAGCGGGTATCCATCTTTTGCGGTTCGCGCTGATGTAAGGCGATATCGGCGATACGCTCGTTATGCAAACTCATCATACGTAATTCGAGCAGAAAGTTGGTCAACGACGCCAGTCGTTCGGAGAACTGCTCCCTGAATACGCCGAACGCCACAAACATGCCGATGGTCATCTGATTATCAATGACCAGGCTGGTCCCCAGCCATAGAATCATCACCTGATCGCAGGAGGAAATAAAGGTATTGAGGCCGCCGAAAAGCAGGTTCATTTTAGTCACCTTAATTCCGGTGTTGATGGTGTCGATTTCCAGATTAAGCCAGTGGCTGCTTCGTCGGCCGCTCATCCCCTGCATTTTGACGGTGGCTATTCCATACAAGGTTTCCATAAAAAACGAACCGGCGCGCGCGATTCTGATCAGCGACTCTTCCGACAGTTGACGGTAGCGATCGTATGTGAATAACCGGATAAGGACGTACACTGCGCTAAATCCCAGCACTACCAGGGTCAGGCGGCCGCCGTACAGCGCCATCATTACCAGCACGCACGCCACCATAATGCCATCCATGATCGCGCCCACCAGGCTGGTGGTAAAGGTCTTGCGTAGTTTGTCCAACGAATCGAAACGGGATTGAATATCCCCTAGCTTGCGTCGTTCGAAATAGCCTAGCGGCAGGTGCAGCAAATGGTTAAATAGCCCCGCCTGCCACTGCACATTGATCAGTGTCTCCATGACCATCGACGACCAGGCGCGCATCGTGCTTACCGCGGTGCGCAGCAGAATAAAAAACAACAGACCGGCGCATATCAGCGTCAGTAAGCCGCTATCTCCCGCCGGGATGGCGTGGTCCATTACCAGTTGTGTGCCTATCGGCACCACCAAATTGATGGTTTCAATCACCACGGAAAGACAAAAAATCTTTGTCAGCGCCCCTTTGATGCCATATACGCTGCGGATCAGCGTTCCCAGGCGCACCCGGTTTTTCACCGTTTCCGCGGTAAATTGACTGCTTGGCCAGATCTCAAGCGCCACGCCGGTAAAATATTGCGACATCTCAGCCAGACCGACCGTGCGCCGGCCGCGCGCCGGATCATGGAGTACAAAACGGCGATGCGTGGCGCTCACCAGCACCACGAAGTGATTAAAATCCCAGTGCAGAATGCACGGCGTTTTCAACGCGTTGATATCATCAAGATCCAGCGACAGCGCCCGGGTGGACATGCCCAGTTGTTCGGCAATATCATTTATCCCAGTCAGAGTGGCACCGCGCGCGGAGAGGTTGAAGCGTTGCCTTAGCGCTATCAGGTCGATGTTCTTACCATAATATCCGCATATCATCGCCAGACAGGCCAGCCCGCATTCCGATGATTCAGTCTGATGCACCAGCGGAATTCGGCGGCGCAGCTTTAAATCCAGTTTGCCGAGGAGAGTTTTGAATAAAGTCTTATCCATTTGCCGGCCCCGCAGCGCTCTGTTTCATGTCGTAGAATGGCGAAAGCATCCACTGATAAATTTTCCTTTTTTCCAAGAAGAGCGTGCTCTCCGCTTTCATCCCATTCTCAAGGGGCATGTACTTGCCGTCATAACGGATAGCCTGTTTTTCCGGTTTCACAACGACTTTATAATAGGGAATGGATGCCGTTTGAGTACTTTTGGGCGCCCCCTGGTAGGTTTGCATTTCCTGTGGAGACGCCGGCGTTTTCGACACCATGGTGACCGTTGCTGCGAACTGGCCGAATTTCTCGGCGGGAAACGCTTCATAACGCACATTGACGCTGTCGCCAACGGCGATATAGGGCACCGCGTCATTGGGCGTCCAAACGACTAAATAGTAGCTTTTTATATTGTTCGGGATAATCTGCAATAAACTGTCGCCGGGATTGACCATCTGTCCGACCGTTACGCTTAATGAATCTACTTTTCCTTCCGATGAGGCGCGAATAATGATTTCTCCGCCCATGTTGGTATTCACCAGTTCTTTTTGCAGGTCGTAGCGCTGAAGCTCCATTTGGTATATACGGTTATCGAATTCCGCCGCGTCGGTCTGAATCTGACTTTCCAGAGTGGTGATCTGTAAAGCGTTCTGTTCATTTTGGCCGCTAAGGGTTAATAAGTCATTTTGTTGTTGATAGTACAATGCTATCTGACTGCTTAATTGGTCTTTATTAATTAACCCTTTTTCCTGATACTGCTGATAGCTGTCCATGTACTGTTTGAGTTTCCTTATTCCTTCCTCTGATTGGCGGACGATCTCAGATGAGTGTTTAAATGCATTGCTATATTGTATTTTTTGTTTTTCCAATGTCTCCAGGGTGGTTCTTTTGCTTTGTTCCAGCCGTGAAATGATATTGTCGATGCGCACCAACTGGTTTTCGATATCCTGTCGTTGATTGTCACTCACTACGCCGTCGACGGTACTTTTACTAACATCAATCTGATAAACCGCATCGCCTTTTTTTATTCTCTGTCCTTCGGATACAAACTGTTTTACTACAAACCCCTGCACGCCTGAACCTATGCTGACCGTGCGCGGCCAGGTTGTTATTTCGCCGCTGACGTTAACGCGGCGCGTATAGGTGCCCTGGGTAATGAATATGATGAATATTGCGAGGAAAAGGGCGCAAAATACCATAATTATCCAGGCGGGAATAACAGAGAGCAAAATAGCTCTTCCTTGCCATTTCAATTTTTTGTTTTCTAATGCTTCCTGCCTGAACAAAAGATAATCTCCCACTGGCGAATACTAAGAAAGGCGGCGATCCTTCTTGAGATATTATCATGATTTCATTATTTCAGGAGTTGCGCAAGCATGGGGTGAAAATGAAGTTTAGTTCACTGCGTTTATTATTTATTGCCAATTAATTAATAACCATTATTCATAAGGAGCTTATAAATTTTATCATGGTACAAATATTTTTTAGTGACTCCAGAGTGTGTGATTATTAAAAACCGACATCAGCATTGCCTATGCTATGCATAAAAGATGACTAGAGCATTCGCGCGTTTACGCAAAAAATGCGCTGATTTGTCGTTTTTACACATTTTGTTGCGCAACAGCGTTGAGAATGACTTTCAGTCAATGACCGCTTCATGCATTCAAAGGCGATATAATGTGACGCGGATCACTATTTTAGTGAACAATGAAAAAGAGATGTAAATAAAATGTATTATGTCGATCCGTATCACGTTTCTGTTCAGGAACTGTTGATAAGACGATGGCAAGTGGTACCTTGACAGGCATTAAGGATTGTTACTGCGCAAGCAGGCAAGACCAGATATCCGCTCTCTCTGCGGGTGTCTGGTTTTTTTGTTTCCAGGGTATGAATGATGAAAATTGCCAAGATACTCAACAATAATGTCGTAACGGTTATCGACGAAAATAATAATGAGTCGGTTGTGATGGGCCGGGGGCTTGGTTTTAAAAAACAGACTGGCGATCGGTTGGACGAATCGCTGATTGAGCGCGTGTTTGTCATGAAAAGCGGGGAGTTGACATCGCGCCTGCGGGAACTGCTGTCGGAAATCCCGCTGGACGTGATCACCACGGCGGATAAAATCATCTTGCTGGCGAAAGAGCGTCTGCCGGGAAAATTGCAAAACAGCATCTACATTTCGTTGACGGATCACTGCCATTTCGCGATAGAGCGCCATAAGCAAGGCGTCAATATCCGCAATGTATTGCTGTGGGAAATTAAGCGGCTTTACCCGAAAGAATTTGCGGTTGGTTTAGAAGCGCTGGATATTATCGAGCAGCGTCTGGCCGTTCGTTTACCCGAGGATGAAGCCGGTTTTATTGCGTTACATTTAGTCAATGCCCAGCTTGACAGCGAAATGCCGGAAGTGATCCATATTACGAAAATCATGCAGGAGATACTGAATATTGTGAAGTATCAGTTGAACCTGGATTATGATGAACAGGCATTAAGTTATCATCGTTTCGTTACCCATTTGAAGTTTTTTGCGCAACGGCTGATCGGCAAGAATACGGTATTCAGTGATGATGAATCATTACATGATGTCATTAAAGAAAAATACCAACTTGCCTATCATTGTGCGGAGAAAATACAAAGTCATGTCGAGCAGCAATACCGCTATATATTGACCAAAGAGGAGTTGATGTTTCTGACGATCCATATTGAAAGAGTGAGAACCGAGTTGCTGGAAAAACAGTAAAACATTATGTGAGAAATTTGCTTTTCATCACATAATCACAATGATGTTGATATAATCGACTTGCATTAGCGTTACGACGGCGAATAAACTCTATTGCAGGATCGGATTTACTAAAATCAGGATTGTTACTGTAACACTGAATATGAGTGATACAGGCAAAACCTAAACCTTTTTTTTCTTAATGACCACCGTGGTGGCGAGAAAAATGGTTTGGGTTTTTTTTTGTCTCAAAAATAGCATTGGACGTCTGTAACGTCCTGATTTATCGGTGTAGTTACTGAGTGTTAAGGATAGGCAATGAAATACAAGACATTAGCCAGTGAGATACTTGAAGGTGTTGGCGGGCGCGGAAATATCAATAGCGTAATACATTGCGCGACACGGCTGCGTTTTAAATTAAAAGACGACAAAAAAGCGGATGTGGTTGCTCTTAAAAACAACCCCGGCGTTATTATGGTGGTCGAAAGCGGCGGTCAGTTTCAGGTGGTGGTAGGCAACCATGTCAGCGAGGTTTATCAGGATCTGCTTGATGTATCGGGTATAAGCGAAAACGCTAATGCGGACAATCAGGAAAGCAGTAATAAGGAAAATATCCTTTCACGCTTTATTGATATTATCGCCGGTATTTTTACCCCGTTAATGGGGGTTATGGCCGCATCCGGTTTATTAAAAGGGTTTTTAGCATTATGTCTGGCCTGTGGCTGGTTGGTGGAAAGCAGCGGAACCTATAAGCTTTTATTTTCCGCCAGCGATGCATTATTTTATTTCTTCCCTATTATTCTTGGTTATACCGCCGGTAAAAAATTTGGCGGCAATGTTTTTGTGGCGATGGCAATTGGCGGCGCGCTGGTGCATCCGACCATGATCGCTGAATTTAATGCCATGTCGGCCGCAGATTACCAGCCGCTACATTTCTTCGGTATTATTCCCATTACCTTTATTAATTACTCTTCGTCGGTTATTCCGATTATTTTCGCCGCATGGGTTTCCTGTCGGCTGGAAAAACCGCTTAACGCGATACTGCACGCCAATATCCGCAACTTCTTTACGCCAGCGTTGTGCTTGCTCATCACCGTGCCGCTGACGTTTTTAGCTATCGGCCCGGTGACCACCTGGCTGAGCCATCAGTTGGCTCATGGCTATCAGATGATCTACAGCACCAATCAAACGATTGCCGGCGGTTTTATGGGCGGCCTGTGGCAGATCTTTGTGATGTTCGGTCTGCACTGGGGATTCGTACCGTTGATGATCAACAACTTGAGCGCGCTGGGGCATGACACCCTGATTGCGGTGCTGACGCCGGCGGTGTTGGCGCAGGCGGGCGCGGCGCTGGGGGTGTCCTTACGTACTCGGGACGCGAAGCTGAAAGGCATTGCCGGTTCGGCGTTTCCGGCGGGGATATTCGGCATCACCGAACCGGCCATCTATGGCGTAAACCTGCCCCTGCGCCGTCCGTTTATCTTCGGTTGCGTCGGCGGATCGCTCGGCGGCGCCATCGCCGGCTATTTCGGCACCACACAGTACTCTTTCGGGCTGCCCAGTATCTTCGCCTTTACGCAAATGATCCCATCAACCGGGATGGATATCACCGTATGGGCGGCGATCATCGGCACGGCAGTCGCTTTTGTGTTCGCGGCGCTGGCCAGCTATCTGTTTGGCATCAAAAAAGAATCCGCACCGGAAGCCCCGGTGATTGAAGCCGCGCCGCAACCTACGGCGTTAGTCCGCCAGCAGCCGATCGGCAGCCCTATCCGTGGCGAGACGCTGCCGTTGGAACAGGTTAACGATCAGACGTTCGCCAGCGGGCTGATGGGGAAAGGCATCGCCATTAAACCGCTGGTTGGGCGCGTGGTTTCACCGATCGATGGCGTTATCGCATCGCTGTTTAAAACCAACCATGCGATCGGCCTGGCGTCTGACGATGGCGCTGAAGTGTTGATTCACGTCGGGATCGATACCGTAAAACTGAACGGTCAGTACTTCACCGCCCACGTTAAAACCGGCGATACGGTAAAGCAGGGCGATTTGCTGGTGGAGTTTGATTATCAGGCTATTGAGGCGGCGGGCTATGACACCACGACCCCCGTCATTATCACCAACAGCGACGACTACATTGATGTGGTGCCTGTAGCGGAAAACACCGTGCAGGAACAGGCGCCTTTATTAACGTTAGTGCGTTGAGAAACGAACATTTAATACCCGAATTGGGGAGGAGAGTTAGAGATGAGTCATCGTTTTCCTGACGGTTTTTTATGGGGCGGCGCGATTGCGGCTAACCAGGTAGAGGGCGCTTATTTAACGGACGGTAAAGGATTATCCACCTCAGATTTGCAACCGCAGGGCGTTTTCGGCGAGGTTGTGGAGAGAACCGAGGGCGACAGCGGAATAAAAGACGTGGCGATCGATTTTTATCACCGCTATCCGGAAGATATCGCCCTGTTTGCCGAAATGGGCTTTAAGTGTCTGCGCACGTCGATCGCCTGGACGCGAATTTTCCCACAAGGCGATGAGGAAACGCCAAACGAAGCCGGGCTGGCATTTTATGACCGTCTGTTTGATGAGATGGCGAAATACGGCATTCAACCATTAGTTACCCTGTCACATTATGAAATGCCATACGGCCTGGTGAAAAACTATGGCGGCTGGGGCGATCGTCAGGTAATCGCCTTCTTTGAACGCTATGCGCGTACGGTATTCCAGCGTTTTCAGCACAAGGTTAAATATTGGCTGACGTTTAACGAAATCAATGTGTCGCTGCACGCGCCGTTTACCGGCGTCGGTTTGTCGGAAGAAGAGAGTGATAAGGCAACCATTTATCAGGCGATCCACCACCAACTGGTGGCCAGCGCGAAAGCGGTCAAAGCCTGTCATGAAATTATTCCCGACGCCAAAATCGGCAACATGTTATTGGGCGGGTTGCTGTATCCGTTGAGCTGTAAACCCGCCGATGTGCTGGAAACGTTGCAACAGAATAGAGAGTGGATGTTCTTTGGCGATGTCCAGGCGCGCGGCGGCTATCCGGCTTATATGAAGCGTTTCTTTAAACAGCACGCCATTGAGTTGCAGATAACCGATGACGATCGTGCGGCGCTTAAAGAAACCGTGGATTTCATCTCCTTCAGCTATTACATGACCGGCTGCGTGACGGCGGATGATGAGATTAACCAAAAGGCGCGCGGCAATATCCTGAATATGGTGCCGAATCCGCATCTGGAAAGTTCGGAATGGGGCTGGCAGATCGATCCTGAAGGGCTGCGCATCCTACTGAATGTGCTGTATGACCGTTATCAGAAACCGTTGTTCATCGTCGAGAACGGGTTAGGCGCCAAAGACCGGCTTGAAAGCGATGGCAGCATCAACGATGACTATCGTATTCAGTACCTTAACGACCATCTGGTTCAGGTCGGCGAAGCGCTGGAAGACGGCGTTGAGGTGCTGGGATATACCTGCTGGGGGCCGATCGATTTGGTGAGCGCATCGAAAGCGGAAATGTCGAAGCGTTATGGTTTTATCTATGTCGATCGCGACGATCGGGGTAATGGCACGTTAGAGCGGAAGAAAAAGAAAAGTTTTTACTGGTATCGCGATGTGATTAACAGCAACGGTAACACCCTTAAACAGGGGTGATTTTACCCTCTTGCCGGCAGGCGTTCTGGCTTGCCGGCTATACGATTTTACGTTCTTATCATTGCTGAACGGATATTGACATGAATAGACGAGAGCTATTGATTAAAGCCGCTGTGGTGGCTTCCTGCATCAAAGCATGGCCGCTACCAAGCGCGCAGGCGAAAGCCAGTTCACCGGTACGGGCGCTCGCCTCGACGCCGGCGCAGCGTTACCTGCAATTGGCTGAAGCCCTGACCCCGGCCTTGCCGGAGGTTCCCTATCCGGCGCTGGCCGTTGTGGAGCCGAAAGCGGACAACAACGCCATGCTGGGCTATGTCATGCAGAAAACCATCGACATAGAGGCGTTGGCGCAGCGCAGGTTTAAAACCGGGGACAGCGTGATTGTCGATTTCGGCGATCATTACACCGGATTCCTGACGTTTTTATTGGATTGGAAAGGCATTTCCTGTGATTCTCCGGCCCGCTTGCGCTTGACCTTCGGTGAAGTGGTCACCGATGTCGCGGAATCGCTTTATCCCTACAACGGCTGGATTAGCGCCGCCTGGCTGCCGGAAGAGATTATCAACGTCGATTTTCTTCCCACGCCGGTCAGGATCGCCCGTCGGCAGGCTTTTCGCTATGTGAAAATTGATGTGATTGCCACCTCGTCCAATTTCGACGTCACATTCCGTGATTTTCAGGTTCAGGCCGTGTCATCGGCGGGCGAAGACAAGCAAGTCCCAGCTAAGTACGACAGTCCATTGTGGCGGGATATCGATAAAGTCAGCGTCAGGACGCTGCATGAATGTATGCAGACGGTCTTCGAAGATGGCCCCAAGCGAGATCGGCGATTGTGGCTGGGCGATCTGCGCCTACAGGCATTAGCTAACTATGTCAGCTTCAACAACACGGATCTGGTGCGCCGTTGTCTTTATCTGTTTGCCGGCCTGCAACGCGACGACGGCTATGTGACGGCATGCGTTTATGAAAAACCCGAGCCGAGAATAGGCGAGGTGGTATTGCTGGATTATGCGGCGCTGTTTGGCAGCGTTCTGTTGGATTACCTCCGCGCCAGTCAGGATAAATCCACGGTGGTTGAACTGTGGCCTATTGCGAAAAAACAAATTGAATTGCTGTTGCAGCATGTCAATCCGCAAGGCCTCTTTGTGGCGCCGGAAAAAGACTTCGTGTTTATTGACTGGAATGCCGGGGAAGATCAGGAATCCGCATCACAAGGGATGGATAAGCAGGCGGCGATGCAGGGCGTGCTGATTTATAGCTGTCAGCGTTTAGTGGAATTAGGAAAGGAGATTCATCCGACGGAGAATATGGACGACATGGTCGGGAAAATAACCCAATTGACCGATGTGGCCAGAAAAGTATTTTACGACTCGACATTGCAATTATTCGTCAGTGGTAAAAACCGACAGATATCCTGGGCCTCGCAAATATGGATGGCATTAGCCAATGTATTACCGCAAAAAGACGCCGCCGTTTGTTTACGCAAAGTGATGGCGACTTCTGAAGCCATACGGCCGCTGACGCCTTATTTATATCATCATATGGTGGATGCGCTGGTGCAGAGCGGATTAACCACCGAAGCTAAAAAACTGGTCGAAAATTACTGGGGAGGAATGATAAAAGCGGGTGCGGATACTTTCTGGGAGGCATTTGATCCTGAGAACCCTCAGGCTTCTCCTTATGGCAGTAAACAAATCAACAGTTATTGTCACGCCTGGAGCTGTACGCCAAGCTATTTTATTCGCAACCAATTCAGGAAATAGAATCGACGCAGCGATTAACTAAATAAGACTACCGTAAAAACGGTTTTATTAAAATTTAGGACAGATACTAATAATAGTATCGAATATTCCTTTTACTTTTTAACCTTGTATTCTACTTGGAAAATATTATGCGTAAAAAACACTCTCTAAAACCTATTGTATTATTAATGGCATCAGCACTATTGTCTAATAGTGCTATCGCCGCATCATTAACGGTTGAAGAACGTCTGGCGTTATTGGAGCAGGAATTACAGTCTACGAAAAAAGAATTACAGGAATATAAAACCATAGCGAATAAGCAGCAAACGGTAGCCGTAACGAATGGCGCGAAACTAACGGGCAAAGAGCGTATCGCCATTCCTGCAAGCGAAAAATCAGCGGAAAATGCCAATAACAATAATAAGTGGGATAAGCTAACTTCAGCCGCGGCTTCTCATCCGACTACGCCTCCAGAATTGACGTTGGATGATTTGAGTAAATATATCAAAGATGATATTGGGTTTAGCTATAATGGTTATTTCCGGTCTGGCTGGGCGACATCCAATCGCGGTGCGCCGAAGTCTTACGCCATCGGCTCTCTGGGGCGTTTCGGCAACGAACACAGCGGCTGGTTTGATCTGAAATTGTCGCAGAAAGTTTATGACAATAAGAATGGTAAAAAAGTAACGGCGGTTGTGCTGCTGGACGGTAACGTCGGCATGCAGTACGGCAGTGCATGGTTTGATTCGGAGTCGGAAAATGTGCTGGCGTTTTCCGATATGTACGTTACTACGCAAGGGTTCCTGCCCTTCGCGCCGGAAGCGGATTTCTGGGTAGGTAAACACGCTTTACCTGTGTATGAAATTCAACTGCTGGACTGGAAAAACTATCGTGCGGAAAGCGCGGCCGCTGGCGTGGGGATTGAAAATTGGCAGTTGGGACCAGGTAAGCTGAATATGGCTGTGGTCAGAGCGGATACGGATGCATACGCCCGCAATTATAGTACCAGCAGCAATAAGCAACAGGTGAATGTAAATTCCATCGATGTCCGCTATAAGGACATGCCATTATGGGATGGCGCGACTTTGGAAGTATTGGGTAAATACTCATTTGCCAACAAGAATGACACGAATAAGAGCAATGAAAATTCCGGCGAATATTACAAACTGAAAGACGCCTGGATTGCCGGCGCCATTTTACGCCAGAATTTCTCTGGCGGCGGATTCAATGAATTCACGGTACAGGGGGCGAATAATTCTATTGCCAGTGGTCTCTCCTTTGTTTCGGATGCCAACCCTGTCTATAGCTATAACGGTAATTATTATGGCGACCACTCCGGCAGCGCTTGGCGTGTTCTCTCGCAAGGAGAGAACTATTTGCTGCCTGATGTCATCATGGCTCATGCGTTGGTGTATACCAAAGGGAATGATATCTACAGCTATGACACCGGGGCGCATACCGATTTCGAAAGTATTCGCGCGGTGGCTCGTCCGGCCTATATATGGGACGAATACAACCAGACCGGTGTTGAACTGGGCTACTTTACCCAAACCAATAAAACCGGTGGGGTAAGTTACCAGGAGTCCGGTTATAAAACCACGCTTTATCACGCCATTAAAGTGGATACCAGTATTCTGACATCCCGGCCGGAAATTCGTTTCTACGGCACTTATCTGAAGATAAAGGATAACGAGATAAGTAGTGCGACATTCAACGATGAGAAGAGCGATCAGTTCACCGTTGGCGTACAGGCGGAAGTCTGGTGGTAATCTTTTATTCACATCGTGTGATGAATAAGAAACACAAGAATAGAGGATAAAATTGTGCTGATGAAAATGAAAAAACCCTCGCTCTCGCTGCTGGCCTTTTGCGTGCTCGCGGGGGGAGCCATAAATGCATCTGCGTTGCCGGCGGATTTTCCGGCTTATCCGCAAATGGCTATCCCGGTCAGTCAATACGTGACCGGGGTTAACCCGGATAACAGTATTACGTTCCGGTTATTTGCGCCTACGGCGAAAAAAGTCAGCGTATTCACCGGGGCGACGCCAGAAAGTCTTGCCTCGCATGCCATGACCAAAGATCAGAACGGAGTCTGGTCTTTCCAGACCCCGCCGCAACAACCCAATTTATATGAATACTTTTTCAATGTCGACGGGTTCCGCAGCATTGATACGGGAAGCGCTTTCACCAAACCACAGCGTCAGGTGAACACCAGTCTGATCCTGGTGCCGGGCAGCATTCTGGATGTGCGTCAGGTGCCGCATGGCGAGCTAAGAACCGTAACCTACCATGCCAAGACGCTGAAATCCGAGCGGCAGATGTTTGTCTGGACGCCGCCCGGCTATAGCGAAGCGTCCGAACCGCTTCCGGTGCTCTATTTCTATCATGGGTTTGGCGACACCGGCGCGTCCGCCGTCGTTCAGGGACGGATCCCGCAAATCATGGATAACCTGCTGGCGGAGAAAAAGATAGCCCCGATGCTGGTGGTCATTCCCGATACCGAAACGGATATCCCGGAGGCGATACCTGAAGATTTCCCGCCACAGGAGCGGCGTAAAGTTTTCTATCCGCGTAATGCATTGGCAGCGGATAAAGAACTTATCCATGACATTATTCCTGAAATAAGTCAGCGGTTTAATGTTCGCAAGGACGCCGACGGCCGGGCGCTGGCCGGGTTGTCGCAGGGCGGCTATCAGGCGCTGGTCTCGGGGATGAGCCATCTGGCGCATTTCGGCTGGCTGGCGACCTTCAGCGGCGTCACCACGGAAACCGTACCGAATGCCAACGTTTCCGCACAGCTCGAACGGCCGGAGGAAATTAACCGCCAACTGAAGAATTTCACCGTTGTCATCGGGGAAACGGATGGCGTGACAGGCAAGGATATTGCGGGATTAAAGACCATGCTTGAAAAGCAAGGGGTGCGGTTTGACTCTATTTCCTACCCGCAGTTGGGACATGAAATGGATGTTTGGCGTCCTGCCTATAGCGAGTTTGTGCAGAAACTTTTCAAATGATTTTCGGATATTGGCTCATTGCGTCAGGCATCGCTTCCCACGTTCGGCGGGGAAGCGGCATGAACGTATGACGACTCAAACAGGCGGCCAAGAACAGATGACTTGCCGATAACTATCTACTTACTATCAAGGAAATGAACCTGACTATGGTTATTAACAATCGCTTTTCTCTTTGGATCGCCAATACGGGCCGCAGCCTGGCGGCGGGGGTATTGGCGTGCAGCGCCTTTTCCGTTTCCGCCGCGCCGCAAACGCTGCCTTTTGATGTCGCGCCGCACAAGCAGGTTCGCGTGATTATCAGCACTGATGCCAAGAATGAGGCAGACGACGATTTTGCCGTGGCGCATGCGGTGCTGACGCCGACCATGAACGTCAAAGGGCTGATTGCCGCTCACTATTCGCAAACGGCGCCGATGATGCAGCGCGATGCTGAAAACAGCATGATGGAAAGCTATAAAGAGTTGCAGCATTTGATGAAGGTGATGGGGAAAACCGCCATTCCGGTCTATCGCGGCGCAACGCAGGCGCTGCAAAAGGGAGAAACCACGCCGGAATTGAGCGAAGGCGCAAAAATGCTGATCGAGGAAGCGCTGAAAACAGACAGCCATCCGCTGTTTGTGCTGGTCATGGGGCCCATCACCGATGTCGCCGCCGCGTTGCGCGCGGAACCCCGCATTGCTTCCAGGATGACGGTGGTATGGATCGGCGGCATGCCTTATCCGAAGGGCGGCTGGGAATACAATATGTTCAACGATCCGATTGCCGCAAACGACGTATTTAAATCGCAGGTTCCGCTGTGGCAAGTGCCGCACAACGTCTATATGTCGGTTCGGGTCTCACTGGCGGAGCTGGCCGCCCGGGTCAAACCGCAAGGTGAAGTCGGGGAATACCTGTGGCAGCAAATGATCGATTTTAATACGATGATTTCCAAGATCATCAAAGATGTGCCCTGGCCGAAAAGCGAAGTGTGGGTATTGGGAGACAATCCCTCGGTGTCTCTGCTGCTGGACGATCACGAATACAACTATACGTTGCGCGACGCGCCGCAGTTAAATGACGATCTCACCTATGCTCCACAACCGAATGCACGCCAGATCCGGGTGTATAACGCGGTGGATACGCGTTTCACGCTGGAAGACTTTTACGCCAAGCTGGCATTGGCCTATGGCGCGAAGCACTAGCATTTTCGTTAACGTCGTTACGCCCCCATGCGCCGGATAGCGCGGGGGGGTTGGACGTTTTGCAAAAAGTGGTTCATTGTCATCAGGCATACTTTCCCGCGAATATAGGGGAGATATGCCTGACTTACTTATCTCAAATTTCACCTTGTTCTATGGTTTGCCGGTGAGTTCTACCCGCTTAATTTCACCGACGACGAATAAATAACAGAGCATGGCGGCTAGTGCCGAGGCTCCCACAAATATTAATGCGCCATTAAAAGAGTGTAATTCTTTTACCAGATATCCAATGATCAAAGGCGTGGCGATGGAAGCGACGTTCCCGAATGCGTTGAATAATCCGCCGCACATGCCGGCGGCTTCTTTAGGCGCCGTATCTGAAATTACCGGCCAGCCCAGAGCGCCGAATCCTTTGCCAAAAAAGGATAAAGCCATCAACGTAACAACCAACACTTCACTATCGGTGTAATTGCATAAAATAATCGAGGTCGCCAGCAGCATCCCGAGAACAATAGGGATTTTCCGGGCGGCCGTAAGGCTAAAACCACGTTTAAGCAACCAGTCGGAGCTTAATCCGCCCAGTATCCCCCCGGCAAAGCCACATATTGCCGGAATAGATGCGACAAATCCGACCTTTAGAATTGACATCCCACGTTCTTGAACCAGATAGATAGGAAACCAGGTGAGAAAAAACCAGGTAATGGTATTGATGAAATATTGCCCGAGGAATACGCCTAAAAGCATCCTGTTAGTCAGCATTTGTTTAACGTAATGCCACTTTGGACCCTGCGATTTATTCTTGTTGGTATTGGAATCCATATCAACAAGGGCGCCGCCCTGGATTATATAGTCAAGTTCCTTTTGTGAGATACTGGGATGTTCGGAGGGATTGTGGATGTATTTAACCCAAACTATCGTTAATGCAAACCCTATGATGCCCATCACGATAAAAACATATTGCCATCCCCAGGCAAAAGTCAGCCAGCCAAGCAGCGGTGAAAACAATGCCAAAGAAAAGTATTGTCCCGCATTAAAACATGATGAGGCCGTGGCTCGTTCCCTCGTCGGGAACCAGGCCGCGGCGATACGGGCATTGGCAGGGAATGACGGCGCTTCGGAAAAGCCCAGCATAAAGCGTAGAAAAAACAGCGAAAAGACCGCATAGCCCAATGGGACGAATTCTACGAACCCTTGCAGAAAAGTGAACAATGACCACAAGAAAAGGCTGTAGGTATAAACTTTTTTAGAACCGTATTTATCCAAAAGCCAGCCGCCGGGAATTTGCATCACCAGATAAGCCCAGCCAAAAGCGGAGAATATCAGTCCCATATGACCTGGATCCAGCCCCAGGTCTTTGGACAGGGCGCTGCCGGCAATAGACAACGTGGCGCGATCGGCGTAATTAACACTGGTAATTAAAAATATAATCAATAATACAATGTAACGTATATGACTGTTTTCCTTGCGAAGCAGTGTAGGGTCGGTGTTCATAAAAATGCCTCTTGAAATTAAATCACCTCATACATACTATAAACATCGCTGAATTTGATTTTTTTGTTTTTCCATAAACAACAGTAAATTGTAGGATGTAATATATAGATAAAGCGTGGTTGAGGTTTGGAAACTTTTAAGGGACTATCTGGTTCTAACACGCTTATATAATTAATCAGCGCAATAATAAATTTACGCGCTGAGTTAAATAAACGTGTATCAAGATAGTGAGATAAGGAATTAACGAATATATTTTATCAATATATTATTATCCCCTTTGGTCTATTTCAATTTGAGCATCAATCCAGCCGGAAATTTGTTCATGCAAGGTTAGACCTAATCCGGGGCGGGTGGGAACAATCATATGACCGTCGCGAATCTCCAGCCGCTCGTTGAATACCGGCTCCAGCCACTCGAAATGCTCTACCCAGGTTTCATGCGCGTAAGCCGCGGCAAGATGAATATGAATTTCCATGACGAAGTGCGGCGCCATCATCAGACCACGATCTTCCGCCATCTGGGCGATTTTTAGAAATGGCGTGATACCGCCGACCCTCGGCGCATCATGCATTACGAGATCGATCGCCCCTTTTTGGATATAGTCAGCCACTTCTCTGACGCTGGTTAGCATTTCGCCGGTTCCGACCGGCGTGTCCAGCTTGTCGGCAAGTAAACGGTGTCCTTCGACATCGTATGCATCCAGAGGCTCTTCAAGCCACTGAAGATTATACTGATCCAGCACGTGTCCCATACGAAGCGCGGTAACGCGGTCCCACTGCTGATTGACGTCAACCATAAGCGGAACATCATCCCCCAGATGTTTTCGCACGGCGTCAACCCGTTGAAGATCAAGGCGACGGTCTGGATGACCCACTTTCATTTTTATCCCGCCGATGCCGTGTTCCAACGATTTGGCGGATTTCTCAATGATTTCCTCCACCGAAGCCTGCAAATAACCGCCGGATGTGTTGTAGCAGCGCACTTCATCACGTTGCGCGCCAAGCAATTTAGCCAAAGATAAGCCGGCGCGTTTGGATTTCATATCCCAAAGGGCCGTATCGAATGCCGCCACCACCTGGGTTGCTAGCCCGCTGCGGCCAACCGAGGCGCCCGCCCAGACCATTTTATTCCACAAGCGGGCGATATCGTTGGGATCTTCGCCAATCAGCACCGGGGCGATTTCTTTGGCATAGATATACTGTGCCGGACCGCCTTTGCGCAGCGTGTAAGTGAAACCCAATCCGCTGAAGCCTTGCTCGGTTTTTATTTCAGCAAACAACAGCGATACATCCTTAAGGGCATTTTGGCGTCCGGTCAGCACTTTTGCATCGCTGACCGCGCTCTTAAGAGGAACCGTGACGGATGAAAGTTTAATGCAACGAATACGGTCGATGTTTTCCATAAACAAACCTTTTAATCAGTAGGGAGTAGGGAAAGTTATCTTCTATTCCCTTGGACTGATTGTCTAATCCAATCTAGGCATGGATTTATGCGCGTTTTAAATAAATGTTTCTCGTAGGAATAAAAATATCTGATGTCCGGATATTTAAAAAATAGAAAATGATTGGGGACGAAACGAGAATTATCGCGTCAGCAAGACGCGTGATTTTTGGGGATACGAATTATAGCAGCAAAATAGCCAATCAATCAGAAGCAAAAACCGAATTTCATTCACCAATGAATAATCATTAATTACGTTTAAACTTAATGATTACAATTGACGCCGACACTTTCTCGCAAAATGCCCGCTAACATGAAAAGCGCCGGATTATCGCTGTCTTTACGCCACACAAGGCGCAACTCACTGCGTAATTCTTGTTGCATATCCAGTTTACGAAACACGACGTTGGGCAGGCGAAATTGCTCACTACCGCTGGGCACCAACGCCAGACCCAGTCCGCCATTTACCATGGACAGTATCGCAGAGGTGGAACCGGCGCTGTGTTCATAATTGGGCTGAATGCCGCAACGGTGAAACGTACCGGCAATCAACTCATAAAAAGGTTGCCAACCTGAAGGTGAATAGATAATAAACGGTTGCTGATGCAGTAAGGCGGCGGGAATGATGTTGTCGATCTCGGCTAAAGGATGATCGGCCGGAATGGCCAGTAAAAATGGCTCATTGATTAAGACATCACTATTAAAATCCGCATCTAAAGGATAAGCGCGGATAACGCCAATATCGATCTGACGCGTTCGCAACCCATTAAGCTGCTCTGAAGACGACATCTCCTTAAGCTGGATATTGAGTTGCGGATATTTCAGTCTTACCTGGTTAATCACCGTCGGCAGGTAGGCGTAAATGGCGCAGGAAACAAAGCTGAGCGTGACGTTTCCAATTTCGCCCAGTGAGACGCGCTTCGCTATTTGAGCGGCGTGATGGGCTTGCTCAAGCAACGGATTGGCCTGGGTGAGAAACGCCCGGCCTGCCGCAGTGAGCTTAACCGAGCGGGTTGAGCGCTCAAATAGCTGAACGCCCAATTGATGCTCCAGCATCTGAATTTGCCGGCTCAATGGCGGCTGCGTCATGTTGAGCCGCTGCGCTGCGCGCCGGAAGCTGAGTTCGGTGGCGACGGCGGTGAAACAGCGTAATTGAGATAATTCAAACATTGAGTCAATTCCTGCATTAATCGATGCTATTTATGAAATTAAAAGTATCAATCTTTGCGCCTACCATACCATTGGCGTCACCCCAAAACTGTGGCGCGCCGGACACTTTTACAGCATCGTTATGCACTCCGGCATGAATCGTACCGGTGGTTGGATCGACGCGATGATGAATAATGCTAGAACGCCGGTCCGGTTAAAGATCCGGGCGGTTACCACCTTGAATTTGCCGATAAAATCGGGCGGCGCCGATGAAGATAAAACGGGTGAGCCAGCGTGCGATCAGGAAATCGCTGTCCGGCCTGTTTTTTCCTGCCAGGTGGATTAATGCCGGCATTTGCGTCGCAGGGCGCGGATCTGCCGTAGGCACTCACGCAGGGAAATCGTGCGGAAAATATCACGCATCATGGCGGCATCGGCGCGCAGACCGCGCAGCCAGCCCATTTTGGCGGCTTTGTAAGGGCTAATGACAGACCGCCACTTTACGACCTGGATGCGTACATTTTTACCGATCCAGAGACGATTGAGCCATACCTCAAGCCCGAAATGCGGCAACGAACGTAATTCATCCAGATATGGCGCAACCAGGGCGCGGGCAAATACACGCTCCCCGGAAATATAGTCAAGACCAATTATCCGCCAGATTAAAGGGCTGTTGCGTCGCAGGCTGATCGTGACATCGGACTGTTGTCGCCGTACCGGTTGTATTAATGCGGTGATGTCATCAGCCGTCAGCCCGATCAGGTCGGCATCAAGCAGCAGAAGATGAGTGCCGGCGGCGGCGGCAATACCTTCGGCCACGGCCCGGCTTTTGCCCCGGTTTTCCGGCAGCCTGATGACCGTTATTCCCTGCCGCTGCGCCAGCTTGGCGGTGCCGTCGGTGGAGCCGTCATCCACCACGATGATTTCGGACAATAGCGGGTGGCCCGTCACCGCGTCGAGTACGCTTCCGATCCTCCGGGCTTCGTTCCGCGCCGGGATGATACAGCTTACGGAGATCATTTTTTCTGCCTCAGCCACAGCACGCCGCATGCAACCAGCAGAATCAGCAGCGCCAGAGAGACATACACCAGCCAGTGATCGACCTGTTCGATGGCATGGCCGAAGAGCCAGCCGACCGCGACAAAAAACAGACTTTTGGGAATGGTGGCCAAGGTGTTATAGAGCATAAAGCTGCCAAAATGCATGCGCGCCATGCCGGCTGCCGCCAGAACAACCGCGCCGGCTGAGTGGGTAAGCTTACCGAACACCAGTAACCTGCCGCCCCGGTGGTCAAAACTGTCGACCATCTGTTCTAGCCTGGCGTGGCTCAGTCCCAGGCGGGTCAGCCATTTCGGCGGATGGCCGTCGGAATTTATCGCCCAGCGACCCAGGGCGTAAAATCCCGTGTCGCCGGCCAGATCGGCAAGGATGACCACCATACACACCGCGCTCAGACTGAAGTAGTCGAGGCGGGCCATGTAAGCGGCAATAACGGTGACAATGGGGCCTTCGATGACTGCCAGCGGTGTAAGCAATATCAGCCCATGCGCTTTGATGAGTGCCTCAATAGTTTGTAGATCGAGCATGCCGGTAATTTCTCTTCTCACTCTTTGGGTTGCTGGTTGCCTGAGGGCAGCGGCTTGGCATCCAGTACGTTACCACGCCAGACGAAGCTGCGCCCGGTCCAGCACCATAACCACAGCGCGGGCAGTAAAAGATCGCGGATCGCCATGGCCAGAACGTCTTGCAGCCGGTGCGGCCACCCGACCGCTCTTGCCAGTCCCCATTCTCCAGCATACCACAACGCCATGAGCGCCGGCGGTACTGCCCATGGAAGCACGCCTGTCGCCGACAGGTAGCTTGCCGCCGCCAGCGCCGGCAGCGATCCCAGCAATATCTCCGGCACGAACAGCCACAGAAAACCAAAGCGGCGGATACGTGCCCAGCGTAACTGCCGGCTCCAGACCGCACTCAGACTACGGCGTCCAATCGGCAGTGGAAAAGGGCGCGGAGGCAGCCGTACCTTGAGTCCGGCGCGGCGTACCAGTTTGGTTGACGCGACATCCTCCGCCAGTTCAGCGCCAAGCGCCGCCAGACCTCCGCCATTTTCCAGTACATCGCGGCGCCAGAAGAGCGTCTTCCCCTGTGCAAAGCCGGTTCCGGTCAAATCAGCCAGGAACTGCCAGCGGGCCTGATGGGTATTGAACATCGCCGCCTCCACCGAACCCCACAGATTCTGCGGCCGGACGCCGACGGCGGGAGAACTGACCAGCCCGGTGCGGTCGTCAAAGACATCTATCAGGGAGCGCAGATAATCGGTCGGCAGCAGCAGATTACTGTCGGCCATCGCCACCCAGTCCGCACGGGTGGCCAGCCAGGCCTTGTTAAGATTGTTTATCTTGGGGTTGCCGGAGATATTGTCTTCGCCTATCAGCAAACGCGCCGGCTGCCCGGGGTAGGAAGCGATAACCTTTTTCACCAGTGGGATGACCGGATCGTTTTCGGAAGCGACACAGAACAGGATTTCGTAAGCGGGATAGTCTTGCAGGAAGGTTGAACGCAGCGTCTCTTCTTCGAAATTGTCCTGTCCGCACAGAGGGCGTGTTAGCGCAATAAAGGGATACTCGCCGTGCGGGTGTTTGTTTTTCAGCGGACGACGCAGACGCCACAGGGCAAGGCCGAGGGAGCCAAACTGAATGACGGTGAGCGTCGCGCAGATGACGGCGGCAAAATTGGCGGTTAGCGTCATGCGGTAGCGGTCTCACTGTCGGGTTCTGAAACGGAAACGGGCAATAATGGCAGGGATGACGGGCAACTGCTCCAGTCAATCAGGCTGAACCTGCCCTGAGTGTCTTCCGCAATGGCGCTCAGGCTGTTAATCCAGTCTCCGCAGTTGGCATACAGAATACCGTTGCGCATTTGCAGCGCAGGTTTGTGCAGGTGACCGCAGATGATGCCGTCAGCGTCGTTTTGCCTGGCCAGATCTATCAGACGCCGTTCGATGTGATTGCCGACTCTCAGCAGCGAGCCGACCCTGCTTATCAGGTGATGGAGCGGGGCGGATGTCTCCGCACGCTGGGAGTCCGGCAACCCCTGCCGGCGGCGCAGATACCAGTCGATGCCGCTGCCCAGACGTGAGACGGCATGAGAACGGCCGGGCCAGAAATCGCAGCAATCGCCATGCAATACAAGATAGCGGCGTTTGTCGGCGGCCTTGTGGATGACCGGGTTGGCGGTCGGCGCGATGGCGGTCAACAGCGGGTGAACGCATCGTCCCGTCAGGCTAAGCGGATCGTGATTGCCGGGTAGGCGCACTATCTTGACGCCCTGCCGCTCGCGGCGGCAAAGCAAATCGATGATAAGGTCATGGTGTCGTGTCCAGTGGACTGCGCGGCGATGCCAGATGTCAAAGATATCTCCCACCAAATAGATATGATCGGCTTCATGCAGCCGGAGAAACGCCAGCAGTTTATCTGCGCGGCATCCCCGCGATCCCAGATGCAGGTCTGAGAGAAAAAGACTGCGATAGCGTATCGGGGAAAGGAGAAGACTATCGTGTGACATAATGCCTCCAAGTATAGGCTCCGATTTACAGACAGCCAAAAATGCTCAGATAATACGTTGTTATGTACCACTATAGATGCTAAATGAGGGCGTACCCAAAGTAATGGAGCCGGCAGTTAGGCATGCGGGTCTGAGTAAGACCTTGGTGTTTCGAGCTGGAAGAACGCAACCTAGAGTGAGCATGAATGGGTATCTTGCCGATGATTTCTTAAGGAAATCTTAACGACAATTTCGCCTGGGCCGCACACGGCGCCGGTTTATTTTAGCTCAGGGAAGCATGACGTGACGGGAATGGATAATTGGCGATAATCGCGAAAATAAAATGATCGGATTTCTGCCCGGCGAGCGGATAAGACTGAAAGCGCCGCGATCGTGATTCCCGATACGCAGGTTAGGGTTGGCTATCAATGGATACAAAAGGAGAGGTTTTCACCTCTTTTCAACGACCTACAGACCTTAGTGGAAGTCTGTGGAATTTGAATTGGTACGACCGAGTGGACTCGAACCACCGACCCCCACCATGTCAAGGTGGTGCTCTAACCAACTGAGCTACGGTCGTACAGGAAATACTGCATTTCAACGGATGCTGTCTTGAACACTAACCGTTTGATTAAAATGCTTTTCTTTGTCCCAGTGGCTGGAACGGACGCTATTATGGACTCGTCCGGGATAGATGGCAAGTCCTTTGTTCAGTCGCTGTTTTCAGATGCCGAATGTTTAACCTGTTACGTGCCTTGTTCACCCATCTGACCGATTTATTCCGCCGGTGGCGAGGTGTGCTTGTTGGAATAATAGATAACAAAAAATCTCAACGTTGTTAAAGAATTGAGTGATAGTTTCCGATAAAGGTAACATCAGTTACGAAATATCACCGAGTTCCAAGAATGCGAAAAAATTTGCCTGTCACCCAGAATGGTTACGTTTTCCCTGGGGATCAAACACTTATCTCTATTACCGATCTAAAAGGAAGTATTACTTACTGCAACGCCAATTTCATTAACGTCAGCGGTTTCACCAGTGAGGAACTGCTGGGCCAGCCGCACAACATCGTACGTCATCCCGATATGCCACAGGAAACTTTCCGTGATATGTGGGCCACGATCAAGTCGGGTTTGCCCTGGACGGCGTTGGTGAAAAACCGGCGCAAGAATGGCGACTATTACTGGGTGCGGGCCAACGTAACGCCGGTGCGCGACGGCGAACGTACCGTCGGCTTTCTGTCGGTGCGATCGCGGGCGCCGGATGAGGAGATTGCCGCTGCCGAGCGGCTATACGCCATCATGCGTCAGGAGGCGGATCAGGGACGCCGCCGCCACGCTCTGCATCGGGGCCAACTGGTGCGTCGCACGCTGACAGGCTGGCTGGCGCGCGGGTTCAACCCCGGATTGTGCGGGCATATCGTCTTTTTGAGCATGCTGGCCGCGGGCGGGCCGCTGCTGGCGCAGGCAGCGGGCGCGCCGTTGTGGGGAACGGCGTTGGCGGCGACCGTCAGTGCGGCGTTGGTCGCCTGGCTGTTGATGCGCCAGACGGTGACGCCGCTGCGTCAGGTGGTGGCGGTCGCCAACCTGATGGCCGGCGGCGACCTGACTCGTTTTGTGCCGGTCACCGGCCGTGGTGAAATCGCCCAGATTCAGTTGGCGCTGGCGCAGCTCAATGTTTCGGTGCGCACTGTGGTGCGCGATGTGCGCCACGAAGTCGCCAACCTGTTGGGCGGTACTCAGGAGATCGCCAACGGCAATAAGGACATGGCTACGCGCACCGACTCTCAGGCCGGCAGTCTGGAGCAGACCGCCGCGACGATGGAGCAAATCTATCGCACCATTCAGCAGACCACCCAACTGGCCAACGACGGCGCTCAACACGCGCGGTTCACTGCCGAGGCGGTGCTGCGCGGCGATGACGCGGTGCAGGGCGTGGTGCGCACCATGCAGGCGATCGAAGAGTCGTCGCAGCGCATTCAGGATATCATTCAGGTGATCGAAGGGGTCGCTTTCCAGACCAACATTCTGGCGCTGAACGCGGCGGTGGAAGCCGCGCGTGCGGGCGAGCAGGGCAAAGGGTTCGCGGTGGTGGCGACGGAAATTCAGTCGCTGGCGCAGCGTACCGCCGGCGCGGCCAAAGAAGTACGCAGCCTGGTTGAAGAGTCCGGCGCCAGGGTCGGCGAGGGCGGTAAGCGTGCCGCCGATGCGTTGACCCGTATGCGGGAGGTGACCGACGCGGTAGGCCTGGTGAGCAGTATGCTGGATCAGATCAATACCGCCGCCCGGGAGCAGTCCGCCGGCGTCGGGCAGGTGAATGACGAAGTCTCCAGCCTGGATACCATCACCCAACAGAACGCCACGATGGTGGATGATCTGGCCTCGGCGGCCAACGCCCTTAACCGTCAGGTGGAGTTGGTGCATAACACTATCCGGGTGTTCCGTCTCACCGAACGCGATACCACGCTGGCTGAGGTGGATGCCGGCGAGTTGCGCCGTAGCTGGAATAGCGGCATGAGCGGTGAGGGGAGCCATATCGATTTCGAGCATGCCGTCACCAGCCACCAGCAGTGGCGCGTTACGCTGCGTAACGCCATCAATCGTAAGCTGGCGCTGGATCCGAAAGCGGGGCGCGACGACAGCTGCGCGCTGGGAGCCTGGTTGAATGGGCCGGGTAAAGCGCGGCTGGGAGGAACGCCGGAGTACGAGGCGCTGGTTAACGCGCACCGGGCGTTTCACGCCGAGGTGGGTACGGTGGCGGAACTGATTAACCGCAAGAAGATGAGTGAGGCGGAACAGAAGCTGGCCAGCAACCAGCCGCTGTATGACGCCGGACAGCAACTGGTACAGGCGATCCGCATGCTGTCGGGCCGCGCGTAATGGGGTTGCGGGTACTGGTGGTGGATGATGATGTTCTGAACCTGCGCATCGCCGCTCGGCTGTTGCGTGAGTTGGGGCACTCCGGCGCGCTGGCGGGCGAGGGTGAAAAGGCGTTGCAACTGGTGCGACAACAGCCGTTTGACCTGATGCTGCTGGATATCAATATGCCGAAGCTGAATGGCGAAGAGACGTTGCGCGCCCTGCGGGCGCAGGAGCGGCGCAGCGGCGGGCCGCATCTGCGGGTAGTGATGGTTTCCGGGCACAACGGCGAGGAGACACGGCGTCATTACCTTGCCCTTGGCGCCAATGGCTTTCTGGAAAAACCGCTTTCTCAGCCAGCGTTGCAGGCGGCGCTGGCGCAACTGGACAAAGGCTGAATGCGATGACGGCGGTTTTCTGCTGGGGGATGGCGGCGACGGTAGCGGCGCTGGTGCTGTACTGGCGCCACGTGCGCCGTCGTGACTGGGATTATATGAGCCAGATGGTCGGTATGATGCGGTTGCGCAGCGACGCCGCCTGCCTGCTGCGGCCGGATGGCCGGGTGGCGTGGGTCAACGAGGCTTATGGCGAAATCACCGGCTTTGGCGGCGCGGCGTTGACGGATAGCGACTGGTTCGGCTTCCTGAGCGAACGGGTGGCGGACAGCGCGCCGGTGGCGGCGATCGACAGCGCCATGAGCGGACGGCGTGAGCTGCGTATCGACCTGATGTTCCGTCTGGCCCGCGGCGAAGAGCGCTGTATGATTGTGGAACTGCACCCGCTGCGCAAGCTGGGGCGCGGCGCGCTGTCGGGGCGCTCATTCACCGGTTATCTGGTGGTGCAGGTGGACATCGACCAACAGCGTCGCGAGCGTAAAATGACGCAGCTCGCGCTGCGTGACCGCCAGGCGGTGCTGGATATCCTCGATCGTTACGCCATCGTCACCGAAACCGATCTGCAAGGCCGAATCACCAAGGTCAACGACCGTTTTCTAACGGTTAGCGGCTACCGCGCCGAGGAGGTCATCGGCCAGCGCCACAGCATGTTCACTTCCGGCACGCATGACGCACCGTTCTGGCGCGAAATGTGGCGCACCGTTTCTCGCGGCGGCATCTGGCACGGCGAGATCTGCAACCGCGCCAAGGATGGTTCGCTCTACTGGCTGGACAGCGTGATTGCGCCGATGCTGGGGGAAAAGGGCCGCCCGGTGAAATACATGTCGATCCGTTCCGATATCACCAACCTGAAACTGAGCCTCGATATGCTGGAACGTACCGGCAAGATCGCCAGCGTGGGCGGTTGGTATTATCTCCCGGAAAACCGGAAGCTGCACCTCACCCGGGGAACGTGCAATCTGCTGGGGCTGTCCGAGCGGGTGATGAATCTGGACAGAGTGCAGGCGCTGATACAGCGCATGATGCCGCAGCAGTGGTCGGCCTATCGCGCGCAGGTGCGCCACACGATGGAGAGCGGCGAGCCTTTTTCATTTGAGGTGCGGCTTGTGCTGATGGGCGGGCGCGCCATTTGGGTCAACATCAGCGGCGAGGTGCAGTATCAGCAAGGCAAACTGTACCGGCTGGTGGGAGCGATGCAGGATGTCAGCGCTCAGGTGGAGGCGCGGCTGCGCGTCGAAACCAGCGAGCGGGTGCTGAGGTCGGCGCTGGATGCGCTGGATGAAGCTTTTGTGCTGTATGACGCCGATGAACGGCTGGTGCTGTGCAACGACCGCTACCGGGAGATATTTGGCGATAGAGGGCATCGGATACAGCCCGGTATCTCCGCCGAGGCGGTGCTGGAACTGGCGGTGGAGGCCGCTATCACGCCGGAGGTGCACGACGACGCCGAGGGTTGGCGGCGCCAGCAGCGCGAACTGTGGTTTCAGCCCACCTTTCACCAGCAGATAAAATTGAGCGACGGGCGCTGCATCAAACGTGTCGGCGTCACCACCTCGGACGGTATGCGGGTGCTGTTCTGGATCGATGTCACCGACCTGCATCAGGCGCTGGAAGAGGCCGATGCCGCCTCGCGCAGCAAGAGCCGCTTTTTGGCTAACATGAGTCACGAAATTCGTACGCCGATGAACGCCATCATGGGCATGATGCAGCTGATAGAACACACCGGCGCCAGCGCTGAACAGCGCGAATTGTTGCGCAAGATGGAAGGCGCGGCACATTCGCTGCTGGACATTCTCAACGATATTCTCGACTTCTCCAAAGTGGAAGCCGGCATGATGCTGCTGGATACCGAGCCGTTCAAACTGGCGGATTTGCTGGCGGATGTCTCCACCATTATGTCCGGCACGCTGGGCGGCAAACGGCTGGAACTGGTGTATGAGTTGGATCCCGCCGTTCCGCCGCTGTTGTTGGGGGACGCGCTGCGGCTCAAACAGATCCTGATCAATCTGGGCGGCAATGCGGTGAAGTTTACCGCCAGGGGCGAGGTGCGGTTGCAGTTAAGCTGCCTGCGGCACAGTGAACAGGGCGTGTTGCTGGAGTTCGCGGTGCAGGATACCGGCATCGGCATCAGCGAGGATGCCATCAAACACATTTTCACCGGATTTAATCAGGCGGAAGCCTCTATTTCACGCCGCTACGGCGGCACCGGGCTGGGGCTGACCATCAGCCACCGGTTGGTGGAACTGATGGGCGGACAACTGCGGGTGCGGAGTGAAATAGGGCGCGGCAGCCGCTTCTGGTTCCAGATTTGGTTGCAGCCGGTGAAAAAATTCCCGGCAGACATTGCTGATGTTGCGTTAGCGCCGCCCCGTCAGAGCAATGAACAGCGATGGGATGTGGCGGAAGATGGCGCGTTGCCGCCAGCGTTGGCGGGGAAACGGGCGCTGCTGCTGGAGCCGCATCCGCTATCCCGCACGGCGATCGGCAAGCTGCTTGAGCGCTGCGGCGGCTGGCAGGTCGCGGCCTGTGTCGATGCTGCATCCGCGCTGGCGGCGCTGGATGACGAAGCGCCGCCGCAACTGGCGCTGCTGAGCGTGGATGCGCCGGGCTATCAGCCGTTGCTGGCGCGGTTACGCGCCGAACCGGGCCTGCCGGGGCCGGTGATCCTGCTATTGTCATCCAGCCCCAGACCGCCGCACGACGGCATGCCGATGTTGTACAAGCCGATCAGCTTTTCCATGATCCAACATGCGATTCAGCGGCGCAGCCGATTAGCGCAGTCCGATTCGCCGACGCAGCCATGCCGGTTGGCCGGGATACGCCTGTTGCTGGTGGAGGATAACGAAATCAATCAGGATGTGGCGATCCGACTCTTGGCGCGCGAAGGGGCGCGGATTAGCGTGGTGAGCGACGGGTTGCAGAGTATTCAGGCGCTGGATGCGGCGCCGGACGCCTACGATCTGGTGTTGATGGATATGCAGATGCCGGTGATGGATGGCTTGCAGGCCACGCAGGCTATCCGCAGCGAATCGAGTTTCGATCGGCTGCCAATCATCGCCATGACCGCCAACGCCATGCCGTCGGATCGGGACGCCTGTCTTGAGGCGGGCATGAATGGTCATATCGGCAAACCGTTCCATCTGGAAGAACTGGTCGACATTATTCTGCGCCATACCGGAAGAACGGTTCGCGCCGACGTCGCGCCGGCGCCTGAAGCGGATGCGACGCCGTCGGCGCCAGGCGATGCGGCGCTGCTGGATGTCGCCGACGCCCTGCAACGGTTAGGTCAGGATCGGGCGTTCTATTCGCAACTGCTGCATGACTTTGCCCCGGCGTCCCGGCGTCTGGTCGCGCGCATCACCTGGAGTCTGGCGGAAGGCGAATGGGCCGACGCGCGCGATGCCGCCCATCAACTCAAGAGCACTGCCGCCGCGACCGGCGCGCGCCGATTGACGGCGGCCTGCGCCGCCATCGAACAGGGCGTCGGGAACGGCGCTGAACGTCCGGCGCTGACGCGGCAGGCCGCTGGTCTGCCTGTGGCGCTGGATGAAGCGCTGGCGGCGCAACAGGCGTGGTTACTGCGGCATGACGGCGTTGTTGAAACGCGCGCGGACGATCTGATTACCGCGGATAACCGCGTGCTGGAATCGGATCTGGCGGAGCTGGCCGCGGCTTTGCAGACCAACGACATGGCCGAGCTGGATCTGTTTGATGCGCTGCTGGCGCGTCATGGCGCCGATTTAAGCCCGCAGACGCAGGCATTATGCGACGCGATGGACGCCTTCGATACGGATACCGCGCTTGCCATCGTTCAGGCATGGTTGGAAGAGAGGCATGGGGCGTAACGCCGTATCCCTCTCGCGGCGTAAACGGCTATCGCGCGCTTACTGTTCTTCGCTCAATACCCGCTGAAGAATGGCAAACAGCTCATCAATCTGCCCGCGTGTTGAAAGCAGGATCGGGGCGATAATCAATGAATCTCCGGTTGATTTGAGGTGCAGCCCTTGCTCAAACAGCTTCTTTTGTAGCCGATAACCGCGCAGGCCGGGTTTCTCCGCCGGGCGCACATCAATGCCGCCCAGCAGCCCGAACCCGCGGATATCGGTAATAACCGGTATGCGCTGTAATTCAAACAGCTTATCCAGAAAGTAGGGGCTAAGCGCGTCACTTTTCGCGAAAGCGTCATCGGTCTGATATAGCCGTAGGGTAGACAGCGCCGCGGCGCAGGCGGCTGGGTGGGCGCTCCAGGTGTAGCCATGAAAGAATTCAATGCTCAGCTCATCGGCGGCGTTAATAATTTCATCATAAATGCGGCGGTCTACGGCGACGGCGGCCATCGGTTGTGTGCCGTTGGTCAGCGCTTTGGCAAGGGTGATAATGTCCGGGCGAATATTAAACGTCTGGCTGGCAAACGCCTTGCCTGTGCGGCCGAATCCGCAGATCACTTCATCCAGAATCAATAAAATATCATAGCGATCGCACAGTTGCCGAATACGCTCCAGATAGCCTTTGGGCGGCACCAGCACGCCGGTGGAGCCGGCGATAGGTTCGATGACACAGGCTGCTACATTTTCTGCCCCGTGTAACTCAATCAGGCGTTGAAGGTCGTCGGCCAGATAGGCGCCGTGTTCCGGTTGACCCCGGCTATAGCGATTCTCTTCCAGCCAGGTGTGGCGCAGGTGGATAACCTGCGGCCAGCTACCGGCGAACTGTCGACGATTGTTGGTCAGCCCGCTTAAGGCAACGCCGCCAAAGTTGACGCCATGATAGGCGCGCTCGCGGGAGATAAACAGCGTGCGTGAACCTTGTTTACGCGCGCGCTGGTAGGCAAGCGCCACTTTCAGCGCGCTATCGATCGCTTCTGAACCCGAGTTCGCAAAAAAAATGCGATCAAGCCGGGGCGGCAATATTTTCGCCAGTTCATGGGCGGTTTTAAACGCCAGAGGGTGACTGCGATAAAAGCTGGACGTGTAGTCCAGCGTCAGCAACTGCTGATAAACCGCCTCGGCAATTTCAGGGCGACCGTGCCCCAACGCGGAGGTAAACAGACCGGAGGCGCCGTCCAGTACGCGGTTGCCAGCGGCATCCTGATAGTAAACGCCTTTCGCTCCGGTGAATAATTTCGGATCCTGGTGAAAGTCACCATTGGGGGTAAAGGGGATCCAGAAATTATCGTTAATCAGCTTACTCGCATCTTCTTGCTGTTTGGACATGGCGCGTACCTAGCTCTATTCGGGGGTTAAACACCTTGGTCGGATTACCGGCTAAATCATCTGACAACCAGCCTGGCTTATCATACCGTTTTTCAAAGAAGTCATGCGGCGAACGATGCAGGCATGGCTACATAATAGACAACGTCGAGCCGCTGCGCCGCAAGCGCGGGTTGAGCGCGGTATGCAATGCGTCGCTCAGCAGGTTAAGCGCCATGACCGTCAGCATAATGGCCACGCCGGGGAGGGCGGTCATATACCATCCGGTGCGCAGCGCATCCCGCCCGGTGCCAATCATCGACCCCCAGCTCACCACGTTGGGATCGCCCAGCCCGAGGAAAGATAAACCGGCTTCGGACAGGATAGCGTTGGCAATCAGCAGCGCGGTGGAAACCACCACCGGCGTCCAGGCATTGGGGAGGATTTCACGAAAGATAAGATGCATATCGCCGGCGCCCAGAGAAATACTGGCGCGGACGAATTCCCGTTCGCGCAACGCCAGAAATTCAGTTCGCACGAGTCTGGCGATGCTGGTCCAGGAGGTGATGCCGAGGGCGAAAATGATGGTGGCGATGGACGGCTGCAATACCGCCACCAGAATGATAGCCAGCAGAAATGCCGGAATGGTTTGAAACAGCATGGTGATCCCGGTCAGCACGCTGTCTACCCGTCCGCGGTAAAAACCGGACGCCACACCGACGGCGATGCCGATCAGTAGGGCCATCACCGTTGAGGCGATGCCCACCAGCAGCGATACGCGGGCGCCGTGAAACAGTCCGGCCAGAATATCCCGTCCCATCAGGTCGGTGCCGAGCGGGAACTGAACGTCCTGCCCCGGCCACAGATAGGGAACGCCCACCATATTCATAGGGTCCTCGGGGAAAAGCCTGCTCGCCGCACCGGCAGCCGTCAGTACAGCCAGCAGGATGGTAAGGCCGATCGTGGCCGAGGGTTGTAGTAACCAACGCATTCTCTTTCCTGTTTATCTTGCCGGCGTTCAACGCCCGCGATTAACGATTCGTACCCGCGGATCGAGCCAGGCATGCACCATGTCCACCGCCAGATTCGATAACACCACCAGCACGCTGCTGAACAGCAATACACCCAGCAATACCGGGATATCCCGGCTACGGATGGCGTCAAACGACAGTTGCCCCAGTCCCGGCCAGGCGAAAACGGTTTCCACCACGATCGAGCCTCCCAGCAGGGCGCTGCTCTGTAATCCCAACATGGTGATCACCGGCAGCAACGCATGACGCAGCGCGTGGCGGAAAAGCACCCGCTGTTCACGCGCGCCTTTGGCCCACGCGGTGCGGATAAAGTCCTCGGACAGCGTTTCAATCATCGATGCGCGGGACAGCCGGGCATAGACCGCCATGTAATAAATCGCCAACGTCAGCACCGGCAGCACCAAGTGCGCCGCTATATCCCACAGTTGACGCAAACCGGTGTATCCGGCATTGATATCTTGCCAGCCGCTGGCGGGCAACCATGACAGCTTAACGGCAAACAGTACGATCAGCATGAGCGCGACCCAGAACATCGGGGCCGAATAGCCGATGGTGGCAAGCGCGGAAATGACCGTGTCAGCCGCGCCGTGCGGCCGCCGTGCCGAGGCGATGCCCAGCAGAACGCCGACAGTCACCGACAGGATCAGCGCGGCGCCCACCAGCAGCAGGGTCGCGGGCATTCGGTCCAGAATCAGATCCAGCACCGGTTCGCCGAAACGGAACGAGAACCCCAGATTGCCCCGCGCCAGTTCTCCCAGATAGGCCATGAGCTGTGCGAACAGGTTGCGATCCAGCCCGTACAGTTCGCGCAGATGCTGGATGAGTTCAGGCGCGGCGCTACCGCTTTCGCTGGCGATGACATCCACCAGATCGCCCGGAAGCGCCTTCAGCAAGAAGAAGTTAAGCACCGCCACGGCGATGACGACGCCAACTAACTGAAGCAACCTGAAAAGAAGCCGTTTGCTCATCGTGTCATTTTCCTGCTATCGCGCCTCATTTTTTGTCCAGCCAGACATGAGCAAAATTATTCTGGCTATGGTTGAACGTGTCCGTCACGTTACGCAGATTCCTGGCCCAGATGCCAAACCACTGGAATTCAAAAATATTAATCTGCGACAGATCGCGCTGCACAATTTGCTGCAATGCATGATAGAGCGCCACACGCTTTTGCGGATCCACCTCGATTTGCGCCGCTTCGATAATTTGGTCGGCCTCGGGGCTGGCATAGCCGGAGGCATTGGTCCAGGGGGTGCCTTTGCTCTCCGCTTTCGACCAGTACAACTGTTCGACGCCCAACTGCGGATCGGTCCAGTTTACCCCCCAGGAGCTGGCTAACTGGTAGTCATAATCCTTAAAGACATTTTTACTCCAGGTAGCCAGATCCAGCGCGCGCAGCGTCACGTCGATGCCAATGGCGCGCAGCGCCTGACGCACGAATTCGCCGGTTCGGCGGTAGTCGTCGCCAAAAGGAATAAAGTCATGATTCAGTTTAAAGCGCCAGCCATCCGCTTTTTTCGGATAGCCCGCTTCATCCAGCAGCGCCTGCGCCTTTTTAGGGTCGAAAGGATATTGCTGGGTATCGGCGGTGTAAAAGGTGCTTAGCTGGGAGGATACCGGGCCGGTAGCCGGTTTGGCATAGCCGCCCCATACCGTTTTAACCAGCAGATCTTTATTGACGGCATGGGCGATGGCCTGGCGAACCTTCAGGTTGCCCAGAATCGGATCGCGCAGATTGGGGAGCAGCCAGAATGAGGTGGCGAAACCATTGTACCCCGCGGTATCCAGCGTCAGGTTAGGCAGTTTCGCCAACCGATCCGCATCGGCGAAGGTCACGGGGTTACGCTCGCCGTATTGGATCGCGCCGGTTTCAAACGCGGTGGCGCGGCCGGAAACATCGGGAATGATTTTGAATAACAGTTTGTCGAGGAAAGGTCTGTCGGGCTGCCAATATTTATCAAATCGCTCCAGTGAGATATGGCTGCCGCGCTGCCATGCCTTAAACACGAAAGGCCCGGTGCCGACCGGTTTGTTGTTATACGGATTATTGGGAATATCGGTGCCTTCATACAGATGTTTGGGCAGAATCGGCGTCGCGACCACATCAAGGGCGTTAAGCACCACCGGCGTGGGCTTGGAGAGCGTCAGCACCACGGTATGGTCGTCAGGCGTTTCCGTGGCGGTCAGATACTGGAACACCCGGCGGGCGAAGGGGGAATATTGCCGCCAGATATGTTCCGCCGAGAACTTCACGTCTGCCGAGGTGAACGGCTGGCCGTCGTGCCAGAAGACGTTTTGGCGTAAATGGATCGTCACCTTCAAGCCGTCATCTGAAAGCGCGACCTTTTCCGCCAACTGCGGGCGGGGGGAAAGGTCCGGCGCGTAATCAAACAACCCATCGAAAATCTTGCTGACCACCGTACGCCCGGGCGTCGAGGTATTGATAAAGAAAGCCAGCGTGGGCGGTTCCGGATGCACCACCGCCTCCAGCGTACCGCCGCGCACCGCGCCGGCCACGGTATTCGGCAGGCTGCCGACCTCGGCCATACTGTCTCGCGGCCATAGCCCGCCAAACACGCCAGAAGCCAGGATCGCGCCGGAGATACCGAGAAATTTTCGACGGTTGATTTCGTATTCGATAAGCGCCTCCGGGGTGTTGTCGGAAGGACGCCGAGGATCGGTTGGGTGATTAGGCATAGTGCATTTTCTCCGGGTGAGGTGGATGATTTTTTTTGCCGGGCACGGCATCTAGCAGCGTGCGGGTATAAGGATGTTGAGGTTGATGCCAGATGCGCTGGTGATCGCCTTCTTCAACGATGCGTCCGCCGTTCATGACCAGAACACGATCGGCGATATAGCGCACCACCGCCAGATCGTGAGAAATAAACAGATAGGTCAGACCCAGCTCCGCTTTTAAATCCACCAGCAAATTAAGCACCTGAGCCTGAACGGAGACATCAAGCGCGGAAACCGGCTCATCGCAGATCAATAATTGCGGGCGTAATACCAGCGCCCGGGCGATGCCGATACGCTGGCGTTGGCCGCCGGAAAATTCGTGGGCATAGCGATTTCGTGCCGTGCCGGGCAGGCCGACGTCATCAAGAATGCGCACAATGCGCCGTTCCCGCTCGCGTTTATCTTTGATGCCGTGGATCGCCAGCGCGTAGCCAAGAATATCGTCAATGCGGTGACGCGGGTTGAGCGAACTGTACGGGTCCTGGAAAATCATTTGTATCTGTTTTCGCCAGGGCAGCAACGCCTTACGGGATAGCGGCGACAAATCCTGCCCGTTAAACCGCACCTGGCCGCTCTGCACGGGTTCCAACTGCATAATGGCGCGCGACAGCGTCGACTTGCCACAGCCGGATTCCCCCACCAGACCCAGGGTTTCGCCGGCCTGAATATGCAGTGAAACATCGTTAACCGCCGCGGCGCCGCCTCGGTCGCTGTTATAGTTTACGGTGAGGTTGTCAACCGACAGCAGCGGAACGGTATCCGGCTGCGGCTCAGGAAAATGGAGCGGGCGCAGCGGAGGCGGCGCGAGCGTAAACCCTTCCTTATCACTGAAATGAATTTCCGCCAGACGCGAGCGGCGGTAATGCCGCTCCTGATCCATATGCAGCGAAGCCCGTAGCAGTCCTTGCGTATAGGTGTGCTGCGGATTACCCAGCACCTCATCGACCGGGCCTTCTTCCAGTTTGCGCCCGTTATGCATGACGGCCACCCGATCGGCCCATTGGGCGACGACGCCTAAATCATGGGTGATCAGCAATACCGCCATCTTTAATTCCCGACGCAACTCATCAAGCAGCGCGAGGATTTGTGCCTGAATGGTGACATCCAGAGCGGTCGTCGGCTCATCGGCAATCAACAGCCGAGGCTGACAGGCGATGGCTATGGCGATCATCACACGCTGGCGCTGGCCGCCTGACAGGCTATGGGGATAATCGTTAAATCGGTCTCTGGGATTGGGCAGCCTGACCAACGCCAGCATCTCAATCGCGCGTTCTTTCGCCTGCGCCCGACTTAATGGCTGATGCAGGGTCAATGCCTCGGCGACCTGTTGCCCGATGGTCAATACCGGGTTTAACGAGGTCATCGGTTCCTGAAAAATCATCGAAATAACATTGCCGCGCATTGCGGCTAGCTGCTTTTCACTCTGACGTAGAACAGCGGTTCCATCCAGCAGGATCGCGCCGCTAAGCGTGGCCTGTTTGGGCAACAGCTGCATAATGCTCAACGCCGTGGTGGACTTCCCGCAGCCCGATTCCCCCACCAGCGCCAGCGTTTCTCCCGCGGTTATTTGCAGGTCAAGATTATCTACCGCCATCTGCTCGCGGAAATGAACGCTCAGTCCCTTTATATCCAGTAATACCGTCATCCAGATACCTTAAATAAATTGCCGCATCGTTTTGCCCGTTTCCCTGAAATAATCGTGGGCGGGGGAAAGAGGGTCGCAGCCGTCGGCCCGCGAAAGCAGACCGGCGACGCGTAATCACTTTAATCGCATTGGCGGCATGTTCTTTAGGATAGTTTTGCATTAGTTATGCTGCGTGATTATATGATGGTTGCCACAATATGGGTTCCGGCTACTTTTACTACGCCAATAAAAAGATAAACTTAGCTGTGAAGATGCCGATATGGGGTTCAGGGAACAGATTGTTTACACCGGCAGGGAGTTCGCAGCGATGAAATCGATTAGCAGAACAGCAAAAGTCGCCATGATTTTTAATATCGCGCTCGGCGCGCTGTGCATGCTACTCCTCGGCCAGTTGGTGATAGCCGAAATCGATCAGCAAAAATTACGTGATTACTCCGCGTCGCTGGTTCTTCGGGCGGACGGCGTGGCGATGCAATCCGCACGGGCGATTGATGAGGCCAGCCGTTTGGCATTCGATCCCTGTACGGATGACGATCTGTTTCATCTGCGTTTTCTGGTCTACAAATACCGCTACCTGCTGGATATCGGTCGTCTTCACGATGGCAAACTGATCTGCACCGCCGGACGCGGGATCCTGCCGTCTCCGCTCGAACTGCCGGCTTCCGATCTGGTGGGGAAAAGCGGAGCCCGGCTTTGGCGGGCGATAAAAGGATTGATTGACCCCAGAATGGAAATGGATGCCGCCAGCCAAAACGACGTCGTCGTATTCACGTCCCCTGATGCTTTCGAGCGTTTCTCCCTTCCCATTCCCGGCTATAGCGCGCTAATAACCACGGCGGACGATGGTCATATTTTCCAGACGTTTGGCGCAAAAGAGACCTATTCGCGGCAGGGCAGCGCCTGGTATCAGCAATACCGACTGGGGTATCAGTGCAGTCAAGTTTATAACATCTGCATCTACGTTCGCCTCAACGGGTCAGGGATCTTTTCTCTGCCGGTTTATATCAGCATGATCGTTTCGCTGCTGGGCGGATTATTGAGCGGGGCGTTATCGCTGGTGGCGATACTGCTTATCGAGCGGAACAAATCGTTCAGCAAACAACTTTATCGAGCCGTATGCGATAAACAGTTTCACGTCAGATTTCAACCCATCGTCTGTCTGCGCGATAACAAAATGATCGGTGCGGAAGCGCTGATCCGCTGGACCAATCGCCAAGGGGAGGCGATTCCGCCGGATGTTTTCATCCCGGTAGCGGAAAAAATGGGCATTATCGGGCAAATTACCCGTCAGGTAACCCGCATGGCGTTGATGGAGCTACAGGATATCCTGACCGCCAGTAAAACCTTTTACATCAGTATTAACCTTGATATTAGCGATGTATTGGATACTGATTTTCAGTCTTATCTTGATGAACTCACGCAGTCATCCGGCATTGCCAGACAACAGATTATGTTGGAAGTCACGGAGCGTTCGACGGCAAATCATACCTTGATGTCCAAAAGGCTCACCGAGTTGCATGATGCGGGATACCGGATTGCGCTGGATGATTTCGGCACCGGTTATTCTAACTTGTCCTATCTGGCCGTAATGCCGTTTGATGTGATTAAAATCGACAGGATCTTTACTGAGGCAATCGGCACGGATTCCGTGAATGCGCAGATGGTTGAGTATCTCTTTAACCTGATGGCCATGTTCGATGCAACTGTGGTGGTTGAGGGTATAGAAACCGCTGAACAGGCCGACTATGTCGGTCTGCATTGCCCACATGCGGTTGGGCAAGGCTGGTATTTCGGCAAACCGGTGAGTAGCGCGGATCTCAAGGCGCGTTATCTTTCCGACGCGGCCGATAAAATCTAATCGTCTATTTACGCAAACGTTTTCTTACTACGCTGTTTGTTTATAAAAAGCGGTTCAAACCGGCGAAATTGTTTAGCAAAATATTCCGAGGCTAAAAATTTCCCATGTAGGGCGCAGGTAAATAAATGTTACCCGGATTGTCGGAAAAGGTAAGAAAATGATAGCGCTGAAGTATTTTTTTAACCGTATAAATCAGAGTGAAAGATTAACGAATATACAATGTCCGGTTGATGATTTTTTCGCCTAAAAGACAGCATCTAAATGAATTTATTTAAAAAATGGATTCAGACTTTGCCTTAAGGCAACTAATTTTCTTGTGGTTTTATTTTAACCACCTAAATCTTTTTAAAATATGAGTGATTGAAAATAGAATATGGAGTATGTACCGTAATAGGGATTTTATGAAAATCAGGGAATGCCGGGAATAACACCTTGTAATATTGTTATAGTTTGAATTGCAGTAAATTTTGCTTGCTATTTAACCGTTTAGGTTTATAGAGATTTAATGTCAATAGGCTTATAGTCCTTCCCTACTACCAAAACTGATTAAACATCCAACAATAAAAGCAGCGTTTATAATCACTATCCGGTTGCTTTTTTTTGCTGTGGTTTTATTAATCGTTTGCAATGACAGTCGTTGGATTTAATTTTCAGACGATAGCTTTTATCAAAAAATTTTTTGATTGTTTTTTATATGGATAAGTAAACGAAAATGAATGATGAAACGGATAAATTAGATGAATAGATTATGTACTCATATAAATATTTAGAATGGTTTGGAGCTTTATATTATAAATAATAAGCTAATTAATTAAATATTGTCATATCAATAAAATATGTAATAAATAGGGATGGAATCCTGTGTCTGAGCAAGAAATATTTTTTCGTAATACGCAAAACAATTCGTATAAACACGCTTTTCCACTGTCTGCGGCGCAGCGAGGGATCTGGTTTGCCCAGCACCTTAACCCCAGTGCAAAAGCGAAGGTTTTCAAGATTGCCGAATATTTTGAGATTTCGGGTTCGCTTGACCCGAAAATATTTGAAACCGCCGTTCGCAGAACGGTTGCCGAAACCGAGTCCCTGCGGATAACGCTGAAAAACGAAGCACAAGGTCCCCGGCAGTATGTTGGTGTGACCCCCGATTGGGCTTTTCCGATACTCGATCTGCGTGGGAACGCCGATCCCGATGGCGCGGCGGCCAAGTGGATGCAGGCCGATCTGGATAAACCTTACGAGCCGCAATGCGGCAGACTCTTTTCCTTCGCTCTGATTCAGACAGCGGCGGAGCGATTCTTTTTCTATCACTGCGACCATCATCTGATTACGGATGGTTACGGCTCGGCGTTGTTTGTTCGCCGCCTGGCCGAGGTTTATTCCGCCCTTGTCGCAAACCATGAACCGCCGGCCTGCACATTTGTCGGGCTGGCGGATGCGCTTGACGCCGACAGCGACTATGAAACGTCGTCTCTGGCTCAGCGCGATCGCCGATACTGGATGGACCTTCTTGCGGATCGGCCTGCGCCGGTCAGTCTGGCTGGAAGGCAGGCGGTTTGCTCCGATATTGTGCGCCAGCAACAGTATTTACCGGCGCGAACCGATGATCTGCTGCGCCGTGTCGCGCGTCAGCATGATGCAACCTTGCCGCAACTGCTGATTACGTTAATCGCCATCTACCTGTATCGAATGACCGGACAGGATGATTTGCTGCTCGGCTTGCCGGTAACGGCCCGGTCCAATCGTAAGCTGCGGCGTTTCCCAGGCATGGTCAGCAACGTTCTGCCGTTGCGGCTGAAGCTGGCATCCGCTGCCACGCTGGTTGATTGCCTCCGGCAGACCGAGAGCCATGTGTATGGCGCGACCCGGCATCAGCGTTACCGGGGCGAGGCGCTGAACGCGGAACTGGATCTGATGGCGGGGCGCGGCATGTTGTTCGCCACGGCGATCAATATTATCCCGCTCCAATATGACCAGCTTTCCTTTGGCGGTTATAGCGCGACGGTGCATAACCTGGCCCTCGGCCCCACGGACGACCTCTCCATCACCGTACTCGACCGCGGCCCGGGCGGCGGTCTGGAACTGTGTCTGAGTGGGAATGCCGCGCTGTACGGCAGCGACGATATGGACTGGCATTTCCGTCGTTTAGCGCATTTTTTTGCCGCCACGGCGGATAATCAGGACAAGCAGATTGGGGATTACGCGCTGCTGCTGCCCGATGAGCTTGCGCTGCTCAGGCAGTGGAATGCAATGCAGACCGTCTATGCGTCGCCGGACTGTATCCACCAACGGTTTGAACGACAGGCGCGGGTACGTCCCGATGCGGTGGCCGTGGTCTATGAAGATTGTCAGTTGAGCTATGGCGAATTGAACGGAAAAGCCAACCAGCTGGCGCATTGGCTGGTTGAGCAGGGTGTGCGTCCGGACAGCCGGGTGGCGATTGCGCTGGCGCGCGGCTGTGACCTGCTGGTCGCCATTCTGGCAACGCTAAAGGCGGGCGGCGCCTATGTGCCGCTCGATCCGGGCTATCCGCAAGAGCGCTTGCGGTATGTGTTACAGGACAGTGCCCCCGAGGTGTTGATCACCACCCAGACGATCCGGCCTCTGCTGGGCGATTTGCCTGATCATCTGAGTCTGGTTGCGCTGGACGACGACAGCCAACCCTGGGCGCGCTGCTCCGCCGCGGATATCGCGGCGGCTGCGTTGGGGCTGACGGCGCGCCATCTGGCCTACATCATTTATACTTCCGGCTCTACCGGCCAGCCCAAAGGGGTGATGGTCGAGCACCGCAACGTGACGCGTCTGCTGGCGTCGACGCAGTACTGGTTCCACTTCGATCCTCAGGACACCTGGACGCTGTTCCACTCTTACGCCTTTGATTTCTCGGTCTGGGAAATTTGGGGCGCGCTGCTGCATGGCGCTCGTCTGGTGGTGGTGCCGCAGTCTGCCACGCGCTCGCCACAGGACTTCTATCGGTTGCTGTGCCGGCAAAAGGTGACGGTGCTCAACCAGACGCCGAGCGTATTCCGCCAGCTGATTGCGGCGCAGGCGGAAAGTCGCGACGCGCATTGCCTGCGCTATGTCATTTTCGGTGGTGAAGCGTTGGAGGTCGCCACGCTTGCGCCCTGGTATCGGCAGAATGCCGACAGTATCACGCAGTTAATCAATATGTACGGCATTACCGAGACGACGGTGCATGCCACTTATCGTTCTCTGGACGCCGCCGATGTGACACTAGCGGGAGAAAGCCCGATAGGCCGGCCATTGCCCGATTTGCGGGTATATATTCTGGATGCGCAGGGTAATCCGTTGCCGCTGGGCGTAGTGGGGGAACTGTATGTCGCCGGCGCCGGGGTGACGCGCGGTTATCTCAATCGGCCGCAGCTGACCGCTGAACGCTTCCTGCCGGATCCGTTCGCCGATGAAGCGGATGCCCGCATGTACAAGAGCGGGGATTTGGGGCGCTGGCTGGCCGACGGCACCATCGAATACCTGGGCCGTAACGATTTTCAGGTCAAGATCCGCGGCTATCGCATTGAACTAGGCGAGATCGAGTCGGCGCTGCTGGCCTGCGACGGCGTGCGGGAGGCGGTGGTCGCCGCCGTCAGCGCGCCCTCGCAAACACAGGATAAACGCCTGGTGGCCTACTATGTTGCTGGCGGCGAGCATAATCTCTCCGTCGAAACGATGAAGACACAGCTTGGCGCTCGATTGCCGGAATATATGGTGCCCGCGGCTTATGTCGCCCTGGATAACATACCGCTGACCGCCAACGGCAAGGTGGATCGCAAGGCGCTGCCGGCGCCGGATGAAGCGGCCTTTGTCCGTCAGGTTTATGAAGCGCCGCAAAGCGCGGATGAACAGGCGCTGGCGGCGCTGTGGCGATCGTTGCTGGGCGTGGACAAGGTCGGTCGTCACGACAGTTTTTTTGCGCTGGGCGGCCATTCGCTGCTGGCGGTGCAGTTGATTTCGCGGGTACGCAGCGAACTGGATCGCGAACTGACGCTGGCGACGCTGTTTGCCCGGCCGGTGCTCAGCGAGTTGGCGGCGGCGCTGGAGGAGGCGCGGCAGGGGAGTCTGCCGGCCATTGTACCGCAGCCGGACGGCGAGACGCCGCCGCTGTCGCTGGCCCAGCAGCGGCTGTGGTTTCTGGCGCAGATGGATGAGGCGGCCAGCGCCGCGTATGTTATCGCCGGCGGCGTACGGATGCTGGGTGAGCTGGATGTGGCGGCGCTGCAACAGGCGCTGGATCGCATCGTGGCCCGTCACGCCGCGCTGCGTACCCATATTGAGAACCGAAACGGGGTGCCGGTGCAGGTGATTGAAGCGGAAGAGCGCGGCTTCCCGCTAAGCAGGATTGATATGGACGGAGAGAACGGCGATCTTGCGCCCTTTGCGCCGACGTTCTATCTGACCACCGGGCCGCTGGCGCAGGGACAACTGGTGCGGGTAAACGCGCAAGAGCATCGGCTACGGCTGGCGATGCACCACATTATTGCCGATGGCTGGTCGTTAGGCGTGTTTATGCGGGAATTAAGCGCGTTATATGGCGCTTTTAGCCAAAACCAGAACGACCCTTTACCCGCTTTGTCGATCCAATACGGCGATTATGCCGCCTGGCAGCATCAGCACCTGCGCGGGGAGGTATTGCACACCCAGCGGCAATATTGGGTGGAACAGCTGCGCGGCGCGCCGGACTGTCTGACCCTGCCGACCGATCGGCCGCGGCCGCAGACCCAAAGCTATGCGGGCGCCGGCGTATCGGTCACGCTGGACAAGACGCTGACAAAGGATCTGAACGCGCTAAGCCAGCGCCACGGCTGCACGCTGTTTATGACCCTGCTGGCCGGCTGGGGCGCGCTGATGGGGCGGCTGTCCGGGCAGGACGATATCGTGATGGGTTCGCCGATCGCCGGGCGTAACCGTCGTGAGATCGAACCGCTGATCGGGATGTTCGTCAACACGCTGGCGCTGAGGATTGATCTCTCCGAGCAGCCGGACACCGACGCCCTGCTGGCGCAGGTTAAAGCCACGGCGCTGGCGGCGCAAAGTCATGCCGATATCCCGTTTGAGCAGGTGGTCGAGGCGCTGTCGCCAACCCGCAGCCTGTCGCACAGCCCGCTGTTTCAGGTGATGCTGGCGTTGCAGAATACCGCTGATAACGCGCTTGAACTGCCGGGGCTGACGCTGTCTATACATGCCGGTGAGATAACGACCTCCCAGTTTGATCTCAGTTTGGATCTGCAAGAGGTGGCCGGGCAACTTGAGGGAACGCTGTACTACGCCACCGCGCTATTTGATGAAAATACGGTGCGGCGCTATCTGGATTACTGGCAGAGACTGTTGCGCGGCATGGCGGCCGCGCCGCATCAGCCGGTGCGGGCGCTGCCGATATTGTCGGCCGCCGAACGCCAACGGGTGCTGGTCGACGTCAACAATACTGCGATGGCGTATCCGCCCGAATGCTGCCTGCATACGCTGTTCGAAGCGCAGGCCGCGCAACAGCCGGAGGCGCTGGCGCTGATCTGTGACGACCGGCGGCTGAGCTATGGCGAACTGAACGCCCAGGCGAATCAACTGGCGCACTGGCTGATTGAACAGGGCGTGCGCCCGGACAGCCGGGTGGCGATTGCGCTGGAACGCAGCAGTGAACTGATCGTGGCGATGCTGGCGACGCTTAAGGCCGGCGGCGCCTATGTGCCGCTGGATCCGGGCGTGCCGCCGGAGCGGCTGGCCTATATGGTGGCGGACAGCGCGCCGCAGGTGATGATCGCCAGCCGTGCGACGCGAACTCGATTGGGCGAGCTGCCGCCGGAAACGCAACTGATCGCTATCGACGCCGGGGCGTGTCCGTGGGCCGACTGCGCGCGGGACAATATCGCGCCGCCGCGGCTGGGGCTGACGCCGCGTCATCTGGCCTACATTATCTATACCTCCGGCTCGACCGGCCAACCCAAAGGGGTGATGGTCGAGCACCGGGGCGTCGTCAACCTGGTGCGCTGGCACTGTCAGGCCTTTGGCCTGCGGGCGCAGGACGCCGCATCCTGCGTGGCGGGGCTGGGCTTTGATGCCGCGGTGTGGGAAATCTGGCCGCCGCTGTCGGTCGGGGCGCGTCTGCTGCTGCCGTCACCGGCGGTGTCCCGTGATCCCGGGCAACTGCTGGATTGGTGGGCGGCGCAACCGATCAATGTGGGCTTTTTGCCGACGCCCGTCGCCGAGCTGGCCTTTGCCCGCGGACTTAACCACCCGACGCTGCGCACCTTGCTGGTGGGCGGGGATCGGTTGAACCGCCGACCGGCTGAGGGTGCAAACTTCACGCTGGTCAACAACTATGGCCCGACCGAAAATACGGTGGTGGCGACCTCCGGGCGCATCTGCGCCGCCGATCGGGTGCTGCATATCGGCCGTCCGATCGCCAATACCCGCACATATATCCTGGATGCCGAGGGGCAGCCGGCGCCAATGGGGGTCAGCGGCGAGCTGTATATCGGCGGGGCGCAGGTGGCGCGGGGATATCTCAACCGGGCGGATCTGACCGCCGAACGCTTCCTGCCGGATCCGTTCGCCGATGAAGCTGACGCGCGAATGTACAAAACCGGCGATCTGGGACGCTGGCTGGCCGACGGCACCATCGAATACCTGGGGCGTAACGATTTTCAGGTGAAAATTCGCGGCTTCCGCATCGAGCTGGGAGAAATCGAATCGGCGCTGCTGGCCTGTGAGGGCGTGAGTGGGGCGGTGGTAACTGTTTCGGGTGAAGAAAAACGTCTGGTGGCCTACTACACCGCCGACGATGCCACGCAGGCGACGTCCATTGAGGGGCTAAAAGCCCAACTTGGCGTTCGCCTGCCGGAATATATGGTGCCGGCGGCCTATGTAAGACTGGAGCGTATTCCGCTGACGCCAAACGGCAAGGTGGATCGCAAGGCGCTGCCGGCGCCGGATGAAGCAGCCTTTATTCGTCAGGCATATGAAGCGCCGCAGGGCGCGGATGAGCAGGCGCTGGCGGCGCTGTGGCAATCGCTGCTGGGGCTGGACAAGGTGGGGCGTCACGATAATTTCTTTGCGCTGGGCGGCCATTCGCTGCTGGCGGTGCAGTTGATTTCGCGGGTGCGTACTGAACTGGATCGCGAACTGACGCTGGCGACGCTGTTTGCCCGGCCGGCGCTCAGCGAGTTGGCGGCGGCGCTGGGCGAGGCGCGGCAGGGGAGTTTGCCGGCCATTGTACCGCAGCCGGACGGCGAGACGCCGCCGCTGTCGTTGGCTCAGCAGCGGCTGTGGTTTCTGGCGCAGATGGATGAGGCGGCCAGCGCCGCATATGTTATCGCCGGCGGCGTAAGGATGCTGGGCAAGCTGGATGCGGCGGCGCTGCAACGGGCGCTGGATCGCATCGTGGCCCGTCACGCCGCGCTGCGTACCCATATTGAGAACCGACACGGGGTGCCGGTGCAGGTGATTGAGGCGGAAGATCGCGGCTTCCCGCTGAGCAGGATTGATATAAACGGAGAGAGCGGCGATCTTGCGCCCTTTGCACCGCGATTCAATCTGACCACCGGGCCGCTGGCGCAGGGACAACTGGTGCGGGTAAACGCGCAAGAGCACTGGCTGCGGCTGGCGATGCACCATATTATCGCCGATGGCTGGTCGATAGGCGTGTTTATGCGGGAATTAAGCGCGTTATATGACGCTTTCAGCCAAAACCAGAGCGACCCATTACCCGCTTTGTCGATCCAATACGGCGATTATGCCGCCTGGCAGCATCAGCACCTGCGCGGTAAGGCGTTGCAGGCTCAGCAGCAATACTGGACAGAGCAATTGCGCGGCGCGCCGGACTGTCTGACCTTGCCGACCGATCGGCCACGACCGGCGGTACAAAACTACGCCGGCGCGCATATGGCGATCACGCTGGATAAGGCGCTGACGAAGGATCTGAACGCGTTAAGCCAGCGCCACGGCTGCACGCTGTTTATGACCTTGTTGGCCGGCTGGGCCGCGCTGATGGGGCGGCTGTCCGGTCAGGACGATATTGTGATGGGTTCGCCGATCGCCGGGCGTAACCGCCGTGAGATCGAACCGCTGATCGGGATGTTCGTCAATACCCAGGCGCTGAGGGTCGACCTGTCCGGTCAGCCGGACACCAACGCCCTGCTGGCGCAGGTTAAAGCCACGGCGCTGGCGGCGCAGAGTCATGCCGATATCCCGTTTGAGCAGGTGGTCGAGGCGCTGTCGCCAACCCGCAGCCTGTCGTATAGCCCGCTGTTTCAGGTGATGCTGGCGCTGCATAACATGCCCGACAACGCCTTTGAACTGCCGGGTCTGAGGCTGTCTCCGCTGCCTAACGAGACGGCGACGTGCCAGTTCGATCTCAATCTGGAACTGAGAGAGACGAATGGTCAGTTGGCAGGCACGTTGTATTACGCTACCGCGCTATTCGACGCCGGCACGGTTCGGCGTTATCTGGATTACTGGCAAAGCCTGTTGCGCGGCATGGCGGCCGCGCCGCGTCAGCCGGTGCGGGCGCTGCCGATATTGTCGGCCGCCGAACGCCAACAGGTGCTGGTCGACTTCAATAATACCGCGGCGGCGTATCCATCCGAATGTTGCCTGCCTGCGCTGTTCGAAGCCCGGGTTGTCCAACAGCCGGATGCGGTGGCCGTTGTCTGTGAAGAGCGGCGGCTGAGCTATGGCGAACTGAACGCCCGGGCGAATCAACTGGCGCACTGGCTGATCGCACAGGGGATTCGTCCTGATGATCGGGTGGCGATCTGTATGGCGCGCAGCCTCAACATGGTGGTGGCGCTGTTGGGGATCCTCAAGGCGGGCGGAGCCTATGTGCCGCTGGACCCTATCTACCCTCGCGAACGTCTGGCTTACATGCTCAAGGACAGCGCGCCGATGGCGGTACTGATCGACGGCATGGGGCGGTCGGTGCTGGCGGGATGTTGCGCCATGCCGCCCGCCTTTGATCTGGAGGCGGACGCCGCCCGATGGGCCGACCAGCCCGCCGGCGATCCAGACCCACGGGCCATCGGGTTGACTCCACAGCATCTGGCCTATGTGATTTACACTTCCGGTTCGACAGGGCGTCCCAAAGGGATCGCCATGCCGCATGCGCCATTGGTGAATCTGATCCACTGGCAGAATCGCAGACCGACGGTATCCACGCTGCAATTCGCCTCCTTCGGCTTTGACGTCGCATTTCAGGAGATGCTCAGCTCGCTGGCGGGAGGCGGTGTGCTGGAGATGGTGGCGAGCGAAACCCGACTCGATATGACGCGTCTTGCGCGCTTTCTGAACGATCGCTCCATCGCACGCGCTTTCATTCCCCCGGCGCTCTTGCAAGCGCTGGCCCGGGAGAAGCAGGAACAACAACCGGCGCTGCCGATTGCCGAGGTCATCACCAGCGGTGAAACGCTGCGCGCCAGCGCAGAGATCCGTGCGTTGTTCGCCGGTTCTCCCCAGTCCCGGCTTCACAATCAGTATGGGCCGGCGGAGACCCATGTGACGACCGAGTATATCTGTCCAGAGGCGGTGTCTGACTGGTCGGCGTTGCCGTCGATTGGCCGTCCGATCGCCAACGCCCGGATTTACATTCTCGATGCGCAGGGTGAACCGGTGCCGATAGGGGTGGCAGGCGAGATCCATATCGGCGGCGTCGGCCTGGCGCGCGGCTACCTGAATCTTCCGGAACTGACCGCCGAACGTTTTCTGCCCGATCCATTCGCCGATCGGCCGCAGGCCCGAATGTACAAAACGGGCGATCTGGGACGCTGGCTGGCTGATGGCGCCATCGACTATCTCGGTCGCAATGACTTTCAGGTGAAAATTCGCGGTTTCCGTATTGAGCCGGGGGAGATCGAAACCTGCATGCGCGCTCATCAGGGGGTTGAAGAGGCGCTGGTTGTGGCGCGTGAGGCGACGGCGGGCGAGACGCGTCTGGTGGCGTACTATCAGGGGCCGGCCGGCGTCGATGCATTACGCGCCCATGTGGCGGATCGGCTGCCTGATTATATGGTGCCGTCCGCCTGGGTATCGCTGGCGGCTTTCCCGCTGACCCCGAACGGCAAAGTGAATCGTCAGGCGCTGCCTGAGCCGGATGACTCGGCTTTTGCGCGCATGGCATACGAAGCGCCGGAAGGGGAAATGGAACAGGCGATCGCGGTTATCTGGCAGTCGCTGCTGAATGTGGATCGCCTCGGCCGCCACGATAATTTTTTCGCGCTGGGCGGCCACTCCTTGCTGGCGGTGCAATTGATTTCTCGCATTCGCCTCGAACTGGAAGTTGAAGTCCCATTGGCCGAATTATTCGCTTATCCGAGTCTGAGCGCGTTTAGCGAACGGGTGGTGGATATCAGCATCGAGCAATTTGATATCACCGATCTGCTGGAGATCGCAGGATCGTTGGAAGGAGAAAACCATGCATAACAGGGATGAAAATCAAATAACCATTAACGCATTGTCTAGAGAGGAAAAAGCCAGACTACTTGAGTTGGCAAAATCGAAAGGGCTGAAGCGTAAAACCGATCGACATAGTCAAACCATTCAACCCGCCGCCCGCTCCCCCGAGGGGGAGCCGCTGGCCTTCGCGCAGCGTCGGCTGTGGTTTCTGGCGCAAATGGAAGACAGCAGCGCGGATGCCTATATTCTGGGCGGCGCGTTTCAGCTCAAGGGGCGGCTGGACGTCGCCGCGCTGCGCGCCGCGCTCGATCGCATGATCGCCCGTCACGAAATATTGCGCACGCGTTTTATCAACGCGCGCGGAACGCCGCTGCAACGGATTGACCCCGCCGACAGCGGATTTATCCTGGATTATCGGGAATTACAGGAGCCCACCGACGTCGAGCCGCGTTTTTCTCCCCGCTTCGATCTGGAACACGGCCCGTTGATTGGCGGGCAACTGGTTCGCGTGGCCGAAGAAGTCCATTTGCTGCGCATCGCCATGCATCACATTATTGCCGACGGCTGGTCGATAGGCGTGTTTATGCAGGAACTGGGCGCCCTGTATGCGGCGTTCAGTCAGGGGCTGCCCGACCCCTTGCCGGCGCTGAATATCCAGTATGCCGATTATGCCGCCTGGCAGCATCAACACCTGCGGGGCGCGGCGCTACAGGAGCAGCAGGCCTATTGGGCGCAGCAACTGCGCGGCATACCGGCGTGTCTGACCCTGCCGGGCGATCGGCCGCGGCCGCAAACGCAGGATTACCGCGGCGCCGGCGTACCGGTCACGCTGGACAAGACGCTGACGGCCGGGCTGAAAGCGCTGGGGCAGCGCCACGGCTGTACGCTGTTTATGACGTTGCTGGCCGGCTGGGCGGCGCTGATGAGCCGGCTGTCCGGTCAGGACGACGTGGTCATCGGCACCCCGATCGCCGGACGTAACCGCCGTGAAATCGAATCGCTGATCGGCATGTTCGTCAACACCCAGGCGCTGAGGGTCGATATGTCCGGCCGGCCGAATACCGATGCGCTGCTGGCGCAGGTCAGAGCCACGGCGCTGGCGGCGCAACGTCATGCCGATATGCCGTTTGAACAGGTGGTTGAAGCGCTGGCTCCCAGCCGCAGTCTGTCCCATAGCCCTATTTTTCAGGTGATGCTGGCGCTACAGAACACCCCTGGCGATACGTTTGAACTGCCCGGATTGACGATATCGCCAGTGACCGGCAAGGCGGAGACCTCCCAGTTTGATCTGAGTCTGTCGTTGGCGGAAACAGGGGAACAGCTTGCGGGGACATTATTCTATGCCACCTCACTGTTCGATGAAGCCACCGTACAGCGTTATCTGAATTACTGGCTGCGATTGTTGCGCGGCATGGCGGCCGATCCTCTCCAGCCGGTGCAGAGCTTGCCGATGTTTTCGGACGCTGAACGGCGGCAGGTGCTTTATGATTTCAACCATACGCAGGCGGCATACCCGGTCGAACGCTGTATACATACGCTGTTCGAACGGCAGGCGAAAGCCTGTCCGGACGCGGTGGCGGTGGTGTATGACGACCAGCCGCTAAGCTATGGCGACCTTAACGCGCGCGCCAACCAACTGGCGCACTGGCTGGTCGAACTGGGCGTACGTCCGGACAGCCGGGTGGCGATTGCGCTGGCGCGCGGCAGTGAAATGGTCGTGGCGATGCTGGCGACACTCAAGGCGGGCGGCGCCTATGTGCCGTTCGATCCGGATATCCCGCAGGAGCGGCTGATCTACATGCTGCGGGACAGCGCGCCCAGCGTGCTGATCGCTACGCGGGCGATGCGGGACAGGCTGGGCGCGATGCCGGACTCTCTCTCCACGGTCGAACTGGATAGCGACGTCCGCCCCTGGATACAGTGCCCCGCCACGGATATCGCGGCGGCCACGCTGGGGCTGACGGCGCGCCATCTGGCCTACGTGATCTACACTTCCGGATCAACCGGTCAGCCCAAAGGCGTGATGGTTCATCATCAGGCGGCGGTGAACTTCCTGCTGTGCCAGCAGCGTCAGCATAAGGTGACGCCGGAGGCGCGTCTGCTGGCGGTAACCACCATTTCGTTCGACATCCACGTGCTGGAAATCTACCTGCCGTTGATTAGCGGCGCGCAACTGCATCTGGCGAGCGACGCGCTACGCCGGGACGGCGAGCGTTTGGGAAACTATCTGTGCCGGCAGGCGATTTCCCTGTTTCAGGCTACCCCGGCGACGTGGAAACTGCTGATCGAATCCGGCTGGCGCGGGGTGCCGGGGTTGAAAGCCCTGATCGGCGGAGAGTCCTTCCCGCAGGGGCTGGCGGCGGCGCTGCTGGCGCGGGTGGGCGAACTGTGGAATATGTATGGCCCGACGGAAACCACCGTATGGTCCACCACCTGGCGCATCGACGACGCGGACGAACCGATATTGATTGGCCGGCCGATCGCCAATACGCAGGTGTACCTGCTGGATGCGCAGCACTCGCCGGTGCCGGTGGGCGTTGCGGGTGAAATTTATATTGCCGGCGCCGGGGTGACGCGCGGTTATCTTAATCGGCCGCAGCTGACCGCCGAACGCTTCCTGCCGGATCCGTTCGCCGATGAAGCGGATGCGCGGATGTACAAAACCGGCGATCTGGGACGCTGGCTGGCCGACGGCGCCATCGAATACCTGGGCCGCAACGATTTTCAGGTGAAAATTCGCGGCTTTCGCATTGAACTGGGTGAGATCGAGTCGGCGCTATTGGCCTGCGACGGTGTGCGGGAGGCGGTGGTCGCCGCCGTCAGTGCGCCCTCGCAAACACAGGATAAACGCCTGGTGGCCTACTATGTTGCTGGCGGCGAGCATAATCTCTCCGTCGAAACGATGAAGACACAGCTTGGCGCTCGCTTGCCGGAATATATGGTGCCGGCGGCTTATGTGAGGCTGGAGCGTATTCCGCTGACGCCAAACGGCAAGGTGAACCGCAAGGCATTGCCGGCGCCGGATGAAGCGGCCTTTGCCCGTCAGATTTACCAAGCGCCGCAAGGCGCGGATGAGCAGGCGCTGGCGGCGCTGTGGCAATCGTTGTTGGGCGTGGACAAGGTCGGTCGTCACGACAATTTCTTTGCCCTGGGCGGCCATTCGCTGCTGGCGGTACAACTGATTTCCCGGGTGCGCAGCGAACTGAATCGCGAGCTGGCGCTGACGACGCTGTTTGCCCGGCCGGCGCTCAGCGATCTGGCGGCGGCGCTGGGGAAGGCGCGGCAGGAGAGTCTGCCGGCCATTGTATCGCGGCCGACGGGTGAGGCACCGCCATTGTCGCTGGCCCAGCAGCGGCTGTGGTTTCTGGCGCAGATGGATGAGGCGGCCAGCGCCGCGTATGTTATCGCCGGCGGCGTACGGATGCTGGGTGAGCTGGATATAACCGCGTTGCAACAGGCGCTGGATCGTATTGTGGCCCGTCACGCCGCGCTGCGTACCCATATCGAGAACCGACACGGGGTGCCGGTGCAGGTGATTGAGGCGGAAGATCGCGGCTTCCCGCTGAGCTGGCTGGATGCCGGGGGGCAAATGGATAATCTGCCGCCCTTTGCGCCGAGGTTTGAGTTGACCACCGGGCCGCTGGCGCAGGGACAATTGGTGCGGGTAAACGCGCAAGAGCACTGGCTGCGGCTGGCGATGCACCACATCATCACCGATGGCTGGTCGATAGGCGTGTTTATGCAGGAACTGCGCGCGCTGTATGCGGCGTTTAGTCAGGGCCGCCCCGATCCGCTGCCGCGGTTGCCGATTCAGTACGGCGATTATGCCGTCTGGCAGCATCAACATCTGCGCGGGGAGGTATTGCACACCCAACGGCAGTATTGGGTGGAACAGCTGCGCGGCGCGCCGGACTGTCTGACCCTGCCGACCGATCGGCCGCGGCCGCAGACCCAAAGCTATGCGGGCGGCAGCGTATCGGTCACGTTGGATACGAAACTGACGGCCGAACTGAAGGCGTTAAGCCAGCGCCACGGCTGCACGCTGTTTATGACCCTGCTGGCCGGCTGGGGCGCGCTGATGGGGCGGCTGTCCGGGCAGGACGATATCGTGATGGGTTCGCCGATCGCCGGGCGTAACCGCCGTGAGATCGAACCGCTGATCGGGATGTTCGTCAACACGCTGGCGCTGAGGATTGATCTCTCCGAGCAGCCGGACACCGACGCCTTGCTGGCGCAGGTTAAAGCCACGGCGCTGGCGGCGCAAAGTCATGCCGATATCCCGTTTGAGCAGGTGGTCGAAGCGCTGGCGCCTACCCGCAGCCTGTCCCATAGCCCTATTTTTCAGGTGATGCTGGCGTTGCAGAATACCCCCGACCGCGTTTTTAATCTGCCGGGACTGACTTTGTCTGCGTTGTCCGAAGAGGTGACGGTGTCACACTTTGATCTTAGTCTGGAACTGAGTGAAACGGATGGTCAGCTCAAGGGGAGCGTATTTTACGCCAGCGCGCTGTTTGATGCCGGAACGGTGCGGCGCTATCTGGATTACTGGCAGAGACTGTTGCGCGGCATGGCGGCCGCGCCGCATCAGCCGGTGCGGGCGCTGCCGATATTGTCGGCCGCCGAACGCCAACAGGTGCTGGTCGACGTCAACAATACTGCGATGGCGTACCCGCCCGAATGCTGCCTGCATACGCTGTTCGAAGCGCAGGCCGCGCAACAGCCGGAGGCGCTGGCGCTGATCTGTGACGACCGGCGGCTGAGCTATGGCGAACTGAACGCCCGGGCGAATCAACTGGCGCACTGGCTGATTGAACAGGGCGTGCGCCCTGACAGCCGGGTGGCGATTGTGTTGGAACGCAGCAGTGAACTGATCGTGGCGATGCTGGCGACGCTTAAGGCCGGCGGCGCCTATGTGCCGCTGGATCCGGGCGTGCCGCCGGAGCGGCTGGCCTATATGGTGGCGGACAGCGCGCCGCAGGTGATGATCGCCAGCCGTGCGACGCGAACTCGATTGGGCGCGCTGCCGCCGGAAACGCAACTGATCGCTATCGACGCCGGGGCGTGTCCGTGGGCCGACTGCGCGCGGGACAATATCGCGCCGCCGCGGTTGGGGCTGACGCCGCGTCATCTGGCCTACATTATCTATACCTCCGGCTCGACCGGCCAACCCAAAGGGGTGATGGTCGAGCATCGGGGCGTCGTCAATCTGGTGCGCTGGCACTGTCAGGCCTTTGGCCTGCGGGCGCAGGACGCCGCATCCTGCGTGGCGGGGCTGGGCTTTGATGCTGCGGTGTGGGAAATCTGGCCGCCGCTGTCGGTCGGGGCGCGTCTGCTGCTGCCGTCACCGGCGGTGTCCCGTGATCCCGGGCAACTGCTGGATTGGTGGGCGGCGCAACCGATCAATGTGGGCTTTTTGCCGACGCCCGTCGCCGAGCTGGCCTTTGCCCGCGGACTTAACCACCCGACGTTGCGCACCTTGCTGGTGGGCGGGGATCGGTTGAACCGCCGACCGGCTGAGGGTGCGAACTTCACGCTGGTCAACAACTATGGCCCGACCGAAAACACGGTGGTGGCGACCTCTGGGCGCATCTGCGCCGCCGACCGGGTGCTGCATATCGGCCGTCCGATCGCCAATACCCGCACATATATTCTGGATGCCGAGGGGCAGCCGGCGCCAATGGGGGTCAGCGGCGAGCTGTATATCGGCGGGGCGCAGGTGGCGCGGGGATATCTCAACCGGGCGGATCTGACCGCCGAACGCTTCCTGCCGGATCCGTTCGCCGATGAAGCGGATGCGCGGATGTACAAAACCGGCGATCTGGGACGCTGGCTGGCCGACGGCACCATCGAATACCTGGGGCGTAACGATTTTCAGGTGAAAATTCGCGGCTTCCGCATCGAGCTGGGAGAGATCGAATCGGCGCTGCTGGCCTGCGAGAACGTGAGCGGGGCGGTGGTCACCGCCGTCAGCGCGCCCATGCAGACGCAGGAAAAACGTCTGGTGGCCTACTATGTTGCTGACGATAACCTGTCCGTCGAAACACTGAAGACACAGCTTGGCGCTCGATTGCCGGAATATATGGTGCCGGCGGCCTATATGAGGCTGGAGCGTATTCCGCTGACGCCAAACGGCAAGGTGGATCGCAAGGCGTTGCCGACGCCGGATGAAGCAGCCTTTGCCCGTCAGGCGTATGAAGCGCCGCAGGGCGCGGAAGAGCAGGCGCTGGCGGCGCTGTGGCGATCGCTGCTGGGCGTAGACAACGTGGGGCGTCACGACAATTTCTTTGCGCTGGGCGGCCATTCGCTGCTGGCGGTGCAGTTGATTTCGCGGGTGCGTACTGAACTGGATCGCGAACTGACGCTGGCGATGCTGTTTGCCCGGCCGGTACTCAGCGAGTTGGCGGCGGCGCTGGGCGAGGCGCGGCAGGGGAGTTTGCCGGCCATTGTACCGCAGCCGGACGGCGAGACGCCGCCGCTGTCGCTGGCCCAGCAGCGGCTGTGGTTTCTGGCGCAGATGGATGAGGCGGCCAGCGCCGCATATGTTATCGCCGGCGGCGTAAGGATGCTGGGCAAGCTGGATGTGGCGGCGCTGCAACGGGCGCTGGATCGCATCGTGGCCCGTCACGCGGCGCTGCGTACCCGTTTCGAAAGCCGGGGGCAGCAGCCGATGCAGATGATTGAGGCGGAAGATCGCGGCTTTCCGTTGAGCAGGATTGATATAAACGGAGAGAGCGGCGATCTTGCGCCCTTTGCGCCGCAATTCGATCTGACCACCGGGCCGCTGGCGCAGGGACAACTGGTGCGGGTAAACGAGCAAGAGCACTGGCTGCGGCTGGCGATGCATCACATCATCGCCGATGGCTGGTCGATGGGGGTATTTATGCGGGAACTGCGCGCGCTGTATAAGGCGTTCAGTCAGGGCCGCCCCGATCCGCTGCCGCGGTTGTCGATCCAGTACGGCGATTATGCCGCCTGGCAGCATCAACATCTGCGCGGTGAGGTGTTGCAAGCCCAGCAGCGGTATTGGGTCGAACAGCTGCGCGGCGCGCCGGACTGTCTGATCCTGCCGACCGATCGGCCACGGCCGCAGACCCAAAGCTATGCGGGCGCCAGCGTATCGGTCACGCTGGACAAGGCGCTGACGAAGGATCTGAACGCGCTGAGCCAGCGCCACGGCTGCACGCTGTTTATGACCCTGTTGGCCGGCTGGGCCGCGCTGATGGGGCGGCTGTCCGGTCAGGACGATATCGTGATGGGTTCGCCGATCGCCGGGCGTAACCGCCGTGAGATCGAACCGCTGATCGGGATGTTCGTCAATACCCAGGCGCTGAGGGTCGATCTGTCCGGTCAGCCGGATACCGACGCCCTGCTGGCGCAGGTTAAAGCCACGGCGCTGGCGGCGCAAAGTCATGCCGATATCCCGTTTGAGCAGGTGGTCGAGGCGCTGGCTCCGGCGCGCAGTTTGTCGCACAGCCCTGTTTTTCAGGTGATGCTGGCGCTACAGAATACCCCTGACGAAGCGCTCGACCTATACGGACTGACGCTGTCGCCGCTGGTTAACGAAACGACCACCGCCCAGTTTGATCTCAGTCTGGAACTGAGAGAGACGAACGGTCAGTTGACCGGCGCGTTGCGCTATGCCAGCGCGTTATTCGATGCCGGCACGGTGCGGCGCTATCTGGATTATTGGCAGAGATTGTTGCGCGGCATGGCGGCCGCGCCGCGTCAGCCGGTGCGGGCGCTGCCGATATTGTCGGCCGCCGAACGCCAACGGGTGCTGGTCGACTTCAACAATACCGCAGCGGCGTATCCGTCCGAATGCTGCCTGCATACGCTGTTCGAAGCGCAGGCGGCCCGTCAGCCGGAAGCGCTGGCGATAATGTATGCCGGTCAACAGGTTAGCTATGGCGAACTGAACGCTCGGGCCAATCAACTGGCGCACTGGCTGGTCGAACAGGGCGTGCGTCCCGATAGCCGGGTGGCGATTGCGCTGGAGCGCGGCAGTGAACTGATCGTGGCGATGCTGGCGACGCTCAAGGCCGGCGGCGCTTATGTACCGCTGGACCCAAGCTATCCGCCGGAACGTTTGCAGTTCATTCTGGCAGATAGCGCGCCCGAGGTGCTGATTACCGATTCGCAAACCCGTGGGGTGTTTGACACGCTGCCGCAGGCAATGATTGTGTTGAATCTGGATTGGACGCCGCGGCGCGATGACGGTCGCATTGAAAATAGCAACCCGGCACGGAAGGGGATCGCCGCCGCGAATCTGGCTTACATTATGTATACCTCAGGTTCTACCGGCCAACCCAAAGGCGTGATGGTGGAACATCGCAACGTGGTCAAACTGGCGCTTAATAACGGCTATGCGGATTTTCAGGCCAATGACCGCGTGGCATGTCTCGCCAACCCGGCATTTGACGCCAGCACCATGGAAATATGGGGAACATTGCTCAACGGCGGCGGCATGGTGATCTTCAGCCGCGACCTGGTGCTGGATGCCGAACGCTTTGCGGCGGAGCTGCGTCGTCAGCAGGTCAGCGTCATGTTTATGACGATTGCCTTGTTTAATCAGTATGCGGAAACCTTGCAGGAGGCGCTGCCCGCTCTGCGTTATTTGATGGTGGGGGGAGAATCGCTGGATTTGGCCTTTATTCGTCGTGTGTTACGCCACGGGCCGCCGCAGCACTTCCTGCATGTTTATGGCCCGACTGAAACCACCACCTTTGCCACGGCTTACCGCATGAATGATGCCGATCCGCAGGCGGCGAGTATGCCGATTGGCCGGCCGATTGCCAACACGACGACTTACCTACTGGATAGTTATCATCAGCCGGTGCCGGTCGGCGTCGCCGGCGAGATCCATATTGGCGGCGCCGGAGTGGCGCGGGGGTATCTGAATCTGGCGTCACAGACGGCGGAACGCTTCCTGGCGGATCCGTTCGCCACCGAACCAAAGGCCCGCATGTATAAAACCGGCGATCTGGGGCGCTGGCGCGCGGATGGCACGATCGAATTCCTGGGACGTAATGATTTTCAGGTCAAAATTCGCGGTTTCCGTATCGAACTGGGAGAGATCGAATCGGCGCTGCAGGCCATTGACGGTGTTCAACAAGCGGTGGTGCTGGCGCGAGGGGATTCCGCTCAGGAAAAACGTCTGGTGGCGTACTTTACCTCGTCGCAAACGAATGTCTCCATTGCTTGCCTGAAAGCTCAGCTTCAGGCTCATCTGCCGGAATATATGCTGCCGTCGGCCTATGTAAGGCTAGAGAGCATTCCGTTGACGCCGAACGGCAAAGTGGATCGTAAGGCGCTGCCCGAGCCGGATGACGGGGCGTTGATACATCAGGTCTATGAAGCGCCGCAAGGCGAGGTGGAACAGATCCTGGCGGAGGTTTGGCAGTCCCTGCTGGGCGTCGAGCGGGTGAGCCGCCACGATGACTTCTTTGCGCTGGGCGGCCATTCATTGATGGCGGTGCGGTTGATCAATGAAGTGCGTAAACAGGGCATTGAGCTGGCGCTGGCGACGTTATTCGCCGCGCCGCAGTTGCAGGCGTTGGCCGTGCGCCTCCAGACCGGCTTTATTCATGGCAGGCACGATCAGGCGATAGCGTTTCGCTCTTCAGGTTCGCAACCTCCGCTGTTTATTGTGCCGGAAGCCAGCGGCGAGCTGTTTTATGGGCCGCTGCTGACGAGCTGTATCAATAGCGATATTCCGGTCTACGGTTTGGCGGCACCAGACCGCAATCAGCCTACTTTCAAGACATTACAAGGCGCCGCCGCCCGTTATGCGCGCATGATCCGCGCCACGCAGCCGGAAGGGCCTTATCGGCTGCTGGGTTGGTCGTTTGGCGGTACGCTGGCCTATGAAATTGCCGCGCAGCTTCTGGGGCAGGATCAGCAGGTTGAATTTCTGGGCATGTTGGATACCCGGCTGCCGGACTCGCCGGACGGGCATATCGTTCCCCTGAATGAATTGTTTGCCATGACGGATGAGGAAGATATGTTGTCTTTCCTCGTCCGGGGCGACCTTGAGGCGATGGTCGGCGACGATGAGGCGGCAGAGGTGGCGCGGAAAGGGAACTGGCGGGATCATTATGCCCTTGGTCAGAAAATCGGGATGTTGCCGGCAGGCTGGTCGCCGTCATATTACCGGAATTGGCTGTGCCACCGGCTGGATCTGCTGCGAGTGGAATACGCGGTTCCAACCCTGCCGCTGGCGCTGGATATCGTTGTCGCGCAGGATGAGGCGGTTGACGGCGGTCGTTGCCTCGGCTGGGATCGGGTGTTGCCGGAGAACCGTATTCAGCTTATACCGGTGTCCGGCGATCATAAGAGCCTGGTGTCCGAACCTTATGTGCGCGAAGTAGGACTGGCGATTTCCGATGCGATTCAGGCGCGGAGCCAGCGGCGGGTATCCAATACCGAGGCATCCTCTAACGACGATGATCCGGTGATGACATTACAGACGGGCCAACGCCACAGCCCGACCCTGTTGTGCATCCCCGGTGCGGGAGATAATGTCTTTGCCTTTATGGATCTGGTTCAGTCGCTGAACGCGGACTGGACGGTGCTGGGACTGCAACCCCGCGGCCTGTTGGGGGATGCGGTGCCCCATGCCGGCGTGGAAGCGGCCGCTATGCATTATCTGCGGGCGCTTCGCCGCCATACGCTGGAAGGCCCGGTGCATCTGTTGGGACACTCGTTTGGCGGCTGGGTGGCGCTTGAACTGGCGGTGCGACTGGAGGCCGAGGGCATTTCACCGGCGTCTCTCACGCTGGCGGACTCCGATGTACCGGAGCCGGTGGCTCGGGAGTACACGGATCTACAGGCGCTGATGGCGCTGATGGAACTCTTCGAAATGCAGGGAGAGACGCTGGGGATAATGGAAAGCGATTTGGCCGTCCTGACTCAGCCGCAGCGGCTGGCGGTGCTGCACCAGCGTCTGATTGCGCGGGGGCTGCTGCCGGTGAAAGCGCAGGTTGGGGATCTGGCAAACATTTTCCGGGTATTCGCAACCAATATTCGCACCGGTTTTCAACCCGCCGCCTTACCGACGATCGCCTCTCATCTGGTGCTGGCCAATGATAGCGACGCGCGACGACTGGCGGGATGGCAAGCCCTGCTGCCGCAGTTACAACACGTATACAGCGCAGGCAACCATATCAGGCTGCTGAAAGCGCCCTATGTTCGGTTGTTGGCTGATACGCTGAAACGGCGATAAATAAAGGCGGTTTGATCTTGCGGCGGCACTGTTCAGTGCGCCGCGCATAGGGCCGGGGGATGACTCCGGCCCTATGATTATCCCTGATCCTTTGGTCATTCTAGGCGGTATATGCGGTCAGACTGTGATAATTATCTTTAGCGATTTGCCATAAGTCATCTTCCCAGTGGGTTGGGCTTAACTGCTCCGGGCACCAGACGCCATCATAGCCCGTGGCGCGCACCGCGTTTATCCACGCCGGAATATCCACATCCCCTTCGCCAGGTTGGTAATCGCGCTGCACCCATTCGTCCCATACTTCGCCCGGTCGCGCCGCACGCCCGTCGCAGAAGTGGACGCCGTATATCAGATTCACATCCATGCGCGCCACTTCATCCGGCGTCGTCGCGCCGCCCGCATGCAGGTGCCAGAAATCGATAACCAAACCGACATTATCGCGTCCGACACGTTTAATAATCTCAAGCGCCTGGCTCAGGCTGTTAAAGCGGGTAAAGGCGACCACTTCTATCTGGAGCTTGATGCCATAGCTTTTTGCTATATCAGCGATCTCCGAGATATTCTTCACCAGGATCTCATTGCGGGTTTCTTCACTGAGGTCGTCCAGTTCGTTGAGCGCCATAACTTGCACTACCGGGCAGCGTAACATCTGCGCGGCATGACAAATTTTGCGCGCTTCCTGGATCAACGCTTCGTGTTCGGCAGGCTGGTATCGCCCAATGCGCTTAAGCGCGTTAATGCAACTGATTTCAATACCATAGCTCTCCATCAGTTGGGTGAAGTTTTCGAAACTTCCGCCATTGTCCAGATAACGAAACAAATGCTCCGGCAAAATTTCCAGCGCATCAAACCCACTGTCTTTTGCAATCCGTAGCTGAGTGACCGCGTTGCTATACCAGACAGAAACGCCATGTAATGCTTTTTTCATTTTAACTCCATCCAAATCAAAAAGTTGGGAATACCGATTAAGCTAGCTATCCCCTCTGGCAAAGCATTAATCAGGTTAAGGTTGTTGGAGAGGATTATAGGAAATGAATATTTCATTTTTTGGGTGAAATAGAAATTGATTTTTTGTTTTTTCATGTGATCTATATCACGAAATATGAGTGATGGTTTTACTCGTGTTTTTTTGTCTTTATTTTTTATGATGTTATGTTTCTTTTTTCATCCATCAAGGCGCCGGTGGTTGATAAACAGATAGCGGCATTATTGTTTGTTTTTTTGATCTCCTTCCCAAAATGAAAAATAAATTTTATTATCTGTTGATATGGAGGTTTTTTATTTCATACTAGCAAAAAAGAAATTCGTTATGTCATCCGTTGCCGTTCAGGGGGAGCGGGCGTCAGGGAAAGGGAACGTTTTCCGGTGGATTTCGCCAAAATTGCTGATGGAGATGGTGGTATGAACTCTCGTGTCATTCTGTATGAAACGTTTCAGAACGCGTTAAAAGATGTCCGATGCCGGACGGTATTCACGTTTACCGGCGGTCATACTCTGTCAAAGACACTAGCGCATATATCCCTGAGCAACGCCGTGTTGCCGGGGTAGATGTTGCGGGTCGGATAAAGGTGATGAAACGGTTTTTCTTTTATAAGAAAGATCACCTTATAGCACGCAATAATTAATACGAAGTTATTATGGTTTATCTATTTTGCCGATATGGCAGGTGCTATTTTTACCCGGACTTTGTTTTGAGGAAAAATAAAACCGCATTATAAATGGTTGATTTTTTTCCTGAAATCATCTGTTTTGCATTTATTTAGAATAATACAAGTTAATGTTTGTTTTTTTAATCAATTTCATTCAAATCCTAACATACATCGGTGATGGAATATTTTTCATAAGCCTGTATGCGGCGTACATAAGGGTACTATTATGAATAGTGGGGAAAAGAAACATAATCTTGCATATGTCCTGCTGATATGTAGCGTTGCTGCATTGGGGGGGCTGTTGCAAGGTTATGATACATCGGTTATTTCAGGCGTTATTGAACCATTAAACAAGCATTTTAGTTTAACGTCCTCTGAAACGGGATGGGCCGTTTCCAGTATTGTTATCGGTTGTGTTGTCGGCGCTTATCTGGCCGGTAAATTGGCCGATCGCTATGGCCGGAAAGCGGCGTTGATTATTACCGTTTTTTTAATGATGGTGTCGGTTTTAGGCATGGCGCTGGCGACGACATTTACTCTCTTTATTATCTTCCGGATCCTGGGAGGGTTCGGTATAGGTCTGGCGTCGGTCGTATCGCCCATTTATATGACGGAAGTCGCACCCAGGGATTATCGCGGGCGCGTCGTAACCATGAATATGATCTGTTTTGTCGGTGGTCAGGTTCTGGTTTTAATCGTCAACTACTTAATTGTCAGAAACGCTGAAGAGTCATGGATAATAGATCTCGGCTGGCGTTACATGCTGGCCATCGGCATTATTCCCTGCATTTTATTTCTGTTGTTTGTCGGTTTTATTCCCGAGTCTCCTCGTTGGAATGTCATGAAGGGACGAGACAGCGCGGCGCTTCACACGTTGACGCGAATCTCGAACCAAGAACATGCCCGTCATGTTTTGCAGGAGATTAAAGAGTCATTCATTACCAAAGCGCCATCCGCCGAAAACGCCGGTCTGTCAGGGCGTGGGATTCATCGCAAAGGCACTTCATTTATTATCATCGCTGTCATGATTGCCATGTTTAATCAACTTACCGGAATTAATGTTATTCAGTATTTTGGGCCGACGCTGTTAATGAATGTGACGGGAAATATGCAGGAAGCCATGTATATGGTGACCTGGCTGGCGGGTTTGCAATTTATTGGCGTATTAGTCGGGATGACGTTGGTTGACCGCTATGGCCGCCGAATTTTATTACTTATCGGCTCCTGCGGTACGTTTTTCTGCCTTGCTTTGACTTTCGTGACGTTCTATTTCGGCGTAAGAGGTTATGCCTCGATCATCGGTTTATTGGGATTCATGTTTATTTTCGGTATGACCTGGGCGCAAATAGCGTGGACCGTAATAGGCGAAATCCTGCCTAACCGTTTACGCGCCGTCGGGATGGGAATCGCCTATGCGGCAATGTGGGGATCAAACTTTGTCATCAGCCAGATATTCCCCGTCATTAATGATCATCCCTGGTTACGTGAGAAATTTCATGGCGGATTCCCGCTGCTGTTGTTCTCCATCTGTTGCCTGATCTCCTGGTGGTTCGTACACCGCTATGTTCCTGAAACAAAAGGTGTGGCCCTGGAGAAAATTGAAGAATTGATTTCTGTACGGCGGGAACAAAAGCCAAACGTCACTGCGACCACAGATGTAATAAATTAAGCCCTTAATTAACGATATTTTGTCAATGGAGAGATTACGATGACCATACATATTGCAAATGCGCCTTGTAGTTGGGGTGTGGACGATCCGAAGAATCCAAATTTGCCTCCATGGGAAAAAGTACTTAAGGAAGCCAGCCAGGCCGGTTATAAAAGCATTGAATTGGGGCCGTGGACGTATTTGCCGACTGATGCGGTAAAACTGACGGAAGCGTTGAATCAATATCAACTGTCCATTGTTGCCGGTACGATTTTTGATGATCTGGTCAGTGAAGCGAATTTCGATAACATGATCGAACTTACGCATAATCTCTGTCGGAATCTTGCCAAAATTCCGACGGCGCAAAAAACGCATGGTAATAACTACCCGGCGCCGTACCTGGTGATTATCGATTTCGGCGACGCCGAGCGTGCGCGTTATGCCGGACACTCCGATAAGGCGCCCAGGCTCAGCGCCCAGGACTGGCGACGAATGATGGATCATATTAAACAAATCAGCCAGATTGCCTGGAACGAGTACGGCGTTCGGCCGGTAATTCATCCCCATGCCGGCGGTTGTATTGAGTTCGCCGACGAGATTGATCGGCTGGCGAAGGATATTCCCCATGATATCGCCGGCCTCTGCCTCGACACCGGGCATCTTTATTATTCGGGAATGGATCCTGTGACCTGGTTAACGCGACATTTCGACCGTTTAGATTACATTCACTTCAAAGATGTCAACGAGCCGGTGCATAAAGATGTGCTCCGCCGGGGACTGGATTTCTTTGCGGCCGCGGCGGAAGGGGTTATGTGTCCGATAGGGAAAGGCGCCATTGATTATCCTGCGGTAAAAGCCTTGCTGGTCGAACGAGAATACCAAGGTTGGATCACGATCGAGCAGGAACGCGATCCGCGCCAGGCTGAAGGCAGCCTGCGCGACGTGACCGAAAGCCTGCATTACCTGAAAGCCGTCGGCTTCTGAGATGAGGGGAACATTATGATTAATGGCACCAAACCGGTTGGAAGATCGTTGCGCTGGGGAATGGTCGGCGGCGGCGGGACGAGCCAGATCGGTTACATTCACCGTTCCGCGGCGCTACGCGATTCGACATTTACCCTGCTTGCCGGCGCGCTGGATATTGATGCGGAACGCGGCCGGGAGTTTGGTCGGCAACTGGGCATCGACCCTGAACGTTGTTACCCGGATTATCAGACTCTGTTCGCGGAGGAGGCTAAACGCGAGGACGGGATCGAGGCGGTCTCCATCGCGACGCCCAACAATACCCACTTTGCCATTTGCAAAGCCGCACTGGAGTCAGGTCTGCACGTCGTCTGTGAAAAACCGCTATGTTTTACCGGCGAAGAGGCCGGCATTCTGGTGAAGCTTAGCGAAGCGAAAAACAAGATCGTGGGTGTGACCTATGGCTATGCCGGCCATCAGTTGATTCTGCAAGCCAGGGATATGATAGCCCAGGGCCTGTTGGGCGAAATCCGGATTATCAATATGCAGTTTGCTCACGGTTTCCATGCCGAAGCGGTGGAATTGCAGAATCCGAGCACCCGCTGGCGAGTGGATCCGAAGTTTGTGGGGCCGAGCTACGTGCTGGGCGATTTGGCCACGCATCCGCTGTTTTTGGCCGAAACCATGGTGCCGCAGTTGCATATCAAGCGCTTGCTGTGTTCACGCCAGAGCTTTGTGAAAACCCGTGCGCCGCTGGAAGATAATGCCTACGTGCTTATGGAGTATGACAACGGCGCGGTGGGCACGATGTGGAGTTCCGCGGTGAACAGCGGTTCGATGCATGGTCAGAAAGTACGCGTTGTTGGCTCGAAGGCCAGCCTGGAATGGTGGGATGAACAGCCAAACCAGTTGCGCTACGAAATTCAGGGTGAACCGGTACGCATTCTGGAGCGCGGTATGTCGTACCTCAGCCCGGTGGCGCTGGCTGACGATCGCATCGGCGGCGGTCACCCGGAAGGGTTGTTTGAGGCATGGTCTAACCTGTATCGCCGCTTCGCCATTGCCATGGATGCGGCGAACCGCGGAGACAAGGCGTTCCTTGACGGGTTCTGGTATCCGGATGTCCGCGCCGGGCAATTGGGCGTCAACTGGGTCGAGCATTGCGTAAAATCCGCCGATGCCGGCGCTCAGTGGGTGGATTTTAATATCGAATAAGGCATTACCGACAGGCCCTGCCATCAAAGTAGGGCTTCTTTTTAACGGAGTGATTATGTCTGCAATCCCATCAGTAAACGAGATTATCGAGCAGGAACAGCGGATTCGGGTGAGCGATTTTGATTTTAACGCCGCCTGGTTTATTGGCGGCCGGATCCGCGAAAGGGCGATTAGCGAAAACCTGCCAATCGCGATTGAAGTCTATGCGTTTGGGCAAATACTTTTTCTTACCGCACTGAAAGGATCAAGCGGCGAACATCTTGAATGGATGGCGCGCAAGAGAAATACGGTGTTAAGAAATTCCCGTTCTTCATTATTGACCGGTGAGCAATACAAGGCCGAAGGTCGGTCAATGGAAGATTTGCCCTATATTGATGCCCGTCAGTATACGGACAGCGGCGGCAGTTTCCCTATTTTAATGAAAAGCGGCGCGGTGATTGGCGCCGTGACGGTAAGCGGTCTGGCTTCTCATGAGGATCATGATTTAGCCGCGTGGGGGATCGAGAAATATCTGCAATACCGGGATGAAAATAGCGATCGCCAGTGACTGATGATAAGCCGATGCAGAATGATGTTTCTGTATGAAATTAAATGAGGTGTTTCTATGTTTAATATAGCGTTGCTGGGTGCGGGAAAGATCGGCAGTATTCATGCGAATAATATTTTTAGACATAATGAAGCCACGCTGTGGTCTGTTGTGGATCCTAATGCTGATAATGCCAAACGGTTAGCCGAGAAATATGGCGCTCAGTGGTATATCACGGCGGAAGACGCGCTGGCTGATAGCAACGTTGATGGCGTTTGGATTGCATCGGCAAGTCATACTCATGCGGATTTAATCGAACTGGCCGCCCTCCATGGAAAGGCCATATTTTGCGAGAAGCCCATCCATCTTGATTCCGCACGAGTGAGCGAATGCCTGGCAACGGTTCAAAAGCACAATGTTCCGTTGATTATAGGCTTTAATCGTCGATTTGATCCGCAATTCAGCCGTATTAAAGCGCTTGCGGATCAAGGGAAAATTGGCAAAAAAGAATCGCTGTTGATTATTTCCAGGGATCCGCTTCCGCCGCCTATCGACTATGTCAAAATTTCGGGAGGACTCTTCAAGGATATGATGATTCATGATTTTGATATGGCCCGATTTATCATGGGGGAAGATCCCGACTCAATTTTTGCCCAGGGGAGCAATTTAGTCGATCCGGAAATTGGCGCCGCCGGAGATATTGATACGGCATTCGTGACGTTAAAGTTTCCATCGGGAGCGATAGCGACGATTGTGAATAGCCGTCGCTCCGGCTATGGCTACGACCAGCGTATTGAATTGCACGGTTCTGGCGGATTGCTTAGCGCGGGGAATATCTATGAGGATCAGGTCTGCGTCTGGGATACGTCCGGCAGGAAATCGGCGCCGCCGGAACACTTTTACCTGCAACGGTACAAGGATGCTTATGCCGCGGAGTTAGATCATCTTGTCGCCGTCATGGGCGGGAAAACGTCGCCCGGATGCAGCGGCGAGGATGGCGAGAAAGCGTTGTTGCTGGCGCTAAAAGCCGCGGAGTCTTTAAAGGAAGGTAAGGAAATTCCAATCAGCTACTAGTTATCGTTGAATATCCGCCCGGTGCGTCTGGTTGTGAGGCGTGTCGGCGGCGATTGGGATTGTTGTGATCGGAAGCTTCTCGTTATATTGCAATGGTCGGCAATCGGGTTGATTTTATCTGGGGCACCGACAATGACGTTGCAACGTAAAGCTGATTTATTACTGGTTTTGACCACCCTCATCGCCGCCTGCGGCTGGATATTTTCCCGTGAAGCGATCGCCGGTATGCCGGTGTTTGCTTTTCTTTGTTTACGTTTTCTCGGCGCGGCCGCGTGCCTGTTGCCTTTCTGTCGCGGCCGGCGCATTCCTCGTCGTCAGTGGCGTCCGGTGCTGGTTAGCGGCCTGTGGATGGCGCTGAGCATGTGCTTATGGATTTATTCCGTCGCCACCACGCTTTCCCTTGGCGAAGGGGCGTTCATTATGAGCCTCTCGATGCTGTTTGTGCCGCTGGTCTCCTGGGGATTAATGAAAGCCCGCCCGTTACGCGCTTTCTGGGAATGCCTGCCGGTGGCGATGGTGGGGCTGGGCCTGCTGAGTCTGCGCCAGCCGGTGGAATTTCATGCCAGCCAGGGCTGGTTTCTTCTGGCGGCTATCGCTCAGGCGATAGCGTTCTGCCACACCAGTCGTTGCGCCCGTGAGGTGCCGCTGATCCCCCTTACCACGATACAATTGGCGTGTACCGGTTTCAGTGGCCTGGTTCTGACTCTGATATTCGAGGAGTGGTCGCAGCCTTTCACGCTGACCACCGGGTTGTGGCTGCTGGTCAGTATTTTTATTGCCACCTGTTTACGTTTCGGTCTGCAACTTCAGGGACAAAAACACACCACGGCCGCCAATGCCGCCATTATCATGATTCTTGAACCATTGCTGACGGTGATCGCCGTTGCTCTCTGGTACGGCGAACAGTTGCCTGCTCAGCAGATTATCGGTGGGATCCTGATTCTGCTGGCGCAATTCTGGTATCGCTGCCGCACCTTCTTTCTGATGTCGGTCAACGTCAGGAAATCCCTGTGATCTCGACGATTGCCTTTGGTCTGAGTCTGCCTTGGCGATCAACGGTTTCGACAGGGAGTCGCGTATTCAGTCGATGCTGAATTTAATCATTGGCGGTGCTCATAACGTAAGGGAAAAAGTAATGCTGGCGGTATATCAGTGAATAATTTTTTTCACTATCGGTAATTTTTTTAAAAAATGCGTTTCGAATAAACAAGAGAATATCTGTTTTTTAACCTTTAACATTATTTTTTGTTACATCCGCCGGAAGAAAAATAGAAAGCTAAAAAAAGCTATAAAGAACAATGCGCTTATGATTGGTTTCATAAAAAATGCCTAAATTAATAACGTGTTATTTATCATTTTGTTGAAAGGCTAAATAACATTTTTCATCCAGTAGCCGACGCTATCCATCCAAATTTCACTGAAAAAGAAACGATATTCTTTATATTTGATCTATCTCCCAAAAATGGAATTTTCATTCCAGTTAGAATAAAAAAAGAAAAAATAATCGTTATTGTAGGTGGGGGCTCTCTTCTTCCGGGATGCAAGGGCGCATCTTGATTAAATCGGCGATGAGGAATCAATTTTTTTAACTAAAAGCCAGACATGCTCAAGGGCAAGGGCGGCAAGGATGATACCGGCAAGACATTCCCTTGGTGAAAGGGAGGGTTTTTACTTAAAAATTTAATCCCTTTAGGAGAACACTTATGTCAGTTGTCAAAAACAGTGCCGAGCTGGACAAACTTGTCACCCGAGTGCTCAACGCACAGCGTGAATACGCCAGTTTCACGCAACAGCAGGTGGACAAAATTTTCCGCGCCGCTGCCCTTGCCGCGTCGGATGCCCGTATTCCGCTTGCCAAAATGGCGGTGGACGAATCCGGCATGGGGGTAGTGGAAGACAAGGTGATCAAAAATCACTTTGCATCCGAATATATCTACAACGCCTATAAAGACGAGAAAACCTGCGGCATTCTTGAAGAGGATGTCGCCTTTGGAACGATAACCATCGCCGAGCCCATTGGGATCATCTGCGGTATCGTGCCCACGACCAATCCGACTTCCACGGCGATTTTCAAGGCGTTGATCAGCCTGAAAACCCGCAACGGCATTATTTTCTCCCCCCATCCCAGAGCGAAAAACGCCACCAATAAAGCGGCGGAAATCGTTTTGCGCGCGGCGGTTGAAGCCGGCGCCCCGGAAGACATCATCGGCTGGATTGACGAGCCTTCCGTCGATCTCTCCAACCAACTGATGAACCATCCCGGCGTAAACCTGATCCTGGCGACCGGCGGCCCGGGTATGGTCAAGGCCGCCTACAGCTCCGGTAAGCCGGCTATCGGCGTCGGCGCCGGTAATACGCCGGTGGTGATTGACGAGACCGCGGACATTAAACGCGCCGTGGCGTCGATTCTGATGTCCAAAACCTTTGATAACGGCGTTATCTGCGCTTCCGAGCAGTCGGTGGTGGTGGTTGATGCGGTGTATGACCGGGTGCGGGAACGTTTTTCCTCGCACGGCGGCTATCTTTTGCAGGGGAAGGAGCTGAAAAAGGTTCAGGATATTATCCTGAAAAACGGCGGGCTGAATGCGGCGATAGTAGGTCAGTCGGCGACCAGGATTGCTGAAATGGCGGGAATCGCCGTACCGCCGGATACCAAAATCCTCATCGGCGAAGTGACGCTGGTGGAGGATAGTGAACCCTTTGCTCACGAAAAGCTCTCTCCGACGCTGGCGATGTATCGTGCGAAAGATTTTGAAGACGCCGTATACAAAGCGGAAAAACTGGTGGAAATGGGCGGCATCGGCCACACCTCCTGCCTGTATACCGACCAGGATAACCAAACGGCGCGTGTGGCCTACTTCGGCGACAAAATGAAAACCGCCCGGATCCTGATTAATACCCCGACTTCGCAGGGGGGGATCGGCGATCTGTACAACTTCAAGCTCGCCCCGTCGTTGACGCTGGGATGCGGCTCATGGGGAGGAAACTCCATCTCTGAGAACGTGGGGCCTAAGCACCTGATCAACAAAAAAACCGTTGCTAAGCGAGCTGAAAACATGCTGTGGCATAAACTCCCCAAATCCATCTATTTCCGTCGCGGTTCGCTGCCTGTCGCATTGGATGAAGTCATCGGCGACGGCTACAAACGTGCGTTTATCGTTACCGACCGTTTCCTGTTCAACAATGGCTACGCCGATCAGGTCACGTCCGTATTGAAAGCCGCCGGTATTGAAACCGAAGTCTTCTTTGACGTGGAGGCCGATCCCACCCTGGCTATCGTGCGTAAGGGCGCGGAACTGATGAACTCCTTCCTGCCGGATGTCATCATCGCGCTGGGTGGCGGTTCGCCGATGGATGCGGCGAAAATCATGTGGGTGATGTACGAGCATCCGGATACCCACTTTGCCGATTTGGCGCTGCGCTTTATGGATATTCGTAAGCGTATCTACCGGTTCCCGAAAATGGGCGTGAAGGCGAGAATGATCGCCATCCCCACGACGTCCGGCACCGGTTCTGAAGTCACGCCTTTCGCGGTCGTCACCGACGATGCCACCGGGCAGAAATATCCGCTGGCCGACTACGCTCTGACGCCGGATATGGCGATCGTCGACGCCAATCTGGTGATGAACATGCCGAAATCCCTGTGCGCCTTCGGCGGTCTGGATGCGGTTACTCATGCGCTGGAAGCCTATGTCTCCGTTCTGGCCACCGAATTCTCCGACGGTCAGGCGTTGCAGGCGCTAAAACTGCTTAAAGAAAATCTGCCGGCCTCTTACCGCGAAGGCGCTAAAAATCCGGCGGCCCGCGAGCGCGTACACAGCGGAGCCACCATAGCCGGCATCGCCTTTGCCAATGCGTTCCTCGGCGTGTGTCACTCCATGGCGCATAAACTGGGGTCGCAATTCCACATTCCGCACGGTCTGGCGAACGCATTACTGATCGCTAACGTTATTCGTTACAACGCGAATGACAATCCGACCAAACAGACCACATTTAGCCAGTATGACCATCCGCAGGCCCGTCGCCGCTATGCGGAAATCGCTAATCACCTGGGGTTGACGACGGCGAGCGATCTGACTTCGCAGAAGATTGAGAAATTGCTGAACTGGTTGGAGGAAATCAAGGAAGAACTGGGTATTCCGAAGTCGATTCGCGAAGCCGGGGTGTCGGAAGCCGATTTTCTGGCGCATCTGGACAAACTGTCGGAAGACGCATTTGACGATCAATGCACCGGGGCAAACCCGCGCTATCCGCTGATTGCCGAACTGAAGCAGATTCTGCTGGACAGCTACTACGGGCGCGAATATGTCGAGGAGTACAACGCTGTTCCGGCAGCCGGCGAGCGTGTTGATTCCCGCGCCGCGCCACAAAAGGAAAAAGCGAAAACCGATAAGGAAATCAGCCAGTCGCTAAGTTAATCGCGGGACTGGAGGCAGGGAGGCCGATTCGGATAAATAACGCGGCGTCGTCTATTCGTGTTGGAAACGCTGGGGTCGGATTGCATGTATGCAAAACCATGCCCTGAGGATGAACAAAGATTGGACATCATACTGATTGGAGAAATCTTATGTCTAAAGTAGAAACGTTAAAATATTTTGTTAATGGCCAATGGTTGGATTCAAAAACCGATCGGTTTATGGATGTGCATAATCCCAGTACGGGCGAAGTGATAGCCAAAGCGCCTTGCTGCACGGAGCAGGAAGTGCAGGCGGCGATTACCGCCGCCAGGAACGCCTTTCCTGCCTGGTCGGATACGCCGGCTATCAAGCGTGCGCAAATTATGTTCCGTATCCGTGAGCTACTCATCAAGCACGAAGAGCGTCTGACCGCCCTGGTCGCCAGGGAAAACGGCAAAGCCTGGGGCGATGCGCTTGGCGATGTGCTGAAGGCCAAAGAGGGCACGGAGCTGGCCTGTTCCGTACCCACCTTGCTGGCAGGTGAAAATTTGCTGGATGCATCGGCAGGGATTGATACTAACCTTTACAGAGAACCCATCGGCGTCTTTGCCGGTATCGTCCCGTTCAATTTCCCCGCGATGATCCCGATGGGGTGGATGGCGCCGTTATGTATCGCTTCCGGCAATACCATGGTGATCAAAGCGGCAAGTATGACGCCGTTGACCTGCATGGAAATCGCCAAACTTTATCAGGAGGCCGGCGTGCCGGAGGGGGTTATCAATATCGTCACCTGCTCGCGTCATGAAGCGGATCTGCTCCTGACCAACCCTGATGTAAACGGCGTTTCCTTTGTCGGTTCCACCTCCGTCGGTCTGCACGTTTATTCAAAAGCCGCGGCGCATGGCAAACGCGTTCAGGCATTGTGCGAAGCGAAAAACCACGCGCTGGTCTTAGCGGATGCGCCGGTGAACCGTACCGCCGCGGGGATTATCAATGCGGCCTTTGGCTGTGCCGGCGAACGCTGTATGGCTTTGCCTGTGGTGGTGGTTCAGGAAGAGATCGCCGACCAGCTTATTGCCGCCGTGGTTGAAAAGGCGAAGGCGCTGAAAGTCGGTCCCGGCTATTTGCACGAAACCGATATGGGGCCGGTCGTCTCCGCCGAACATAAAAAATCGGTGGAAGGCTGGATAACCAAAGGCGTGGAAGAAGGGGCCAAACTGGTGCTCGACGGCCGGGGTTATAACGTTGCCGGCTATGAAGAGGGCTACTATGTCGGTCCGACGGTGTTCGACCATGTAACGGAAGAGATGAGCATCGGCACGGAAGAAATTTTTGGTCCGGTTTTGTGCTTTAAACGGGTGAAAACTTTCGACGAAGGGTTGACGCTCATGAACCAGAATCCCTTTGCCAATGGCTCGGTTATCTTTACCCAAAATGGTTACTACGCGCGGGAATTCCAGAAGCGAACCCACGGCGGTATGGTCGGCATCAACGTCGGCATTCCCGTGCCGGTAGGCGTATTCCCGTTCTCCGGGCATAAGCATTCTTTCTTTGGCGACCTGCATTGCCTGGGCAAAGATGGCGTTCGTTTCTATACCGAATCCAAATGCGTAACCAGTCGTTGGTTTGACGAGGAAGAGATCAAGCGCGAGAAAGTCGACTCCTGGGACGGCACCATCTGATCGTTTGGTACGATGCCGTCCTCTGATGAGGCCGGCCATCGGGTCAAACCCCGAACATTGGGTAACCAATCAGTAGGGGTTCGTTCACCTCACGCCGCTATTCGAAAAACATCAATCATAATTTTCCCCGTAAAGACCGATCAACCGGCGCACCACGCCGTTCGTCCAGCCAAAACCATCCTGAAGCGGGTATTCGCCCCCGCCGCCTTCACGCGGCGTACCGTCGGCAATGTGATATTTTTCAATCAGCTTATGGTTCTGCCGGTAAAAAAGATTCACCGTTTTTAGCCAGTTACGGGCGATTTCATCGCCAAGCGCATCATTGCCGTACAGCTTAAAGCCCTGAATGGCCATCCATTGCAGCGGCGCCCAACCGTTGGGTTTATCCCATTGCTCACCGGTTTCATACTCGGTCGCCATCAGCCCCCCGGGGGTGAGCAGACGGGCGCGCACCGCTTCCGCCAGCCTGTCGGCCTGTTCGTGCGTGGCAAGCCCCACATACAGCGGTACGATACTGGCGGCGGAAAAGAGCGCCATCTGCTGACGATGCCAGTCATAGTCGCGAAAATACCCGTTCACTTCATCCCACAGATAGCGGGTGATCGCCGTGCGGCGGTCTTCCGCTTTTTGACGGAATAGCGCTTCCGTCGCTTTATCCCCTTTCAAAACAGAGATATTGGCGATAGCGCTCTCCAGCTTGTAAAGAAACGCATTGAGATCCACCGGGATAAACTGTGTGGTGCGAATACTGGCGAGGCGATGCGGATCGCGCAGCCAGCGCGACGAGTAGTCCCACCCCGACGCCGCTCCCGCCCGTAGATCCCGGTAAACTTGATTCGCCGGACGGCTGGAGTGTTTCGCGGTTTCCACATCTTCCAGCCAGGATTCGTCGCGCGGGGTATCCCTGTCGTCCCAGTAGCGGTTAAGCAGCTCGCCGTCGGGCATCCGTACCACGTGGCGATAGGCTTGATTCAGCGCCAGCGATTCGGCGCCGTCCATCCAGAAAGCATACTCTTGCTGTAGATGATCCAGATAACGCCGCGCGCCGCGCACGCCGTCTTCTTCAAACAGCTCCACCATCAGGGCGAACACCGGCGGCTGCGAACGGCTGAGATAATAGGTGCGATTGCCGTTGGGAATGTGGCCGTAGTTTTCAATCATCCAGGCGAAATTATCCGCCATACAGCGCAGCAGATCGTCGCGTCCGCTTTCCGCCAGCCCCAGCATGGTGAAGTAGGAGTCCCAGTAGTAGGTTTCGCTGAAACGGCCGCCCGGCACAATATAGGCCTGCGGCAGCGCCAGCAGCGACGACCACGGAATATGATCCTGAGGCTCGCGCGTCAGCACGACCCACAGATTATCGATATGTTCCTTAAGGGAATTTTCCGGGTCGGAGACATAATCGCTGCTATGGTCTTCCTCCAGCCAGAAATGCTCGTCGACAAACTGTCTCAGGTCAAACCCCGGCTTATTTTTCACCCGCCGGTAGCGAATAAGAATCTCCAGCGGGTCGCGTTTGGGCGCGCAGTCGGGGAAAGTCTTGCTGTCATCAAAAATACGCGCGGACTGCACGTGTTCGAACAATTCCAGATAGCGATCGGCGGGGGTCAGCGCGTCGGAGGGCGGAAGCCCTTCGATCATCTCCGGCTCCGGCTCCGCTTCGGGCATGTTATCCAGTGTCAACTCGCAGGGTTCAAGTTCGTATTGGCGATTTTTGTCGATGTCGGACTCCACTGATTCAGCAACGTGTAATTTTGAATTGAACATGTGCTACAAACCTCAGCATTGCGTCGAAAAAAATACGGGATATTGCCTGAGCGTGTCTCTATTTAAGTGTAGACATTCGCTTTATCACCTCCAGTAAAAATGTGCTATTCATCACACTTATGGCTATCGCCAATGCAGGGGGTGATTATATAAGGGATTATTTATAAAGGTAAAAATAACGATCCTCCGTGAACGCGCCACGCAAAAATCCGGCGTGTTTCATTTGCAACGATTTATGAACGGCCCCGGCTGGCGGGGCAATATTGAGGAAGGGAGGGGCGCACGCCGGCATCGAAAGCCGGACGGCGTTAGGGCGTCATAATGTCGGCGCGTCGGCGACCGCGCTGTGTCCGGCGTCGCGCGGCTGGATAGCCCGCAGGTCTTTTAGATAACTTTCACGCCAGTGCGCGATATCGTTTTCACGCAACACCGCCATCATGTCGTTGTAGCGGGAGAGACGTTCGGCCAGCGGCATAGTCAGCGCTTTATCCAGCGCTGCCGCCACCTCATCCCGATCGTAAGGATTGACGATCAGCGCGGCGGTCAGTTCATTGGCCGCGCCGGCAAAGCGTGACAGCACCAAAACGCCCGGATCGTCAGGATCCTGCGCGGCCACGTACTCTTTCGCCACCAGATTCATGCCATCACGCAGCGGCGTGACCAGCCCGACATCCGTCAGACGAAATATTTTCATCAGCAGACGGCGGTCGAAATGCTGGTTGAGATAGTAGAGTGGGGTGCGGTTTAGCGTGCCGTATTTGCCGTTAATCCGGCCGACCTCCATCTCCAACTGGTGGCGGATATCCTGATAAGCCTGTACATCTCCGCGCGAGGTTGGGGCGATTTGCGAATAGCGAACCTTGCCGCGATGCTGCGGGTAGTGCTCCAGCAAGGCTTCATACGCCAGGAAACGTTCCGGCAGCCCTTTAGAATAATCCAGCCGCTCGCAGGAAATAATATTCTGCGCATCGCCCAACTCGCGTTTCATCGCGACCATTTTGGGCGGCAGCGGCCCTTCCGCCATCTCTTTAATGCTGTCCGGCTCTATGCCTATCGGATAAACCGCGGTCATAAACGTATTGCCGAAAGCGCTATGGGTTTTCGTCCCGATCTGCTGCAACTCGGTCAGTTGGTTGAGGTTGTCAAGAAACGCCGTCCGGTCGGCTTCCGTTTGGAATCCGAGCAAATCAAATTCGCACATCATTTCCAGCAATGTTTCATGCGTGGGCAGCGCAGTAAAGATTTCCGGCGTCGGGAACGGGATATGCAGGAAGAACCCGATACGGTTATTCACTCCTATTTTGCGCAACGCGGCGGCAAACGGCAGTAAATGATAGTCATGGATCCACAGAATATCGTCCGGCTTAATCAATGGCTGTAGCCGTTTCGCCAGCATTTCATTAACCCGGCAGTAGTTTTCCCAGGCTTCGCGCTGAAACTGCACCAGATCGATGCGGTAATGGAATGCCGGCCAGATGACGGTATTGGAAAACTGGCAGTAATAAAGATCGTAATCGTTTTGATTAAGCGGCAGCGAGGCATATGTGATGCCATCCTGTTCCACCAGACTCAAATCATCATCATCTTCTTCACCAGAGATTTCACATATTTCTCCATTCCAGCCAAACCACAACCCCCCGGTGGTTTTCAGTGCATCCAGAATACCTACGGCCAGTCCGCCGGCGCTGGACTTCGACCCATCAGGAATAGCGATACGGTTAGATACGACTACCAGACGACTCATAACTTTAACTCCTTACCGACGTTATCTTGCTTTAATCGCAATAGTAGTTGTTCAAGCCAACCGTAAACATCCGCCACGTGTTTGAGGCGGTAGCGGGCATGGCCTGAACCGTCTCCGACCTTGACTGAAATGCCTTGCATGGCGTTCACTACCGCAAATCCTTTCTCATCCGTCAGGTCGTCTCCAACAAAAACCGGAATGCGCCCGGCGAAAGGGGCTTCTTGCATAAAAGCGGTAATCGCCGCGCCTTTATCCGTTCCTTGCGGCTTTATCTCCACCACGCACTTGCCCGGCTGTAGCGTAAGCTGAGGAAAGCGCGCCACGGCGGACTCCGCCAGCGCCAATACCCGCTGTTGATACGGCATCGCCTGGCGGTAGTGCAGCGCGAAAGCCATGCCTTTGGTTTCCAGCAAGGTGCCCGGCATGGCGGCCATCCCCTGTTCCAGCATGTGCCGCAGGGGAACCGCCACGTCAGCCGGCAGCATGACGCGATGCAGATTGCCCTCGCCGTCACGCCGCTCGGCGCCGTGCACGCCGGCCAGAGGCAGCCTGAGCGGCGCAGCCAGTTTATCCAGTTGTTCGATAGGACGGCCCGATACCAGCGCCAGCGCGCCGCGACACGCGGCCGACAGCGCCTGCAAATTGGCGCGGACGGCGCGAGGTATGACAACGTCGTCTGGCTGCGGTCGAATCTCCGCCAGCGTGCCGTCCACATCGAAAAAGAAAGCGTATAGCCCGCCGCCCAGCGCGGGGAAAGGGGGAGTGTCTGTGGTGTTTTCTGTTGTTATGGTGGTCAAACTGATTCTCCTGTCTGAATGAGGTTCGCACTGCACTGTGTGACGGTAAAGTGTTACGCGACTTATCGTCGCGGTGTCATTGCACGCGCCAGGTGAAGTTCCTGAATCGCAATCGCGCGAGGAGTGTCTGATGCCACGGTGAAGCAAGGAAACGCCGCAAACGAAATAACGTGAACATGCGGCGAATGGGTAGGATAAAAACAGCTTATTTCGATAACTTCGTTGATAGTACGCTCTACAATTGAATAGATATAACCCAATAACCATAACCTGACTGTGAACATCATTGTGTTCTAGTGTAGACGCGGCTGGATATTTTTCCAGGCCGCGCGGAAGCGATCCGCCGCCTCATCAGGATAAGGATACAGGGTCTGGGCTGCTGCAAGCAGCCTGAACCTCTCTACTGAAGTTGCTTATCTTCGGCGGGCAGGGCGTCATGTTTATCAGCACGATGCTCGATACTCACGCGGTATTGGCGTTGCATATCCGTTCTCCCTTGGCCGATGAGTTAGCCCCTGGTTTTTCCCGCCGCCGGGGCCGCGCCCAGCGTCCCAAACTCAGCGGCGACCTTGACGTAAAAAAGGTGTATTTGCGCTGTATCCAGATGCTGTAGAAAACGTTGGGCCTCTTCTTCAGTTACCACCAGCGTTACCTGAACCGGCTGATCCGACAAATCGAAGAGATTGACCGCATGCAGTGCGCCATCATGCCCCAGCCCTTCAAGGGCGCCATTCAGCGTAGCGCCGCGCAGGCCCTGACGTTTGGCTTCCTCAATCAGCCATTGAGCAAGCGGCAGACGACCATACATGCGATCCTGCTGGGTAAAGAAAGTAATTTGATAGCCGTGCATATTTCCCCCTGAAAGAAGTAAGTTGACCCGGTAGTTTTCGTCAGCGTCCGATCTACCTTTACGTTGACGTTGATTCGGCGCTTTTGACACGAACGGTCGGCGTGACCGACATACCCACGCGCAGCTTTTGCGCATCTTTCTGCCCGTTCTGCAATTGAATACGGACGGGAAGACGCTGAACGATTTTAGTGAAATTACCCGTGGCGTTATGAGCCGGCACCAGCGAAAAACTTGCGCCGCTGGCCGGCCCTACGCTTTCAACATTACCTTTGAGTCGTACCCCGGGCAGCGCATCCACCGTGATGTCAACCGATTGGCCGATCTGCACGCGGGCCAGTTGAGTCTCACGGAAGTTGGCCTCAATATAGACTTTGTCCAGCGGAACCAGGGTGAGCAGGGATTCGCCCGTCTGCGCATAGCCGCCGACCCGCACATGACTCTGGGCAACGATGCCGGCAACCGGCGCGGTCACGCTGGCATAGGACAGCTTCAGATCCGCATTGGCTTTTTGCGCCCGCGCCTTTTCAAGCTCGGCGCGCAGGATCGTCACTTGCTGTTCGGCCGAACGCAATCCGGCCTGATCGCGTTCATAAGCGGCGCGCTGCACGGCCCGTTCCGCTTCGGCCTGCTGCTGCGCCTGCACCGTGCCCGATCCATTACGCGCCAGGTCGGCGAAGCGCTGATGGTTTCTTTCGGCCAACTTGAGACTGGCGCTCGATGCGGCTACGACTGAACGCGCCTGTGCGATCACGCTTTGCTGGCGATCCAACTGCGCCTGGAGGCTATCGACGGCGGCTTGCGCATTGTTTACCTCGACGATCAATTCGCGATCGTCAATGTGAAACAGCGGCGCGCCTTTCTCTACGTGTTGATTGTCATCGACTAATACTGTGGTGATAACGCCCGAAACCTGGGGAGCTATCACCGTTAAATCCGCCCGCACGTAGGCATCGTCCGTAGTTTGCGAGGAGGCGCTGGCTTCCGGCCTGTTGAGTATAAAAAATGCGGCTGTCAGAACGACGGCGGCAACAAGCGCGATGATGATTTGCAGATGATTTTTTTTAGTCATTTTCACTTTTCTTTAGCTTATTTTGGCGGCCGCGTCAGTTTGAGCGGCCGATGGAACGGATGGAACAATGCGAGGCACCACGGGCGCCGGAATGTGTTGAAACTTCAGTACGAGCGGGATCAGCAACAGCACCATGAGGCCGATCGCACGATAGACGTCCGCCACGGCCAGAACGCTGCTTTGCCTTGCAATCTGCTCGGCCAGTTCGGCGGGCGTGGTATCAAAGCCGGCCCAGTGAGGCATGAGGTTGCCGGCCCGATCGCGCAGCGTCTCGTAGTGGAATCGGGAGCGCTCCACGTTCAACTGGCCGGTGAATGCTCCGGCCAGGATGGTGCTGATGACCCGCACGATATTGACCAAGCCGGCGAGAAAGGGTCCTTCCATCGGCTGCACGACGCTGACGATAAGAAACAGCATGGCGACCATCGCCAGCGGTTGCCCAATGGCGTGCAGCAGTGTGGCGGTCAGAAACTGCCGCACCATCCATTCATCCGTGATGCCGGAGGCTAACCAGCACGCAGCGGCCATGCATGCCAGCCCGGCCGCAAAGACATGGCGCGCGTCGACCCAGCGCCGATACAGCAGCATCGCCACGCAGGAGCCCAGCACCAGTTGCGGAAGCCCGACCATCAGACCCAGTGGCGCACTTTGTTGCAGACGAAAACCATGCAGAGTGGCAAGCGCATTTGCCGGCAGGCCAACACCGGCAAACATCGCCACCAGAAGGCCGGTCAGAGAAATGAAGCCCAGCCAGATGTTGCGGCGCTTTAGCAAGTCCAGCCGGACGAACGGCGCAGCGTGAAACCACTCACTCACCAGGAACAGCGCCGTGAAGCCGACGCCGACACCGAGCGCGGCAACGATAACGGGCGAGTGGAGCCAGTCCAGACGCACGCCTTGGTCGATACCCACCACCAGCAGCATCAGGCCGGGTATGGCGAACATCATGCCGAACCAGTTAGCCTGTTTCAGCCGCGGCAGCGCCGTCGGCATTTTGGGAATACCCCAACCGACCATAGCCATGGCGAGCAGCCCGAGCGGGATCACATGCCAGTAAGCCCATCGCCAGTTCTCAAGATGATCTACGCTCAAGGCGGCCAGCCAGAGCGCGACATTGGGCGACAGCGTGGCCGTCATTGCAAACAGCGCCAGGCCGTGCAACCGAATCGGCGCCGGCAGGAAACGCAGGGCGGCCATCATCAGAATCGGCACCAGCGATCCGGCGCACAGGCCGTGCAGAACGCGCAGCGCCAGCAGTACGTGCAGATCGCGAATAAAGGGCAGCACGGCGGCCAGCGTAAGCGCCGCCGCCAGCATCGTCAAATGGAAGCGGCGCATCGAGAACGTGATGGCGAACCAGGCGGCAAACGGCATAGCAGCCAGCTCGCCGGCCGAATAGGCCGTGGAGAGCCAGGAAATATCATCTTTAGCGAAACCCAGCCCTCCTTGTATATCAACCAATACCAGTGCGGGAACGCGACTGCTTAGGCCCGCCATCATAGCGGCCAAAAGAACCCCCAGCAGACCGACGGTCAGACGGATACCAAAAACCGGCTGCGCCGGCGAGACGGCGGGAGCCGGCGCGGATATTGCGGCGCTCATGATAACGCCTTGGCCGAAGCCGCATCGCAACGGTTGGCGACGCCGTTGCGCTCCCGGCTTGCGTCGAAACGCAGAGCCGCTGATGTCGGGCCGATGGACAGGATCTGCCCCGAGGGGACAACGGCGCACTCTGCCCGTAATCGAGCAACCAACGCAGGGGGGCCTTGATACAACGGTGTGTATCGAGCAGGACGATTCATTTAATTCCTCAAACCGAGACGGTACTGACTGGTCTCTTCATTTAAACGTCAAAAAGAAAGGGGATATTACGAAATACTTGATGTGTGGAAACCGGTCGGTATCCTACAGTTCAAGACAAGCGCCGTCAATTGGCTAATATTGATATCATCAATGGGTTTTATGAATGGATACCGGCAGGTATACTTGCCAAAACCTGAAGTTTACTGTGCCCCTGGAGCTCCCTGTGTGCGAATCTGCTTATCCCCATCGCGACAAGACGCCCGTCATCTTGCGCGCCGCGGCATCGGTGTTCCTGACCCATGGCTTCAGCGCTGCGACCACGGATATGATCCAGCGCGAAGCCGGCGTCTCCAAAAAAACGCTGTACGCCTGCTTTCCCAGTAAAGAAGCCATGTTCATGGCGATGATCGAGTGCCAGTGTGCGTCGATGGCGGCGACCGTCAGGGCGATACAACCGGCCCCAAACGATCTTAATAAAACACTGACGGATATCGGCAGAGCCTATCTGGATATCGTGCTGTCTGATACTGGCGTGGCGTTGTTCCGGGTGGTTGTCGCGGAGGCCCCGCGTTTTCCCCAGGCCGGGAGGCATTTCTATCTGGCTGGCCCCAAAGTGGTCACATCGATGGTGGCGGAGTGCTTAAGCGAAGCCTCGCGGGCCGGCGATATCGACATCCACGCCATCGGCGCCGAGACCGCAGCGTCGTTATTCATCGGCATGGTGCGTACGGAAGGGCAGTTGGAGGGGTTGCTGCATCCGGGGTCGCGGCCCTCCGTCGAGCAACTGGACCGGTGGGTACGGCTGGCAGTAGATACTTTTCTCGGCCGATTCGCCGTCGCGCGCGCATGATTGCGCCGTTGCCGGAAAGGGGTATGGCAAGTAGGGGCGTAATTTATTTAACGATCTATGGTCATTAGGGGATGTCTGCGGAACAAAAAATGGTGCGTTCTAATGGACTCGAACCATCGACCCCCACCATGTCAAGGTGGTGCTCTAACCAACTGAGCTAAGAACGCATTTGAGGATAAATTCTTTGAAAATCAGGCTGTCAGCCTGACAGCGGGACGAATATTAGCGGGCTATACTGCGGCTGGCAAGGGGAAAAATGCAATTTTGTTCCCTCGGACGGCGCGGCTGCTGCACTTGTATTCATTCCGCTGGTTTTTCCATCATTTATGGCGCAAAGAGCCGCGTTCGTCGCGGCTGAAACCGGGGTTAACGGGCCGCCCGCGCTAAAATCAGCGCCGCTGGCTGGCGCTGAAGCCAGCGGATCCGGGTCATCATCATGATCGCGGCGGCGGTTAAGCCAATAATAAATCCGCACCAGAAACCCGCGGGGCCCATGCGGGGAACGATATGGTCCGTTAGCGCCAGCAGATAGCCGCTGGGCAGCCCCAGTACCCAATAGGCCGTGAAGGTGATGTAAAAGATCGAGCGGGTGTCTTTGTAACCGCGCAACACCCCGCTGCCGATAACCTGTACTGCGTCGGAGATTTGATAGACGGCGGCCAGTAACATTAAGTGGGATGCCATCGCTACCACGGCCGGATCCTGATTGTAAAGCAGAGCGATAGGCTCACGTAACAAGGTGGTGAAAATCGCCGTGCAGAGCGCAAACAGCACGCCGGTCATCAGACCGGTATAGGCGGCGATGCGGGCGAGTTCGACGGCGCCTTCCCCCAGCCGGTGACCGACGCGAATGGTGGTGGCGACGCCGATGGAAAGGGGAAGCACGAACATCAGTGAACTGAAGTTCAGCGCGATCTGGTGGCCCGCGACATCCACCACCCCCAACGGAAGCACCAACAGCGCCACCACGGCAAAGAGGGTAACTTCAAACAGCAGCGCCAGCGCAATAGGCAGGCCGAGAGTAAACAGGCGCTTCAGCGTGTGCCAGTCGGGCCTGAATCGACGCGGCAATTTAATATCGCGCAACCAGGCTACACGTTTGGTGTAGCCTAACAGCAGCAACAGCATGATCCAGTAAACGGTTGCGGTTGCCACGCCGCAGCCAACCCCGCCCAGTTCCGGCAGACCGAATTTACCGTGGATAAATACATAGTTAATGGGAATATTGATTAAAAGTCCGATAAAACCAATGACCATCCCCGGTTTGGTTTTCGACAATCCCTCGCACTGGCAGCGCAAAACCTGATAGAACAGATAGCCCGGCACCCCCCACAGCAGCGCATGCAGATAGCCAATCGCTTTTTTCGCCAGTTCCGGCGATCCGTCATTCATCAGGTTGATGACGTATTCGCCCTGATACAGCGCCAGCATGATGAGAAGCGAGGCGAGCAGCGCCAGAAAGAAAGATTGTTGAACCTGATGCGCGATGCGCTCCCGACGGCCGGCCCCATTCAACTGCGCGACGACCGGCGTCAGCGCCAGCAATAATCCATGCCCGAAAAGAATGGCGGGCAGCCAGATGGACGTTCCGACGGCGACGGCGGCCATATCCGTGGCGCTGTAGGCGCCGGCCATAATGGTATCGACCACCCCCATGGATGTCTGAGATACTTGCGCAATAATGACAGGAACCGCGAGCGCCAATAAATTACGCGCTTCTGACCGATACTTCTGCACAAACACCTTCCTTGAATTGACGAACCGGATAGCGGAATAATTAATCGTGGATAAATACAATTCTGTCTCAGCCCGAGACGAGGCTGGTATTGTAACGACTTGTCGGCCGGAAACCAGCTTGCCGGAGAATAAATTAACCGAAGGCGACTGGCCGATTAACATACTCGCCGATTTCGGTAATGGGTTTGGTTTTCAACTTAATCTGGGGCACACTGCATAACAGTCATTTATAGCAATCGGCAATGAGCGTGCTATCGGTATCGTTTAGCACCTATTTCATTTACATCGTTTTTAAGAGGCAAGCCGTATGTTTACCGGTATTGTTCAAGGCACCGCGCCGGTGGTGTCCATTGATGAAAAATCAAATTTTCGTACCCATGTTATTCAACTGCCGCCCGAATTATTGTCGGGACTGGTTCCCGGCGCTTCCGTCGCTAATAATGGCTGCTGCCTGACGGTGACCTCAGTGAAAGGCGATCGCGTCAGTTTTGATTTAATGAAAGAAACGCTCCGGCTGACCAATCTGGGAGAGATCGCCGAAGGCGATCGGGTAAACGTTGAGCGGGCGGCAAAATATGGTGATGAGATCGGTGGACACGTGATGTCCGGTCATATCATCTGTACCGCAGAGGTGGTGAAAATTCTGGTGTCGGAAAATAATCACCAGATTTGGTTCCGGCTGGCTGACGAATCACTGATGAAGTATGTGCTGCACAAAGGTTTTATCGGGATTGACGGCATCAGTCTAACGATTGGGGAAGTCACCCGCAGCCGTTTCTGCGTGCATTTGATTCCTGAGACGCTGAACCGCACCACGCTGGGACAAAAGCGCCTGGGGCATCGGGTGAATATTGAAATCGACCCGCAAACACAAGCGGTCGTCGATACGGTTGAACGGGTATTAGCCAACCGGCAGCCGGCTCCGGTTACGTCGGAAGAGTAGGCTGACGAAAAAAACGCTGGCGCGGCGTTAAGCGTTTGGCTAGCAAAAGCAAGCCGTTCGGAAAAGGTTCCCGTACGGCCTTGTCAAAATCCGTTCAGCGTGGAACGCGCACGCCGCCTTCGATACCGTCAATGCTGAACAGCACTTGCCAAAGCTGAATGTTACGGGCGCGAAATGCGCCGGCGCAGGCATTGAGATAGTAGCCGAACATGCGACGGAACCGTGCGGAGTAGCGCTCGGAAAGCTCAGGCCAGGATTGTTGGAAACGCTCGTGCCATGCCATCAGGGTGCGATCATAATCGGCGCCAAAGTTATGCCAGTCTTCCATCACCATATAAGGTTCGCTGGCGTGCGCGATATGTTGTACTGAAGGTACGCAGCCGTTAGGGAAAATGTATTTATTAATCCAGGGATCGACTTCGGCGTTGGTTTTTTTGGCGCCTATGGTGTGCAGTAAAAATAATCCGTCTGCTTTAAGATTTTTTCTGACGACACGGAAATAGGTGTCGTAGTTTCTCGGCCCGACATGTTCAAACATCCCGACAGAGACGACCCGATCAAATTGCAGATTCAGATCGCGATAATCCTGTAGCAAAATGGTGACATCCAGATCTTTGCAGCGCTCCTGCGCCAGCTTCTGCTGTTCTTTGGAAATGGTGACGCCGCAGACCGAGACGCCATACCGGCGAGCGGCAAATTCCGCCAATCCGCCCCAGCCACAGCCGATATCCAACAGTTTCATTCCTGGTTTGAGTTGCAGCTTTTCGCAGATCATCGCCAGCTTGTCTTGCTGAGCCTGCTCCAGCGTGGACGCCTGTTTCCAGTAGCCGCATGAGTACTGCATCGCGGGATCCAGCATCAGCGAAAATAAGTCGTTGCCTAAATCATAGTGCTCTTTGCCGACTATCCAGGCGCGCTTTTTGGATTGTAAATTTATCAGCCGTGCGGCAGCGATGCGCAAGATATCTTTGAGATGGTGGGGGATTTTTTCATCCAATCCGGCGCGTAATACGCGATGAAAAAATATGTCTAGTCTCTCGCACTCCCACCAGCCATCCATATAGCTTTCACCCAATCCCAATGATCCTTCACGCAATACGCGCTTAAAAAAATCAGGATTTTTAACTTTGATATCGAAAGGGCGGGAACCGTTGATTTTGATATCAGCGATAGCCAGCATTTCCCGCACAATTTGGAACCAGGATGTGTTATGGCGGTCAAGCTCCGCCACATCTTCTATACATGATGAACTCATAACTTCTCCCTACCTTGCTTTCATGATGAAACCGCAAGGAAAACATAGACAATTTTTACCTATTCTCGGTATCGGTGGGGATCGCCCATCGTCTACTCTCTGAATCGTCAGAGGAAATTGAAGAGAAAAGCCGGTACGCAAATACGTAGGGGCACTTATCCTTAAGATAAAAACGCACATTCCCTATGCGCTTAACACTAAAAGATAGTGATAAATAGAATTGTTGTCACAAAAAATCATAAATAGTTTATGACTGCTTCAGTCGGGGTACAAGTATAAATTGACTGAAGCAGTTGTTGGTATCAAGCATCTTGCCGCGTGATATAAGAAATTCGTCTGTTATCAGGAGTAACGTCGATAGTCGCGAAAGGGACCGTCGGCAACGGAACGGCGCTCAATCAGGGTAGGGTGTACTTCGATAACCTGGGCATCTTCACGCTTGCTGGTGATACGGTCCAGCAACATGGAAAAAGCGGATTGCCCCAGCCGTTCTTTGGGCTGATGAATGGTGGTCAGCGCCGGGGTAAAAAAGCGGGCATGGCGGATATTGTCGTAGCCAATCACCGAAATATCCTGAGGAACGCGCAGCCCCAGTTCATCGGCGGCGCAGATCGCTCCCATCGCCATAATATCCCCGCCGCAGAACACCGCCGTCGGCCGGTGTTTCTGCGCCAGAATTTGGTGCATCGCCTTATAGCCGGATTCCGGCTCGAAATCGCCCTGAACGATCCATTCATCATGAATCTGAATATCGGCGTCGTTCAACGCTTTTAAAAAACCAAGATAGCGCCCGCTGCCGGTATTTCGCTCTTGAATGCCGGGGATGGCGCCGATGTCCCGATGACCGCGCTCGATAAGGTAACGGCCCGCCATATAACCGCCCTCAAAGGCGTTATCGATAATGGTATCGGTAAAATCGCTGTGCGCCTGACCCCAATCCATAACCACCATCGGAATGCTGCGATAGTTTTCCAGCATGGCGAGCAATTCGGGTGGATATTCCGCACACATGACCAGCAAGCCATCGACGCGTTTTTGCGCCAGCATGGAAAGATAGGCGCGTTGTTTATCAAGCTCGTTATGCGAATTACATAAAATCAGCGTATAGCCTTTGGCATAGCAACTGTTTTCAACGGCTTCTATGATTTCCGCAAAATAGGGAGCTTCACTTGACGTCGCCAGCAAACCAATGGATTTAGTGTGATTAACTTTAAGACTGCGGGCGACGGCGCTGGGCGAATAGTGTAATTCTTTAATGGCTGCGCGTACGGCAGCCTTGGTCTCTTCGGCGACGAAACGTGTTTTATTAATCACGTGTGATACGGTTGTGGTAGAAACGCCGGCGCGTTTCGCCACATCTTTGATCGTTGCCATGTAAAAATAACTCCTGAACGCACTTATTACAGTCGTAAGTATATTGTTAATCGTTTGCCTGCGTTTATCGTTCTCTTTCTTAGTGAAAAAACAGGATTTCAGAAGGAGAATGCCGAATGTTATACCTGAAGGGGCAAGGTTGACGTTTTTCGACCACTATTTTTCGAATACTACGCGGCGCGTCGTTAAACAGCGGATTTTGTCCGATTTGCCACCAAAGTGGAAGCGGTAATTTATACTATTATTGATACATAGGTATAAGATTTTTCTTTCAAACTATGGAAGAATCGCTATCGTCATTAAGCGGTTTTTTACCCGAGGTTGGGGCTGAGCTTCCAAAGATGGTCAATACTTTCTTCCGATAACTTGTGTGCGCAAAGGAGACACCTATGGATACTGACCTGAAGATGTCGTTGCTGACCACCGTTGGTGCGCTGGCGATGATCATTGTCTTTAGTTTTGTCGCGGTACTGAATTAATTGGCGTTGGGGCGTTCCGCCGTTTAACGCTATCACTATTTACTCAGGCATGTTTTACGGTGTGAAAACATGCCTGAATTCTTTCTGCCTCGCAGTTTAGCTTGTTGTGCCCTCTCTGAGCCAGCGTCAGCGCATGGTCTGAGGAGTGACGACGCGCCGTGCGCCGACATAATGATCCTGCCAGTAATCCTCACTCAGTTTACTAATGCGAATATCCGAGCCGGTACGCGGCGACTGAATGAATTTCCCGTTGCCCAGATAAACCCCGACATGATCGGCGACGCCGCGATTGTTGATGCGGAAGAAAACCAAATCGCCGCTTTCCAATTCGCTTTTCTGAATCGGCGCCGCATCGCGTAAATGATACATTTCATTCGCCGTGCGGGGGATGGGGATTTTAACCACGTCTTTGTAGGCGTAATAAACCAAACCACTACAGTCAAAACCGGTAAAAGGCGATGATCCGCCCCAGCGATAAGGTTTTCCCACCTGGCTCATCAGCTTGTTCATCGCCGTTAATTTGGCTTGTTGATAGCGTTTTTTATGCGCGGCGCTTAATGCCAATCCTTTCTCTTCGCTTTTCCGGTTTTTTAGATCGGTGTTTTTAAGGCCGTGTTTTACTCTGGCGTTCGACGAGGAAAGTCTTACCCCGTTTTTCGTCTGCGACTTTTTGAGGCCGGTCTTAATTAACGCCGGGGTGTTGTTCTTTGTTCTTGATGCGATTTGCTGCGGTTTATGCTGCGTCGTGCGGACGGTTTTAACTTTATTGATCTCAGGATGCGGCGTATTCGCTTTGCGGCTGTTTCCGGGGTGTTTGTTTTTTTTATGATTGTCATCAGGTACGGCGCCTACGCTGGTTTTTGGTGACGATGATTTTGGCGTATGCGGCGTCGCCTGAGCTATGCTCGGGAGTAAATTACTGAAAAATAATATAAAAATAGCAATAAACACGCGCATCATGAAAATGGCCGAATTTAATCCTTAAATCGTTCAAGCGGAACAGTATTCCCGAAAACGGCCGTATAAAAAAGTGGGAATGACCACTTTGTGTATACAGAATAGTGAAAAAAAGTTAATGATGGTTTTTCGGTGGATTTATCATCGTTTTCTGCCGTGAATTTATCAACAGCGGTGTACGCTAGGGGAAAATATATCCCTACAAAAAATAGCGTTTTTTTGTGGCGGCCGCTCTCGGTACAATATCATTGAGTGGATGGCGCTGTAATGGCACATCTGATAGCGCTTATGGTTAATGAACATGACGTTAGCCATCCTATAGGTTAAGGAAGCAAGAGAATGACGACAACGACAATTGAAAAAATTCAGCGCCAGATCGCTGAAAACCCGATTCTGCTGTATATGAAAGGTTCACCTAAATTGCCAAGTTGCGGGTTTTCCGCACAGGCGGTACAGGCGTTGTCGGCTTGTGGCGAACGTTTCGCCTATGTCGATATCCTACAGAACCCGGATATCCGTGCCGAATTGCCTAAGTACGCAAATTGGCCGACGTTTCCCCAGCTGTGGGTCGACGGTGAATTGGTCGGTGGCTGTGACATCATTATTGAAATGTATCAGCGCGGCGAGTTACAGCCGCTGATTAAAGAAACAGCGGAAAAATATAAATCTCAGCAGGAAGGGCAGGAATAAATCCAGCGGGAGTCGCATACGCTTGCATATGCAATGCGGATAAAATTGCGGCGGGATGAAAAAAAGACAGCGTGGCGAAAGCTACCCTGTCTTTTTTAATGCGGTTTAACTGGCAACGGAGGTGGTTGCTGATTGGTTTTCGTCAAAAGCGATAGGCCATCCGCCCATCCGTTTCCAGCGGTTAACCAGTTCGCAAAACAACAGCGCAGTCTGATTGGTATCGTAAAGTGCGGAATGCGCCTGGCTGGAGTCAAAAGCGATCCCGGCGGCAAGACAGGCTTTGGCGAGAACGGTTTGCCCCAAGACCAGGCCGCTCAGCGCCGCCGTGTCAAACGTGGCGAAAGGATGGAAAGGATTGCGCTTCAAACTGCATCGTTCAGCCGCAGCCATCATGAAGCCATGATCAAAGGTTGCGTTATGCGCCACGATAATTGCTCGGTTGCATCCCTGATCTTTTATGCCCTTGCGCACGACTTTGAAAATTTCATGCAGGGCGTCATACTCGCTGACCGCGCCGCGTAATGGGTTAGTGGGGTCAATGCCGTTAAACGCCAGCGCGGCGGGTTCCAATATTGCGCCCTCGAACGGCTCAACGTGGAAATGCATGGTGTCATCCGGCTGTAGCCATCCATCAGCGTCCATTTTTAATGTTACCGCTGCAACTTCCAGTAATGCATCGGTTTTGGCATTAAACCCGGCAGTCTCAACATCGATCACTACCGGGTAAAACCCGCGGAAACGACCGCTCAGGGCGTTCAGGTCATTTTTATCAGCCATTAGTCTCTTAATCTTTAGCAAAACGCAGCGCGCATTATGGCAAATTTCGGCGAGAGATGCAGTATTCCCCGCTTACCCGGGCCTGGCGCATATAAAGGACTGGTGCCTGTCAGGCACCAGTAAAGCGTCACTGATTGCCAATTCCCTGACCTGATTGCGCTCTTTCAATCAGCTCGATTTTGTAACCGTCCGGATCTTCAACGAACGCAATGACGGTGGTGCCGCCTTTTACCGGACCGGCTTCGCGGGTCACATTTCCCCCCGCCTGGCGAATGCGATCGCAGGTGGCGGCGACATCATCGACGCCCAGAGCGATATGACCGTACGCATTGCCTAGATCGTAACTCTCTATGCCCCAGTTGTACGTCAATTCAATGACCGCCCCTTCGCTTTCCTCGGTATAGCCGACGAACGCCAGGGTATATTTATACTCTGCATTTTCATTAGTACGCAGCAATCGCATACCCAGCACTTTGGTATAAAAGTCGATGGAGCGTTGTAAATCACCAACACGCAGCATAGTGTGAAGTAGGCGCATAATTTCAATTTCCTCGATTGGCTACTGTAATTAACGGCAACATGACGGAAAAAAGCTGACCGGAGGCAAGTATAGCGTTGTCGATATGCTGAGTCCAAGCCATTGCCGGGAAAAGCAGCAAGCCTGGCGACCCGCCGTTGCCGGGGCATAATTATGTTAGCACATCGCTTCTGGCGGCCTTTTATCGGCTGTAAGGCGGGAAGATCGCGCCGGGAGGCCGCATAACGGCGCGGAAAAATCGTTTGAAATTACAAGGGCTACCTAATTATTTTGCTCGTTATCGTTAGCAAGGGCTTGCCAGAGAGTGAGAACAGAGCTTCAATAACCCTGTAGTAAAAGAAAGGAGGTACGGTGCCAGAGCAACTTGAACTCTTTGCTGTTCCCAATCCGTGCCGTGGCGTTTGTCAGGCTGATGCGCGCGGCTTTTGTCGCGGTTGCTTTCGCAGTCGTAATGAGCGTTTTGCCTGGGGGCAGATGAGTGATGCCCAGAAACAGGATGTCCTGCGCTTGTGCAGGCAGAGATGGAAACGTTCGCAGCGAATGGAGAACGTCAAGCAGGCCGAAGAGCCGCAGCAGCCGTCTTTATTTTAACGTTAGCTAAACAGTCACTGAATAAAATAAGCTCAAGATCATTTTTAAGAGACTTTTATTTGCTAGAATCCTTTTTTCTAAAATAATAAAAGCTATTTTTCTATTTTTTATAAATCAGAATTGATTGCAATCCAGGGATATAACTTAGCATGCTAATTATAAGGAGAGGTTATGGAATTGCCATTAGGATCTGATTTAGCCCGTTTAGTGCGCGTCTGGCGCGCATTAATTGATCATCGGTTAAAACCACTTGAGCTGACCCAAACGCATTGGGTAACCCTGCACAATATATATCATCTGCCGCCGGGGCAGTCACAGATTCAACTGGCCAAAGCTATCGGGATCGAGCAGCCTTCATTAGTCCGTACATTGGACCAACTGGAAGAAAAGGGATTGATTACCAGACACGTATGCTCACATGACCGACGTGCTAAACGTATACTGCTTACTGAAGCCGCCGATCCGATAATACAAGCGGTTAATGATGTGATTAGCCATACCCGCAACGAGATTTTATTTGGCATCACTCCCGAACAGCTCGATGAATTAGTCTCGTTGGTTGCGCGGTTGGAACAAAATATACTGGCATTGCATGAGAGTCATTCTTAGTTAATTACCCAAAATAGTCTTTGAGGAAAAGAAATAAATTTCGGCAATGTTAGCTACGTTTATTATTGATCGTCTTTTGGCAGAGACTTAATTATTGACAGCCATCACCACCCGTGCAGGTGGTGATGGCTGTTATGGATTAGCGGGGAGAGACGGTAATGCTGCGGCCGTTGCTCGCCATTGCTACACGCTGCCCGGCGCTGAAAGTTGTGTTGCCTTGTTTTTGAACAACCATGATGGTGCTGCCGTCGTCTTTACGGATTTCCAGCTCAACACCTTGAGTGCGGTTCATCGCGCCCGTCGCGCTTTGACCGGCTACGCCGCCTGCAACCGCGCCAGCGGCCGTTGCCAGACTACGACCGGTTCCCCCGCCGACGGTGTTCCCCAGAAAGCCCCCCAAAACCGCACCGCCAAGGGCGCCGATGACGTTGGAATCTTCACCCGCCTGAATTTGTACCGGACGTGTCGATACAATTGTACCGTAGGTGACGGATTGCACCTGTTTGGCTTCGGAGGCGCTGTAAACATCTCCTGAAAGCGTACTGGTATTGGCACAACCAGCCAGTGTGATACCCGCCAGGGTAACCACAAACAAACGCTTCATCATATTCAATACTCCTGTAATGGCGATATGTCGGGTTGGCTGAGCCTTGGCCGACGAATGTTATACAATCAAATTATGGTCTGGCTTAATGCTCCATTCCACTATTTTTACGCTTTTTTGCAGAATATAATCGTGTTGTTAAATTGAGAGTAAACGGAGAGCAAAATCCGCCAAATTCGTTTCTTGTTAAAAAAGATCGTCAATCGACTATTTTTTAACAAAAATTCACCCGAGATAACAAAACACAAAAAATATAATAATCCCGTGTTTTAAAATGCTATTTTTGTCGTAATCCAATTTTCAATGGTGAGTTTTCTTATATCCCGCGGGGAAAAGGTCAGGAAATGAGATCAGGCAGATACATTGGTGTGATGTCAGGCACCAGCCTCGACGGTATTGATGTCGTGATGGCCGCTATTGATGAATACACTGTGGCACAGCAAGCCAGCTATTGCCATCCGCTACCGCAGGATATCAAAAAGGCGATTCTGGGGATGTGTCAGGGGCAGAGGGTCACGCTGTCTGCGCTTGGGCAACTGGATACTCGTCTGGGCATAGTGTTCGCAGAGGCCGTGCTGGCGCTGCTCAAACAAACCAGAATGAGCGCGCGCGATATTACGGCTATCGGTTGCCACGGGCAGACCGTCTGGCACGAGCCGACGGGCGAAGCGCCCTGTACGCTACAGATTGGCGATAATAACCGTATTGCCGCCATGACCGGTATTACCACCGTGGGCGATTTTCGCCGCCGCGATCTGGCGTATGGCGGGCAGGGCGCGCCGCTGGTGCCGGCATTTCATCATGCGCTGTTGCAGCACCCGGTCGAGCGGCGCATTGTGCTCAATATCGGCGGTATCGCCAATGTGTCGCTATTGGCGCCGGGCGCCGCCGTACGCGGTTATGATACCGGTCCGGGAAACATGCTATTGGACGCCTGGATCTGGCGTCATTGCGCGCAGCCCTACGATAAAGACGCCAAATGGGCGATGACGGGGCAGGTTCACCCGCTGTTGTTACGCCGCATGATGGCCGATCCCTATTTTTCGCTCAGGGCGCCGAAAAGCACCGGGCGCGAATATTTTAATCTGGGCTGGCTGGAGAAAAGGCTGGCGGGTCTGCCGCCAATATCGCCTCCGGACGTTCAGGCTACGCTGGTTGAACTGACGGCGATGAGTATTGCCGAGCAGGTGCTGCTGAGCGGCGGGTGCGAGCGATTACTGGTGTGCGGCGGCGGCGCCCGCAATCCCCTTATTATGGCCAGGCTTTCGGCGCTGTTGCCCGGTATAGAAGTCAGTACGACGGATGAGTTCGGCGTCAGCGGCGATGATATGGAAGCGCTGGCTTTTGCCTGGCTGGCGTCGCGAACCCTATCGGGCTTACCGGGAAATCTGCCATCCGTTACCGGCGCTAGTCAGGAAACGGTGTTAGGGGCCATTTATCCCGCCATGACGGACTAATCGGATTTTGCTGAGGTTTCATTAACTAACCTATTGTTAAACTGCTAACAGTGGAGATGTTGCCGTTGCGGCGCGCATTTCACTGACATCAGAAAACAGGAGAAAATAATGAAACCACTGCTGACAGGGGCGGTGCTGATCCTATTAAGCGGATGCAGCTATTTTGGTCATCAACAATCGGTTAGAACCTTGTCTTACCAGTGCGGCACGATGCCGCTGACGGTAACGATACAACAGGAGGATAAATCGGCCTCGCAGGTCAGCTTTCTGCTTGACGGGGAGCGCCACACCTTACCGCAATCGGTCTCCGCCTCCGGAGCCAGATACAGTGACGGAACCTATACTTTCTGGAGCAAGGGAAACCATGCCTTTATTCAGCGCGGTGAACGGGTCATCGTTGATGACTGCATGTTGAAATGATGATGCCATAGGGCAAACAGCGCATATTGCGGCCGAACGGATTGATTCTGACCGGCGGCCGGCGGACTGCGTTGTTGCTGATTGAGATTTTCCGGGCGCGGGCGCAGAATAATAAAATTCATATCCTCTTTCGAGTCGTTATTGCCACAGCAGGACATCATCACACTATGACACAGGAAAGTACGCCCTCCAGCACCACGCCTTCCTTTCAGGAACTCGATATTGCCGATCTGCGCCGTGAATATACCCGCGGGGGACTGCGCCGCAGAGACCTCACCGATAACCCGCTGGATCTGTTTGAGCGCTGGTTAAAACAGGCGTGTGAAGCGAAGCTGGCCGATCCCACGGCGATGTCGGTCGCCACGGTGGATGAACGGGGACAACCCTATCAGCGTATCGTGTTGTTAAAACATTATGATGAAAAGGGCATGGTGTTTTACACCAATATGGGCAGCCGCAAAGCGCAGCATCTGATGCACAACCCACAAATCAGTCTGCTGTTTCCCTGGCATATGCTGGAGCGGCAGGTCATGGTGTTGGGCCGTGCCGAGAAACTGCCCGCGCTGGACGTGCTGAAGTATTTCCACAGCCGCCCCAAAGACAGTCAGATTGGCGCGTGGGTGTCTAAACAGTCCAGCCGGATCTCTGCCCGCGGCATTCTGGAAAGCAAATTTCTGGAGTTAAAACAGAAATTTCAGCAGGGCGAAGTGCCGCTGCCGAGTTTCTGGGGCGGCTTCCGCGTGACTATCGACGCCATGGAGTTCTGGCAAGGCGGCGAGCACCGTCTGCATGACCGGTTCTTCTATCAACGGCAAAATGATGGCTGGCAGGTTGATCGTTTAGCGCCTTAATCTTGAAATATCCTGGTTAAACTCTGGCGCTCCCGCCGTGAGCGCTTTATCCTATGGCGTTTCGCGCCTGCGGCGTGTTTGCCCGGATTGCGCGATTAGCTTGGCGTTTCAGCCTTGATTTAAACGGGATGCGTATACCTATTAATATGTACCGGCAAGCTGGTTGCCTTGGCGGGACAATGACACATTTTGCATAAAAACGGAGTTATCGATGGCGAGTAGTGACCTGATTAAACAATTGCAAGAGCGGGGCCTGATTGCTCAGGTGACGGATGAGGAAGCGTTGTCAGAGCGGCTGGCGCAAGGGCCGATTGCACTGTATTGCGGCTTCGATCCTACTGCTGACAGCTTGCATTTGGGGCATCTGGTGCCGCTGCTTTGCCTGAAACGTTTCCAGTTGGCCGGGCATAAACCGGTGGCGCTGGTAGGCGGCGGGACCGGCCTGATTGGCGACCCCAGCTTTAAAGCAACGGAACGTAAACTGAACACTGAGGAAACCGTCCGTGAATGGGTGGAGAAAATCCGCCGTCAGGTTTCTCCGTTCCTGGACTTTGACTGCGGTGAAAACAGCGCGATTGCGGCCAACAACTACGATTGGTTCGGCAATATGAATGTGCTGGATTTCCTACGCGATATCGGCAAACATTTCTCAGTTAATCAGATGATTAATAAAGAAGCGGTTAAGCAGCGTCTGAACCGTGACGATGTGGGGATCTCCTTTACCGAGTTTTCTTACAATCTGCTACAGGGATATGACTTCACCTCTTTGAATAAGCAGTACGGCGTCGAACTGCAAATCGGCGGCTCCGATCAGTGGGGCAACATTACGTCCGGTATTGATTTGACCCGCCGAATGAATCAGAAACAGGTTTACGGCATGACCGTGCCGCTGATTACCAAAACTGACGGCACCAAGTTCGGTAAAACCGAAGGCGGCGCAATCTGGCTGGACGCCAGCAAAACCAGTCCTTATAAATTCTACCAGTTCTGGATCAACACGGCCGACGCCGATGTTTATCGCTTCCTGAAGTTCTTTACCTTCATGAGCCTGGGAGAGATTGATACGCTGGAAGAAGAAGATAAAAACAGCGGTAAGGCGCCGCGCGCTCAGCACGTACTGGCGGAAGAAGTGACCCGTATGGTGCATGGCGAAGCGGGATTGGCCGCGGCACGCCGCATCACACAGAGCCTGTTTTCCGGTTCCTTGCAGGATATGACGCAGGAAGATTTTGCCCAGTTGGCTCAGGACGGTATGCCGTTCGTCGAGCTGGAGCGGAATGCCGATTTGCAACAGGCGCTGGTCAGCGCCGAGCTGGTGCCGTCGCGCGGTCAGGCCCGCACGATGATCGCCTCCAATGCGGTGACGATCAACGGTGAAAAACAAGCCAATCCCGAGTATGCGTTCAGTGACGGCGATCGTCTGTTTGACCGTTATACTTTGCTGCGTCGCGGTAAAAAGCATTACTGCCTGATCTGCTGGAAAGCATAAAAAAGGGCAGGCCGACAGGGAGCGAAAGCTCCCTGTATTTTGTCAGCCGTTATTGATGCGCAGTTGCGCAGGCAAGGATTTGAGTCATACGTAATGAAAAATATACTTTCTATTCAGTCACATGTTGTTTTTGGACACGCGGGGAATAGCGCCGCCGAATTTCCGATGCGGCGCATGGGCGCAAACGTTTGGCCGCTGAATACGGTGCAGTTTTCCAATCATACGCAATACGGCCATTGGACCGGTTGCGTTATGCCCGCCAGTCATTTAACCGAGATCGTTCAAGGCATCGCGGATATTGATCGTCTGAAAGATTGCGATGCGGTGCTGAGCGGTTACATTGGTTCGGCTGAACAGGGCGAGCATATTTTAGAGATTGTCCGGCGGGTCAAAACGGCGAATCCCGAGGCGCTCTATTTCTGTGATCCGGTAATGGGAACGCCGGAAAAAGGGTGTATCGTGGCGCCGGGCGTGTCGGAGTTCCATTGCCGCCGGTCGTTACAGGCTGCCGATATGATTGCGCCCAACCTGCCTGAACTGGAGCTGCTCAGCGGTCATACCGTACATAATGTGGAAGAAGCGGTGGCGGCGGCTCGGGCGCTATGCGCGCAAGGCCCGGAAATTGTGCTGGTCAAGCATCTCAGCCGGGCGGCTTATCGTCATGACAGTTTTGAAATGCTGCTGGTGACGCCGACGGATGCCTGGCACATCAGCCGTCCGCTGGTTGAATTTGAACGTCAGCCCGTCGGCGTCGGCGATTTGACCAGCGGAGTGTTGCTGGTGAATTTACTCAAGGGCGTTGCGCTGGATAAAGCGTTGGAGCACACCACGTCGGCGGTTTACGAGGTTATGCTGATGACCAAAGAAATGAACGCCTATGAACTGCAACTGGTCGCCGCTCAGGAAGGCATCGCGAATCCGCGTCATCATTTTCAGGCGCTACGTTTGTAGCGTCACGGATAATAAAATAAAGCGCATGGCGACTCGCCGCGCGCTTTACTCTTTAACCTTTCAACCTTTCAACCTTTCAACCTTTCAACCTTGAGCGCCGTTGCAACCGACGGCCTGGCGGCGATGTGTTCAAGATAAGCGGCCAGCGCCGGATGACGGAACATATCCAGCTTCAATGACTGCGCCCAGCGCATAACCGTAAACAGGTAGGCGTCCGCGATGCTAAAACGGTTGGCGACCAGGTAGTTCTGTTCACTCAGCACCAGGTTGATATAACGAAACCTCACCTGTAGATATTCAAATAACAGTTCTTTATAGGTTTCCGGCGTACCGGGACGAAATATGGGGGCAAAGGATTTATGCAACTCCGTGGCGATGTAGTTAAGCCACTCAATGGTGTGGTAACGCGCCATGCTGCCAATGGGGGCGATAAGGTTGCAGTGCGGAACCCGGTCTGCGACGTACTGGGCAATGGCGACGCCTTCGGTCAACACGGTGCCGTCGTCCAGTAACAAGGCCGGCACCAGCCCTTTAGGATTAATCGACAGATAATCGATACCGCGTTCAGTTTTCCTAGTTTTGAGATCCACCTTTTCAAGTTTGAAGTCCAACTTGGACTCCAGCAAAACGATATGAGTAAAAAGGGAACTGCTTTCAGGCTTGTAAAACAGTTTCATATATAACCCCTTGATATTATTATTTTATCCATCAAAAGATGGGCTACCGTTTATTTAATAAACGTATTTTGTATTTTTACTATAAATCTTGATATCAGGTTGTGAAGCGTCTTGCAAAACATTAGTCATACAAAAAAGCAATGAAAAAATTACCTGTTGGCTTTATTTATATCGGTCAAAAAGACCGTTAACTTTACTTAATTTAGCCGCAGTCTAAACCTTCCTTCAGACTTTTATTAATCGTCATAGGCTATCGCTGCATTCATATCGCATGTTGCGAAAATGTTATTATTTGTTTGTGTTATATTTAAACAAGACCGTATGTTCAGGCTGGATATTGAATGGTCGGTTGACACAAAATAATGATTAATCAGGTCACTTTGGGAGGAAGCATGTCATCTCATTTTCTTCGCGACACCTGCCTGGATACGCTTAGGGTGCGGCAACAAACCTATCACTATTACAGTTTGCCCCTGGCGGCCCGGCAGCTTGGAACGATTGATAACTTACCCAAGTCGTTAAAAGTATTATTGGAAAACCTGTTACGCCATCTGGATGGCGATACGGTTCAGCACGACGATCTTCTGGCCGTGGTTTCATGGCTGAAAACCGGGCATGTCGAGCGGGAAATCGCCTATCGTCCGGCGCGCGTGCTGATGCAGGATTTTACCGGCGTACCCGCGGTGGTCGATCTTGCCGCGATGCGCGCGGCGGTGGAGCGCCTGGGCGGTGACGTTAATAAAGTGAACCCGTTGTCGCCGGTTGATCTGGTTATCGACCATTCGGTGACGGTAGACCACTTTGGCGATGAGCAAGCGCTGCTGGACAACACCCAGTTGGAAATGGAGCGCAACTATGAGCGATACCAGTTTCTGCGTTGGGGACAGAATGCGTTCAGCCACTTCAGCGTGGTGCCGCCGGGAACCGGCATTTGCCACCAGGTTAATCTCGAATATCTGGCGAAAGCGGTGTGGTATGAAAAACGGCAGGATAAGCTGATGGCTTATCCCGACACGCTGGTCGGGACGGATTCACATACCACCATGATTAACGGCCTTGGCGTGCTGGGGTGGGGCGTCGGGGGGATTGAAGCGGAAGCCGCGATGCTGGGGCAGCCGATTTCGATGCTTATCCCGGACGTGGTGGGCGTTAAATTGACCGGAAAAATGTGCGAGGGGATCACGGCGACCGATCTGGTGCTCACCGTGACCCAAATGTTGCGCAAACATGGCGTGGTCGGGAAATTTGTTGAGTTCTACGGCGACGGTCTGGATTATTTGCCGTTGGCCGACCGGGCCACCATCGCCAATATGGCCCCGGAATACGGCGCCACCTGCGGCTTTTTCCCGGTTGACCACATTACGCTGGAATATATGCGGCTGACTAACCGCAGCGAAGAGCAAATCGAACTGGTGGAAGCCTATAGTAAGCAACAGGGATTGTGGCGAAACGCCGGCGACGAACCGGTATTCACCAGTCAGCTGACGCTGGATCTGGGTAGCGTTGAAACCAGCCTCGCCGGCCCTAAACGGCCGCAGGACAGAGTGGCGCTGAGCGCCGTGCCGCAGGCGTTCAACGCCAGCAGGGAGCTGGACGTCAATACGGTGAAAAACCGGCCGGACTATGAAGAATTCACGCTGGCCGGTGAGACGCACCGCTTGTATCAGGGCGCCGTGGTGATTGCGGCGATCACCTCCTGTACCAATACGTCAAATCCCAGCGTGTTGATGGCGGCCGGATTACTGGCCAAGAATGCGGTAAAACGCGGGCTGAAGAAAAAACCCTGGGTTAAAACATCGTTGGCTCCCGGCTCCCGGGTGGTAACCGATTACTACGCCAAAGCGGGACTGACGGCCTATCTTGATGAACTGGGTTTTAATTTGGTGGGTTACGGCTGCACGACCTGTATCGGTAATTCAGGGCCGCTACCCGAATCCATTGAGGCGGCGATTAAAGCCGGAGATTTAACCGTAGGCGCGGTGCTATCGGGAAATCGTAACTTTGAAGGCCGTATCCATCCGCTGGTGAAAACCAACTGGTTGGCCTCGCCGCCGCTGGTTGTGGCGTATGCGCTGGCAGGAAATATGAATATTGATCTTACCCGTGAGCCGCTGGGTGAAGATCGGGAAGGTCGGCCGGTTTATCTGAAGGATATCTGGCCTTCGGCGAAAGAGGTGGCCAATGCGGTATTGAATGTCAGCGCGGATATGTTTCATAAACAATATGCCGCGGTATTTGAAGGTACGCAGGAGTGGAAAGACATCGAGGTCGATGACAATCCCACCTACCAGTGGCCCCAGGAGTCGACCTATATTCGTCAGACGCCATTCTTCCTTACCATGGGGAAAGAGCCGGAACCGGTGCAGGATATCCATAACGCCCGCATTCTGGCGATGCTGGGCGACTCCGTCACCACCGACCATATCTCCCCGGCGGGTAATATCAAACGGGACAGCCCGGCCGGCCGCTACTTATTGGATCGCGGCGTCGAGACCAAAGAGTTTAACTCTTATGGTTCGCGGCGCGGAAATCATGAAGTGATGATGCGCGGCACCTTCGCCAATATCCGTATCCGCAACGAAATGGTGCCGGAGAAGGAAGGGGGATATACCCGGCATATTCCTTCGCAAAATGTGATGACAATCTATGACGCGGCGATGCGCTATCAGGAAGAAAATGTCCCGCTGGCGCTGTTTGCCGGAAAGGAGTATGGCTCAGGATCCAGCCGGGACTGGGCGGCGAAAGGCCCGCGTTTGCTGGGAGTGCGTGTGGTGATCGCCGAATCATTCGAGCGTATTCACCGTTCCAATCTAATCGGTATGGGGATCCTGCCGTTGGAGTTCCCGCTTGGGGTGACGCGTAAAACGTTGATGCTGAGCGGCGATGAGCAAATTTCCATTACGGGATTAAACCGCTTGACGCCCGGCGCGTCGGTAGATGTGGTTATTACCGATGGCGAAGGGAGAAATGAAGTGATTAAAACCCGTTGCCGTATTGATACCCGCAACGAACTCACCTATTACCAGAATGATGGCATCCTGCATTATGTGATCCGCAATATGCTCTGAGCCATGCCCGATACCGGCGGCTCCCGGTATCGGGATAACGGTGGGCAGACTACGCGCTGGATCAAATTCTAATCATTGAGGTGATTGTATTTCGTACGGTTAATGACAACGTTCACAGTTCCACCCGGTGCGCTGCGCTAAGGTTCTCGACGGAGTTGCCGTTTTCCGGCGAGAGTTTCTCGCCCTGCAAGCTGGGGAAGACAACCTGTCCTCACGGATATGCAGGGTCGGAACTCTCTCGGCGCTCTGGTTTTCAGACGTCATCAGGATAGTCTTAGGGCGATAGCGAACGCGTTTGTCATAACCGGGTTGTCTTCGTATTCAATCGTCCGTTTCCTTTTGTGGATGCCAGTCAGGCATAACTCTCTTTTTAAATCAAATACCGTTAATAACCGCGGATATAAATTTCCAGCTGTCGCTGTATGACATCGAAAAAATATCCATGTGATTTGAATGGTTAAAAAATAAGCCAACGCCGTCGCCATTTGAAAAAGGAATGCTGAACAAGGCGTTAAAGCGTCGGCGATAAGAAACTCAATAATAAGAATAGAGATAAAGAGAGGTTGACTTATGAAACGTTTATTTCCTATCAGAATCCTGCTCGCCGCGTTGGGGGCGGCGCTGTTTTCTCTCCCTGTCCATGCGGATCAGGTATACAACACCGATATCGTCGTCGTCGGTGGGGGCGCTACGGGTCTCGCTGCGGGCGTACAGGCAAAAATGCTCGGGGCTGAGGTAATCATATTGGAAAAACAGGCCATTATGGGAGGTTCGGCCAACTTCGCCGAAGGTATTTTCGCCGCGGAAAGCGCGATGCAAAAAAGACAGGGTATTGATGTCTCCAAAAAATTCGCCTTCCAGGCGATCATGAATTACAGCCACTGGCGCGCCAATGCGCCTCTTGTCAGCGCCATCGTCCTCAAATCCGCCGAAACCCTCGAATGGTTGCGACAATTCGGCGTGAATTATGAGTTCATCGGCGTAGGAGGGTTCGGCGGGCCTCTGACCTGGCATGTGGTAGGCGAACTGGAGCTTAACGGCAAACGCTATCACCACGGTAATGCCGTGATGGTGGCGCTTGACAAGAAGTTTCGCGACCTGGGCGGCACGGTGCTGCTCCAGACCCCCGGCAAGAAACTGATCAAAAAAGATGACCGGGTGGTTGGCGTTGAAGGCGTAAACAAAGACGGCGAGAAAGTGATCGTCAACGCCAAAGCGGTCGTCATCGGAACCGGCGGTTACGGCAACAATAAGGAAATGCTGCAAAAATACTCCAGATTTCCCGACGTGATCATGGTGGGTCAGGCGGGTAAAGACGGCGAAGGCATTCAGATGGCCTGGGAAGCGGGCGCCGCCGAGGAGGGCGCGGAGATTATGATCTCCTATCGCCCCGGCCTGGCTGATTTTTCCACCAAGTCGCACCTTATCGCCGCCGCCGTTCAGCCCTACCTTTACGTTGACCCCAACGGCAGAAGATACACCGATGAGTACAACATCGCCGAGTGGCCATTCTCCGGCAATGCGCTGGAGCGAATCGGCGGCGTGGCTTACTCCATCTACGACGAGCAGACAAGACAACTGTTTCTGAACGAAGGTATCCAGATGCCGATAGGCGAATGGGTAACCTATGGCACCCGGCTGGATAAACTCGACGAGGAATTCAATAAAGAGCTCGCCAAGAACAACGGCAACGTTTTCAAATGCGGCACCATCGAGGAGGTTGCGCAAAAAATCGGTGCGGATCCTGACGTGCTTAAAGAAACCATTGCGCAAAACAACAACGCGGCGGCAAGGCATAAGGACGAACAGTTCTTTAAAAACGCCGATTTCCTGCGTCCGGTGGAAATAGGCCCGTTCTATGTGACGAAACTTCAGCCCAGAGCGCTGGGGACGTTCGGCGGTATCCGGATCAATGAGAAAACCGAGGTCGTCACTGCTCAGGGAAAAGCGATTCCCGGGCTTTACGCCGGCGGGCTTGATGCGGGCGGCATGTACGGCGACAGTTATGACCTTGAAATGGGCGGAGCCAGTTTCGCCTTTGCGCTGAACTCAGGTCGGATCGCCGCTGAAAACGCGGTCAAATACATAAAATAATTATCCGCTATTAACCCGCTGCCTATTGGCGCGGGTATTTTTCATTTTTTCGAGAGGGACGCAAAATGAAAGCTCTGGCTTTATTATCAATCGTAATCGCCTTGGTGTCAGGCTCCCCGGTATTTGCAGCAGACAATCTGAAACAGGCCTTTGAACAGGGAACGCTCAAGGGGGAACTGAGAACCTATTATTTCGAACGAGAGTTCGAAGAAAGTGATAAACGCGCCGATTTAGCCACCGGCACGTTATTCTACTATCACACCGCCGCGGTTAATGGATTGAGCGCGGGCGCCGCTTTCGCCAGCGCCAATGATCTCGGCAGCAATGATGACCACAGTGTTTATGGTCTGGTTAAGGGATACGGCACCAACAAGCATCAAAGTCTCTCCCGCCTTCAGGAATATTATATTCAGGGCGAATGGTTCGATACCAAAATGAAATTCGGCGCCCAGGAAGCCAATACGCCCTTTATGAATGCGCATGACGTAAGGCTGATGCCCAAGACCTACAGAGGCTTTTCCGCGGTGAACAACGCCATAGAAAATCTGGAACTGTCGGCGTACTACATGACCGACTTCGCCGGCTGGTGGGACGATAGGTTCACTTCCCTGATCACCGTGAATGGCGAAGAAGTTAACCGGGATCTTATGGTCGGCGGCGTGAAATACACGCTACCTTTCGATTCCGCGCAAGTTCAGCTCCAGGGCTGGATGTACCATATGGACGATGTATTCGACTCCGGTTTCTTTAAAGTTCACGCGGCGAAGAAGGTCGGCGACTACGAGCTGTTTTTCGTTCCGTCGGTGTTGTTCCAAAAGTCAATCGGCGATGAGTTGGGCGGCCGGGCGTTCGACACTTACCAGTATGGCTTCAATACCGGTTTCAAAGCCCACGGTTTCAATGTGGCGGCTTTTTACGCCAAGACCGGCGACGACGAGCTGTATACGCCCTGGGGAGATGAAAGAGTCATCATACAGCAGGTCAACGCCGCAGGCCGGGCCGATGAAACGGCTTACGCGCTGAGAGTGGCCTATGATTTCTCTCAAATAGGCATCAAAGGGCTTAGCGCCTATGTATTCCACGCCTATTACGATACCAACAGCGTTCAGTATTTCTCGCAGCAGGCGCAGGATGTCAACGAGACCGATTTTAGCGTTCAGTATGACTTTTCCGGCGCGCTTGAGGGACTCAGCGCGCGGGTGCGTTATGCGATCATCGATGCGGAGAAAGGGGAGAACCTCAATGATTTACGGTTTTATCTCCGTTACAGCTTTGTTCTCGGCGGAAAATAAAACCTAACCGAATGTTTTTTTGTTGCGCGCCGTCAGGTCAGGCGACTCGCCTGACCTGGCTTTATCCGGCTATTTCATATCCAGCAGATGGCCCATCTTGGCGGCTTTCGTCGCCAGATAGCGTTCATTCTTCGGGTTGCGGCCGACCAGCAGCGGCACCCGCTCGACGATATTAATGCCGGCTTCATTGAGGATTTTTACTTTTTGCGGATTATTGGTCAGCAGTCGGACTTCATCAATACCCAGCAGCTTGAACATGTCCGCACATAATGTGAAGTCGCGCTCGTCGGCGGCAAAGCCCAGCTGGTGATTCGCTTCAACGGTATCCGCGCCCAAATCCTGCAACGCATAGGCGCGAATTTTATTCAGCAAACCAATATTGCGGCCTTCCTGCCGGTGATACAGCAGGACGCCGCGGCCTTCTTCGGCGATATGGCTCAGGGCGGCTTCAAGCTGAAAACCACAGTCACAACGCAGGCTAAACAACGCATCACCTGTCAGGCATTCAGAGTGCACCCGCGCCAGAACCGGGATCGGGCCGGAAATATCACCATAAACCAATGCGAGGTGATCGTGTCCTGTGGCTAATTCTTCAAATCCCACCATCAGGAAATCGCCCCAGGGGGTGGGTAATTTGGCATCTGCCACCCGTTTTAGCTGCATGTTATTCTCCAAAAAAACAAAAATGCTGACGCGCATCCTACTGCCGGATTGGGGCCTTGACCAGCAAAAAGCCATAGCTGAAAAGTTAGGGCATTGCACTCGCCGATCGTGTTCAGGCGGCTCAAGAATTTTACGGCGATGTTCGCTCATTGACGAAACCGGGAGCTATTTTACGCCATACTGACCGTTGATGTCGGTTTTTCTGATAGAATTGTGAAAATATTGTTTCAGTCATCACACTGAATTATAGGAAGAAATGATGTACGAAATCGCCAGACGGACCACTATCGGTGCAGCATTTCTGCTGCTAATGCCATTGATTATTTGGGCTAGCGGATGGCAGTGGCAACCGAAAGATAGCGGGCTATGGTTGCGGATGTTGTTCTGGACGACAGAGACGGTGACGTCGCCGTGGGGCATTTTAACCAGCACGATATTAAGCGTCTGGTTTCTGTGGTGCTTGCGATTTCGACTGAAACCGGCGCTCGGCCTGCTGGCGATCATGATTATCACGGTTCTGATCGGCCAGGGGATGAAGTCGGCGATCAAAGAGTGGGTGCAGGAGTCGCGTCCGTTCGTCGTCTGGCTGGAAAAAAATCACCAGATCGACGAAGGCTACTTCTATTCTCTGCCGCGCAAAGAGCGCTCGGCGCTGGTAAAAAACCAACTGCAAGACGAAGCGCAGATCCCCCAATGGCTGCGTCATCACTGGCAGTTTGAAACCGGGTTCGCTTTTCCGTCCGGGCATACGATGTTCGCCGCCACCTGGGCGCTGCTGGGCGTCGGATTGTTGTGGGCGCGCCGGCATTACAAAACGGTGGTGGTTTTAATGCTGTGGGCGAGCGCGGTGATGGGAAGTCGTCTGGTATTGGGGATGCATTGGCCGCAGGATCTGGTGGTTGCCACGCTGATAAGCTGGTTGCTGGTGATCGTTGCCTGCTGGCTGGCCCAGCGCTGGTGCGGCCCGCTTTCGCTGCGACGTGAAGAAATCGCCGAGCAGCAACAGGATGACGCTTCTCAGAGGAAAGCGTAAATCGCCCAAACGGCGCATTATGCGCCTTAATACTCTTCTGAATCTCCGCGGATGACCGGCCGTCATCCGCCTGCGTACCGCTCAATTCCCGCCTTACTCTGCGTTGAATCACAAATGTAAACAATTTGTGAGCTGCTTCGCTATTCCTGTTTTTACCATTGGACAATTTCCATTTTGCTTGCAAAACTCCATTTGAATGTTAATTCAATATTGAATATATATTCAATGAGAGGAATAATAATGAAACCTTACCTACTGAAACCCTGCCTGACGGCGATCATGCTTTCCCTTTCCGCCGCTGCCTATGCGGCCGACAACGGGCTGATTGCCATTATTACGCCATCCCACGATAACCCTTTTTTTAAAGCCGAGGCGGAAGGCGCCAAGGCCAAGGCAACTGAATTGGGCTACACCACCCTGGTCGCTTCCCACGATGATGACGTGAGCAAGCAAAACCAGCTGATTGAAACGGCGATTGCCCGCAAAGCCAAAGCCATCGTGCTGGATAACGCCGGCGCCGATGCCACCATCGGGCCGTTGAAAAAAGCCAAAGCGGCGGGAATACCGGCCTTTCTCATCGATCGCGAGATTAATGAAACCGGCGTCGCGGTGGCGCAGATTGTTTCCAATAACTATCAGGGCGCGCAGCTTGGCGCCGAGAAGTTTGTTGAATTGATGGGGCAAAAAGGCAAATACGTGGAATTGATCGGCCGTGAGTCAGACACCAACGCGCACGTTCGTTCCCAGGGCTATCACGACGTGATCGATGAATACCAGGATCTGAAGATGGTTGCCCGGCAGACCGCCAACTGGAGCCAGACCGAAGCTTTCAACCGAATGGAAGCCATCCTACAGGCTAATCCGGATATCACCGGGGTCATTTCCGGCAACGACACCATGGCGCTGGGCGCCGAAGCGGCGCTAAAGGCGGCTGGGCGGCATGATGTCATTGTGGTGGGGTTTGACGGCAGCGACTACGTGCGCGATTCCATTATCAATAAAGGCAACATCAAGGCGACGGTGCTGCAACCCGGCTGGGAGCAGGCCCAGATGGCGGTGGAACAGGCCGACTATTATCTGAAGAACGGTAAAGCCCAGCATGACGAAAAGCAGTTGATGGACTGCATTCTGATTGATGAATCCAACGCCGGCAAGCTCAATACCTTTGCGTTGAAACCCTAAGCGCGCGGCAACCGTAAAAAGGACTGACCGGGGGGCGTAAGCGCCCCGCGTCAGGCAAGCTGCGACATCGCATAACATTAGGAGCCATTATGCAGCGTTATCAACGATGCCGTACCGGGTGGATCGGCCTGTGCGCGCTGTTGCTGTCGGCCTGTACGGTGGTGGATCTGGATGAAAACGGCAAACCGATTATCCCCGCCGATCCGTCCGCGACCCCGAGCTACAGCAACATGACGCCGGATACTATTGCGACCGAACTCTGGCAGCCGAAGCTGCTGCCGCTGGCGCAGGAACAGGCGCTGAGTTGGGATGAACTGAAAAAGTTGCAGGCATCGCTAACGGGCAGCGCCGGCAAAGCGGTGTATGCGCGGTTTCAGGGGCAGGTGGTGAAAATCGATCGTCAAGGCCGTGAAGGACGGCTGGAGATCGGCGTGCAGGGCGAGACGGTTGTGTTGCAACTGGGGCCTATCGTCAAGGGCAATGCGCTTCGCGATGCCGCCGGATTCATTCGCTTTGAGGATTTTAAAAATCAGGTGCAGTTCGCCCAGTTGGCGCGTTCGCTGAATAAAAAGGCCATCGAGAATTTGCCGGTTATTGATGACGGCTGGCAGGGAAAAGATATCCGGGTGCTAGCCGCGTTAAGGCTGACCGTGCAGGGCATCAGCGACGCGGTGCCGCTCGAATTGCTCCCGCCCGAATCTTCCGGGGAGGCGCAGTAAATGACTCAGAAACCGGATATTGTTATGGCTACCCGCGGGGTCACGATGCTGTTTCCCGGCACCAAAGCGCTGGATAACGTGGATTACAACGTCTATCGCGGCAAGGTGAATGTGATCATCGGGGAGAACGGCGCGGGCAAATCGACGCTGATGAAAATACTGGCCGGCGTTCAGCAGCCGACCGCCGGCCAGATCCTGCTGAACGGCGAGGTGGTTCGTATCGCCAATACCCGCGATGCGGCGGCCAAAGGCATCGGCATGGTGCATCAGGAGCTGAACCTGTCTGAAAACCTCACCGTGGCGGAGAACATTTTTCTTGGGCGGGAGATTCAGAAAGGGCTGGGGCCCATCGATTACCGGCAACAGGAGAAAATCGCCGCACAGCTGATGGCGCGCCTCGATCAGGATATATCGCCCCGCACCGAGGTGGCCGGCCTGAAAGTGGGGCAGCAGCAGTTGGTGGAAATCGCCAAGGCGCTGGCCGAACAAGCCGATATTCTGATTCTGGATGAGCCTACCTCGGCATTGAGTAAAACCGAAGTGGACATTCTGTTTCGGGTGATCCGCGAACTTACCCGGCAAAACGTCTCCATTATCTATATTTCCCACCGTCTGGAAGAACTGATGGCCATTGGCGATTACATCACCATTTTGCGCGATGGCCGTTTTCAGGCGGAAGCGGCGGTCAGTGAAATCGACGTGCCGTGGATCATTCGGGAGATGCTGGGAGGCGATCCGGTATCCAGTTTCCTCCAGCCGGGGAGGACTTTTGGCGCGCCGGTACTGGAAGCGGAACACATCACCTGCCTCAACGATGCGGGCAACAAAGTGGTCAACGATGTCTCCTTTGTGGTGAGAGAGGGTGAAATCGTTGGCGTTTACGGTCTGATGGGGGCCGGACGCACCGAACTGTTCGAGTGTCTGCTGGGAACGCAGCATGACTATCTGGGCAAGATTTATCTCGATAGCAAACCGGTGCATACGCGTCTATCCACCGCCCAGCGCATCCGCATGGGCATGAGCCTGGTGCCGGAAGACCGCAAAAAAACCGGCATTTTCCCCTTATCGTCGGTGGCCTCCAACCTGACCATCGCCAGCTTATGGCGGCGGCTGAAATACGGTATGGCGATATTTCACCAGGAGGAAGAGAAAGTGGTCGCCAGCACTATCGGCAGACTGGGTATCAAGGTTTCCTCGCCGCAGGTGGAGATTCAGGCGCTGAGCGGCGGCAATCAGCAGAAAGTGGTTATCGGCCGCTCGCTGCTGACCAGCCCCAAGATCCTGTTGCTGGATGAGCCGACCCGCGGAATCGACGTGGGCGCAAAGGCCGACGTGTTTGAGATGATGGTCAAACTGTCGGAGCAGGGGATCGGCGTACTGTTTTCCACCTCGGACCTGAAGGAAATCATGGCGGTATCAGATCGTATTCTGGTGATGTCGAACGGCAAACTGACGGCGAATATTGTTCGTCAGTCCGCCAGCGAGTCGGCATTGGTTTCGGCAAGTGCACAAGGGTTCTGACAATGAAAACGACTAACCTTCCGGCGGCGTCCGGCGCGCTATTACCCGGCAAGTTCGTACGCTCGCGGGAGAGCATGCTTTTATTGATCCTCAGGTTGCGCACTTTTATCGCGCTGTTCCTGATTCTCGGCTTTTTCGCCTTTACCGTGCCGGGTTTTCTGGCGACCGGCAGCCTGATCATTATGGTCAAACACATCGCCATCAATGCGTTTCTGGCGCTGGGGATCACCTTCGTCATCATCACCGCCGGCATCGACCTATCGATAGGCGCAACGCTGGGGCTATGCGGCATGATCGCCGGCTATATGATTACCCAGGGGATCGTACTGCCGATGTTCGGCGTCGCCATTTTCCCCAGCGTATGGGTGATTGTGCCGGTGGTATTGCTGATCGGCGCCTTTATCGGGGCGATTAACGGCTGGATCATCACCCGTTACAACGTGGCGCCGTTCATTTGTACCCTGGGTACGATGTACATCGTACGCGGCGCCGCCATGCTGATTTCCGGCGGTGAAACTTTTCCGGGATTAGCGGGAAATCCCCAACTGGGCAATACCGGTTTTGAACTGATCGGCGCGGGCACGATCCTCGGCCTCCCGTTTGCCATCTGGCTGATGTTCGTGCTGGCGCTGATTATCGCCTATGTGGCTCGCCGTCTGCCGTTCGGCCGCCATGTTTACGCCATTGGCGATAACGAACGCGCCGCCGAGCTATCCGGGGTGAAAGTGCGCCAGGTAAAAGTCTGGGTATACACCATTTCAGGTTTCTGCGCCGCCATTGCCGGGATTGTGGTTTCTTCCCAACTGGTCGCCAGCCATCCGGCCACCGGGACGGCGTTTGAAATGAACGCCATCGCCGCGGTGGTGCTTGGCGGAACCTCGCTGGCCGGAGGAAGGGGAACGATACTGGGAACGCTGATCGGCGCTTTTGTCATCGGCATTCTGGCGGATGGCCTGGTGATGATGGGGGTAAGTGAATTCTGGCAGATGGTGATTAAAGGCATTGTGATTATTGTGGCGGTCATCATTGACCAGATGCAAAACCGCATGCAGCACAAAGCGGCGATTGTATCGCAAAAGGTAGCAGCGGAAGGGGTGTAGCGGTCTGGCATCGCTATGCCGCCAGTGGCTGCTCAGCAAGTGGGAGGAGGCAGTTGGTGGGCGCGCCAGATCGGGAATGCTGTTTTTTTTGTCTGTTGTGGAATAAATATTCGAATTTGAGTAAAAATTCAAGGCGAGGTGAGGTATGAATCCGTATGCATTGTCGGTGGAGGCGCTGACGCGAAAAGCCCGCGCCATTCGTCGCCGAATCATTAATCTGAATGCCAACAGCCCGGCGGGCGGCCATACCGGAGCCGACCTTTCACAGGTTGAAATCCTGACGGCGCTTTACTTCCGTATCCTGAACTGCGCGCCGGACCGTCTTCAGGACCCGCAGCGGGACATCTATATCCAGTCCAAGGGACACGCGGTGGGAGGGTATTACTGTTGCCTGGCGGAAGCGGGTTTTTTCCCTGAATCCTGGCTGGCGACTTATCAGCACCCGGACTCGCATTTACCGGGACATCCGGTGAAGTACAAGACGCCGGGGATCGAGCTGAATACCGGCGCGCTGGGTCACGGCCTGCCGGTTTCCGTGGGGATCGCGCTGGCGGCGAAACGGGACAACAGCCCGCGGCGGGTATTTGTGGTGACCGGCGACGGTGAGCTGGCCGAAGGCAGCAACTGGGAGGCGGCCCTGGCGGCGGCGCATTATCAACTGGACAACCTGGTCATCATCAACGACAAGAACAAGTTGCAACTGGCCGGCACCACCTGTTCCATCATGAACACCGACCCGCTGGCGGATAAATGGCGCGCTTTCGGCCTGAACGTCACCGAATGCGCCGGCAATGATATGCGGTCGGTAGTGGAGACGCTGGAGAACCTGCCCGCTAACGGTAAACCCAACGTGGTGATCGCCAATACGGAAAAAGGCGCGGGCGTCTCCTTTATTCAGGGGCGCGCGGAATGGCATCACCGGGTGCCGAAAGGCGAAGAAATCGCGCTGGCGTTGGAGGAGTTAAAAGATGAATAACGCGGAACATCTGGCCAGTGTGATGGTCGAGCAATTTATTAAAGCGGTTGAGCGGGGCATCGATCTGGTGCCGGTGGTGGCCGACTCTACCTCCACCGCGAAAATCGCCCCTTTTATTAAGCGATTCCCCGAACGTATCGTCAACGTGGGGATTGCGGAGCAAACCATGGTGGGAGCGGCGGTGGGGCTTTCCATCGGCGGTAAGGTGGCGGTGACCTGTAACGCCGCGCCGTTTTTGATTTCGCGCGCCAATGAACAGGTCAAGGTCGATGTCTGTTACAACAACAGCAACGTCAAGCTGTTCGGGTTGAACGCCGGATGCAGCTATGGCCCGCTCGCCAGTACCCATCACAGTATCGATGATATCGCGATACTGCGGGGCTTTGGCAACATTGAAATCTATGCGCCGTCCAGCCCCGAAGAGTGCCGCCAGATTATCGACTATGCCCTGGAGCATCAGGGGCCGGTGTATATCCGCCTTGACGGCAAACCGTTACCGGCACTGCACGATCGGCATTACCGCTTTGCGCCGGGGCAGATCGATGTGCTGCGTACGGGCCGCGATATCACGCTGCTCGGGCTGGGGTCTACCGTGCACGAAGTGGTTGCCGCCGCTGAGTTACTGGCGGAAAAAGGCATCGCTGCTACGGTGGTCAACCTTTCTTCGGTACGGCCGTGCGACACTCGCCGACTGCTTGAAATTCTGCGCACGGCGCCGCGGGTCATCACCGTTGAAGAGCATAACGTCAACGGCGGGGCGGGCAGCCTGGTGGCCGAGGTCTTGGCGGAAGCGGGCAGCGGCATTTCCCTGTTGCGCCTGGGTATTCCTGACGGCCAGTATGCGATAGCGGCGGATCGGGAGGCGATGCGCGCGCACCACGGCCTGGATGCGTCAGGCATTGTGCAGGCGGCGCAACGTCTCTGTCCGGGAGCCTAATCATGTTTACACCGGTTATTTTGGCAATAGACGAAGGCACGACTAATGCTAAAGCGGTCGCGGTAGATGCCCAGGGAAATATTCTGTCCAAGGCGGCGGTCGCCTTGCAGATCGCCCACCCAGAGCCGGGACGGGCGGAGCAGGACGCCATGGCTATCTGGCACGCCGTTTGCCAGGCGGTGGAGGGCTGTCTGTCATCGCTGAACCGGGTGCAGGTGGCGGGTATCGCCATCAGCAATCAGCGTGAGTCGGTGCTGATTTGGGAAAGGCGTTCCGGACGGCCGCTGACGCCATTGGTCAGTTGGCAGGATCGCCGTTCAGAACGTTTTTGCCAGGCCTTGCAGGGCGGCGCCGAAGAAAAGCTGATCGAAGCCCGCACCGGTCTGCCGCTGGATCCGCTGTTCCCGGCGGCCAAAATCCACAGCATGCTGGCCGAGTTGCCGGACGGCGTGTCCCGCGCCGCCCATGGCGAATTATGCATCGGAACCGTTGACTGCTGGCTTAACTGGCAGCTCAGCGGCGGCCAGGCCTACTCGACGGATTACTCCAATGCCGCCCGCACTCAGCTTTTCGATATTCACCGCCAATGCTGGGATGAAGACCTGCTGGCGCTTTTCGCCATTCCCAGCGTATGTCTTCCTGCGGTGACGCCTTCGGCGGCGCTGCATGGGCATACCGCGCTGACGGAAATAAAAGGGTTGGCGGCCGGCATACCGATCGTCGCGCTGATTGGCGATTCCCACGCCGCATTATACGGACAGGGGATCAATCAAAGCGGCGCCATCAAGGCCACCTATGGCACCGGCTCGTCGTTGATGACCACCATCGCCGGCCCGCACGCTCACGCCAGCGGATTAAGCACCACTATCGCCTGGCACGACGGCGAGCTGCGCTATGCGCTGGAAGGAAACATTACCCATACCGGCTCCGGCTTTGCCTGGATAGGCAAGATGCTGGGCATTCCTTCCGTCGCGCAGTTGACGGAACTGGCTTTGAGCGCGACGTCGGCGCAAGGGGTGTTTTTTGTCCCGGCGTTATCGGGACTCGGGGCGCCGCACTGGGATACCCATGCCCGCGGTCTGCTCTGCGGCCTGACCGACGCAACCACGCCGGCAACCATCGCCAGAGCGGGGTTGGAGGCGATTGCCTACCAGATCGCCGATGTTTTTTTTGCCATGGAGCAGGCGGCGCAATGCACGTTGCCGGCACTGCGCGTAGACGGCGGCGCCACGCAAAACCGCTGGCTGATGCAATTTCAGGCCGATCTGCTGCAACGTCCCCTTATCCGCAATCATAACGCCGAGGTCTCGGCGCTGGGGGCGGCCTATCTGGGGGGTAAAACGCTGGGATGGTGGCGTGACGGCGAGCAAATCGCCGCCTTGCCGCGAGAAGTGGAGTTTATCGAACCGCGGGCGCTGCATGGGGCGCTCCAGGAGAGTTATGCGCAGTGGCAGACGGCGGTGGCCCGCGCTCGTTTCACCCGGTCTCTTTGATATGCCAGGCGACAATACCTGTGCCTGGCTGATTACTAATAAATGAGGACGACTTAATTATGGCAACCTACACCTATCCTGAATTCGGCGCCGGTTTATGGCATTTCGCCAACTACATCGATCGTTACGCCGTCGATGGCTATGGTCCGGCGCTGAGTACGCTGGATCAGATTAAAGCGGCGAAAGAAGTCGGCGAACTCTCTTACGTCGATTTACCTTATCCGTTCACGCCCGGCGTCACGCTGGCGGAAGTAAAAGATGCCCTGAAAGACGCCGGGTTAAAAGCGATTGGCATCACGCCGGAAATCTATCTGCGGAAATGGTCGCGCGGCGCGTTTACCAACCCCGATCCTGCGGCACGGGCGGCGGCCTTTGAACTGATGCACGAGTCGGCCGGCATTGTGCGTGAATTGGGGGCGAACTACGTCAAAGTCTGGCCGGGACAGGATGGCTGGGACTATCCGTTTCAGGTAAGCCATAAAAATCTGTGGAAACTGGCGGTCGACGGCATGCGCGATCTGGCCGGCGCCAACCCGGACGTAAAATTCGCCATCGAATATAAACCGCGTGAACCGCGCGTCAAAATGACCTGGGACTCCGCCGCCCGTACATTACTGGGTATCGAAGATATCGGTCTGGATAACGTCGGCGTGCTGCTGGATTTCGGACACGCGCTGTACGGCGGCGAATCTCCCGCCGACTCCGCTCAGTTAATCATCGATCGCGGCCGCTTATTCGGTATGGACGTCAATGATAATCTGCGCGGCTGGGACGATGACCTGGTGGTCGGCACCGTGCATATGACCGAAATTTTCGAATTCTTCTACGTATTAAAAATCAATAACTGGCAGGGCGTCTGGCAATTGGATCAGTTCCCATTCCGCGAAAACCATGTCGAAGCCGCCCGACTATCGATCCGTTTTCTGAAACACATCTATCGGGCGCTGGATAAACTCGATATTTCCGCGTTGCAGGCGGCGCAGGAAGCGCAGGATGCCTTGCGGGCGCAGCGTATCGTACAGGATGCGCTGCTCTCGTCGATCAATGTCGACGAGTAGGGGATAAACCGCCCGCCGGGCTCCTCCGGCGGGCAATCAGTTCTGAATTACACCAGCGTTTCGGCCGTAAGCCTGTCGGTGATCAGCACGTCAATATAGTTGCCCGTTAACGCGCCCTGAATGGCGGCGCTCTTGTCCACGCCGCCGGCCAGGGCGACCACCCGCGGACAACTGCGCAACTGCGGCAGCGCCATGCCGATAACCGGATCTTCCCCATCCTGCAATACCGGTTCCCCCCGCGCGTTATAGTAGTGCAGACACAGGTCGCCCACCGCGCCGCGCTGCGCCAATAAATGCAGCATTTCCTCGTGGTAATAGTTGCCGGAATTTTTTAACAACTGCGACGGCTCCAGTACGCCAATGCCAACCAGGGCCAGACTGACATCGCTGAATTTGTCGACCACGCTGGACACTTCATCGCTGGTAATCAGCCGGGTGCGGTCTTCCACCGAGCGTTCTATACTTTGCGCCGGCAGCAGATAGGCCGGGCAGTTTAGCAGGTTGGCCAGGGTTTGCGTCAGGATGGTGGCCTGCACATTGCCGTTGGGGCCGACGCCGCCGAGTAATTGAATCACGCCACGCGCCTTGGTGCCGAGCGGGTGGAGATTATCCACCATCGCGCGCAGCGTGCTGCTCCATGATGAGATACCCACCAGATCGTCGGGGCGGATACTGGTCTGTAGATAATGGGCCGCCGCCGAACCAATGGCCTGTTTCACCTGGGAAAGGTTGGCAGTATCGGCTACATCGACCACAATTGCCTGGTCGATGGCATAGCGTTTCTGAATGGCCGATTCCAGCGCCATAAACATATTGGGGGGCTGAACCACGCTGATTTTGACCACCCCCTCTTTAACCGAGCGGGTAAGGGCGCGTGATACAAAAGATTGTGACAAATGGAGGGAGTCGGCAATTTCTGATTGTTTCATCCCTTCGCTATAATAGAGCGTGGCGATCTTGACCAACAGTCGCTGTTCGTCCTGTTTTGACATGTTTATCCCTCCGGTTGACGCGCGCCTATCATTTTTATTCAGCTTGGAATAAATAACAAGCACAGGCGCTAGTCGCGGCATACGGCAGGGGCGCGATTTCCCAGCCGGCGGGGGAAATGGTAATTTAATGGGGTTTATCGCCAAAATTTGGCATAATTCATTTAGTTAATAGGAAATCACAGGAAAGAAAACGTGAAATATTTGCTGATTTTTTTACTCGTGCTGGCGATATTCATCATTTCTGTCACACTGGGTGCGCACAACGATCAGGTGATTACGTTTAATTATCTGCTGGCGCAAGGGGAGTATCGTATATCGACGCTGCTTGCCACATTGTTCGCGCTGGGATTTATTCTTGGCTGGGTGATTTGTGGCCTGTTTTATTTGCGTCAGCGCATTGCGTTAGGCCGTGCTCAACGTAAAATCAAGCGCCTGGAGCAACAACTTTCAGTCTCGAATGAGGAAAGCGTGACGCCAGTACAGCCAGCCACCCACTAAGGAATCATTTTCTATGTTAGAACTGCTGTTTCTGTTGCTGCCAGTAGCCGCCGCATACGGCTGGTACATGGGCCGCAGAAGTGCGCAGCAGGATAAGGATCAAGAGTCTAACCGCCTGTCACGCGAGTACGTAACAGGGGTAAACTTTCTGCTATCCGACCAACAGGATAAAGCCGTCGAGCTGTTTCTCGACATGCTCAAGGATGACAGTAATACCTTTGAGGCACATCTCACGCTCGGCAATCTGTTTCGCTCACGCGGCGAAGTCGATCGCGCTATTCGTATTCATCAGGCATTGACGGAAAGCACCTCTCTCTCCTTTGAGCAGCGCTTGCTGGCGGTGCAGCAGCTTGGCCGGGACTATATGGCCGCGGGGCTGTACGATCGGGCCGAAGAGATTTTCAATCAACTGGTGGACGAAGAAGATTTCCGCCGCGGCGCGCTACAGCAGCTTTTGCTGATTCATCAGGCGACCAGCGACTGGTTAAACGCCATCGAGGTGGCGGAAAAACTGGTCAAAATGGGTGAGCATCAACTCCGGGTGGAAATCGCCCATTTTTACTGTGAGCAGGCGTTACTCGCCATGGGGAGCGACGATCTGGACAAAGCGCTGGCGCTGTTGAAGAAAGGGGCGGTGGCGGATAAGCAGTGCGCCCGCGTATCAATAATGATGGGGCGAATTTACATGGCGCAAGCGCAATACGCCCGCGCCGTCGATTCGTTGCAACAGGTGCTCGATCAGGACAACGAACTGGTCAGCGAGACACTATCGATGTTGCAAGAGTGCTATCAGCATCTACAGCAGCCTCAGGCCTGGGCCGAGTTTCTGAAACGTTGTGTGGAGGAAAACTCCGGCGCGACGGCGGAACTGATGCTGGCCGATATCCTTGAGCAACAGCAGGGGGCGGAAGCGGCGCAGATCTATATTACTCGTCAGCTTGAGCGGCACCCGACGATGCGGGTCTTTCATCGGCTGATGGATGTTCACCTTAATGAAGCAGAGGACGGCCGGGCAAAAGAGAGCCTGCTGGTTCTGCGCGACATGGTGGGTGAGCAAATCCGCACCAAACCTCGTTACAGCTGCCGCAAATGCGGTTTCTCCTCTCAATCGTTATATTGGCATTGTCCTTCCTGCCGCAGTTGGGCAAGCATCAAACCTATCCGTGGACTAGACGGTCAATGACCGCGCCGTCGCATCACGCCGTGTACGGCGCGATGTGTTCTTAGGTTACTCTCAATTTAGTTACAACATACTATATTAATAACCCAACTTGCCGTTCCAGTCGCTATCATTGATGGTATCCGCTGAACAGGCGGCTGGGATTTCGGCGGCAGGGCATGTAAAATGCGGCGGGAATTTTGAACGCGAATAATGACTTGGCAACAGCAACGGGTGACACGTGAAAAACGAAAACAGAAAAGAGAACCGTCGGGCCGCATCATCTCCGATTATTGTGGCGCTGGACTATGCCGATCGACAGTCTGCGTTGTCGTTTGTTGACCGAATTGATGCTCAGGATTGCCGGTTAAAGGTGGGCAAAGAAATGTTCACGCTATTTGGCCCGGACTTTGTTCGTGAGTTGCAGCAGCGCGGTTTTGATGTCTTTCTCGATCTCAAGTTTCATGATATCCCGAATACCGTCGCGCATGCCGTTGCCGCCGCGGCCGATTTGGGAGTATGGATGGTGAATGTCCATGCCAGCGGAGGGTCAAGAATGATGATGGCGGCGAAAGACGCGTTATTGCCATTCGGTGATGACGCGCCATTATTGACCGCCGTTACGGTGCTGACCAGTATGGAAGAGGACGATCTGCGGGCTTTGGGCATCACGGCCAGCCCGGCGGAGCAGGCGGAAAGGTTGGCGCTGCTGGCGTATAACTGCGGTCTTGATGGCGTGGTCTGTTCCGCGCATGAAGCCGAACGTCTGAAACAGGTCTGCGGGGAGTCCTTCAAATTGGTCACCCCGGGGATCCGTCCCGCCGGCAGCGATGTCGGCGATCAGCGCCGCATTATGACGCCGGTTCAGGCGCAGAGCGCCGGTGTGGATTATATGGTGATCGGCCGTCCGATCACCCAGTCCGCCGATCCGGCGCAAACGTTGCGTGATATCCGCGCTTCGCTGGTCAGCGGAGCGTAAGTGATGAACCGTAACGACAATAGCCATTTAGTATATTCCACCGAAACCGGACGTATTAAGCCGGCGGAAGAGAAGGTTGCCCGCTCCCCGGGCGACGGTATCGTCCGTATTCAGCGCCAGACCAGCGGGCGCAAGGGTAAAGGCGTTTGCGTAATAAGCGGTATCGATCTGGATAACGGAGCACTGGATAAGCTGGCGGCTGAACTAAAGAAAAAGTGTGGCTGTGGCGGCTCGGTGAAAGACGGCGTGATTGAAATTCAGGGGGATAAACGCGACTTATTGAAACAACTGCTGGAAGCCAAAGGAATGAAAGTCAAGCTGGCTGGCGGGTAAGCTGGACGGCGAATAACAGCAGGCCCAGAAAAAACGCTCTGACGCCTGCTGTCAGCGAATTCGTTAGTCGACCTGACGGCCGATAATGCCCCCGATGGCCGCGCCACCCAATGTACCCAGCGTGCCGCCGTCGGTCAGGATAGCGCCACCCACCGCACCGGCGCCCGCGCCAATGGCAGTGTTACGGTCTCGCTTAGACATATTTGAACAGCCAGCTAACGCCACTGTCAGCGCAATAGCTAAAACTGAAGTAGCAAACCGCTTATTTACTTTCATATTGTTCCCCTTTCTACTCTTGGCCTCACTTTTTCAAGTGAATAAAATATCGTACTGCCACTTTTTCACGGTATTAAATAAACAGACCGCGCCTTCCTTTCTCTGCTGGTCAGTATAATCATCGGAAAAAACCGTAACAGGTAAAAAATCTTAATTCCCTAACGTTACGATAACGATAGCAATATTTGGTAAAATAGTTTGTTTTTTAGACACACAAATAAAAATAAATAGCGTCTTACAGCAGAACGCTGCCGGATCTTTAGCGATTTAGCCCATAGCGACGGCAGCAGGCGGTCGGGAGAATGGCGTGATATCCATTCATAGGGGCAGACGATGTTAGATGAACTTAAGCAACAGGTATTGGAAGCCAATCTGGCATTGCCGCGGCATCATCTGGTGACGTTTACCTGGGGTAATGTCAGCGCCGTAGACAAACGGAGCGGTCTGCTGGTGATTAAACCGTCAGGCGTGGAATATACCGCCATGAAGGCCGATGACATGGTGGTGGTGGAACTGGAAAGCGGCAAAATTATTGAAGGGACGAAAAAACCGTCTTCCGATACCGATACTCATCGCGTGCTGTACCTGGCGTTTCCTGAGATCGGCGGCATTGTCCACACCCATTCCCGCCATGCCACCATCTGGGCTCAGTCGGGTAAAGATATCCCGGCCTGGGGAACCACCCATGCGGATTATTTTTATGGCGCCATCCCCTGTACGCGTTTAATGACCGATGAGGAAATTAACGGTCGCTATGAATGGGAAACCGGCAAGGTGATTGTCGAAACCTTTCATTCCCGCCAACTTTCCCCGATGGCTATTCCCGCAGTGCTAGTGAACGCGCATGGGCCGTTTACCTGGGGAAACGATGCCGATAACGCAGTGCATAACGCCGTCGTGCTGGAGGAAGTGGCCTATATGGGGATGTTTTCACGTCAGTTAACGCCTGAGCTGAATGTGATGCAGCAAACGCTGCTGGATAAACACTATCTGCGCAAGCATGGTAAAAACGCCTACTACGGGCAATAACCCGGTTGAAAAAATCCCTCCGTTGCGGAGGGATTTTGATGCTGAACGGTCGGATTTCGAACCGGCTGATTAACTGCGATGCGCATCCTCACGAAACATCACCGGCGTTTCCTGCGCGGTCGGTGTTTCGCTGTTCAGGGCGCGACGGATAACGAACAGCGCCGATATCAGCATCGTAATGGCGACCAGCATAAAGAAACCGCACAGCGCGGCGTTAATCTGGTTACTGAATACGATGGTTTCCATATCCTTAATGGTTTTAGCCGGGGCAATCAACGTGCCTTGCTCAATGCCGGCAGAGAAACGTCTGGCCTGCGCCAAAAAGCCGATGTTGGCCTGCTCATGGAAAATCTTCTGCCAGCCGGCGGTCATGGAGGTAATGAACAACCAGATCGTCGGAAGGATAGTGACCCAGGCATAGCGCTGCTTTTTCATCTTGAACAGTACGACGGTGCCAAGGATCAACGCCATGGACGCCAGCATCTGGTTACCGATACCGAACAGCGGCCACAGCGTATTGATCCCGCCCAGCGGATCGATAACGCCCTGGTAAACGAAGAATCCCCAGCCTGATACCGCGACAGTCGTCCCGGCCAGATTACCTAACCACGAATGGCTGTTTGCCAGTCTGGGGATCACCACGCCCACCAGATCCTGCACCATAAAACGACAGGCCCGGGTGCCGGCATCCACGGCGGTCAGGATAAACAGCGCTTCAAACAGAATGGCGAAGTGATACCAGAAAGCCATCATTGCCCGACTGTTAAATATTTCGGTAATGATATACGCCATTCCCACGGCGAAGGTCGGGGCGCCGCCGGCACGGGACAGCACCGAGGCTTCGCCCACGTCGGCGGCAATGGCGGAAAGCGCTTCCGGCGTAATGACAAAGCCCCAGCTATTAATCACCTGCGAGGCGCTTTCCACCGTGGTGCCAATCAAGGCCGCAGGGGAGTTCATCGCGAAATAGACGCCGGGTTCGATGACCGAGGCGCAGATTAACGCCATGATGGCGACAAAGGATTCCATCAGCATGGCGCCGTAGCCGATAAACCGGATATGGCTTTCACGCTCCACCAGTTTTGGCGTCGTACCGCTGGACACCAGCGCATGGAAGCCGGAAATCGCGCCGCAGGCAATGGTAATAAACAGGAAAGGGAACAGACTGCCGGAGAACACCGGGCCGCTGCCGTCGATAAAGCGGGAAACGGCGGGCATTTTCATTTCCGGCATGGCGAAGACGATACCGACAGCCAGCCCGACAATCACCCCGATTTTCAGGAAGGTTGAGAGATAATCACGCGGCGCCAGCAGCAGCCAGACCGGCAGCACGGAGGCGATAAAACCGTAGATCACCAACGCCCAGGTCAGCGATGTCCCTTTTAAGGTGAAGAACGGCCCCCAGTAGGGATGAGCCGCGATGTTGCCGCCATAAACAATCGCCAGCATCATCAGTACAAAACCAATAATCGATACTTCAGCGATTTTCCCCGGGCGCAGGAAGCGCATATAAACGCCCATAAACAACGCAATCGGAATGGTGGCGGCAATGGTGAATAATCCCCAGGGACTATCCGCCAGCGCTTTTACCACCACCAAGGCCAGCGCCGACAGGATGATGATCATCACGCCCAATGCCCCAAGCATGGTAATCACGCCGGCAAAGGCGCCCAGCTCTTGCTTGGCCATTTCCCCCAGAGAGCGGCCGTCACGGCGGGTAGAGATAAACAGCACCAGAAAATCCTGCACCGCCCCGGCCAGCATGACGCCGACTAAAATCCAGATCGTACCGGGCAGAAACCCCATTTGAGCGGCCAGGATCGGGCCAACCAACGGCCCGGCGCCGGCAATGGCGGCAAAGTGGTGGCCGAACAGCACCCATTTATTGGTAGGAACGTAGTCCAGACCGTCATTATGGCGTTCTGCCGGCGTCAGGCGTCGGTCGTCAAGCTCAAAGACTTTTTTAGCGATAAACAGACTGTAGAAACGATAGGCAATGCTGTAACAGGCTACCGATGCAACAACCAACCACACGGCATTGACGTGCTCACCGCGGCTAAGGGCCAGCATGGCGAAAGCGGTTGCTCCCGCCAGACCGACCAGCAGCCAGATCACGATGCTCTTGACGTTATTCATAACCACAGCTCCTTCATTATTCAGGAAGATGTTAGCGCGAGTGTTAATGCAATTTAACAATAGTGGGTTTAATGGCGAAGAGAAGCGGCTGGATAAGAAAATGTGAGCAACAATAAGTTTTTGTAAAGAAATTTAAAGACTAAACCGCTGTTGACCGGGCAGAGGCGGCTATAAAAGCCTAAGAACCACGTTTATGCCGCCGATCCGTTGCGCATCGGCGGCATAAGGGCGATTAGGCGGCCGGTTTGGCGATAATACTGCGGGTTTCGAGGCGCACCTCGGCAATAACCACATCCAGGGTATCGCCCTGACGATAAACCGCTTCACCTTTGATCAACACGGTTCCGGTGTCCTGGCTGCATACCAGCTCATCGCGCACGGCGTGAATAAAGGAGGAGGGGATAAACGCCACCGCGCCGTTATCCAGCAGGCGAACGCGCAGGCCGCCGCGGGTAACATCCATGATTTCCGCCGGGAAGCGAGTAGAGGTTCCCGCCTTATCCTTAAGAAAACGGGCGTACAGCCAGTCGCCGACGTCTCGTTCCGCCATACGGTTAAGGCGACGACGCTCCGATAGCTGCGCGGTTATTTCATCCTGCGGTTTTTCCGCCGTCTGTCCGGCGATCACCGCCTTCAGCAACCGATGGTTGACCATATCGCCGTATTTACGAATCGGGGACGTCCAGGTGGCGTAGGCTTCCAGGCCCAAACCAAAATGCGGCCCCGGCGTAGTGCTGACTTCGGCGAAAGACTGGAAACGACGAATGCGGCTATCCAGAAACTGGGTGGGTTGCGCATCCAGTTCGCGGCGCAGGGCGCAAAAACCGTCAAGCGTCAGTAGCGCCTGCGCATCGGCCTGAATACCGTGCGTATCTAAAACGGCGACGGCTTGTTCGACGGACGCCGGATCGAAACCGTTATGGACGTTATAGATACCAAAACCCAGTTTGTCGCGCAGCACAATGGCGGCGCAGACGTTAGCGGCGATCATCGCCTCTTCGACGATGCGATTGGCGATACGTCGCGGCTCAACGACGATATCCAGCACTTCGCCTTTTTCGCCCAGCAGGAAGCGATAATCCGGGCGATCTTTGAACACCAGCGCGTTGGCGGTGCGCCATGCGTTGCGGGATAGACAAACGCGATGCAACAAGCGGATCTGCTCGGCAATCGCCGCGGAAGACGGCTGCCATTCACCCGCTTGTTCCAACCAGTCGGAGACCTCGTCATAGACCAGCTTGGCTTTGGATTCGATCCAGGCGGCAAAGAAGTGGATATCATTACCCAGCGAACCGTCGGCGGCGATGGTGACGCGGCAGGCGAGAACCGGGCGGCGCTCATCGGCGCGCAGCGAACAGATATCATCTGACAATTGGCGCGGCAGCATCGGAATATTGAAGCCGGGCAGGTAATTGGTGAATGCGCGCTGGCGGGCGATGTTATCCAGTTCGCTGCCTGCTTCAACGTACGCCGTGGGATCGGCAATGGCGATAGTCAGCAGCAGCGAGCCGTCGCCCTTGTCCTGCACATACAACGCATCATCCATATCTTCGGTGCTGGCGCTGTCGATGGTAACGAAACTCAACGCGGTAAGATCTTCGCGTACCAGCGCGCCATCGTTGAGTTCGGCGGCATCGGCATCGGGGGCGGCGCGCTCCAGATTGTGTCGTGACAGTGTCACCCACCACGGCGCCAGCGGATCGTCGCCGGTGGTGATGTATTGGGTCAATTCAGCATGAAAACCGCGATCGCCCTTCAGCGGGTGGCGACGCATTTCAGCCACCGCCCAGTCACCATCCTGAAACGTATGACCGAGGTCGCGGGCGGGACGGCAACCGATGGCCTCTTTCAGTAACGGATGATCGGGAATAATGGATAAACGATCGTCTTTTTTCTGCACGCGGCCGACAAAGCGGCTCAGGAAAGGTTCAATCAGCGTTTCCGGTTCAGCAATTTCACGTTCTTTTTCGGTGTGCAGCGTGGCGGTGATGCGGTCGCCGTGCATCACTTTTTTCATGTGCGGCGGGGGAATGAAATAGCTTTTTTGCGCATCAGCTTCAAGAAAGCCAAATCCTTTGTCGGTGCCTTTGACGACACCTTCGACTCGTGGCGTCTGAGAGTGAAGTTGCTGTTTTAGCTGTGCAAGCAGCGGATTATCTTGAAACATAGCGTCCAGAAATACGGTTATAAGTAGCTCGATTAGCGGCAGACAGTTTTACGCGAATCAGCGGCCGGCGGCAAGCCCGATGTGCGGATGATCCGGCGCGCTGCGCCGCCGGATATGACGGCGATTTTACGCGGTTGTGATGTTTTTCAGCGCCTTCGACGGCAGGTCGGCCAGCGGCAGGTTTGCGCGAACGCGCCCAACATCAGATAAGACGGCGTTTCTTCTTAAAATGTGACCAAACGCAGATTCTTGATCTTTTGTCTAGTTGTATAGACAAATCTTGCCATTTTCCGGCTATTACTTAATCAATGCCGAAAAACAGGAAGGGTAGATGATGAAAGATCTTGGCAATAAAGTTCATGCTTTTGGTAAAGCGCTGATGATGCCGATTTCGGTGATCGCCGCCGCCGGGATTTTTTTAGGGCTGGCGGCAGCGATGCAAAACCCGGCCGTCACCGGCGATGCCTTTGCGGATATGCAAATTCCGCAATTGATCATTGGGTTTATCCGCCAGATTGCCGGGGCGCTGTTTGCCAACCTGCCGCTGTTTTTTGCCGTTGCCAGCGCGATTGGTCTGGCGAATGCGGAAAAGCCCACGGCGGCCTTTGCCGCGGTGATCGGCTTTATTTCCATGCACGTCGGGGTAAAGGCGACGCTTACCGCACAAAACCTGACGCCCGTCACCACGTCCATTGATGCGCTGACTGCGGCAGGCATGGATCACACCGCCGCGCTGATGTATGCCGCCGAATTTACCCAAACGCTGGGCATCTTCACCTATAACATGAGCGTGCTGGGCGGAGTGATTGCCGGGGTGATCACGGTGCTGTTGCACAACCGCTTCTACACCATTGAATTACCGACGGCCATCAGCTTTTTTGGCGGGCGACGCTTTGTGCCGATCATTACCGTGGTGTGCCTGCCGTTAGTCGGCATCGGGCTGGCGCTGATTTGGCCGACCATCGGCAAAGGCATCGCCTGGGTGGGAGAACTGATCGGTCACAGCGGACAGTATGGCGCTTTTTTGTATGGCTTTTCAGAACGTATTCTGATCCCGACCGGCCTGCACCATATTCTGAATGAAACGGTGCGTTTTACGCCGATTGGCGGGGTGGCGACCATCGATAACCAAACGGTGGTCGGCGCGCTGAATATCTTTAATGCGTCGTTGACGCATCCGGGGATGGTCAGTGACGAGACCATTCGCGGGGCGACCACCTTTCTGGCGCAGGGCAAAATCCCGATCATGATGTTTGGTCTGCCCGGCGCCGCGCTGGCGATGTATCACTGTGCGCGTCCGCAGCATAAAAAACGGGTGAAAGCGCTGGTGCTGGCCGGGGCGCTGGCCTCATTCACCACCGGCATCACCGAACCGCTGGAGTTCTGCTTTATCTTCGTCTCTCCGCTGTTATATCTGATCCATGCCGCGCTGAGCGGGCTGTCTTTTATGCTGATGTCGATGTTGCATCTGATGATCGGCAACATTCAGGGCGGAGCGATTGATCTGGTGGTGTTCGGCATACTGGGCGGGTTGGAAACGCGCTGGTGGTATGCCGTGTTGCTGGGGTTAATTTACTTTCTGGCCTACTACTTCGCTTTCAGGTTCATTATCCGGCGCATGAACGTTGAGACGCCCGGGCGGGAATCCGAGGAGCACGCGCCGGAAACTCAGCCGATCAGCGCCGACCAGCGCACGAAAGATATCATTACCGGACTGGGCGGAGAGAACAATATCACCGACGTGGATTGCTGCTTTACCCGCCTTCGCGTACAGGTGAAAGACATGACGCTGGTGGTGGACAAGACGTTGATGTCCACCGGCGCGAACGGTATCAACCGGGTTAACGAGCATAATATTCAGGTTATTTACGGCCCGAAAGTGGAAAAAATCGCCAGTGACGTCAAAATTGCGCTTGGCGTGACAGGGTAACGTTATTTGAACCGGACAAAACAGGAAATGGCTATGACGAAGACGTACAGCATGGTGATTGTCGGTGGCGGATCAACCTGGACGCCGGGTTTGTTGAAAGCATTATGTAAACGGCAGGCGACCTTTCCGCTCAAGCGCGTGGTGATGTTTGACGTCAACGCCGGGCGGCAGGCGGTGATTGGCGATTTTGCCCGACTGCTGTTCAGTGAGGAATATCCGCAACTCGATTTCTCCTATACCACCGATGTGGACGAAGCGTTTCGGGAGGTGGATTTCGTTTTCTGCCAGATGCGCACCGGCGGTTATGACATGCGGGAAAAGGATGAAAAAATTCCGTTGTCGCTGGGGGTTATTGGACAGGAAACCTGCGGCCCGGGCGGTTTTGCCTATGGGATGCGCTCTATCGGCGACATGATTGAACTGGTGCAGAACGTGCGTAGTCGTTCACCCGATGCGTGGATCCTGAACTACACCAACCCGGCGGCGATCGTCGCCGATGCGCTGCGGGTAAAATTTCCCCACGATCGGCGCATCCTCAATATCTGCGATCAGCCGGTCAATTTGCTGCGTTCTTACGCTCGTTTGTTGGGACGCGAGGCTAATGAGTTCGAACCGGTCTATTTTGGTCTGAACCATTTCGGCTGGTTTACCCATCTGTATGACCGGGAAGGGACGGATCTGCTGCCGCGGTTAAAAGAGATTATCCTCAACCAGGGGTTTAAACCGGCGGACGCGGAACAGCGGGATCGCTCCTGGCTGGATACCTATGCGGTGGTTGCCGACATGATGCGGGATTTCCCGGATTTTCTGCCGAACACCTATCTGCAATATTATCTCTATCCCGACTATAAGCTCAGCAAGCTGGATCCGAACTTTACCCGCGCCAACGAGGTGATGGCCGGAAGAGAGAAGCGGGTGTTTGAAACCTGCCGCGCCGCGGTGAAAGCCGGCACCACAAAAGACGCCAGCGTGGTGCATAACGATGCGCACGGCGACATGATTGTCGAAGTCGCTGAGTCTATTGCCTACAACCAGCATCGTATATTTGTGGTGATCGTGGAAAACAATGGCCTGATAAACAATCTGGATGACAGTGCGATGGTGGAAGTGGCCGCCACGTTAGGCAGCAACGGGCCGCGGGCTTATGGCGTCGGCAATATTCCCACCTTTTACAAGGGGATGATCGAACAACAGTTCGCCTATGAACGGCTGACGGTTGAAGCCTGGTTTGAGGGTTCTTACCACAAGGCGCTACAGGCGCTGACCCTCAATCGGTTGGTGGTGGATGCCAAAAAGGCCCGTAAGGTGCTGGATGCCTTGATAGAAGCGAACAAAGGCTATTGGCCGGCGCTGAAGTAGTCGCGAAACAGGTTATAGCGCCAGCAACGGGCGCGGCGGCGCATCAAGCGTAAAGGTATAGTGCCGCTGGTTGTAGTAGACATTCGACAGTTCGAATGGCACGCCGTTGGCGAAAAATGCGATCACGCTGGCGCGCAGCACGGGTTCATCACGCGCCAGCCCCAGCGCTTCCCGTATTTCCGACGCGGGAAGTTCGGCAAAGATCTGTTTGCGGCTGCCGACGGCGTCATAGCCTTTTGATTTGAGGTAAGCATATTTGGACTGGCTGAGATCCTGCTCTTGCAGATCGGGGAACAGCGCCTGATTCATCCACGATTGTTCATAGACAAACGGCGTGCCGTCAATCAGGCGCAGGCGAACCATATACAGAACCGGCGCGGATTCAGGCAGTTGCAGCGCGCTGGCCACCTCAGGACTGGCCGTCTGCCGGGAAAAGTGCAGCAGATGATTGACGATCTTACGCTGGGCGCTGCTGGCGACCTCGCTGGACGTCAGGTGTTGATCGAGCGGCAACTGCACCTTGACGCGGGTATCTGGCTGGGCGACAAAGGTGCCGCGGCCGCGAAAACGCTCGACCAACCCCTGCCTGACCAGATAATCCACCGCTTTGCGCGCCGTCATCCGTGAAACCTGATATTGCTGACACATTTCCGCCTCGGTGGGCAGCGGATCGCCGGGCTTCAGCACATTCTCACGGATCTGGCGGCCCAGAATCTGCTCGATTTGCAGATAAAAAGGGACAAAGGAATGCTTATCAATCATCTCATCTTTCTCCCGTTGGTTCGCCTGTCCGGTCTATAGTATAGACGGGCAGTTATCTATACAAGCAGGCGGCGGCGACCCTGCGCGCATAAAAAAACACGCCGTGATGGTGTGTCAGACCGTTGACAAAGCTCGTTATTAGGGAGAGCGTGGCGAGGGGCCGTAGCGGCGTAAGCCGCCGGAGCGCCCCTCGGTACGGTAGGCCCGGGTATCTCGGGCTTACAAACGACTTTGTCAGCAACCTCACACGCCGTGATGGCGTGTTTTTTAACCCGACGGACAAATTTAGGCGCCGTTTCCGGCAAAACCCTTAATTATCCAGATCGCCCATGGCGGCGATATTGAAACCGCCGTCGACGTGCAGAACTTCACCGGAGATGCCGGCTGCTAAATCAGAGCACAGGAAGGCCGCAGAGTTACCGACGTCTTCGATGGTGACGACGCGGCGGATTGGCGTTACGGCTTCACAGTGAGCCAGCATTTTCTTGAAGTTTTTAATGCCTGACGCGGCCAGCGTACGGATCGGGCCGGCGGATATGGCGTTAACACGCACGCCTTGCGCACCCATGGCATTCGCCATATAACGCACGTTCGCTTCCAGAGAGGCTTTGGCCAGGCCCATCACGTTATAGTTCGGGATGGCGCGCTCTGCGCCCAGATAGGACAGGGTAACCAGCGCGGAATTCGGGTTCAGCATTTTACGGCAGGCTTTCGCCATCGCCACGAAGCTATAAGAGCTGATGTCATGGGAGACGCTGAAACCTTCACGGGTGACGGCGTCGACATAGTCGCCGTCAAGCTGGTCGGCCGGCGCGTAAGCGATGGAGTGAACGAAACCATCAAAGTTAGGCCAGACGTTGGCCAGTTCGACAAACAGCGCTTCAATACTTGCATCTTCAGCGACATCACACGGCAGAACAATGCTGGAACCCAGTTCGCTGGCAAAGCCTTCAACGCGAGATTTCAGTTTATCGTTTTGATAGGTGAACGCCAGTTCGGCGCCTTCGCGGTGCATCGCCTGTGCGATACCGAATGCAATGGAACGGTTACTGGCAACACCAGTTACCAGAATGCGCTTGCCGGTAAGAAAACCCATAGCAGTAATCCTTGTGATCATTGTTGCTGCGCTCATCAATGTTGAAATAAGTCGTTAATGATGAGCGGGATGAATAAACCGGCCGATTCTAGCATGCCTGAAGCCGATAGCGATACTCTGTGTTTATGTCCGATGATGCGGCGCGGTTACCATTGCGCCCCCCCGTCGCGTCGCCAGGCATCGGCGCTCAGCGCCTCGCCGAAATGGCTGGCAATCAGGCGCTTGGTCAGATCGTGAAGTGGAGAAGAGAGCACGTCGGCCGTGCTGCCGCGTTCTACCACCTCGCCCGCCTGCATGACCAGGATCTGATCGCTGACGTGTTTCATCATGCCCAGATGCTGGGTGACATAAATATAAGAGATACCGTGCTTTTCCTGGAGTTCCAGCATCAGATTAATAATCTGTGATCGCATAGACATATCCAGCGACGCCAGCACTTCATCCGCGACGATGACTTTAGGTTGCAGGATCAGCGCCCGCGCCAGCCCGACGCGCTGTTTCTGGCCGGGAGCCAGCGCGTGGGGGTAATAGTAAGCGTGATCCGGCCGCAGCCCCACCTGTTGCAGCGTCAGATTTATCGCCTTTTCGCGCGCTTCGGCGCTGAGATCGGTATTCAACCGCAGCGGGACATCCAGCAACTGGCCGATGCGCTGCCGCGGATTCAGCGCATTGCCGGCATCCTGAAAAATCATACGGATACGCTGGCTGCGATAGCGATAATCACCGTAGTGCAACGGATGATCGTCGATGAGCAGTTCGCCGGAGGTCGGGGCTATCATGCCGGCCAGCATTTTCGCCAGCGTGGATTTCCCCGAACCATTTTCGCCGATGATGGCCAACGTCTGACGTTCACGTAAGGTAAAGCTGACGGACTTCACGGCCTCAACATGCTGACGGTGAAACAGACCGGTGCGATAGCGGAACGTTTTGGTCAGGTTACGGGCTTCAAGTAATGTTTCAACCATCAGGACCCCTCCATGTTGAGTGGAAAGTGACAGGCATACCAATGGTTCTTGACCGAGAGCAACTGCGGGGTTTGCATACACTGTTTCTGTGAGTAAGGACAACGCGGCCCCAGACGGCAGCCGACGGGTAAATGCTCCAGCGAGGGGATCGCCCCCGGCAGGGTATTCAAGCGGCTTTTGTGCGGCAGCGAGCGGCCAAAGTCCGGCATCGCCCGGATCAGCGCCTGGGTATAAGGGTGATGCGGCGCGGTAATCAGATCTTCACTGGTGGCGCTTTCCACCGTCTGGCCGCAGTACAGCACGTTAATGCGATCGGCCCATTTGCTCATGGTTTGCAGATCGTGACTGATCAGCAGGATGGTGGTGTTGTTGTTCTGGTTGAGTCGCGCCAATAAGCGAAAAATCTGCGCCTGCGTGGTGGATTCCATTGCGTTGGTGGGTTCATCGGCGATCAACAGGCGCGGCTGGTTTGCTAGCGCGATGGCGATCATCACTTTCTGGCATTCTCCATCCGTCAGTTCATAGGGGTGGCTGCCCATAATATTTTTATGATCTTTGATGCCGACGCGGTGCAGCAGTTCGACGGCCCGACGTTTTCGCCAGTTGAACCGTTGCCACCAGCGACCTTTATACGTCCAGCCGGGGATAGTTTGTATCAATTGCCGGCCGATTTTTTCGGCGGGATCCAGGCAGGACTGCGGCTCCTGAAAAATCATGGAGACGTTATGTCCCACCAGTTTGCGCCGTTCGCGCGGCGTCAGTTGCAACAGGTCAATGTCATCAAAACGAAAACGATCGGCGGTCACCCGCCAGTTATCTTTGGTGATACCGCAGATGGCTTTGGCAATCAGACTCTTGCCCGATCCCGATTCGCCCACCAGGCCGCGGATTTCCCCTTCGTTCAGCGTCATGCTCACCCGGTCGACCGCTTTTACCGCGCCGTCCGCGGTGAGAAATTCAATGGTCAGATTACGAATATCAAGCAAGGGCATACGTCGTCTCCGCCATTATTCCGTTTCTGCCAGCAGGGCGCGGCGAATGCCGTCCCCGAGCAGGTTAACAATCAGAATGCTTAGGGCAATCGCCGCGCCGGGCAACATCACCGTCCAGGGGGCGGCATAGACCAGCTCTAAGGAATTACCCAGCATGGCTCCCCATTCGGTGGTCGGCAACTGCGCCCCAAGGTCAAGAAAACCGAGTGCGGCTATGTCGAGAATCGCGATGGACAAGGCGCGGGTGAATTCCGACACCAGCGTCGCCGCGATATTCGGCAACACCACATACCAGACAATATACAGCATGGACGCGCCATCGAGACGGGTGGCGACGACATACTCTTTGTCCATTTCATCATGCACCGTACTATAGAGGGTACGCACCATGCGGGGTAACAGCGCCAGCCAGACTGCCAGCATGGCGTGCTCCAGTTTCGGGCCGATAAAGGCAATCACCACAATGGCCAACAGCAGCGACGGAATGGACAACAGGGTGTCGAGAATATGGTTAAGCAGGGCGGAGCGCAGCCCGTGGGTGACGCCGGCAAACACGCCCAGAATGACGCCGCACAGCGCCGCCGCATGGGTGACGAGCAATGCCGCTCCCACGGTAGGGGCGGCGCCGCTCAGTAGCCGGCTCAACAGATCGCGCCCCAGATCGTCGGTGCCGAGGAAGAACGAGACTTCACCGTAGTGCGACCAGGACGGCGGCAGCATCTGGTAGCCGAGGAATTGCTGGCTAACGTCGTAAGGCGCCAACAGTTTGCCGAACAGGCACAGGCCGAGCAACAACAGAAAACCGTAGAAGCCGATCATCGCCAGCGTATCCTGATGGAATACCCGCCAGGTATCGCCCAGACGGCTGGGGATCCGTTTTTCGCTGTAAACGTTATCGAAGGGCATAAGATTCCTTATGTTTCAACGGATTTGTCATTGCGCCCCATACATCGGACAGCACATTAACCGTGATGACCATTGCGCCGACGACGATGACGCCTGCGGAGATCGCCGCATAATCCTGCTGGCGAATCGCGTTGACCAGCCAGCGCCCCAGCCCCGGCCAGTTGAACACCACTTCGGTAATCATCGTGAGCGTCAGCATGGTGGAAAACTGCAATCCCAGCTTCGGCATGATTGGCGGCAGCGCATTATGCAGCACGTGGCGGCGAATAATCGTCAGGCGTGATAAACCGCGCGTCGCCGCCGCTTTAATATAACTTTTGCCGATAACCTCGGTGGTGCTGATCCGCATCAGCCGTATCACCTCTGTCGTCGGCCCCACCGCCAGTACGGTAACGGGAAGGATCAGGTGCCGAATGGCGCTGACGATCATCTCATTACGATAAGGCGAATCGGACAGCCAGGCATCAATCAGCGCAAAGCCGGTTACGGTTTTTACCTGATAGAGCAGGTCGAAGCGCCCGGATACCGGCAGCCAGCCGAGGTGCAGGGAGAAAAACAGCGTGAGCAGCAGCGCCAGCCAGAATACGGGCAGCGAAAAACCGATGAGCGCCAGCGTACTGATAACAATGTCCGGCCCTTTGTTTTGCATCACGCCGGCGGTAATCCCCAGCGGGATCCCCACCAGCAAAGAGAGAATAAAAGCCAGCAGACACAGTTCGATGGTGGCGGGAAAAACTTCTTTTAGCTGCACAAGGATGGCCTGACCGTTGATGCTGGAGCGGCCGAAGTCACCCTGCAACAGGCCGATAAGGTAAAAGCGATAGGCGTCAAACAGGGCGGCGCCGCTGAGCGGAGCGTGCGGCGTGTAATAGCTCAGACTGAAACCAACCAGCGTCAGCAGGAACAGCGTCACCAGCAACAATAACAGGCGGCGCAGGGTAAAGATAATCACGGTTTTTCTCCTCCCGCGGCGCTTTGCTGATGAGCGCGGCCATTCTCCCGAAAAACGCCGGCGAACGAGGCGTTGCCGAACGGGCTGAGCACGATCCCTTTCATATCGTAACGGTAAGCGAGCAGACGCAAGGATGAGGCCAGCGGCAAAACCGGTAGCTGTTCGGCCAGAATCTTCTGCGCCTGTTGGTAATATTCAATCCGTTTCGCCAACTGCTGGGAAGACAGCGCGTTTTGCAATACCTCATCAAAAGTAGGATCACACCAATGAGCATAGTTAGTTTGGGAGCGAATGGCGGCGCAACTCAATAACGGGCGAAAAAAACTGTCAGGGTCGTTACTGTCGGTCGTCCAGCCGGCCAACGTCAAATCGTGGCTGAGTTCCATCAGCCGCGCTTCCTGAAAACGTCCTTCAACCGGCACAATGGTCACCTGTACGCCCACCTGAGCCAGATCGGCCTGTATCAGCTCCGCGGTTTTCAGCGGGCTGGGGTTGTAGGATTGCGACGCGCTGGGCACCCACAGACGCAGGCTGAGATTAGTTATGCCCAGCTCCTGCAATAGTTGGCGGGATTTCTGCGGATTGTATTCGGTTATCTGCGCGTCATTGTCATACGCCCAGGAGGCGCGCGGTAAGATCGATGCGGCGGTTTCAGCCGTGCCGTAATAAATTGACTGCATCAAGCGGTCATTGTTGATCGCCAACGCGATGGCTTCACGAATGCGGCGATCGTCCAGCGGCGGTTTACGCACGTTAAATGCCAGATAGGCGACGTTCATCCCGGGGCGTAATGACAGGCGTAAGCGCGGATCGTTACGTAAAATAGCGAGCTGGCTGACGGCGGGGTAGGCAAGCACGTCGCATTCGCCGGTCAGTAATTTGGACAACCGGCCGGTGCCGCCGGAGCCAAGATCGACCACCACCTGCGGCATGCGCGGCAAACCGCGCCAATAGAGGTCGTTGCGCGTCAGGCGAATATATTGCCCGTTGCGGTATTCATTCAGCATATAGGGGCCGGTGCCGACCGGTTCGCGATCCAGTAATTCTTGCTTGTCATGTTCAGACAGCGCCTGCGCATATTCGGCAGACAAGATCGGCGCATAGTGTGTCGCCAGATGCCACAGGAAAGAGGCATCCGGGCTGTTTAGCCGGATTTCAACGCTGTACTCGCCCAATTTGCGAATGCTTTGTACCGAATCGGCAAATTGCAGACTGTCGAAATAGGGATATTCACCGCCGTTGACATCATGATACGGGTGTTTTTGATCCAACATGCGTTGAAAGCTGAACAGCACATCGTCCGCGTTCATTTTACGGGTAGGGGCGAACCAGGCGGTGGTTTGAAAAGGAACGTCGCGTCGCAGATAAAAGCGATAGGTCGATCCGTTATCCAGCACTTCCCATCGCTGGGCCAGCTCCGGCATCAGGCGATATGTATAGGGGTCCACATCCAGCAGGCGATCGTAAAGCTGGGCGGCCAGCGTATCAATCGTAACGCCGCTGCGCGCCATTTGCGGATTAAACGTATTCAGCACATCGTTAACGCAATAGACAAAGCCGCTTTGGCGGATATCCTCCGACGGCGCGGGGGTTGAGGCCGCCGGCGCGGGCGCAGCCAGCCACAGCAATGCCAGTGCGAAATAAGTTTTTCCAGACATACGGGAGTTTTCTGTCAAGACGTAATACACAGAGTGTACCGCACTCTGGCAATCCTCCCCACTCCGTTGTGTGCGGATGGCGACTTTCCAACCGATGGTATTATTTATAGCGAATGTTTGTCTTGGATCACGTTGGGGTCATTCCATGACGAGAATTACGGATGATCGGCTAAGTTATGCAGCGATGATGCCGTTATACCTAAAAACTTTGTCTGAACAATGGAGCCATTCAGGATGGACGCTATCAAGCCTCCTTGCCCCCTTAGCCTCGAATTTTCACATGAGACGGAAACGGAAGATGTCGCCAATAACCCGGCTGATTTAAGCGCGGACGCCGCCGTTGCGATATTCGAGTCCATTCCGTTTTCCGATGACAGCGTGGCGCGCACCGAAAGCGACACCGCCAGGCAGCCGCCAAACCTGCTGCCGGCGCTAAGCGAAGAAGAAAAAGAGAAGTTAAGGCAGTTGGCGGAGGCCTCGCCCGCGACGCCGTTGGATCGTGTTGACGATCTCGCCGCCGCTTTTTTTATTATCGCCATTGAAAGAACCCGGGGTTCGGCCACCAAACTTGCCAATGCCTTATATGATGCCTTTTCCGGCCCGCTAAATGACGACAAGACGGCGATGATGGAGGCGTTTGATATCGCGATGAAAAAAGAGATGCTCTCTTTTATCAAGATGACGTTTATCCCCGAAGCGTATCAGCCTCAGGCCGCATCAATAATCGACAACTATATCGGCGAACTGGTGTCGCGGCGGGATGGCATCCGTCTGGGGGCGGCCAATGCGGAGTTTTTGCTGGCTTCCAGTCTGGGCGATGAAGACCATGCTGCAAGGGTGCGGGGCGATATTGACGCGATGAAACAGGGCAGATATCACTCACAGCGCGAAATGTCCCAGGCGTTATCCATTGCCGACAGCGCGTGCAGCGCGGTGGATATGCTCGACCAATTTGAAATGATGCTGAGAAACAGCGATTGTTGCGCGCACACGCTGGACACCGAATTGCAGCACTTAAGTCTGCTGGCCGACCACTGGGAGGATTTTGTGCAAAAGTATGCCCGGCTGACGTTGAAAAAGCACTGAAAGCGCGATAAAAGCGTCGAGCCGATTGGTGAGGAACCCTATAATCAGTATGGAAATGAGAAAAATTCTCAACAAAGTGCTTTACAAATGATAGTGATAACTATTACCATCAATTCCGCGCTTCAGTAGTTGCCGCTTCGCAGGCACTAAAGAAGAGCACGACATTGCTCACATTGCTTCCAGTATTATTTTAGCCAGCCTCCGTGCTGGCTTTTTTTTTCAGTCGATCCGACCGCTATGGCGTCGCGGGCCAGGTCTTCATCCGCAGGGGAAGGGCGTCACCCAATGGCCCCGTTGCTGACGCGCTTGAAACGCGCGCCGCCGTTTTGCGCAAACAGTTGTAGCATGCGTTGCCGTTCCAGCGGGTAGATGCGGCTACTCAGACAGCTTTCACCGTCATTAACGAAGATTTCAACCGAAGAGCGATCGAAAAAGACGCGCAGTTGCAGGGTATCGAGCGACGTCACCGGTACGCTGCGATAGCCGCTGATGCCATACTGTGGATAACGGCGTTCCAGCACCACACGCTGCGACTGATTATCGACATAGATAAACAGCCCTTGTTCGATATTTTCCTGGCCGCCGAGCGACAAACCATACTTCTCGGCATCGCTGGCCCGCAGATCGATGTCCAACGTCACGTAATGCGCCTCGCAATCCTGCATCAGCGGCATGCTGGCGTTTTTCAGCTCGATATCCTGCTGGCGATGCGGCTCGCGGCAACTGGCGTCCACTTCTGCCGCCGGGACGACGCGCAGCGTATTGTCCGGTTTCAGCGTCAGTTCGCGCGGCATTGACAGCATACCGGCCCACAGATGGTCTTTTTCCGGCATCGGCGACTCCCACATGTCCAGCCACCCCAGCATAAGGCGTCGCCCGTCCGGCCCCGATAGCGTTTGCGGCGCATAGAAATCGTGACCGGCATCGATCTCGATAAACGGCGTTTCAATAACAAACTCGCCGCCGGGTTGCCATGTCCCGACCAGATAGCCGCTCTGGAACAGATTACGGTTGTGGTATCCATCGGCTTTCATTCCCTGCGGCGAGAACATCAGCACCCATTTATCCCCCAGCGGGAAGAAGTCAGGACATTCCCACATGTAGCTTTCGCCGGGCGCAGAGCGCGCCAGCACGCCTTGCGGCTGCCAGTTGTGAAGGTCGTCGGAGCGCCACAGCCGGACTTCGCCGCGGTCTGCAACGCGCAGCCCGACCACCATGTACCAGTAATCGTCCATTTTCCAGACTTTCGGATCGCGAAAATGCTGAATGCCATCCGGCGCATCGAGGATTTTTCCCTGTGCGGTGAAGTTCACCCCGTCGCGGCTGGTGGCCAGACATTGAACCTGACGCAGCCCTTTATCGCTGGCGCGGTCGCCGTCGTGAACATGGCCGGTATAGATCAGCGATAGTTCACCATCGTTATCCACCGCCGAACCGGAAAAACAGCCGTCTTTATCCGCGTCGCCAACGGGCGCCAGCGCTACCGGCAGATGTTCCCAGTGAATAAGGTCGGAACTGCGCGCATGGCCCCAGTGCATCGGCCCCCAGGTGGCGTCATAGGGATGATGTTGGTAAAACGCGTGCCACATCCCCCCGAACCAGATCAGTCCGTTTGGATCGTTCATCCAGCCAACGGCGGGCGCCAGATGCCAGGTTGGATACCATTGCATATTCATCAACGGCCGGGTGGCGGCAATGTGACTATTCGCTTTATCGAGTAATTCATTCATAACAACTCACTTTATTGTGCGCAGAGTAAAGGAAAGGGGAGGACGAACGGATTTATCCGGCTCCAGTAGAACGCAGGAAATCAGCGTGGTGACCAGAACGATGCTCCCCATGAACAGGTAGGTCTGGGCGAAGCCCAACAGTTCATAACCGTAACCCGCGAGTGGAGACAACAGGCTGCTGACGACGGAACTGATGCAGGTAAAGCCCACCAGATAAATGGTTGACGACAACCGCTTATCAAAATTCAGGCTGTTATATTTAAACAGAGAAATTAAAAGAATCGGTAACTCAATGGCATGCAGTAATTTCATCATCGAGATCAGATACACGCCGCTGACCAGACCGGAACCAATGACGCGCAGCGCCATGACTGCGCTCGCCAGCAACAGGCCATTTTTGGCGCCGATGCGGTTAACCAGAAACGGCGCGAGGAACATGCCGCCGGCCTCAAGGAAAACCTGTAGCGAATTCAGGTAGCCATACATGGTATTGCCTGAATGAAGATCGGGAAACTGTGAGGAGAAATAGATCGGGAACTGCTGATCATACACGCCATAAACGCAGGTGCCGATGACAAAGATGACCAGCGCCCAGAAGCGTTGCAGACGCAGCAAACCCAGCGCGTCGGCCAGCGTGATATTGGCCGGGTTGCCGAACTGAAGTTGGCTCATGGCATTATCTTTGGCGATGCGCAGCAGGCTCAGACTAAGCAGAAACAGCCCGCCGGACACGGACGCCAGCGCAAAGTTGTACCAGGGATTGATATTGAAATTGATGCCGGCGAAGAACGTAGCCACCGCCCAGCCCAGCGAGCCCCACATTCTGGCCCGGCCGTACTCAATGCTTTTCATCCGGCAGAATCGCTCGATATAGGCTTCCAGCAGACCGATGCCGCCGTTGAACGTGGCGCCGATGTATAGCCCGCCGACGATACCGCCGAGATAGATGTTGAAGCGCAGAATGTCCGCGAACCCCATAAAAAACGGGCCGCTGCTCACCAGCAGAGCGGCAATCACCCATAGCTGATGTTTGCCCAGCCCCAGCTTGTCCTGAATGTATCCGTACAGCGGCTGCGAACAGAATGACACCAATGAGATGGCGGCAAAGATAATGCCGGTATCGGTCGCTTTCAGATTGACATACTGATTAAGCCAAATGGACAGCAGGGAGCAAGTGGATGACCAGGTAAAGAAAAAGAAGAAAAATAAGCTACTTAACAACAAATACGTTTTTCTGGTTTCAGCGTTCATGGTGAGAACTCCTGACAGGTCGATAACGCAATTGTTAACGTTAACTTAGAATAAACCAAAATGGTTAATAACGGATATGTGATGTTAATCATGAAAGTTAACGTTAACATTTTATTTTTATCCGCAACCCGATACATTCCGTTCAGACGCTTTCCAGCCCGATTGAAACGGGCTACCGCCGGATCCTGCGTGAGGGCACGCAACGAAACGGTGTTCTATCTTTTTGATAATCAAGATGTTGCTGAGGTAACTATGGCGAATAAAGTCTGGGTGTTGGGCGATGCGGTCATCGATTTGTTTACTGATGAGATGCAGCGCCTGCTGCCTTGTCCAGGCGGCGCGCCCGCCAACGTGGCGGTGGGGATCGCCCGACTGAACGGGAACAGCGCGTTTATCGGCCGGGTGGGGGATGAACCGTTCGGCCACCGTTTGCAACAGGTTCTGCAACAGGAACGGGTCGATACCGCGTTCCTGCATTACGACACGCGGCATCGAACCTCCGTTGTGCTGGTGAGCCTCAATGATGACGGTGAGCGACAGTTCACTTTCATGGTTCGGCCCAGCGCGGATTTGTTCCTCGAAACCGGCGACCTGCCGCCGTTTTCCGCCGGAGAATGGCTGCACTGCTGTTCTATTGCGCTGGCGGCGGAGCCGTCGCGTTCCACCACGCTACAGGCGATCAGGGAAGTCCGGCGAGCCGGCGGCTGGTTAAGTTTCGATGCCAATCTGCGCGACGATCTGTGGCCTGACCGCACGATGATGCTGAGCTGTGTGCAACAGGCGCTGGCGCAGGCTGACGTGGTGAAGCTGTCCGACGACGAACTGAAGCAACTGACGGGGATGGACGACATCACCCGCGCCATCGACGCGCTGAGCGCCGATATCAATCCGGCGCTATTGGTGGTTACGCAAGGCAAGGCAGGCGCCTGGGCCGGTAAACCCGGGAGTATGTCTTTCTATGCGGCGCAGGCGATTCGGGCGGTGGATACCACGGGGGCCGGTGATGCATTTATGGCCGGTCTGCTGGCTGGGTTGAGCGGGTTGGGCGACAACTGGCGCGACAGCGATGCGCTGCCGGCCATGATGGCGCAGGCGCAGGCCTGTGGCGCACTGGCAACCACCTCGAAAGGCGCAATGACGGCGCTGCCGCACCGTGAGGCGTTGGCCGACTATCTCTCGGTGATGGAGATGTCGCCGCACTGTTGAGCAGGAGGGGGCGATGAATATTTTCATTCATATGGCGATGGCGCTCTGTCTGGCGGCGCCGGTGTCCGGTATCGCCGCGCAGATAACGGCCTGGGTGATTGACGGCGCGCCGGAGCGCCCCTATTTCGCCCAGCTCGAACAGGGCTTTAACCAACGTTATGCCGCGCAGGGGATCTCGATAAAGATCAAACCGATACCCGGTTACAACGATGCGTTGCAGGCGGCATGGATGTCCAACGATCTGCCGGATCTGGTGATGATAGATGGCCCGAATATGGCGAGCTATATCTGGTCCGGCATGCTACAGCCGCTGGATCCGTTTATTGCGCCTGAGGTGTTGCATGATTTTCTCGATGGGGTAATCGCGCAGGGCACCTATAGCCCGGATAAACACGTTTACATGCTGAGCCAGGGAGACTCGTCGGTGGTGCTGTGGGGGAATAAACGTTACCTTGAGGCGGCGGGCATCCCCATCCCGACCCGGCTTGAAGACGCCTGGGACTATGCGCAATTCAGCGCGGTGCTGGCGAAGCTGGCGGCCCTGCCCGAAGTGAAATGGCCGCTGGATTTCAAGCTCAACTACAGCGGCGAATGGTTGACCTACGGCTATTACCCGTTTATCCGTTCTGCCGGTGGCGATCTGATCGACCAACGGCGCTGGCGGGCGAGCGGCACTCTGGATGGCCCGGCGACCGTCGCCGCCGTCGAGAAGCTGAAACATTGGCAGCATCAGCGTTGGCTGGTGCCCGCCACGGCGGGCGACAACCGTTTCTTTGGCGACAGAAGCGCCGCGCTGTCCTGGGTCGGCAACTGGATGTGGGAAACCTACCATCAGGCGCTGGGGGACGATCTGGTGCTGATCCCGGCGCCGCGCTTCGGGCGTCAGGCTTATGCGCCGAACGGCAGTTGGGGTTGGGCGGTGCCCGTTTCGACCACCAAACGGCAGGAGGTGAGCCAGTTTCTGAATTACCTGTTTTCCGCCCGGCAGATAAAGACCTACTGCGACTTTACCGGCTATGTTCCGGCGCGGCGGGCGGCAATTGCGCTGATGCCGGCCTATGCGCCCGGCGGCGCGCTCAGCCTATTGACGCAGCAGGCCAGCCATATTGCGCTGGTACGGCCGGTTCATCCGGCATACCCGGTGATCTCCGGCGAATTTGGCAAAGCGTTGAAAAACAGCATGCAGGGCGCGGATAGCGCGACGGCGCTCAAGCGGGCGGCCGCCGCCATCGATCGGGATATTGACGACAACATGGGGTATCCACCGTTTAACGGGGTTCCCCTGCCTTCCTCCGCTGAATGAGATCACACTATGCGCAAACTACGATATCGCGTTCCGGAATATGCCATGCTGCTTCCCGCCGTGGTTTTGCTGACGGCGTTTGTGGTGATCCCGTTTATGTGTTCGATTGCCTTTTCATTTACCAATGAACGGCTGATGCCTCGGCCGATACCTACCGCATGGGTTGGCCTGACCAACTACCGGCGCATTTTTACCGACCCCGAGTTTTGGCAGGCGGTCGGCAATACTCTGCGCTTCGCGGCGATAGTGATACCGCTGCAACTGGCGCTATCGCTGGGGGCGGCCCTGCTGCTTAACAGTAAATTGCGCGCTATGGCGCTGTTTCGCAGCATTATAATCATGCCGCTGCTGATCCCGATGACGGTGATTGCCGCGATCTGGTCGGTGATGCTGCAAACCCCGGATGGGCTGTTCAACGGCCTGTGGGCCGCTCTCACCGGCGCGCAACAGGTGAAAGACTGGCTTGGCGATCCGCGCTATGCGCTGTATGCCATTATCGCGCTGTCTATTTGGGCGTCGTTCCCGTTCCAGATGCTGATTTATCTGGCCGGATTGCAGGAAATCCCGAAAACGCTGTACGAGGTGGCGGTCATTGACGGCTTCGGCCGTTGGCAGCAGTTCCGCTATATCACTTTTCCCGGCCTGCGCAATACGCATATTTTTGCGGTGATCATCACCACAATCGGCGCATTCAGCCTGTTTACACAGGTGAACATTCTGACCGGCGGCGGGCCGAACGGCGCGACCACCACCATTATTCAGTACATGTTCAGCAACGGATTCTCGGCACAGCGCATTGGCTTCGCTTCCGCCGTGTCGGTAGTGTTCTTCTGTGCGGTGCTGCTGCTCGGCCTGGCGCAGAAAAAACTGATGAGCGAAAAATAACGGTGACCGTATGCAACTAATCAAATACCTGTTAATCAGCGTGCTGGCGCTGACGATCGCGGTGCCGCTGATGATGATGGTGACCATTAGTCTGAACCCGGATAATACGGATATCCTGCGCAGTATGGGGGGGTGGCGAGCCTTTATCCCGCGGCATTTTTCTCTGGACAACTATGCGGCCATTCTGGCCGATACCAACCATCCGTTCGGCCGCTATATTTTCAACACGGCGCTGATCACCGCCGTAACGCTGACGCTGTCCCTATTGATTAACTCCGCCGCCGCCTTTTCACTGGCCTGGGGGCAGGGGAAACATCGGGCGGCGCTGCTGGCGCTGATCGTTGCCTTGCTGGCTATTCCAGGCGAGACGCTGGTATTGTCGCAACTGTTCATCGTCAGTCGGGTGGGGATACTGGATACCTATCTGGTGCAGATTATTCCCTGCGTGGCGAACGCCTTCTTTATCTTTCTGTTTTATCAGTTCTTCAGCCGCATTCCGCGCGATCTCATCGACGCCGCGCGCGTGGACGGTTTCAGCCTGTTTCGCACTTGGCTCAATGTTGGTCTGCCGTTGTCAAAGCCGGTGTTTGTCACGGTGGCCACGTTACAGTTTCTCGGCAGTTGGAACAGTTATCTATGGCCGATCATGGTAACGCGCGGCCCGGAAGTCCGTCCGCTGTCGGTGGCGATGTCCGCTTATTTCGGCAGCAACCAGCTTTACTGGGGCAATATCATGGCCTTCGCGGTGATGATGGCGCTGCCGGTGATGCTATTTTTCCTGCTGGTACAGCGGCACTTTATTGCCAGCATTACCGGTTCGGCGGTGAAAGAGTGACCCTGCGGGGACACGTATTAAGGATGCGCCATGTCTAGTCTGATCCTGAAAAATGTACATAAATCATTTGATAACACGCCTGTTTTGCACGACATCAGTATGGAGATCCATGATGGCGAGTTTATGGTCTTCGTCGGCCCTTCCGGCTGTGGTAAATCCACGCTACTGCGGCTGATTGCCGGGCTGGAGAGCATCGGCGGCGGTGATATCTGCATTGATGGGCGGCGGGTAAACCGGCTGTCGCCGTCCGAACGCGGTATCGCGATGGTGTTTCAATCCTACGCGCTTTATCCGCACATGACGGTGCGCGAAAATATGAGCGTCGCCCTTAAGGTGGCCGGCGTCAGCAAAGCGGACATCGTGCGCAAGGTGGATAATGCCGCGCAGATATTGCAGTTGGAAACGCTGCTCGATCGTAAACCGAAACAGCTGTCCGGCGGTCAACGCCAGCGGGTGGCTATCGGCCGGGCGATTGTCCGTAGCCCGCAGGTGTTCCTGTTTGATGAGCCGCTGTCTAATCTGGATGCGGAACTGCGCGTACAGATGCGTCTGGAGATCGCCAGCCTGCATGAACAGCTGAAAAGCACCATGATATACGTGACGCACGATCAGGTTGAGGCGATGACCATGGCCGATCGCATTGCGGTATTGCGCGCCGGGCGGGTAGAACAGATCGGTACGCCGTTGGATCTGTACCATCATCCGCTCAATCAGTTTGTCGCCGGCTTTATTGGTTCGCCGAAGATGAATTTTATCCCCTTGAAGCTGCTGCGGCGCGATGGAGTTCGGGTCTGGCTGCAAACCCTTGACGGACAAACGTTGACGCTGCAAACCCAAACACCGCTGCCGCACGACCTGCCGTTTGCCACGCTGGGGATCCGGCCTGAGCATATTGCCGTTGACGGCAGCCGGGAGTGTGTCCTGCCGGTCACCGTAACCGCCATTGAGATGCTGGGGGGAACCAGCTATGTGCATGCGCGCACGACCGACCAGCAAGAAATTGTCTGTGAAGTGAAATCCTCGCAGTTGCCTGAAAAGTACCGCCAGGCTGATTTCTGTTTCTCCTCCGCCGACTGCTATCTGTTTGATCATCTGGGCAACAGCCTGCCGCTGCACCGTTGATTCTTCTGCCTATCGCGTCCTGACCAGGGCTTGATAGGCGGTTGACGCTCCTTCACGTTCTCCCGCCGATCCGAAAGTTGGTTTTTATTTATGATTTTCCAAGGCTATTATTGTCATGGGATGAGGTGATGGATGATAAAATGGAAAAGAAGAGTAATCGTATAGTTTCATATGTATTGATGATATTAGGCGCCGTTTTCTTACTGATTTTTATAGTTGTTGGCTATAAGACCATGCTTTCTAATGGACATTCTGTTTTTGACAGTAGAACATTTTGCGGCGAAGTAAAAAATGCGAATACGCTATACTCGTCTGACTCATTATTGCTGAGGTTGGATAATAATATTAAGGGAATAATGCAGTTAAGCGGCAGTGTCAATATTAGCGAGGAAACATTTAAAAAATACAATCTGGATAAAAACAAATTGCATTTAAGAATGGAAGGGTTACAGGTTATTCCCGCATTTCCATCGTTTGTTTTCAACGATATTGTCGTCGGCGAGTTTAAAAAAAACTTCAATTCAGTAAATAAAAACGCATTTGCAGAAATTGAAAAAAAGCCTGTTGATTTGCACAGCAATGACGAGGATTTTCCATTTGAGACGTATCGCTATGGCTACAGGTTTATTCCCTATATAACGCTTGACGGCCAGAGAGTGGATATCGCGATGAGTAATATAATAACCATCGCTCAGCTATCGTCATCCTTTTCCCCCAGAGTGGCGAGTTCACCGGCACAATATATGGACAATAGAACCGGTGAAGATAGCCTGGATCAATTTAACGGCGGCTACAAAAATAATGAGTGCGCTATTCTTATAGAAAGAAGCGCTATGTTTAAAACCATGGTGATTTTATTGATTGTTTTTTTGTTCTTTCCCTGTTTGTTTGCCTTTTTAAGGCAGGATATTCAGTCAGGAATTGATATCATTGCCGCATTGATCAGCGTGGCGGTCATTCGTTCATTTTTGATCGGTTCAATCGATGATTTTGATTTTTATAAAATAGACTTCTTCTTCGGCCTGGCAATCGTATTGCCTGCGGTGATCCCGCTGTTACGGTCTCCGTGGTTTAATCGTGAAAAAAATCGTCTTCTTCCGGCGGGTAGACGGCGGCGTTAGTCGCGTCGCAACGGCATGAGGATATCCCCATGACGATCCGGCAACGGAAATCGGTGCGCCGCGGGGGCGCACCGTCGTCGCGCGGGGGTGTCGGATCAGAAATTGAAATCCGCGGACAGCATGTAAGACATATTGATGGCCTTGCCGTTGGTCACCCAACTGCCGCCCTGTTTGTCATCCGAGGCTTTTACTTCACCGGCGACGGTAAACCGCTTGCTGACAGGGTAGGTGGCGCCCAGCGCCGCGTATTTGTAGCGGGTGTTTTGGAAGACTTCGCCATCCGTTTTATTGGCGTTGTATTTGCGATAGTGGCCGATGCCGCTGTGCAGCGTAGTGGTCAGGCCGCTGTCCCAGTTATGCCAGACGCCGATGCGGGTGGTCCAGTCCTGGTCATTGATATCTCCCCACTGTTTGCGCTGCATCGTGGCTTCGCTGTAGCGGCTGCGCAGCCAGACGCCGGTGCTGTCGGTAATGATGTACTGTATGCCGGGTTCGATTTCACTGGTCGAAATATCCGTGTCGTTAATGAATTCGCCGCCGGCGGATCGTTTGTGCTGTAGATCCTGATACAGGTAGCCAAACATCGCTAGGCGATCGGTAAGGCGATATGTGCCATAAAGCTTGTAGCGCACCTGCCAGCGTTCGTTGAGCGATTCGCTGCCGCCCAGCAGTTCCGCGCCAACGCTGCCGCGTGCGAACGGGTGTTCGTAGCCGAAGATCAACTGGGTACGCTGCGTCTGCCGTTCATAGCGCTGGCTGGTAAAACCGCCCTGATATTCCGTTTCCCGCGCATTGTAAAAGGCCAGATACCATGGCGGCAGGCTGTCATGGCGCAATACCGCCTGCGACAGCACAAAGTTATCCGCGCCGTTGTGGGTAGCGCTGTTTTTCCAGTTGGAATCGGTGATTTCCAGTTTACTTTTAATATTGCCGTGGACTTTTCCGCCGTGCGGATAGGACGAACGCGTGGTCGTCCACATCACATCCTCATTCAGATAAGACCAGGGATTGACCCCGACTACGGTGCCATTATCGTTGCGCATGATATCCATGGCTGCCTGACTGGCTGCCGGCAGCAGCGCGATGGTGAGCAGAACCCATGTTGTGGAGATAACGGTTTTCATAAATAATCCCTTGCGACGGTTTTCGCAATGCAGTGAGAAATAGGGCGATACGCGAATCAAAACTGCCGAATACGCAGATTGCGGGTATCGATATCATTCCGGGTGGCGCTGATCGCCCATTTCTTGCCGGCAATATGGTACATGCGCGTGCTGAAGGCGATCGTGTCATTGATGTAGAACACGGCAATGGAGTCCTCAATAATCACTTTCAGCGCAAGCGTGTCGGATAATGGCGTAGTTATCCCGCTTTCCGGCTGACTGGTTGGCAGCGCATCGATGCCGGCGGTATAGAAAAGGACCTTATTGGTCTTTTTATTAAACACGACGTTGACCGGCGCGTTTTGCGGGATATCGTCGCTCATGCCGAAGCTGAAAATAGCGCCGTTGCCGGTGAGGCGCAGATCGCCGCTAATTTCGGTAGTGCCGGTCAACGGCGCAAATACCCGGCTGCTGATTGCGCCGAACGAGGCGGCGCTGTGGGTCGTCGCGACGGGGTGTAATACGCTGGCCTGAGGGACTTTTTGTGCGAAAGCCGCCTCCATTTCCTGCGGCAACCTGGTGTGCAGTTGGCCGTCGGTCGCGGCCGTCAGTTCATGAGCGATAAGGTTGCCCGCCCAGTCGGTGGTGCCTTTATTGTTTTCATCGGCTTTGGTCGGCACCCAGCCGAAAACAAACAGACGTTTGTTCTGTTCCACCAGCTTGCCGGCGTAGAGTCCGGCGCCGTCAAAATAAAATTTTTCCGGTTTAACAAAGGGGCCGTTGGGGGATTCCGCCATACGGTACTGGGTCTGGCGATGAGGCCATTGGTCGCTGAAGCTGAGATACCAGCGGCCGTTGAAGTTAACCAACGTCGGGCATTCCAGATTGGCGTCATAGCTGGGGGTGTCATTGCGAAACAGAACGCCTTCGTCGCGCCAGGCGGTCAGGTTATCGGAGGTGTATTTGACAATTACGCCCGCGCCATTTTGACGGGTGGTAATCAGCATCCAGTAGCGGTTTTCCTCAGGAATATAGACCACATGCGGATCGCGGAAATCGCTTGCCCGATAGTTTTTGCCGGGGAGGAAGGTATCCTTAGGGTGCTTGGTCCAGTTGCGCATATCGTTACTGGTCGCATGCATAATCGACTCTGCCGGATAGACGTTCTGGTTATGCGCGGTGTACCAGGCGTGATAAACACCGCCGACTTTAATCACCGAACCGGTGCCCAGCAACAGTTCCGGGTTATCGAGATCGTTGATATAGGGAATCACTTCGCCCAGATTTTTATAATGATACAAATTCTGGCTTTCCAGCAGATGCCAGGCGTGTACGCCCAGATCCTTGCCGCCGCGAACGTCATTAAGGTGAAAAACGTAAAACCGGTTATTTTCGGAAAAGGGCATGGGGTCGCCGATATAGGAGCCGGGGATGCGTGGAAAAAACGCGCTTACCTCACTGGGTGTCCCGGTTTCGCTGGCCGCCGGCTTGCTCTGAGCCGGCGGCATTGAGTAGGCGGTATTCAGCGATGTTATCAGCAGCATCAGTATCGCCGTGGAAATGTTGTTGGGTCTGAACATGATGTTCTCTCTTGTATGGAATAGTTATTTTCACAGGGGCATAGGAATCAGAAACTGTATTCAACGCCGACCACGGTAAACGGATTCCAGGAATGGCCGTCATTGGCCCATTGGCCGTGCGACTTGGTAAACTGGGCTTTGAATTCGCCGTAAAGACGCAGGTTGTCGACAATGGGGTAGCTGGCGGTGGCGCCGATGAAGTGATATTTGCCGTTGTAGAATATTTCGGATCTGTTGGCGTCATTATAAATTTTGTCATTGCCAAATCCGACATACACCGACGTCAGTAGGGGATACCAGTTGCGCCATAATCCGGCGCTTATTTTCCACTCTTCTTCGATAATATTTCCCCAGAATTTGCGCGCCTGTTTATCCCAGGAATAATAAGGACGCAGATAAATGCCTAAATCCGGATTCGCCCGATATTGCAGCGAGGGTTCCATTTCCATGGAATGGTGTTCCAGATCGTTATTATTCGAATCGTTACTTTGTGGTTGATATTCGCGGAACACGTAGCCGGAGACCGACCACTTATCGGTCAGACGGGATTCGCCCCACAATTTCAGCCGGCCTTTCCAGCGTTTTGTCGCGCTTTCAGTGCCGCCCAATACTTCGATGCCCCAGTTGCCGCGGTAAAATTCGTTGATTTTGCCGATATACATCTCGTTGATGGTGTTGGTGCCGCTATAGTCCTGATTAGAAAACTGACCTTTATAATTATCTTCGCGGGCGTTCCAGTAACCAAAATACCAACCCGGTAATTCATCATGCCGTAACCAGGCCTGAATCAGCGCCAGCTTGAATTTGCCGCCGTTTTTGCTGTTGTCTTTCCAGCGCGTGTCGTCAATTTCAATTTTACTGCCGATATTACCGTGCAGGCCGCCCGCGTCCAGCGAACTGTCCACGGTGTTCCAGTGCACCGACTGTTGCTCCTGAGAGATGCGGGCGATATCCACATTCTCCGCTTGATAATCATTCGCCGCGGTCGCCTGCCCGGTCGTCCCCAGAGAGGCTACCCCGGCGCTGTCGGTTGTGCCGCCGGATGACACGCGCTGTTCCGCGGCAGGCGGTTCCTCGGTTGTTGCCGCGGCGGCCTGACCGGCAAGCAGCGCCATCGAAATGCAAAAATAGGTATTTTTCATCGCGTATCATTCTCGTTGTCATTATTGATAGGGAGATAACATCTTTGCTCCATCTACACGGCAAACCGTGTTAGTTAACGTTAACATCACGCCATAAAACAGGAGAAGATCAGGGATGATGGATTTATGATGTTAATCACAATGGTTAACGTTAACATTGGTTTTATGCGAGCGACATCATGTTTATTATTTAAACTTATTATTTTTGCAGCCGGCGGCCTGAATATACGTAGAATCAGCCGCGTGGGCGGCACGACGCCGTTAGCGGTTGCCGCCGGTCGGTTGGTCACCTCGCACGAGGGAAACACAAATGATTCAGTCAGCGATGTTCACCCACGAAACATCGTCGTTGTCGGATATAAAGTAGGGAAAGGACGGTATGGCTTCTTTAAAAGATGTGGCAAAACTGGCGAATGTTTCTCTGATGACGGTATCCCGGGCGCTTAACAGTCCGCAATCGCTGAAGGCGGAAACCTATCAGCGCGTCAAACAGGCGATTGAAACCCTGAACTACGTTCCCGACCTGTCGGCAAAAAAAATTCGCGGCGCCAGAGCAACGCCGAAAACCATCGGCGTACTGGCGCTGGACACCGTCACTACGCCGTTTTCGGTTGAAATGACGCTGTCGATTGAAGAGACCGCCCGGGCGTACGGCTGGAACAGCTTCGTCGTCAATATGTTCGAGTCAGACTGCGTGGATGACATCGTTGACCTGCTGCTGTCGCACCGTCCTGCCGGGATCATCTACACCACGATGGGGCTGCGTAGAGTACCGGTGCCGAAAAAGCTGCTCAGCCTGCCGTGTGTGCTGGCGAACTGTGAAAGTGAGCAAGACAAGGTCGCCAGTTACATACCGGATGATGAGCAGGGGCAGTATGACGGCTTTCACGCGCTGCTCAGCGCGGGCTACCGTAAGCCGCTGTGTATCCATCTGCCGCAGGAGCGGCTGGCCAGCGGTCGTCGGCGTCAGGGCCTGGAGCGCGCCTGCCTTGATTTTTCCCTCGATCCGCAACAGATCTGGCAGCATCATCTGCGGCTGGGTGACGAGCACTATATGGATGCGGTGACTATCGTCGAGCAATATCTGCATCGCGGCAAACCGCTGTTCGATTCGGTGGTGTGCGGCAACGACAGGGTGGCGTTTCTGGTCTACCAGACGCTGCTGTCAAAGGGCATTCGCATTCCTGATGACGTTGCGGTGCTGGGCTATGACAATCTGGTGGGGATCGGCGATCTGTTCCTGCCGCCGCTGACTACGGTACAACTGCCGCATTACGAAATTGGCCGACAGTCCACTCTGCATATCATCAATCGTCTGGAAAACCACGATATCACTAAAATCGCCAGTCCATTGCTGCGCCGGCGCTCCCTGTAACCTGACGGCCAGGGCAGGCCGTTCGCCAGCGCGCCCGACCGGCGCGATGGGTTGCCGCTGGCGCAGGGTTAGTCATTGACCATAATAGCGTGCTTTTTCAGCAGCCCCCGCAGTTGATGATAGGTCAGGCCCAGCAACTCGGCGGCTTTGCGTTGATTAAACCGCGCCTGCTTCAGCGCCTGATCGATAAAGTCCTTTTCCTGCGTGAGCTGCCACTGCTTCAGATCCAGCGGTAAATCCGGCAGCGCGCGCTGGTCGGCCGTTGTGCCGGGTTGGGTTTCCGGCGCGGAAGAAGGCTTCTGGAAAGGATTGAGGATAATGCTGTCCAGCGCCCGATCGCTGCTGCCGTGCCGGTACACTGAACGCTCAACCACATTCTTCAATTCACGGATGTTTCCCGGCCAGCCATAGTTCAGCAGCGTGTCGCGAGCGTGCGGCGTGAATCCTGGAAACAGCGGCAGGCGTAATTCGCGGCACATCTGAATGGCAAAATGCTCCGCCAGCAGCATGATGTCCTGCTGGCGTTGGCGCAACGGCGGCAGTTGCACCACGTCAAACGCCAGCCTGTCAAGCAGGTCGGCGCGGAATTTCCCGCTGGCCGCCAGCGCGGGAAGATCGTCATTGGTGGCGCACACTAGCCGGACATCCACCTGAAGTGACTGACCGCCGCCGACGCGCTCCAGCACGCCATATTCAATCACCCGCAGCAGTTTTTCCTGTACCAGCATGGGCGCGGTCGCCAGTTCATCCAGAAAAAGCGTCCCGCCGTCGGCGCGCTCAAAGCGGCCCAGATGGCGTTTCTGCGCGCCGGTAAACGCGCCCGCCTCATGACCGAACAGCTCGGAATCCAGCAGATTTTCATTCAGCGCGGCGCAGTTCAGGGAAATAAACGGCCCTTGCCAGCGGGGAGAGAGGTAGTGCAGGCGGCTGGCAATCAGCTCTTTGCCGGTGCCGCGTTCGCCAATCACCAGCACCGGCTTGTTGAGCTGCGCCAGTTGCGAAACCTGTTCCAGCACTTCAAGAAAGCTGTTGGCTTCGCCGAGTAAATTTTCTTTTTCCTGCGCCATCGGTTTCACCCTGTTATTTTTACTAATAATTAGCCTATTTGACTAATCTAGCGGGTATTGAAGAATAGTCAAAATTATTCAGGTCATATCTTTCAATGAGTTAGAGGAAAATTGAAATTGGCACGGTTATTGATATAGGTATAACCATATCGCTGCTCGCGGGTGGTGATAATCAATCAGGCGTAATCAGACGCTGGAAATCATTAAGAGGATTGGATTATGGGTATTTTTTCTCGTTTCGCCGACATCGTGAACGCCAACATTAATTCATTGCTGGATAAGGCTGAAGATCCGCAAAAGCTGGTGCGGCTGATGATTCAGGAAATGGAAGATACGCTGGTTGAAGTACGTTCGACCTCTGCACGCGCGCTGGCGGAAAAGAAACAGATTGCCCGCCGTATTGAGCAGGCTCACACGCAGCAGGCGCAGTGGCAGGAAAAAGCGGAACTGGCATTACGGAAAGATAAAGACGATCTGGCCCGCGCCGCTTTGATTGAAAAACAGAAACTGACGGACCTGATTACGCTATTGCAGCATGAAGCGGAAAACGTGGAAGAGACGCTGGATCGCATGAAGCGCGAAATTGGCGAGCTGGAAAATAAACTGAGCGAAACCCGCGCCCGCCAGCAGGCGTTAACGCTGCGTCATCAGGCTGCGTCCTCATCGCGCGATGTGCGTCGTCAACTGGACAGCGGGAAACTGGATGAAGCCATGGCGCGTTTTGAACAGTTCGAACGCCGCATTGATACGATGGAAGCGGAAGCGGAAAGCGTGGGTCTGGGAAAACAAAAACCGTTGGATCAGCAATTTGCCGAGCTGAAAGCCGATGATGAAATCAGCGCGCAACTGGCGGCACTTAAAGCTAAAGTTAAATCAGCAGAATAAACCGGGCCGGCTGTCGCCAAGGGTGGCGGCAGCCATAACGGCGAACATAATAATTTTAAGGAGACACGATGAGTGCTTTGTTTCTTGCCATACCGCTGACCATTTTTATGCTGTTTGTGGCACCGATATGGCTTTGGCTACATTACAGTCAGCGCAAGCAAAACAATGCTCAACTGGGACAAAGCGACATGCAGCGTCTGACGCGACTGACCGAAGATGCCCGCCGTATGCGCGAACGCATTCAGGCGCTGGAAGAAATTCTGGACGCGGAACATCCGGACTGGAGAAAATCGTAATGAAAAATACATGGTCGGGTAAAACCTTATATCGCATACCGGAAGAGGGGATGCTGAAAGGCGTCTGCGCCGGGTTGGCGCGTTATTTTGATGTACCGGTCAAATTGCTGCGGGTGATTGTGGTGCTGTCGATGTTCTTCGGCCTGTTCTTCTTCACCATACTGGCTTATATCATTCTCAGCTTTATTCTTGAGCCGGCGCCGGCGAATAGCTACCGCGATGCGTCGCCGCAGACGCCGAATCAGTTGCTGAATGATGCCGATGCCACCCTGAACGCCAGCGAGCAGCGCCTGCGCAATATTGAACGCTATGTCACTTCCGATACCTTTGGCGTCGAGAGCCGCTTTCGCCAGCTTTAAACGTTTTACCTCTCTGCAACGGTAATGCTAAATATCCGCTAAGCGTGCGACGCCGATGTTATTAAAAAATAATATCGCGTCGCGCCTTACTTTTTCGCCCCAGACGGCCGTCGGCGTCAGGTTTGTGAGTCTCCCTGATTTCGTGTACAAACGCATCATTGGTTTCAACTAAATAAGGTGCTTCATGGATGATTCAATGTGGGTGATCGGCTTATGGCTGTTGCTGATTTACATCATTTTGATGCCGTTCGTGGTGTTGGTGGCGTATAAGCGCAGCCTGCGTAATCAACAGCGGACCGAGCAACTGGCGCAAACGGTGGCGCAGTTGCGCTCGGATCTGACCCGTATGTCGGCGCAGATTACTCAGCCGCCGCATCAGGCTTACTCACCCTCATCGCCGGGCGCGACAGCATTATCACCCATGACGTCGGCGCTGGCCGAGGCCGACGCCGCAACACAGCCGGTTATCCCGTCAGCCGACGTCGACGCGGCGCCGGTAAAAGAAGACGCCTCGTCATCTGCGGATAACGTCTGGCGATCCGCCTCATCCGAGTCGCATTCAGGTCTGTTTTCCTCTCTGGCGGGCTGGCTGCTGCAAGGCAATCCGCTGGCGAAGATAGGGATCCTGTTGCTGTTTTTCGGCCTGGCTTACCTGATGAAGTTCAGCATTGAGCACGACATACTGTCCATTGAGTGGCGTCTGGGGATCGCGGCGTTAATCAGCGGCGGGCTACTGGCGTTCGGCTGGTGCCTGCGGCGCCGGCAACGGCTGTATGCGCTGATATTACAAGGCGGGGCGGTCGGCGCTTTGTATATCACGATATTTGGCGCCTTTAGGCTGTACCTGCTGTTGCCCTATACCCTGGCTTTTGCCCTGCTGCTGGCGGTTTGCACCGCCAGCGTCGGACTGGCGGTGTTGCAGCGTTCCTTAAGCCTGGCGATGTTAGCCAGCATCGGCGGTTATTTGGCGCCGATCCTGCTGTCGCAGGGAAGCGGCGACCATGTGGTGCTGTTTTCCTATTATCTGCTGTTGTCGCTGGGTATTCTGACCATCAGCGCGCGCCAGTCCTGGCGGGAGCTTAACCTGTTAGGGATGATTTTTACCTTTGGCGTGGCGACGGTTTGGGGGGCGGAGCATTATCAGCCGGCGCACTACCTCAGCAGCCAGCTATTCCTGATTGTCAATATTCTGATCTTCGGCGTCGGCGCGCTACATTTCTCGCTGCGCCATCAGCCTGTGGGCAAACAGATCGTCGATGGCCTGCTGCTGTTTGCTCCGCCGTTAATCGGCTTTGGCATGCAGTATCTGATAACGCAGCCGTGGACCTATGGTCCAGCGTTATCGGCACTGGGCTACGGCCTGTTTTATCTGTCGTCGGGAATATATTTCCGTCGCAAAACGCCGCGTTTAGGGCTGTTTTCATTGGCGTTGAGCGCCTGTTTTCTGACGCTGTCCGTGCCGCTGGCCTTTTCCGCGCAATGGACGTCAATGACCTGGCTGTTGGAAGGGTTGTGCGTCTTGTGGGCGGGACTGTACCAAAACCAGCGGCGCATGGGATGGAGCGGGGCGGCGATTATGCTGCTGGGCGTGCTGTCGGCCGGCTATGCGCTGTTTTTCACGTCGCTCACGGTTCTATCCTTCCTGTTTATCTTCGGTATTCTGGCGATGACCGCCCTGTGCGCCAGCCTGTGCTGGCGGCGCTATCGTCAGGTGGAAACGCATTGGCGCGCATTCAGTCGCATCTTCTTTATGCTGGGCATCGCGACATGGCTTGGCTGGTTGCTTTATGCCGTCGATCGGGCGCTGAACGCCTACGTCGCCGCATTCTGGCATGGCAGCGAGTTTATGCCGCCCTGGCGCACGCATGCGTTGCTGTTCCCCCCATTGCTTCTGCTAACCATCGCCTTGTCCGCGTTGATATGGCATACCGCGGGGAGACGTCTTAACTGGGCCGCGCTGCGCTACAGCGGTGGGTTGCTGTGGGGCGCTATACTGCTGGCGGTGTTGCAGCAATTTCTCGGGGCGGAATATCGGCAGTTGCCGCTACTGAATATCGGTGAACAACTTACGGCGCTGGGAAGCTGGCTGGCATGTTTCGCCATCGCCTACCGGTTGCTTTATCGCGATGAAATCTCGCTGCCAATCCGACTGACGCAGGGTTTTCATCTGTCGCTGTTCTGGATGTGGGTGAGTTTTCTGTTTCTGATGGCGTCACAGTATCTGTATCCGCTGATCCCGCCGCAGGTGGAAGAAGGCGCGCCGCTGCTGACGATCGTGCTGCTATCGGCCATCGTCATCGCGCTGGCGTCGCCAACACGGCATCGGCTGTGGCCGCTGACGCGGTGGGCGCCGTTGTATAACCGCACGGGGCTGGTGCCGTTGGTCGCCATTCTGTTTACCCTGCTGGGGAACGTCAACCTGATGGACGGGCAGTGGAACAGTGACCAGGCGTTTTATATACCGCTGTTTAATCCGCTGGAAGCCGGCATGGCGCTGGCGCTGGCTGCGTTGGTCATAGGATATCGCCGGATGATAACGGCGTCGGCGCAGAATGCAGGATTAAGACGTCGTTGCCGTTTCGCGCTATGGTTATTAGGTTTCTGGCTGCTCAACGGGATGCTGTTGCGTGCGCTGGCCAGCTATACCCCGATCCCCTGGTCAGCCGACGCCCTGTGGGATTCGCGACTGGTACAAACCACCTTCGCGCTGCTATGGACGCTTTCCGCGCTGATCGGCATGGTGTGGTCAACCCGACGCCAGCAGCGCGGCGGCTGGTTGGCCGGGGCGGCGTTGCTGGGCGTGACGATAGTCAAACTATTTTTAGTGGATAGCGCGGTCGGCGGCGGACTGGCGCGAGCGGTGGCCTTTATCGGCGTCGCGATCCTGATATTGATTGTCGGCTATTTTGCCCCCTTGCCGCCGAAACAGCGCTCGAGCGCCTCTGCAATATAAAGACAAGGCATACAGGAGTCAGAGTTTATCCAATGAAGCGATTACAAAATGAGATTAATTCGCTGGTTAACCGCGGCGTGGACCGCCATCTGCGGCTGGCGGTTACCGGATTGAGCCGCAGCGGGAAAACGGCCTTCATTACGGCATTTGTCAATCAATTGCTGAATATACACAGCGGCGCCCATCTTCCGCTATTTTCCGCCGTACGTGAAGGGCGGTTGCTGGGCGCCAAACGCGTTCCGCAACGCGACCTCGGCGTTCCGCGGTTTGCCTATGATGAAGGGATGGCGGCGCTTTATGGATCGCCGCCCGACTGGCCGACGCCGACGCGCGGGGTCAGTGAAATCCGTCTGGCGCTTCGCTACCGCTCCAATGACTCGCTGCTGCGGCATTTTAAGGATACTTCCACGTTGTATCTGGAGATTGTTGATTACCCCGGCGAATGGCTACTGGATTTACCGCTGCTGGAACAAACCTACCTGAGCTGGTCGCGCCAGATGGCGGGGCTGTTGCAGGGCGATCGCGCCGAGTGGGCCAAACCCTGGCTGGCGCTGTGCGAAAAACTCGACCCGCTGGCGCCGGCTGATGAAAACCAACTGGCGGCCATTGCGCAGGCTTATACCGATTATTTAGTCCGCTGCAAACAGCAAGGATTACATTTCATCCAGCCGGGACGCTTTGTGCTGCCGGGGGATCTGGCCGGCGCGCCGGTGCTGCAATTTTTCCCGTGGCCGCAGATAGATAAGCTGGGTGAGGCTAAGCTGGCGCAGGCGGATGTCAAAACCAATATCGGTATGCTGCGCCAGCGTTTCGACTATTACTGTCAGTCGGTGGTGAAAGGGTTTTATAAACATTACTTTGTGCGTTTCGACCGCCAGATTGTGCTGGTGGATTGCCTGCAACCGCTGAACAGCGGCATACATGCCTTCAACGATATGCGGCTGGCGCTCACCCAACTGATGCAAAGCTTTCATTACGGCAAACGCACGCTGTTCCGGCGTCTGTTCTCTCCCTGTATCGATAAACTGATGTTCGCCGCCAGCAAATCCGATCATATTACCGCCGATCAACATGCCAACCTGGTGTCGTTGCTTCAGCAACTGGTGCAGGAAGCCTGGCAGAACGCCGCGTTTGAAGGGATTAGCATGGATTGCGCCGGTATCGCCTCGATCCAATCGACGCAAAGCGGCGTGGTCGAGCATCAGGGGCAGAAAATACCGGCGCTGAAAGGCAACCGCCTGAGCGACGGCCAGCCTTTGACGGTTTACCCCGGCGAAGTGCCGGCCCGTTTGCCTGGCGCGGCGTTCTGGCAGGCGCAGGGATTCCATTTTGATGAATTTCGCCCGCGTGAAATGACCGTGGACACGCCATTGCCGCATATCCGGCTGGATACGGTGATGGAGTTTTTGTTGGGAGATAAATTGCGATGAACGAACCACTGAAACCGCGCATGGCCTTTGATAAAGCATCGCCTGCGGAACCTCAACCTCAGTTACGCGCCAACGTCGCCTTCGATGAGCAGGATGCGGAACACTTTTCACCGGTCAGCCGCGAACAGGAAGTCCCTGAAGAAGGCGCCGCGGAAGCGGTCGTCAATGCGGCTTTACGCCCTAAACGCAGCCTGTGGCGGCGCCTGGTGATGGCCGGGCTGACGTTGTTTGGCGTCAGCGCCATCGCCCAGGGCGTGCAGTCGCTGCATAATTCCTGGATACAGCAGGACTGGATCGCGTTGGGCGGGATTACGGCAGGCGGTTTGATTGTGGTGGCGGGCGTGGGATCGGTCGCCGTCGAATGGCGGCGTCTTTATCGTTTGCGGCAGCGGGCGGAGGAGCGGGATATTGCCCGCGATTTGCTGCACAGTCACGGTATTGGCCGCGGGCGTGAATTTTGCGAAAAACTGGCCCGTCAGGCGGGGCTGGATAATGGACACCCCGCGTTACAGCGTTGGCAAGCATCGCTACATGAAACGCATAACGACCGTGAAGTGATTGAACTCTATGCCCGGTTGGTTCAACCGGTGCTGGATAGTCAGGCAAGGCGTGAAATCAGCCGTTCGGCGGCGGAATCGACATTGATGATCGCCGTCAGCCCGCTGGCATTGGTCGATATGGCGTTTATCGCCTGGCGAAATTTACGGCTGATCAATCGCATTGCCGCGCTGTATGGCATCGAGCTGGGTTACTTCAGCCGTATCCGTCTTTTTCGCTTGGTGCTGCTGAATATTGCTTTTGCCGGCGCCTCCGAACTGGTGCGGGAAATCGGCATGGACTGGATGTCGCAGGATCTGGCCGCCCGGCTGTCGGCCCGGGCGGCGCAGGGCATCGGCGCGGGTTTGCTTACCGCCCGGCTGGGCATCAAGGCGATGGAGCTGTGCCGCCCGCTGCCCTGGCTGGATGACAAACCCCGCCTGGGCGATTTTCGCCGCGAGCTGATAGGGCAGGTGAAAGAGACGCTGCAAAAAAACCGCTAGCAGATGTGACGCGTTGCCCGCCGCCGGCTGGAAAATAGATCGTTAAGTGTCAACTTTTGCTGACACTTTGCTTCATCCTGCGCGGACGAAAGAGTATTATCAGATCTTATTAGCCTGTCGCACCTGTTAAAGAAGGTTGTCATTGATGCGTCTGGAAGTTTTTTGTGAAGACCGTATCGGTCTGGCCCGCGAATTATTGGATCTTCTGGCGTCGCGTAATATTGATTTACGCGGCATCGAAATCGATCCTGCCGGTCGTATTTACCTGAATTCATCCACTCTGGATTTTGATGATTTTCGCCTGTTAATGGCGGAAATCCGCCGTATCGAAGGCGTCAGCGATGTGCGCACCGTGGCCTTTATGCCCTCTGAACGGGAACACCGGGCGTTGAATGCGTTATTGGAATCCATGCCTGAGCCGGTGTTTTCACTGGATATAAAAGGCAAGATTGAGCTGTCCAACCCCGCGGCCGTCAGCTTGTTCGACATTCCCGCCGAGAAAATCTGCAATCTGACCGTTTCGCATCTGATCGCCGGATTTAACTTCGCCGCCTGGCAGGAGCAGGGAAGCAAGCCGGTAACGGAGCGGGTGGTGATCCGCGGTCAGGATTTCCTACTGGAAATCACCCCTATCCATCTGGACGATGAGCAGGGTGAAAACTCAGCGGCAGGCGCGCTGGTGATGCTCAAATCCGCGGTGCGAATGGGGCGGCAGTTGCAGGATTTATCGGTTAATGACGATAACGCGTTTGAGCACATTGTCGCGGTCAGTCCAAAAATGCGTCAGGTGGTCGAGCAGGCCCGTAAGCTGGCCATGCTGGATGCGCCGCTGCTGATTATCGGGGATACCGGCACCGGCAAAGATATGCTGGCCCGCGCCTGCCATTTGCGCGGCCCGCGCGGCAAGCAACCGTTTCTGGCGCTGAACTGCGCGGCGCTGCCGGATGACGTGATGGAAAGCGAGCTATACGGCCATGCGCCGGGAGCCTACCCCAATGCGTTGGAAGGCAAGAAAGGCTTTTTTGAGCAGGCCGACGGCGGTTCCGTGTTGCTGGATGAAGTCGGCGAGATGTCGGCGCAGATGCAGACCAAACTGCTGCGTTTTCTGAATGACGGCACGTTTCGTCGGGTAGGCGAAGATCATGAAATGCACGTTAACGTCAGGGTCATTTGCGCGACGCAGAAAAATCTGCTGGAGATGGTGCAGCGCGGTGAGTTTCGCGAAGATCTCTATTACCGCCTTAACGTGTTGACGCTGACCTTGCCGCCGCTGCGCGAACGCCCGGCGGATATTATGCCGCTAACGGAACTGTTCGTTGCGCGTTTTGCCGATGAGCAGGGCATTCCGCGTCCCAAACTGGCCGCCGATCTGCATCAGTTCCTGCCGCAGTATGGCTGGCCGGGTAATATACGCCAGTTGAAGAATACGATTTACCGGGCGCTGACGCAGTTGGCAGGCTATGAACTACGGATGCAGGATATTGAACTGCCAGTCTTTTCGGTTGAGCTGCCGCAGAGCGAGGAACTGTTGGATGGATCGCTGGATGATATCAGCAAGCGTTTCGAGCGTTCGGTGTTGACCCGGTTATATCAGACCTATCCCAGCACGCGTAAACTGGCGAAGCGCCTGGGGGTATCGCACACCGCGATTGCCAATAAACTGCGGGAATACGGCCTCAGTCACCGCAAGGCGTCGGGAGAGGACGAGGAGTAAAAACGGCTGCGTAATGCAGCCGTTTGTTTCATGGGGTTATTTCAATACGGCCAGCGCGGCATCGTAATCCGGCTCGGTGGTGATCTCGTTCACCAGCTCGCTATACAATACCGTGTCATTCTCATCCAGCACCACAACGGCGCGGGCCGTCAGGCCTTTCAGCGCGCCATCCGCGATAGCGACGCCATAGTTTTCTTTGAACTCTGCGCCGCGCAGGGTGGACAATACCACGACGTTATTCAAACCTTCCGCACCGCAAAAACGCGACTGTGCAAACGGCAGGTCGGAAGAAATACACAGAACAACGGTGTTATCCAGTTCAGCGCCCAACTGGTTGAATTTACGCACGGATGTGGCGCAAACGCCGGTATCAATGCTGGGGAAAATATTCAGAATTTTGCGTTTGCCAGCATAATTGCTGAGAGCGACGTCCGACAGATCTTTGGCAACCAGCGTAAAGGCTTTAGCTTTGTCGCCCTTTGCGGGAAAGCTGCCTGCCAACGGCACTGGATTACCTTGAAAATGTACGTTCTGTGACATGTATGCGTCCTTAATTACAGATGGTTAACATGCTGCTCAGTTTAGGGCAACATCGGCAACATTGATATAAAAATTACGACATGACAAGCAATGCCGTCATGGCATTCAGATAACACTCACTGGCGGCGTCCGCCGAAACAGGCGGGAGCTCCGCCGTAATGCATGGCAACATTCGATCGGCGCACCAGCTGCCAAAGGAGCCTGGCGTGTCGTAACCCACGTTGGTCACTAACGGTAAGTCAAATTGCTGCGCCAACCACTGTCCGAAAACCGAGCGTTGAGGATCCTCAATGCAGGCCAGTGGTTCATGAAAAGAGACAACCCAGGCGGGATTAAGTTTCTCAATCAGCCCGCAAAGCGCCTTTGTTTCTGGTTCCGAAGCCGGCGTTTCACCGGTGGACAGCTCCACATCCCGCTGTTCGGCGCGGCTATTCCAGCGGTATACCGTATTACCCGGCTGCCAGTTGGTGGCGGGAAAATTGCGGTTGAGATCGACGCCGTTGGCGTTTGCCCGCAGCCCTAACTGACAGCCGTCAGGGTTGACGGCAAGCACCACGTGGTGATGGCGTTGTCCGGGAAACAGAGTTCGCAACGCACAAGACAGCGTCACGACGGCGGCCGTCTCATCGCCGTGCGTGCCGGCGATAATCAGTCCGCTGCGCTGCTGAGCCAATTCAGCCGGAAAATAGAGTAATGGCGCGCCCAGCAGCGATTTCCCATAGGGTTCGCCCAGAGAAGGGAGATTGCCTCGCAGATGGCGAGCTTGCAGGGGGATGGTATTCTTTTCCATTGGTTTGCCCGTTAGAGTCTTTAACCTGAACCTGTTTCATCATAACGGCTGGGGGTAAAAATAGCATCTGTGATGCGGGTAGGGCTAAATACGGCAATATAAAAGGTTTACGCTGGCTGCATCGTATGATTTCTGACTATTATATTATTCAATAACTTCATCATTGTCTGAGTCAAATCATCATGCGATATGGTCATTTTGCATTCTATGCCGCGCTGACCGCGGTTGCGGCCGGAAACGCCACGGCGGCGCAGGTTCCGGCGGGCGCCGTGTTGGCTGAAAAACAGGAAATTGTACGTCACATTAAAGACGAACCGGCTTCGTTGGATCCGATAAAAGCCGTCGGGTTGCCGGAAGCGCAGGTCGCGCGGGATCTGTTTGAAGGTTTGGTTAATCAGGACGCCAACGGCAACATTGTGCCGGGCGTGGCGCAACGCTGGCAGACTAATGATAACCGCACCTTTATGTTCACCTTGCGCAATGACGCCCGCTGGTCGAATGGCGACCCGGTCACGGCAAAGGATTTTGTCTACAGCTGGCGTCGGCTGGTCACGCCGGAAAATAGCTCGCCGTTTGCCTGGTTTGCCCGGCTGGCGGGGATAATGAATGCCGAACAGATTATCAATGGCGCAATGCCGGCCGATAAGCTCGGCGTTACCGCCGTTGATGACCATACGCTGAAGGTTCAGCTCAGCAAACCCGTGCCGTATTTTGTCAGCCTGCTGGCGAATTTTAGCCTGTTTCCGGTGCATCAGGCCACGGTGGAAAAATACGGCAACGACTGGACCAAACCCGGCAATCTGGTGGGCAACGGCGCGTTTAAACTGCAACAGCGGGTGGTAAACGAAAAGCTGGTGCTGACGCCCAATGAATATTATTGGGATCACGCCAATACCCGGCTGACGCAGGTGACGTTCGTGCCGATTAATCAGGAATCGAACGCGACAAAACGTTATTTATCCGGCGACATCGACATTACCGAGTCATTTCCCAAAAACATGTACCAGAAGCTGTTGAAAGAGTTGCCTGGTCAAGTCTATACGCCAGAACAGTTGGGAACCTATTACTATGCTTTTAACACCCAGCGGGCGCCAACTGACGATGCGCGGGTGCGTAAAGCGCTCTCTTACGCGATCGATCGTAAAGTTATTGCGGAAAAAGTGTTGGGAACCGGTGAAAAACCGGCGTATCACTTTACACCGGATGTGACCGCCGGGTTTACGCCTACCGAGAGTCTGTTGCAGCAATATTCACAGGCCGAGCTGGATGCGCAGGCAAAAGCGTTGCTGTCCGCCGCGGGCTATGGCCCCGGCAAGCCGATGAAGCTGTCGTTGTTGTATAACACCTCGGAAAACCATCAGAAAATCGCCATCGCCATCGCCTCAATGTGGAAGACGAAATTAGGCATTGACGTACGCTTGTCCAATCAAGAGTGGCAGACCTATATCGACAGCCGCAACAGCGGCAATTTTGACGTGGTGCGGGCTTCCTGGGTTGGAGATTATAACGAAGCGTCCACTTTTCTGTCGTTATTAACCTCGCATCACAGCGGCAATATTGCGCGATTCAACCATGCCGATTATGACCGTTTAATGGATGAAGCCGGTAATCAAACCAACGCTCAGGCGTTGAATGCCGATTACAACCGGGCGGAGCAAATTTTGATGGAAGAAGCGCCAATCGCGCCGATCTATCAATACACCAACGGGCGTTTGATTAAGCCCTGGGTAAAAGGCTATCCGATCGCCAACCCCGAGGACGTGGCCTACAGCCATATGCTCTATATCGTCAAACACTAGGTCAGATTGCCGGAGGCAAGCGTGGGATCCTTTGAGGGAAAAGAACTGCAACATACCGGCGCTGTTTATGCGTATCAGTTGGACGGTAAGGGCGGGATCGCGCCGATAGGCGATCGTGACGTGGCAAATAGCATCAGGCCCTGCTGGTTGCACCTTGACTCCACGCAGCCAGCCAGCGCGCACTGGCTGAGCGAAACCGATCTGGTGCCGGACAGCGTACGCGATGCGTTATTGGGCGAAAGCGTGCGCCCCCGAGTCACCCGGCTGGGTGAGGGCACCATGATTACGATGCGCAGTATTAACTGGAATGAGAATGCGCGTCCGGACCAACTGGTTGCCATACGGATTTTTATTACCGACAAGCTGATTATCTCTACCCGGCGACGTAAGGTTTTGGCTATCGACGAAGTGATGACCGATCTTAAAGAAGGCCACGGCCCTACGGATAGCGGAAGCTGGCTGGTTTCCATCGCCGAGTCGCTGACCGATCATACCAGTGACTTTATCGATGATTTGCATGAAAAAATTGTCGATCTGGAAGAAGATCTGCTGGAGCAAAAAATTCCGCAGCAGGGCGAACTGGCGCTGATCCGCAAACAGCTGATCGTCTTGCGGCGTTACATGACGCCGCAGCGTGATGTGTTTTCCCGTCTTTCGGGAGAGAAGTTTCCCTGGATGCAGGATGACGACCGCCGGCGCATGCAGGAAATTGCCGACCGACTGGGGCGCGGACTGGAAGATCTGGATGCCAGCATTGCGCGCACCACCGTCTTATCGGATGAAATAACCACCTTAATGACCGATGCCATGAACCGGCGAACCTATACCATGTCGCTTCTGGCGATGGTTTTTTTGCCCACCACATTTTTAACCGGATTATTCGGCGTCAATCTGGGCGGGATCCCCGGCGGCGGTTCCCCGTTGGGGTTCGCCACTTTTTGCCTGATGTTGGTAGGATTGGTAGGTGGCGTTGCCTGGTGGTTAAAACGCAGTAAATGGTTGTGAACGCCGGTTTATGATTATTGCATAATGCATCACAGGCTCCGGCCGATATGCAGAAAAACGTGACTAAGTTGAGCAATATCAACATTTGTTGCAGGCTGCTGCGGCACTATTACCCTCGCAGGTGAATGCAACGTCAAGCGATGGGCGTTGCGCTCCATATTGTCTTACTTCCTTTTTTTGAATTACTGCATAGCACAATTGATTCACACCATGCCGACGATTTCGTCGGCATTTTTTTATGGCAATCTGCCCGTCGGCCCGTGTAGAAAGGGCGCCGGGCGCGCCGGTGCTATTTAATTTCCAGTACGTCCAGCCTGGTCTGCGGCTGAGCCTCTTCGTCGTCTTCCGGCTGCCAGCCGACGGGCCGCAGCGGCAGCTCTTCCCGGTCAAAGGCTAAATCGCCGCCGTCGATTACGTCACTGCCGTGGTGAATACTTTTAAAATCAAACAGCGCATGATCGGCAAGGTGGGAGGGAACCACATTCTGCATCGCGCTGAACATGGTTTCGATCCGGCCGGGATAGCGCTTATCCCAGTCACGCAGCATATCCTTGATTACCTGACGTTGCAGATTCGGCTGCGAGCCGCAAAGATTACATGGAATAATCGGATACTGACGGGCCTCGGCAAAGCGCTCAATATCTTTTTCACGGCAATAGGCGAGCGGACGGATAACTACGTGTTTGCCATCGTCGCTCATCAATTTGGGCGGCATCCCTTTCAGTTTTCCGCCATAGAACATATTCAGAAACAGCGTTTGCAGAATGTCATCACGGTGATGACCGAGCGCAATTTTGGTCGCGCCCAATTCCGTTGCGGTGCGATACAGAATGCCGCGCCGCAGACGCGAGCACAGTGAACAGGTGGTTTTGCCCGCCGGAATTTTTTCTTTAACAATGCCGTAGGTGTTTTCTTCGACGATTTTGTATTCAACGCCAATAGCATCAAGGTATTGCGGTAATACATGTTCGGGGAAACCAGGCTGCTTCTGATCCAGATTGACGGCAACCAGCGAAAAGTCAACCGGCGCGCTTTGTTGCAGATTTCGCAGAATTTCCAGCATGGTGAAGCTGTCTTTACCGCCGGACAGGCAAACCATAATGCGATCGCCTTCTTCAATCATATTGAAGTCAGCGATAGCCTCGCCAACGTTACGACGCAGGCGCTTTTGAAGTTTGTTGAGATTGTATTGTTGTTTTTGACTGACCACGGCTGTCTCTACAGTAAGCACATTAACGGTTAAATAAAGCAACACCGATGTAAAACCGATCGGCGCAGGTATCGCCAGTATGGTACGGATTACGGCGACGAATGCCAGATCGTTTTACCGCAGTGTTTTAAATAAGAAATATTTTCATGTGTGGCAAGCGGCAGATTCGTCGTAGCGAAGCACCATCACTCTGGAAACGAAATCCTCATCTTTTTTCGTATGCGGCACATTTATCGGTGTAATGGTGAAATAAGGTGTGGTAAATAACGTTGTGTAGATTAATTAACCATTTCGTTCTAAAAAATGTACTGGAGTCAGGAATGAAATTGCATCACTGGCTATTCACTGCCGCTGCCCTTGTGCTGGCAGGGTGCGGGAGTAGCGAAAAAACCACGACGGTAGACCAGGCGTTTAATAACAGCGAAAGCGCGGTGGCGCTGCTGAAGAGCAGTACGCTCGCGGACGTTAACTGTACGCTGGCGGGGGGGACTATGGCGATGTCCAGGCAATTGGACGGCGCCAGTGTGGGAACCTGCCAACTGGCTAACGGTAAGCGCTGTGATGAACGGTCGTTGATGAATGGCACCTGTCCCGCCGGCTGATCCCTGCGGAGGCGCGAGAACCGCCGCAGGGCAAGCGATATAGGTTAGGGGTTCAATAGATTAGGGCATTCATCATCCCTGATTATCTGGTGCAGGTTTTGCAGCGTTGTTTGTGAAATACTGGTCAGGGCTTCTTCGGTCAGGAATGCCTGATGTCCGGTAAACAGCACGTTATGACATGCCGACAGACGCCGGAAAACATCGTCCTGGATAACGTCGTTGGATTTGTCCGCAAAGAACAGATCGCGTTCGTTCTCATAGACATCCATGCCTAACGCGCCGATTTTCTGTTGTTTCAGCGCGTCAATGGCCGACTGTGAATCAATTAATCCCCCGCGGCTGGTATTGACGATCATCACCCCGTTTTTCATCTGCGAGAACGCGCTCTGGTTAAGCAGATGGTGGTTTTCCGGCGTCAGCGGGCAGTGCAGCGAAATGACATCCGAGCGGGCGTACAGTGTTTTCAGATCCACATATTCCGCGCCCAGCTCAAGCGCCTGAGGGTTGGGATAGGGATCAAACGCCAGCAGGCGCATACCGAATCCTTTCAAAATACGCATGGTCGCGACGCCGATTTTTCCGGTGCCGATAATACCGGCGGTACGATTGTGCATATTGAAGCCAATCAACCCTTCCAGGGAAAAATTCGCATCGCGGGTGCGTTGATAAGCGCGATGAATGCGGCGGTTGAGACACAACATTAATCCGACGGCATGCTCGGCAACGGCCTCCGGCGAATAAGCCGGAACCCGAACCACTTTTATTCCCAACTCGTTGGCGGCGTCAAGATCGACGTTATTGAAGCCCGCACAGCGGAGCGCCACGATTTTCACGCCGAGTTCGGCCAGTTCGGTCAACACTTCGCGACTGCCGTCATCGTTGACAAAAATGCACACCGCCTGACAACCGTCGGCGGTTTTCGCTGTGCGTGACGTCAACATAAATTCAAAAAACTCCAGCTCATAGCCAAACTGCTGGTTGACCTGCTCTAAATATTTACGGTCATATTGTTTGGTGCTGTAGACTGCCAATTTCATAGCGTAGTTTCTCCGCATAATTCCCAGATCGCGCTATCAGAAAATGCTTAATAGCCAAAATTGTTGCTTAACTAACAATAACAGTTTGGGAATGAAATAAGTGCAAATAATTCATTCATAATGATAGAACGCGAAAGGTGTTTTCGGGTTTAAATAAAACAGGATATTTTTCATCCGCTAATGATTAAAAAATACTCGCTGGCAGGGTTGGTGCTGATAGTTCTGTTGTTGGTCGGATCGTGGCGGGCGCTGCCTCAGTGGCTGCCACGTCTATTGAGTCTCTGGTTGCCGTCAGAGATGTCGCTGACGTTAAATTCATCGATGGGTTGGCATAACCGCGGACTGCAAAACGATGGTTTTAGTCTCAAGGCGGGCGACTGCCTGCTGCTTGAGGTGCGTGATATCTCTTTGCATCGGCAGTCAGGCCGCTGGCGAGTCGGTATCGAGACCGCTACGCTGGATAGCGACTGCCTGTCGCACTTATCTACGGAGGATAATGCCGCGCCGGCGCAACTTTCCCAGTGGCAGCAGCGTTTGCCCGCCGCAGATATCGTGATTGAAAAATTCACTCTGCAACCCTGGCTGGCGTACGCCGGAAAAGCCCGGTTAACCTTTGATGGTCATCAGCGGCAGATAGTACATTATCAGGGCGATCGGTTGGCTTTTCAGGCTGAACTGAATGATCGGCATCTAACATTGCATGACGGCATGTTGGCGACCCCGGCGGGCGATACCCGGTTGCGGGTCAGCGGGGAGATGGAACTGGCCGCCACGCTGGCGCAGTCGCCCGCGCAGGGCAGACTAAACGGCCATCTTGAGAGCGGGCAAACGCCGGAATCCGTATCCGTGCTGGTACGTTGGGAAAATCAACAGGGCGAGCTTTCGCTGAATGCGGCTGGCGATAACCAACCGCTGGTGTCATTACCGTGGCGGCTTACTGAAGACACGATTCAGGTGAATGAGGGGCTTTGGCGCTGGCCTTATGCCGCGCAACCCCTCTCCGGCAAGGTCGCCATCACGCTGCGGGACTGGCGTCAGGGGCTGGATAAAACCCGTATCGATGCGCGTATGAACCTGTTGACCCAGGGGCATAACGGTAAAGCCAATGCGGTGCTGGTGTTGGGGCCGGGCCATCTGGGGCTGATCAATAGCGAGCTGCGTTTTCAGTTGACCGGTCAGGCCAATCTGTCGGCGGTGTCGTTGACCGCATCGTTGCCGGGCATGATACAAGGTTCGGTATTAAATCCGGAATTGACGATTTTACCGGGCGCGTTGTTACGGGCATGGGGAACGCTGGCGCCTCAGGTAAGGCTTGAGGAAGCCCGCTGGCCGCTGGCGGGATTGCGGGTCGGCGCCACGGGAATTAACGGTCGCTTACAGGCCATTGTTAAGGCGCGGGACGAATATTGGGGCCGATTTAACCTGCATCTTGACGGTCAGGCGCGGGACTTCTGGCCGGATAAAGGCCAGTGGCAATGGCGCTACTGGGGCAGCGGGCAACTGCCGCCGCTGAAGGGAAAATGGGATGTCGCCGGCCGCGGGAGCTGGCAGGACACGCTTATTGAGATTGAGCGGCTTTCCAGCGGGCTGGATCAGTTGAGCTATGGGTTAGTGAGGGTGCGTCAGCCCCGGCTGACGATCGCCGAACCGTTGCGCTGGCAGCGCGCCCGCTCGGGAGAGCATTTTCAGGGCGCATTGCAGCTTGCGGCGCAGCAGGTGGATTTCAGCAACGGCGGTTATCTTCCTCCGTCGCGGTTAACGCTTGAGCTAAATGGCCGCGACCCCGCCGATTTCCTGTGGACAGGACAACTGCAAGCGCAGGATATCGGGCCGGTCACGCTGCGCGGCCGCTGGGACGGCGAACGTCTGCGCGGCGGCGCGTGGTGGCCGCAACAACCGCTGAGAGTCTTTCAGCCGCTGCTGTCCCCCGGATTGAAAATGACTATTCGTACCGGACAGTTTTACGCCCAGTCGGCGTTTTCCGCGGCTCGCGGCGAAGGGTTCAGCGCGGGCGGGCACTGGGTCGTGAAAAACGGCGGGCTGTGGTTGCAGGACGGCGAGGTGAGCGGGGTCAATTTTACGCTGCCTTATCGTCTTAAGGATCAACACTGGCAATTGGGCGTGAAACAGCCGGCCACGCTACGCATTGATACGCTGGACAACCTGTTCAGAGCGACCAATATCCGCGTCGATCTGCAAGGGTTTTACCCTTACAGCGAAAAACAGCCGCTGACTTTGTCACAGGCCAGTATGGATGTATTACGCGGACACATCGATCTTTCGGCATTACGCTGGCCGCAGCGCGAGGCGGCATTGCTCAAAGTGGAAAGCGTGGAGCTTAGCGAGCTGTTGACGGTATTGAAGTTGAAACAGCTGGCGATGTCCGGGCGGGTGAGCGGGGTCTTGCCGCTGAACTTTAATCATCCGAACAAGCTGATCCAGGGGGGACGTTTTAGCAACGATCGCTTCCTGACGCTGCGGCTGGATAAGCAGATGGCCGACGAGCTGGCAAGCAAAAATAGTGTCAGCGGCGCGGCCATCGACTGGTTGCGCTATCTGGAAATCGGCCGTTCCTACGCGACGGTCGAGTTGGATAATCAAGGGGCGATGTCGCTTAGCGCGCAGATTGAAGGGAAAAATCCTACACTCAGCGCCGACAGACAGGTGATACTCAACTATCGCCACCAGGAGAATATCTTCCAGCTATGGCGCAGTTTACGGTTTGGCGATAACGTGCAGGATACGCTGGAGCAGCAAGCTAATGAATAAGTTCAGGATAGGATGATGAAAAATCTGTATATATTGTCGGGAACGCTCTGCGCCCTGAGTTTACTGGCCGGGTGCGTGCCGCGTATAGAAGTCGGGGCAAAAGAGCCGATAACCATCAACATGAACGTCAAAATCGATCATCAGATTCATATCAAGGCGGATCAAGAGGCCGTTCAACTACTAGGCCAGTCAGACAATGCGGCGGGGGAAGAGATAAAGAAAAGCGCGCCGCAGGGCGCGCAATAAAGAGCCAAGCACAAAAAATGAAACACAGGGTAGTAATGATGAGGATTGACGTTAAGACGCGGCCAACTGAGATAGCTGCGCTTTGGCGTCTTCAGCGGCTTTTTTAGCCACGTCCGGGCCGTAAGCGATGCCTTCGGCAAAAACGAACTCAACGTCGGTAATACCGATGAAACCCAGGAACAGGCGCAGGTACGGTTCCAGCAGGTCGCTGGGCGAATCTTTATGGATGCCGCCGCGGCTGGTCAGCACGATGGCGCGCTTGCCTTTTACCAGACCTTCAGGGCCTTGCTCGGTATAGCGGAAGGTCACGCCGGCGCGGGCAATCAGGTCAAAATAGTTTTTCAACTGCGTCGGAATATTGAAGTTATACATCGGAGCGGTAACCACGATGACATCATGGGCCTGCAACTCGGCAATCAATTCATCGGACAGCGTCAGCGCTTCCTGCTGGCGCGGAGTCAGCGGCGCATCAGACGGGCGCAGGGCGCCGACTAATTCACCGTCAAGCACCGGAATCGGCTGGGCGGCCAAATCGCGAACCGTGATACTGTCGCCCGGGTGGGCGGCCTGCCATTGTGCACTGAAGTAGTCAGCCAGTTGGTTTGACTGGGAGAAATCCGCCAGGATGCTTGATTTCAGAATTAATATTTTACTCATGCCAATTCCTTATTTTATTGAGGTTGGGACACCATTGACCAAACGCCCCTTGTTGAGTCACATCTTATGCGGCCTGTTAGCCGGTTGAAAGTGCAATATTTCGAGCACATTGTTCGATTTTATTGAATAAGGATTCGGTGCCGCCGGTTAGAGCCGCGGCCGGCGATGTGCTACCATGCCCGCCGAAAAATGAAAGGCGGACAAACATCCCGCCTGGTCAAAGAGTATTAAGGAATAGCCACGTGAAATCACCTCTCAACGCATTATCTTCGCAGCTCAGTGAGTTAATGCTGCGCGATGGGCAACGTCTGCGCCGTCGTTTACAGGGCGCGGCGAAAGTCGGCAGTCCGCAGGCGCAGACCGCCATCGCCCAGGAAATTGAAGGTGAGATCGCCGCGGCCCGCCAGAAGGTGGAAAACCGCCGGGCAAGCCGCCCGTCCATCACGTACCCTGAACAACTGCCCGTTAGCCAGAAAAAAGATGCTATCCTGAATGCGCTGCGCGATCATCAGGTAATTATCGTCGCCGGGGAAACGGGGTCGGGCAAGACCACGCAGCTACCGAAGATCTGTCTGGAGTTAGGGCGCGGCGTGCGCGGGCTGATCGGCCATACCCAGCCGCGGCGTCTGGCGGCCAGAACGGTGGCCGATCGTATTGCGGCGGAACTGGAGACGCCGCTGGGCGGTTGCGTGGGCTACAAGGTTCGCTTTAATGATCGGGTGGGGGATAACACGCTGGTGAAGCTGATGACCGACGGTATTTTGCTGGCGGAAATTCAGCAGGATCGTCTGTTGATGCAGTACGACACCCTGATTATCGATGAAGCGCACGAGCGCAGCCTGAATATCGACTTCATTCTGGGGTATTTACGCCAGCTGTTGCCGAAACGCCCCGATTTAAAAGTTATTATTACCTCCGCCACCATCGATCCCCAGCGTTTTTCGCGTCATTTTAACCACGCGCCGATCATTGAAGTGTCCGGGCGAACCTATCCGGTCGATGTGCGTTATCGCCCGGTGGTGGAAGAGGCGGAAGACAGCGATCGCGATCAGCTACAGGCGATTTTTGATGCCGTGGACGAACTGGGACGCGAAGGGCCGGGGGATATCCTGATTTTCATGAGCGGCGAGCGCGAGATCCGCGATACGGCGGATGCCCTGACTAAATTGGATTTGCCGCATACCGAGATCCTGCCGCTGTATGCCCGCTTATCCAATCAGGAACAGAACCGGGTATTTCAGTCGCATCATGGCCGTCGCATCGTGCTGGCGACCAACGTGGCGGAAACCTCGTTGACGGTGCCGGGTATTCGTTACGTGATCGACCCCGGCACCGCCCGCATCAGCCGTTATAGCTTCCGTACCAAAGTACAGCGTTTACCGATTGAAGCCGTCTCGCAGGCGTCGGCCAATCAGCGAAAAGGGCGTTGCGGCCGCGTCGCCGCCGGGATTTGTATCCGGCTTTATTCCGAGCAGGATTTTCTGTCCCGCCCGGAATTCACCGATCCTGAAATTTTGCGCACCAATCTGGCTTCCGTCATTCTGCAAATGACGGCGCTGGGGTTAGGCGATATCGCGGCGTTCCCCTTTGTGGAAGCGCCGGACAAGCGCAACATTCAGGATGGCGTACGATTGCTGGAAGAACTGGGGGCGATTCAACTGGCGGAAAACGGCCATTATCAACTGACGCCGCAGGGGCGCCAACTGGCGCAGTTGCCTATCGATCCCCGTCTGGCGCGTATGATATTGGAAGCGAGCAAGTCAGGCTGCGTGCGGGAAGTGATGGTGATTACGGCGGCGCTGTCGATTCAGGATCCGCGTGAACGGCCGACGGACAAGAAGCAGGCGTCGGATGAAAAGCACCGCCGTTTCGCCGATAAAGAATCCGATTTTCTGGCCTTCGTCAACCTGTGGGACTATCTGCGCGAACAGCAAAGGGCCTTATCGTCCAGCCAGTTCCGGCGGTTATGCCGCAGCGAGTACCTAAATTATCTGCGGGTGCGCGAATGGCAGGATATCTACACCCAACTGCGTCAGGTGGTGAAAGAACTGGGGCTGCCGGTGAACAGCGAGCCGTCCGATTATCGCAGCATTCACTGCGCGTTGCTGACGGGGCTGTTGTCGCACATCGGCCAGAAAGATATTGAAAAACAGGAGTTCAGCGGCGCGCGTAATGCCCGCTTTGCGATTTTCCCCGGTTCCGGTTTGTTTAAAAAGCCGCCCAAATGGACCATGGTGGCCGAACTGGTGGAAACCAGCCGTTTATGGGGACGTATCGCCGCACGCATCGAACCTGAATGGATTGAGCCGCTGGCGCAGCACCTGATAAAGCGCAGCTACAGCGATCCGCACTGGGAAAAAGCCCAGGGCGCGGTGATGGCGCAGGAGAAAGTCACCCTGTTTGGTCTGCCGATTGTGATGGCGCGTAAGGTGAACTATAGCCAGATCGATCCGCTGCTGGCGCGTGAATTATTTATCCGTCATGCGCTGGTGGAGGGCGACTGGCAAACGCATCACGCTTTTTTCCGCGCCAATCTAAAGCTGCTGGCGGAAGTCGAGGAATTGGAAAATAAATCCCGCCGCCGCGACATTCTGGTGGACGATGAAACGCTGTTCGCATTTTACGACCAGCGCTTGCCGCACGATATTATTTCCGCCCGCCATTTTGATAAATGGTGGAAAAGCGCCAGCCGTCAGGATGCCGATCTGCTGAACTTTGAAAAAAGCATGCTGATTAAGGAGGGGGCGGATAAGGTCAGCGCGCTGGACTATCCGAACTTCTGGCATCAGGGCGACCTGAAGCTGCGCCTGTCGTATCAGTTTGAGCCGGGAACCGACGCCGATGGCGTGACGGTGCATATCCCGCTGCCCATTCTCAATCAGGTGCGCGAAGAGGGTTTTGAATGGCAAATCCCCGGCGTGCGGCGCGAACTGGTTATCGCGCTGATCAAATCCCTGCCCAAACCGATGCGGCGCAACTTTGTGCCGGCGCCGAATTACGCCGAAGCGTTTCTGGCGCGCGCGACGCCGCTGGAACGAGGGTTATTGGATGCGCTGGAGCGCGAATTGCGACTAATGACCGGGGTGACGGTGCCGCGTGACGAGTGGCAGTGGGAACAGGTGCCCGATCATCTTAAAATCACGTTCCGCGTGCTGGATGAGAAAAACCGTACTCTGCGGGAAAGCAAAGATCTGAATGCGCTGAAAGAGCAGCTCAAGGATAAAGTCCAGCAGACGTTATCGGCGGTGGCTGACGAGGGACTGGAGCAGCGCGGTATCCACGTCTGGAGCTTTGGCTCCCTGCCGGACTGCTATGAGCAGAAACGCGGCGGCTATTCCGTGAAGGCCTATCCGGCGTTGGTGGATGAGAAAGACAGCGTGGCGATCCGTCTGTTTGATACGCCGCATCAGCAACAGCAGGTTATGCGTCAGGGGTTACGGCGTTTGCTGTTGCTGAATATTCCGTCGCCGATTAAGTATCTGCATGAGAAACTGCCCAACAAAGCGAAGCTGGGCCTGTATTTTAATCCTTACGGCAAAGTGCTCGATCTGATTGACGACTGCATCGCCTGCGCGGTGGATAAGCTGATTAGCGAGTTTGGCGGCCCGGTATGGCAGGAAGAGGCGTTCCAACGCCTGCATGAAAAAGTGCGGGCGGAACTCAACGATACGGTGGTCGATATCGCCAAACAGGTTGAGCAGATCCTGACGGCGGTGTTCGCCATTAACAAACGGCTGAAAGGCCGGGTGGATATGGCGCTGGCGCTGGCGTTAAGCGACATAAAAAGCCAGCTCAACGGCCTGGTGTTCCGCGGCTTTGTCACCGCCAACGGTTGGCGGCGGTTGCCGGATGTGCTGCGCTATTTACAGGCCATTGAACGTCGGCTGGAAAAATTGGCGCAGGATGTGCACCGCGACCGGGCGCAAATGCTGAAGGTTGAGCAGGTGCAACAGGCCTGGCAGCAGTGGTGGAATAAACTGCCTCCTGAGCGCCGCGACGACGACGATGTGAAAGCGGTTCGCTGGATGATTGAAGAACTGCGGGTGAGCTATTTCGCCCAGCAGTTGGGAACCCCGTTCCCGATATCAGACAAGCGGGTGCTCCAGGCGATGGAGCAAATCGAAGCATAAACGCGCCGCGCGCGGCGTTAAGCATGGCGCTCGGCATCAGGCGGGCGGGCGTCAACTTTTAGCCGCACATAAACCGACTTGATTTCCTCTTCGCCGTATTTTTGTTCCAGACGTTTGATGATGAAATGGCCTTTCGCCATATTTTGATAATGATTAATGAACAAGGTATTAATGGCCGCTCCGCTGGCCGCGCCGACAATCGGAACGATCTGGGCGGCCATTTTTTCGGTGATGGTAATACCCAGTCGTGTGGCGACGGCGTCAATCAACCTGGCCAGCGTCCTTCCCGCCTGGGACGAGGTGATCCTGGCCGAGGTTTTTTCCGCCCCTTTTTTACTGGCGATATCGATTAATTCACGCGTGGTATGTTTGGTAATGTCGGCCAGCACCGCCCGGGAAGCATAGTAGGCGGAATCGGCGGCATCATCGCTTTTGGAACGGCCGCCGAGGGCGAAAACCTCGACGCAGGCGGCTTTGACGGAAAAATCCGTCAGCGAAAAGCCTTCGCTGCGGGCGATATCGGCGACGGAACGCATCATAATCGTGGTGCTGACGGGAAGTTCGACGATTAAGCCGGCCGCGCCGAAAAAACCGCTGACGGCGCCGGACGTGGCGGCCGCCAGCTTATGGGTTTTAGGCGATGAAGCCCTTTTCGGATCGTCATCCAGGGTATACAGCGCGGCATCGACGGACTTATGCAACGCAGCATGCACCACATCCTGTATTTTGCTTTTTACCCACTTAGGCAGTTTGGACAGGCTCCACTCAATCGGCCCGCCGACCAGATTCGCCAGTTGTATGGTGATGGAGGGCGCCTCCAGCAGGGCAATCGCCTGTCTGATGTCATGAATATCTTGTTGGTCATCAAAAATGGTCATAGCAATGGTCTTGGCCCTTATCTTGTCGGCTTCCTACCACCGTCTGTGTCGCGCGCGTTCCTACGCCCGCGCCTGACGGTTAATCAATACTTAAGTAGTAGTGAATGACGGAGGGATATGCAATGTCATGGCGAAGAATTAAAATAGCCGCACGGTGCGCCGCCCAACCCTGTCGGCACGGATAACATTATCCGTGCTGATGGTGACTCAGCCACGCCATGAAATCTTTTGGCGGCAGCGGCCGGGAGAAATAATAGCCCTGAACTTCATCGCAATCGAATTGCGTCAGGTATTCGAGCGTTTCTTTATTTTCAACGCCCTCCGCCAGAACATCGTAATCAAGCTTATGCAGCATACTGATGATCGATTCAACGATGGTTCGACTATCGTGATTGGTTTTAATATCCTGGATCAACGACTTATCCAGCTTGATGATGGTCGCCGGGATATTTTTCAGGTAACTCAAATTGCTGTAGCCCGCGCCAAAATCATCCAGCGAAATCGTGAAGCCGCGCTGTTTTAGTTCGAGGATGGTGGCAAGCGTCTCGGAGCTTTCCACGATTTTTTGCGTTTCCACGCATTCAATTTCAATATCAGCGCTCGTCAGCCCGTGGTTGCTAAGGATATTGACTAGCCGCGAAATAAAATTATCTTCAGCGAAATTACTGGCGGCGACGTTAATGGATATCGGAAATACAATGCCCGCCTGACGCCAGAGTTTTGCCTGCTGAGCGGCTTGCTGAATAACCCACTCGGTTAGCGGGCGCATCAGGGTCGTGCCTTCCGCCAAAGGAATGAAACGGTCGGGGTAAATCTCCCCCAAATTGGGATGATGCCAACGGATAAGGGCTTCCGCGCCGATCACGTTGCCGGTCTTGATATTCAATTTGGGCTGATAAACCAGATACAGGCCGGGCTTGTTATGCTGCAAAACATCGGAAAGCTCGTTGAGCAGGGTAAAGGCGATTTGCTGCGCCTTATCGCTGCTTTCGTTGTAAGCGCATTGGCGGACATTATTTTTCATCGCATCCTGCACCGCGCTCATTGACTCGCGCAGAATGCGCTGCGGATCGTTTACCGGAACCTGAAATTCCGTATAGCCGACAAATAATTCCAATTTTAATGGGACATGGCTGGTGATGCTTTCCGGAATATGATCGGCACAGCGCATCAGTTCAGCTAAAATCCGTTCTTTTCTATCCGCCTTGATCAGCAGGGCAAAGCGGCCGACGGCGACGCAATAGACATTTTCACGTGAATCAAACGCCAGGCGCAGAAACAGGCCGATATCTTTCAGCACGCTTTCGACCGTCGGCATACCCAGCGCCCGCCCCATTTCATAGGCATAAGAGATATCAATGCTGTCAATGAGTATCAGCAGATAGTTTTCATAGATATCCGTCATGTGATTAATATCCTCTATTAATCGCTGACGGTTCGGCAACATGGTGACCGCATCGATGAGGCCGATAGCATTACGGTATTTGATCAATGATATGGCGATGGCCGCCAGATTCTTTAGCGTGTGCAACTGGAGCATGCTGAACGTGCGGGGCGTATAGTCGATGACGCACAGGGTGCCGATGGCGTAGCCTTCTTCGGTGAACAGCGGGATCCCGGCATAAAAGCGGATATGCGGCGGGCCGGCGACATAGGGACTGTCTTTAAATCGTTCATCCTGCAAAGCATCCTGACAGATAAGAAAACAGCCGGTTTGCACGGTAAATTGATCGAACGAGCCGATTTTTTCCATTTCGTTCAAGGCGAAATTGGTTTTCGCTTTGACGTGCTGTTTCTGTGATCCGCTCAGGGTGATTAATGCGGTCGGCATTTTCAGCAACTGGCATGCCAGCACGGTGATCTTGTTAAGCGTATTATCCTGAAAGGTATCCAGATCCTGCACGATATCCAGAGTCTGCATGCGTTTTTTTTCATCATGATTTAAATGGCGTAACATGCTGATTCCTCTTTACTCGTAACAACATATCTTATGCTTACACAGTAGCATGGCGGCACCGGGCAAGCTAAGGCGTTAGTGATGACGATCTTGATTTGTTGGCCAATGTTTCCAGCGCTTGACGGATTGCCGTCACCGCAATGGCGCGATTATCCGCTTTATCACGATCGCCGGCGGCAGGCGCGGAACTTTGAATGCCCATCAGCACCCATCCCGAGGCGGTGCGCAGCAGTAACGGCGAACCGCTGTCGCCCGGCAAGGTATCGCATCGATGTGATAGCACCGCAGACTGGATCCAGCCGGTAATCACGCAGTCCTGATGACGGTAAAGCGTATTCGGATGATCTTCAGGATAGCCCGCCTGCGTAACACGTTGCCCATGTTGCGCCAAGGCTTGCATCAATGCCAGGCGGCTATCTTGCCATATGGGCAGGGGGGTAATCCCCGGCGGCGTCCGCTTTAAGCGAATAAGGGCGTAATCCCACGGCGCAGCGGCAGGGGGAACAATCCAGCCGTCGCCATCGGCCTCCAGTCTTTCACTGAGTTTCTTATTGACCAAAACCTCAATGTCTTTTGCTTCATATTGCCAGCCGTTGTCTGTCGACAAAAAACGCAGCGCGACCGGCAGGTCAGGCTCGCTGTTGGCGGGGCTCAACACACAATGCCCGGCGGTGAGCGCCAGATGCGGCGAGATAAGCGTTGCGGTGCACAGATTGCCACTGGCGCTTTCAAGCTGGCCGATAGCCTGCCACGGCCATTGTGCGGCATCAGGAACCCGATCCCGATCGTCATGGTTGAAAAATAACCTCTGCTGCTGTTTTTCAGCTTCGGATGCGGTATCTCCCGCCCAACTAAACAGGGTGAAAAAAGATAATGAACATAACAACCAGGCTGATATGCGCATGTACATGTAATAGTGTGCCTTAATCTGGACGTCAGCGATTTGTTAAATAGCTTTGATTAAATAACTATAGCGTCAATTTGCCGGGAAAGAGGATTGCTTGGCGGTGTTTTTAGCCAGTAATGGGAACTTAACCTGATGATCTATAGAAAAAAGAGCAAGGCGATAAGTCCGCAGATAAGCACCAGGGATAGCATGATTTCAAATGAATAACGATGCGGCAGCATTCGATATCCCATAAAAGAAACACCCGTCTTACCGGGTGTCTGAGGTGGATAAAAATCGGTCACGGCATAACGCCGCGCTTATCAAGCCGCCGGCGTGGTGGTCGCCGGTTTGACGGTTTTGGCTTTTTTCGCTTGTTTTTTAGCGGCCTGTGCTTTTTGCTCGACCGTATTGGCTTTTTTCAGGTGTTTTTTATTGTGGGTTACTTTAGCCGGCGCGGTAGGGGCGGCCGCTTGAGCCGGGGCGCTGGGGGCGATGTCGGCGGCAAATGCTACGGAAGACAGACCCAGCGCCGCACCGGCGATCATTACTACGACTTTATTCATCATCATTATTTCCTCGTTATCTCATTCAGGTTTCGTGACCCGGGTTTGGGTCGGTGAAGAGAGCATAAAGAAAAGAGCAATCGCGTTCCGTAAGTGATTGGTATCGGCGTGTAACAGTTTGTACAGCGCCCGTTTTCAGCCAAAAGATCGCCGAGTTACCGATCGGCTCTCGGTGTGGCGGCGGTTTTCACCGGCCAGCAGAATCGGAAACGGGCGCCGCCCAGCGGGCTGCCGTCCACGGTGATGCTCCCTTCATAAGCGCGAACGATGGCATAAACGATGGCCAGTCCCAGGCCGCAGCCGCCGCTGCTGTTTTCGATCCCGGCCTCCAGGCGAATAAAAGGCTCAAAGATAGATTTTCGATTTTCGGGTTCGATGCCGGGGCCGTCATCCTCAACCTGCAAACAGGCTCTGTCGCCGCCGTCCGGTTGCAGACTGATATGCAAGCGCGAGCGGCAGAAGCGCAGGCCATTGTTGACCAGATTATCCAGCACGCGCTCCATCAGGCGCAGATCGAGCGCGCCGAAATTTGCCCGGCGGGAAATATCAAGCGTGATGGTTTTGTCGGGATGGATCAGCCGAATATCATCGATTTTGGTTTGCAGCCAGACGGGAAGATCAATCTCGGCGAGGTGCAGCGTGACCTGTGGTCGATCCAGCCGGGCATAGGTAAGCAACTCATCGATCAAAGCTTCAAGCTGACCAATATCCCGGTTTAATGCCAGCTGTTCCTCGTCGGTCAGATGTTCACTGATAGCGAGTCGATAACGGAGTCTTACCAGCGGCGTGCGTAGCTCATGGGCAATATTATCGATCAGTCGTTTTTTGCTGGTGATCAGCTGATTCAGGTTGTCCGCCATCAGGTTAAACGCGACGCCAAGCCGAAACAGGCTGGAGGTGTTATCGAAGTGCGTACGCGCTTCAAGGTGTCCATCCCCCAGGCGTTGAGCGGCGCTTTCCAGTTTCAGCATCGCCCGCCAGTGCGGGCGCATCCACAGGAAGACCGGCAACGCCAGCGACAGGCCGATCAACATGACCAGCAACAAGTCCAGCAAGCGCATTTCATGCAGAAAAAACAGATAGGGAATCGGCCCGACCGCCAACACATAATGGCTGCGCGGAATACGCTGAATAAACGTGTATTCATCATCTAGGGCGACAATCGCGCCCTGATTCAACCGCTGCTGGGTTCTGGCGGGCAGCGTGTAGTTGCTCAGTGGTTCAATGTGCAGTTTAAACGACAGGTTCAAATCAAGCTGGTTGATGGTCTTATGCCAGTCGCGGGGCGGAATAGCGCGCAGCTCGTTACGGATCAGATAGAGCGAGCTTTTCATCAGGTCGTCCATGGATTGCCGTCCGGCGCGTTCGGCGGTGACTTTATACACCAGACCGACCAGCAGGGTCATCACCACAAAGCAGGCAAACAGCAGCAGAAAAAACTGGATGAACAGCTTTTTCATGGTGCGACAGGCTCCCAGCTATTAGGGGCGAACAGATAGCCTTTGTTACGCACCGTCTTGATGCGAAAGGGGTCCAGCGGATTGTCGTACAGCTTTTTACGCAAGCGGGAGACGGCGACGTCAATGCTGCGATCCATGCCATCGTAACTGACGCCGCGCAGACTTTTCAGCAATGCATCGCGATCCATAATGTGGCCGGCATGGGTCGCCAGTTGCCAGAGCAGGTCAAAATCAGCGGTTGATAGCGCAATATTTTCGTCACCCAATGTAACTTCACGGTTAACCGGATCGATATGCAACAGGCCGAAATTCAGGGATTTATGGATCTGCAACGGCGTAGCGGACGTAGCCGCGGCGGCTGACGTTGAGGCGGCATACTGCCGGAAATGCAGCCGCAGGCGGGCGAGCAGCACTGCGGGCGGGGTGGTTTTCAAAATATAGTCGTCGGCGCCCATTTCCAGCGCCAGAATATGATTCATATCGCTGTCCAGCGAGGTCAGCAGAACAATCGGGCCGCCATACTGCGGACGCAACTCCCGGCAGAGGGTCATACCGTCTTTACCGGGCAGCATAATATCCAACAGCACCAGGTCGGGCTGTTGCTGTTCGACGAACGCCAGCGCCCGATCGCCACGCGGCTCCACCCGAACCTCAATATCATATTTACCCAGATAGGCGGCAATCAGCTTACCGACTTCAACATCGTCTTCTACAAAAACAATTTTATGCATGGCATCCGTATCATCATGAACAATGCTGCCGATAGCATAGATCGATGGCTATTGCGGCACTAGTCATGAAGCGTAAACGGGTGTTAAACCGCCGGCCGATTGTTATCTCAACGCAGCGGCCGGCCGCCATCCAGCGCGATGGTTTCTCCGGTGATATAGCGGCTGGCGAGCAGGTAGTCGACGAGCCGCACAATTTCCTCTTCGCCTGGCGCGATTTTCATCAGGGATTTATCCAGCGCCTGCCGGCGATATTGCGCATCATCATGGGGATGAAACATGATCAGCGCGGGGGCGATGGCATTAACTTTGACTTCGGGCGCCAGTTTACGGGCAAAGGAACGGGTCATATTATCCAGCGCGGCTTTACTGGCGGCATAGGCGATATGTTTATCACTGCCTTTTTCCACCACAAAGTCGGTCAGATGAATAATATCAGCGCCGGCGACGCCTTGACCGCACAGGCAGGGCTCCAGCAACTGATTGAGCAGATAGGGGGTATAAACATGGATCTGGAGCATATCCGCCAGCGTCTTTTCCGGTGGAATATCGGCACTTTCCGCCTGCCAGCTACTGGCGTTATGGATAATCGCCCGCAGATGCGGCGTCAAGGTTTTGATCTGCTCGGCGAACGTATAAATCTGCTCGGTGGTGGAGAAATCAGCCGGCAGACAGACCGCGCCCTGTTGCGCTAATGCCTCAAGCTCGGGATAAGGCGTGCGTCTGCTGATGATGACCGGGATGTCCCGCGCCAGAAATGAGCGAGCCAAGGCCAGCCCGATGCGTCGGGCGCCGCCGGTAATCAATACGGGGGCGGAAGGAAAAGTTGCCACAGTCAATACTCCTGAATTGGCTGGTAACACGACAATAAACCGTGACAATATACCTGAATAAACTATCTTGCATGATAGGGTTTTGTGGTGAAAATGTGCGATAAATCCACTGGTAGAGAGGTGTAAAGGGGAATGGAAACGCGTCGCCCTGAATCTGTATATTCCAGTGAAAAAATCTGTATCGATTACACAGATTATCTGGCCGCGCTATGCAATAAGCGCTGGCGTTTCATGGATGCCATGTATGGCGTGTTGCCGATTTTCGGCATGGTGACGAAAGCGCCGTTAGCCAGACAGACGGCACCCAAAGATCGGCTGAAAGTGCTCGCCTTGCAGGTCTTGTCCACGCAGGTGAGTGATGAAACCAATATTGTCAGGCTGATTGCGCTGGCCCGGCGTCAGGGGCTGGACGCTTTTGACATCCAGTTGCCTTACCCGCTGACGCACGAGCAATTGAGCGTAATTGGCGAGGAGTTCCATGACTCGCTGTCATTAACCCAACGCGACGATCGTCTGTCCGTTCGTCTCGATTTACCCGCCGTGCCTCACTAAAAAAACATGTCGTCCGGCCGAGGTTTTCGTGTCATCCCGCGACCGCTGTTTTTCTTTCTTCCGCCGTTACTTCAAGCGCCTGCGCCAAAGAGCCGTAAAAGCTAAGACGGCCTTCGACGGGGTGCACATTCGCACGGGCCAGCGTTTTCAACGGCTGGAACGGAATATCGGTAATGATGAGGTGTTTACCTGCCGGTAAGGCGTCGCTAAAGCGCAGAAGGGCGTTCAAGCCTCCGGCGTCCAGTACCGAAACGGCATCCCATTGCAGAATGATGGTTTGGTAATTTTCACTGCGCATCATCAAATCATTAAAGATACGCTCGGCGGCGGCAAAGAACAGCGGGCCGTTGACGCGCAGCACCAATTGCTCCGGTTCCCGGGTTTCCGGCAATTCACTCAATTTGGTCATCTGAGCGATGCGCCGCATAAACAGCAGCGAAGCCAGCACAATTCCGACGGTGATGGCGATCACCATATCGAACAAAACGGTCAGCGACATGCACAGCAGCATCACGATGATGTCGTCTTTCGGCCCATGACGCAGCAGGTCGATTACCTTATGCGCTTCACTCATATTCCAGGCGACGATCAGCAGCAGCGAGGCCATCGCCGCCAGCGGCAGGTAAGACAGCCAGGGCGCCAGCACCAGCAAGGCCAGCAACACCAGCAGCGAGTGGACAATGGCGGACACCGGCGATGTGGCGCCGGCGCGAACATTCGCCGCCGAACGGGCGATGGCGGCGGTGGCGGTAATGCCGCCGAAGAACGGAGCGATGATATTGCCAAAGCCTTGTCCCATCAGTTCGGCGTTCGAGTTGTGTTTTCTGCCGGTCATGCCATCCAACACCACGGCGCACAGCAAAGATTCAATGGCCCCCAGCATGGCCATTGAAAACGCCGCGGGCAGCAGGGCTGAGATACTCTGCCAGTCGAGTTTCATGGACTGACCGCCGGGCGTCACGACATCCCAGGGCAGAACAAGCTGCGGCAGGATAGGCGGAATGCCCTGGCCTTGTGTGCCATCGGCAAGCAGATAGCTGAAACGAGACCCGATGGTCGCCACCTCGCCGCCAAACAGCGACACCACGCCCATTACCGCAACGCCCGCCAGCAATGCCGGCAGATGGCCCGGCAAGCGGATCCCCAGTTTGGGCCAGCCGATCAGCACCAGCAGCGTGGCGACGCCAATCAGCGTATCGCCAATTTGTAAGGTGGGCAGAGACTGGGCCATCGCTGAGACTTTTTCAACATAGTGTTCGGGCACCACGGCCATCTGCAAACCGAAGAAGTCCTTGATTTGCATCGTACCGATGGTAATCGCGATCCCCGAGGTAAAACCGAGGGTGACCGACAGCGGAATATATTCGATTAAGCGCCCGAGACGGCATATTCCCATCAGCAGCAGAAACACGCCGGAAAGCAAGGTGGCGACCAGCAAGCCAGACAGGCCGAACTGTTGCGATACGGGATAAAGGATGACGACAAAAGCCGCCGTCGGGCCGGAAACGCTATAGCGGGAGCCGCCGCTGACCGCGACGACGATCCCGGCAATCGCCGCGGTATATAAACCATATTGAGGAGGAACGCCGCTGGCGATAGCCAGCGCCATTGCCAGCGGGATGGCAATAATCCCAACCGTGATCCCTGCAATAATGTCCTGGGTAAAACGTTGAAGTGTATATTTTTCGCGCCAGCACGCCTCGATCAGGGCGCTGAACGGTTTGATACCGTTAATTCCATGCGTTTTCATCTAAGAGAGAACCAATAAAAGAAGAAACAAAAATGGCGGGCCGGCTGGGTCCGTCGTAGAAATGCGCTATATACGATACGCCGGATGTGCTTGGAAGATCCAGATATACATCAAAGGTAAGCGGATTGAGGCAGGCCGACACTGCGGGAATACAGTGTCGGCAGGCGGGGCGATTAAAGCATGATGGTCATCAGATAGGCGGCGAACAGCGCCAGATGTGCGCTGCCGCTCAGGACATTGGTTCTGCCGGTTGAAAACGTAATGTGACATAGCACCAGCACGGCCAGCATCACCACGATATGCGGCATATCCAGACCGAAGTTCAGCGTCTGGCCGGTGATCATGGCGATGATGGTCACGGCGGGGACGGTCAATGAAATGGTAGCCAGAACCGAGCCGAAAAACAGATTCATCGCCCGCTGTACCTGATTTTTCAGTACCGCACGGATTGCGCCCAACCCTTCAGGCGACAGAATCAGCAAGGCGACCAGGAAGCCGGTAAACTGTGCCGGCGCATTCATTTCCGTCAACAGGGCTTCCAGCGGCTGCGAGTCCATCTTGGTGACGCTGATAACGGCAATCAGGTGGATCAGCAACCATGCCGTGTGCCACAGCGAACTGTGCGCCGACGGCTTGCCATGATGAGCGTCGTCGTCGCCTTCATCTTCATGCTCATAGACAAACAGGCTTTGGTGAGTACGGGTTTGGATCAGCAGAAATACGCCATACATCGCGGCGGAAATCAGCGCAACCAGCAGGGATTGCGTCACGCTGAAATTTCCTTCAGGCAAGGCGCTGGGGAAAACCAGCACAATCACCGACAGCGGAAAAATCGCCATTAAATACTGTTTAATACCGCTCAGGTTGACGTATTGCGTCGCAAACTTGCGGCCGCCCAGCAGCAGCGCAAAGCCGACCAGACCACCGGTGACGATCACGATAATTGAATAGAGCGTGTCGCGCATCAGATCCGGGCCTGCGTCGCCGGTCGCCATCAAGGCTGAAATCAGGCTGACTTCAAGAATGACCACCGACAGGCTTAGGATCAGTGAACCGTAGGGTTCGCCCAAGCGATGAGCCAGCACGTCGGCATGGCGGACAACGCTAAAGGCGCTGAAAAGGATCCCGGCTAAAGCCAGTAAGTTAATACCCAGAATGGCGAGGAAATCTTGTGTGCCCCCCCACAGGAACAGAACGATCAGCGCGGCTATCGGCAGAATAAGTGAATATTCCTGATGGCGGGTTTTGACAACCTCAGTGTAAGACTTCATTGCGGGGTTCTCCTTATCCAACGGAATTATGCGCTATGGCATAAAAAACGGAATGTCATCAGTTTTTCTTTTCTTTTCGGCAAAGACGTTACTAAAAAGTAGTTATAGCGTAAAAAAAGAACCTGTAGATTAACAGATTCTCTAATGGCTCGCGGACTTTTTACCGATTTTTACGCTTTGAGCGGTAATTAAAATGAAAAGGGAGAATATCGTTAATCTTCTCCCTATCTATATAATATTAATTATTTTTTTTATAGCTAATCAGCATAATTGTCCATGATATCGTAGGGTTTATGCTGATAAGCCTCTTTATTTAGTCCTTCTCGCCAGTAAGGAGCCGCATAAAGCTGATTCCTCTTATATCCGCCATCGCGCCGGACTTGGATAAACCGAGCGTTTGTGACCTGCATTGCACCCGCGATCCGTGTGGATTAACCTTAGCAGGTTTGTATTTTACGCGCCGGATAAGAATGGGGTTCCTGATACAAAAATCTGTTAACCGGCGAAACGATTGGCCGATCTATGTTACCTAGAGAGCGGGGAGAGCGAATTATCCGCGTAAATGACGCAATCGTGCGCTTTTGTGTTTTTGTGAACGACATCAAACTTGATTGCGATGCCGGAAATGAATAATCTCAGTGTCGTTGCTGTCGTAAAATTAACCAAGCGACAGTGTTGGGTTTTAAGGATGGAACGACAACAGGCCAAATGGGTAGAAGTAGAAAAGGATAGGGTTCGGGGGTTATATAGCCGTGTTGACACGCGATTTTTTGCAGAAAGCAGATTGTAGAACGTCTTTTGGATCGATTGAGGAAACCTTATTACTTACGCCGCAACAACGTGCTGATTCGCTGGAGAAAACGCTGGCCCGTCGCCCCGATTGCAGTCCTGTCTGGGTATTCGGCTACGGCTCACTGATGTGGAACCCGATTTTTGATGCGGAAGAAGCCTGTCTGGCCACCTTGCACAACTGGCATCGGGCTTTTTGCTTGCGTTTGACCCTTGGCAGGGGCACGGTTAGCTGTCCTGGTCGTATGCTGGCGCTGAAACCGGGCGGGAAAACCACCGGTTTGGCTTTTCGTCTGTCAGAATCGTCGCTGCGTGAGGATCTGGAACTGCTGTGGAAGCGTGAAATGCTGACCGGATGTTACCGCCCGCTGTGGTGTGAACTGCATCAGCAAAACGGTGACACCGTCACGGCTCTGGTGTTCGTTTCGGAACCGGCGCATCCGCTGGTTGAAGAGGACACCTGCATTCAACGGGTTGCGCCGTTGATTGCTCAGGCCAGCGGCCCGCTGGGAACCAATGCACAGTATCTGTTTGCGCTGGAACATGCGTTGAAGAACTTCGGAATGGCCGATGAAGAGCTAAGCGAACTGGCTCAGCGGGTTCGTTTGCTACAGCAACAGATCGCGGCTAATAACACCGGCAATGCCTGAAAAGACAATCGACGAACGACCTGTCCCTGACGTTCGCCGATCGAATCCCAAGCAGAACGCGGAGGATCACCAGCCGACGCCGACACCCATCGTGTACAGCGTATCGTTAACATTCCCCTGATCGCTTTCGATGCGGGTGCGCGACACTTTCATACTCAGGGAAGACCAGTCAGTCAGCTTGAAGCGCAGACCGGCATCGGCTTTCAGATAAAACGGCGCGGTAGCGTCGAAAGAACGACCCAGTTCACCGCCGGTGAAAGCCTGCACCGATTTACTGAACAGATAGCGGTTGTAATCCCACTTAATGCCGCCTGAGTAGAAATTATCTTGCTCGTTGGTCTGATAGACATAGGTTTGAGAACTGATCAGCGATGTCAGCGAGAACGCCCCAAGATCGTTATCCCAGAACTGATAACCCGGGCCGAGACCGATTGAGCGGTTGATTTTAATGCTTTCTATCCAATCGCGTTTGTACTGGTAGCGCCCCTGCCAGAACCAATGTTCATCCAGGAATTTATCCAGCGCATATTCGCCGCCCGCATTCTTGGTGCTTTCCACATTGTTTTCTTTAGCCAGATGGTAACTACCGTCAAGGTTATGACGCCAGGTGCCATGTCGGGCCTGTGTGTTGAGGGTCACATCATAGTTATCGGTTTCGGTCGAACTTTTCTTATGCGCCATGCCTGCGTCAATGTTGCCTTTCATGGTGAAGTCCTGTACCAGCGGCTTCTGTGCAACAATGGAGGTGATTTCCGACAGCTGTAGCGTTTGCGGCCCGGTTGCCTCGCTGGAAATCGACGGCGTGGCGATAATGGCGCGATTGTCTCCGGCTTTAATCACCGGATACAGCTCGCCTTCCTTATACCGTTCCCCTTGAATCACCAAACCGTGATCGGTCTCGAAGGTTTTCACTTTGTCCCATGCCACGGAGATTGAACCGGCATAGTCGGAGGTGATGAATAATTTACCGCCGTCAAGCAGTGTGATTTTACCACTGAGTTTGTCGCCATTGGTCAACCAAATGGTATCGGCATGGCTTTGGGAAATGCCGGTGGACGCCAGGGCGATAACCAGACTCAGGGAAGATATTGCATGTTTGGATAGTGTCATTTTGCCAGATAAACAGTGGTGACAGGTTTTGAAAGACGTCATTTAAGACGTGCAGCCGATGAATAATGAACCGGTTCAGTCCGGAAGCGCAAACAGTAACAGGAATCGAAAGGATGCTCTAGCCCAAAAACGCGATTGATTAGAATGTAAATAGTTATAAAAGATATGATTGATGATTAACAGCTATAACGCGATGTTCATCACATTTGCGTTATAGCTGTCGACAGGGTTAAGCCGCGTTTCGCGAGCGGGATGGCGGGCGAGGAGTCAGGAAGCGTGCCGTCAGGAACTGCCGGACACGAAAAACAATCCGCTCCTGGAACAATACGCACAGCGCCACGGTGGATAGCAGGAAAATGAGATATCCCATCATGGATAACTGAACCTGCCCGGCGGCGGCGATACACTGATCCCAATCGCTGAAACAGGCCAGCGGATTACCCCTAACCAATTGTTCCATCGTGCGGAAGAGATTAAACAGCGGTACGTGAAGCGCAAAAATGGACAGCGATGCGGCGCCCAATCGTGGCGACCAGTGTCGCAGCCATTCGCTATTGGGATCGCGGGCCAGCGCGCTGAGGCAAACCAACCCAACCTGAGCGGGCAATAATAACCCGTTGTGCAGCAGGAAATACCAATACGCCTCACCGTGGGTGAAAAGCCAGGTGGCAACGATAAAATTGGCGACAATGAAAAGCGCCGCGGCATAACGCTGGCCTTTAGTGAGCGGTTCGACGCCTTGCTGACGATATTTTCGGAACAGGGCATAGCCCAGAATACCGGCCAGAAACTCGGGCAAACGGAAAATGGGGCCGCGTTGTAACAAGCCGGTGTAGGGCATGCCGTATTGCTGCTGCCAGATGACCCAGATCGGCGGCAGCAGATACAATAGGCAAATAATCCCCATCCATAACCACGGATGGCGGCTGTTGAGCAGCCGGGGCGCCAGCAACGGGAACGTCATATAAAAGAAGAACAGGGTGGAAAGCGACCACAGCGGCGCATTGAAGGTTAGAAAATAGGGGTTCCATGCCTGTAGCATTAACAACTGCAAGAAGCTGTTAAAAGCCAATTGGGTATTCGTCATATAATGACGCAACGCCTGCGGATCGGCTGCCGGATCGTTGGTGTCGTAAATTACAAAGCGAGCGCTGGCGACCTGTCCTTCCGGCGGAATTGCGAGCCATTGCATGAGAGTGACAACGGCGATAGAGGCCAGCAACGCGATAATATGAATCGGATAGAGATTAAAAAGACGTTTTGCCCAGAACTGACGGGCCGGTTCGCGCAAGCGTCCGTCTTTGATGTAAACATGCGCCAATAAAAAGCCCGACAGCACAAAAAACGTGCTGGTGGCAAAAAATCCCATGCTGGTGAGTTCACTTAAAAACGGCACGCGCTCACGTTGGGGATAAATATGCACGGTGTGATAAATCATCACATAACAGCCGAGCAGAAATCGCAGCCATTCCAGCCCGATAAAGCGCTCTTTACTCACTTTCTTCATGTCGTTCCTCATTCAACCGCTGTTATAACAGCGGGCAAGTGCGGTAATTGCTCAGTTTAAACGAGAGCAACGCTGCGTTAATTAGGATAATAGCTATAATTGCCGCCCTCGTTTAGGAATTGTTTAGTTTTGCGCGAGCAGAAAAATTCGCTGGAAAATCCGACTCATAAAGGAATAATCTACTCCCTACGGGTCTTCTTCGTGGCTGTGCGTTATCAGTCTTTACAGTTAAGGGAACAGAATAGTGTCCGAATATATTGCATCAATAACCTGGGAGCGCGACGGGCAGCCTTTTCTCAATAACCGCTATAGCCGGCTGCATCACTGGCAGTTCGATGGCGGCATCAGATTACGCGCATCGTCCTCACCGCATGTTGTACCGTTGCCCATGTCGGTCAGTGATGCGATCGATCCTGAAGAGGCGCTGGTGGCTTCGCTGTCGAGCTGCCATATGCTGTGGTTCCTCTCCATTGCCGCACAACATAAATTTTGCGTCGATGATTATCAGGACAACGCTGTCGGCACGATGGGGGTGAATCAAGCCGGCAAAACGGCGATGTTGAAGGTGACATTACGCCCGCAGGTGCGCTTCAGCGGCGAAAAACAGCCTACCGCTGATGAGTACGAGCAACTGCACAAACTGGCGCATGACGCCTGCTATATCGCCCATTCGGTGAATTTCCCGGTGGAGTGTCAACCGCGGATTGGGTGATTGCGTTACAGGCGCGCACCATTTACACTGTATAAAAACACAGTTAAAGGGGCGCTATGCAACGGTTTATCCCTGATCCGCATCCCGAGGCGCTGGAGATCAATCTCTATGCCGATGCGGTGCCGGCCGGGTTTCCCAGCCCGGCCAATGATTATGTCGAGCAGCGAATCGACCTAAATAAGGTTTGCGTCCACCATCCGGCGGCGACCTATTTTGTCCGGGTCGCCGGCCAGTCGATGGTGGAGGGCTGCATCCATGATGGCGATCTGGTGGTGGTCGACAGTTCATTGCAGGCGCGGCACGACGATATTGTCATTGCCGCCCTTGACGGCGAATTTACCATCAAGCGCTTGCAGGTACGACCAACGCTGGCGCTGATGCCGATGAATGCCGCCTACGCGCCGATCCCCATTAACGACAGCGCCAACCTGGATATCTTCGGGGTGGTTACCTATGTCATACACGCGACGCGCTAATGTACGCGCTGGTGGATGTGAACGCGTTTTACGCCAGCTGTGAGACCGTCTTTCGGCCGGATCTGGTCGGAAAACCGGTGGTTGTGCTCAGCAATAACGATGGCTGCGTAATTGCGCGCTCCCACGAGGTAAAAAACCTCGGGGTGAAGATGGGCGCGCCGTTTTTTCAAATAGGCGATCTGATCAAAAAATACAATATCGCCGTTTTCTCCTCCAATTATGCGCTGTACGCAGATATGTCCGCCCGCGTGATGAGCATTCTGGAGGAGATGGCGCCGGCGGTGGAGATTTACAGTATCGATGAGGCTTTCCTTAATTTGTCCGGCGTTGGCCACTGTATGTCGCTGGAACAGTTCGGCCGGCAGGTGAAAGAGAGGATCAAGCGCGAGGCGCATCTGACCGTCGGCGTGGGCATCGCCCCGACCAAAACTCTGGCTAAACTGGCCAACCATGCGGCGAAAACCTGGGCGAAAACCGGCGGCATTGTGGATTTATCCAGCCCGGTGCGACAGGAAAAGCTGCTGGCGATCACCCCTGTCGGCGACGTCTGGGGGATCGGACGGCGGCTGGCGCGTAAGCTGGAATCGGCCGGCATTGATACGGCGTTAAAACTGGCGCGCAGCGACCTCGCCTATATCAGAAGAACGTTCAGCGTAGTGATGGAGAGAACGGTCAGGGAACTGCGCGGTCAGTCTTGTCTGGAGGTGGAGGAACTGGCGCCGGCGAAACAGCAGATACTCTGTTCCCGGTCGTTCAGTTCACGCATTACCGACTACGCGCATATGCGTCAGGCGGTTTGCCGCTATGCGGAACGCGCGGCGGAGAAGCTGAGGCACGAGCGGCAATACTGCTGTCAGGTGTCCGTTTTTATCCGTACCAGCCCGCATGTGGGATATGAGGCGTATTACGGCGATCAGGCTACCCGCATGACGCGCGTGCCGACCGACGATACCCGGGATATTATTTCTCTGGCCGTTGAATCATTGGATCATATCTGGGCGCAGGGATATCGGTATATCAAGGCGGGCGTTGTGCTGTCCGATTTCTATCGTCACGGCGTGGCGCAGTTGGACATGTTTGATGCGAGGAAACCGCATGTGAACAGTGAGTCGCTGATGTCGACGATTGATCGCATCAATCATTCGGGCAAAGGAAAAATCTGGTTCGCCGGACAGGGGATTAATCCCGGCTGGTCGATGAAAAGGGAGCGGTTGTCTCCGGCCTATACGACGCGAATTGATGAGTTAAGGGTGGTGAAGTCATGATTGTGCCTGAAAAAATGCCCGATATATACCAATATCCGGAACATCTGCGCGATGCCCTGGTCGGGCTGCCGGCGGCGCCGGGTGTGTATGTGTTCCACGGCAGCAGCGATATCCTGCCGCTGTACATTGGCAAAAGCGTCAATATTCGGGCGAGGGTGATGTCGCATATGCGTACACGCAACGAGGCCAAACTGTTAAGGCAGACCCGGCGTATCACGTTTATCGAAACGGCAGGGGAAATCGGCGCGCTATTGCTGGAAGCGCAGATGATTAAACAGCATGGGCCGTTATTCAATAAACGCCTGCGCAGGTCGCGTCAGCTCTGTTCTATTCGCTTCGACGGCGTCAGCGTGGAGGTTGTCTATGCGAAAACGGTGAATTTTTCCGCCACTCCGAATCTGCACGGGATATTCAGCAACAGAATGTCTGCCCTCAATACGCTGAAAGCGATCGCCGATGAAGAAAAGCTTTGTCTGGGGGTATTGGGGCTCGAAAAGATACCGGCCGGCAGACCCTGTTTTCGCCACGCGCTGAAAAAGTGTGCGGGCGCCTGCTGCGGTAAAGAGTCGCTGACGGCGCATCAGGGTCGACTGGGCGGTCGGCTTGACGCCTTACGGCTGATTTGCTGGGCGTTTCCCGGCCCGGTCGCCATCAAAGAGAGTCGTCCGGGCATGACGCACTACCATATCATTCATAACTGGCTTTACCTGGGGACGGTACGGCAATTGCAGGATGCGTCGTCGCTGAAGCAGGTGGCGACGAATTTTGATAGCGATGGCTATAAGATTCTGTGCAAACCCATTATCAGCAATAGCGTGGAGATTATCCCCCTTGACGAGTAATCCCCGCGTCAGCCGACGACGCGGATTTTTTCCTGCGCCTGGCTGACGGTTTTTTCAATCCTTGTCTATACTTGGATTCGCGTCTTATCGATTGGAAAGGTAAGGGCGTTATGGAACTAAAAAAGCGAGGGTATTATGGGAATTTTGTCTTGGGTAATTTTTGGCTTGATTGCGGGTATTTTGGCGAAATGGATTATGCCCGGTAAAGACGGCGGTGGTTTTTTCCTGACGATAGTGCTCGGTATTGTGGGTGCGGTGGTGGGGGGATACATCAGCACTTTCTTTGGTTTCGGCCGGGTAGACGGTTTTAACTTTGGCAGTTTCGTTGTCGCGGTGATCGGCGCCATTGTGGTGCTGTGGATCTATCGCAAAATCCGCAGTTAATTCATCGGCAAGATCAAACCGCCCCGAATAAACGGGGCGGTTTCGTTGTATACAGAATGCCCCCTGCCAGGCAGGGGGCGTTTCTAAGGCATATCCCATCAATGCGTGGTGATCACATCCAGCGCGCGCAGGTGCTCCGGGTGCCAAGATAAGGTGACTTCCGAGCCGGGTTTCCAGTGCGGCTGGATTTCACTGGCAGGCAGTTTGACCATAAACTGCGGCTGGCCGGCGACTTCCGTCATCATCCGTACGTGGTCGCCCAGATAAATAAACTGTTGGATCCGCGCTTTCACCTGCTGAGCGCCGTCGGCGATGTGTTCGGCGTTAATCCGGATCCGTTCCGGGCGGATACACAACGTGATCTTTTTGCCCGGTGAACTGGGGCGCACTTTCAGCGCCCGTAACTGGGTGCCGTCATCCAGCGTGGCGCGATAGAAGTCGCCCTCCGCACCCGCCTGGGTCGCGAGCAGCGTATTGTTTTCCCCGATAAACTGCGCCACAAATGCGTTTTCCGGCTTTTCGTAAATGTCGCTGGGGCTGGCCATCTGCTGGATAATCCCGTCGTTGAACACCGCCACCCGGTTGGACATCGTCATCGCTTCGCTCTGATCGTGCGTGACATACACTACCGTTAGTTCCAGCGCCTGATGCAATTCTTTGATTTCCAACTGCATATGTTCGCGCAGCTGTTTATCCAGCGCGCCCAGCGGTTCGTCCATCAACACCAGCTTCGGTTCAAACACCAGCGCACGGGCCAGCGCCACACGCTGTTGCTGGCCGCCGGACATTTGTGCCGGATAGCGGTCGGCCAGATTGGTCAGCTTGACGCGATCGAGCACCCGATCGACTTTCTCTTTTATATCTACGCGGCTCAAACGACGTATCGACAGCGGAAACGCCAGGTTCTCCGCCACGGTCATGTGCGGGAACAGGGCATAATTCTGGAATACCATACCGATACCGCGCTGGTGGGGGGGAAGGTGATGCAGCGGCGTATCACGCAGCAGAATTTCGCCCTGAGTCGGGTTTTCAAATCCGGCCAGCATCATCAGACTGGTGGTTTTTCCTGAACCAGAAGGGCCAAGCAGGGTCAGAAATTCGCCTTCATGGATATCCAGATTCAGGTTTTTCACCACTAAACGATCGCCATCGTAGGTTTTCTGGATGTTCTTGAAGCTGACATAATTTCTCATTCTTCCATTCTCTCGCGGTGACTGTATCTTAAATAAGTTGAATGCATAAATCATGCCGACTTTAGTAAAACTGAGCATTACGAGGGAGTTAAAACCGATAGGGCGGAAAATGGAGATGTGGTGTTGCCCCATTATGGTGAATGCTACTTATAGAGTGGCTCCATAATGGTGCATAAAAAGCAGACTGATCAGGGGGCCAAAGCGGCGTGTTTCAGCGCCTGAATGCACTCGACGATAACGGCAAACGCATCGCTCATTTTAGACTCTTCAACGCAGGCATAACCCAGTAATAACCCCCGCTGATTGGTCGGCCGCAGGTAATAACTGGACAGCGGTTTTACCATCACCCCTTGTCGAAGAATACGCGAGCTGAGCAGGACATCATCGATATTCGCCGGCAGCTTCAGCAGCATATGCAGCCCGGCATTACTGTTGTCGCCGACATAGTCCGCCCCCAGATATTGTTCGATCAGTTCGGTCAGCAGGGCGCGGCGCCTGGCGTACAGCAGCCGCATTCGGCGAATATGCGCGGCGTAGTGACCTTCCTGAATGAACTGGCTGAGGGTGGCCTGCGTCAGCCAGTGGCCGCCGCGATAGAGTTCGGCGTGGGCGATTTTCAGTTCCTGCGCCAGCTGCGGCGGCAGCACCATATAACTGACGCGCAGGCCGGGATACAGGGTTTTGCTGAAGGTGCCGATATAGATCACCGGCGACTGGGTCTGCAACCCTTGCAGCGCGGGGATCGGGTTGCCGGAGAAGCGAAATTCGCTGTCGTAATCATCTTCCACCACCCAGCAGCCGTGCTCCTGCGCCAGGGTCAACAGCCATTGACGGCGCGCCAGGCTCATCACGGCGCCTAACGGATACTGGTGCGACGGCGTCACGCAGATTAACCGGGGCGTTGACTGCGGCGATACCGTATCCGGCGGCACCATGCCCTGATCGTCCACATCAATCGGCGCCACCCGCAGTCCGTTAATCGTCAGCACATTACGCATCCCCCAATAACAGGGATCTTCAATCCAGGCTAAATCGCCGGGGTTACACAGCATTTTCGCCAGTAAATCCATGGCCTGATGGGTGCCTTCGGTGATTAAAATCTGTTCGGCCGTACATTCCACCGAGCGCGCCACGCGCAGATAATCCACCAGCGCCAACTGAAGCTCCGGGTTGCCGCCGATAGGGGAATAAGAAAGCTGTTCGGGGATGACGCGCCGGGTCAGGCGGGTTTGTATGCGGCGCCACAGGTCGTGGGGAAAGCTGGCGATGTCGGGAATTCCGGGCATAAACGCGCCCCATTGCCGGGCGGAGGCACCGGCATAGCCCAGCAGATGCAGCCCCCTGCGCGACAGCTCCTGCACCGGCAGGCGGGAGGAGGATTCCCGCTCATCCCGCACCGGGGTCATATTGCCGTCGGGCAGCTGTTCCGTGACGAAAGTGCCGCTGCCGGTACGGGTCTCGATATAACCTTCGGCCAGCAGCTGTTCATAGGCCGCCAGCACCGTATTGCGCGACAGCGACAGCTCCTGCGCCAAATCGCGTGAAGAGGGCAGCCTGCTGCCCGCGGTGATGGCGCCGTCGAGGATCGACAGACGGATACTGTCATACAGACGCTTATTCAGCGTACCTTCCTGTTGGCCACCTAGCCGCTGAAGCAACAGGTCGGTTAATAACGAGCGCAAAGTGGATCCCTCAAATATTCAGAACTGGCACTGGATTATAGAACCAACTGGCGCATAAATAGCAACAGAAACATGTGACGCCACGCATCACATAGCCTCTACGGATATAATGAGTTTGGGTGTGTTCTTAGAATCGGAGCAGGAAATGAAGAATAGCGAATTGAATCAACGCCGTTTGGCCGCCACACCGCGCGGTGTCGGAGTGATGTGTGATTTCTACGCCGCTCGGGCGGAAAACGCCACGCTGTGGGACGTTGAGGGCCGTGAGTTTATCGATTTTGCTGCGGGTATCGCCGTACTGAACACCGGCCACCGTCATCCCAAGATTTTGGCGGCGGTGCGCGAACAACTGGAATGCTTCACTCACACGGCTTATCAGATTGTGCCTTACGGCAGCTACGTCAATCTGGCCGAGCGCATCAATGCGCTGGCGCCGATTAACGGCCCGGCAAAAACCACATTCTTCACCACCGGGGCTGAAGCGGTGGAAAACGCCGTGAAAATCGCCCGCGCCTATACCAAACGTCCCGGGGTGATTGCGTTTAATGCCGCCTTCCACGGCCGCACGCTGCTGACCATGACGTTAACCGGCAAAGTGGCACCTTATTCCACCGGTTTCGGGCCATTTCCTGGATCCATCTTCCATGCGCTGTATCCGAGCGAGCAGCAGGGCATCACCGTCGCGCAGTCGCTGGAAAGCATTGACCGTCTGCTGCATACCGACATCGCGGCGGATCAGGTTGCGGCGATCCTGCTGGAGCCGGTTCAGGGCGAAGGCGGTTTCAACGTCGCGCCGCCCGAGTTTATCAGCGCATTACGCAAACTGTGTGATGAGCACGGTATTTTGCTGATTGCCGATGAAGTACAAACGGGGTTTGCCCGTACCGGCAAGCTGTTTGCGATGGAATACTATACTGAACAGGCTGACCTGATCACCATGGCGAAAAGCCTGGGCGGCGGTTTCCCCATCTCCGGCGTAGTAGGGCGCGCCGACGTTATGGACGCGCCCGGCCCTGGCGGTTTGGGCGGCACTTATGCCGGTAACCCGCTGGCGGTGGCCTCGGCGCTGGCGGTGCTGGACGTGATTGAAGAGGAAAAGCTGTGTCAGCGCTCGCAACGTCTGGGAGCGGCGCTGGTGGAAACGCTGGAAAAAATCAAACAGCAGTGTCCGGCGCTGGCGGCGATTCGTGCTCAGGGTTCAATGGTGGCGGCTGAATTTAACGATCCGCAGACCGGCAAACCCTCGGCTGAGCTTACCCGCCAGTTCCAAAAAGAAGCGTTGAATCAGGGGCTGCTGTTACTGACCTGCGGCATCCATGGCAACGTGATTCGTTTCCTGCACCCGTTGACGATTCCGGACGATCAGTTCAGCAAGGCGATGACTATTCTGACTCGTGTATTTACGAAGTAAAAGGAACGCTATGCAACTGAAACAAAAAGAGTTATTACGCCAAAGCTGCTTAATTGACGGTGAATGGCATGACAGCCAAAGCGGTGAGAAGCTGGACGTGACCAACCCGGCGACGGGCGACGTTCTGGGAACCGTTCCTTTGGTGACGCCGCGGCAGACGGAGCAAGCCATTGCAGCGGCTGAACAGGCGCTGACCGGCTGGCGTCAGCGTACCGGAAAAGAGCGCGCCGCGGCGATGCAAGCCTGGTCGCGGCTGATTATGGACAATCAGGAAGATCTGGCGCTTCTGCTTACGGCGGAGCAGGGCAAACCGCTGGCGGAAGCGCGCGGGGAAATCGCCTATGCCGCCTCGTTCATCGACTGGTTCGCCGAAGAAGCCAAGCGCATTGAAGGCAGCGTGCTGCAATCGCCGCAAGGGCAGCAGCGCTTGCTGGTGATCAAACAGCCTATCGGGGTGTGCGCGGCGATCACGCCGTGGAATTTCCCGGCGGCGATGATCACCCGCAAGGTGGCGCCGGCGCTGGCGGCGGGCTGTACCATGATTGTCAAACCGGCCGAGCAGACGCCGTTCACCGCACTGGCGCTGGGTGAGCTGGCCCAACAGGCGGGCATTCCTCGCGGCGTCTTGCAGGTGATTACCGGTGATTCCAAATCGGTCGGCAAAGTGCTGTGCGATAGCCCGGTGGTGCGTAAGCTGAGCTTTACCGGCTCCACCGAAGTGGGCCGGATTTTAATGGCGCAAAGCGCGCCGACGGTGAAAAAACTGTCGCTGGAGCTGGGCGGCAACGCGCCGTTCATCGTGTTTGACGATGCCGATGTGGATTTGGCGGTGAAAGGCATTCTGGCGTCTAAATTCCGCAACAGCGGGCAAACCTGTGTATGCGCCAACCGAATTTATGTGCAAACAGGGATTTATTCGGCGCTGGTGGAAAAGCTGGTTGAAGAAGTCAAAAAGCTGAAAGTCGGCGATGGCACTCAACCCGGCGTGACCCAGGGGCCGCTGATCGATGCGGACGCCATCGATAAAGTTCAGCAGCACATCGCGGATGCGCTGAAGCAGGGAGCGACACTACTGTTGGGCGGTAAGCCGCATGAACTGGGGGGGACGTTCTTTACCCCGACGATTGTCGGCGATGTGACCCGTGATATGCGTTTCGCCCGTGAAGAAACGTTCGGCCCGGTGGCCCCGCTGTTTCAGTTCAGCGATGAAGCGGAAGTAGTCGCTATGGCGAATGATACCGAGTTCGGTCTGGCGGCGTATGTCTATACGCGGGACGCCATTCGTCAATGGACCGTACCGGAAGCGTTGGAGTACGGCATGGTGGGGATTAACACCGGCCTGATATCCAATGAAGTGGCGCCGTTCGGCGGGGTGAAACAGTCCGGTTTGGGACGTGAGGGATCGCGTTTCGGTATCGAAGATTATCTGGAAATGAAATACCTCTGCGTCGATCTTTCCCGATAGCTTTTATCGGGGAGATCATGTTGGGAAAACCGGTGGCAGCCGGGTATGGCTGACGCCGGTTCACTAGAACCCGCACGCAACCCTATGGTGCAAGGAAATCGCAATATGCACCATCAAAAGGCAACGCAGGTAAAAGAAAAACAGTGCGATCGTTCAGGTATTAATCACGACGTTTTGCATGGCCTTTCCCACCCGTCATGATGACCAAACATTAATAAAATTGCTGAAATGGCACGGTTTATGCTTGAAATATGATACATGATGCATCAAAAAACAGCTGATGCGTAATTGCCGATTTTTACGTTGACTAACACTCCAGGAGCCAAACTATGTTTAAGACCAAAACAAGGTTAAAGAAAGTTGCCGTATCCGCATTTCTTATCGCCATGGCCTGTCAGGCTCAAGCGGAATCCTTAACGGTTGTGTCTTTTGGCGGCCTGAATAAGGACGCGCAGGATAAAGCATTCTATAAACCGTTTGCCGCCGCCGGTAAAGGCACGGTGGAAGCCGGCGAGTACAACGGTGAAATGGCCCGTATCCGCGCAATGGTGGAAACCGGTCAGATTGGCTGGGACGTGGTTGAGGTCGAAGGCCCGGAACTGCTGCGCGGCTGTAATGAAGGCTTATTTGAACCGCTGGACTGGTCAAAGCTGGGCGATGAGTCTCAGTTTGTAAAAGGTTCAGTGTCAGAGTGCGGCGCGGGGATCTTCCTGTGGTCGACCGCGCTGACCTATAACGCGCAGAAACTGCAACAGGCGCCAAAAAACTGGGCGGATTTTTGGGATGTGCAAACCTACCCCGGAAAACGCGCCCTGCGTAAAAGCGCCAAATTCACGCTGGAAATCGCGTTGCTGGCCGACGGCGTGAAACGGGAAGATCTCTATAAAGTGCTGGCGACGCCTGCCGGCGTCGACCGCGCCTTCAAGAAACTGGATCAGATTAAATCCAATATTCAGTGGTGGGAATCCGGCGCGCAACCCGTACAGTGGCTGGTTTCCGGCGATGTGGTGATGACGTCGGCCTACAACGGTCGAGTGGCATCCGCGCAGCAAGAAGGGCATGACTTCAAGATCGTCTGGACGGACAGCCTCTACGATCTGGACAGCTGGGCTATCGTTAAAGGTTCCAAGCGCAAGGATTTGGCGGAACAGTTTATTGCGTTTGCCAACCAGCCTGAAAATCAGAAAGTGTTTGCTGAAAACATCCCTTACGGTCCGACCCATGTGAAGGCCACCAGCATGCTTGAACCCGCGGTCGCCGCCACCCTGCCGACGGCGCCAGAGAACCTGGCACAGGCCTTGCAGGTTGATACGGAGTTCTGGATCGACCACGGCGAAGAGTTGGAACAGCGCTTTAATTCATGGGCTGCGCAACGATAATCCGGTGGGTTAAGCCGAATTTTCGTGGCGCCGGGACAAGGCGGCGATGCCTTGTCCCGCAGCGCAGGCCGGCGATGGATAGTTAAGCGCGGGATGCCGGCCGATAAATCAGCAGTTGTTTTACCGTAAGTATGATGGAGATAAAACCTATGTCCCAGAGCGAAATGTTGGCGACGACGCCGCCATCCGGCGAGAAAGAAGGGAATGCCGCTCTGAAACAGCAATTGCGTGTCGCGCAGTCGATGTATAAAAAACGCTCTCTGTTGCTGATTGCGCCGCTGTTTCTGTTTATCGTGGTGAGCTTTCTCTTCCCCATTGTGTCGATTCTGGGCAAAAGCGTAGCGAATCCGGAACTGAGAGAAAACATGCCGAGCACGGTATCCGCAATGCGCCAGTGGTCTGGGAATGCCGTCCCGGATGAAAGCGTATTTAAAGCGGTGGTCAGCGATCTGCGCGAAGCACGCAGCAGCGGGAAACTGACCGCAATTACCAAACGACTGGGATACGAAGGCTCTGAATACCGCTCGTTGATCACCCGCACGCTGCGCAAACTGCCGGCGGATGATAGCGCCGATATCCGCGGTCAGCTAATCAGCGAGCAGCCGTTATGGGGCGAGCTTACCACCTGGCAAACGCTGGATCGCGCCTCCCGGCCTTTTACCAGCTATTACCTGTTGGCGGTTTTTGACCATAAGGTCGATGCGCAGACTCAGAAAATAGTGGCGCAACCGGCCGAACAGTCGCTGTATGTCGATGTGTTGCTGCGTACTCTGCTGATGGCGGGCGTGGTGACGTTGCTGTGTGTCGGGCTGGGCTATCCGTTGGCGTACTGGCTGGCGAAACAGCCGTCCAACCGCGCGAATTTGCTGTTGATTATGGTACTGCTGCCTTTTTGGACCTCATTGATTGTACGTACCGCTAGCTGGATCGTGCTGTTGCAGTCCGGCGGCTTGATTAACCGGACGCTGCTGAGCGTCGGCATTATCGATGAACCGCTGGTGCTGGTATTTAACCGCATCGGCGTCTACATCTCGATGACGCATATTCTGCTGCCGTTTTTTATCCTGCCGTTATATGCGGTGATGAAAGGCATTTCACCCAACTATGTTCGGGCGGCGATATCCCTGGGCGCGCATCCCTTTATTGCCTTCTGGCGGGTCTATGTACCGCAGACTTATGCCGGCGTCACCGCCGGCGCAATACTCGTCTTTATGATGGCGATCGGCTATTACATTACGCCGGCCTTGTTGGGCGGGCCAAGCGATCAGATGCTGAGTTACTTCGTTGCTTTCTTCACCAATACCACCATGAACTGGGGTATGGCCGCCGCGTTGGGTACGCAGTTGCTGGTCATCGTTACGCTGTTGTACGTGGTATACATCCGCGTCACCCGTACCAACGCCGAAATCGCGGCGCGCTAACGATGCTCTGTTTATTGATGAAAACAAGGGGAAACGAAAATGAAACAGCAGGGTGAGTTAGTTATCCGCTTGTGGAATACTTTCTTTAACTTTTATGGCGCGGCAATGTTGTTATTTTTGATCGTGCCGGTATTGGTGATTGTGCCGCTGTCTTTTAACGCCGGCTCCTTTCTGAGCTATCCGCTAACGGGCTTTTCCCTGCGCTGGTATCACGAGTTTTTCAACTCCAGCGCCTGGCTGGGCGCGTTGGGCAACAGCTTGCTGATTGCGCCGTTGGCGACGCTGTTGGCCACCGGACTTGGCGTGCTGGCTTCGGTTGGGCTGGTGCGCGGCGAGTTTCGCGGTAAATCGCTGGTGATGGCGGTGCTGATATCGCCGATGATCGCCCCGGTGGTGATTGTGGCCGTCGGGATGTTTTTCTTTTTCGCCAAGCTATCATTATTGAATAGCTACCTCGGTCTGGTGCTGGCGCATGCCATGCTGGGCGTGCCGTTTGTGGTGATCACTGTGACGGCGGTGCTGAAAAACTACGATCAAAATCTGACCCGCGCCGCCGCCAGTCTCGGAGCGCCGCCGCTGCTGGCGTTTCGCAAGGTGACGTTTCCGCTGATCGCGCCCGGCGTGTTCTCCGGGGCGTTGTTCGCGTTCGCGACATCGTTTGACGAAGTGATCGTCACGCTGTTTCTGGCCAGTCCGCGTCAGCGCACCTTGCCGCTACAGATGTTCGCCGGTATCCGTGAAAACCTTGATCCGACCATTGCGGCGGCGGCGTCGATGATGGTGGGCGCCGCGCTGATCTTGCTGATTGTGATGGAAGTTTTACGCCGTCGATCGGAGCGTTTGCGCAGCGGGCGGTAAGAATCCCCACGCCGGCCTCCCTCTGACGGGAGGCCGGCAGGTGGTATCAACTCTCTGAGCTGAATAAATTTCAGCTTTTTTTACGCAGTATTTTATGATGCATCAAACATCTCATTGAACAGCTATCGAGAGGTAATGGTATGACAGACCAAAAGACATTACTGCTGACCGGCGCCAGCCGGGGGATTGGGCATGCCACCGTGAAACACTTCCATGCCGCTGGCTGGCGAATATTCACCGCTTCCCGTCAAAGCTGGGTTGAGGAATGTCCGTGGGCGGAAGGGCTGCTGAACCATATTCACCTCGATCTGGAAGATATCGATAGCCTGCAACAGACATTGCCGTTGATTAAGGCGAAGCTGGGAGGACGGCTCGACGCGTTGGTGGATAACGCGGGAATTTCGCCCAAAGGCGAGGGCGGTAGCCGTCTTGGCGTGCGTGATACCGACTATGCGACCTGGATGCGGGTGTTTAACGTGAACCTATTTTCCTGCGCGCTGTTGGCGAACGGCTTATTTGATGAACTAAAAGCTTCGCAAGGCAGCGTCATAAACATCACCTCGATCGCCGGTTCCCGCGTCCATCCGTTTGCCGGTGCGGCCTATGCGACATCAAAAGCGGCGCTCTCCGCCCTGACGCGCGAAATGGCCTTTGATTTCGGACAGTATGGCGTGCGAGTCAATGCGATTGCGCCGGGAGAAATTGAAACCGCGATTTTATCCCCCGGCACGGACGATATCATTGAGCGGCAGGTGCCGATGCAGCGTTTGGGCAAACCGGAAGAGGTGGCGAGTCTGATCTACTTCCTGTGCACCTCGGGGGCCTCGTATGTCAATGGCGCGGAGATCCACGTCAATGGAGGTCAGCATGTCTGAATGGCCGGGGGGTAATCAGCCATTGCCGTCGCCGAATGCCGAGGTATTTATCGATGCCGATCTGATGACGCAGTCGGTGCCGCAGGTATCCTGCCGGCAGGCGGCGGAGGTCGTGCAGCAACATTATGGTCTGCGTGGCGACGTTAAACTGTTGCAGGGCGAACGCGATCTGAATTTTTGTCTGACCGTTTCGCCTGAGCGGCGCTATATGCTGAAAGTGATTAATGCGGCGGAGTCCGCCGAAGTCAGCGATTTTCAGACTTCGCTGTTACTGCATATTGCCCGGCAGGCGCCCGAGTTGCCCATTCCCCGCGCGATCGTGACGCTTGACGGGCAGGCGGAACCGATTGTGGATATCGGCGGCGTAGCGTTACGGGTGCGTGTGGTCAGCTATCTGGCGGGAACACCGCAGCATCTGGCATTTCCCGCGGTCGCGTTGATGCATGATTTGGGCGACACGCTGGCGCGGTTGGATCGGGCGTTGCACAGTTTCACTCATCCGGCGGCCAAGCGTTCGCTATTGTGGGATATTAGCCGGGCGGAGCAGGTGCGCCCTTATCTGACCTATGTCCGCGACCGGGAACAACAGCAACATATCAGCCGGGTATTTGACCGCTATGATGAATATGTCGCGCCGGTATTAGCCTCGCTGCGCCATCAGACTATTCATAACGATCTCAACCCGCACAATGTACTGGTTAACCCGCAACAACCGACCCAGGTGGCGGGCATTATTGATTTTGGCGATGCGTTGCATGCTCCGCTGGTTTGCGAACTGGCGACGGCGCTGGCGTATCAGATCGGCAACGGCGCCGATCCGTTTGAATATGTTGTGCCGTTTGTCTTTGCATATCACCAACAGTTGCCGCTGACCGCCCGGGAGATCGCGCTGTTGCCCGATCTGATCGCCGCCCGGATGGCGCTGACCATGACCATTGCCCAATGGCGCGCGTCGCTGTATCCCGCCAACCGGGATTATCTGCTGCGTAATCTGCCGTACTGCTGGCGCAGTCTGCGCCAGATGAAAAATTATACCTACGATCAATGCGCCGCCAGACTGTATCAGGCCTGCTATGGAGAGGAATTATGAGTAAAGTGACAATGTCACACGAAGCGACGCGCAGTGACGATCTGTTGTCCCGTCGTCAGCGGGTATTGGGCAGTGGATACCGACTATTTTATGAGCAGCCACTGCACGTGGCGCGGGGCGAAGGCGTCTGGCTGTTTGACCATCAGGGCAACCGCTATCTGGATGTTTATAATAATGTCGCCTCGGTGGGACATTGCCATCCGGCGGTGGTTGAGGCTATAGCCCGGCAGAGTGCGACGCTGAATACCCATACCCGCTATCTGCATGAGGCGATTGTTGATTTCGCCGAAGATTTGCTAAGCGAGTTTCCGGCTGAGTTAAATAATGTGGTGTTCACCTGTACGGGCAGCGAAGCCAACGATCTGGCCCTGCGGGTCGCCCGCCACGTCACCGGCGGAACCGGCGTTCTGGTCACCCGCTGGGCGTATCACGGCGTCACCAGCGCGTTGGCGGAGCTGTCGCCGTCGCTGGGGGCCGGCGTGCCGCGCGGCAATCACGTTAAGCTGATTGATGCGCCCGACCGCTATCGCCGGCCCGGCGAGTTTATCGCCAGCATCCGCTCAGCGCTGTCCGCGATGCAACGCGAGGGTATCCGGCCTGCGGCGCTATTGATTGATACCATTTTTTCCAGCGATGGCGTGTTTTGCGCCCCCGAGGGCGAAATGGCGCAGGCGGCGGCGCTGATCCGTCAGGCCGGCGGACTGTTTATTGCCGATGAAGTTCAGCCGGGATTCGGCCGCACCGGCGAAACCCTGTGGGGCTTTGCCCGGCATGGCGTGGTGCCGGATCTGGTCAGCCTGGGCAAACCGATGGGCAACGGCCACCCGATAGCCGGACTGGTCGGGCGGTCGGCCCTGCTGGAGGCTTTTGGGCGTGAGGTGCGTTACTTTAATACGTTCGGCGGTAATCCGGTGTCCTGCCAGGCGGCGCATGCGGTACTGCGCATTATTCGGCAACAACGGCTACGGCAGAACGCGCAACGGGTGGGAAATTATCTGCATCAGGGATTACAACAGTTGGCGCGGGATTTTCCGCTGATAGGCGATATCCGCGCCTACGGGCTGTTTATCGGCGTCGAACTGATCGCCGAAAGTCACGGTAAACGGCCGGCCACCGAGTTGACGGCAAAGGTGGTGAATGAAATGCGCCGGCGGGGTGTGTTGATTAGCGCCACCGGTCCGGCGGCGAATATTCTGAAGATCCGTCCGCCGCTGATATTTAAGGAACCACACGCCGACCTGTTTCTCAATACGTTGAGTGATGTGCTGAAGTTATTGCGATAGTCACGGAGGTTACTCCATCTCGATAATCTCTTTTTTCTGCGCGTCCTCCAACTGGCGCAGGACGCGATAAACCTGCGCCACCGCCTGTAATGTTTCCCGCGGAATATAGTGGCCTTCCGGGGTGCGGCGGTACAGTGTGCGGGTCAACCAGATAAAGCGGATCACCGGGATGTCCGCTTCTTTGGCGCGGGCAATCAGCTGTTGCGCCTGTTGGTCTTCGCCTTTGCACAGTATGCGCGGTAGCGGCGTTTTACCCGGCCGGTAGTAAAGCGCCACCGCATAGTGCGTCGGGTTGACCAGCAGCATATCCGCATCTTCCACACGTCCTTTGGGACGCGGCGCGGCGGGCTGGTTTAATAGCTCATTCGCCATCGATTTGCGGTGTCCTTTCATGTGCGGGTCGCCTTCCGAATCTTTGTGTTCGTTGCGTAAATCCTGGTGGCTCATGCGCTGTTGCTTGAGGAAAAAATATTTTTGCAAACCGAAATCCATCACCGACAGCACCAGCAGCGCGGTCAGCGTGGTGCGGGCGATACGGGTCAGCAGCGCCTTGACGCCTTGCCAGAATCCGTTCAGATCGCCGTAAGCCAGCTCGACCAGCGCCTCCAGCTCCGGCACCACCACTTTATAAAATACCGTGCCGATGACCGCCGCTTTCAGAATATTGGTCAGCATTTCCGTCAGCTTGCGCATGGAAAACATTTGTTTGAATTGATTGACGGGGTTCAGCCGGTTCAGGTCGAACTTGAGCGCTTCGGGGGCAAACAGCGGGCCGTACTGTATCCAGCCGCCGACGATGCGCAGCAACACCGCTATCGCCGCGCCCAGCAGGCAGAGCGTGCCCGCCAGTATCGCCGCATCGTGAAAGATCTCTTTTGCCGCCTGGGCAAACGGCGCGTCCAGCCGGCGCAACGGCAGTTGTATCAGCGACTGTAGTTTCCCCAGCGTCGTGTCGGCCAGCGCCATAACGCACTCAATCAGCCCCACGCAGATCAGCAACTTGGGCACATCCTGACTTTGTCCGACTTCGCCTTTACGCCGGGCGTCTTTAAGTTTTTTGTCGGTAGGCTTTTCGGTTTTTTCGCTCATCGGCGCATACTCTGTTGGTTTTCTCCGGCTGACGCTCGCGCGTTTCGCCTCCTGGCACGCTAATGGGAAAAAAGCAGGGGAAACACATGCTTCAAATCCGGCAGCACCCGCAGTTTCTGATCGCCCAGGTAGTGCAGCACCGGCAGATAGACGATAAAAAACGCCATGCCCAGCAGACACTTGGCCGGAATCGACAGCACGAAAACCTGTAGCTGCGGGCTATAAAGACTCAGCAGGGAGATACTGAACTCCAACAGCAGCAGCAACGCGACCAGCGGCCCGGCATAGATCACCAGATGGGTGAAGGTTTCCGCCAGCAGCGTCAGGTATACCTCAAACCCCTGTTCGCCGGGCGCGGGCAGCCAGGCGAGGGCGGGCCACACGCGATAACTGTCCCATAACAGCTGGGTGAGGCTGCTCAGGCCGCCCCCGATAATCAGCAGCAGAATAATCAACTGCTTGAGCAGATGGCCGAGCGGGGTGCTGTCGGCGCCCAACGCCGGGTTGAGCTGGCCGCCCATCAGGGCGCCGCGCTGGTTGTCAAACAGCGCGCCCACCGACTCGAACAGCCAGAACGGCATCGCCAGGATCAGCGCAATCAACAACCCGACAATCACCTCCTTGAGCAGCAGGCCGGGCAGCATCGGCCACGAGAGCGGCGTTTGCAGCAACTGCTGCTGGATAACCGGGGCCGGCAGCAGCGTCAACGCGATCACCACCGCGTTGCGCATCATGCCTTTCAGCACGTTAAGCGAAAAAACCGGCACCAGAATAAAGCAGGGATATATCCGGGCCAGCCCCAGCGTGATGGCGATGATAAAATCATAAACCTGCTGAATAGTGGCAATCATCGCGCGTCCTCAGACTCCGGTATGTTCAATCATATTGAAGGCGGTGATGGCGAGCTGCATCAGCTCCACGCCGATCCACCGTCCGCACAGGGCCAGCACCAGGCCGACGGCGAGCAGTTTGACGGCGAACGGCAGCGTTTGATCCTGCAACTGCATCACCGCCTGTAACAGCGAGATCAATACGCCGACGGTAACCGCCACCAGCAGCGGCGGCGCGGAAAGCAGCACCACCATCACCATGGCCTGCCGGAAAAGGGTAATAATCTCCATCAAAGCCTCACAGGTAACTGTAAAACAGCCCGTCCAGCAGGCGCGTCCAGCCGTTAACCAGCACGAACAGCAGCAGCTTCAACGGCAGGGAAAGCGTCATCGGCGCGACCATCTGCATCCCCAGCGCCAGCAGGACATTCGACACAATCAGGTCGATGACGATAAACGGGATATAAATCAGGAAGCCGATTTTAAAACCGGCCTGTAACTCAGACAGTACAAACGCCGGGATCACCAGCAAAAGGTTTTGCGTGTTCACCTTTTCCGATAGCGATACGGGCCACATGCGCAGACTGTTTTCATGCAAATGGGTGAGAATATCCGGGTCGGTATTGCGCGCCATAAAGGTTTGCAACGGGCCGAGTCCATAGCTCACGCTGTCCTGCAAGCGCGTGATATCGGTCATATCCAGCGGCTTTTCCTGCACCCGCTTGGTAATGTCCTGAAACACCGGCGCCATGACAAACAGCGTCGCCGCCAGAGCGATACCGTACAGCGCCATATTGGGCGGCACCTGCTGTACGCCGATGGCGTTGCGGGTAATCAACAGTACGATGGCAATCTTCAGAAAGCAGGTACAGACAATCATCAGCAGCGGGATCAACGACAGCGCGCCGAGAAACAGCGCAAACATCAACGGATCGAACGCACCCGACGTCATAGGGCCGACTCCCGTTCTGATGTGTTTTCCGCGTCGACGGACGCCGCGAGAGACAACAGCCGGGTGATCTGCAACCCCAGTTTGCCCTCCACATCCACCAGATCCCCCTGGGCCAGCGGGATCTCGCCGTAGTAGAGCCAGGCTTCCCCCGGCGTCACGTCACTGAGCGTCAACACCGAACCCTCGGCTAAACGCTGTAAATCGGGCAGCGTAGACATCAGGTTTCCACACCGGACGGTCAGAGTAACCGGCAGCGGCGGCAATGGGGCCGTAAAATCGGTGACGTTGTCACTCTCTTGATGGAAAACGGCCGGATTTTCCGACGGTAAGGGCGCGATTGATGAACTCACAGGCAGGTTCTCCATGTCAGTAACGGTAAAACGATAAGGGGCAAGTCCGGTCAATTGCAGGTTGCCGTACAGACGCCATGGCGGCAAAACCACGCTCCCCTGACCGGAAGGTGAAAAATAGGGATAATTCGGCAGCAGCACCGCGCCCGGCTGGATGTGGCGCAGAGCTTCAGGCGTCACCATCGCTTCGGCCAGCACCAGCGGCGATGACAGGGTAAAAATATCCGGCAAGGGCGCGCAGGGCCGCCGCCAGCCGGCGTGGGACAACAGCGCCAGCCAGGTGCTCGCCGCGGTCTGTATCCGGCTGCGGCTACGGATGCCGTTCCAGCTTACGGTCAGCCAGCCGTCAATCGGCTCATGATGAGTCTCGGACTCCGCGTACGGATAAATTTCACCCAGCAAAGCATGCAGCGCCGGACAGAGCGACTGGTTATATAGCGTCCAGTACCATTCATAGGCCGGATCGGCGGCGTCGGTGACCGGCAACAGCGGGCAGTCGGCGAGCAGGCTCAGCATCGGCGCGGGTTCGGAAAGGGAGAACCGTCCGCCGTCGCAACGCCAGTGGCTATTCAGATCCTGACTTTCCCCGTCGGCCAGGCGCAGATGCAAAGCGCCGGCCTGGCTGTCACGGTGGAACGGCAACGTCAGTCCGGCGGCCAGCGCCTGCCTTACCTGCGCCTGTTCGGCGCTTATCGACGCCAGCGTCAGCGGACGAACGTTCATCGGTATGACTCCCTGGCCTCAAAGCTCAGGTTCACCGGACAATTCAACGCGTCAGATAAGGCGCGGCGACACGACTCCCGGCGATCTTTCAAACACTGGTAGCTTTCCCGGCTGAAGCGTAATGAGATATCCCAGCCGCGCGGCGTCAGATTTGCCAGCCGGGCGTCGATATCGCCTAACTGCGGGAGCTGCAAGCTGAACGAAAAGGGCGGATAGCCGATGTTGTCCAATGCTTCAATCAGTTCGCATTGTAACGGCGACCAGAGAGACGGCAACGATTGTGACGGCGTCACGTCTTCTGCGCCGTGCGGGGCGAAAGACGGCGGCGAAAGAGAAAGGCAAGCCGGATCGGTCGGCGGCAGGTCGCGGGCGTCATCCTGCTCCAATGCGAATTCAAAGCCGGTCGAGAAGTTGAAAGCCTCCCAAAAATCCACACCGGCTTTTTCCTCCGACGAGGTCGCCCGGCCTCCTTGCGTGTGGAAAGCGGCGGTTTCCGGTGATGAAATCAGTCGATTGTTCATAGATTCTCCTGAGGTAACGTGAGCAGAAATTCCAGTTTTTCTACCGCTTTCTGACACTGACGGGTGGTCTGCCGGGCGTGCTTAACCTGTTGTTGTTGGTTCTGCTGCGCGACACGGTTGCTTTCGCCCCGTTGCGTTTCGGCATGGATGTCGTGAAGAAGTCGCTGCTCGTCATGCAATCGCTTTTTAAGGTTTTCCTGCGTCTGTTGCCGGCCTTGCATCTGGCTTACAAAGGCGTCCCGCTGTTGCCGGCCGCTCAGTTGCAGGGCGTCCAGACGTTGCCGATGCGCCGCTTGTTCGGCGTCAAGGCGGTTAAGCGTTTGTTCTTCCTGGCGTAGCTGCCGCTCGCTGCGGCTCAGCCGCTGGCGGCGTATCGGCATCAGCAGGTTTAGCGTAGCCTGCAACGCGTCGGCTTCGGGGAGGTTATGAGGCATAGCGGCTGACTCCGGCCAATTGTTGCTGAATGACGTCATACGGCATGGGATCGCGCATGGCCTGACGCAGGAACTGGGTAATTTCCTCATGGGCGCTGACCGCCGAATCGGTCAGCGCATCGTGACCGGGCTGATATTCCCCCAGCCGGATCAGCATTTCGACCTGCTTGTAGGCCGCCATCAGGCGACGGATGGCGCCGGCATGGCGGTTATGCTCGAGCTCAACCACATTACTCATGGTGCGACTCAGGCTGGCCAGCACATCAATGGCCGGATAATGCCCCTGTTCGGCCAATCGCCGGGTGAGCACAATGTGTCCGTCAATCAACGAGCGCACTTCATCCGCCACCGGATCGTTCATCGAATCCTGTTCGATCAGCACCGAATAGAGCGCGGTGATGGCACCTTGCTGCGTCTGCCCGGCGCGTTCCACCAGCCGGGGCAGTAAGGTATAAACCGAGGGGGGCAAGCCGCCGCGTCCCTGCGGTTCGCCCAGCGCCAGCCCGATCTCCCGCTGGGCGCGGGCAAAACGTGTCAGCGAATCGATAATCAGCAGCACCTGTTTACCGGCGGCACGATAGGCTTCGGCAATGGCCGTAGCGGTAAAGGCGGCGCGCGCGCGCTCCATACTACTGCGATCGGAGGTGGAGCAGACCAGCACGGTACGGCTGCGCAATTCGTCATCCAGTTCATGATCGAGGAATTCGCGCAGTTCGCGGCCGCGTTCGCCAATCAGCCCGAAAACGATGGCGTCGCACGGGGTGTTGCGCGCCAGTTCCGCCAACAGCGTGGTTTTGCCGCAGCCGGCGCCGGCAAAAATGCCGACGCGCTGTCCCTGACCGAGGGTGAGCAAGCCGTCAACCGCGCGCAGGCCGGTGGGCAATGGGGCGCTAATGCGCGGACGGGCGGTCGGCGGCGGCGCATCGCCCAGCACCGGCATGGCGTGGCCGTGCGCGTGGCCGGGTTCGACAAACGCGCTTTGGCCGCCGGCCTCCAGCGCCCGCCCGAAGCCGTCCAGCACGCTGCCGAACAGGGCGTCGGAAACCTGAATGCAATGGGGCTGATACAGCGGCGTGACTACGGCGCCCTGGGCGATGCCGTCCAGCGCCCCCAGCGCGGACAAAAAGGTGTTATGCGGGCTAAAGCCCACCACCTCCGCCATCATCTGGCTTCCGTCCTTGCGCGACACCAGACACAAATCGCCGATGCGCGCCTGCGGCAAGCCGCACTCCAGCAAAATGCCGCTAATCGCCAGGATACGCCCCTTTAAATCAATGGGCGCGAAAGCGGATAGATGTTGTCGCTGCTGCTGAACCCAGTGAGCGAGCAGCGGGAAGGGAGCGATTGCTTGCGTGTGCATTTACCAGTTCACCTTTATCTGCTGTTTGCCGCCAAATTCAATCTGATGATCGTCAATGCTCACCAGACGAAGGCTGTCGATTTCATCGCCGACAAAAAAACGTCTGCCGTCGGCGGTGACCACGTTGGCGTGCGGTCCGCCGGTCACCTGAACTATCTGAAAGGGCAGTTTTTCCACTTTCAGCCGGGTGCGGTTTTCGACGATCAGCGCGGTTCTATAACGTTGGTGGAGTTGGATGAGCATCCGTTCCAGTTTTTTTTGTTCTTCAGGCGTTAATTGTCCGGTCAACGTAATGCGGTCGTGATTGGCCGCGGTTTTCACCGCGCCGCCGAGTTCCCGTTCCTGCAACAGGGTGTGCAACGTCGCGCTCAGTTGCGGCAGCGTCCCGATCGCCCGGCGCGAGTCCTGCGGCGATGGCGCGGCGGGCATCGCTACGCTCTCCTGTAGCTGCCAACTGCCGATCATGCTAATCAGCAATAGGCTGAGCAGCAGATAGCAGCCCTTGGCCCATAGGGGTAAGCGGGAAGGTTTGACCGGCGAGACGTCAGGAACCGGCTGGGGGGAGGATCTTTCCGCCACAGCCGCCGATTCCGCGCTGGCCTCTGCTTCCGGGATCGCGCTATCCGGCGGCGCGCGCTCTTCTTCTTCATCGTGCCAGGGGGTATCGGCAGCCACGACGCACAGCCAGATCTGGCCGGCGGCAAACGGCGTACCGGGCGACAGATCGGCGACCTGCGCGATCGCGTGTCCTTCGGCGTCACACAGCGCGCCGGCCAGCGCGGAAAGCCGCCAGCCGGTTTCCGTTTTTTCCAGCAAACAATGATGGGACTGAATCCCTGGATCGTAGAGCACCAGGTCGGCATCGTCGGCGGCGCCCACCCGCCAGGAAGTACCGCTTAACGGCAGCGCCGCGCCACGATGTAAACCAGTCAGCACGCGTAACTCAAACATATCTTCTTCCTATGCGCTAAAAGGGGCTGAGGCGTCATACAGGTCAATGCGCCCGATGACGTTGATCGACAAATTGGATTCCAGTTCGGTAAAAGAGAGCACCGGAACGCGGTGGAATTCGTCCTGCAATAGCGTCCGCAGCGGGCTGCGTAAGTCTTGCGCCACCAGCAGCAGACCGGAGAGCGGCGCAAAGGACGGAAAGGCGCGCCGCAGTTGTTCGAGCAGGGCGCCTGCATCGTCCTGCGCCAGCGCAAAGAAGGTTTCATTTTGCGTTTGGCGCAGCGCGTCGCGCAGTTGTTCTTCGCTTTCCGGCGTCAACAGCCAGACGGCCAGGCTGTTCTCCTGACTATACTGATGGCAAATTTGCGACTTCAGCGCCAGACGTACGTAGTCGGTCAATGCATGGGTATCCCGTTCATGCTGGCCGACCTCAATCAGCGCTTCGGCAATCGGGCGAACCGAACGTAACGGAACCCGTTCGGAAGCCAGCCGCTGCAATACGCCGGCAAAACGCGACAGCGGCATAATGCGTTGCAACTCCTGCGCCAGTTCCGGTTGTTCGCTCTCCAGCCAGGCCAGAATGGATTTGGTTTCCTGCAAACCGATGAACTGCGCGCCGGTGCGGTGGATAGCCTGCTCCATCCGTTCAAGAATCAACTGTTCCGCAGACCAATACGCCATCTCATCCTGCTGTAGCGCGGCATGCGTCTGCGGCAGCCACAGCCAGTGGTTTTCTTCCCTTAACGGCGATCCCGGCTCATGCCCGTCGGGCATTTGCCGATCGACGGACGATAGCCTCACGGCAACAAGGTCGGCGGTGAAAGTCGCTTTGACGTAAGGGATCTCATACACGCAAAACTGAAATTCATCCTCGGCGAGACGAGCGCTGAACTCGATATCAAACGACGGCAGAGTAAAGCCGAACTGGTAAACCAGCCGGTTGCGCAAGCGGCGAATATTTTGTATCAGCGAAAGGGTCGCCGGTTGCCCCTGCCAGACCGGATGAAAAAGCAGTAAATAGGCGCGGGTCGGGTTGAAGCGACGCAAGTCCTGATAGCCGTTTTGCTCCGCGGGCAGGTTATCCGCCTGCAACTGGCTTTCACTCAGCAACCCTTGCTGTTTGATGCGCCAAAGTTGAAACAGGCCGCTACCCAGCGAGCTCAGGCTGATCATGACAAACACCAGGGTCGGCATACCGGGCAGCAAGGCAAAACCGAACATGCCAATGGCGGAAATAATCCAGGCTTTCGGCTGACTGGTCAGCTGCTCGGCGATTTCCCGGCCGATATTGGCGTCAACTTTTTGTCCGTCTGCCGAGACGCGGGTGATAATCATCCCGGCGGTCAGGGAGATCAGCAGCGCCGGGATCTGGGCGATCAGTCCATCGCCGATGGTTAACACCGAATAGATATGCATGGCGTCGGCGGCGGCCATCTCATGCTGCAATACGCCGATAGCGAAGCCGCCGATCATATTGATAAACACAATCACCAGCGAGGCGATGGCGTCGCCCTTAACGAATTTCATCGCTCCGTCCATCGCCCCGAACAACTGGCTTTCTTTGGCTAGATTCTCACGCCGCTGGCGAGCCTGATGGGCTTCAATCAATCCGGCCCGCAGATCGCTGTCGATAGACATTTGCTTACCGGGCATGGCGTCCAGCGTAAAACGCGCCGCGACCTCGGCCACCCGCTCGGAACCTTTGGTGATCACCAGAAAGTTCACCACGGTCAAAATCAGGAAGATCACCAGACCGACCGCCAGATTACCGCCCACCACATAGTTGCCGAACGCTTCCACGATATGACCGCCGTCCTGTTGCAACAGGATCTGGCGAGTCGTGGAGATGGACAGCGCCAACCGGAACATGGTGGTCAGCAGCAATACCGCCGGGAAGGTGGAGAAAGCCAGCGGCTTGGGTAAATACATCGCCAGGACGATCAATAGCGACGAAATACAGATGTTAAAAGCAATCAGCACGTCAATCAGGCTGGTTGGCAGCGGAATAATCATCATGAACACGATCGACATGACGATAACGGCCCCCACCACCTCGGAGCGCTGCATGGCGCTCAGGGCGATGCGGTTAAGAAAGACGATCAGTAGATTCATGCCGACCCCTTACCCGGCGAATGGGCGGCCTGCTGTTTTTCATACTGCGCGAATTCGCCGATCAGACCGCGAATAATCTGTAGCGCCGTTTGCCGGTTTTTGACATCGCGCCACAGCGGCTGCGGCAGTTGACTCACCAGCGGCAGCAGGCCATTGAAAAACAGCGTTTGATGGTGCGGTTGCGTACCCGCCACTTCCCGCCCCAGGTTATGCAGATCGCGGGCATAGGCGCCGTTGGCGCTCAGGCCGATCAAGCGGCGCGTCAAATCCACCGCGCCGAGCGTAAACGCCGGGAGTTTGGTTTCCAGCCGGGCGAGCAGGGCCTGACTGGACGACAGCGTATGGCTTAAATGTTGCGCGTCGTTGAGGTTGCTCAGCATCTTGCTTAAGACGGTTTTGGAAATGGACGGCGCCAGTGATGCGATGTCCGCCGCCAACGCACGTTGCAACGTTCTCAATCCGATAGAAAAGGTTTTGCTGTCAAAACGCTCCAGCAACGAATCCAGCAGGGCGCTGGCCGATTGCTGATGCACGATTTTCTGGTAATAGAGATCGCGCATGGCCTGTTTTTGTTCCGGCTGGGTGCTGAACAGGGAAATGGCCGCTGCCGTATTCAACCCCGCCCGAACCTCCGGCCCTTTTGCCTGATGCAGCGTTTGCAGCGCCTGTTCAGCCACCGCCGCCAGCGCCGGTTGCTCCTGCGCCTGACTGAGAACGTGGCGTAACAGAATATCGCCGCGCGCCGGGTCATTGCCGGCAGCCTGTAGAATATCGTCCAGCGTTGGCGGCGTTTCCCGCATCAACAGGTTGCGCATGCGGCCTAGCTGTTCATCCAGCGTACTCTGTGACGGATTTTCCAGCATTCGGAACAATTCAGTGAGTTTTTCAATCCGCTCGACGCTGGCCGTGGTGTGCCCCTCCGGCTGGCTAATATGACGCCGGTTCAGGGACTTGCTTCTGCGCTCGGCATGCTCGCCGAACGCCATGGCGATTTCTTCCATTGAGGTCGATAACGGCGCGTGCAGCGGCGCATGTTGCGCCGTGGCTTTCGGTGTTGCCGCGGCCGCCGGCTCATCGTCGCTGGTTATCTGCCGAGTCAACGGCGTAGTTGGCGGTAAGACACCGGGGATCTTGATCATTTTGCGGTCCTGCGTGAATCGACAAGTGCTGTTGTGTGGCGGAAAAGCGCGGCAGGTTCCCGAAAATAGCGTGAAAGCAATTTGCGGCGTCCGGGAGAGTGGTAATGTGACTGAAATGTTATTTTGCATATTGCAAAAACTGGCGAAATCAATTGGTTTTTCTTGGCAAAAAATGGCACAAAGATAGGCTGTGTTAAAATTAAATATTTAAATATCAGTTAGATAAAATTAAAGTCGGGCTGGCACAGGGCTTGCTCTACCGTTTTCGCCAATAGGGGCAAATTAACGGAGAGTAAACCAATGGAAATGTTCACCCTGACACATGCCGAGCAAGTCAACGCGGTATACCCGACGCCTTCTGTTAACTGGGAGGCGGTGTTTCGTCAGCACGGGAAGAAGCTGTATCACTTCATCTACAAACGTGTCGGTAACCATGACGACGTCGAGGATTTACAGCAAATGACCTATCTGGAAGTGCTGAAACATCAGGATAAGTTTGCCGGCGCCTCTCGCCCGGAGACCTGGGTATTTGGTATTGCGCTTAATCTGGTGCGCAATTATTTCAGACAGGCCAGGCTGCGTTCACAGGAAATAGGGGATGAAGCGCTGGAACACCTGGCGGGTGATGCCGATCCGGGCATTATCACCGAGAGCCAGAATGCGCTGAAGAGAGCGCTTGAGGCGATGGCGTATTTACCGGAGGACACTTGCCAAATGCTGATTCAGCTGGTTGATTCCGACGCCAGCTATCAGGATCTTGCTGTACGGCTGAATATTCCTATTGGTACGGTGCGCTCGCGTTTGTCGCGCGCACGTTACGCTATTCGTCGCGCTGTGGATGCCTGAACCGTGTTCGGCAGCGCGGATAATTGTCGCTGTCAGGTGATGCGATCTTCATCATCGCCGGTTTTTCCCTGTCAATAATCCTGTGGCGTTGACGAAACACCTGCATGGCGGGGCCATGCAGGTAATCTTAATTCACCAAGGAGATGACAATGATGTTTACCCAACCCTTTCGTGCGGATCACGATACGCAACTCCCCAAACTGGAATTGGTGGATTTTGCATTCAGCCGCATCAAAGATGCGATTTATATCGTAAATGCCGAGGAGCGCTTTTGTTACGCCAATGAAGCCGCCTGTCAGACGCTGGGCTACAGCATAACCGAGTTTATGCGCCTGAGCGTGGTGGATATCGATCCTCGCTGGCCTTCTCAGAATCGCATACCGACCTGGTGGCAGGAATATAACTCGGATAGAGGAATAACCTTTGAAACGCAGCACATGACCCGATATGGCATGATTATTCCGGTAGAAGTCAATTTAACCCACTTCAAACATAAAGGATGTAGCTACAGCATGTGTGTAGTAAGAGATATCAGGGAACGTAAACATATTGAGCAGTTGGCCTATGCACGAGAACAGGAGTTTCGCGCGCTGGTCGAAAATACGCCCGATTTGATTATTCGTTTTGATCCGCAATTAAACTGCCTGTACGCCAACCCGGCGACGCTGACCCACCTTAATTTCACCATCGAGCAATTACGCGGGCGTATGATGACCGAATTGATGCCGGGGGCAGGATGCGCGGCGCGGATGGAACAACTGGTGAAACAGGTGGTGGATACACGCAGCAGCGCCGAAGGCGAACTCATGGAAGAACGGGGAAAAGGCGTTCAGCGCCACCAGGCTATTCAACATATTCGCTGTGTGCCTGAATTTGATCAGCATGGCGCGCTGGTTTCTATCCTGACGGTGGGCAGGGATATCACGGCGATCCGCTACGCGGAGAAAAAGCTGGCGGATTCACATATGCAACTGCGTCTGCTGGCGCGCCAGCGCGAAATTTCACGCGAGGAAGAGCGTAAACACATCGCCCAGGAGATCCATGACGAACTGGGGCAACATCTGACGACCATCCGTATGAGCCTGTCGCTGCTGCGGATGTGTTTTGCCAAAAATAACCCGGATATGCTGGAGCCGTTGCAGAAACTGATGCTGTTATCGGATCAGACCATCCAGGTGGTGCGCAATGTCGCCACCCAACTGCGGCCCAATGTGCTGAATATGGGGCTGACGCCGTCGCTGGAGTGGTTGTGCGACGAATTCAACCGTAATCATCGTACCGTCTGTCTGTTCAAGTGCAGCGGCCCGCGGGTGGTGCTTAATGATGAAAGCGCCACGGCGGCGTTCCGCGTCGCGCAGGAATCCCTGACCAATGTGGCCCGCTATGCCGATGCAACACAGGTGGTGATAACGCTGAAGAACCAACCTAACAGGGTCGTGTTGCGTATTCAGGATAACGGTAAGGGCTTCGATGTACGGATCAATAACCCAAACGCCTTTGGTCTGATAAGCATGAAAGAGCGCGGACGTATGCTGGGCGGCGATGTGTCTATCAAGAGTACGCAAGGAAAAGGGACGGTGGTACAACTGAGTTTTCCCAAGGAAGCGGCGAGCTGAAGCCGGAACAACTTACAAAAAGGAATGATGCTATGTCTAAACAGATACGTTTAATGATCGCCGACGACCACGTGATCATGCGTGAAGGGCTGAAGCAGATTTTTGCGCTGGATGCGGCGTTGAGCGTGGTGGCGGAGGCGGGCAGCGGGGCGCAGGTGTTGACCCAGTTGCGCTGTCACCAAATTGATATGCTGCTGCTGGATATGTGTATGCCCGGTATCAGCGGCGAAGCGCTGATACTGCGCATCGTGGCGCAGTATCCCCGGTTGCCGATTCTGGTGCTCAGCATGTTCAGCGAGGCGCAAATCGCCCAGCACGCGCTCAAGAGCGGCGCCAGAGGCTACATCACCAAAGATAAGGATCCGGAGGCGCTGCTGTCCGCCATTCGACGGGTGGCCGGCGGGGCGCGCTATATCGACCATACGATTGCCGAGCAACTGGTGTTCTCCAACTGCGGGGAAAGCGGCCGGGCGGCGCACGACATCTTAACGTCGCGTGAGCTGCAAATCATGATCATGTTCGCGCAGGGCATGGGGATTAACACCATCGCCGATGAGCTGGCGATCAGCAACAAAACCGTCAGTACCCATAAGGCGCGTCTGATGGAAAAAATGCAGTTCAGCACCAATGCTGAAATTATTAAATATGTGTTTACCAAAAAGCTGATCGCCTGAGCGGCCTTTACAGTTTCTTGAATATAACCTTACGATTTCTTTAATATTGGATTTTTCATTAACCTATTGTATTTATATGGATTAATTTCAAAATTGTAGGAATTTCCTGACAATATTTTCGGCAATTCCTACGTGATGTTCAGCGATAATCCGATAGTTTCAATTTTCAATGCCGGTAATGCTTGTTACGGTTTCAACAACGTGTAACCGGGTTCGCTAATCCTCCCCGGTGTTGTATGGATCGAATGGCCAATTTAACCATGAGCGGTATACGGAAGGTATAAAGTTAGCCCGGATGGGCGCAGGAGCAGGCATGATTAATGATTTCTATCAAGATGGACATTCTCATTTGATTCCAGAGACTGCCGCGCATTACAGCGATGATTTTCACGCGGCGTTGTCTCCTCTGATCAACACCATTGCACCACTCAATGTCGATATTGTACTGGAAGGAGAAACCGGAACAGGGAAAGATACGCTGGCTCACCGTATTCATCAGGCATCAAAATGCAGCGGCCCGCTGGTTGCGGTGAACTGCGCGGCTATTCCCGAGAGTCTGGCGGAAAGCGAATTGTTCGGCGTGGTGTCCGGCGCCTATACCGGCGCCAGCCGCTCCCGCGCCGGTTATCTGGAAAGCGCCGACAAAGGCATCCTTTTTCTGGATGAGATCGACAGTATGCCGATGACGCTACAGGCTAAAATGCTGCGGGTGCTGGAAAGCCGGGGCGTAAAGCGGTTGGGCAGCACGCAATTTACGCCTGTCGATATGCGGGTGATAGTGGCGACCCAAACGCCGTTGCTGCAACTGGTGGAGAAAGGCTTATTCAGACGGGATCTCTATTTTCGGCTGGATACGGTAAAAATACAGTTGCCCACTTTGCGTTCGTGCAGTGATTTAATTATCCCGCTCTTTCAGCGTTTCAGTCTGGAAGCCGCGCAACGTCTGAAAAGGTCCGTACCGCTGTTGACGGCGGATATTCACGAATTGCTGCTGACCCACGCCTGGCCCGGTAATATCCGCGAGTTAAAGGCGGCGGCCGAACGCTGGGTGCTGGGGATTTCTCCGTTGGCCATGGTGCCGCTGGCGCGTCATTCCCCTCTGCAACTGCGAGACCGGTTAAAGCGTATCGAGAGATTCCTTATTCAGGACTCCCTGCGTCGGCACGATCACTGCATCGATGAGGTGGTGATGGAACTGGGGATCCCCAAACGCACGTTATATCACCGTCTTAAGGTGCTGAACGTCAGCGCGCGGTAGGTCACCCCCGGCCTGCATACGTCAACTGCTTCTTCGTTATAAATTCACGGGGAGGTTTCGCGGTAATGATTTTTTGGCAACGTTGCATTGTTCGGGCTCATTCCCATCTTTTGCCGTTGGCCGGCGTAAAAAATTATGCTGAGGAATCGGAGGTCTCCCGAATGAGCCGCAGGACGCGGCGAAAGCCAGTGCCGCGTCGGGAACGCGTCACTGGCGGTTCGACAGGAGACCTTCGGTTCCGAAGGCACCGCGCAGCGGCATAATTTCAGCCGAAAGCCAGGGTTCGCAGGGCTGCGGCGCTTGAGCGCCCTGCGTCGGGCGCGTGCTACGGCGTGGCATGAAAATACCTCTCTTTTCGCGCACGAAATAGCGCTGAACTCACATATACCCTTAATCGGTAAATATGTACTAAAAGACAGAGGTCAAAGGGAGTACAGGGGTAACCCGCAGCGGTCTAATAATTGTTCTGGTTTGATAAAAACTTTCTCCCGGGCGGGAACTCCCTGAAGCGCGCTTCCACTTAATGGATGAACAAGATAACTGTATGCACAGTATGACGGTTCACTACCGTAAACATTCATTATATTGGAGATATATCATGGCGATGGGACTTTCTCAGATTGCTTCACAGGGCGCAGCGCAAACGTTGGATTCCGCAATGGCGGGTTCGCTGACTCGTGCCGCCGGCGCTCAGGCACAGAAAATTGCGTTGGATACCGAAAACTCCATTCTGGATGGTCAGATGGATTCTGCATCCAAATCACTGAACTCAGGACAGAAAGCGGCTAAGGCGATCCAGTTCTGATAATAGGTTACACCGCCGGGGAATCATTCCCCGGCTTCACGTTTATCCTGCCCGCGACGGAATACCACACCATGAAAATTACCCGTGTTAACGAGCAGCCTTCGATAGGCGGCAACCTTGAAGCGGAACCGAACTCGGTCAGCAGCCACGATGTGTCCTGGTTCAGCGCAGCGCTTGAAGACGCGCCGGTGACGCCGGTCAGCGGCAATAGCAGTTGGCTGGGCGCGCTGGCCGAAAAATCACAGGGGTTGGGATCGGTATTTAAGGAGGCGGAACGCGAGGTGGGGCAATCCATGCGTTCCAATAACCCGAAAGATGTGCTGGATGCGACGCGCACCCTATCGTCTTTTTACCTGGAAAGTCTGCTTAGCGCCAAGCTGGTGGCGAAAAGCGTGCAGAGTCTGGAAAAACTCACCAACTTACAGTAATGGCCTATGAAAACGCAGACACGAGCGATAATTGTTTTGTTAGCGCTGTTGCTGACCGGCTGCGGGAAGCTTATCGAGCTTAACCGAGGCCTGTCGGAAAACGATGCCAATGAAGCGATCGCCATGCTGGGTCGTTACCAGATTGTCGCTGAGAAACGGGCTGACAAAACGGGCGTCACGCTGGTGATCGAAGCGCAAGATATGGAAAGGGCGGTCAATATTCTTAACGCCGCGGGTTTGCCGCGTCAGTCGCGCACCAATCTGGGGGAAGTGTTTCAGAAAAGTGGCGTGATCTCGACGCCCCTGGAAGAGCGGGCGCGCTATATCTATGCGCTGTCACAGGAAGTGGAAGCCACCTTGACCCAAATCGACGGCGTATTGGTCGCCAGAGTCCATGTGGTGCTGCCGGAGCGTATTGCGCCCGGCGAACCGGTGCAGCCGGCCTCCGCGGCGGTGTTTATAAAATACCGCGCCGAACTGGATCCGGACGGCATGGAGCCGCGTATTCGACGAATGGTTTCCAGCAGTATTCCGGGGCTGGCAGGGAAAAGCGATAAAGATCTGGCGATTGTTTTCGTACCTGCGGAACCTTATCAGGACACCATCCCGGTGGTTACGCTGGGGCCGTTCACGTTGACGCCGGATGAAATGGTGCGTTGGCAGTGGTGTGCGGCGCTGCTGGGCGCGCTGCTTATCGGTCTGCTGGGGTGGCGGGTTGGAAAACCCCATCTACGGCAGTGGCGGCGGAAACGCGCCGATGCACAGCAGCACCGAGCGGGGGCGGCATGAAGGAGAAAGCAATCCCGCTCAACGCGTTGACATGGTGGGTCGGGGGCTGCGTATTGCAGTCCGATGCCAGTTGGAACAGTCGGGCGTTTTTCCCCCCGGACATGGGCGACGCGTCGGCATGGATTCACGTCAATGCGCAACAGGTCTGCCGCCATTTTCATCTGCCGCTCTCGTTGCCGCAGGCGCCTGTATTTTCTCTGATGCATATCGGCCGGCTTAGCGCCTCGCAACGTAAGCAGATTTTGCGTCTGATGGCGCTGGTTTGTCAGCCTCCGCGACCGGCGCAGGCGGTAACGGAAGAGCAGGGAAAATGGTGCCGGCGGCTGGCAAAAGCGCTGCGTCCTGGGCTGTGGCTACCTGACGATCTCACCTTTATTGACGACGACTATGCCGATACGCTGACGCTGCTGCGCGCCTGCTATGGCGAACGTTGCTGGCCCCGCTTACGGTTGCTGTTCCCTCGCCCGTGGACGACAGGCTGCCGATTACTGGCAAATCCCTTACCGGGCGCAAGGCTGAATACCTTATGTGATGCGCTGATCTGGAAAGCGGCCGCTGTCGAGCACGATGAACCTCTATTTCGGGAGAAGGAAGATGTTAACCAGAAAGACGTTTAGCGCATTACCCGGCGCGACCGGTAATGAAGCGATAATTATTTCCGCGGCGCGGGTGGCCGAACATCAACGAAGCCGAACGCTGTGGGACGAGGCCAATGCGCGCGCGGCGATTTTACTGCAACAGGCGCGCGAGCGGGCGCAACAGGAGACGCGTCAAACGCTTGAGCAAGCCGAAGCCGGCTTTTGGCAGCAGGCGAATCAGTTGTTGCAGGGGATGGCGCAAGAGCGGGACAACCTGGAGCAGATTTTGGTAAAGCAGGCCGGACAATTACTGCGTGAGGCGCTGAGCCGTTTACTGGATGAGGTTCCCGAGTCGGCGCAGCATACGGCGTTGCTAAAGCAACTATTAAAGCAGCAACAGGGGGAAGGGAAAGGCACGCTTTATTGCCATCCGGGGCAATTAGCGGAAGTGGAACGCTGGCTGAAAGCGCATCCCCATCTGGAATGGCGTCTGGCCAGTGATGAGACGCAGGACGACGATGCGCTGAAGCTGATTACCGCCCACGGCGTAATGTCGCTGAGTTGGCGGCGGGCGATCGCTCAGTTGCTGCCGCCGGACGTGCCGATGTCAGCGGATAGCGGCGAGTCTGGCGCGCCGTCCGAGCAAATCGCGTAATAACGCGCTCTCGTAGGGAACCGCCGTAATGGATTGATCACTCAACTATCAGGTCAATCACAGGAGAGTTCATTATGGCTATTAATCCTACACAGCGTCGTCTGGACACGCATTTGGTTAACGCACAGCAGAAACTGGACGACATCGCCTTGAATGTCGCGGACGGGGGGGCCAGTCAGGCCGATAGTTTCGCCTTTTTTGAAGCCAGTATGGATTACTCGAATGCCAGTTGGGCGGTCGGGCAACTGTTGAGCGTCAAACATGGTTTGGCGAAGGCCATTATCAATGACTTCAACTGATTTGGCGGCCGTACTGGAGGACTGGCTGAACAGCGCCTCAGCCATGTTGCGGCTGGAAATCGACCGGGGCGCGGTGGCCGTTATGCGGCATCCGGGCGGTATCGCCTGCTGCGCCGCCATTCCGCTTGCCGCCGCGCCGAACGACATGCTGCTCGAACGCGCTCTGTGCCTGGCTGAAGCCGCGCGTCGCCAGTTTCATGATGATGCCGCCATGTTGTCGCTTTCGCCTCAGGACCAACAGCTATGGTTATGGATGCGGCGCGAACCTGACGACATCATGCAACTGTGCCGCACTCTGGAGACGCTTCTTAATCAACGGGATGCGTGGATGAACCTATTGTTGCCCCCGCCCAGAACGGCCCTGTCTGCATCACTCAATTTGAATACGCAGGTTTTTTTGCAAGGAGAACAGCATGCATAAGGCGTTATATGGATTTTTATTGGCGTTGTATCGCGTGTTTTGCTGGTCGCTGGTGCTGATCGGCATGGTCCCCACGCTTCATGCCGCCACGCCGCCGGAATGGAACAAAGGCGCCTATGCCTATTCGGCGGAACAGACGCCGCTGTCGATTATTCTGACCGATTTTGCCAACAGCTACGGCGTGGATCTGGTGCTGGGGAATATTTCCGACAATGAGGTGAGCGCCAAAATTCGGGCCGATAGTCCGGTTGCTTTTCTCGATCGGTTGGCGCTGGAGCATCGTTTTCAATGGTTTGTCTATAACAACGCGCTTTATGTCAGTCCGCAGGATGAACAGGCCTCGGTGCGTTTGGAAATTTCACCGGACGCCGCGCCCGATCTTAAGCAGGCGCTCAGCGGCATCGGGCTGCTCGATCCGCGTTTCGGCTGGGGAGAGCTGCCGGACGAGGGGGTGGTGCTGGTCACCGGGCCGCAGGCCTACATTGATTTAATCCGCAATTTTAGCCAGCAGCGGGAAAAGCAGGATGAACGCCGCAAGGTGATGATATTTCCGCTGCGCTATGCCTCGGTTTCTGATCGAACGCTGCAATACCGCGAACAGCGCGTCGTGATCCCCGGCGTCGCCACGATCCTCAATGAACTGATGGACGGTCAACGCAGTGCGCCGGTCGGCGCCTCGGGGCCGCTTCCGGCGCAGTCGGACCCCGGCATGGAGGCGATGCGCGAAAGCACCCGATCGATGATGATCCGGCTTGCCGAACGCAACAATCCGCCCCGCGGCGGAGAAGAACGCGGGCGTTATACGCTGAGCGGTAAAATCTCCGCCGATGTACGCAACAATGCGTTGCTGATCCGCGATGATGAGAAGCGTCGCGAGGAGTATCAGCAATTGGTCGAGCATATCGATGTGCCGCAAAATCTGGTCAACATTGACGCCATCATTCTGGATGTGGATCGCTCCGCGCTATCTCGGCTGGAGGCCAATTGGCAGGCGCAGCTCGGCAACGTCAGCGCGGGCAGCACCATGATGATGGGGCGCAGTACGCTGTTTGTCAGTGATTTCAAACGCTTCTTCGCGGATATTCAGGCGCTGGAGGGTGAAGGCACGGCCTCGATCGTCGCCAATCCCTCGGTGCTGACACTGGAAAACCAGCCGGCGATTGTCGATTTCAGCCGCACGGCGTTCATTACCGCGACCGGTGAACGGGTGGCGGAAATTCAGCCCGTTACCGCCGGCACCAGTCTGCAAGTAACGCCGCGGGTGGTGGGGCAAGGGGATCAGCGCAGCATCCAACTGGTCATCGATATTGAAGACGGTCAGGTTGAAACCGGGCGCGACGGCGCCGCATCCGGCGTGAAGCGGGGTACGGTCAGCACCCAGGCGTTGATTGGCGAAAACCGGGCGCTGGTGCTGGGCGGTTTCCACGTGGAAGAGAGCGGCGATCGCGATCGCCGCATCCCGATTCTGGGCGATATCCCGCTGTTGGGCGCGTTGTTTACCTCCACCCGGCATGAAGTTTCCCGCCGTGAACGGCTGTTTATTCTGACGCCGCATCTGGTCGGCGATCAAACCGATCCGACACGCTATGTGTCAGCGGAAAACCGGCACCAGTTGAACGGCATCATGAATCGGGTTTCACAGCGCAACGGAAAAACGGATTTGTACAGTCTGGTGGAAAATGCCCTGCGGGATCTGGCCGGCAAGCAATTTCCGGCCGGCTTTCAACAGGAAAATCGCGGTGCGCGACTGGGAGAAATCTGTCGATCGCAGCCCGGACTGGTCTATGACAGCGCCCGTTACCAGTGGTACAGCAACGGTCAGGTGCGATTGAGCGTCGGCGTGGTGCGTAACGCCGGTACGCGACCGCAGCGCGTCGATGAAGCCGCCTGCGCCGGCAGCCGGACGCTGGCCGTGGCGGTGTGGCCGAAAACCCTGCTGGCCCCGGGCGAATCCAGTGAGATTTTCCTGGCGTTGCAGGCTGCGGCAGCGACGCAACCGGCGCGTCGTTCCTTACTGACGTCTCACTAGCGGCGATAAGACAGGAGAAAGAGAGAAATGATATGGCGTAAATATGGATTACTCATTGCTACGGCGCTGTTGTTAAGCGCCTGCTCCGCGCCGCGGTCGGTGGTGAACTGTACGTCGGTCACCTGCCGCCCGCAGCCTGACGATCGGCAGCTCATCATTTGGTGGCAGCCGGATTTGCGCAGCGGGCCGGCGGACTATAGCCGAGTCAGCCTGGATGAATGAATACATGGATGTTTTCACCAGCCAGGCTGATTTTTCGACCGCGCTGGGCCGCTTGCCGGCCGGCCGCTGGGAACCCCAGCCTGGCATAACGCTACAGTTTCAGCAGCTCGACTCCCCGCAACAGGAACGGCGCAAGATCCTGCAATTGGCGCTTGCGCCCGGCAAGCGCTATCCCGGTATGCTGCGCCAGATTTTACAACGGCGCTTTCTGGAGGCGGAGACGATCGCGGAGTGGTATCTCAGTCTGGATGAGCGTCAGAACCTGCTATTGCGCTGTGTGTTGCCTGTATCCGATGACTTGCACCAGCAGGTCATCGCCGATTTATGGCGGCTGGCCGGCTTGCCTGCGCGTTGATAAGTCATTCAGAAGAAAATGCTTTTTTCAAACCGTCACCGGGGAACCGAACCGGCCGCGGAATCACTTAAATGGGGAGCGCTACTTTGGATTTTCCGCAGGGCAAATACGACGGCGCTTTAACAATCCATTTAATTGTTGAGGAAATATTATGCTTAATTCACTTGGTAGCGGTGCCTCTGTGCAAATTACTATTAAGGCCGGTGGCGGCGACAACCCGTCGCAAGCGAACGGTCTGCCGGGGCTGGTGCAGAACCTGGCTAACGGACAAGGCAATAATTCTATTGTAGACCAGTTGTCCGAACTCATGACCTCCATGCTGTTTATGGGAAGCATGCTGGGCGGCGGTTCACAGGGGCAGGGGATGGGCGGCGGTATGTCGAGCGGCCTGGGCGGCGGCTTGGGGAGTACGCTCGGCGGCGGTTTGGGCAGCATGCTGGGTGGTGGGTTGGGCGGCAGCTTGGGCAGTACCCTCGGCGGCGGGTTAGGCAGTGGGCTTGGCGCCGGTCTGAGCGGCATGAACCCTTCCATGCAGTTGGGCAATCTGCTGCTAAGCGCGTTGTCCGACTTGCTGGGCGGCAATCAGGCGCAAAATGGTCAGAACGGCCTGTTCGGACAAAAACAGCCAACGAGCGAGGAAACCTCGGCTTACACGCAAGGCGTTCAGGATGCGCTGACGGCAATTTTGGGCAACGGTTACAGTCAGGCCTCCAGCAACTTCTCGCCATTGGCGTTGGGCAATAACGGTCTGGAAGGGTTGAATGGGGCGTCTTCATTCAACCAACTGGGCAGCACGCTGGGCATGAGCGTGGGGCAGAAAGCCGGTCTGGAAGCGTTAAACGATATCAGCTTTCATGGCAGCAAAAATCACCACTTTGTCGATAAGAAAGATCGCGACGTGGCGCAAGATATCGGTCAATTCATGGATCAGTATCCTGAAGTTTTTGGCAAACCGAAGTTTCATAAGGTCAGCCTTGGCCAAGATATTGAAGACGATCGTTCCTGGGCTCAAACGCTTAAAAAGCCTTATCGCGAAGGGATGACCACGGACAGCATGGAGCAGTTCCAGAAAGCGGTTGGTATGGTGAAAAGCGCCGTTGCCGGGGATACAGGCAACACTAACCTGAATGCCCGCGGCAACGGCGGGCAGTCGCTTGGTATTGATATCTCCATTCTGGGCGACAAGCTGATCAATAACGCGCTGGGTAAGCTCGGGAGTTAATCGCCGAAAGGTTACTCTTTAGTAAAAAAGAAGAAGCGGGGATTTCCTCGCTTCTTCTTTTTTTTATCCCGATAGCCTGTCGGACTCAGGGTAACTCAACCTTGCAGAATAAATACAAAAGTTGCGTAAGTTCTTGCATAAATTCGACTTAAAGAAAAGTTGATGTAAGGCAATGTTTAATAAAAATAATATGATAAAAATCAGTAAACTTATGGATATACAACCAGTGAAGTTAACACGTTCTTTTAACAACAAGGAGTAAGACCATGCCACCCTCATAAGGCCGACCATCCCCTGGTGCGGGCGGTGGCCAATACCGACACCATCCGCCTGAAAGCCGGGTTTGACTGGAGCAGTCGGGAGGATGTGCGCATCGCGTTTGTCGGGCTGTTTGATACGGTCAAATCGTCGTACCATCCCCGCGTCAATATCCGTTTGCGGGACGACAGCGCCGAGCGGGTGGTGCATCTGACGGCGCTGGATGAAGTACGGAAGCACTTTCCGCTATCGCGCATTACCCCTACGGCCATCGGCACCAGCATCCCGTCGCATTTTACCGAACTGGCTCTGCCGGGAGCGCACTCGGATATCGGCGGCGGCTATTACAGCCGCTGGAGTCTGCGTAACCCGAACAGCAACCCGGCGCTGACCGAGTGTATCGAACTGGAGCGCTTTATGAGTGAAGAAGAGGCCTCCACGCCCGATACGGCCAGCCGTGCCTATCGTCAGGCGCTGGCCTATGCCGAGGAGAAAGTTGCATTGGGCTGGGTCGGACGGCTTAATCCTCACTTGCGGCGTGGGGCCACGCCACCGGTGGGGGAAATCAGTTTACTTCCCTATTCGTTTATCCGGCGGCGCGGGAAGGATGATGCCTGGCCGAGAAAGGCCGTTTATGTGGAGGTGGTGATGAGCCGGGTGGTGGAGGGGGAATACGCCCGCATTCCGTTACATATGATGGTGGAAGCGGGGCGGGCTGTCGGCGTACCGTTTAAGGCGTGGCGTTCAGAAGACAAGATGCTTCAACTCGAACCGCTCTCGATTAATCGCCCGGCGGTCAATCTGACTAAATTGGATGAATATTGGGCGCTGGCGGCCACCGAACAGGGCGTGGTGAAGAACCTGGGTCAGTCGCTGCCGCCGGAGGTTTACCGGGCGCTGCGTCGTGACTATATGCACCACAGCGCCAGCAGTCAGGGTATCGCCAATCCGGCCAATACCCACAAACAGGAAACCAGCGTGAGCCGGGAACGGCGGCATATCATCGGCAATCAGGAGGCATGATGTTTAAACAACTTATTGTATTACTGGGGCTTTGTATCTCATTGGCTGCCTGTGCTGCGACACCAATGATCCCGGACTTTTCATGGCGATATGGTACCGGCAGCAATATTGATATCACTCGAAATACGCGGACGGAGTTTTATCGTGATGGAAAACTGGTTTACTCCGATCGCGAAGCTGGCGGTGGGGCCGGTGGGCTCTTAAGTGACCGAATCAAAGGTCAGCGTTACTACTGGGCCGGGGGGGGCGGATTGCCTACCGAAGGCGTCGTTGTCCCAGACGAAGCGGTGATAGAAATGGTGTCCTTCTACGATCGTAAACGTTACCGCATCAAGGTTGATTTACCCGCGGATTTAGAGCAGCAGATGAGGACGGTTTATCAAATACACGGACGCTATGATCGCCGGGAACGTTTGTACTTTGGGCTGGCGCCCGGCGGCTATTATGAGGTTGTTTTGATGGGGCGTGGGCTTGGCGTAAGTCCGGATCTATTACTTGGCCGGGGTATTGCCGAAGAGGTTACCGATGACTGGTACGATAAAAAAGTACCGGTGGCAAGGCAATATGGTATTGACGAGTTTGATCAAAAATACGGCGAGTTATTTAAGCAACATCTTATCCCACAGGGAATGGACTGGGCGCCGATAATGGATGCCTACCGCGCCGCGCAACCTAAAACGGATCAGCATCCATTTAAAGAATAAGCGTCGGTCGTGCGTCATAACGCTATTTGTCTGAGGCGGTGTGATACACCGCCTTTTTAAACGCCGTTACTGCCGGCGCAGGGCGATGCAATTATCCGCCACCCGCCGGGCGATCCAGAATGCCGTCTGGGCCGCATCGCTGTGTAAATCGTTTGCGATGCGCCCCTCGGCCTGGTGCAGAAAGTCCGGCTCCAGCGAATCGACAAACGCGTCAAACGCGAATTTGCCACGGTATGGCGCGCTTCGCCGCGACAACACGGCATTCAGCTGTTCGCGAACCAAACCAATAGCGCGTTCGAACGCTTCGCGTTGCATGGGGGTCAGGTATCCCCCCTGCTTCACCACGTCAGCCCAGCGGGAAGGCGCGGCGTGATTATCGCCTGTTATGTGCAGCATCTTAGTTCACTCCTATGCTGGCGGAATCGGGCACTTTGTAGTGATTATTGACGTTCACCAGATTGATGTTGTTACCGGTGATTTTTAAGTTATCACTGTCGCTTTTCACAAAAGAGAACTTGCCGTTTTCTGCGTCAATATTGCTCAGGTTCATGTTCCAATTGCCTTGCTGACCGCCATTGGTGCGAATAAAGGTGCCGAAATCTTTCACCTTGAAGTTATCAATGGTCAGATTGGCATCGGCATTCAGTTGGAACACTTTGTCTGAGGCGTTCTGCGCGCTACTGTTGGTGATGTGTACGTTGGCCGGCTTACCGTTGTTGGATTTAACGGTTAGCGCATCTTCACCGACGTTGGTCCAATGCACGTTGTTAATCTCGGCATCACCACGCACGTGCACGCCGTCCGCGGCATTATCGCCAAACACCACGTTTTTCAGGGTGGCGCCGTGAGCCAGTTCAAACACCGGCTTCTGTCCCTCTTTCTGACTGCCATCGCCTAATTTACTGCTGGCGACAAACGTTTTACCTCCACCGTCAAAAACTTGTCCGGGGCCGACCTTAATTGTTTCATCCACGGTGGTGACGTCGCTACCGGCGGTGGGAAAGGCTACAGCGGCGGCCTTACCGGTATCGGATACGGCGCCGTTGCCTGCTACGGTCGAAGAGGGTGAGGAAGGCGGTGAAGAGGGCGCGGCGCCGTTGCCGGCAGGGGCTGAAAACCCGGGCGAACCGCCGCTGCCGACATTGCCGTCGGCAGGAACGGATGGTGCGCCTTTCCCGCCGCCGGATGACGTCGGCGCTGCCGCGCTGCTCGGCGCGGAAATGTCCTTGTCCTGATTATTCGGCTGACCGAATGCTCCCTTTTGCGCATCCATCAGGTTGGCAATCAGTTCCAGCAGCGCTTTCAACAGCGGGTTGTCGCTAATCTGACCACCGCCGTCGCCGGTGGGGCTGATGGCGTTACTCAGCGCATTGTCTGTGGTGTCCTGTAATAATTTCCGGCTCAGGTCTTCCGGTTGTTGCGCGTCCCCGCTGCCGGCGGCTCCCGACAGCGGCGATGCGCCTGCGCCCTGACCGGCGCCCGAGGAGGTGTTGTTTTGCGCATCGTTGGGTATCAATGCTTCCAGCAGTTTCATCAGCATGTCGGCCGCGCTGCTGTTCTGACCGGCGTTCTGACCGCCGGAACTCCCGGGTTCGGCGGCTTGGCCGGTCGGATCGTTGCCCGATGACGCTTGTCCGCCACTTGCGGCGGAGAGAAGGAGAGCGCTGAGCAGCATCCCCATCGTTTCTTTCAGTTGGTCGTTTTGATGTGCGGAACGGGGCGAAGCTCCCCCGCTGGCGGACTGCGGTGAGTCGGTGTTCGGCGTCAAGAGTCCCGCGCCGGGCGGCAGGTTAAATGAGAGTGTGATTTCAGACATGGTTGCTCCTTTACAGGGTTGGTTTTGGTAGCAAATAGCCGTAGTAAATGGCGATTTGTGGTTAGTCGAGTGTTAAGTGATGAAAAGGAGCGCATTGGTTCCGGATGGGGCTGGCAAAGAGAAAAAAGGGGTGAGGGAACCGATAAACAAATACGGCCACTTAGCAAGCAACGCCATTTTCTTATCCGGGGAAGTTGATTATGCAAAAAATTCAGCACGTGCAGTCAAGCAGGCCAATTTCGGAGATTGAACCAGCCTCATCGTCCCAATCCACGCTAGCGCAGGGTAAAAGCAGTAACGCGAGTCAGAAAGGTTCGCCGTCGCTGATTCAGCAGGGACTGCATGATAAAAATAAGCCGCCGGTGCTTGAGCAGGGAAGCGGCAGTCAGGTGAGGCATCAGGGCGCGCGTCCGACGGATCTGCGCTCGTCGCTATCCTCGGGCGGATTGATCCAGGGTTTGCCGCGCTCGCTGCGCGATTCGCTGTCGTCAGGGGGGCCGATTCAGAGCCTGGCGCGTCGGGAATCGTCGCCGGCGTCGTTATCACCGGGAGGCGGCGGCAGACTGACCGGCAGTGAGCGAGGGCATAGCGAGCGGTTCTTTACGCCCCCAAGCTCGTTGCCTGCTTCCCCTCGGCACAGCAATGCCGACAGCGACAGCCACGGGTCGCAGCGCTTCTATACCGCCCCCTCATCGCCGTCCGGTTCGCCGCCGCGCGAGGTGGGCCGCAGGGTATTCGAGCAAGGCGAAAGCAGCCATCAGGCGCCGATTTCCGGGGCAACCTCTCAGCCGTCAAGCGCCATTGCGCCTTCACGTTCATCGCTGGGTTCCGGCGGGCCGATTCGGAATCTGACGCGCTTCGCTCCCCCTGAGGAATTCAAGGTTAAGATAGATGACCATGGCAAAATTCAGTTCGGCAAAGGGCTGCCGAATACGTTGGCGACGTTATTACAGCAGACGCTGGGGAAAAACAGTCAGCCGTTTATTGCCCATCATGAAAGCCAGGACGCCCAACAGCACGCGTTGTTAGATAAATCCGGCCGCGTGTTTGTGATCCAGCGCGAGGGGGAAAACGCTATCGCGCTGCACAGCAGCGGGCGCAGCCCCATTCCCGGCGTGGGCCGTGCGGGCAGTGCGCCGTCAGGCAGCGTGCAGTTGACGCTTACGCCGGGCCAAATCAAGCTTCAGTCTTCTTCTGCCGGCGCGCGCGGAGAAGAGGTCAGTATCCCGTTGTCGGGAAAGATGAATCACGAACTGCTGACCGGGATTTACCGACAGCCGGCCTCCGCGTCCGCGCCGGGCGAGCAATTGCGCATTCATGATAAAAAACTGTTTGCGCTCAGCCCCGACTTCGGCGTTTGGCAGCAAACCAGCGAGGTTCCTCACAGCTTGTTATCCCGGCAGGGCGACGGGCAATTGTATGCGGTTGAGGATAAACATACTCTGAATAACCTCTCATCAGGGGCGGGCGCGTCGAAGTTCAGCGACGAAATCAGCGATTTCTCCGCCAATAAAAACGGGCAACTGGCGGTGCTGACCAAGCGCGATCACCTGACGCAACTGCATCTTTTGCCCGCGCTGGACGCGTCTCCCCAGCCTGTCGACTTGCTGAATGATGGCAAACCGGTGCAAGCGCAGTCCGTTGCCCTCACCGCCGAACACCTGCTGATCGCCGATCATGAGGGTAATCTCTACAATGCGCCGCTGCCGGGGAAGGACGAGAAGAGCGTGACGTTGACGCCTTATGATACGCCGGAATTGGACGCCACGTTGGGGGCCAATCGCCGCATTACCGGATTTGCCCATGATGAGCACGGCCAGACGCATGCGCTGGCGACCGATCGGCAAGGTCAAAAACACGTGGCGTCATTGGGGCAAAATGGACTGTCGCCGGAACCAGGCTGGAATCTGAGCGATCGTCTGGTGGTGGATGACGCGCTGGGGCTGAAGGCTCAGGCGCCGGTGGGGCTGGATACCATTGATCTGGGGCGGTTGGGGAAGCTGGCGCTCCAGGACGGAAAAGTTCATTTTTACGATAAAAACAGCCAGAGTTGGGAAGCATCCAGCGTCGAGGCCGGTCAGCTTAAGCGCGGGCTGGATAATCAGGCCTACATCCTGAAAGACAGCAAAATTACTCCGTTATCTATCGGCCAGAAATCCGATGAATTCATGCACGGCGACAATACGGTGTTCGCCCTGTCGCAGGTGCGCCAGATGCCGACTGACGGTACCGCGCTGCCCGGTATTAGCAAAGAGGACAACGTTTCGGTCATCGCGATGATTAATCGCAATAAATTCGTGGCCGTCAATCAGCAAGGCGATCTGCATTTCCACCAGCATAAACCGGGTCTGGATCAAGTGGCTATCCCGCCGCTGGCGCTGCCCAAAAACGGCCTGTCCGGTGAAATACGTGACATCACGCTGGACAAGCAGCAGAACCTTTTTGCGCTGAATAAAGAAGGGCAACTGTTTCAACTGCCGAAAGCCGACTGGCAAAACGCGGCTCATCACGGCGCTGCGCAGTGGCGGCCGGTCGGTACGCCGATAGACGGTAAAATAAACGCCATCGGAACCGATGCGCAGCATCATTTACAAATCGCGCACGACGAGCATCAGTTGTATACCCGGCAGTCGGACGAGTGGAAAAGCGAGGTGCCGAAAGGACAAGCAACGCCTTCCGACGATGCGCGAGCCGCGGAAACCGTGTTCGGCACCTTGCGACGCGCCACCAAAGGCAAGCGGTTGCCGGCTACCGGCGTTACGGCCAAAGCCGATTTGCAGATTATGGGAAAAACCGGCGCAGAGTCGCAGAAGGTTAAAAGCAAGCTGTCCGATCTGGTGCGGGCGCATATCTTCAACACGTCGCTGGATATACCCCGACCGATAAAGACCTTTGCTAACCATGTACAGCATCAACTGGTGGGACGGGAAGGGCTGAAGCCGATTTATGAGATGCAGACCGCTTTGCTGAAAAAGCTGGAGGCGAACACCGGTCAACCTCAGGAACCAATGATGGATCTGGCGAGCAAGATGGAAAAACTGGATCTCGGCGAACAGGGTAAGCCGTTGGTGGACCTATTAAAGCAGTTTCGTACCGAACTGGAGACCAGTTCGGCCAGAGCCGCGTTGAACATCGGAAAACATTTGGGCGTAGTGGATGCCAATGGCGCGATAAACACGCAGAGCAAACCGGCGCTCCCGGACGAACAGTCCAATGCCGTCAGCCTGAGTCGTCAGGAGAAAGATCTGGCGCCCATGCTGCTCGCCGCCATGGAAACCACCCCCGCATCCAAAGAGAGTATGGCCAGAACGCTGGTGAAACAGTTTGTGGATAACCAGATGCCGATACAGCAGAAGCTGAATTCCGCTACGCTCGGTCAGCAGCGGGATACCCACGATGCATTGTCGCTGGCTAAAACCCGGCTGGTGTTGGATACGCTGACCCTGGGGGATTTGTATCAGTTGACCGACCGCCTCGGTACATTGTCCGGCACGTCGCCCGGCAAGGAGGCGCTGGCCTCGTTGACCACGGAGCTTAACGCGCTGCGGCAGGATACCTACGGGGCGAACCCGGTGAAGAAACTGACCGATATGGGCTTTGCCAATCATAAGGCGCTGGAAGCGGACTACGACTCTATCAAAACGTTTATGAAAGCGTTCAGGAAAGAGGAGAACGCGGTCAGCGTCACGTCCAGAACCGTGATGCGGGCCGGCAGCCAGACTGATATGATTGATAAAATGAAAGCCACGCTGCTGTCGCTGGATAGCAGCGAAAGCATCGCTTTCAGCCGCACTTATGGCGGCGGCGCATCGTTGGCGTTTGTGGTATTGGGAACGCCGCTGCCTTTCCCGCCGGTGCCCGGCGGCAGCGTCAGCGGCGAAAGGACTTATAATTTGAGCTTTGCCCGCGGGGATAACGGCGTTTCTGTGACGTTCGAACGCAGCGGCGGCATTACCGGCAAACTGTCCTATTCCGGCGGTTACGACGTCAGTGAATACCTGACGGGGACCACCTCGGCGGAAATGACGCAGGAAATCAACGATAAACACAGCTTTGTTCCCGATATTCGCGCCTCTGCCAGCATATCCGCCAGCCTACAGGTGGCGCAGCAGAACGCCATGAAATTTTCACTGACCGAGGAAGAGCTGCCAGGGTTTATCGAAGGGCTGACCAAAGGCACGCTTAACCCGCTGGCCCTGATGGATAAGGGCGAACAACACAGCGTGAAGTCGGGCAGAACGGTCAGCTTTAATCTGGACGGCAGTGCCGCGCTGGAGATACGCGGCGGGATTGACTTGACCACCAAAGGCGCTAAGCCTTCCACCGTCACGCTGCGCGGAACTGCCGGGATGACGGCAAGCGCGAACGTGCTGTCCGCGAACAGCGCCAAAAGTGTCGAGCAGAGTGAAAATTCGGACAGCTATACGGTCTCCGACAACCGTATGCAATTCATGAATCAGATTGCGCTGGGGGCCAACGCCGGGATCAACGGCGGGATCGCCAGAACCACCGATGATGGGTCCGGGCTGGTCCCGATCTTTGCGGCGGCGAGCGTTGGGGTAAACGTTGCGGTGGATTCGCGTACCAACCAGTCTATCAGCTTAAATATGAAGAAAGCGGTGCCGATGCAAAAAACCGACATCGCCTCGATGACCCAATCGCTGGCGGCGGCCTTTACCGATCCGGCCAGCAATCTGGTACTCGATAATGTGAAAAAAATGACCAAACCGGATGACCAGTTGGCCATCCTGAGCGAGCATTTTGCCGACAAAACCGCGAAAACGGACATGCAGCATCAGGTGCTGACGCAGTTGAAACGTCTGGACCTGCGTCAGGACGCCGCGATGCGGGATGGCGCGACGCTGGACAGCGTAAAACACTCCACCTCATATACCAATCTGAGCAAACTGACGGAAAACGGCCTGTTTCAAGTGCTGGGCAGCCATCTGTTTTCGACGCTGCCGCCCAGTAATGCCGATCGCGTTAATCAGATGATTGCGCAAAATCCGGCGTTAAAAGATATCGTGAGTCGGTTGCAGGATAAGGATAACGCCACGGTGACGGTGGGGCTGGAACTGAAAGACGATGTTCGGGCAAAAGTAGAGCAGGGTATTCAGAATAAAACGCAAGGAAAAGATGACGTTATCGCGCTGTTCAAAGATAAGAGCAACCTGCGCCTGGCGAGTATCGAGGTCATGCAGACGGTGAAAAAGAGCGAGGGGTTCACTACGCCGGCAGTCATCATCAACGCCGCAAGCAGCGCGGCCGTAACCATGAGCAAACTGCTTGGCAGCGTCAGCTTCACTTACGGCCAGGACCAGACGATACCGCAAAGCTACACGCTCGGCGGAGAAATCGCCAAAGCGCATCCGTCCACCGCCAGCGCAATACAACAGTTGCAGCAGACAGGTTTGCAACTGAAAAGTTAATCGTGATTAAGGAGAAAACCCATGACACCGGCCCAACAACATATTACCCGTTTATTACACCATTACGGCAAGATTCATCAGGTTTCGCTTAGTTTACAAGACGGCGTTTGCGCGCTGTATGAGCCAGGCGGGCAGGAGGCGGCCGTATTGGAAATGCCCGCTAATGGCGACGCGTTGTTATTGCACGGCGAGATTATGCGCTTTCAGGACGATAACCCTGCGGCGACCTATCACCTTATGCTGCTGCTTAATTTTGAAATGGCGGCGATGAAAGGTTGCTGGCTGGCGCTGGATGAGAACACCACGCTACGCCTGTGCAGCCGGCAAACGGCGGACTCACTGGACGAGTCCCGTTTTACCGCGCTGCTTTCCGCGTTTATCGATCAGAAAAAGGAAGTCCGGCTGCTGATCAACGAACTGCTGTCGCCGGGAAAAGCGGCCTGATACCGCCGGCGGGAGCCGGCTTAGCCTACGCCTGCTGCTCGGCGGCAATAAACGCCAGCATGGTTTCGCTGCCATCCAGAATATCGCGCTGGATGGCGCGCATCGCGGCTTGGCCGTCTTGTTGGCGCAGGGCGGTCAGCACTTCCTGATGATGTTCGATAGCCATTTGCAGCGAGAAATGGGCATAGGCCCGGGCAATCAGCGGCCCGGTGCGCATCCACAGGCTGCCGATAAACTGCGTCAGCAGCGGCATCTGGGCCGACTGCGCCAGCAACAGGTGAAATTCGCTGTTCAGCCGCAACGCCTCGCTCAGGTTTTTGTCTTCAATCGCCTGGCGGTTGCGTTGAATATTTTCTTCGATACGCCGTAAATCCTGCGGAATAATCAATCCGGCCGCCAGTTCTGCGCCCGTTCCCTCCAGCGACAGTCGCAGGGTACGGATTTCTTTGAATTGATCTTCGGTTAATTGTGGAACGCGGATATCGCGGGGGGTCTTCAGCACCAGCGCCTGTTCTTTAGCCAGTTGCAGAATCGCGTCCCGCACCGGGGTAACGCTGGTACCGACCTGCGCGGCAAGCTCCCTGATGCGCAGGCGATCGTCAGGCTTGAGGCGACCGACAATCAGCGCCTCGCGCAACATGGTATAAACGCTGGAACCCAGATAGCTGTGGTTGATTGGTCCGATTGGATAATTCACGCCTGCTCCCAAAGAAAGGGCGTCAGCGCCGCCCAAAGTCATCAATATACAATATGATGCATCAAAAATGCCATTCAAGATGCCACAGGTTTCCCTGATTTCTTGCGGTGTCATTATTCTTCTATTTCCTACGTGGAATTCACTATTTTTTGCGGCATCGAAATGACGAACGTCATATTTCTGTAATTATTCGTTAGTGCGATATTTTGTATTGAGTTAAGCCAAATTAATTATTGTAAAATAATATGTCGAAAAATATATTGAGCTTGGTAATTAACGGTTCTACTATGCCAGAAAAAATTAATAACCTCAGGGATGAAAACGATGCTGGTTTTTATCAGGCGGCTTTTGATTCTGCCTATTCTTTTTCCTTATTTCGTATTGTCGGCACCGCTTAACCCGGCAGAGTGAGGCTAAGCGGAAGCTCAGGCCCGGGAGCGATTGAGTCGTGAAGGCGTCCCGGCCGAAGAGATGGATGCGCGGATACGTACCAGCGATGAAGTAAAACAAGTTGAACAGGACTATGGTGTCGGCGGACGATACTGGATGGCGGGAACGGCGCTGACGGCCGCACTGTCGGGCGGACTCGGCGGTAATGTGAACGGTGCGGTTGCCGGCGCGGCGGCCCCCTACCTGGCGGGTCTGGTGAAGGACGTTGCGCAAGGGAATGAGCCAGCCCGCATCGCGTTGCATACGGTACTGGGCGCGTTTCTGGCACAGGCGCAGGGCGGCAGCGCGGCGGGGGGCGCGGCGGGAGGATTGACCTCAGCGGCGGCGGCAGGGATGCTCGCGAAAGCGCTGTATCCGGAAGTCGAGCCGGAAGCGTTGTCGGCCGAGCAAAAACAACTGGTGGCGAATCTGGCGGCGATCGCAGGCGCTGGCGTGGGAGGGCTAAGCGGTGGTAATCTGGCCTCAGCGGGCAGCGGCGCGAACACGGCGAAGAATGAGGTGGAGAATAACTATCTGAGCGTGTCTGAGAAATCAGAGCTTGAGATAGCGAAGCAAAAACTCCGTAACAGCAAAGACCCGGAAGAGCGGGAGCAGGCCGAGAAAGATATTGCCCGGTTAACGGAACTGGATATCTCAAGGGATGGGGCTGTACTTGTGGCCTGTGGTAATGGTGCCGCCGGAAGCGCGACCTGTGCAGCGGCCAGACTGGATGCGTATCAGGCCAAAGCCGAGTACGAAAACACCGGCAACTATAACTCCAGAGCCAGCCAGCAGTACGCCGATGCCTACGGCCAGATAGTGAACCTGCTGAATATCACCAGCGTTGATGCGCAGAATCAGCAGCAGGTGAAGGATGCGATGGTGAACTATGCCATGCAGCAGCTTGGCGTGGATAAGGCGACAGCGGAGCAGTATGTCTCGACTTATGATGGGATGAAGATCGTTGCTGCTTCTGTTACTCCTGTATTGGGAAGCGCGGCGGCGAGTAAATTAGAAGCCATAGGTAAAAGCTCAGCCTTACAGACAAATATAGGTGGTAAGCCTATAACGTTCGATGGTGAGTTTTATTCTGTAGATGGAATGAAATTCAGTAAAAGTTATTACGAAAGATTATGGACCCAGGGGCGGCCTGCGCCATTCATACAAGCTAAGGAAGTCTTGAATAGTAACCCTAAAATCGAAAAAGATCCCAGAGGTGCTCCCGGATATTACAGATATGAAGGTGCGGGGTTGGAAATGATTTACAATCCTTCTACTGGTCAGATTGGCCATATTCAGCCAGTCAAAATTAAGTAAGAGGTGAATATGGATTTGTGGCTTGATTTAGAAGATGCATTGAAGCGTTATCAAGATAATATATCGTTGATTAAACAATATATTAGGAAGTATGAAATGCGTTGTGAGGAGTTGATCGAAGCCATCAGCGCTAAAGAATTTAATGATTGTCAGGAGGATTTTAATGAGCTTTTTGGCATTCAACAGTATTTTGCAACTGCATTATATAAGTATGATTTTCATCCAGAAAAAAAGATAACTGATTTTATTTATCATATGGATCGTGATGATCTTTATTCTCGTGAATTCTGGTTTAAGAAATTTAAAGAAGGTCAAAAATGGCCCAGTGATTAAAACAAATCCCGGCCCCTAAAACAGGCCGGGATTTTTACATTTACCAATCAGAACCTAACCTCCGTCTCAATCACCAACTTCCCGCGCTCAATGGTCACGATAACCGGCCGGCCGGTATAAAGCCCAGCTCTTCCAGCCACCTGCCGCTGAGCTTAAGCTGCGGGCTGGGCGGCTTCTTACCGCCGTCGGGGCATATGGTAATGAGGTTGTAGGGGTTTATAAGGAAGAAGGGGGTGACGGAACGGGAAAGGAAGAAAATACTAACAGATAATAATAGATAATATCCTGTATGGTTGGAGGCAATGATGGCAACCAGTATCGCGTTAAGTCCTTACTTCGAGCAATTTATCCGTGAACAAATCGAAAGTGGCCGTTACAACAATGTCAGCGAGGTCATCCGTGCAGGGCAGCGGGCATTGGAAGAGCGAGAGCAGCAGGTAAAGCTTGATGCGCTACGAACGGCGGTAGAGTTGGGTATGAACAGCGGAAAGGGCAAGGATGCTGAAGTGGTGTTCGGGCGTCTATCGCAGAAATATCGATGTATGGTTGAGGGTGAGAAAGCGGAATGAAACTGACCGTATCGCCGCTGGCAGAGCAGGATATCGAGGCGATAGGGGACTATATCGCGCAAGATAATCCGGTACGAGCGCTGAGCTTTATCAAAGGTCTTTACTAACAGTGTTGTGTAACAGGCGACAATCCCTGGCTTTACCGCGAGCCAATCCATCAGAAGTTGTGCCTATGGCCGTTATCTTATCCTGTACGGCACGACAGATACGAAGTGAGGATCGAGCGTATCTTGCATGGTGCGCGTGATATCGACAGCCGGTTCTCTGTGAGGATGCAGGCTGCGCCCTCTGCTGTTGGCAGTGGCAATCGTTCTGAAACCTCGCAGGTATGGCCACCCTCCCTGGCGGCGGAAGCCCCAGCGTCAGTGCTCAGGCAACGTCAACCCTGAAAGGGAAATCGCCCCTGACGGGCATCACCTCTCCACTGCACCACCTACACCGTAGATAGCATCCCGCAGATCGGTAACGAAGCTGCCGGCCATTCCTTCATATAAGGTATTGGTAAGCGCCACCGCGCTGATCCCTTGTTTTTTATCCACAAACCACGAATGGCCGTAGACTCCGCCCCAACGCCAGGTTCCTACTGATTCCGGCGATGCGGCGGCCAGCGGGTCGCGCAGTACGGAGAACCCCAGTCCGAAGCCAATGCCGGGCGCATCAGGCAGAGGCTGTCCGTTGGTTTGATCGCGGCCCATTTCTTCAACCAGATCAGCGGAAAGTAATGGCGTCCCGCCCTGACGCAAGGTCTCCAGCAAGGTCGATACATCATCGGCTGTGCCGATCATGCCGGCGCCGCCTGACGGAAATGCCTGTGGATTGTACGCACGCGCGAGAGAAAAACGTACGCCGCCGCCGCTGCCTTCTGAAAGCGGAACTGTGTCGCCTTCCTGCAAGCGATATGGAGATGGCGATGCATTGACGTAAGGCGTAACAAGGCGATCGGCATCCCGGGTATAAAAACCGGTGTCATCCATATGCAGCGGATCGGTGACCAACAAGCGTACGGCATCGCCTAACGGTTGGTTGCAAACTTGCTCAATAACCGCGCCCAACACATCCATCGCCAGCGAATATCCCCATGCCTTTCCCGGCGGATAAAGCAGCGGAACGCTTGCCAACCGGCGTAGATTCTCGGCCAGCGTTATCTGTGCGTCGTCCAGACCGTCAGAGATCCCGGCGCGGGCATAAGCGCCGTGGTCATCGCTTTCGAAAAAACGATAGCTCAATCCAGCGGTATGGCTGAGTAACTGGCGCGGGGTGATTACCGGAATGTCGCCGTTTGCCAGTCGCGGCTGAAAATCAGGCAGCCAGCGCCGGATGTCCTCATCAAGTCCCAGCCTGCCTTGTTCCACCAGCGCCATCGCCGCAGTGGCGACAATCGGCTTACTGACGGACGCTAAACGAAACAGGGCGTCCTCTGTCATTGGCCGTCCGCTTTCCCGATCGGCAAGACCGGCGGCGCGGCGGTATAGCGCTTTACCATGATGGCGGATAATAATTACCGCGCCGACAATACGTTGCCCGGCAATGGCGCGATCAACCACCGCATTCACGCGGGCAGGCAACGCGGCATCCATAGCCGGCGGCGATATTTCTGACATCGTTAACTCCTTAGGCGAATGATGCCGAAGATAGATATTTATGCGAGTAGCGACAGCAAGGCTGGGGCATTTATCGCTAAAGCTCAAAACCGGGCGCCACCTCTTTTACCGGCTTTTTGCACTCCTCCGGTTTGGGGGTTCCGGCAGGAATATTCTTGCAGTCGGTGGCGAAAGGATTGAGCGCGTCACGGTTGAGATAGAGGATAAACAGCACCAGTATAATCAAGATCAGGATACGTTTTCTTTTCATTATTCTGCTTCACGCCGCTAATAAATATAAGCTTTCAGCATTATACAGGAATGTTTTTGCTGCGCCGATTGTTATGGGACGCCACGGGCGGTAATCCATTATTCAGCACGCCCTGCTGATGCAATGCCGCTTCAGCCAGTTGTGCAAAATAACGGGCCGCGGGGGCGATAGCGCTTTCTTTCGGGTTGAACTGCGGGTGGTGCAGGCCGAATTGGCTATTCGAACCGATGCTGACAAAGGTTCCCGGCACCTGCTGGAGATACAGCGCAAAGTCTTCGCCGCTCATTTGCAGTTCGGCGTCTTCCACATGGTAACCCGCGTCACGGGCGATTTTCTTGCTGAAGTCCGCCCAGTACGGCGTATTGACCACCGAGGGCGGCCCCGGTTGCCAATCCAGATGCGCTTTTGCCCCCAAAGCAAGGGTAATGCCGTTAATCAATTGTTCGATGCGTGCCGGGATCTGTTCCCGAATCTCGGCGTTGTAGGTGCGCACCGTACCTTCCAGTTCCACCGTTTGCGGCAGCACATTCCAGGTATTTCCGCCCTGTATCCGCGTAATACTGATAACCAGCGATTCAAGCGAGCTAAAGCTGCGGCTAGGCAAGGTCTGCAACGCATTCACAATGTTGCAGGCGGTGACGATGCTGTCGATGCCTTCTTCCGGTTTGGCGGCATGAGCGCCTTTACCCGTTACGCTGATGGCAAACCGGTCAACGTTGGCATAGAACGGCCCGCTGCGCGTGGCGAAAGTGCCCGCCGGTAATTCAGGGGCGTTATGCAAGCCGAAGACCGCGGCGACGTCTTGCAAGGCGCCCGACTCAATGAAATGCCGGGCGCCGCTGGAAACCTCTTCCGCCGGCTGAAACAGAATACGGACTTTACCGGGCAGCGACGATTCGCGTTTTTTCAGTAAACAGGCGGCTCCCAGCATCACCGCGCTATGAAAATCATGACCGCAGGCATGCATAACGCCCGCGTGCCTGGAGCGGAAAGCCACATCGGTCAGTTCTGCAATGGGAAGAGCGTCGATATCGGCGCGTAATGCGACGATCGGCCCCGGGCCGTTGCCCAGTTCAGCCACCACGCCGGAAGTTAACGTCAGCGGCAGTAAACGAATGTCCCTTTCTTGTAACCACCGGGTAATTCTGGCGGTGGTCTGGTGTTCCTGGTTGGAAAGTTCGGGGTATTGATGTAACTCGCGGCGCCATGCAATCAGTTGTTGGTCGAGCAGAACGTCACGACAGGGGATAATTTCAGTCATATCAATCAGACAGCCATTCCGTGATGAATTAAGTCAAAGGTAGTTGAAGGGCACCACTAACATAAATACCGTCTGGTTATATTTCATAGCGGATTATCATGACCGCGTTTTGCCCGCCGTCGGCCGATTCCTCCTGTCGTCTTTGTCTCCTTTACAACAATTAGTCAGATTATTGTACCTAACCCCCCGCGACACACCGTGTCCGTAATATAAATTATCATTATTTATCAAATAATTAACCTCTTCCGTGCGGCTGGTATGCACCCTGCAAGATAAATCGGGACATTCACTGTGAAAGAGGAAGACACCATGGCAATACGTCAGTGTGCGATTTATGGCAAAGGGGGGATCGGCAAGTCCACCACGACGCAAAATCTGGTGGCGGCGCTCGCCGAACTGGGTAAAAAAGTGATGATTATCGGCTGCGATCCGAAAGCCGACTCCACGCGTTTGATTCTGCATGCCAAGGCGCAAAACACCATTATGGAAATGGCCGCCGAAGTCGGATCGGTAGAGGATCTTGAGCTTGAAGATGTATTGCAGATTGGCTACGGCGGGGTGCGCTGCGCCGAATCCGGCGGCCCGGAGCCCGGAGTGGGCTGCGCGGGACGCGGGGTGATTACCGCCATCAACTTCCTGGAAGAAGAGGGCGCGTATGAAGACGATCTGGATTTCGTGTTCTATGACGTGTTGGGCGACGTAGTGTGCGGCGGGTTCGCCATGCCGATCCGCGAAAACAAGGCGCAGGAAATCTACATCGTATGCTCCGGCGAAATGATGGCGATGTATGCGGCCAACAACATTTGCAAAGGGATCGTGAAATACGCGAAATCCGGCAAGGTGCGTCTGGGGGGATTGATTTGTAACTCCCGCCAGACCGATCGCGAAGATGAGCTGATCATCGCGCTGGCCGAAAAGCTGGGCACCCAGATGATCCATTTCGTGCCGCGCGACAATATCGTACAACGCGCTGAAATCCGTCGCATGACGGTGATTGAATACGATCCGACCTGCAAGCAGGCTGACGAATACCGCACGCTGGCCAGCAAGATCGTCAACAACACCAAAATGATCGTACCGACGCCGGTCACTATGGACGAACTGGAAGCCTTGCTGATGGAATTCGGGATCCTCGATGAGGAAGACGAAGCCATCATCGGTAAAACCGCAGCCGAAGAAGCGGCGTCGGCCTGAGGAGTCAGCACATGACAGACACCATTACGCAACAGAATCAGGCGCTGATTCAGGAAGTGCTGGAAGTCTTTCCCGAGAAAACCCGGAAAGAACGCGCCAAACACATCATGACCGTTGACGAAGGGATGGAATCGGTCGGGAAATGCATGACGTCCAACCGCAAGTCTCAGCCAGGGGTGATGACGGTACGCGGTTGCGCCTATGCCGGTTCCAAAGGGGTGGTTTTCGGGCCGATTAAAGATATGGCGCACATTTCCCACGGGCCGATTGGCTGCGGGCAATACTCCCGCGCCGGTCGACGTAATTATTACACCGGGGTGAGCGGCGTCGACAGCTTCGGCACCCTGAATTTCACCTCGGATTTTCAGGAAAAAGACATTGTTTTCGGCGGCGATAAAAAGCTGCGCAAGCTGATTGATGAGCTTGAACTGCTGTTCCCGCTGACCAAAGGGATCAGTATCCAGTCAGAATGCCCGGTCGGGCTGATTGGCGATGATATTGAAGCCGTCGCGCGCTCGGCCAAAGAGGCGCTCGGCAAGCCGGTGGTGCCGGTGCGTTGTGAAGGATTCCGTGGCGTATCGCAGTCGCTCGGTCACCATATCGCCAACGATGTTATCCGCGACTGGGTGCTGCCCGCGCGAGACGACCAACCGTTTGCCGCCACGCCGTATGACGTCGCCATCATTGGCGACTACAACATCGGCGGCGATGCCTGGTCTTCCCGTATTCTACTGGAGGAAATAGGGCTGCGGGTGGTGGCGCAATGGTCCGGGGACGGCACGCTGATTGAAATGGAAAATACCCCCAAGGTGAAGCTCAATCTGGTGCACTGCTATCGCTCCATGAACTATATCTCCCGTCATATGGAAGAGAAATACGGCATTCCCTGGCTGGAGTACAACTTCTTTGGGCCGACGCAGATCGCCGCCTCGCTGCGTAAGATCGCCAGCCAGTTCGACAGCGTTATTCAGGCCAACGCCGAAGCGGTGATCGCCCGCTATCAGGCACAGACCGACGCGGTGATCGCCAAATACCGCCCGCGTCTGGAAGGGAAGAAAGTGCTGCTGTATATCGGTGGGTTACGTCCCCGTCACGTGATTGGCTCGTATGAAGATCTCGGCATGGAGATCATCGCCGCCGGGTATGAGTTTGCGCATAACGATGACTATGACCGTACCTTGCCGGAGCTGAAGCAGGGCACCCTGTTGTTCGATGACGCCAGCACCTATGAGCTGGAAGAGTTTGTCAAGCGGCTGAAACCCGATCTGGTGGGCTCGGGTATTAAAGAGAAGTACGTGTTCCAGAAGATGGGGGTGCCGTTTCGGCAGATACACTCCTGGGATTACTCCGGTCCTTATCACGGCTACGACGGATTTGCGATCTTCGCCCGTGACATGGATATGACGCTGAATAACCCGTGCTGGAAACAGTTAACCGCGCCCTGGCTGAAATCCGCCTGAGGCCTGACGACCCGTTTATCCCGTAAGTTCACCGATTCGTGGCGCGGGAGGAGAATGCGATGAGCCAGAATACCGAGAAAGTGAAACCCTGTTATCCGCTGTTTGAACAGCCGGAATATCAGGCGCTGTTTGCCAGCAAAAGCGAACTGGAAGAATCACACAGCGCGGAGCGTGTGCAGGAAGTCTTTGAATGGACCACCACGCCGGAATATGAGGCGCTTAATTTTCAGCGTGAGGCGCTGACCGTTGACCCGGCGAAAGCCTGTCAACCGTTGGGCGCGGTGCTGTGTTCGCTGGGATTTGAGAAAACCTTGCCATATGTGCACGGTTCCCAGGGATGCGTCGCCTATTTTCGTACCTACTTTAACCGTCACTTTAAAGAGCCGGTAGCCTGCGTTTCCGACTCGATGACCGAAGACGCGGCGGTGTTCGGCGGCAATAACAACATGAACCAGGGGCTGCAAAACGCCAGCGCCCTGTATAAACCGGAAGTGATCGCGGTTTCCACCACCTGTATGGCGGAGGTCATCGGCGATGATTTGCAGGCCTTTATCAGCAACGCCAAAAAAGATGGCTTTGTGGCCGATGGCATCGAGGTGCCTTATGCCCATACGCCCAGTTTTATCGGCAGCCATATCACCGGCTGGGACAATATGTTCGAAGGCTTTGCCCGTACCTTTACGCAGGGCGTTGAGGGATATCAGGCCGGCAGCAACGGCAAGATCAATTTGGTCACCGGATTTGAAACCTATCTCGGCAATTACCGGGTGCTGAAACGGATGATGGCGCAGATGGCGGTGCCGTGCTCGCTGCTGTCCGATCCGTCGGAGGTGCTGGATACGCCGGCCGACGGTCATTTCCGCATGTATGCCGGCGGCACCACGCAGGCTGAAATGCGCGATGCGCCAAACGCCATCGACACGCTGTTGCTGCAACCCTGGCATTTGGTGAAAAGCAAAAAAGTAGTGAAAGAAGACTGGGGGCAACCCGGTACGGAGGTTTCGGTTCCAATGGGACTGGCCGCCACCGATGATTTTCTGATGACCGTGAGCCAACTGACAGGGAAACCCATTGCCGAAGAGCTGGTTCTGGAACGCGGCCGGCTGGTCGATATGATGATGGACTCCCACACCTGGCTGCACGGCAAGCGTTTTGGCCTCTATGGCGATCCCGATTTTCTAATGGGCCTGACCCGCTTTCTGCTGGAACTGGGCTGCGAACCGGCGGTTATCCTTTGCCATAATGGCTCCAAGCGCTGGCTGAAGGCGATGAACAAACTGCTGGAGTCGTCGCCGTATGGCAAAGACAGCGAGGTGTTTATCAACTGCGACCTGTGGCATTTCCGCTCGCTGATGTTCACCCGTCATCCGGACTTTATGATCGGCAACTCATACGGCAAGTTTATCCAGCGTGATACCAAAGCCAAAGGCGACCGGTTTGAAGTGCCGCTGATCCGCATCGGTTTCCCGATCTTCGATCGCCACCATCTACATCGGGCGACGACCTGGGGTTACGAAGGGGCGATGACGATGCTGACCACGCTGGTGAACGCCATCCTGGAAAAACTCGATCAGGATACGATGGCGCTGGGTAAAACCGACTACGGTTATGACCTGATTCGCTGACGATAACGCCGTTCCGCCCCAAAGGCGGCACGGTTTTTTCCGATCCACCGGAGGACGTATGGCCAGTATCATTCTTCGTCAGCTTGCTGACGGCATCCATTGCTATATTGCCAAAAAAGATCTGGAAGCCAGAGTCACGTTTCTGGAGTTCGACCGGCCCGACTGCTGGGGCGGGCGGATCCAACTGGAAGGGGGACAAGACTGGTTTGTTACGCCGTTAACGGAAAAACCCACGTTTCCCGTCACCTTACGGGCGAAGAAATGTGAAGGTTAACGGCTGCCTACGGCCTTTCGAACACCACAACTACCGGAGATGCTCATGAGCCTGACTCGGGACGATTTACTTTTCTGGCGGCTATTCGCCCTGGCGCAACTGCTGCCGGAAATTGCACCCGCAACGTTGATTAACTGGCTGGAAACCACCTGCGACGAGGCGCTGACGCTGGAGCGCCTGTCCGCACTGTCGCTTGACGAATTATCCCGCCATCTCCCTTTGGATAAGGCTGCGCTGAGCGTAGCCCGCTGGCAGCAAATCATGGATTGCCTGCACGGTAATCTTCCCCCCCATTTGACCGCGCAATCCGAGCGCAAGCAGGGGCAACAGCTACAGGTGGCGTTCGCTTCCAGCAACGGTCTGACGGTTAACGGCCACTTCGGTCAGTGCCGCCTGTTTTTTATTTACGCCTGGGATCGGCAGGGGCCGTTTCTCAGCGGATTACGCCGTTATCAGCCGCAGGAGGGAGAAGACGGAAACGAAGGACGGCTGCGGCTGCTGACCGATTGTCATCTGCTGTTTTGCGAATCGATCGGCGGGCCGGCGGCGGCCAAGGTGATCCGGCATAATATCCACCCGATCAAGGTGCCGGCGGCCACTACCATTGACGAGCAATTACGGGCGCTGCAAGGGATGATTAGCGAGCATATGCCGCCCTGGCTGGCAAAACGGCTGGGCAAAGACAATCCGTTGCAACAGCGGCAGTTCGGCTTTTAATCTGCGACCTGAGGGGCACGGAGCGTGCCCCTCAGGGGGATTAGCGATGGCTGTCGCCGCAGTCGCAGCCCCAGTTTTTCAGCTTCGAGGTTTTGCCAATTCCCGGGTTGAGGCTATTGGTCGGATCGTTGTGCTGATAAAACGCTTTAAGTTGAGGCTTAGCCTGGTACAGATGCCCGACGTTATGCTCGGCCGGATACTCCGCGCCGCGTTGGTCGAGTAGGGCCAGCATTTTCTCTTTCAGCTTATGCACATCGACGCCTTTCTTCACGATGTAATCCTGATGGAAGACGTAGCACATGAAGTGACCGTAATACAGACGGTGTTCCAGCATGTCATCAAACTCCGCCGGCAGGTGCTCAAACCATTCGTGATCGTTACGCCGCAGGGCGATATCCAGCGGCAAAATGTTTTCCACTTCTTTGCTGTGTACCGCATGGTAGCGGATCGCCGCCCCGGCCGCCGCAAAGCGGTGCAGAAAAGCTTTGGCGCCTTCTTTCTGCGTACAGACAAAAAATTCGCCGTCGGCCTCGCGGAAATACTGCTCCAGCCACTGCCGAGCCTCTTCAATCCCGTCGCCGGCCATTTTCAGCATCAGGTGATGTTCAAAGCGATCGCGATAGGCTTTCAGCCGATCAGGCAGGTGTGAAGGCAGCAGGCGGCTGAGTAGCTGCATGGTGCGATCCACCAAATGTGACGGCAGAAAGGGCGCTTTACCGAAGATCGCGTCCATCCGTCCTTTCAGATTAAAGAACATCGGCATTTTATCGGTGCCCAGCTTGTCGATCATGATGAACGTGTCTTTACCGTAAATTTCGGCCATATTGAACATATCGCGGTGCAGATATTCACCCGCCACCGGCAGGTTTTTAAAGTTGGCGAGAATATGACGACGCAGTTCGGTCAACACCTGCGGCTGATTGGTGCCGATATAGAACACCTGCTGCGACTTTTGCGCCGGGAAGGTATCCAGACGGACGGCGAAAACCGCCAGCTTCCCGGCGCAGCCCGCGGCCTCAAACAAACGGCGTTCATCGGCGTTAAAGCGTGACGGCGTGTCCGCGTCCACATCACGGATACGTTCGGCATATTCATGGTCGGACGCCTGCCGCTCGTCGTGGATCACATCCTGAGCGCGGTATTGCTTTGACTCCAGACGGGTCAGGATCTCTTCCGGGGTATTTCCCAGCTTGATCCCCAGATGGTTAATCAATTCCGCCTGTCCCTGTTCATTCACTCGTCCGTAAAGCGCCATTTCGGTATAGGCCGGGCCGCGGTGCACCAGCGAACCGCCGGAGTTGTTGCAGATACCGCCGATCACCGACGCGCCGATGCAGGAAGAGCCGATCACCGAATGCGGTTCGCGTCCCAGCGGCTTCAGCACCCGCTCCAGGTGCCACAGGGTACTGCCCGGCAGCGCCACAACCTGCTTGCCGCCGTCCAGTAATTGAACCTTATCCAGCCGCAAGGTATTGATAATCACGATTTCACGGTCGTAGCCATCGCCGCTCGGCGTCGAACCTTCCGTCAGACCGGTATTGGCCGCCTGCATCAGTACGATACGGCCGGCCTCGATACAGGCTTTGAACACTTTCCACTGTTCCAGCAGTGACGCGGGGAACACCACGGCCAGCGCATCGCCCTGACCCGAACGGAATCCTTTACGATAGCGCTCGGTTTTATGCTCATCGGTAAGGATATGGGATTGTCCGACAATGCTGGTTAGGGTGCGAATAAGCGTCTGAGAATTAACGGAGGAAGTTGGGGGGGTTGCATAGTCCTGCATGACAATGTGTCCTGGTAATTAATCTATAGATAGCGATAAAAGCATAGCGCTTACTTTGAATTTTGCTCACCGTTGTTGCGCCGTTAAGTCCTTGATTCCGTCTGCCCGCCTGACAATCATTGTTGGTTTTGTCGCACAAACGACAATGATAAATGATTAAAAATCAAATAATTAATTTCTGGCTCGCCAATTGCAGCAGGGATGATGGAGCCACATTAACGGTGCCGAGGTGAGTGATGAGAAAGAGTGAAATTGTGGCATTAATGGATCAGCCGGCCTGTGATCATAATGGCGGTCATAAAACCGGCTGTAGCGCCCCCAAACCCGGTTCGGCGGCGGGAGGCTGCGCATTTGACGGCGCGCAAATCACCCTGTTGCCGATTGCCGATGTCGCCCATCTGGTGCATGGCCCGATTGGCTGTGCGGGCAGTTCCTGGGATAACCGCGGCAGCCACAGCTCCGGGCCGCAGATTAATCGGCTGGGGTTTACCACCGATATGAGCGAGCAGGACGTGATCATGGGACACGGCGAGCGACGCCTGTTTCATGCGGTGCGCCATATCGTCGAGCGCTACCGTCCGGCGGCGGTGTTTATCTACAACACCTGCGTCCCAGCCATGGAGGGGGACGATATAGAAGCGGTGTGCCGGGCGGCGGAGCAGGTCAACCATGTTCCGGTTATCGCTATCGATGCCGCCGGATTTTACGGCAGTAAGAATCTGGGTAACCGCATTGCCGGCGATATTATGGCGAAAAAGGTGATCGGCGGCCGGGAACCCGCCCCCTGGCCGGCGGACTTCGCCATCCCGGAAGCGCAGGGACACAGCATCGGTCTGATTGGCGAGTACAACATCGCCGGCGAGTTCTGGCATGTATTGCCGCTGCTGGATCGGTTGGGGATCCGCGTGCTGGGCAGCCTTTCCGGCGATGCCCGCTTTGCCGAGCTTCAGACGTTGCACCGCACCGAAGTCAATATGTTGGTGTGTTCCCGGGCGTTGATTAACGTGGCCCGCCATCTCGAAATTCACTATGGCACGCCGTGGTTTGAAGGCAGCTTTTACGGCATCCGCGAGATGTCATCCTCGCTGCGCACGCTGGCGGGGTTGCTGAACGATGCGGATTTGCAGGCAAGAACCGAAAAGCTTATCGAACAGGAAGAGCGGGCCGCCGGCCTGGCGCTGGAACCCTACCGTCAGCGGCTGCAAGGCAAGCGCGCGTTGCTGTACACCGGCGGCGTAAAGTCATGGTCGGTGGTGTCTGCGCTACAGGATCTGGGCCTTGAGGTGGTGGCGACCGGAACCAAAAAATCCACCGAAGAAGATAAGGCGCGCATCCGCGAACTGATGGGCGATGACGCCGTGATGCTGGAAGACGGCAACGCCCGCCTGCTGCTGGATACGGCCTATCGCTATAACGCCGACATCATGATTGCCGGCGGGCGCAACATGTACACCGCCTATAAAGCCCGCCTGCCGTTTCTGGATATCAATCAAGAACGGGAACACGCCTTTGCCGGTTATCAGGGCATTGTCGCGCTGGCCCGTCAGCTTTGCCTGACGCTGGAAAGTCCAATCTGGCCGCAGGTAAATCGCCGGGCACCCTGGCATATCTGAGGAAGGAGAAGCGTAATGGCGCAGGTTTTAAAATCGGCAAAACCACTGGCGACCAGCCCGATTAAAAGCGGGCAGCCGCTGGGGGCTATTTTAGCCAGCATGGGGCTGGAGGGGGGTATCCCGCTGGTGCATGGCGCCCAGGGGTGCAGCGCATTTGCCAAAGTGTTTTTCATTCAGCACTTTCACGACCCGATCCCCCTGCAAACCACCGCGATGGATCCGGTCACTACCATCATGGGATCGAACGATAACATCCTGGCCGCCTTGTCGTTACTGTGCGAGCGCCATAACCCGAAGGTGATCGTGGTGCTGAGCACCGGCCTGTCGGAGGCGCAGGGAACGGATCTGGCGTTTGCCTTACGCCAGTTCAGAGAAGGCTATCCCAAATATCAGTCTGTCGCCGTGGTCACGGCCAGTTCGCCGGACTTTTACGGATCGATGGAAAATGGCTATGCCACCGTGCTGGAAAGCGTGATTGAACAATGCGTGCCGGCGTTGCCGACCGCCAGCGTGATACGCAAAAAGCGGGTGAATCTGCTGCTGGGGCATATGCTGACGCCCGGCGATCATGAACAGATCCGCAGCTATGTCGAGGCGTTCGGCCTGCAACCGATTATCCTGCCCGATCTGGCGGGGTCGCTGGACGGCCATCTGGCGGAGGGTGATTTTTCCGCCTTGACCCAGGGCGGTACGCCGCTGCGCTTGCTGGAACAGATGGGGCAGAGCGCGTCCACCGTGGCCATCGGGGTATCGCTACAGCGGGCCTCGCGCCTGCTGGAAAGCCGCAGCCATACGCCATCGCTCTGGCTGCCGCACTTGATGACGTTAGACCAGTGCGATGCGTTTATCGATCATCTGCGCCAGTTGTCCGGCCGCGAGGTGCCGAACTGGATCGCCCGTCAACGCGGTCAGTTGCAGGACGCGATGATTGATACCCATGTCTGGTTACAGGACAAGCGGCTGGCGATTGCGGCAGAAGGCGATCTGCTGGCCGCCTGGCTGGATTTCGCCATCAGTCAGGGGATCCGCCCCGCGTGTGTGGTCGCCCCGGCGAACCAACCCGGTTTATCTTCACTGCCCGTCGCCGAGGTGCAAATCGGCGATCTGGAAGACATGGACGATAAGTTACAATGTCACTCAGCGGATATGCTGTGCGCCAACTCGCATGCGGCGTCGCTGGCGCAGAAATACCATCTGCCGCTGGTGCGTATCGGTTTTCCGCTGTTCGATCGCATCGGCGAATTTCGCCGTCTGCGGCAGGGTTATGGCGGCATTCGCGATACCCTGTTTGAGTTGGCGAATGCCATGCGCCAGGCGCACCACGAACTCCCGGTTTATCACTCTCCGCTGAAGCAGGCTTTTCCCTCTGCCGTTACGCAGCAACCCATCATGGAGATAAAGCCATGCGACATTTAACCCGTCAGTTGGCGATCCCCTCTGTCGATAGCTGGATTATTCGCATCGCGTTTGCCAGCGTCGATTTACGCGTCGTCGATCAGCATTTTGGTTCATCGCCGCGTCTGGCGATTTATGGCATCCGTCGTGATGAAGTACAACTGCTGGAAGTGGCTGATTTCACCGTCTTGCACGGACACAGCGAAGACAAACTGCTCAGCCGAATCAGCGCGGTGGAAGGCTGTTTCACCCTCTACTGCACGGCCATCGGCGATACGGCGTTCAGACAGCTGCTGGCCATTGGGGTGCGGGCGGTGAACGTTGCCAACAATACCCCGATCGCCATGCTGCTGGCCGATGCGCAGGCGTTGTGCGACGAGGGACGGATCAGGAAATCCCAGCGGAAAAAAGACAGCAACCGTTTTGACGCCATGATGCAGGAAAGCAGCTGGTACGACGAACAGTGAAACGTGTCGGCTGTGCGACAAAACCGACAATTACCGGCGTTTATGCAACAGCTCAACAATCACCTGCGTCGCTATCTCACTGATAAAAGAGATTTTTGTGACTGGCATCACATTTGCTCAACGATAAGTGTCAGGTACAGGAGCCAAACCATGATCCATATCGATGCGATGACCGTAAACCAACTCAGGCGGCGCCAGCAGCAGCGCGCTCAGCCTACCGCCGGACTGGCGCTGGTCGTCAGGGGCGATGCCTGCCGCGGCTGGACATTACAGATGATCTGGCGGACGCAGGCGTTACCGCACGAAGAATGCCATGACATCGCCGGGTTGCGGCTGTTCGCCGCCGAGCAACATTGGCGGCAGTTGGATCAGGCGCGCATCAGCTCGGATACGCAAGGTATCTGGGTGGAGTTTCAGCCGCTGGGATGCCGTTGTGAAGACGGGTCGTGCGCGGTGGCGACATTATAAGATCGTGAGCCGTAACAAACGGGAGAAGAGAGCATGTGGAATTATTCTGAGAAGGTAAAAGAGCATTTCTTTCATCCGCGTAACGCCCGTGTGGTGGAACAGGCGAATGCGGTGGGCGATGTCGGTTCTCTCAGCTGCGGCGATGCCCTGCGGTTGATGTTGCGGGTCGATCCCGATAGCGAAGTGATTCAGGAAGCCGGATTTCAAACTTTTGGCTGCGGCAGCGCCATCGCCTCTTCATCGGCCTTGACCGAGCTGATTATCGGTAAAACGCTGGACGCCGCCTCGCAGGTGACCAACCGGGATATTGCCGATTATCTTGATGGCTTGCCGCCGGAGAAAATGCACTGTTCCGTCATGGGACAAGAAGCGTTGCGGGTGGCGATTGCCAACTATCGCGGCGAAACGCTGAATGAGGATCACGAAGAGGGCGCGCTGATCTGCAAATGCTTTGCCGTTGACGAAGGGCAAATTAAACGGGCGGTGCTGACCAACGGGCTGACCTCGCTGGAAGAGGTCATTCAGTACACCAAAGCCGGCGGCGGATGCACGGCATGCCATGAAAAAATCGAGCAGGCGCTGAGCACCATTTTAGCCGCCGCCGGCGATAACCCGACGGCGGTGGAGGGAAAAGAGAAAAGCGAACGCTGGCGGGCGGTGGAAGAGGTGATTACCGGACTGCGGCCGCATATCCAGATGGACGGGGGCGACATCACGCTGGTCAAGGTAACGGACGATGAGGTGCGCGTCGCGCTGTCCGGCAGTTGCAACGGCTGCATGATGACCGACATGACGCTGGGCTGGCTGCAACAGAAGCTGCTGGAACGGCTGGGGGTGGTTATCCGCGTGGTTATCGATACGCCCGCCGCCGCCGGGGTCATTCTCCAGACTTCTGACCTTTAAGGAATGCGCATATGAAATCAATCTATCTGGATAACAACGCCACTACCCGTCTGGATCCGATGGTGCTGGAAGCCATGCTGCCGTTTTTGCAGGATCAGTACGGCAACCCGTCGTCGATTCATGACTTTGGCGAACCCTCCCGTCGCGCGCTGGCCAAAGCGCGCGAGCAGGTCGCCAGTTTTCTGGGCGCGCGCCACGACAGTGAAGTCATCTTCACCTCCTGCGCGACCGAAGCGACATCGACCGCCATTCTCTCCGCGGTGGAAGCCTTTCCCGCCCGGCGTGAAATCATCACCACGGCGGTGGAGCACCCGGCTACGCTGGAGGTCTGCGAACATTTGGAGCGGCAAGGCTATAAGATCCATCGGCTGGGGGTAAACGAACAGGGCGCGCTGGATTTGGATGTCTACCGCGCCTTATTGCATGACGGCGTCGCGCTGGTGAGCGTGATGTGGGCGAATAACGAAACCGGGGTGCTGTTTCCGGTCGAACAGATGGCGCAACTGGCCCACGAACAGGGCATTTTGTTTCACTGCGATGCCGTACAGGCGCTGGGGAAAGTACCGGTCTCGGTGGCGGATTCAGCCATTGATATGCTCTCATGTTCGGCGCATAAAATTCACGGACCGAAAGGCACCGGCTGCCTGTGGCTGCGGCGCGGCACGCGCTTTCGTCCGCTATTGCGCGGCGGACATCAGGAGCGCGGGCGGCGGGCGGGCACGGAAAATATTGCCGGTATCGTCGGTATGGGCATGGCGAGCGAACTGGCCGCCATCCACCTGCCGATGATGAACGCCAGCATCGCTCCGCTGCGCGACCAATTGGAAGCCGGGTTGCAGACCATCGCCGGCACCCGAGTGATGGGCGCCGGGCAGCCGCGCACGCCGAACACGCTCAATATCGCCTTTGAATTTATCGAGGGGGAGGCCATTTTGCTGATGCTGAATCAGGCAGGGATTGCGGCTTCCAGCGGCAGCGCCTGTACCTCCGGTTCGCTGGAACCTTCCCACGTCATGCGGGCGATGAGCATTCCCTATACCGCCGCGCACGGCAGCATCCGTTTTTCGCTATCGCGCTATACGCGCGAAAAAGAGATCGACTACGTACTCGAACAGATCCCGCCGGTGATCGACCGTTTACGTGCGCTGTCGCCTTACTGGCAGCAGGGGAAACCGGGTGAATTCGCGCCCGCCTGGGGTTAACCGGGGAGATTCCGCCGATGAAAACCATCGTCATTAATGACACCACGCTGCGTGATGGCGAGCAAAGTCCGGGCGTGGCCTTCAGCGCCAGTGAAAAATTGGCGATTGCCGAATCGCTGGCGCGGGCGGGCGTACCGGAGCTGGAGGTTGGCACGCCCGCGATGGGCGAAGAGGAGTGCGCACGCATTTATCAGATCCGTCAGGCGTTGCCGGATATCAGCCTGATGGCCTGGTGCCGGCTTAATGAACAGGATATTCAGCAGGCGGCGCGGCTGGGGGTGAACTGGGTCGATATTTCGCTGCCGGTGTCCGCCTGTTTACGGCAGTTCAAAGTCGGCCTGCCGTGGGCCGACATGCTGCGGCGGCTCAGCGACCTGATCCCGTTTGCCCTGTCGCAGGGGCTTAAGGTGTGCGTCGGCGGTGAAGACGCCTCACGCGCCAGTGAGGCGGATTTGGCGGCGGTGGCGCAGGTGGCGATCGTCGCCGGCGCCCGCCGGATGCGCTTTGCCGATACGCTGGGATTGCTCGATCCATTTTCGACCCTGCGCCAGATCCGGCAGCTACGGCGGTATTGGCCGGGCGAATTGGAGATCCATGCCCACAACGACTTTGGCATGGCGACGGCAAACACGCTGGCGGCGGTGCGCGCCGGCGCTACGCACGTCAGCACCACCGTTCTGGGATTGGGCGAGCGGGCGGGCAACGCCGCGCTGGAACAGGTGGTGCTGGGGTTGTCGCATACGCAGCTGGGCGACAGCCAGATTGATACCCGTCAACTGTCGGCCCTGTGCCGACAGGTCGCCGCCGCCGCCGGGGAAAATATTCCTTACCGGCAGCCGCTGGTAGGCGATCGGGTATTCACTCATGAATCGGGCGTACACGTGGCCGGTCTGTTGCAGGGCGTGGAGAGCTATCAGAGCATCCCGCCACAGTTGCTGGGGCGGGAACATCAACTGGTGTTGGGCAAACATTCCGGCCGGCGGGCGCTGGAAGCGGTGTTCGCACAGCTTGGGCTGCCGGTGAGCGCGCCGCAAATTCCGCTGCTTCAGCAGGCGCTGCGCGCGTTTGCGGAAACCGATAAACGCAGTCCCACCCGCGATGAGCTTTACCGTCTGTATTGGGGGATAAGCGACACACCGGCCACGGCGCTTAACGTTGTCTGAAGGCTGAGGACTCCCTGGAAAATAAGTCCGCATAAAAATGTGGCTAAGGGACAGGGTCTAAAGGGGGATAAGTATGGACTGGTTTGATGAACTGCCCGGCGTAAGCCAGTTAGAGAGCGCCGAGGATTTTCTGCGCTTTTTCGCCATTGCATTTGATGAACAGAGCGTGCGGGTTAAACATCTGCATATTCTGCATGCTTTCAACCTGCGGCTGCGGCGATATCAACCCGATGATGAGCCGGATCTCGCGCCGCAACAGCGTCAGCGATACCGGCTCGAACAGGTCCGATCGATGTTGCGGGAAAGCTATTGGCACGTTGTCGGCGGCGAACTGCGGGAGCGCTCGCCGCTGAAAGTGTATCAACGCACCGCCCGCTGTTTTATCCCCTGGCTGCTGTTGGATGAAGGAGAGCATAGATGAAACCCCGGTTTGAATTTGGCGAAGCGGTGCGGGTGATCCGTACCCTGCGCAATGACGGCACTTTTCCGGCGCTGGCGCGCGGCGAGCAACTGGTGCGGCGCGGGACGGTGGGCTATGTGCGGGAATGGGGCACGTTTTTGCAGGACAATATTATCTATCAGGTACATTTTCTGGATGACGATCGCATCGTGGGATGTCGCGAGCACGAACTGCTTCCCGCCTCGGCGCCGTGGGTCGATGGGGGTTTCCAATACGGCGATTGGGTCTCCGCCGCCATGATTCTGGCTACCGATCATCATATCCGGGTACAGGCCGGAGAGGTCGGCCAGGTTATGGGCGTTGAACGAGATAGACAACCGATGCAGTTTATCGTGCTGTTCGGCGGCACATTGTTACAGGTGCCGGAACACGCTTTGGAGGCCCTCGATCATGACAGCCTGTAAAACGGAAACCTTCTCCATGTGGCAACGCTATTGCCAACTCAAGTTATCCTTATCGCTTTATCACTGTCTGCCGTGGCAATTAACGTCAACGCAGCAGGCCGAATTTAGCCAACGGTTGGCGCATCAGTGGCGGCTGGAAAGCGCTATTCAGGCGCAGGCGAAACAGCAGGGTATACGGGCGGATGAGCAAAGCATCATTACCGCACAGTATGTGCTGCGCACTTTTTTCGATGATGAACCAGCCTGGCATGATGCATTGAGACGCGCGGGTATTAATGAAACCGGACTGCGACAGGCGCTGGCGCATGAGGCCACGTTAACCGCGATGCTTGAAACGGTCGCGGATCGGGCGCCGCCGGTCAGCGATAGCGAGATAGAGACAGGGTATCAGCAACATAGGTCTCGTTTTCAGCAGCCGGAGAAGCGGTTGGCGCACCATTTATTACTGGTGGTGGATGAAACGCTGGCTGATTCCGGCCGCGATAGCGTGGCGGACAGAATGGCGACGCTGCAACGGCGGTTACAGATAGATCCTCGCCGTTTCTCCCGGCTGGCGAAGCGTTTTTCCGAGTGCCCCACGGCGTTGGAAGGCGGTAAGTTGGGATGGGTTAAGCCGGGAATGCTGTACCCTGAACTGGACAGGGTCTTATTTTCACTGGAGGCGGATGCGCTTAGCCCGGTGGTGGAAAGCCCGATGGGTCTGCATATTCTCTGGTGCCAAGCGATTCAGCCCGCCGGAGAACTCCCCAAAACACAGGCGCTGGCGCAAATCCGCCAGCAGTGGCGGGAAACGCGCCGTCAGCAGTATCAGCGCCGGTGGCTGGCGGAGATTTTGCGTTAAATCGGGTTGGTTAAGCCCGCGCCTCCCCGCCTTCGCGATGAGGCATCATCCCGATAGCCGTTGACGGTTCCAGCGAGAGATCCCCGCCTACTGCTGCGGGGATGACGGGTAGAGGCGTATAACGGAGTGGCGGAGAGTGACGGCGATGGCAAGACTGTGAACACCGTTTCCTGCTATTAAATCGTCGCCAGAAGCTCGCTGACCCACTGCGTGACGCGTTCTTCCGTCAGATCCTGCTGATTATCCTGATCCAACACCAGCCCGACGAAGCTGCCGCTTTCCAACGCCGCGGAGTCGGTGAAGGTATAGCCTTCGGCCGGCCATGTGCCGATGATGTTGGCGCCGGCCTCGCTGACGATGTCGTACAGCTCGCCCAATGCGCTGACAAAGGCATCGGGATAGCTGACCTGATCGCCTAGTCCGAACAGGGCGACGGTTTTGCCGCTCAGATCGGCGTTTGCCAATTCATCGGCGAACTCCGCCCATGATTCGCTCATACATTCCGCATCCAGACCGGGAAGTTGCCCGTCGCCCAGCGTGGGGGTGCCCAGAATCAAGGTGTCGTAGGCCAGCAAATCGCTGAGTGAGGCGCGGTTGATATTCACCGGTTCAGCGGCCTGTTCGCCCAGCTTTTGCTTGATAAGCTTAGCCACCTTGCGGGTTTTACCGGTGTCAGTTCCGAAAAAAATGCCGATAGTGCTCATGGTTACAGTCTCCTAAGACAAAAATTACTCATCGTCGTCCGCCTGCGCGGCATTACGTTCAATCGGCAGATAGATTTCTACCCGATCGCCTTCGTGAATTTGGCTGTCGGCAGGACAAAGACGGCCATAAATCCCCATACGGTGAATGTCCGGATCCAGCGCGGGATACAGCGCCGGTAGCGGTGAGGCCAGAAAGGCCTGCCGCAACGTGACGGGCTCGGGCATCTCCATTTCGATGCAGCGGCTCTCGTCGCCGTTGGCGTGGGCAATGGTGAATTTCATCCGTGGCACCCTCCGCATCCGGCGCCGCAGCCGGAACCCGACGCCTCTTTCTTCAATACGTCGCGACCATAGCGCAATACTTTGACGCCGCGGATCGCCGCCAGCACCAATCCCATCACCACAAAACCGCCCGGCGGCAGTAACATCAGCAGGAAACCGTCATAGTTCGGCAGCAGGTGCATTTCCAGAAAATGGAACGCCGGCCCCAGCAACTGCTCGGCGCCGCTGAACAGCGTGCCGCTGCCGATGATTTCGCGGATCGCGCCCATTGAGGTCACTCCGAGGGTAAAACCGAGTCCTGTCGCCATGCCGTCCAACGTGGCAGCAAACGGCGGGTTATGGGCGGCAAAGGATTCCGCCCGGCCGAGCAGGGCGCAGTTCGCCACAATCAGCGGGATAAACAGCCCGAGGATTTTGTGCAGATCGTGCATCCAGGCGTTCATTGACAGATCAAGCAGCGTCACCAGGCTGGAAATGATCAGGATATAAACCGGGATCCGGATCTGATGCGGGGTGATATGCCGCAGCAGCGACACCAGCAGATTTGCCCCGGCCAGCACCGCGGTGGTCATCATCCCCATCCCGAAACCATTGGTCGCCGTGGTGGTCACGGCCATCAGCGGGCACAGGCCGAGGATCTGCACGTAGGTGATATTGTTGGTCCAAATCCCGCTGACCAGAATGTCCCGGTAGGCGGGACGCTCGGGCGGCGCGGTCGCGGTAATTTCACTCATGGGGTTTCTCCTCATTCAAGCCAAGCAACGCCGCGCGGTGACGTTGAAACAACAGCAGCGTTTGATGAACGCTTTTCACCACCGCGCGCGGGGTAATGGTGGCGCCGGTAAAGGCATCAAACTCGCCGCCGTCTTTTTTGACGCGCCACTGTTGCTCGGTGGTGTTTTGCAGCGATTTACCATTAAAACCCAGGATCCAGTCGCCGTGGCTCAGCTCGATTTTGTCTCCCAGTCCCGGCGTTTCGGTATGCGAGATGGTTCGCACGCCGGTAAGTTCGCCGTCGGCGTTAATGCCAATCAACAGGCTGATGACGCCGCTGTAGCCTCTTTCGGCGCCAAACATCACCACGCCGCTGGGTTGACCGCGCAGCGCGGCACGATAAATCCGTACCGATTGCCCCTCCAATGTCAGGGTAATTTCACTGTCGCTGAGCACATTATCGTGCAGCGCCGGCGGGAAAACGGCCGACAGCTGACGCTGGGTGTCTTCCTGATGACGCAGTTCAATTTCTTGATAGGTGGCCCACCACACGCCGCCGATCATCAGGCTGATCAACAGGGTAAAGGTGCCGAGCAATAAACTCAGGTTGATCGGGTGGCTGCGTGGCGGCCAGCGCAGCCCGTTGTAAGAGGCAGAAGCCATATCATTTCTCCTTCTGCGTTTGATAGCCGTAGGCGCGCGGACGGGTCCAGCTATCTATCAGCGGCGTAATGGCATTAACCAGCAGCACCGCGAAAGCGACGCCTTCGGGATAGTTGCCGAAGCTGCGGATAGCCCAGACCAGCAGTCCGGCCAGCGTGCCATAATACAGGCGGCCTCGCGGGCTGCCGGGGCCGGTCACCGGATCGGTGATAATGAAAACCACGCCCAGCATCAGCCCGCCGGTGGTCAGTTGCGCCATGGGCGGCAAAATCGTCTCCGGCGCGATAAGCCACTGCACTGTGCCGGGAAGCAGGCAGCCAACCAGCATGGCGACCGGCGCATGCCAACTGAACACCCGCTGCTGTAATAACCACAGTCCGCTTAGCGCCAGCAGCAAGGTGGAGGTTTCGCCAAAGCTGCCGTTATGGGTGCCGAGCAGGGCGTTCTCCCATGAAAAAGCGGCTTGAGCCTGTTCGCGGAAAGCGCCCAGCAGGGTGGCGCTGGTGGTGCCGTCGGTATGCAGGGAATACACCGCGCCGTGCCAGAATTCACTGGGAACGACCCAATGGGTCATTTGCACCGGAAAGGATATCAACACCACGACGCGCGCCAGCATGGCGGGATTAAACAGATTCTGGCCGAGTCCGCCATAGATATGCTTACCCAGCAGGATGGCCACGGCGGAACCGAATGCGCCCAGCCACAGCGGCGCATGAGGCGGCAGGCTGAGGGTAAACAGCAGAGCGGTCAGCAGCGCGCTGCCGTCAAACACATGGCCGAGCGCTACCGGGTTTATCCGCAGGCACAGCGCTTCGCACAGCAGGGCGGTGACAATGCTGGTGAACATCAGCATCAGCGCCGGGGCGCCAAACTGGATAATGCCCAGCAGCACCACCGGCAGCAGCGCCAGATTAACTTTATACATCAGGTTTTGGGTGCTAAGCCCTTGATGTACGTGAGGTGATGTCAGCATGCGGAACCCTCCATCGGCGCATCGGGTGTGGTAGCGCGGCGGCGCGATGGCTTGGCGGCTTTCGCCGCGGCTTTTTCCGCCGCTTCACGAGCCAGTCGTTCCTGTCGGCGCAGGCTGTTGGCGCTGGTGCGCTGTATTTTTTGCTCCTGACGTTGTTCCAGCCTGAGCTGCTGTTGTCCCCAGTCAAAAAACTGCGTTAGCGGCAGCACGGCGGGACACACCCATGAGCAGGAGCCGCACAGCAGACAACTGCTCAACCCCAGATCCCGGGCGTTATTCAAGGCATCCATTTTCAGCTCGGCCAGCATGGCCAGCGGGGGCAGTCCCATCGGACAGGCATCCACGCAGCGACCGCAGCGCAGGCAGGCGCTGGCGTGCGGCTGGGGAATTTCATCTTCTGTCAGCAGCAGCAGGCCGCTGGTGCCTTTGGTGATCGGCGCCATAAGATCGGTGGTGGCGCGGCCCATCATCGGCCCGCCTAGAATTATTCTGGCCGGCGTGCTTTTTAATCCGCCGCAGGCGGAGATGATGGCGTTTATCGGCGTGCCGATAGGCACCAGCAGATTGCCGGGTTGCTCAATCGCCCGTCCGCTGACGGTGATGACCCGGTGGGTCAACGGCTGACGAAAACGGATGGCATGAAAAATGGCGATGCAGGTGCCGACGTTCTGCACCAGCACCCCCATTTCAGGCGAGCGTTTGTTATGCGGGATTTGCCGGCCGGTCACCGCTTCAATCAACTGTTTGGCCGAACCCATCGGGTAGAGGGAAGGCAGGGCGACCACATCGATATCCGTTTCATCCTGACACAGCCGGTCAAGCCGCTGGATCGCCTCGCTTTTGTTATCTTCGATGCCGATGTAGACATGACGGGCTTTGGTCAGCTCCTGTAAATAACGGATACCGCCGATAAGAAATTCAGCCTGCTCCTGCATCATGCGTTCGTCGGCGGTAATGTAAGGCTCGCACTCGCCGCCATTGATGATCAGATAGTTGATTTTATGCCGCATCGCCAGCCGGATTTTATCCGCCGCCGGGAACATCGCGCCGCCCATGCCCACAATGCCCGCCTGCGCGATTAACGACAGCATCTGTTCGGCGGAAGGGGCCGGCGGGGTTTCCAGCCGTATGCTTTTCGCCGGGGAGGGTAAAACCCGTAGCCGGATATAACCGGACTCGCCGGGAACCACCTCGGTCACTATGCCGCTCGCCGGACTGTGCAACGGCGCCGACATACGGCCAAACGGCCGGGCCAGACGCTGGCCTGAGGTGACGGCGTCACCGACTTTCACTTCGGGAAGCGCCGGCGCTCCGGTATGCTGGCGCAGCGGCAGGGTCAGTTTATCCGGCATGGCGAGAGTCCGGATCGCCAGGTCGCGGGTTAACGATTTGTGGCTATAAGGACGGATGCCGCCGTGCGGCGTGGTGAGGGCTTTAAGCATAATCAGGCTCCTGCCGTAAAGGTAACCCCGGTTTGGCGATCGCGGGGGTAAGATGAGGATCGGCCTGGAGATCGATACAATTGTTGGGGCAGGCGGCGACGCAGGCGCCGCATCCGGTACAGTCCTCACTCAGCACGCCATGCAACTGCCGGGTGGCGCCGATGATGGCGTCAAAGGCACATTGTTTTAAGCAACGGCCGCAGCCGTCACAGGTTTGGGGTGCGATCACCGCCACTTTCGGCCCTTGCGTGCCGTCGTTATCCAGATTGACCCCCATTAATGCCGCGATGCGCTGGGCAACCCTGTTTCCGCCGGGCGAGCAGATCGTCACCGCGGCTTCGCCGCTGGCGATGGCAATCGCGGCCGGCCGGCAGCCGGGGTAGCCGCATTGCCCGCACTGTCCGCTCGGCAGTATCGCCACAATGCTCTCGACCATCGGATCGCTGTCTATTTTCAGGTAGATAGCGGCATAGCCCAGCAAGGCGCCGATCATCGCGGAGATTAACGGGATGACGAGTAAGGAAAGTAAAAGCATCGCCGTCTCCCTATGAGGACAAACCGGCAAAGCCGGTAAAGGCCAGCGCCAGAATGCTGGCGGTAATAAAGTTGAGCGGCGTGCCTTTAAATAGCAGCGGCGGCAATGCGCTGGCCTGCCGTTCGCGTAAACCGGCAAAGATAACCATCACCAGCGAATACCCCAGCGACGCGCTGAATCCAAACAGTACGCTGTGGGTGAAACTGAGTTGCTCCTGGAGGATCAACAGCGCCACTCCGAGCACGGCGCAGTTGGTGGTAATCAAGGGCAGAAAGATGCCCAGCGTGCGGTAGAGCGCCGGGCTGTACTTCGCAATCACCATTTCAATCAGTTGAACCAGCGACGCGATCACCAGAATAACCGACAACAGCCGCAGATAGCCCAGGTCGAGCGGCAGCAAGATCCAGGCGTCAACCATCCAGCTCAGTCCGGCTGCCAGGGTAATAACCGCGGTGGTGGCGATGGATATACCGATCGCGGCGTGAACCTGATTGGTGACGCCCATAAAGGAACAAAGCCCCAGGAAGCGCGCCAGTACAACATTATTGACCAGAATATTGGCCAACATGATTAACAGTATCTCTTTCATTTTTCCCCCAGACGTGATGATTGCCAAAGGAGTATTGCGAAAGCCATGCCAGCTTGCTCAGGTCAATAAATGTGCAATCAGGGTGCAAAAAGCTGCGCCAAAAGCGAGCAGAGGAAGGGAGGTTAACGATGTGATACAGCTCACAGACAACGAGAAATCGCTTATTCGGCTGAAAAACCCTTATCAGGATCAAGGTTTTTGCTGTTTTCTGTCAACGAGGAACAAATCTTGCACTTTCACTAGGGTTATTTCATGTCGTTCGATGTCTGTTCCGCAATCTGACAATTTGTCATGAAGCCGACAGAATCCGCAATGCAAACCGGAGGGGCCCGGATGAGTTCATCATTAATCTTGGATGATGTGCAACTGATTACATCATCTTTGGGGGGAAGGGGGCTGCATGCGGCAGTATTCCACACTGCGGTTGAGCAATCTTCAGTGGCGATTTCCATTACCGATCCGCAGGCCAACATTGTTTACGCCAACCCGGCCTTCGCCGAGCTGAGCGGCTATACGCTGCAAACCTTGATTGGCGCCAACCACAATCTGCTCTCCAGCCACCAGACGCCGGAATCGGTTTATCAGTCCCTGTGGCAAACGATCACCGGCGGCAATGCCTGGAGCGGCCAGCTTATCAACCGGCGGAAAGATTCCTCGCTTTATCTGGCGGAGATCACGATTTCGCCCATCGTCAACGCGCAGGGCGAAATCGAACATTATCTCGGTATGCACAAGGATATCAGCGAGCGCTATGCGCTGGCGCAGCGGGTACGTAACCAGATGACGCTGATATCCGCCGTACTGAATAATATTCCGGCGGCGGTAGTGGTGGTGGATAGTCAGCAAAAAATCGTGATGGATAATCTGGCTTATAAAACCCTTAGCGCCGACTGCGCGGGTCAGGAGCCGCTGGCGTTACTGGACGGTTTGAACCGTTGCGCGCCGGCCCCGTTGCTGCCGCTGACCATTCGCGGCGCGCAACGGTGGTTTTCGGTCAGCTGTTGGCCGCTGCACGCGGTTAATGAAGAAGCCAGCCTGTATTTCACCGACAGCGCGCCGCCACGGCAGTTGGTGGTGATTGTTGACTGCACCGAGCAACAGCGGCAGATGACTCAGGATCGCCGCACCCACCTCGAACGCCAGATTAGCGTCAATAAAATGATGGCGGCTATCCGGGAAACGCTGGACGCGGCGCTGATCCAACTCAGTTGCCCGTTGAATATGCTGTCCGCGGCGCTACGGCTGAATCCTGATGCCGATAATGTCGCCCTGCGCGCGGCCTGGAATGAAGGCAAAGAGGCGCTGGCGCGTCTGACGGCTTGCCGTCCCTCAATGGATCATGAATTAGCGGATAGCTGGCCGGTGGCGGGGATGTTGATGGATCTCGCGGAGCTTTATCAATATCGTCTGAACAAGGTGGGCAAATTGGTCTGGTCCTGTTCTTCGGAGGATTTAACGCTGCGCGGGCAGCGAACGCTGATCCTCACAGCGCTCAGCCTATGGCTCGATCGCTGTCTGACGCTGTCAGGAAAAGATGAGGCGGTGATTGAGATCCAAGCTCGGCAACAATGCCGCCATCTGTGTTTTTCCGTCTACGATAACCTGTCGCCATCGGCACTGCGCGCTCCGCATCCGATGGTGGAAATTCTGGCCACCGGACAGTGCATGGAATTGCGCCTGATTCAGATGATTATGTCGCAGTTGCACGGTACGGTCAGCATAGAGACGTTGTCATCGGGTAGTACTCGGATGACGCTCGCTCTGCCGCTCGACGGCTTATCCCTCACCGATACCGACGCTTTGGGAGGATGAAAAAATGGCTCATTTTCCGACCACGGAACGCGTTACCCGCCGCTTAGACCTGCAACAGCAGGTTGTCGCGTTGCATAAAATCAGCGTGGCGCTCAGCCATTCGCTGGATTTACCCCACACGCTGGAGGCAATGATTCAGGCGCTGCACGATCATGCGTTTATGCAATACGGCATGGTATGCCTGTTTGATAAAGATCGCTCGGCGCTGTTCATTGAGGCATTGCAGGGTGCAGATACGCAGATTATTAAAGGGGGACGAGGCATTCGCTATCGGGTTGGCGAAGGTATTTTAGGGTCGGTGATGAGCCAGCGCGCATCGCTGGTTTTACCCCGGGTATCGGACGATCCGCGCTTTCTGGATCGCCTCAACCTTTATGATTACGCCCTGCCTTTTATCTGTGTGCCCATCCCAGGGCCGGATGAGGTGCCATTGGGCGTGTTAGCCGCTCAGCCGATGGAACTGCACGAAGACCGTCTGCCTTCCAGCACCCGCTTTCTGGAAATGGTGGCCAACCTGATAGCGCAAACGGTTCGTTTGGTCAGCCACGCCACCGGGGAAAGCGAAGCGCTGCGAACCGAGCGCGACAGTCTGCGCAGAAAAGTTCAGCAACAGTATGGTTTTGACAACATCGTCGGCAAGAGTCTGCCGATGCGGCATATTTTCGACATGATGCGTCAGGTGTCCCGTTGGGACACCACGGTGTTGATCCGCGGCGAAAGCGGCACCGGTAAAGAGATGATCGCCAACGCCATTCACTACAACTCACCGCGCGCCGGCACGCCGTTTGTGAAGTTTAACTGCGCCGCCTTACCGGATTCACTGCTGGAAAGCGAACTGTTCGGACATGAGAAAGGGGCGTTTACCGGCGCGATTAAGCAGCGTAAAGGACGTTTCGAACTGGCGGATGGCGGAACGTTGTTTCTGGATGAAATTGGCGAGAGCAGCGCCTCCTTCCAGGCCAAGCTGTTACGCATTCTTCAGGAAGGGGAAATGGAGCGCGTCGGCGGCGACGAAACCCTGCATGTGGATGTGCGCATTATCGCCGCCACCAACCGCAATCTGGAAGATGAGGTGCGAGCCGGCAACTTCCGCGAAGATCTCTATTATCGTCTGAACGTGATGCCGATTTTTTTACCGCCGCTACGGGAACGGCTTGAGGATGTGCAGGATCTGGCGCAGTTTCTGCTGACGAAGCTGAGCAAGCGGCAAGGGCGGGAACTGCATATCAGCGACGGCGCGCTAAGGTTGCTGATGAACTACGACTGGCCCGGCAATGTACGCGAGCTGGAGAACTGTCTGGAGCGTGCGGCGGTGATGGCGGAAGACGGCCTGATCGATCGGGACGTCATTCTGTTCAACTACAAGGAGAACTCGCTGGCGCCGTTTAGCCGCGGTAAAACGAGCGATGCGCTCGCTAACGTCAGCGGCGAACCGAGCATTGAAAGCATACAGGACGAGCGGCAAAGATTGATCGCCGCGCTGGAGCGTACCGGTTGGGTGCAGGCCAAGGCGGCGCGTTTATTGGGGATGACGCCCCGGCAGGTGGCCTACCGTATTCAGATCATGAACATCAATATGCAGCGGATGTGACATGATGTCGCATTCAATACATTGTCTGACAATGTCAGTTATGAAGCAGGATGGCTACCAGATAACTATCTATTTATTAAAAAGTTTTTATTTTCCTTTTCCCGGCATGGCGTTTGCAAAAATAAGCTGAGGTTCGCTCATTACTGGGGTTATGCATATGGAAAACAACGCGTCATTTTCAGGCAAACGCGCATGCGGGCCGATGAACACGGCACATTTTACGCCGTTACAGGCGGATAAAGTTTCCCGTCATCCGTGCTATTCACCGCTGGCGCACCATCGCTATGCGCGTATGCATCTGGCCGTCGCGCCGGCCTGCAACCTGCAATGCAATTACTGCAACCGCAAGTATGATTGCAGTAACGAATCCCGGCCCGGCGTTGTCTCTGAGCTGCTGTCGCCGGAGCAGGCGATCGCCAAAGCCAGGTATGTGGCCTCGCAAATCCCGCAACTGTCGGTCATCGGTATTGCCGGCCCCGGCGATCCGCTGGCTAATCTGGCCCGTACTTTCAAAACGCTGGAAGGGCTACGCACGGAAATGCCGGACATCAAACTGTGCCTGTCGACCAACGGCCTGATGCTGCCCGATGTGGTCGATCGGCTGGTTGATCTCGGGGTCGATCACGTCACGGTGACGGTGAATGCGATCGATGCGGTGATAGCCGAAAAAATTTATGACGGCCTGTGGTATGAAGGAGACAAGCTGCACGGGCGTATTGCCGCCGACTTGCTGATAGAGCGTCAGGGGGAGGGCATTCGTCGGCTGGCCGAGCGCGGGATTATGGTTAAAGTGAATTCTGTGCTGATCCCGGAAATTAACGCGGCGCATCTCGGCGAAGTCAGTTTACAGGTTCGTCAGTGGGGCGCGGTGCTGCACAACGTGATGCCGCTGATTGCCAGACCGGAACACGGCACCAAGTTTGGTCTGGAAGGCGTACGCGAGCCCAGTGTGGAAGAGTTGGGTCAGGCCCGCAGTCACAGTGGACGCTATATGCCGCAGATGGCGCACTGCCAGCAGTGCCGCGCCGATGCCATCGGCATGTTGGGTGACGATCGCAGCCAGGAGTTTCCGCTGGCATCGTTGCCTGAGCAGCAGGAGCCTAAACTGACCACGCTATTTCGGCGGGCGAGCATTCAGGCCAGCATCGCGTCGCAAGGGGAGTCCGAGGAGCCAGACGCCTGTCTGGTGGCGGTGGCGACCGGGCAGGGCGACGTTATCGACCAGCATTTCGGTCATGTCGATCGCTTCCATATTTACAGCATTTCCCGTGCGGGCATCATTCCGTTGGGCGAGCGTTTCACGCAGCGTTACTGCAAGGGGCCGGCCGATTGCGAAGAGCAGGAGCCGGAAGATCGGTTGGAGCAGGTGATTGCCCTGCTGGCGGATGTCAAAGCCGTCTTCTGCGCCCGTATAGGTTTGGCGCCGTGGCAGCGTCTGGAGTCGGCAGGCATCGAACCTGACGTCAACGGCGCATGGCGGCCGGTGCGGGAAACGCTGGAACAGTGGCGCGCCCAGCGCATTCAACCGGAGGTCAGTCAGCAGGGGGTGGCATGACGATCGCAATTCAGACGCCTGAAGCATGGTTACGCCGTCTGGTCGACAATCATCTGCGCGGTCTGGCTCGTTTTCCGGCGCAAATGAATCTGGATGATGCCGCCTGGCACAGCCTGCTGTTACGGGTGGGATTATCAGACACCGCCCGTTCGCCGCATTTACGCCAGCAGGATGCGCTGCTGAGCCATTTACTGACGCCTCGTCGTCAGGAGTGTGAGCAACTGGCCTGCTGGCTTGAGCAATACATGACGCCAGACGCCGTCCCGATGCATGCGTTAATTGCCAGTGCATCGATGGGGTTTAATCATCTGTGGCAGGATCTGGGGCTGGCGTCGAGAGCGGAGTTGCGCGAGTTGATGACGGCCTGTTTTGAACCCCTGATCGGCATGAATGCAAAAAATATGCGCTGGAAAAAGTTTTTCTACCGCCAGGTTTGTCTGGCGCAGGAGGGCGAGTTGATCTGCCGTTCGCCCTCCTGCGAAAGCTGTAGCGAAATCGCGTTCTGCTTCGCACCGGAAGTCTGATGTGGCAACGTTCTGGTAAAAAACAAGACGGAACTGCTAGCGCTAATTGAAGCGCATTCTGATGAGCAACTCTATGGTCAACCCTGGTATGGCAAATGGACGCGCGGCAGGATGATCCAGTTTAACACCGCTTCACCCTATAAAAATGCAACGGGCCGGCTGCGTGACTGGGGGAAGAAAAAGTAGATTATGGTCACGCCGGCGATCGGTATTCTGCTTTATGGTGCGGCTTATCCATTACCCTGCGGTACGGCGTTTTTTCAGACAAAACCTTAAATATCCCTTGTCTTCGACTGTTCTATACTCAAAGTAAGTTATGAATCAGGCGTATGAATGGAGGGAAAACAATGATCAATATCAGCACATTTTCTTCAGTGCCATATAACCCTATAAACAACCACGAGTACGTACAAAGGATTGCCCGCGTGCAGCAGTTAGGCGGTCAGGCTAATCAGGAGGCCTCTTCCGGTACGACAGAGGATAATGAGGCCTCACAGTTGAAAGCTAAAATGCTGGAAGCGCAAATTGAAACGCTACAGCAACAGCTTTCCAGTCTACAGTCTCGGCGCGGTCAGCCGACCGGCTATGACAGCGGCGCCGATGTCATATCGCCGGTGGCCGATGGCATTAATCGCCCGACGGCGACGAATCAGGTCAACGTCTACGTATAAAGCGTTTCTAAACATGCCAGGTGCTGTCAGGCACATCGGTGATAAACATATGCCCGGGCGCATGGGTGATGGCAAAAGGCACGCCGGACGCCATCACCGCTGCCTGAGGGGTAACGCCACAGGCCCAGAACACCGGAAGTTCGCCGGGTTCGATGCGCACGGCATCGCCGAAGTCGGGGCGCGCCAGATCGGCAATGCCCAACTGCGCCGGTTCGCCAATATGTACCGGGGCGCCATGTACCGCCGGGAATCGACCCGATATGGTCGCGGTCTCCGCGATGCGATCGGCGGGGATGGGGCGCATGGACACCACCATCTCGCCGTGCAGGCGGCCTGCCGGCCGACACTGACGGTTGGTGCGGTACATCGGAACATTGCTGCCATCGGTAATATGGCGCACCTCTATTCCCGCTTCCTGTAGCGCCGTCTCGAAGGTAAAGCTACAGCCGATAAGAAACGTCACCAGATCCGGATATTCGGCCCACAGTGTGCTCACGTCACTCAATTCCTCCACCAACTTGCCGTCGCGCCACAGGCGATAGAGCGGAAAGTCGCGACGCAGATCCGCGCCTTCGGCCAACACCGTGGTGTGGCTGCCGGGATCGCTGACGTCCAGAATCGGGCAGGCCCGTGGATTGCGCTGAGCGTAAAGCAGAAAATCGTAGGCCCACTCGCGCGGCAGCGCGATCATATTGGCCTGCGTCATGCCGGGTGCGACCCCGGCCGTGGGGGCAATCAACCCGCCGCGATAACGGTCGCGCGCCGCGCGGGCGGCATCGACAGCCTGACGTTTTGCCTGTTCGAGTGCGTTCATAACACCTCCTGAGTCGTAAAGGGACGAAAGCGTAGGCCGAAATGTGCCTGACGCGCCACTTTCCACTGACCGAAACTTTTACCCCAATGGCTATTGTCGAGCGTTGCCATGAGGCGCCTTTGCCTCAATCCACGCTGAGGAAAGCGAAAATCGGGCCAATGGATTTGATCGCCATATACCAGGTCAGCAGACAGGTGACGGCCCCCAACAGCAACAGCCAGCGCGGATAGAAATAGCCTTTCATCAAATCGCTGCGCCGCCAGCCGACGTAAATAAACAGCGTCAGGCCGATGGGGAGGATTAGCCCGTTGAATCCCCCGGCGAAAACCAGCAGCGCCGCCGGCGGCGTACCCAGCAGCAGGTAGATCAGCAGGGATAGCGCAATAAAGATCACCGTGGCCTGATTGCGTCCGCGTTCGGTTATCTGCGGTTTGAACACTGTGATAAAGGAGATGGAGGTATAGGCGGCGCCGATCACGCTGGTAATACCGGCAGCCCACAGGATCAGCCCGAAAACACGTAGCCCGAACTCACCGGCGGCGGCCTGAAAGGCTTGTGCCGCCGGATTAGCGCCCTGACCTGAGGTATCGATAATCACGCCGCTGCTGACTACCCCAAGAATCGCCAGGAACAACACATAACGCATGACGCCAGTCACCATAATCCCGTGCAGCGCGGCTTTGGAAACCTCGTTGATGTGCTCCGCCCCGGTCGTGCCTTTATCCAGCAGACGGTGAGCGCCGGCATAGGTGATATAGCCGCCGACGGTGCCGCCGACAATAGTCGTAATGGTGGCGAAGTTGATGTGATCCGGCCAGACGGTCTGGCGAAGCGCTTCGCCCAACGGCGGATTGGAAGCATAGGCGACGAACAGCGTCAGGGCGATCATCAACAGCCCGAGCACGATCATGATGCGGTCAACGGCGACCCCGGCGCGGCGCGACAGAAAAATCCCGATAGCGATGACGGCGCTCAGCGCGCCTCCCCATTTGGGCGGCAGCCCGAGCATGGCATTCAGCCCGAGGCCGGCGCCGGCAATATTGCCGATGTTGAACACCAGCCCGCCGAAAATCACCAGCACCGCCAGCAAATAGCCACTGCCGGGCAGCGTCGCATTGGCGATATCCGAGGCGCGCATACCGGTCAATGTCACAATGCGCCAGACGTTTAACTGAACGACAAAGTCGATCAATATCGAGGCCAGAATACCGAATGCGAAAGCGGCGCCCATTGTGGCGGTAAAGGTAGCGGTCTGGGTAATAAAACCGGGGCCGATCGCCGAGGTGGCCATCAGAAATATCGCCGCGGTAAGTGAAGCGCGGCGTTTTTTGGCAAAATCACCGGTTGCCTTGGTTGGCATGGTATGAACTCCTGGCGGATTAATGTTTACGGATAAAAAGCAATAGTTGTGCCAGTGTCATACCTTTGAAGATAACCTATTGGTTATTAAAGATTGTTTTGTTGAGGCATGACGTTGATATGGTTGTCCTTATGAACCAGCATAGAACATGTAACGGCGAACGCGCACCGTATGGGTCTGGAAAGGGAGGGAGCGGCATTGCCGGCGCGATCGTCGCAGGCGGCATTAGGTAGCTATCAGGCGTTTTTCTGCAAGGAGCGATTCGGTGACAAGATCGCGCTTGTCACCGGTATTTTGATGTTTAGACGTTAAACAAGAAATTCATCACGTCGCCATCTTTTACGATGTACTCTTTGCCTTCTGAGCGCATTTTTCCGGCTTCTTTGGCACCTTGTTCGCCTTTATAGGTGATGAAGTCTTCATAGGCGATGGTTTGTGCGCGAATAAAGCCTTTTTCAAAGTCGGTGTGGATCTTACCTGCGGCCTGTGGGGCGGTTGCGCCGACAGGAATGGTCCAGGCACGGACTTCTTTAACGCCCGCGGTGAAATAGGTTTGCAGATTCAGCAATTCATAACCAGCGCGGATCACGCGGTTCAGACCGGGTTCGGTCAGGCCCAACTCGGCCATAAACTCTTCACGCTCTTCATCATCCAGTTCGGCGATATCGGATTCAACCGCGGCGCAAACCGGAACGACGACAGAACCTTCCGCCGCGGCAATCGCCCGAACCTGATCGAGATACGGGTTATTTTCAAAGCCGTCTTCGTTAACGTTGGCAATGTACATGGTCGGTTTTAGCGTCAGGAAGCTCAGATAGCGGATGGCGGCTTTTTCTTCCGGGCTAAGATCCAATGAACGCAACATACCCGCATTCTCAAGCTGCGGCAGGCATTTCTCTAACGCGGCCAGTTCGGCTTTGGCGTCTTTGTCGCCGCCTTTGGCTTTTTTCTGTACGCGATGGATAGCGCGCTCACAGGTGTCCAGATCGGACAGCGCCAGTTCGGTGTTGATAACATCAATATCATCAGCCGGGTTAACTTTGCCCGAAACGTGAATAATGTTGTCGTTTTCAAAGCAGCGCACCACGTGACCGATGGCTTCCGTTTCACGGATGTTGGTCAGGAACTGGTTACCCAGGCCTTCACCCTTGGAGGCGCCTTTTACCAGACCGGCGATGTCAACAAACTCCATCGTGGTGGGGAGGATACGCTGCGGCTTGACGATCTCGGCCAGTTTATCCAGACGCGGATCCGGCATCGGCACCACGCCGGTATTCGGTTCAATGGTACAAAACGGAAAGTTGGCCGCTTCGATACCGGCTTTGGTCAATGCATTGAACAGAGTGGATTTACCGACGTTAGGCAGCCCAACGATACCGCATTTGAATCCCATGTTTATATCACCTTAAATTACTTATTAATCAGACAATTAGTATCGCATGCCTGTCAGAATGAAAATATTCCGGCCGATTATACACGGAATGACGATTTATCTCGAACCGTCGACAATGAATTATGCCGCTTTAAACGCGTGTAAGCGGTTCATGGCTTTGACCATGTCTTCTTTCAGCAGAATCTCGGTGCAACGAACCGCTTCATCAATCGCGTCATCGATCAGCTTTTGCTCGCTGGCAGGCGGTTTGCCCAGAACAAAACCGGTCACTTTGCTTTTATCGCCCGGATGGCCGATGCCAATGCGTAAGCGATGGAAGTTAGGGTTATTTCCCAACCTACTGATAATGTCTTTCAAGCCATTGTGGCCGCCATGTCCGCCGCCAAGTTTAAGTTTGGCGATACCGGGCAGTAAATCCAGTTCATCGTGCGCCACCAGAATTTCATCTGGTTGAATACGATAAAACGTCGCCATAGCGGCGACGGCCTTGCCGCTCAGGTTCATAAACGTGGTGGGAACCAATAACCGGATATCATGCCCGGCCAGATTCAGGCGTGAGGTATAACCATAAAATTTGCTTTCTTCTTTCAGCGGCTGACGGTGAGTTTCAGCCAGACGATCAACGTACCAGGCGCCCGCGTTGTGGCGGGTAGCGGCATATTCGGCGCCAGGATTGGCCAGACCAACAATTAACTTGATGCTACTCACGATAGTGTTCCAGATTGAGCGTTGTGTAGAAATAACGCGGCGTGATTTAAATAAGCAGTAAAGTGCGCTAGTTTACACACAGGGCAGGGCAATCGCCAAATATCAACCTGACGGACGGTACGAATAATAATTAATACCGGTTAGTTATTATTAAATGTTTCGTCTATTTATTTGTTTAAACGTAAAGAAATCTCTCTTTTCACACCATTATCTGTGATCGCTCACGCAATCATCCGACCAGTCATTGTCTATAATTACATCAACACGAAAAGGATCGCAGTGGCATCCTCATTCATCCACCGAATTTATCAGGAGGTGACAGATGAAACGTAAAAGTGCAACCACATTAGGCAATGTGCTGATGGGTATCGGGATGGTTCTGATGATTGGCGGAATTGGTTATTCCGTCATCAGTCAATTCCCTGAATTGAACTTACCGCAATATATGACCTATGTTGATTTGGTCGCTATTTTCGCCGGGGCTATTTCCTGGCTGGTTGGCGCGCGTATTAGCGGTCGTGAAAAAGTGGCCGATCGTTACTGGTGGGTAAAACATTTCGATAAACGCTGCCGGCGCGAGCATCATTCATAAATCAATAAAAGCTGAACCCGAATTCAAATTCCGCCGTGGCGTGTAGCTATGGCGGTTTTCTTTTTTATATTGCTGATAAAAAATGCACCCTTACTTATTGGCCTGAACGTCCAACTTTCGGGGTGCGGTTCATTTCTTAGCGGTAAATCCATTAATCGTCAGTAACCGGGTATCCGGTTAAAAACGATTAATGCTCAAACATGGCGGAAATAGATTCTTCGTTGCTGATACGGCGAATCGCTTCAGCCAGCATACCTGAGAGGGTCAGGGTGCGGACATTGGGTAGCGATTTGATTTTGTCTGTTAGCGGGATGGTATCGCAGACAATTACTTCATCAATAACTGAGTTTTTAATGTTGTCGTACGCATTACCTGAGAAGATCGGATGCGTAGCGTAGGCAAACACGCGTTTGGCGCCTCGTTCTTTCAATGCCTCGGCGGCTTTACACAGCGTACCGCCGGTATCGATCATATCGTCAACCAAAACGCAGTCACGGCCGGCAACGTCGCCGATGATATGCATCACCTGAGACACGTTGGCGCGTGGGCGGCGTTTATCGATAATCGCCATATCGGTGTCATTCAGCAGCTTGGCAATGGCACGGGCGCGAACTACGCCGCCAATATCGGGGGAAACCACAATCGGATTCTCCAGATCTTGTTGCAGCATGTCTTCCAGCAGAATCGGGCTACCGAAAACGTTATCGACTGGAACGTCAAAGAAGCCCTGAATCTGTTCTGCGTGCAGGTCTACCGTTAATACGCGGTCAACGCCGACGCTGGAAAGAAAATCGGCCACCACTTTAGCGGTGATTGGCACACGGGCGGAACGCACCCGGCGATCCTGGCGAGCATAGCCAAAGTAAGGAATAACGGCGGTGATACGTCCCGCGGAAGCGCGACGCAGAGCATCAACCATAACAACCAGTTCCATCAGGTTATCGTTGGTAGGCGCACAGGTGGACTGGATGATGAAAATATCACCACCGCGTACATTTTCATTGATTTGCACGCTGACTTCGCCATCGCTAAAACGACCGACAGCGGCGTCGCCTAGGCTAGTGTACAAACGGTTGGCAATACGTTGTGCTAGTTCCGGGATGGCGTTACCAGCAAAAAGCTTCATATCAGGCACGAGAAGAACCTCAGGCTTGCGTCCAGAGAAATATTGTACCCGCTATACTATCCGGGAGCGGGGAACAACAACAGGTACAATATGCATACGGGTGTATGAATTAAGTTTGATTAGACACTACCCAACCGCGGGCGGGTTATCATCAAAACCTAACATTGCCCGGAAATCGTACGTTGCAGCGGAGAGACATTAACGCCTCGCGCCACAAAACCATTTAACCATTCCGGGGCCTGGTCAAGCACCTGACGGGCTTCGTGCTCGGTGTCAAACTCAGCAAACACACAAGCACCCGTTCCGGTCAGGCGCGCCGGGGCGTATTCTAGCAGCCATGAAAGTAGCTGTTCAACCTCGCGAAAACGTTTTCTTGCGATAGCTTCACAATCATTGACGAAGGTCTGTTTTAATAGCGATTCTAACGATCGGGCCGGAGAATTTCGTTTTAGCTGCGGATCGCCGAAAATCAGCGGGGTGGAGATACTGATGCCGGGGTGGGCGACCAGATACCATTTCTCCGGCGGATTGGCGGGCGTCAGCTTTTCGCCGATGCCCTGCGCAAACGCCGCGTGCCCATGAACAAACACCGGAACATCGGCGCCGAGTTGCAGGCCAAGCGCGGCCAATGCGTCGGCGCTCAGGCCGCATCGCCATAGGTGGTTGAGCGCCACCAGCACCGTGGCCGCATTGGATGAGCCGCCCCCCAGACCGCCGCCCATCGGCAGACGTTTATCAATGCCGATGTCCGCACCGAAGAAATCGGGATGGATATCCTGACTTCGGCAATGCCGCTGGAGCAATCGCGCCGCACGAACAATCAGGTTCTGTTGATCATCAATGCCGTCTAGCGGGGTGAGCAGACGGATATCATCATCCTGACGCGGAATGATGGTCAGCGTATCGCCATAGTCCAAAAACTGAAATAAGGTTTGCAGCAGGTGATAGCCGTCCGCCCGACGTTCGGTAATATAAAGAAACAAATTCAGCTTGGCCGGCGCGGGCCAATTCTCAATTAAATTGGGCCGCATGGGTTAGTTAACCGTCCAGTTATCCATTTTCAGTTTAATGCGCTGCTCGCCCTGAGTGAGTTCCAGACTCTCCGGCATCGGCGGCGTTACTTTATGACTATAACTTTGATAATTGACGGTCCAGCTCTGATCCCCCTGACGGTAGGTCGCGGTCTTGAGCAAATACTGGCTGTCGAGCGTGAAGTCGCTGGCGTCGCCGGGCAAACCGAGGATCCACTGACGCAGGTTATTCAGCGGGATCGCCATGCCTGTCAGCTGTCGCACCATATCTTCGGCATCTTTGCCGACATAGCGCTTGCCCTGATTGTCGCTAATCTGCACGCTGCCCGGCTGTGCTCTTAACTCCAGTTCAGTGCTGCCCAACGGATTGGTCAGCAGCAGACGATAGCGTTCGGCCGAGGACTCATGCCAGAAAAAACGGGCATATAGTTTTTTGCTATCGGAGATATAGGCGAAGGAGCCGCGCGTCTGATATTCGCTCAATTGTTGCACTTTTTGCTGGTGCTGTTGCCACTCGGGCGATGTCGGACTTTTCCCCGGTAACGAAGGTTGATGAAGGCTACAGGCAGCCAGCAGAAGGCTGGTTAACGGCAGGAGCCGCAGGCAACGGGCGGTATTTAGTGGCATGTCGCTCAGATCCTATCAATCAGGTTTAGTATCACGAATGGTCACGCTAACGGGCTTGTCGGTCAGCGTCAATGTTTGTCGCTTATATCACAGAGTATATACGTCCTATGGCGTGCAACCGCGCGCTGTCGCTTTTCTTGCTTCTCCGCATCAAGTAGAATGCCATACGGACCAAACCCATACTAACATCGGTATTACTCAAGAATTGTTCAATGACCCTGCTTGCGCTTGGTATTAATCATAAAACTGCGCCGGTTTCTTTGCGGGAACGTGTTGTTTTCTCGCCTGAAAAACTGGGGCAGGCGCTGAATAGCCTGTTACAGCAACCGCTTGTTCAGGGCGGCGTAGTGCTGTCTACCTGTAACCGCACCGAACTCTATCTCAGCGTGGAAGAGCAGGGGAACCAGCGTGAGCAACTGATCGACTGGCTGTGCGAATACCACCACTTGCATCCCGATGACGTCAGCACCAGCCTGTACTGGCATCAAGACAACGCGGCGGTCAGCCATTTGATGCGGGTAGCCAGCGGTCTGGATTCACTGGTGTTGGGTGAGCCGCAGATTCTGGGTCAAGTGAAAAAAGCCTTTGCGGAATCACAGCGCGGACACTCCCTTTCCGGCGAACTGGAGCGGCTGTTCCAGAAATCATTTACCGTCGCGAAGCGGGTGCGTACCGAAACGGATATCGGCGCCAGCGCGGTTTCCGTGGCGTTTGCGGCCTGTACGCTGGCGCGTCAGATTTTTGAGTCTCTTGCCGATGTTAACGTGCTGTTGGTCGGCGCGGGGGAAACCATCGAACTGGTTGCCCGTCATTTGCGGGAGCATCAGGTCAACCGTATGGTGATAGCCAACCGCACCCGCGAACGCGCGCTGTCCCTGGCGGCTGAAGTGGGGGCGGAGGTCATTACGCTTGCCGAACTGGATGAGCAGCTTGCTCATGCCGATATTGTGATTAGCTCCACGGCCAGCACGTTGCCGATTATCGGGAAAGGAATGATGGAAAGGACGCTGAAGGCAAGACGCAATCAGCCAATGTTGATGATAGATATCGCCGTCCCGCGCGATATTGAACCGGAAGTGGGTAAATTGCCTAACGTTTATCTCTACAGCGTAGATGATTTACATGCCATCATTCAGCACAATCTTGCTCAACGAAAAGCCGCCGCCATTCAGGCGGAGTCGATCGTTCAGCAGGAAAGCGCTGACTTTATGGCCTGGCTGCGGGCGCAGTCTGCGGTCGAAACCATCCGTGATTACCGTGCTCAGGCCGATGAACTGCGGGCGGAAATGACGGCCAAGGCGCTGGCGGCCATTCAGCAGGGGAATGATGTTGAAGCGGTGATCCAGGAATTGACGCACCGCTTAACCAATCGTTTAATCCATGCTCCCACCAAATCTCTTCAACAGGCCGCCCGCGACGGCGATCTGGACCGTTTACAAATTTTACGTGACAGCCTTGGGCTGGACTAGCATTCATCTCTCTTAACAGGATTTAACAGCCCGCATGAAGCCTTCTATTGTTGCTAAACTGGAAGCGTTACAAGAACGCCATGAGGAAGTTCAGGCGTTGCTCGGCGAGTCTGGCGCGATCGCCGATATGGATCGTTTTCGCGCCTTGTCTCGCGAATACGCCCAGCTTACTGACATTACCCGCTGTTTCCAGCAATGGCGGCAGGTACAGGAAGATATACAAACCGCTGAAACCATGCTTGACGATGTGGAAATGCGCGAAATGGCGCAGGAAGAATTAAAGCAGGCCAAAGCCGAAAGCGAAGAACTGGAACGGCAGCTTCAGGTTCTGCTGCTACCGAAAGATCCCGATGATGAGCGCGGTTGTTTTCTGGAAGTGCGCGCGGGAACGGGTGGGGATGAAGCCGCGATTTTCGCCGGCGATCTGTTCCGCATGTACAGCCGTTATGCCGAAACTCGCCGCTGGCGGATTGAAGTCATGAGCGCCAGCGATGGCGAACACGGCGGCTATAAAGAAATCATCGCCAAAGTATCCGGCGACGGCGTTTACGGACAGCTCAAATTTGAGTCCGGCGGCCATCGCGTGCAGCGCGTTCCGGCTACCGAGTCGCAGGGGCGAATTCATACCTCAGCCTGTACCGTGGCGGTGATGCCGGAAATCCCCGAAGCCGAGCTGCCGGAAATCAGCCCGGCCGACTTGCGTATCGATACGTTCCGTTCTTCCGGCGCCGGCGGTCAGCACGTTAACACCACCGATTCCGCCATCCGCATTACCCACTTGCCGACAGGCATTGTTGTGGAGTGCCAGGATGAACGTTCCCAGCACAAGAACAAAGCCAAAGCGCTCTCCGTGCTGGGCGCGCGTATTCGTGCGGCTGAAATGCAAAAGCGCCAGCAGGAAGAGGCCTCTACCCGGCGTAATCTGCTCGGCAGCGGCGATCGTTCGGATCGTATCCGAACTTACAATTTTCCACAGGGAAGGGTGACCGATCACCGTATCAATCTGACGCTTTACCGTCTGGACGAGGCGATGGAAGGCAAACTGGATATGCTGATCCAACCGGTGGTGCAGGAATATCAGGCCGACCAGCTTGCCGCGCTGTCCGAGCAAGAGTAATGAACTATCAAACCTGGTTGCTGCTCGCCGCCGAACGTCTGTCGGCGGGGGAAAGCCCGAAACGGGATGCGGAAGTCTTGCTGAGCTTCGTCACCGGCAAAGGGCGGACGTTTTTGCTGGCGTTCGGCGAGACCGTGCTGACCGATACGCAACAGCAGCGGCTGGACGCCTTACTCACGCGGCGGATCAATGGCGAGCCCATAGCCTATCTGACCGGAGAACGGGAGTTTTGGTCTCTGTCTCTTGCGGTATCGCCCGCTACGCTGATCCCGCGTCCTGATACCGAGTGTCTGGTTGAACAGGCGTTGCAACGCCTGCCGCCCGCGCCGTCTTCCATATTGGATTTAGGCACCGGTACAGGCGCGATTGCGCTGGCGATCGCCAGTGAGCGCCCGGATTGTCAGGTAATCGGCGTGGATGTCCAGCCGGAAGCCGTTGCGCTGGCCAGTCGGAATGCCAGCCGGCTTGGCATTGCCAATGCCGGTTTTCTGGTCAGCGACTGGTTTTCAGCGCTGTCGCCGGAACGCTTTGCGCTGATCGTCAGCAATCCGCCTTATATTGATGCCGATGATGCGCACCTGTCCCGGGGGGATGTACGGTTTGAGCCTGACAGTGCGCTGGTCGCAGCGGAAAACGGGTTAGCCGACCTGCGGTTTATTATTGAAAACGCCGTCGGCCATATACAGCCGCAGGGTTGGCTATTACTGGAGCACGGCTGGCGGCAAGGGGCGGCGGTGCGTCAACTGTTGCAGGCGCGGGGGTTTCAACGGATAGAAACCTGTCAGGATTATGGCGGCAACGACCGCGTCTCGCTGGGGCAATGGTCGGGGCGATAAATAAATCATTATTCAGAAGGAAACGCGAGTGGCACTGTTTTTAGGATTCGCCTATCTGCATATGGTGACCGTCGGCGTCAGCATTGCTTTGTTTGTTCTACGTTTTTTCTGGTTGTGTCGACAATCGGTCATGTTGCGGCAACGTTGGGTCAAGATACTGCCGCATATAAACGACACCTTGTTGTTAGTCAGCGGGATCGGCTTGATGGTGCTTAATCGTGTTTATCCGTTTACTGCGGAGCAAAGCTGGCTGACGGAAAAACTGTTTGGCGTTATTATTTACATCCTGCTTGGCGCCGTTGCCCTCGGGAAACGCCCACGCAGTCAGAATGTGCGCTGGCTGGCGTTTATACTTGCTTTGGTATGCTTTTATCTGGTTATGCAGATTTCGCTTACCAGGTTACCGTTGCTGATGGAATAACTATGAGTTCTATTGCTGATTTTGAATTCAACCGTTCACAGTTAAGTGAAGGCGTCGTATTAGTTTCACAGGCCATTCGCCGTGACTTCCCCGCTCAGGATGTGCGGAAAAATCTGCAACAGTTGGTTGACGAGGCCCGTGCGGCTATCTCCGAAGATCTTGAACAGGATCTGCGGCTGGAGAAATTAATTAAGCTTTTCTTTCACACCTGGGGATTCGGCGGGGCCAGCGGCGTTTATCGGCTTTCCGACGTGCTGTGGCTGGATAAGGTGCTGGAGTCCCGGCAGGGAATGCCCGTCTCTCTTGGGGTTATTTTTCTGCATATCGCCCATGAGCTGGAGCTTCCGCTTATGCCGGTCATTTTCCCGACCCAGCTGATTTTGCGGGCCGACTGGCTGGACGAAGAAATGTGGCTGATCAATCCGCTGAATGGCGACACCTTGAGTGAACATGTGCTGGAAGTGTGGCTGAAAGGCAATATCGGCCCGTCATCGCAGCTAATGGATGAAGATCTCGACGAAGCAGAGAATGTGCTGATTGTTCGTAAAATGCTGGATACGCTGAAAGTCGCGCTGATGGAAGAAAAACAGATGGAGCTGGCCTTGAGAGCCAGTGAAGCGGTGTTGCAGTTTGATCCTGACGACCCGTATGAAATTCGCGACCGCGGTCTGATTTATGCCCAACTGGACTGCGATCATATCGCACTGTCCGATCTTAACTATTTTGTTGAGCAATGCCCGGAAGATCCGGTGAGTGAAATGATCAAAGTCCAGATTCACTCAATAGAGCAAAAACAAATCGTTTTGCATTAATCCCTATTTAATTTATCCGACATTAAGGTAACTGCATGAAGAACAAAGTGGTCAAGGTTGGGGATATCCCTGTTGCCAACGATCTGCCTTTTGTATTGTTTGGCGGCATGAATGTGCTTGAATCACGCGATATGGCGATGCGCATCTGTGAACATTACGTAACGGTGACGCAGAAGTTGGGCATTCCCTACGTGTTCAAGGCTTCATTTGACAAAGCCAACCGTTCCTCTATTCATTCTTACCGCGGGCCGGGTCTGGAAGAAGGGATGAAGATTTTCCAGGAGTTGAAACAGGCGTTTGGGGTAAAAATAATTACCGATGTGCACGAATCCCATCAGGCGCAGCCGGTTGCCGATGTTGTCGATGTGATTCAGCTACCGGCTTTTCTGGCTCGCCAAACCGATTTGGTTGAAGCCATGGCGAAAACCGGCGCGGTGATCAATGTGAAAAAACCGCAGTTCGTCAGTCCGGGACAAATCGGCAATATCGTCGATAAATTTATCGAAGGCGGCAACGATCAGGTGATTCTCTGCGATCGCGGCAGCAACTTTGGCTACGATAATCTGGTTGTGGATATGCTGGGCTTTAACGTAATGAAGCAGGTATCCAACGGTTCGCCGGTGATTTTCGACGTCACGCACGCGCTGCAATGTCGCGATCCGTTTGGCGCCGCTTCCGGCGGTCGTCGGGGGCAGGTGACCGAACTGGCCCGGGCGGGCATGGCGGTGGGGTTGGCGGGGCTGTTTATTGAAGCCCATCCCGATCCGGCTAACGCCAAATGCGACGGCCCTTCGGCGCTGCCGTTAGATAAGCTGGAGCCTTTCCTAAGGCAGATCAAAGCCATTGATGATCTGGTCAAAAGCTTCCCTGAGCTGGATACCAGCAACTAAGCGAAAAATACCGGCGTAAAAAACCCGCAATAATGCGGGTTGAAGTCGCCGTATGACCCGCAAAATGCGGTTTTTTTTATTTATACAAATCGGCGCTGATCGTCATGTTCGAGCCTTTGTTCTGCGATTTCTGAGTAATGTGATAGTACTTGGCGCCTTTTTGTCCGGCGCGTTTGGCTACCGCCTCAGAGACGGCGGGTTCAGTGGTGAAATTTCCACGGAAGGTGATCGAATCAAAGGGCACCATCTGCGCCGCCGTGGCGTTATTCAACTCCTCGATTTTCGTCCCATTCGATAACGTTACGGTGTAACGGCCGCCTTTTGATGACTGCGTTTCAAAGAAATTACCCACATTACGGCTCGGGCTGCCGGAGTTGGCGACGCCGGGGATTTCCACCTTGGCCGCCGCTGCGCCGCCTGTGGCCAGAGCGGCGCGGCCGGCGTCGGAATCGGCAGGAATGAGATCGGTGCTTTGTATCTGACGTTTTGGCGCATCGGCTTTGTAGACGTAGGCCGTGACTCTCTGATTACCGCCGCTTGAGTTAACGTCAATTTGCCGCACGATATAGAAAGAGTCGGCATTTTTCTCTTTTGCCGCTTTACCGATGGCCTCGTTCAGAACGGGCTGAGTAGGGAATAAGCCGCTAACGGTGACCGTATCAAACGGTTCCAGGCTGTAAGCCGCGTCTTTTGTCAGTTCTTTTACCCCATGAAACGTACGTAACTTAACTTCATTGCTCACCTTCGGCGCATCTTTATGATAGAGATCGACCGTCACATTCCAGTTTCCCCGGGAATTTACGTCGCTCATGGCCTGCACATAAAAGGCATCGGCGCCGTGTTTGTCCGCACGCTTTGACGCCGCGGCAACCGCGTCATTGATAGCGTTAAAACGGCCGATGAATGAAATTCGTTCAAACGGTTGCAATGATTCAGCCTGTTCCGGCGTGAGTTCCTGTGCTGCCTGTGCTGAAAATGCAGCTAATGAAAGTAACGTGGATGCAATAACGGTAGTTTTCAGCTTCATAAAAAATCCTTTCGCCCGACGCATTGGGTTTTAACGTGCTTAGACATCAAGATGTAACAGAATAGCCGTCGATTATCGCATGGAATAAACACTCACGCTTCAGCATTTTCAACGACATCCGAGGTTTCTTTGTGCGCGGGGGAGGAAGGAAAATGCCAATAATAACGGTTAATGATTATTTTGCCATCATAAGCGATATTTATACAGGTTCTATACATTAACAACCCTGTAACACGTGGTTTTTGTGAAATACCCCAGAACAATACTTCATTAATAGTGCTACAAAAGAGCGAGGTAAGCGTGATTTTTGACCAAAAAAAGCCTGCGGCGCCTGCTATAACTCGGCTTTTATATGAAATTCATTTTATGTATGGATCATCGATCACATTTTCAGTAGGTTATAGGTGAATTTGCTTAAAGAGATAAAAGGTACAATGGGTCTCGGCTGATTCATATACCGATAGGGTGATGATAATAACCTTCGTTAAAAATAAGCGAAAAAGGGAATCAGTATGCGTATTGGTGTTCCAAGAGAACGGTTGACCAATGAAGCTCGGGTTGCGGCAACGCCGAAAACGGTTGAACAGTTGCTGAAACTTGGTTTTGAGGTCTCGATAGAACATGAGGCAGGGAAACTTGCCAGTTTTGACGATGCGGCTTATACAGAAGTCGGCGCGTCGGTGGTGGATAACACAGCAGTCTGGCAATCCGACATTGTCCTCAAGGTCAATGCGCCGCTGGACGATGAGATTGAGCTTACCCGCGCGGGAAGTACGATCGTCAGCTTTATCTGGCCTGCTCAAAATCCTGAATTGCTGGAAAAACTGGCGGCCCGTCAGGTGACGGTGCTGGCGATGGATTCGGTTCCCCGAATCTCTCGCGCCCAGTCAATGGATGCGCTCAGCTCAATGGCGAATATCGCCGGTTATCGCGCCATTGTCGAGGCGGCCCATGAGTTTGGCCGTTTCTTCACCGGTCAGATTACCGCCGCCGGTAAAGTGCCGCCGGCCAAAGTCATGATCATCGGCGCCGGGGTTGCCGGCCTGGCCGCGATTGGCGCCGCCGGAAGTTTAGGGGCGATTGTCCGCGCTTTTGATACGCGTCCTGAAGTGAAGGAGCAGGTCAAAAGTATGGGCGCCGAGTTCCTGGAACTCGATTTTGAAGAGGAAGCCGGCAGCGGCGATGGCTACGCCAAAGTCATGTCTGAAGCGTTTATCAAAGCGGAAATGGCGCTGTTTGCCGCACAGGCGAAAGAGGTGGACATCATTGTCACCACGGCGCTTATTCCAGGCAAACCCGCGCCGCGTCTGATTACCAAAGAGATGGTTCTGAGCATGAAGCCCGGCAGCGTGATTGTCGATCTGGCTGCGCAAACCGGGGGCAACTGTGAACTGACCGTGGCCGATCGGGTGACGGTGACGGAAAACGGCGTCAAGATTATCGGTTACACCGATCTGCCCAGCCGTTTGCCGACCCAGTCTTCCCAGCTTTACGGCACCAATCTGGTTAATCTGCTGAAGCTGTTGTGCAAAGAGAAGAATGGCGAAATTGACGTTGATTTTGAAGACAATGTCATTCGCGGCGTAACGGTAATCAAAAATGGCGAAGTGACCTGGCCTGCGCCGCCGATTCAGGTTTCCGCGCAGCCGCAGCAGGCAAAACCTGCGGCCGCCGTCGTCAAAGAAGAGGTTAAACCCGCTTCTCCGTGGAAGAAATATGCTTTCCTCGCCATTGCCATCCTACTGTTTGGCTGGCTGGCGAATGTTGCACCGAAAGAGTTTTTATCGCATTTCACCGTCTTCGCCTTGGCTTGCGTGGTGGGGTACTACGTGGTGTGGAATGTCAGTCACGCGCTGCATACGCCATTGATGTCGGTCACCAATGCGATATCGGGCATTATCGTTGTAGGGGCATTGTTGCAAATCGGTCACGGCGGATGGGTCTCTTTCTTCTCCTTTATTGCCGTATTGATTGCCAGCATCAATATTTTCGGTGGTTTCACCGTCACTCAGCGCATGCTGAAAATGTTCCGCAAAAACTAAGGGGTAACACATGTCTGGTGGATTAGTGACAGCTGCATACATTGTTGCCGCGATTTTGTTTATTTTTAGTTTGGCGGGCTTGTCCAAGCACGAAACCTCCCGTCAGGGGAATATTTTCGGCGTCGTCGGGATGGCGATTGCGCTGATCGCCACGATCCTGGGGCCTGACGCCGGAAACGTCGGCTGGATTATCATCGCCATGGTTATCGGCGGTGCGATTGGCGTTTATCTGGCGCGTAAAGTCGAAATGACCGAAATGCCGGAACTGGTCGCCATTCTCCACAGTTTTGTGGGGCTGGCCGCGGTACTGGTCGGGTTTAACAGTTTTCTCGATCACGGTGAAATTACCGATCCGGTGATGGTGAATATTCATTTGACGGAAGTCTTTCTGGGTATCTTCATCGGTGCGGTGACCTTTACCGGTTCGGTGGTGGCCTTTGGCAAATTGCGCGGCATTATTTCATCCAAACCGCTGATGCTGCCTCATCGTCATAAAATGAACCTGGCGGCGCTGGTGGTGTCTTTCCTGCTGCTTCTGGTGTTTGTCAATAGCGACAGTGTGGCGTTGCAGTCCGTCGCCTTACTGGTGATGACGGCGATTGCTTTGGTGTTTGGCTGGCATTTGGTTGCTTCCATCGGCGGCGCCGATATGCCGGTGGTAGTTTCCATGCTGAACTCGTATTCCGGTTGGGCCGCCGCCGCCGCAGGCTTTATGTTGAGCAATGACCTGTTGATCGTCACCGGTGCGTTGGTGGGGTCTTCCGGTGCGATTCTGTCTTACATCATGTGTAAGGCGATGAACCGTTCCTTCTTCAGCGTAATTGCCGGCGGCTTTGGTACGGATGGTTCCTCCACGGGTGAAAGCGAAGAAATGGGCGAATACCGCGAGGCTTCGGCAGAAGATGTCGCTGAATTGCTCAAGAATTCGTCTTCGGTGATTATCACGCCGGGGTACGGTATGGCGGTCGCACAGGCTCAATACCCGGTACATGATATTACCGCGAAGCTGCGCGCCCGCGGCATCAACGTTCGGTTTGGCATCCATCCGGTGGCAGGCCGTTTGCCGGGTCATATGAACGTGCTGCTGGCCGAAGCGAAAGTGCCTTACGACATCGTATTGGAAATGGATGAAATTAACGATGATTTCGCCGATACCGATACGGTGTTGGTCATTGGCGCGAATGACACGGTAAACCCGGCTGCTCAGGAAGATCCGCATAGCCCGATTGCGGGGATGCCCGTTCTGGAAGTGTGGAAAGCGCAGAATGTTATCGTGTTTAAGCGTTCGATGAATACGGGTTATGCCGGCGTTCAGAACCCCTTATTCTTTAAAGAAAATACGCAAATGTTGTTTGGCGACGCCAAAGACAGCGTAGAGGCGATTCTGAAAGCACTGTAATCTTTATACCGACGAAACAAAGGGGCGATGTTCGCCCCTTTGTTATATATCACCCGCTAATCCTATTTTTTATCCTCATCGTCGTCCTCTTCCAGCGTAATCGGCGAGACGAAGTCATCGGGCTTTATCGCCAGCAAATCGCATTTCAGATGGTCAATCACATGCTCCACCGTATTACCGATAAATGCCGCGGAAAGACCGGTTCGGCCGAGAGATCCCAAGACCACGACTCCCGCCTGCAAATGTTCCGCCAAATCGGGAATAACTTCCTCCGGCAAACCCTTTTCGACATGCGTGACGCGCTCATCCAGATTGAATTTCTGGCGTAATGCCTTCATGGCGATAAGGTGCTGGCCGCGGATGGCATCGTTGTAGACGCCGGGATCAAAATCAGGCAGTTCAATAGCGATATTAATCGGGGTAACCGGATAGGCGCCAACAAGATGGACTTCAGTTTGGTTGACCTGCTTAGCCAGCTCCAGCGTTTCTGATACCAATTTGAGGTTTAGGGGATCGTGATAGGGGTCTTCGCTGGACAGGTTGACGGCCACCAGCGCCCGGCTTTCTTCCGGCCAGGGCTGATCTTTGACCATCCAGACCGGGCAAGGGCATTTACGCAATAGCTGCCAATCGGTGGGCGTGAAAATCACCGCTTCCAGGCGATCGTGCTGATGCGCCATTTTCAGCAACAGGTCATGCTGCCCGGCGATAACCTCCTGGATGATGGCTTCAAATGGCTTATTGTGCCAGACCACTTTAATTTCTATCGGTACACCCGCATCAAGATAATATTTGCATTGTTCCGCAATCCACTCGGTACGCTGCTGAATTACCCCCTGACGCATTTCTGTCCGTTCGTCAGGGGACAGCAGGGTGGTCATTTCATAAGAAAAATCATAAATAGGCAGGAATGCCTTGATACGGCCGCCAAGTCGCTGAACCAGATAAACCGCCCGACGCAGCGCTGGTTGGTCATCCTGATTCGGGTCAATAGCTACAAGTAAGTTCTGATACTTTGCCATAGGTCCTCCAAACAGCTGTTAATTCACAGTCTGTAATTTAAGAGTACCCAACGGAATCGTTTTCGACAACAGATGAAGAGGGCCGGATCAATAAAATGAGACAATAACTGATCCGGCAATGACTTAGGATTTATTCGGAGAAGAACCCGCCAGTTCGGAAAGCGCGTCGACATTTTCAATGGTGATATATTTGCCTTTCACGGCGAGAGTTCCATTTTTTTGAAAACGGCCAAGCAGGCGGCTGATGGTTTCCACCGTTAATCCCAGATAGTTGCCGATATCACCACGGGTCATGGTTAAGCGGAACTCACGGGGGGAGAAGCCGCGTTCGGCAAAACGACGGGACAGGTTATAAATGAAAGCCGCCAGACGCTCTTCCGCATTCTTTTTCGACAGCAGCAGGATCATGTCCTGATCGCCGCGAATCTCACCGCTCATCAGACGCATCATTTGCTGACGCAAATTCGGCATTTTCCCGGAGAGGTCATCAAGCGTTTCAAATGGAATTTCACATACCATGGATGTTTCCAGCGCCTGAGCAAAGCTGGGATGTTGCGCGTTGCCAATCGCATCAAAGCCAACCAGGTCGCCCGCCAGATGAAAACCAGTTATCTGCTCATCGCCTTGTTCGGTGATGGTATAGCTTTTAATCGTGCCCGAACGGATAGCGTAAAGCGATTTCAACTCGTCGCCCGCTTTGAACAAAGCCTGTCCCTTCTGGATAGGCTTTTTCCTTTCAATGATATTATCGAGCTGATCGAGTTCGTGCTCATTTAAAGTAAATGGGATACATAGCTGGCTGATGCTGCAATCCTGGCAGTGGATGGCACAACCACCAGACTGGATGCGTCGGATAATTCGCTTTTCCGGTATCATAGACTTTGCTCAGGCGATAATTGATATTGGTCAATTTTAACAGCTTTTATCGTCGGTGATAAGTCCGACAACCCTTGGAATAGACTAATAAATAGTGAACTAATGATAGTTTTAATGCCATATGGGGGAAAATAGTCGTTAGCGATCAGCATTTTGTCAGAAAAATATTTTTTATAGCGGCAATATATTTTGCTGCGGGAAATAACCTTCATGCGTTAATAACCATTGTTTACGATGAACGCCGCCGGCATAACCGGTTAATGTACCATTGGCGCCGATAACTCTATGGCAGGGAACAACAATACTCACCGGATTGGCGCCATTGGCCATACCCACCGCACGAGCGGCGGCCGGCCGTGCCAACTGGGCAGCCAATTCTCCATAAGTAGCTATTTTACCACAGGATATATGCCGCAGCGCCTGCCAAACCTGCTGTTGAAACGCCGTACCGACCGCGGCAACCGGCATAGTTTCAATAACATGTAAATCACCGTCAAAATAGCGTTGCAATTTTTCCGTCAATCCACCGGGATTGCGGTAAGGCTGTAACGAGTAGGGATCATTTCTGTAACCGATTTTAAGCAAACGATGTAATCTTTCTTGATATTCACGCCATTCAACTGCTCGCAGGCAATTATTTTCATCAGCAATAATTATCAATTCCCCTATAGGGGTTGGCATACTATCCAGAAAGAAAATCTGCACAATGATTCCTTACCTAATATATTACGTTTGCTCATTTTTCCTTTCAAACCTTAATACCTGCATGCGGCCTGAATAAACCGCACTATATCAGAAAATATATTAGGATGAGTTCGATCCTCTTAAAGAGGCATTTCTTTATGAGTGAGAGTGCATTTATCTGGTTTTTCTGCCAACGATGCCGGCGTAATCAACTCCAGCTCAACGCCCAGACGGATAGCCTGCCGGGCGTTGCTGACGCCCAGTTTGGAGACAACATTCCCCATATGAAATTTCACGGTACTGACAGAAATTCCGGCGATGACGGCAATCTCCGCATAGGTTTTTCCCATACTGGCCCAGTACAGTATTTCGTTTTCCCGGTGGGTAAATATGGCCTTGTTCGTAGCGAGTTCGTTCTGTTGTCTGCCGGATGAGGCAGAGCGGGCAAGTCGATACATCTGTTCGTTAATATCAATCAGTAACATCTGCATGGCTCCACGTTCAGCAGACAGGCGCTCTTCCAGCTCCCCCTGTCCTCGGCTATTGGTAATGACGGACAGCAGGGCCAGATTGTTGAGTTGATCGTGGAGCACAAAAGTGAAACCGTTGACGATATTGTATTGTCGGGAAAGCGAAAAGATTCTATCCGACATCAGCGTGATATTTTCATCCCACGCAAAAGGAGATGTCCGTCTGAACGCATTAAGGATCACCGGATCAGTAAGCTGAAAATTGTTGGCGCGGTAGAGATTGATCCATTCCTCAGGATAACTGGAAATAATAATCACATCTGATGGATTTTTTTTGCTGATGACAGTGTAAGCGTATTTGGGATTTCCCGGCAGGAGTAATTTTCTGTCAATATAGTCGCTCAGCGTTTTCATTACTGCCTGATTTTCATTGAAAATAGAAAACATGCCGGCTCCCAAAGGTATCCCTTCCCGCTGGACAGAAAATATGTACTTAAGTACAGGTCAGTTTCAACTTAAGTACAACTTACGGATTCAACCCCATAATTTATAATACCCGCGTTGCGGCGGAAATAAAAAATCGCCGCCCTCTACGTCCCGAAAGGGACGGGCAGGGGAAGCCCGTCATAAAAAACCTGACCAACAGGGTCAGGCAGCTAATTCAGCCAACACCAGGGAAAACCTTCCGGCCAGACGGGACAGATAAAAAGTCACTGCTGACCGGAATACTTTTATCTATTGTTTCAAACCTGGCGCAGAAGCTTAGCGAAATAAATCTCATGTTAAGCTACTTTCTCCCGCTCAGGTTACTTTTTAACGTATTTTTTACACGATGCCCCTCAATTCCCTTTAATAACCCCGCAGGCCATACGTGCGCCGCCGCCGCCCAGCGCTTCCGGGCTATCGGCGTAGTTATCGCCGCCGGCATGGATCATTAACGCATGGTTTTGCACGTCGGACAGTGATTTTATCCGCGGCGCCAGTACCTGGTAGGTGGCGCTGCCATCGGCGTTGACCACCAGTCCGGGCAAATCGCCCAGATGCCCTTTATCATTATAAGGTCCCAGATGCTGGCCGGTTTTTTCAGGATCGAGATGCCCGCCCGCCGCCAGCGCCGGAACAGATTTACCGTTCTGTTCCGCCGGTTCGCAGCTTGCTTTTTCATGAAGATGGAAGCCGTGGATCCCCGCCGCCAGTCCTTTTAAATCCGGGGTAAAGAGCAAACCATGCGGGGTTTCCGTCACCAACACGTCGCCAAGCGCGTTGCCATTGCCGGTTGGCAGCGCTTCATAAAGCGTCACCGTAGTGCTTGCGGCGTACACGGAACAGGAAAAGAACACGCCTGTAAGGATAAGTGCCTTCAGTTTCATTGTCTCTTGCCTCTATTGTTGTGGAACCGTTTGAGTATTCAACAAGCCAATATCGCCATGCCGGAATGAAAGACAGCTTGGAATGAAATAATAGTTGAGTCTGAAGGCGAGTCAAATGGTTGCGGTTTTCCGTTGCCCCCGGCCTGACGGCAGGGGGCGGATGGAGAATATTACTTTTCGGCGGGCTTTATCACATTCAATATGGCACCCAATTGCTCGCGTTGTTCGGCGCTGACCTCACGTCCGGCAGCATATCCGGCATTTTGAACGATCATTTCATTAAGACCGACCAGCCAGTCGTAGATATAAAACGCCGTGTTGTTGATAGGGGTCGGCGCCAGCCTGGTCAGCCGTTGCGATGCGCCCCAATTCACCGCCTGTTTTACCGGTTTGGCGAAAATTTTATGTCCTCGATTTATACGGCTGGCAGGACGCAGCGCTTCATCCATCTGCTGAAATCCCAGCCAGGCGACAAAGTCGCCCAGCACGGTGAGAACGCGCGATACCTGGCGATCCGCTTTACTTTCACGATGTACGCTTAACTGTTCCGTATCCGCCAGCATGCTGACCAACGTGTCTTCGATGTTCAGCCGGATGCTGGCAGTGATAAGCTCTTCCGCCAGCAGTTCAATGGTCGCTTTGGCCACCCCCAGCAGTTCTACCAGCGGGGCGTTTTCCGGCAGGCTGCGCAGATGGTTGATCCAATAGCGGTAAACGAGGTGGGCGTATTCCGCTTCATAGCCATGATCGCGCGCCTGGAGCGGAGAGGCGGGTTGATCGACGTCGATAGGATCGTCAGCAAACAGATCGATGTCGATCCCGATGCCGAACGGCTCGGAACCGGTTAACGATGCGCCGGGTTCGTCGCTTTCCTGATGGTGGTGATAGCCGGGCTGAACCTGCTGTTTCAGGTAGAGGCGGCGCAATTCGTCGCGTGACGGCAATAAGCGCTCCAGCAATTCGCCATGTACGCCGGTGCGGGTTTGCAAGGCTTTAAGCAAGGTTTCGGCGATACGCTGCTTTTGGGCCGGATCGTCCGTACCCGCTGGCTGATACCAGTTGCCCAACAGGTTATCTCCCAGCTCACGCTGAATTTCGCTGAGTTGTTCGCTGATGCGCCCGAGTTTCACTTCGCGGTGAACTTCCGTACCCAGCCAGGCCGCCATCCGGCTTACGCCCCGTTTATCCATTGCCAGCATGGTGCCCCACGCATCGCCCGGGTTCCCGACATAGCGCTGAACCGCGGCGTCATGATTTTGCCCGTGGGTAATGCGTCGATCAAAGCGGGTTACGGCCCAGATCAATCCCGGTTTGCGACGACTGCGAACCTGCGTATTTTCGCCCTGAGTTTGTTTGACCCAGTAATCCAACGCCTTGCCGACGATTTTTACATCAGCGCGCTTGCCCGCGGCGGTGCAGACCATCAGCACATTCATTTCCTGATTATCGGTATAGCGTTCAAGCAGATAGGCGCGCTTGGCCCGCAGAAGCGTATGCGCCAATGGATGAATATCCATTTCGGTTTGTTGTGGGTCAGCCGAGTCGGGCGTATCACCGAAACCGGGAAAATCCAGTATATCGACCTGTTCAAACAGCGCTTCACGGGTAGGGGAATGCAAAGGGATCAATAATTCCGCCGCCAGCATCGTCAGTTCGGCCTGCGATAACTCCGCGGCTTTTCCCGCCCGTCCGTTCAATACCGGACGTACCGAAATACCGGTATCATTGACGGTGTTAAGGTGCGCCAACGTCGCCCCGTTAATAATTCCGTTCACGGGGCGCAGGGACTCATCCACTAACACCCGGATCGGAGCCAGTACCTTATGCGCGCCGGAAAGATGTTGCAGCGTGTGGGCGAAATGACGATAGGCCGCGGTCAGCGCCTGATGATCGCCCCACAATAGCGAGAACAATTGCGCGCGATCGTCAACGCTGAGGTAAGGCGCCAGATCGATGGCCACCGGCCAAAAATGCGTTTCCAGTTGCTTTTGCCGCTTAGCGTCATGGCGGGCCAGATAGTCCCACAATGCGACCACTTCATCGGCGCTCATTCCTGCAACCGGTTCTGGCTGACGGTGCATCAGCAGCGTTTTCAGATGTTCGCCGATGTACTGCTCATCCAGCTCCTCGAACGCTTTTTCCTGATTGAAATCGTGCAGAAAGGCGTTGGCGATAATCTTGCCGATATCCGCTTCGCTGAGCAGCAGCAACTGAACAGGGAAGGACTTATTTTTTACGCCGGCCTGACGGCTAAAACGGGTAACCAACGCGGCGGATTGATTTTCAGGGTTAATATGAGTAAGAAAATCAAGCTGTTGACCTTCAAGCGAGGTTTCCAGTTTACCATTCTCACCGCCGGCCAGGGCGGAGATCAGATAAGATTTTCCGGCCTGCGATAGACCAAAGAAACCAATGGCGATCTCTTTTAGCGATACGTCCGACAGGTGATTGGCTTTATTGCGGTGGCGGCGCAATTTAACCATCAGCCTGTCGGCTTCCATATCCAGCCGCGGCGCATTCTGCCGCGTGGTTTCAATCCAATCGATCGCCCGATCAACACCTTGCGCTACGGCCTGTAGCTGGCTATTGAGTCGGCTTGACAGTTGTTTGGGCGTTAATGGTTTCATTTTCTAAATACGCTCCCACTATCGATCCAATAATGGGTTGCTCCTGAGCCGTTAGCGGCTAATGTGTTCAATTTCAGCCGTAAATGTTGGGGGGGAACGCGAGTGCCATCGTCCAGAACGGCGTCGGCGATTTCAAAGCGTTCCGGACTGTGCCGATCGTCGCCGTTGTTCACGGCCAACTTGACGCGCAACACGCTATCGCCAACCACTTTTCTCGCCAGATCCTGATCGACAATCGACAGAATATACAGGGACGATGCGGGCCAGCGTTCATTGTCCAACTGACGGAAACCGAGGCAGAGCGATCCGCGCACCTGGAAGCTGTCGTTAGGATCGAGCGCAAAATCAGGATCGTCCAGATCGATCTCGCCGTAGTAGACATTGTCGGTGGTCAGCGCGTTATTGCTATCCATCATGCCCAGATAGCGCACGGTGGAATAGGGCTGGAAATCACCGACTTTAAAATAGAAGCCGGGCAAGCGCAGGTCGAGCGCCAATAGACAGAGCATGGCGCCGACCGCCGCGGTGGATTTCGGATTATCAATACGGCCGCGTTTGTTAAACGGATACCAGTCGTTGGTATGATAGCCGTCCAGCGACAGCATGCGGTTAATCGGCAGCGGCTGTAAATGCCGGAATAAGGCCTGGATACCGGGGAAACGGGAAGGGCGGCCGGTAAGCAACAATACATCGCAGGAGTAGAGCGAGACCACCTCGGACATTAAGCGCAGGTTTTGGGTGATATTCATGCGGTTGGATAGAAATTCCCCATGCAGCTTGCTTAATCTGAGAATAAGCGGCACCTGCAAAATATCAAACGAACTGTCGCCGGCCGGCAGTTCGCGCTGAACTTCGGTATTGATGTATTCCAACACTTTCTGCGTCGGTTGCTGTTCCAGCAGTTCGCCAAAGGCGGACTCTATTTCAGCGCTGACGTCCAGCGGATCGAAACGCTCATAGGCTTCCAGAATCGATCGGCCGATAGGAATGAAAATCTGTAACGTGACCTGCTGACGCAACGTGAGTTGCCCGTCTATGCGACCGTCGTTGCCGAACAACCTGGCCATCAACTCGTCGGGGCTGGCTATGCCGGCCGTTTTCAACGCCGCCTGTAACGCCGGTAAAACATAAAGCTGGATGACATCCAGCAGAATATCGTCGCCCGCAACCTTAAATCCTTCGCGGAACAGCAACCGTGGGATGATTTTGACATTACTGCCGATGCCGTCATCCAGTAAATATTGCGTGATAGCCAAATCCGTCGTACCGCCGCCGATATCAATAGACGCAATGCGTAATGTTTTACCGGCCGGCTCATCTGCGGACAACTCTTTATCCGGGCGCGCCATACTGGCAAAAAAATCTTCGGCGCGACCGCCGAAATTAACCTGCGCTTCGTTGTACAGATACACCATTTGCCCACAGGTCGCTTCATCCCACTCGATCTGTACATTCGGCACCGGAACACGGCTTTTCTGCTTATCTTCAGGCGTCGTGAAATCGTCATCCAACGGATGCCAGCCCATCGATTTCCATACCAGGGCAATCGCTTCATTCATCCGGCGCCGAAAAATTTCCCGCTCGGGTTTCGGCATTGCCGAGGGCAGGGTAAGAATGATGTTACGCAACTGACGCGGCGCCGTGGCGTGGATCATTTTCAGGCGCTGAGCCGCGCTGTTCATCTGCATCAAAGCCTGCAACAGCAGTTCGGACAGCATAAACGTCATCACTGAACTGCGGCTATAGTGTGGGGAAAAAACCGGCAAACGCGTCTCGAACGGCAGATCGTACAGCGGCTGACCTTCATCATTAAGCAAGATGGTCAGCGGCATGGCCGTCGCCAGAGGCTCGTTGAGGGTATCCGCTTCGGGCTGACTGAAACGCCAGCCCGGCGCATAACTCTCTTCATCCCACAGATAACGGCGCGGGCTGGAGATACCGGTCGATCCTTCCGCGCCCTGGCGTAACAGCGCCATGCGGCTGGCTTCACGGCCGACGCGGGTAATTGACGGCCAGATAAACGCATCATCGCGGCCGCTTTCAACGGAGAAGTTTTGCTTACCGAATTTAGCCTGGGCGAATTCAACCCGGCTTTCAAACAGCTCGTTATACAGGTAGTGCGGCGCGCTCAGGTCGCGCAGTTGCAATTCGTATGTCTGCTTTAATCCGTTGCTTTCATCGGCGTGGTCTTCAACTAAAATACCGCAGGTGTGCGAGTTGCCCACGTCCAGAATCAAATCGACGTTAACCGCCGGTTCCTGAAGCGTACTGGCGTTAATGCGTATTTCCGGCACGGATAGCTGATTGCCCAGCATATCCAGCAAATTCATGTAATGCGCCTGATACTCAAATCCCCTGAGCGCTATTTTAATCTCTCTTTCATTACGATTTTCCAGTCTACTCACCTGCTGAGTAAAGACTTCGCGCAGCCAGCCATCGACCCAGGTCAGATCAAGAAACTCGCCCAATTCATCACTGTGATAGGCCAGAGCAAAACTGCCTCCGGTTTTGATGTCGTTGACATTGGGCGCCAGGGATTCATATTCATGTCCCTCGGGATAAACTTTGGTATCAAAAGCCAGGCAAATCCGATGGGTGTTACCGTCCTGATCCGGCGTATCCAGCGCTAAAACCTGCACCCGCGCCCAGTTATCCGGCCCGCCCATAAAGGTGCGCGGCGGATTAAAACGGAAAAAGGGCAGCGGCAGCCAGATTTTTTCCAGTAGCTTCAACGATTGCGTAAGCGGAATGCTCAGCTCCGGCTTCACCACTTCAGGCGGCGCGCCCGCCGGCGACGGGAGTAAGTATTTATCCGTCTGCTGGTTATAGATCAGGCGCAGCAGCGGCCCGTTGGCGCTTTTGCGCACATAGGTATTCGGCAAGTCATCGGCCGGTTCCGGTTTTAGGGCGAAATCCAGAAATTGAATGCCGCTGTCCTGAATAAGCGTAATTCTCTGTTTATAATCGGTGATCGTCGCCAACATTATGATTTACTCTCGCGCTTTATCGTCATCGGGAAGACCGCATCAGCGTTATAGCGACCGATACACTCTGCAACGCCCGCCGAACCTTGTTTACATACCAGTTCGGGCATCTGGAATCTGGTGTTATCGCTGCACCGCGCCCGATATCGGCTGTTGATCACCAGATTGCCCGATCTCATCAATCCGGCCTCAATGTCCGCCCGGCACGTGACGCCATCGCCATGCGTGATCCTTGCCGTACCCTTGCCGTTCTTAATCTGATATCTCAGGCTTGGCGGGCGACCGGTCACGGTCAGCGGGGTTTTGGCGTCAACGGAAACCCGCCAGTTTCCGTTAAGGAAGTTGACCGATCCAATCCTTACCGCATCCGCCGGCATGACCAGTACGTCTTTGCTTACGGCGACAGCTGGAGCAGGGGGCTCCTGCGTGATTACCGGCTCCGGAACCGTCTCTTGTTCCGCTATGGGATCTTTCGGTTCGGTATCCGCCGGCGGCGTGGCGACGATGGGTTCAACCGGCGTCGGCGGCGCTTCAACAGGTTCAGTCACCGCGGCTTCCACAGGATTAGCGGTTTCGCTATCGGTAGACGCTTCAGGTTCAGGAGCGGCTTCACGCGCCGATGAAGGTAAGACGCGTTTTTCGGGTGTTGCCACTGCCGCGATCGGTATCGACTCGGCCGTGGCCTGGTGATCGGAGACGCATCCGCGGATCTGTAGAAACAGGATCGCTAATAAAGCGGCGGCGGGGAATAACCACCACAGGCGCAGCCACTGATTGGGGGAAGATGCTGCGACTTCCTGTTGTGGAATAGGGGGTTGCGGCTTGACTACCGGCTCAGACGGCGCGATCGGCGCAGCGGCAGGGGGCTCAACATTGACTGGCGCTGGCGCGAGAATAGGCTCCGCGTCTTTTAGCGCCAGACGTAAACAATCCAGCGCATCCGCCCGGGATTTTTTATCGAGATTGACAAAGCCCCAGAAGGTCAATACCGGTTTGCCATCCACCAGATAAACATGGTTCGAACCGGGGAACTGAATGGCTTTCGCCAGTAACACCCCAAAAAGCTTTTGACCGGGTTTTTCTGCGTTTTGCGCCTGTTGGCTGATCTCAGCGACGGCCGACTGATAGGTTTCCAACAGCTTTAACGCTACGGCGCGTTCCTCTTCACTGGCGGCAATCCAGGATGTTACCTTGCCTTCAATCGGCGAGTACCAGTCAATGCGATCGCCAGCTTCGTTAGGTTGGGGGATGGCCAGACAATCCGCAATCTGTTGTTGTTTCCTGAGACGTAATGTTTCCCGTAACTGAAGCGCTGATGCATAAACTGGCTGTCCATTTTCGCCCAGAGCCAGAAAATCATCCAAACTCCCGCTACGTAAAAATAATTTTGCCACGCAAAAGAGACCTTTTGTAATAGATGCCTAAGGCAGAAAATAGAGTGTAATCTGCGACAGGGTATACTTTAGTGCTAATGATGGCGAATCAAACGCTTAAAGAAGGGGCAAAACTAACAAATATTTAAGGCATAGACCGCGTGTTTTCCGTCACACGCCCTAATACGTTGTTGACTCAGGCGCGGAGATACCGTCGCCTGAGTCGATTATTTCCACTAAACCGCCGGATGCTCTAACGGCGCGGCCCGCGTAAATTGGTGCTGGACGACCATTCATAGGTAGCGGCTATATCAGGTTTAAATTTGTTCTTTTTTTTCTCGGCGCGGGCTTGTCTGGCGATAGCTTCCCGTTCTTTCATCAGCTTATCGATGTAATCGTCTTTGATATGATTACTTTCAGAATTAGTCAGCGGACGGCCGTGTTTTTTTCTTTCCTGATCGAGCAGCGTTTTCAGTTGACGTTGTTCACTTTCCGTCATGTCTTTTTGCGTCAGTCTTGGCATAGGTATCGGCCTGATTGAGGGCTGGAAGTTTCATTGTAGAGGAAAACCGCGCCGCGCTCAGGAAAATCATAACGGCTGATAAACAATTGGCTTCTAAGTGGCTTTAAATTAAGGCAAACTGACCATCGGGGTTTGGCGGGAAATTCCTTACAGGCCTCTAACAAACATCGCTATTTCTTATGAAACAATGGTCGTGTAGTCCCCATTGTTTGTTCGCTTAAATTTATAAATCATATTCGGATCAACATTCAGCTATGCAAGATATCGCTTTCCGCGCCGACGTCGTCGGCAGTTTTCTCCGTCCGGCAGTGCTCAAGCAGGCACGTGCCGATTTTCAGGCCGGCAAGATCTCTGAAGACGAACTTCGCCGTGTCGAAGACGAGGCCATCATCGATCTGGTCGCCAAGCAGAAAGCCGCTGGCCTTAAAGCGGTCACCGACGGCGAGTTCCGCCGCACCATGTGGCACTCGGACTTTTTCTGGGGCTTCGACGGCATTGAGCGCAAGTCGTCGGACTACCGCGTAAAGTTCAATGAAGTCACCACGAAATTTGATACCTCGCGCATTGTCGGCAAGATACGCTTTAGCCGCCATCCGTTTATCGAGCACTTCAAATTCCTGAAATCCATTGCCGGCGACGATGTCATTGCGCGCCAGACCATTCCTTCGCCATCGCAGTGCTATTGGGAATTCTTCCGTCCTGACAACTTGCAGGAAACGCTTCAGCAATATCCCGACCTGACCGAACTACAGCAAGATATTATCCAGGCTTACCGCGATGTGGTTCGGGCCTTTTATGATGCCGGCTGTCGCCATTTACAGTTTGACGACTGCACATGGGGTTTCCTGGTCGATCCTAAGAAATTCAATGAAATGAAAGGACTGGATGTCGATTTTGAGACAGTCGCCCAGCTTTACCTGGACATCAACAACCAGGTTCTCGCCGACAAGCCGGCCGATATGGTGATCAACACGCACATCTGTCGGGGAAATTACTCGTCAGACTGGTGGACCTCCGGCGGCTACGAGCCGGTCGCGCCATATGTACTCAACAAAGAAAATGTCGATGCGTTCTATCTGGAGTACGACACCGATCGGGCCGGCGGTTTCCAACCGTTGGAAAAAGTGGGCGAGGGTAAAACCGTGGTTCTGGGGCTGGTAACCTCAAAGTCGCCGGTACTTGAAGATAAAGAACAACTCAAAGCACGTATCCGCGAAGCGTCAAAATTCGTTCCGCTTAAACACCTGTGCTTAAGCCCGCAATGTGGTTTCGCCTCCAACGAAGAAGGCAATATGCTGACTGAAGAAGATCAGTGGGCCAAAATCCGACTTATCGTCGAGGTTGCCAATGAGGTCTGGGGTGAATAAGACCGTACGGGGATACTGAGCCAAGAGAGATAGAGGCGGGTGGAAAACCTGTCTCTATTCTCTATTTATAAAAGGTAAGAAGCGTTCTTTGCCCATGAAGTTAATTTAACATAATATACATTATGCGAACCAAGATAAGAATGGGCGGAAACTGGCGCTCCCGGTGCTGTCATTGTGTTGATACGCTGAATCAAACACCACTTCCTCAGTGCCATCATCATGCCGGATAATCAGGTCTTTCAATTACGTCAGTCATTCTCCCCGAAACTTTATAAACCATACACACCGCAAAACCCCATTTAAATCAAACATCGAGACATCCGCGGCTAAATGACCTTTTCAGCAAAACGTCTGTCCGTGTGAGGCAAGCACGCTGCGGATTCCCCCTACATAGTATCAATAGATTATCAGCCCGGTTTTGGCACTGATACCAACGTTTTCACCTATCTGCCAAGCGACAATAATGAGGAAATGCCATGGCTATTGAACGCCCTAGTCTTGAAGAACTGCAACAGATCGCCGGCCGATTGCACATTCAGCTTTCACCGGAGCTGGCCAGTGAATATCTGGCGCTGATGCAAGCGAATTTCGACGCCTATGACCTGATTGACGAACTGCCTGATGATATCCCCGAGGTGCGTTATCCACGCGACGCAGGTTATCGGCCCAAGGAAACGGAAAATCCTTATAACGCCTGGTACTACAAAACCGAAGTGAAAGGCGCCGACGGCGGCAAGCTGGCTGGCCGTACCATCGCGATCAAGGATAACGTTGCGCTGGCCGGCGTACCGATGATGAATGGCACATCGACGCTGGAAGGATTCGTACCGTCCTATGACGCCACCGTCGTCACCCGACTGCTGGATGCCGGCGCCACTATCCTCGGCAAGGCTACCTGCGAGCACTTTTGTCTTTCTGGCGGCAGCCATACCTCCGATCCGGGGCCCGTACACAACCCCAACCGTCACGGCTACTCCTCCGGCGGTTCTTCATCCGGAAGCGCCGCACTGGTTGCCGCCGGTGAGGTTGATATGGCTATCGGCTGCGATCAGGGCGGCTCCATTCGCATCCCCTCGTCGTTTTGCGGCACCTACGGTATGAAACCGACCCACGGTTTAGTGCCTTACACGGGCATTATGCCTATTGAGGCCACCGTGGATCATGCCGGTCCGATCACCGGCAATGTGCGCGATAATGCCTTGATGCTTGAAGTTATCGCCGGTGCCGACGGGCTCGATCCCCGTCAGTACGCGCCGTCGGTTCAGAACTACAGCGAATTTTTAGGACGCGGCGTCGATGGCCTGAAGATCGGTATTGTGACGGAGGGGTTCCAGTTGGCCAATCTGGATCCGCGCGTCGCCGCCAAAGTCCGCGAGGCCATTGCTCGCCTTGAGTTTCTGGGCGCGACGGTGGGTGAAATATCGCTGCCCGAACACAGTCTGGCCGGCGCGCTCTGGACCCCGATCGGATGCGAAGGACTGACCGCGCAGATGATGCACGGCAATGGCATGGGATTTAACTGGGCCGGTCAGTATGATGTGGCGCTGCTGGATAAACAGGCGCAATGGCGCGCCAACGCCGATGCCCTTTCCGCTTCGCTCAAAATCTGTATGTTCGTTGGTCAGTATGGTCTGGATCGCTACCACGGGCGCTACTACGCCAAAGCCCAGAACATCGCGCGCCGGGCTCGTGCCGGCTATGACCGCGCGCTGGCAAGTTATGACCTGCTGGTCATGCCAACAGTTCCGATCGTCGCCCAACCGCTGCCGGAACCCGGCTGTTCGGTGACCGACTATATCGCCCGTGCGTTTGAAATGATCGGCAATACGGCGGCGCAGGACATTACCGGTCACCCTGCCATGTCCCTTCCCTGCGGCCTGGTTGATGGCCTACCCGTGGGGATGATGCTGGTTGGCCGTCATTATGCCGAAGGCACCATCTATCAGGCGGCGGCGGCGTTCGAAACGGAAGGCGACTGGCGCACGTTCTAAAATCCGCCACGGCAAGGCCGACAGGTCTTGCCGTGGCTTGAAACGTTTTATCGAATGGCCGCATCCGTAAGTTACTGTGTTTTATGGAGATAATATGTCGCAATATGCACCGCTTTTTTCAGCTTTCCGGTCATGCCCTCTCGCCCTCCGCGCTCTGTATCCCCGCAAGATTCGTCCCCTAAGTCGTTGGCCCCTGCTGATGCTCTTGGCGGGTTCCGGGTTTTCTTCTTTTACCTACGCCGCCGCCACTCACTACCCGCTGACTGTCGAAAACTGCGGTCACATGCTTACTTTCCAGCGCGCGCCGACGAAGGCGGTAACCATCGGTCAGACCGGCAGCGAGATGTTGTATGCGCTGGGTCTGGGCGACAAACTGGTGGGAACCTCGCTCTGGTTTAATGACATTTTGCCGCAATACAAAGCGCAAAACGATAAGGTCCCGCGACTTGCCGACAACGCCCCGGGTTTCGAGACCGTGATTGAAAAACGTCCGGAATTGGTGGCGGTGCAATTTGAATGGATGGTCGGCCCGCAAGGCGCAGTGGGTACTCGTCAGCAATTTCATGAATTACATATCCCCACCTACCTTATGCCCGCCGACTGCGAAGGTAAAAACAATTTGATTGGCGCCGACGGCACACGTCTGGAAACGTTCAATATTGAAAGCATCTATAAAAGCATCCGCCAGTTGGCGGCGATTTTCGATGTTCAGGCGCGCGGCACGCAGCTTATTGATGAACTCCAGGCCAGCCTGTCCGAAACCAAAGCGATGTTGCAGCATAAAGATTTAAGCAATATCAGCGCGTTATTCTGGTTCTCCAGTTCGGATCTGAACAGCGATCCTTTTGTCGCCGGGCGCAAAGGTATCCCCGATTTCATGCTCAATACGCTGGGCGTACGCAATATTGTTCAGTCCGACGAAGAATGGCCGACGGTAGGCTGGGAGACCATCGCCAAAGCCAACCCCACTTTTCTGATCGTTGCGCGCATGGATCGGCGTCGTTTCCCTGCCGATGATTACCGCAAGAAACTGGCGTTTCTTCAGCATGATCCGGTCACCCGTAATATGGACGCGGTCAAGAATAACCGCATCATTATCCTTGACGCCGAAGCCATGCACGCCAGCCTGAGAATGTTCAACGGCCTGGAGACGCTCGCATCATCCATCGTCAATGCAGATATGCCGGAATGACAGGGAAACTGATCGCGAGTCTGCTGGCCTGCCTGTTACTGCCGATGGCGATACTGGCGGGTATCGCCATCGGTGAGACATCGATTAACCCTGCGGTGGTTATGCAGGTGCTCGCCAATAAGCTGTGGTCGGCCGGCTATATACTGGATCCGATAGACGAAGGCATTGTCTGGAACTATCGGCTGACGCGCGCGCTGGTCGCCGGCGCCTGTGGCGCAGGTCTGGCTACCTGCGGCGTCATTCTGCAATCCCTGCTGCGCAACCCGCTGGCTGATCCCTACTTGCTCGGCATCTCCGCCGGCGCCTCGACCGGCGCGGTTTTGGTTGCATTATTTGGTTTGGGGGCCGGCTACCTTTCTCTCTCCGGGGGCGCGTTTATCGGCGCCATCGCCGCCTTTTCTCTGGTAACGCTACTGGCCAGAGCTGGCGGAACCGCCGCACCCACAACGCAGATTATCCTGGCGGGCATTGCCGGTTCGCAACTGTTCAATGCGCTCACCGCATTTTTAATCACCAAGTCCGCCAGTTCCGAACAGGCGCGCGGCATTATGTTTTGGCTGCTGGGTAGCCTCAGCGGAGTACGCTGGCCATCCGTGTGGCTCGCGGTTCCCGCATCATTGGTAGGGCTGCTCGTCTGCCTGTGGCACCGCAGAGCGCTTGACGCATTCACCTTCGGCGTCGATTCGGCGGCGGGGCTGGGCATCTCGGTACGACGGATACAACTGCTGCTGATCGGTTGCGCCGCGTTGGTGACCGCCGTCATGGTTTCCATCGTCGGCTCTATCGGTTTTGTCGGACTGGTGATCCCTCATGCGGTTCGCCTGCTGGCGGGAACCCGGCACGCTCGGTTGCTGCCGCTCAGCGCGCTAAGCGGCGCGCTGTTCTTGATCGCCGCCGATATCCTCTCCCGCACGTTAATTAAAGGCCAGGTAATACCCGTCGGGGTCATCACGGCCCTGGTCGGCGCCCCGGTATTCGCTCTGATCCTGATGGGCAGAAGGAAAACAAGATGATCGCCGCAAAACCGCTAACAGAACACATTGTACTGCGTTGCTCAAATCTGGGTTTCAAAGCCGGTAATACCCTGCTGCTGCAAGATGTCGAACTGGCCGTACGCCGTGGAGAAACCCTCGGCATCGTCGGCCCCAATGGCTCAGGCAAATCAACCCTACTCAAACTGCTCGGCGGTTTGCGTATTCCCAGCGCCGGAACCCTCTGGCTTGATGAGAAAAAAATGCAACACTGGCCTCGCCGGCATATTGCCCGCGAGCTGGCTATGGTCGAACAACAGGCCGATACCGATGACGCTATCAGCGTATTCGATGTCGTCGCGTTGGGGCGTACGCCGTGGCTGTCGGCATTACATCCCTGGTCGCAGGACGAGGATGCCATCGTCTGGCAGGCTCTGCGCGACGTCGGCGCCGCTCATCTCGGCAACAGGCGTTGGAACAGCCTTTCAGGCGGCGAACGCCAACGCGTGCATATTGCCCGAGCTCTGGCGCAGCGTCCGCAAATTCTCCTGCTGGATGAGCCTGGCAACCATCTGGATATCCAGCATCAATTGGATATTTTGCAACTGGTTCATGACCTGCCCGTGACCACCTTGATTGCCTTGCACGATCTCAACCAGGCGCTTGTATGCGATCGGCTGGCCGTGCTGGATCGTGGTCGGCTGGTCGCTCTGGGGCCGCCGCTTGAGGTTTTGACGCCACAATGTTTGCTCAATACATTCGGCGTCCGCGTCCATTATCTGACCGACCCGTTCGACGGCGCGGTTTTACTGCGGTTTAAGCAAAATGATGGCGGCGGGTTGTCCCTATCGCAATAGTGAATGTCCCATACAGCAAAGCGTAATAAGACAAATCTCCCTATTTTGATTTCACGGCACCTGGTGCCTTTACCGTAAGTACGCGATTAAGAACAATCACTGGGGAGTTTACGATGAATCATCTGGATAATAAGCAATTGTCTTCGAGCGGCGCCGGGCCCAAGCTGGCGGCGCTCGGCCTATTGATGGCGGCGCTGGCACCGCTAAGCGCCCAGGCGATTGATGTTGATGCCGCCGACTTTGTGCCGGCGCCGGCGGGCACCACCGCCGGTTTGCTCTACCTGCAACACGCCGAGCGCGATCGCTTTTATGCCCAGGGACGTGAAACCTTGCGGGATCCGCGGCTGGTTTCCAATGTCGGCATCGCCAGGCTGATTCACTACACTGACGTGGGCGGGCTAACCGTCGCGCCGCAAATACTGGTGCCTTTCGGTCGTCTGGCGGCCAGCCGCGATACCAGCGCCCTGGGCGATACTCGCGGTGTGGGCGACGTCATCGTGACGGCCCCGACCTGGCTGGTCAACGATCCCCAGTCGCGTACCTACTTCGCTCTGGCGCCTTACCTGTATTTGCCGGTCGGAAGCTATGACAAAAACCGGTCGCTAAATATGGGCGAGAACCGCTGGAAGTTCAACCTACAGGCCGGGCTGGTGAAAGGCTTTACCGATAACTGGTTTATCGACATAACCGCCGATGCCATGTTCCACGGCAGGAACGACGACTATGGCGCATCCGGCGCCACGCTCAAACAGGATCCGCTCTATCAGGGGCAAGCCTATCTGCGTTATCAGTTCACGCCTACGGCGAATGCCTTCGTCGGGCTGTCCCAGAACTGGGGAGGCAAGACCAGGGTAAATGGCGTAACCAATGATGATGCCGCCGAACAACGTAAATTCAGCGTCGGCGGCAGCTACTTCGTTACCCCTAAAACCCAACTGCTGGTCGCCGCGGGGCGCGATATCAAAGTGGAGAATGGCTTCAAGGAAGACGCCCGCATCAACTTCAGAGTGATGCAGGTATTTTAAGCCGGATTAAGGTGATTGCAGGAAAATGCGGCGTATCCGGAACGGATCTCCCTTGTTATCGTCGGCGCCTGTCCTTGTCAGCCTATCCGATGTCCGGTACAGCAAAGCAGGCGGCAGGCAATCACCTTATCTTTCCTTTATCGCGGTTTTCGATGCCTTTTCTTGCGGGAATACGCCCGCTTCTGGCTGGCCGTTACCGGGGCGGTCGCCAGCAAAAATCCCAATCCCGATGTTATCGAGGGGGTTACATGAACGGAGTACACGACATTGGCGGTATGGACGGCATGGGGCCGGTGGGACCGACCAAGTGGGAGCCGGTCTATCATGCGCCGTGGGAAAAGGCGGCCTATGCGCTGTTTCCTTTTGCGGCGCGCGCAGGGATGTTCGGACTCGACGAGTTCCGCTGCCATCTTGAGAAACTGCATCCGCTCCACTACCTGACGGCGTTCTACTATGAACACTGGGTCGATGCAACCGAACAAATCGGAGAGAAAAAAGGCTACTGGACTCAGGATGAGCTCGACAAGCGTACCGAATACTATCTGCAATATCCTGAGGTTCCGCTGCCCCCCAATAACGATCCCGAACTGGTTCAATTCGCCGAATGGGCGGTACGCAATGGCTTTTCGACCGCGCGTCAACTGGATACCGAACCTAAATTCAAGATTGGCGATCGGGTGACGGTCGACGCCAGCGTACCGAAACTCCACACGCGGCGAGCAGGCTATGTGCGTGGACGCACGGGCGAAATCATCATGTGTCACGGCGCGCACGTTTATCCGGATACGACCGGTAACGGCCTGCCTGAAACATCGGAACACCTTTACACGCTCCGCTTTACCAACGAGGAACTGTATGGCGCCGAAGCGGCCGAGCCGAACGGCGCCGTTTGCACCGACGCCTGGGAACCCTACCTTACTTTGGCCAAATAAGGAATTGCCGTTATGACACGAGTTAGCCTTGCTTACACCCCGAAAACCGAGGAGGAGATCGCCGCCCGCGTTAAGGCGATTGAATCCATCCTGATAGAAAAGGGTCTGATGTCCGAGGCCGGGGTCAATAAATTCGCCGAGCTTTATGAAAACGAGGTCGGGCCGCATCTGGGCGCCAAGGTGGTAGCCAGAGCCTGGACCGATCCGGCGTTCAAGCAACGTCTGCTGGCGGATGCGACCAAAGCCTGTCAGGAATTGGGCATCGGCGGTCTACAGGGCGAACATATGATTGCCCTGGAATGCACCGATACGGTACATCACGTTATCGTCTGTACCCTTTGCTCCTGCTATCCCTGGCCGGTGCTCGGCATGCCGCCGAACTGGTATAAATCGATGCCCTATCGTTCGCGGATCGTTCGGGAGCCGCGTAAAGTCCTGAGCGAGGATTTTCATTTTGAACTTCCCCTTTCGACCGAAATACGGGTGTGGGATTCCAATTCAGAGATCCGCTATTGGGTGTTGCCTAAACGTCCGGCGAATACCGAAGGCATGAGCGAAGAGCAACTCGCCGCGCTGGTGAACCGCGATGCGCTGATCGGCACCGGACAGGTAACGGCCGCCTAACCCTATCGGAGAACCTATGACCACTCTCATCAGCAAGGATAATAACGAACTGGCAGCGGTGTTAAATCGCCGCGAAGGACAGGCGCCATTCAACAAACCCTGGGAATTGCGGGTCTTTGCCATCGCCGTGGCGGCCTGTGAGGCCGGCGAGTTCGAATGGGCCGAGTTTCAGGAAGCCCTGACGGAAGTAATAAAACAGTGGGAGGCCGCGAATCCCGGCTTTACCCAGGACGACTGGAGCTATTACGAGCATTTCGTCATCGCCCTGGAAGTGGTGCTGGCCAGCCATGGCAAGCTGTCGGAAGACGGCTTGGATCAGCGTGCGCAGGTGATCCTTGAGACGCCGGTACATAAACACCATGTGGCGAAATACGATCCCATCATGATCGATCCGGCACGCATCTGATTGCCCGACCGGTTGTAAAAACGTTCGCGTATGGAACGGGGCCTTGCCCTGTTCCATACGATGACCGCCGTTGAATCACCGCTATTTTCCCGCCATTTTTCATTTCTGAGTCTGTCCCGACGTCGCATCGATCCCAGTGAATTTACCTGATTGCCCTCTTCCGGCGGAAACCATTGCACTACAAAAGAGCGCCTGCGCCAAATTGAATCAGATAAGTTTACTTATCCTATTGATTTTTATTAATAAAATATTGGAATGGTTTTTGCTTATATTCATCGTCAGGAGGATCAGGCTGTTTCAGTTGGATTTTTCCGGAGTCACTGCACGATGAGGGTTATTTATGTCTATCACTTATTCAACGGCCCATATCTCTGAAAAGCAGAGGTTTGAATATTGGAAAGAGGTTGTTTGCAGCCACTGTCTTTTAGCCAAAAGCGAACCGTTGGGAAGCCGGAGCTTTGATGCTTCCATGCAGTTTCATTCCGCACACCCGATGGCTATCAGTACACTATCCGCGCCCGCGCATCAGTGGAAGCGTTCGGCAGAAGCGATACGTAAAGGTCCTGATGACGATCTCTGGTTAGCATTAATCCAGCACGGTCAGGCCTGGATAGAACAGAATGGCCGACAGGCCGTGCTGTCGCCGGGTTCGATGGTGATTTATGACTCGGCAAGAGAGTTCGATTTCAGGATAGACTCCCAGGCGCTTCATCTGTTAAGGATCCCGCGCCATTTGCTGGCTGCCCGTTTTCCCAAAGCAGAACATCTTACCGCGATAACCCTGGACGCCTCGCGCCCCGGGATCGTTCCGTTACGTGAAATGTTGTTGCAAGCGCGCAGCGAATCCGTGGCCAGCGTTAATCCCAACACCGCCTCGCGGTTCTTTACGATGATGCTGGATATGTTGGCGTTCAGCCTTGAGATCGACGCGAGTCAAGAGCATTTGTCCGGTTCGCGTAATCTTTATGAAAAAGTGATGCGCTTCATCCGTAATCACTTGCAGGATGAGACGTTATCGCTGGAAAGCATAGCCAAGGCACATTATGTTTCCTCCCGCACCCTTACCCGCGCGTTTGCCATTCACCAGAAAACCCCGATGTCCGCGGTATGGCATGAGCGCCTGTTGGCCAGCCGCTGCGCGTTGGAGGAAGGCCGGGTTCACAGCGTTTCACAAGCCGCGCTGGAGTACGGATTCAAAGATTTCTCTCACTTCAGTCGCGCATTTCGCCGTACTTTCGGCCAATCGCCGAATACGCTGCTGATGCATACTTCATTCAAATAAAGGCTCAGGGGCCAGCTATCTCAGCCTGCATAACTTGACCGTGCAGGTCGTTTGGCCCTGACTTATACTCGTCATACTTCAGTTGCATGTGCGTTGGCTGCTCTCACTCACCGCGGCCATTACGTAATTTGCCTAACCGGCGATTTATGCATAGAGTTAAAGTTAGTGATGTAATTCACATTTCATTTTCAGCCTGGCAAATCAGTTATAGACAGCAACTCAACGCAGCGTTGTACACCCATCGTTATTGTCCATCTATCCCCGATAATTTATGGAGAACCAATGTCAGAATTGAGTTCCAATCTGATGATTTTCAGCGATCTTGATGGTTCGCTGCTTGATCATGATACCTACGGTTGGGAGCCTGCGCGTCCGTGGCTGGAACGACTGGCGCAGCTTGCGATCCCGGTGATCATCACCACCAGTAAAACGGCGGCGGAAGTCGAGCAACTGCGAGAGGCTCTCGGCCTCGCCCGTTTTCCTTATATCGCCGAAAATGGCGCCCTGATTGCGCTGCCGGCCGACTGGCGCTCGCACCCGAGTTATCCGCGTAAGATTTTTGATGCGGACTACCCTTTCATTTGCGCTCAGCTTAATCAACTGCGGGAAAAGCATGCCTTTCGCTTTAAAGGCTTTGCCGATATGGATTGCGCCGAGGTTGCCGCGTTAACCGGATTGTCGGCGCGGGATGCTGAACTCGCTCGCCGCCGCGAAGCCTCTGAACCTATTCAGTGGCTTGACGATAGCGATGCGCTGATGCGTTTTCGTCAGCGACTGACCGATTGCGGATTATCACTGACCCAGGGCGGACGCTTTTATCACGTGATGGGCATTGGCGTCAGTAAGGGGATCGCCGCCAACTGGATAAAAAAACAGTACCCCTATAAAGGCGAACATCATGTCACGACCATTGGTCTTGGCGACGGGCCGAACGATGTCTCTTTACTGACGGCAATGGATAATGCGGTCGTGATTAAAGGTAAAGGAAATCAACTTGTCGACTTACCCGATAACTATGCCGGCCGCTTATATCGCACCCGGTCTATGGGGCCTGCCGGCTGGAGCGAGGGCCTCGACCACTTTCTTGGTGATTAACTTTTATATTAAATATTAATTAAATAAATAATAAATGGCATGGGAGAACACGATGAGTGAATTTTATCAGGATGGGATAATTACCAACTTTCATAATCTGACCCGGCGAAATGTTGAAGAGTTGGAATATGAACTTCAGGTGTTTTCCGGGCAGAACAGCATGGGGCTTATCCTCCCTTCTCTCTATTCAGAGCTGGAAGGACCCGCTTTAGATAACATCGTCGACCTATTGTCCCAGGTGCCCTATCTTGGCGAGATTGTCATTGGTTTGGATCGGGCCGACCGGGAGCAGTTTCACTATGCCCGTAAGTTTTTTTCCCGCTTGCCGCAGCGTCACCGAATCCTGTGGAATGACGGCCCGCGTCTTAAACAACTGAGCGATGAACTGGCTGATAAATCCCTGGCGCCGACCGAGCCGGGCAAAGGCCGCAACGTGTGGTTTTGTGTCGGTTATACATTGGCTTCGCGTCGATCGGCCTGCGTGGCGCTGCACGATTGTGACATTGTCACCTACGATCGCCGCATGCTGGCCCGCTTGCTCTATCCGGTGGCGAATCCGCATTTCCATTATGATTTCTGCAAAGGTTATTACGCGCGGGTGGCGGACCGGAAACTCAACGGCCGTGTGGGCCGCCTGCTGGTTTTCCCGTTACTCAAATCGTTGCAAAAGGTTTACGGCAATTCTGACTATCTGGAGTATATGCGCAGCTATCGCTATCCGTTGTCGGGCGAATTCGCCATGCGTACCCATATATTGAATAACCTGCGTATTCCCAGCGATTGGGGACTGGAAATCGGCGTGCTGTCGGAGATACACCGCGGGACGGCAACCAGCCGTATCTGTCAGGTGGATATTGCCGACAATTATGATCATAAACACCAGCCGATGTCGGAAGACGATCCCAATACCGGCCTGCAACGCATGGCAACCGATATCACCAAAGCGTTGTATCGCAAACTGGCTATTCAGGGCGTGAATATCACCACCGACTCTTTCCGTGTGCTGCGCGCGACCTACTACCGCACGGCGCTGGATATGATTGACGCCTTCGAACACGATGCCCGCATGAATGGGCTACAGTTCGACCGCCATCAAGAAGAGTCCGCGGTTGAGTTGTTTGCCGATGTCATTACGCTTTCCGGTCAGGTATACACTGAAAGCCCGGGCGACAAACCCTTTGTTCCCAGTTGGAACCGCGTACAGTCCGCTTTCCCCGATATTCTTGAGCGCTTATATAACGCCGTTGAAGCGGATAATCAGGACGACTGAATTTCTGTACCATCGGTTTCCGTTACGTTCCCGGCCCTCATATTAGGGCCGTTAAAACTGGATTTTTCAGACAAAGTGGCACAAAGTCATGACTGTCCTGCAACCTGTCTGGGAGTAAAAAATGGAATATCGTCAATTAGGCCGTTCAGGCCTGAAAGTATCGGTTCTGAGCCTGGGCACCATGACATTTGGTGGTCAGGGAAAGTTTGCGAAAACCGGCAATACCGATCTGCAAGGCGCCCGTCGACAAATCGATCGCTGCATTGATGCGGGCATTAATCTGTTCGATACCGCCGATGTCTATTCAAACGGAGATTCAGAACAAATTCTTGGTAAGGCATTGAAAGATAAACGCCATCAAGTATTGATTGCCAGCAAGGCGCGTTTTCCCATGGGCAACGGCCCGAACGATCGCGGTTCGTCCCGTCATCATATTATCCGGGCCTGCGAAGCGAGCCTGAAAAGGCTGGATACGGATTACCTCGATCTCTACCAACTCCATGAATGGGATGGACTGACTCCGCTGGAGGAAACGCTGGATGCGTTAGACTACCTCGTCAGCAGCGGGAAAGTGCGCTACGTCGGCGTATCCAACTTTTCCGGCTGGCATGTGATGAAAACATTGGGTATCGCTGAAAGGCAACGTACCGTACGTCCGGTTAGCCAACAGATCCATTACACATTACAGGCGCGGGAAGCGGAATATGAATTGCTGCCGATAACTCACGATCAGGGGCTGGGGGTTTTAGTATGGAGTCCGCTGGCCGGCGGCTTGCTGTCAGGAAAATACCGCCGTAATAAACAGCCCGAGGGAACAACCCGGCATCTTGAAAACTGGAACGAACCGCCCGTGCGCGATGAGAATGCGCTATATGATATTGTCGAAGTATTAGTTGATATTGCGGCGCAGCGCGGAATTTCCGCCGCCCAGGTCGCATTGGCCTGGCTATTGAATAATCGCGCCGTCAGTTCGGTAATCATTGGCGCCCGGCGCGACGACCAGCTTGAAGATAACCTTAAAGCTGTTAATGTTATCCTCAACGAGCAAGAGATTGCGCGGCTAAATGACGTCAGCCGGCTCCCTCTGCTTTATCCGTACTGGCATCAGGCGCAGACAGCCTCCGATCGCCTAAACAATGCCGATTTATCGCTCATCGCCCCCTATTTGAAATAATGACACGCAGTCAGAGGAAGATAACAGCATGATAATTTTTGTTACCGGCGCAACCGCTGGATTTGGTGAGTCTATTACCCGCAAATTTATCAAAGAGGGTCATAAAGTCATCGCCTGTGGTCGCCGTCAGGAACGGCTGGATGCCCTGAAAGAAGAGTTAGGCAAGTCGCTGCATACGTTACGGTTGGATGTGCGCAATCAGAAATCCATCGATCAGGCGATAACCTCCCTGCCCGCCGCCTGGCGCAACATCGATGTTCTGGTGAACAATGCCGGGCTGGCTCTGGGCCTGGAGCCGGCGCACAAGGCCTATGTGAATGACTGGGAAAATATGATCGATACCAATAACAAAGGGCTGGTCTTTATGACCCGCGCCCTGTTGCCGGATATGGTCAAACGCAATGTCGGGCATGTTATCAATATCGGTTCCACCGCCGGCAACTGGCCTTATCCCGGCGGGAATGTCTATGGCGCGAGCAAAGCTTTTGTCCGGCAGTTCAGCCTTGGCCTGCGGGCGGATTTATTCGGTACTCAGGTTCGCGTCACTAACATTGAGCCAGGCCTGGTCGGCGGGACAGAGTTTTCCGCCGTCCGTTTCAAAGGCAATGAAGATAAAGTCAATCAGGCCTACGATAAAACCAAGCCGCTTATGCCCGAAGATGTTGCCGAGGCCGTATTCTGGGTAGCGACGCTGCCTGCTCACGTCAACATCAACTCTCTGGAAATGATGCCGGTCAGCCAGTCTTTCGCCGGGCTGAACGTTTATCGCGAAAGTTAATCCTGCATGGCGCGGAGTCGATCTTCGCGCCGTAACCTCCCTTCCGCCGTCTACCCGACCTCCGCCGTTATAGTGCCGTTGATAGGAAGAATGATACACTTCTACCCTAAGCGGCGAATGTTCCCGGCCTCTTCCCTCCAGCGCCATTACGTGCGGCGGGGTTGATTTTTGTCATTACCGACATCATTTGCCATAGTAATGACGGTTGTCTTTATCCTATTTTTATCAAGGTGAACCATGAACTCACATTCTTTTGTCTCTTTGATTCGGGCCTTGATCCCGCTGTCCATGATAATGGTCGCCGCCGCCTGGCAGCCCGCGGCGCTGGCGGAAACCCGCCATGTTATTGTCGAATCGGGGGATAGCGCCTTATCCAAAGAAGCGGCGCGTCAAAGCGGCGAACAGTGGAATTCAACCCGTTCTTTGCGCAGTAAGGTCAACGCGCGTACCGAGAAAGAATTCGACAAAGTTGAAAAGGCGATTGACGGGCAGGAGAAGTGTAACGCCAGCTATAACGTTAACGCCTACTGGGAAGCCAATACCGAGCGCTGTCTCGACCGCCGGACGGGTCGCCCGGTTACCCCCTGATTTTTAGTCTACGCTTGTAAAGTAAACATCATCTGCCTGACGGTATAACGTCGGGCAATGGGTAGGACTTTATTCAGAAAAAGGGTGATAAGATGAAAAAAACAATTATTTTTGCTGCGGCTTTATTGGTGATTGCCCCTTTGGCGGCGCAAGCGTCCTGTGAGAGCGTCAAGGCGGATATATCACAGAAAATTATCAATAACGGCGTGCCGGAGTCCGGATTTACGCTTGATATCGTTCCTAACGATCAGGTGAGCCAGATCGGTGGTCAAGTAGTTGGACATTGCGAAAACGACTCGCAAAAGATTGTCTATACCCGCCATGCCGATGGCGAAGCGAGTACCGACAGCGTCCCGTCGACGGCGGATAGTCAACCCGAGACCAGCGCGCAATAACGCAATACGCCGGATTTCCCTGACAGACTAAGGCGCGGTTTCCGCGCCTTAGTCTTATATAGCATTCCACTATTACCGCCCTGCTGGCGCATGTCCCGGTCGTTGACTGGCGGGGATCATCCAGGCGGAAAATAAAGCAATCACCGAGATCAACGCGGAAACAATAAACACCCAGTGTAAGGAAGTCGAAACCTGCCACGACAGCGATTCAAGCTGCGTTACGCTCATGATGCTCTGGCGGTGGGCGTCCATCAGCGTTTGTAATGGATCGCTCATTTCAGGCAGACGTAGATGCAAATTGATATTCAGCGTGGCCCCCAGGATTGCCGTACCCAGCGCGGAACCCAGCATCCGAGTGAACATCGTGGACGCGGTCGCAATGCCACGGATGGAATAATCCACCGCGTTTTGCACCGAGACTAAAAAGGTGGTGTTGCTTAATCCCATCCCTGCTCCGATAAGAAAAGCCGCGACGCGCGCCCAGTTCAGATTGCGATCGGGCGCGAGGATCAGTAATGTCAGGCTACCGGTAATAAGCAGCAATCCCCCGCAAACGGCGGTAAAACGGTAGGATGTCCACAGCATTAATCTTCCGCTCAGGGTACTGGCCAGCGGCCAGCCAATAGACGTCAGCGCCAGAATACTGCCGGCTTCCAGCGGCGTTCTGCCCATCACGCCCTGAATAAAGGTCGGCAGAAAGGCACTGACCCCCATCATGGCGGCGCCGATAACCAGGCCGCCGAGGTTACCTGCGACAATCACCCGGTTACGCCACAGCGCCAGCGGAAAAAGCGGCTCCGGGGCGCTCGTTTCCTGCCTGAATAACAACATGCCGCCAACGACGGTGATCGCCAGTAAAGGAATAACCCACAATCCAAACATTTCCGCCTGTAATAACGCCATCAACAGGCTGGCGACCGTGATGGCGAGGTAGAATGCCCCCGCCCAGTCCAGTTGATGGGGCCGAACCTGGTTAACCGCGGGTAAAAAACGGGCTAATAAGAATATCGACAGCAACCCAATGGGGACGTTAACCCAGAAAATCAGCGCCCAGTTGAAATGCTGAACAATAAAGGCCCCCATCAGCGGGCCGACTATCGCTGATACCCCCCACACGCTGGAGAGATAGCCCTGAATTTTAGGCCGCTCCGTAGCGCTATACACATCGGCGACAATCGTAAAGGCGATTGGCGTAATCGCCCCGGCGCCCAGCCCCTGGATGGTGCGAAACAGAATTAACCATCCCATATGGGTAGAAAAACCGCACAGTACCGATCCCAGCAGAAAAATAATCATGCCAATGAAAAATACGCGCTTACGGCCGAAAAGATCGGCCAGTCGACCATAGATGGGAATGCTGATTGCCTGCGTCAGCAAATAACCGGCGAAAACCCAGCCCAGCAGTGAGAAACCGCCTAAATCGGCGATAATCGTCGGCAATGCCGTTGCCACAATGGTGACTTCAATGGCCGCCGTGAACATCGCCAGCATGCAGGCAATCAACACCCAGTGACGATGCGCTACCGGAGGATGTTCAGAATTATTCGCTGTTTTCATTATACTTTCTGCCTGGAGGGGAGAATTTGTTTTGAGTATATCAGGTGTTGCCCTGCTGAATATGAAGGGAAAAAGTAAAAAAAGCGGGTATCCCGCATTTTGCGGGAATTGAGCAAACGAGAGACGGAAATTTAAGACGCGTTATGCTGAAAATAATCTATTCAATCGCATTAATTAACTCACAGCGGAAAGATCGATATAGGAAGATAAATCACGCTGTTCGGCCCGGGGTAAATAAGGTAATTCACCTAATTGCGGCGCGGGAATTTTTTTACGCAGGGCGGTAATAATTTCCGCATAATTCGCCAGCCCGGGATTAATCCGGTTTGCGACCCATCCTACCAACGGCAATCCATCGTTAATAACGGCCTGCGCGGTTAATAACGCATGACTGATGCAGCCTAATTTAATGCCGACCACCAAAACAACCGGCAACTGTTCCTGCACCACCCATTCCGAATAAGGACGCAGATCGTTCATCAACGTACGCCAACCTCCGCTGCCCTCTATCACCACAACGTCGGCCAGTTCGCTCAAGTGATTCAGCCCCTGAGTCATGGCGCTGTAATCAATCGGATGTTCGCTGGCGCTGATTTCATCTTCCCGTAGCGCAATAGGATTAACCGACTCATAGGGTAAAGCAAGCGAGGATGCCGCCTGCAATAACAGCGCGTCTTTATTTCGCAACCCGTCTTCCGTATCCACACATCCTTTTGCTATCGGTTTATAGCCTGCCACCGGCTTGCCGGTCATTGCCAGTTTTTGCAGCAACGCTCTGGATACCACCGTTTTACCCACTGCGGTATCGGTGCCTGTGACAAAAATACGTTTCAACATGAGATAACTCCGGGCCACCTGAAAAATAACAAGCACTGCAAAAAAATGCTTTCCAAGAGTGAAAGTCTAGGCGATGCACCATTCAGGCAGCTTGCGTTAGCTCAATGTTTTGCCTGTCAGAACTTTCGCGCCGGAAAGAGAAATATACAGCGAAAGATGGCAATTACCCCTGCAACAATTTCACCAATAATGAACCGTTATACAACGCCTCTTTTACCAATGCTGCGCCAGGCATGGTGCCCTGATTATAAAACTCGGTCGCTTCGACCTGAATATTATGACTATAAGGAGGAAAAGACTGCTGATGGATACATCCCATTATGGCCGGATATAAAATGTCGGCCGCTTTATTGAGTGGAGAACCGACTAATATTTTATCGGGATTAAATAAATTGACCATAATGGCGACAATACGTCCCACGTTATTACCGACATCGGTAATCACATCCTTCGCCAACTGATCGCCTTGCAGCGCCGCTTCACACAGGCTATCCACCGTTAGGGCGGAATCATGCAGCATTGAGCTCATCGATGTACTCATGCGCCGATGCGCCAGTTCCAACATACTTTCCGTACCGGCGACGGTTTCAAGACATCCGTGATTACCGCAATAACAGCGTTTACCGTAAGGATCGACCTGCGTATGCCCTATTTCGACCAGATTACGGCTGCCCGCATGCAAAATACGCCCGCCGGTAATGACGCCGGCGCCGACATTGTGATCGATAACCACCTGAATAACGTTCTGACAGCCGCGCGAGGCGCCGTATAACGCCTCTGCCATCGTCCAGGCGCAGATATCATGTTGTACATAAACGGGTAATCCGGTTCGCTGCTCCAGCGCCGGCCCGATGGCCATCTCTTCAACGTCGTAAAACGGCATCCGGTGAATAATGCCGGTTGCGGCGTCAATCATGCCCGGCGCGGTAATGGCGATGGCGGTCAGCCGCTCCAGCTGTTTTTGATGGCGAATAAAGAAGCGATCGATTTCATTCAGAATACGTTCGAGCAACGGCTGCGGATGTTCCGCCGGAAGAGGAACGCAATCTTCAACAACCAGCTTGCTGCTCAGATCGCGCAGCGCCAGCGTGATGGAATTGTGGCTGATGCGAGCGGAAAGATAATGCCACGCCTGCGTATCAAGGATCAGCCCGATAGCCGGACGCCCCCTGCTGCCGATATCCTGATATTCGGTTTCCTGCACCAGATGGGCTTCCAGCAGCTCGCGTACAATCTTGGTGATGCTGGCCGGCGCCAACTGCGCCCGTTTGGAGAGTTCGATGCGTGATATCGGGCCATATTTGTCGATCAGCCGGTACACGGAACCGGCATTCATTTGTTTAATTTGATCGATATGTCCTGGCTGTCCGTCGGCAATCACAAACCTGACTCCTACTTTTCATTGCTAGCACTGCTAATGGGGGATCTGTTTATTACTGCATTACAACCGTACATTTTTACCATCGCGCAAACTGCCGCTACCGTATTCTATTTTTCACGCTGCGAAATAAAAAACTGAGGGTATGGTGGAGCTTTTCGTTAAAAGCGTCAAATATTTGATTCGTTATGTGATTTAACGCACATATTGAAAATATTATCGGTTAAGCATTAGCGAAATCAGCGTCTGGGCCGCCGCCTTCAAAGGCCGGTGTCGGGCCGTGACCAGCCATACTTCCGTAATCGCATCCTGTTCAGCCAGCGGCAAATATTTCACGCCGTCGACATTAATACGCATAAAAGATGCCGGAAGAATGGAAACCCCCAACCCTGACGACACCAGGCCGACAATCGTCATGGCTTCGCCGACTTCCTGCGTGATATAGGGGCTAATACCGTACCGCTTCAGCAGCGTCAATGTCTCGTCGCACAGGGCCGTACCGACGGCGCGTGAAAAGAAAACAAACGGCTCATTCGCCAATTGGCGAATACTGATAGATCCGCCAGACCGGCTGGCCAGCGGATGTTCCTCATGTACTACGGCAACCAGGGCTTCATGCAGCAACAGTTGATGCTCAAGGGCATCGGGCAGCGGATTATTACGCATAACACCCAGATCGAGTTTACCGTTTAGCAGGGGTTCGATCTGCTGTTTGGTATTCAACTCCATCATCTGAATATGTACCTGAGGGAAGGATTGCCGAAAGCGCAGCAAACTGCGGGATACTTTTTTGATAAAAGGAGCTGATGAGGTAAAGCCGATGGTTAACTCCCCCGTTTCACCGCGCTGGATCCGTGCGGCGCGTTCCGCCGCCTGATTCACCTGCGCGATAATTGACCAGGCCTCTTTTAAAAACATTTCGCCCGCCGGCGTCAGCCGGACATTACGGTTATTGCGCTCTAATAATCTGGCGCCGACCTGCTCTTCCAGAATCTGAATTTGTTGGCTGAGAGGCGGTTGGGAAATAAGCAATTTCTCCGCCGCACGACCAAAATGCAACTCTTCGGCAACAGCAATAAAGTAGCGGAGATGACGTAATTCGATATTCATATTTTATAAGTATTAATCATGATTATTAATATATTATACAAAATATTATCGCTCTTCTATGATCGCCGCATCTTTCCTTTCTGAACCTGGAATTATTTTGAGTACCCCGTCATCTCCGGCATCGGGGCCGATGCCCGTGTCTATCACTCATGATGTAGATGCTAAACCGACCGTTAACGGTAAGTTACCTTATATCAAACGTGGCACTCCGCAGTTTATGCGCGTGACGCTGGCTCTGTTTTCCGCCGGACTCGCCACGTTCGCCCTGCTTTATTGTGTCCAACCGCTGTTACCGGTTCTTTCTCAGGACTTTGCCATATCCCCGGCGACCAGCAGTCTGTCGCTTTCGGTATCAACGGTCACGCTGGCCATCGGGTTGCTGTTTACCGGCCCTTTGTCGGATACCGTCGGACGCAAGAATGTGATGGTTGTTTCGCTGATGTTGGCGGCTACCTGCACCCTCATTTGCGCGTTTATGAGCAGTTGGAACGGCGTACTGATCATGCGCGCCATGATTGGGTTATCGCTGAGCGGCGTTGCGGCTGTCGCCATGAGTTACCTGAGTGAAGAGATCCATCCCAGCGTACTGGCTTTTTCGATGGGACTTTATATCAGCGGCAACTCCATTGGCGGCATGAGCGGACGCCTGGTCAGCGGCGTATTGAGCGACTATTTCCCGTGGCGGGTCGCCGTTGGGGCGATTGGCGTACTGGCGCTAATCGCGGCGCTGACTTTCTGGAAAATTTTGCCTGAATCACGGCATTTCCGGCCCGGCTCGCTGCGACCCAAGAGCTTATTGCTGAATGCCAAACTACACTGGCATGACGCCGGATTGCCGTTGCTGTTTTTGCAGGGCTTTTTGCTGATGGGATCGTTCGTTACGCTGTTTAATTATATCGGCTACCGATTATTGGCTTCCCCCTACTTGCTTAGCCAGGCGATCGTCGGTTTATTATCAGTAGTTTACCTGACCGGCAGTTACAGTTCGCCGAAAGCCGGCGCATTGACTTCCCGCTACGGCCGGGGGCCGGTGTTGAGCATTTCCATTATGTTGATGCTGCTGGGGCTTGGCGTTACCGCCTTAAGCCCGTTGGCGTGTGTTTTTATCGGTATGATGTTGTTTGCCGCCGGTTTTTTCGCGGCCCATGCCGTTGCCAGCGGCTGGATTGGTCAGCGCGCCCGCCGGGCAAAAGGCCAGGCCTCGTCGATGTATCTGTTTTCCTATTATCTGGGCTCCAGTATAGCGGGAACCCTGGGCGGCGTATTCTGGCACGCTTACGGTTGGGCGGGGATCACCGTATTCCTGACGACGATGCTGCTGATGGCGTTACTCGTGAGCTTTCGCCTGAAACAGCTTTCCTGATGCCGCATTGCCCGATAAATCCCTGCTTGGCGAACTGATACACTGTTGCCGATGTCAGGGATTTATATTATAACCATTAGTATGTTGTAACTAAATTGGTGTGCTGTTATGGATCGTTATTCGCTCATTCATCAAATGCACGGTTGCTTTACGTCGCTGGAAGAAAAGCTGGCCTCGATGCAGGATCTATTTTCCGCATTCAGATTACTGGCCGGACGCGTTTATTCGTTACCCGATATCGAAAAAGGCACCGAACACGACGCCATAGAACAGATCGCCGTTCGCCAGCATATCGGCCAGGAAGCGCGGGAAGTCGGATTGGCGCATTTTAAGCGTTTGTTTATCCACCACTACCCTGAAACGATCAGCAGTAAAGCCGCAATACGACTACCCGGCGCGCTGTGCTTTTCCGTCGATCGGCAGCAGTATCAGCAGGCGCAACGGCTCATTACCGAGATCAACGCGCTGAAGAAAACGCTGGAACGGATTGTCACCGTTGAGTCCGGGTTGGCGCCTGAACAACGCTTTGAGTTTGTACATGCCCATCTGCCAGGGCTGATTACATTAAGCGCCTACCGGACGCTGACGCCGATTGTCAATCCCGCTTCCGTGCGTTTTGGCTGGGCAAATAAGCACATCATCAAAAATATGACGCGCGCGGAGTTACTGGCGAAGCTGGAAAAAAGCCGGCAAGCAGGCAGAAGCGCCGCGCCGTACAGCAAAGAGCAATGGGGAGAATTAGTGGCGCAGGAAATTGAAGAAATATTGCGCTTACCGGAACAGGCCGTGTTGAAAATAAAGCGACCGGTCAAAGTCCAACCGATCGCCAGAGTGTGGTATCCGCAGCAGCAGAAGCAGGTGCAGCACCCCTGCCCGTCACCGCTGTTGGTGCTGTGTCAGCAAGAGTGCGGCGGCGGCGCGCCCATTATTGGCGAACTAAATAACTATGATACGAACAACATAAAACATAAGCATAAACCACCGGCCACGCCGCTGCGTTTGCTGATACCACGTCTGCATCTGTATACCGATGAACGGTAAGTCAATGTCCAGGCAGTCGCTCACGCCAGACAAGACAACCCCATTGAAGCATCAGCGTTTCAGGCTGCCGACCATATCCTGCGGCCGCACCCACTCATCGAACTGCGCATCGGTAAGATACCCCAGTTTCAGCGCCGAAGCCTTCAGCGTCAGCCCTTCTTTATGCGCCTTCTTGGCAATCTCGGCGGCTTTGTCATAACCGATATGGGTATTGAGCGCCGTAACCAACATCAGCGATTCATTCAGCAACTGATCGATGCGTTCGCGATTGGGTTCGATACCGACCGCACAGTGTTCATTAAAGCTTTTCATTCCATCGGCCAGCAGGCGGACGGATTGCAGGAAATTATGGATCACCATCGGGCGGTAGACGTTCAGCTCAAAGTTACCCGATGCGCCCCCGATATTAACAGCGACGTCATTGCCCATAACCTGACAGCACAGCATGGTCATGGCTTCGCACTGTGTCGGGTTAACTTTGCCCGGCATAATGGAGCTGCCGGGTTCATTTTCCGGAATGCTCAGTTCGCCGATGCCGCAGCGCGGGCCGGAGGCCAGCCAGCGAACATCGTTGGCAATCTTCATCAATGACGCGGCCAGCCCTTTCAACGCGCCATGTCCGTGAACCAGCGCATCACAGGTGCCCAGGGCTTCGAACTTATTCGGCGCGGTCACCAACGGCTGCCCGGTGAGTTTCGCCAGTTCCGCCGCCACGCGAACGGCATATTCGGGATGGGTATTTAACCCGGTTCCGACGGCCGTTCCGCCCAGCGCCAGCTCGCACAGATGGGGCACGCTGTTTTCAATATGCTTTAGATTATGTTGCAGCATGGCGACCCAGCCGGAAATTTCCTGCCCCAGCGTCAGCGGCGTGGCATCCTGCAAATGGGTGCGCCCGATTTTCACGATATCGTTAAACTGTTCGGCTTTATCGGCCAGCGTACGCTGCAACTCCTGTAGTTCGGGGATCAGATGTTCATTAATCGCCGATACCGCGGCGACATGCATCGCCGTTGGAAAAACATCGTTAGAGCTTTGGCTCTTATTGACATCATCGTTGGGGTGAACCAGGCGATTATTGCCCCGCTCTCCGCCCAGCAGTTCGCTGGCGCGGTTTGCCAGCACTTCATTCATGTTCATATTACTTTGGGTGCCGGAACCGGTTTGCCAGATGGCTAACGGAAACTCGTCGGCATGCCGGCCGGCCAGCACCTCATCGGCCGCCTGAACAATAGCGTTGCCTCTGTCTGCGGGGAGCAATTTCAGATCCATATTCACGCTGGCGGCCGCACGCTTGGTTTGAGCCAAGGCGTAGATTAATGCCCGCGGCATTTTTTCTTCGGAAATACGAAAATGCTCCAGCGAACGCTGCGTCTGCGCGCCCCATAAACGTTCGGCGGGAACATCGATCGGCCCCATTGAGTCTTTTTCACTACGCGTCGTGGTCATTGCCTTTTCTCCTTAGCATTCTGAATGATGAGATGAATAGCCTTAGCCGCACTGTCTGGAATAGTGGCACATAAAACATTACCATGGTGTGAGCAGAGACAACGTATTCATAGTCAATCACTTTATTAACTATTTGAATTATTTCAACCAACAGATATTTAACATTTAGGAAGCCAACATGCAAAAAATGCTCAATCGTGTCCAGCACTACGCCTGGGGTAGCAAACACGCATTAACTGAGCTTTATGGCATTGATAATCCTAATGATTTACCAATGGCTGAACTATGGATGGGCGCTCATCCGAAAAGCAGTTCACACGTAATCGATGAAAAAGGTCACCAACGCAGTCTGCGGGACGTCATCGCCGCGGATTTATCCGGACAGCTTGGCGCAAGCGTGGCGCGGCGTTTCGGGGAATTACCGTTTTTATTTAAGGTGTTGTGCGCGCAACAGCCGCTTTCCATTCAGGTTCACCCCAGTAAATCGGCGGCGGAACAAGGCTTTGCTAAAGAAAATGCAGCCGGGATCGCGCTGGATGCGGCGGAAAGAAACTATAAAGACGCCAATCACAAGCCGGAATTGGTTTTCGCGCTCACCCCTTTTCAGGCGATGAACGGCTTTCGGGAATTATCTGAAATCGCCACGCTATTGCAGCCCGTCGCCAGCGCCCATCCCTCCATTACCGCCTTTTTACAGCAGCCGGACGGCAAAAATCTCGCCATGCTGTTTACCAACCTGCTGAGCATGGATGGCGATCAAAAAAGCCGGGCGCTGGGCGTGTTAAAAGCCGCCCTGAACAGCCAGCACGGCGAACCCTGGTCAACCATTCGGGACATCACGCAGTTTTATCCGGACGATTGCGGCCTGTTCTCGCCGCTGTTGCTCAATGTGATTACGCTTCAGCCGGGTGAAGCCATGTTCTTATATGCGCAAACGCCTCACGCCTATTTAAACGGGGTGGCGCTGGAAGTCATGGCCAATTCGGACAATGTGCTGCGGGCAGGATTAACGCCGAAGTACATTGATATTCCGGAACTCCTGGCCAATGTGCAATTCGACGCCAAACCGGCGGCCCAGTTATTGACCGCCCCCATTTCGCAAGGAAATGAGCTAAGCTTCCCTATTCCCGTCGACGATTTTGCTTTTTCTCTGCATAACCTGGACGGCGCTTCACAAACGCTCAGCCAGAACAGCGCCGCCATCGTTTTCTGTGTTGACGGCGATGCGCGGCTGCAAAAAGGCGACGCGCAAGTCAGGCTCAAGGCGGGGGAATCCTGCTTTATTGCCGCCAATGAATCGCCGGTGACGGTGCAGGGACAAGGGCGCATCGCTCGCGTATTTAATCGGTAATGACCGGTACATACCCACCCGCCCGGAAGAGTCCGGGCGCGCGTTTAATAAAGGATGAAAAAATGAAGAAGTCATTAGTTGCCGCCAGCGTGATCGTCGCTCTGGGAGCAGTCTGGACCGGCGCTTCCTGGTACACCGGTAAACAATTGGCTCAGCATATCGATGAGTTTACCGACAACGTCAATATGCAATTGAAAACAGCTTATCCCGACGCCGGATTGAAAGTCGTGTACCGCGATTATCAGGGCGGTATCTTCAGCAGCAAATTGGCGTACGTTGTGCAAGCCGATGGCTCGGCAAAAGGACAACAGATCCTCGCTCCCGGCGAGGAAGTGGTCTTCAATGAGTCGGTTTCTCACGGCCCTTTCCCGTTAGCGCAGCTTAAAAAGTTTAACCTGATCCCGGCGATGGCCTCGGTACACAGTGAACTGGCGAATACGCCGGTGGTGAAACCGTTGTTCGATCTCACCGGCGACAAACCGTTTATCGCCGCCGAAACCCGCGTGGCCTATAGCGGCGATACCCGTTCGGATGTGACGCTGCTCCCCATTGAGTATCAGGGCGCCGATCAGAAATTCTCTTTCAGCGGCACTGAATTGCAGTTGGATATCGCCAATGATTTGCGCAGCAGCAAGCTGGCGGGCACTGTGAATAACCTGCTGATGGAGAAGAAAAATCCCTGGGGTGAAACCGAGCAGGTCAGCATCAATGACATTGTGGTGAACACCAACAACCATAAAGGTAAATTCGACCTCAATTTAGGCGACGGCGCCCTGGCGTTTAAGACGTTGAAATTTACCGTCGAAGGCGGTGAGCCGGTTACCTTGAATAATCTGTCGGTACAAAGCAGCGTGACGGAAGATGAGAACAATCTGGCAGGCAACATAGCGATGACGCTGGCCTCGCTGGCGATCGGCGATCGTAACCTCGGCGCAGGCAATATCAATATCGCTTTCTCACGTTTGGATGGCGAAGGCACGAAACGTTTTGCCGCCGAGTATCAGCAGAAAGCGCAGCAGCTTCTGCAAAACGCCGACACGCTGGATCCCGCAGTCTATCAGCATGAAGTCGCCATGATTTTCCTGCACAATTTGCCTCAGTTGTTGAAGGGCAATCCGAATGTCACCATCGCCCCCATCAGTTGGAAAAACAGCAAAGGCGAAAGCACCTTCTCGCTGGCGCTGGATTTAACCGATCCTTTGCAGAACAGCGCGAAAGCCGCCGATCCGGCCGCATCAGATGAAGAAAAAATCATTCTCCAGTCGGTCAAAAAGCTGGATACCCGCTTGAATGTGCCGTTAGCCATGCTGGCCGAACTGATGGTTCAGGCCGGGCCACAACCCGCCAATGAAGAAGAGAGGACGCAAGCCAATCAAATGGCGCTGCAACAGGCGCAGATGATGGCAAGTATCGGACAAATGAACCAGCTTACCGTCACCAAAGACGATGCCATCACCAGTTCGTTACAGTATGCCGACGGTCAGGTTGATTTCAACGGCAACAAAATGCCACTGGCGGATTTCATCGCTCCCTTTATCCGCATTCCCGGCGAAGAGGAGTCCCTTCCTGCTCCGCCCCCCGCTCAGTAACATATTGCGGTTCGGATAGCGAAAACCCCGTGACGGCCTGCGTCGTCACGGGGTTTTCCGGTTGCCGGAGGCTATGCCCCGTTGAGAGATTGAGTATGCAAAAATTCAAACTTTTCATGGAAGAACATCAAACCGCAATCTACTTTATCGCGGTGATAACGGCCGTGCCGATGGCCCTGTTACTCCCCGGGACAGAAAAACTGAGTACGGCGATCAATCCGGCGCTGGCCCTGATGCTCTTTGTCACATTCCTGCAAGTGCCGCTAACGTCACTGAAACGGAGTATGACCCAGGCACGGTTTCTTATTGCCTTGCTTAGCGCCAATTTTATCGTTATACCGCTGTTTCTCGCCTGCCTGCTGCCCTATTTACCTGCCGATCCGCTGATCCGGCTCGGTATTCTGCTGGTATTGCTCGCCCCGTGCATCGACTACGTGGTGACATTTTCGCATCTGGGACGCGCGGATGCGCCGAAGCTGCTGGCCGCCACGCCATTGCTGCTGGCGGCGCAAATGCTGGCATTGCCGTTTTATCTTAATCTGTTTCTTAATCAGCAAGCGGCGGCGCTCATCCATATCGCGCCGTTTGTGCATGCGTTTATCGGGCTGATTGCGCTTCCCTTGCTGCTGGCCGGAGGGGTTCAGTGGGGGGCTGCGCGTTTTCAGTCCGTGAACAACGCGGCCGACAAGCTCGGTCTGTTGCCCGTTCCCGCCACCGCGTTGGTGTTATTCGTGGTGGTGATTACGGTTATTCCCCAGCTTAAATCCACCTGGTCTATCGTCGCGATCGCCATTCCATTCTATGCGTTGTTCGCGCTCGTCGCGCCGATTCTGGGATGGTTCACCGGTAAAGTCTTCCGTCTCGATCCCGCCGGCGGACGCGCCATTGCCTTCAGCGCCGCGACGCGCAACTCGCTGGTGATTTTACCTTTGGCGCTGGCCATACCCGGAGCGATCCCGGTGCTGCCGGCCATCATTGTCACTCAGACGCTGGTAGAGCTGTTAAGCGAACTGATTTATATCCGCGTGCTCCCCAAGCTGGGCGGGCGAACACGCCGGACGCCGGCCCGATAAGGTGATTTTCGCTACCCGGTCATCGATATCGTCGCCGACTTTTTTTAGCAAAAAATGGCAATTCGCCATCATTTGTTTTTATACTGCACGGCACTTACGGGCTATTGTCCGGTTTACTGATACGACTATTTGCAAAGAGTACATCATGATTGACTCGCTACTCCCTCTCACGGATATTCACCGCCATCTGGATGGTAATATCCGCGCTCAAAGCATTCTGGATCTGGGCCGCCAGTTCAACATCGCCTTACCCGCCAACGATCTGGCGTCGCTCCGCCCTCATGTTCAAATTATTGAAAATGAACCGAATCTGCTCGGTTTTTTGCAAAAACTGGACTGGGGCGTCGCCGTTCTTGGCTCACTGGATGCCTGCCGTCGTATCGCTTATGAAAATGTTGAGGACGCGGTCAACGCCGGGCTGGATTACGCGGAACTCCGCTTCTCCCCCTACTACATGGCGATGAACCATCAACTGCCGATTGCCGGCGTGGTTGAAGCCGTGGTGGATGGCGTCAGCGCCGGTTGCCGCGATCTGGATATTGATATCCGCCTGATCGGGATCCTGAGCCGCACCTTTGGCACGGAGGCCTGTCAACAGGAGCTGGACGGCCTGCTGGCCTATCGCGATAACATCGTGGCGCTCGACCTGGCCGGCGATGAACTGGGCTATCCCGGCGAGCTGTTTTCCTCGCATTTCAGACAGGCCCACGACGCGGGTTGGCACATTACCGCCCATGCGGGAGAAGCCGCCGGCCCTGAGAGTATCTGGCAAGCCATCAATCAACTGAAAGCGGAACGAATTGGTCACGGCGTAACGGCCATTATCGATAGCGAATTAATGAGGTACATGGCGGAAAACGACATCGGCATTGAGTCCTGCCTGACTTCCAACATTCAGACCAGCACCGTTGAGTCGCTGGATCAGCACCCGTTGCTCCATTTCCTGCGTCATGGTATTGCGGCGACGATTAATACCGACGATCCGGCCGTACAGGGCATCGAAATCAAGCATGAATACCAGGTTGCGGCGCCGTTGGCCGGTCTGACGGCGAAAGAAACCCGGCAGGCGCAAGAGAATGGATTAACCATCGCCTTTCTCAGCGATCAGGAAAAGAAACAGCTACGCGAAAAAGTGCTGCGCAAACGCGCTTCGGCACAGTAGCCGTCATAAAAAAAGCGACCGATGAACCATTAATGCCGTTGCTGAAGGATACTTAGGTGGTATATAGAGCACCGAACGATCATATCGCCGGTGCTTTTTTCCGGAAGAATAAAGGTTTTTACGTTTTATCTCATTCAACCGGCCGCTCAATCAAAAAATCCGCACTGAAATAACAGCCATCAAATAGCGTCAGGGGCGGCAGAAACCAGTCGGTGAGCCAGCGTCGACTCACCTTCCGCCGTCAGTAACCTCTCGAAGACATCCCGGACGATAGGTTTACCGTCACAAGAAGCGCCCGGTCATTCAGTGCACGCGTCCAGTCGCCCTTCCACATAGCCTTTATTTTCGCGAGCCAGCTTGATCCATTTCCATATCCCAAAAGCGGCGATGAAAATCAGCAGTGTGTATTCCAGAGACATGAAATAGACACCCTGCTTCGCATACAGCCAGACCGACAGCACGTCCAGCCCGCACCAGATGATCCAGTTTTCGACATACTTTTTTATCATCAGTATTGTGGCGACAATCGACATGACCATGATGGTGGAATCCGCTATCGGATAAGGATCCGGAATGGCTTCCGGGCGCGGTAGCGTAACGCCGAAAATGTGCATCACATCGAGCGCCACATTACTCAGCCAGACGAATACCGTATCAATGTTAGCCGCGACCAGCGCAATACACAGCACGCTAATAATGCAGACCACCACCGTATGTTTTACCGGCATCCATCTGACCACAATTGCCGGGCTTTCTGAGTTATCGCTCTGGTGCCACATGTACCAGCCGACTATGTTAGCGACGAGGAAGAACACTTGCAGCAACATGCTCGCGTACAGCTGGATTTGGTAAAATACCAGCGTGAATAACAGCACATTTAAAATTCCGAATAAATAGTTGATGGTGATTGCCCGACTCGCCAGCCAGATATTAATTAACCCCAGCACTGTGCCAATGGCCTCAATCCACGATAGATCGTAGCCGCCGGTACCAATAGGAATATGTACCATTATATTGTGAATACTGAACAGGTCTAACATGGCGGCCTCTTACTTATTGTTATATTGATTCAACAGGGAAATAACGTCGCTGGTTTCAGCTACCCAGCCGTAATTCTCTTCAATAACGCTCATGGATTCAGCCATACGTTTCTCGTTCATCGCCGCGATAGCATCGCTAACAGCAAGAACGGCATAAGCGTGATTCCAGGCTTGACGTACCGTATCTTCGACGCAGCATTCAGCAACCACTCCGGTAACCACCAACGTATCCACGCCAAGCAGGGCCAGAAGTTCGCCAAGCGACGTGCCGTAAAAGCCCCCGTAGCCGTATTTAAATACGGTGAACTCGTTATCTCTGGGTTTTAGCTCGTCAATCACCGCCGAGCAATCCAGTTCCGTTTCAGTATCGCGATAGCGGCGCTTAAAGCCGAGACGGCAGGATTTCGTGTTCTCGTCCAGTAAGCTCATCCAGGAAAACTTACCTCCCAGGCGATGATGTGGATCATTCTCCACCGCCAGCCATCTTAAAAAGATCACCGGTTCGCCTCTCTCACGAAAATAGTGCAGCAGTGCTAAGTTACGACCAATAATATCCCTGCCCCCCGGCACCTCCAGCGGAGCCCCATCCCGAATAAAGTCGTTCTGCATATCCACAATAATCAATGCAGTTTTTTTAATAGCGGGGAAATTTTCTGTACTCATTTTATCCTCCAGTGGCTTTGAGAGGCGTTTTGCAAGGTTTATGCCAGCTTCAGGCAGGCGCTTTAATACTTTCAGGAGAGGCGGTTTATTTTGTTGGGGAGATGGGTCAGACGATATATTTCACTGGAAAAGCGATCTTAAAAACGGCGCCCTAGTTCCCATTTTCCCGTAGATTCAGCGTTGACGGCCTCCGGCAGAAAACGTCAGGAAGAAACAATAATGCACCATAAAAAACAATAACTCAGAGCACCTGCACTACAACGGCACAAGCGGGCGCAGAGTGTTCATAAGAAGGGCCGGAAACAAAAAAGCCTCGGAATAGACGAACGCCGTTCACTTAAGCCTTATGTGACTTGTAGCTGAACGGATACTTAGATGGTATATAGAGCACCGAACGATCATATCGCCGGTGCTTTCTTTTTCAGGGGACTGATTCCGGATTGTCTCTTACCGGCTATCGCTTAAGTACTTTTAAACGATCGGCATTAACCGGTGAACCAGCGCTTTTTTACAACGCATGGCGGATTACTTCTGCGGCGCGGTGTTTTGCTCTGCCGAAACAGGTTTTAACCGTTTGGCGTAGCGCTGCGCCAACGCCGCGCAAACCATCAGCTGAATCTGATGGAATATCATTAATGGCAATACCATCGCCCCCACCGCCGCGGCCGGGAACAAGACGTTCGCCATCGGAATGCCGTTCGCCAGGCTTTTCTTGGAGCCGCAGAATACGATCGTGATCTCATCTTCCGTATTGAATCCCAGCTTACGCGCCACCAGCACATTGATCGCCAGCACGATGGTCAGCAACACAATGGAACATCCAACCACGGCCAGTAAAGACCAGCCGTTAATCTGACTCCAGATCCCCTGCACCACGGCTTCGCTAAAGGCGACGTACACCACCAGAAGAATTGATGACCGATCGGTAATATTAATCAGTTTACGGTGACGTTCTATCCATTTGGCAATCAACGGGCGCGATAAATGACCGATCACGAACGGCACCATCAACTGCATGATAATCGAGCCGATGGCGTGCAGCGTATCCGTCGATCCTTCGCCTTGCGTGTGCATCAGCAGGCCGACCAATATCGGCGACAGGAATACGCCGAGGATGCTGGAAGCCGATGCGCTGCAAATGGCGGCCGCCACGTTGCCCCCGGCCATCGAGGTGTAGGCAATGGCCGACTGTACGGTCGCCGGCAAGGCGCACAGATAAAGGAAACCAAGATACAGCGTGGGGGTAAGCACCACCGGCACCAGAACGCTCATTCCCATGCCCAGCAAGGGGAACAGTAAAAACGTGCTGGCGAACACCACCAGATGCAGCCGCCAGTGTCCCATGCCGGCGGTAATCGCTTCCCGCGACAGCTTGGCGCCATGCATAAAAAACAGCAGCGCGATAGCTGCTGTCGTCAGATATTCAAAAAAGACCTTAACGGCGCCCTCACAGGGAAACACGGATGCCGTAACCACCACCAAAACCAATACCAGCAAAAATTTGTCAATGCGTAACCGCTGCAACCACCCCATTTTTAATACCTTTTCCCAATGGCTAATCATTAGCCTGATTTAAACAATACAGGCGATCCTAAGATCGCCTGCTTAAACCCTGAAGCAACTATCTGTGATAAAAAACGACAGGTCTAGCTATTTTTCAGCGTCATCGCTTTTTTCTGTTGATGCGAGATCAGCCCCAGCTCAATCAGTTCCATGACCTGGATCGCCTGATGAACCGTCACCGGATTCTCCCCTTTGCCGGTTAATGCATCACGGATCGCCGCATAATAGGCCGGATAGTTGCCGGGAAGCGAGGGAACGACCTGCTCGGCCGTGATGCCGTCATGATGCAGAGTCAACACGCCATCCTGCCGATCCTGTCCCCAATCCGCCTGGGGCGGACGCTCACCCTTTTTCAACCGATCTTCCTGCGGATCCAACCCGTATTTGACAAAGCTGCCGCGCGTGCCGTGGACGATATAACGCGCGGAAGGCGCGGCGGCCAGCATGCTGGCATGGAGAACGATACGGCGTTGGGGATAAATCAGGGTGGCGTGGAAATAGTCTATTGCCTTGCTTCCCGGCCGCAGCTGCGCCATATCCACCTGAATCGCCACCGGGAAACCAAACAGTTGCAAAGCCTGATCCAACAAATGCGGCCCCAGATCGTACCAGATGCCGCTGCCATTGCTGCCATCTTCACGCCAGCGTTGACGAACTTCCGGGCGGAAACGGTCAAAGTGCGACTCCATATAGACCACATCCCCTAACGACCCGCTATGCAATATATTCTTCAATGTCAGAAAATCGCTGTCCCAGCGGCGATTTTGGAACACCGAGAGCAGTTTGCCGGTATGTTCCGCCACCAACCCCAGTTCATGGGCTTGTGACAACGTCACGGTAAACGGTTTATCCACCACCACATGTTTGCCCGCTTCCAGCGCCTGTTTGGCTAACGGAAAGTGGGTGTCGTTAGGCGTGGGGATCACAATCAGATCGATATCAGGGTCGTTGAACAACTGTTGCGGCTCATGCACTACTCGCATATTCGACCAGTCGGCATGAACTTTATCGGCATCGCTGCTGGAGACAGCCACCAGCTCCAGACCTGACGTCCCGGCAATAAGCGGCGCATGGAACGTCTTGCTTGCATAACCGTACCCTATTAATCCAACACGAACGCTGTCACTCATGACGATCCCCCTTTAGACCGTTTTACTTCAAATAGTGAGCACAGTATAGCATTGGAAAAATCGCCTATTTACCGGATTAAGTCATCTTATTTAGCCGCCGCTCAGGCGCCGATAACTTTTGCGGCCCTGGCTCCCCACATCGGCGAGTCTGGCGTTTTAACCGCAGGATAATTGATTTCACTGCTGCGACGCCGGAAATCGCTGGGGCTGACGCCGACGCGTTTACGGAACACGCGTGAAAAATAAAGTTGATCGTCATACCCGACGACCCGGCCGATATTGGCGATGGATTCCTGTGTGGTCTGCAACAGTAATTTGGCGCGGATCACCCGCTGGTCTTCACGCCAGCGCAGAATATTGATGCCAACCTGTTCACGGAACAGATGGGCCAGCCGCGACGGCGACAGGCAGACGTGCCGGGCGACCTCATCAATCCGTAGCTCGCCGGCAAGGTTGGCGGTAATAAACTGACAGGCCTCAATCACCCGCGGATCCATAATTTTTTGCGGACTCAGCGGATCTTCTTCCATGGCCCTCAATAGTAGGCGTTCAAGTAAATTCATGCCCAGCTCTTCCGAGAATCGCCGCCCGGAGCGCTGCGTTTGTTCAATATCGGCAAACAGCCGATCGAACTCCAGCAACAATTGATTATTCGGCAGGCTCAGGCGCCCGACGTCGCAGTGCCGACTATGCCACTCCAGCCAGTCGGCCCAATAGGCCCGAGGGCGGAAATACACCCAGCGGTGATACCAGCAATCGCTGTCGGGCGAGCGTCCGTAAAAATGCGCCGATTTTGGGGGAAACAGCAGTAGCTCCCCCGGATTGCAATAAAAGGCATTCTTACCGTCAAAAACCTGCCCTCGCCCTTTTATCGTGAGATTAATAATGTAGCCTTTCATGCCGTCAGGGCGATCGATAAAGAAATCGAGCGGGCCGTTCGCCAGGATCGGCGTCAACCCGGCGACCAGATAGGCGTTAAACGCATAGCCCGGCAGCAACGGATTGGACTGGGATTCATCTGCCACGCGGTGATACATCAAACCTCCGGAATGCGCAGAGTAAAATACGAAATTTTTCTTCCTTGTCCCTTATCCGCGCCGCGCCGATAGGGACATAACGGTCATCAAGCCTATGCGGTCTTTTTCGCCATCTGTTTGTAACGGTCGAAGATCACCGCCGCCAGCAGAATCAAACCGCGCACCACATATTGGGAAAACGGCGAAATATTCAATAGGTTCATCGCATTTTCCACGGTGCCCAGAATCAGCACCCCGGCGATCACATAGGAAATTTTTCCGATGCCGCCCTTCAAAGACACCCCGCCCAGCACACAGGCGGAGATCACGATCAGCTCATAGCCAATGGAGGTCATCGGCTGGCCGCTGGTCATGCGTGAGGCCAGAATGATGCCCGCCGCGGCGGATACCAGCCCGGAAAGCGCAAAGATGATGATTTTCGTGCGAACGACAGGCACTCCCGCCAGCCGCGCGGCCTCTTCATTGCCGCCGATCGCCAGCGTATTGCGCCCGAAGGTGGTTTTATTCAGCAGCAGCCCGAACAACACCATGCACCCCAGGGTAATCCAGATCGGCGCCGGCAGTCCCAGCCAGTTGGCATAACCCAGTTCAAAGAAGCGTTCGTCTTCAATCCCCACCGCCTTACCATCAGAGATGATGTAAGCCAGCCCGCGCGCAATCTGCATCGTCGCCAGCGTGGTGATCAGCGCGTTGATCTTAAGACGCGCAATGATAAAGCCGTTAAGCAGACCGAATGCCACGCCCAGCAATAATCCGGCGCCGACGCCGATCCACAGGCTTTCGCTGAGGTTGATCACCACCGCCGTGGTCACGCCGGCGCAGGCGATAATGGACGCGACGGACAGGTCGAAATCCCCGGACGCCAGGCAGAACAACATGCCGCAGGCCACCATACCCGACATGGATATCGCCAGTCCCAGTCCTTTCATATTGATAAAACTGGCGAAGTTGGGCACAAAAATCGCGCATCCCAGAAACAGCACGGCAAAAACCACCAGCATGCCGTAGTTATCCCAAATGCGGGACATGCCGGCCCCGACTCTTTTCTTCTCGGAAGCCGCAGCGGTTACCGTTGAATCTGTTTTACTTATTGGCATGGTTTTGCTCCTTTACGGTCAGGCAACCGCAGATTCGATATCAGGGGTTCGTAACATCGCCAGACTCAGCGCTTTTTGCTCAGTGGCCTCGTCATGCAGAAGTTCGCCGGATACCTCGCCCTCGCGCATCACAATAATTCGGTCCGCCAGTCCGAGCACCTCCGGCAGATCGCTGGAGGCGAACAGAACGGCAATGCCTTGTTTCGCCAGTTCATAAATGACGTGGTAAATTTCATGTTTGGCGCCGACATCAATCCCGCGCGTTGGCTCATCCAGCAGGATGACTTTCATCTCTTCCGATAGCCAGCGGCCGAGAATCGCCTTCTGCTGATTACCGCCGGAAAGATTCATCATCAATTGTTCCGCGCTCGGGGTTTTAATGTTCAGCGCCTGAATGCGGCGGGCGGCATTATCTTTTTCCCACGGGGTGTTGATGATAAAACCGGCTTTCAGACTCTTGCGGCGGGCGCTGATATTAATGTTGTCGCGCACCGAGTGAACGGCAATGATGCCCTCCGCCTTGCGGTCTTCCGGGCACAGCATCACGCCCTGACGGATGGCATCAATCGGCGAATTCACCACCAGCGGCTTGCCGTCCAGCAGCACCTGCCCACCGCTGATGCGGGTCGCGCCAAACAGCCCTTTCATCAGTTCGCTGCGCCCGGCGCCCACCAGTCCGAACAGCCCGACAATCTCCCCTTGACGCACATGCAGCGAAATGGCCGACTTCACCCCCGGCGCCTTAACCTCCCTCAACGTCAGCCGCTCCTCGCCGTGCGGACGTGGCGCATAGCCATAGATATCCCCCAGATTTCTTCCCACCATCGCCAGCACCAGCGATTCATGGTTGACCTGTTGCATATCATCGAACGTACGCACATAGCGGCCGTCTTTAAACACCGTGATGGCGTCGGCGAGAGCGAAAATTTCCTCCATACGGTGTGAAACGTACAAAATAACCCGCCCTTCGCGGCGTAATTCGGCGATCACCCGGAACAGTTGTTCGATTTCACGCGCGGATAGCGAACTGGTCGGCTCATCAAAAGCAATAATTTTCGCGTTGCGGGCCAGCGCCTTGGCAATCTCCACCATTTGCCATTGACCGATAGACAGGTACTTAAGCGGGGTATCGGGGTCGATATCCACCCCCAGATGTTCAAGTTGCAGTTTGGTTTCGTAACGCAGCAGCGAATAATTCACCAGGCCGTACTTGTGCGGCAACTGACCGAGATAAATATTCTCCGCCACCGTCATTTCCGGCACCAGATGCAACTCCTGATAAATAATCGCCACGCCGGCATTCAGCGCATCCATCGTATTGTTGAACCGCACGGGCCGCCCCTGAATATGGATTTCTCCGGCGGAAGGCAAATAGTTGCCGCTCAGGATTTTCAGCAGCGTGGATTTACCCGCCCCGTTTTCTCCCATCAATGCATGGATCTGACCTGCCTGGCAGGAAAAGCTGATGTCCGCCAGCGCCTTGACGCCGGGAAATTCTTTTCCAATGCCATGAAACGACAAATAGGGTGACCGTGCCGTCATTTCCGTGTCCTCATGGTTAAAACCGTTGTGGCAGAAACGGCGAAGACATCCATGTCTTGCCGCAAAAAAGGGCTTACAACAGGCCTTTTTTCTCCAGTTCGACTTTGAAGTTGTCGCGGGTGATCAGCACGACATCGGTAACTTCGGTAAATTTTTGCGGTTCAACCCCGTTGGCGACCCACTCATTCAGCATCTGGATACTTTTATAGCCGTGGATATCGGGACTCGGCAACAGCGAACCATAAAAGCCCGTGCTCTGTCCTTTTGACAGTTCACTCACCGCATCCACGCCGTTAATGCCGATGCCAATCACGTTCTCCGCTTTGAACCCTTGCCCTTCGGTAGCCCGCACGCCGCCCAGCACGGTGTTATCGTTCATGCCGACAATCAGCCAGTTTTTCACTTGCGAATGTTGCACCAGCATGGAGTTGGCGGCGTCGAATGCGCCGGGAATATCATTGGATTTGGTCGGCACCTGATAGATTTGTTTTTCCGGGAAACCGGCGGCTTTCAAGGCATCCATCGAGCCGGAAGTCCGGCGGCGGGCGGTATCCAGTTCATTGGCGGTAATCGCCATCACCGCCGTTTCATCGACTTTCCAGCCGCGTTTATTCATTTCCTTCCACAGCTCCTGCCCCTGTCGCTCGCCGATTTTGGTGGCGGCCATCATCACCAGCGGCACGGTATCCATCGGTTCCCCTTTGGCGTTGACGAACTGATCGTCGACGGCGATGACTTTCAAATCGTAGCCGCGCGCTTTGGCGACAATGGCCGGCCCCAATTTCGGATCGGGAGTGCAGATAACGAAACCTTTCGCCCCGCTGGCCGCCAGGCTATCAATCGCGTTAAGGGTTTTTTCGCCGTCCGGAACGGCAATTTTGATAACGTCGAAACCGAGATCTTTTCCTGCCTTATCAGCAAATTTCCATTCAGTCTGAAACCAGGGTTCTTCGGGTTGTTTCACCAAAAACCCCAGCTTCATTGTTTCGGCGATAGCCGATTGTGACATAACGGCGGCCAGCCCAATCGTCGCCAGCGCCTTAGTGAATTTATGCATGATGTTCTCCGGTATAGTGATTTTTTACACCTCAGAGGATCGTGGGTGTGTAATCGTTTCCAGTAAGGCATTTTCAGTCTGGATAAAGTAAAAACACGGACTTAGTGCAAATTCTTTACTCAGCGGCATTCAGACGTTGTATGTTTTAGCGGTTATTTTCATCAATAATATAGAGCGTTATCACATAGCGGAATAACGACAGGTTTGTGCATATATTTAGCAAATTTAACCAGTCATTAACTTTTGACGAACATCACAAAATGACTATCGGCGGCAGAAAAATACATACTTCCAGCTAACCGCTCCTCACTCCGCCGGGCATCCCCCCTCTATCGTAACCAGCAATAAATAACGGCGGATGAACAGGAGCAGAGCAATGAATGCGGGTGCGATTACGATTGGCCTCGACTTTGGCAGTGATTCGGTGCGCGCATTGGCCGTTGACTGTCAAACCGGACAAGAATTAGCAACAGAGGTGGTTTTTTATCCCCGCTGGCGTGAAGGAAAGTATTGTCAGCCGGCGCAAAACCAATTCCGCCATCATCCGTTGGATTATATCGAATCACTGGAACAGGCGATTCGTGCGGTCGCGGAACGCCTGACGGCCGGACAGCGTCAACAGATCATCGGCATCGGGGTGGATTCAACCGGCTCCACCCCGGCCCCTATCGATGCGCAAGGCGACGTTCTGGCATTGCGTCCCGAATTCGCCGAAAACCCCAATGCCATGTTCGTACTATGGAAAGATCACACCGCCATAGAGGAAGCGGAGGAGATCAACGCCCTGTGCCGCAGCGGTCGGTTTGCGGATTACACCCGCTACATCGGCGGCGTTTACTCCTCGGAATGGTTCTGGGCCAAAATTCTCCACCTATCGCGTCAGGACGCCGCCGTGCGCCAGGCCGCCGTTTCCTGGATCGAACTGTGTGACTGGGTGCCCGCCCTGCTGTCCGGCGCCACAACGCCGGGCGGCATCAAACGCGGCCGTTGCAGCGCCGGCCACAAATCGCTCTGGCACCCGGACTGGGGCGGCTTGCCGTCAAAAGATTTTTTACAGGCGCTCGATTCCCGCCTGACCGAAAACCTGCAATACCCGCTGTTTACCGACACCTTGACCGCCGATCGGCCGGTCGGCACTCTTACCGCTGACTGGGCGCGGCGCCTCGGCCTGCCGGCGACCGTGACGATCGCCGGCGGCGCATTTGACTGCCACGTCGGCGCCGTGGGGGCCGGCGCCAAACCCTATACCCTGGTCAAAGTGATCGGAACATCCACCTGCGACATTCTGATTGCCGACGACGCGCGCATCGCCGATCGGACAATCACGGGGATTTGCGGCCAGGTTGATGGCAGCGTGGTGCCCGGCTATATCGGGCTGGAAGCCGGGCAATCCGCCTTTGGCGATATGTATGCCTGGTTTAGCCGCCTGCTGAACTGGCCGTTGCAGCAGGCGATCAGCGATCATCCCGAACTCAAAATCCCCTTACAGGACACCGAAACCCGGCTGCTGGAGCGGCTGACCCAGGCCTGGGCTGAAAACCCGACGCTGGATCGCCTGCCGGTGGTGCTCGATTGGTTTAACGGACGCAGAACTCCGTTCGCCAATCAGCGGCTAAAAGGCGTCATCGCCGACCTGAATCTGGCAACCGACGCCCCAACGCTGTTCGGCGGGTTTATCGCCGCCACCGCCTTCGGCGCCCGCGCCATTATGGAATGTTTTGAAGATCAGGGCATTGCGGTTGAAAACATTATGGCGCTGGGCGGCATCGCCCGTAAATCGCCCGCCATCATGCAGGTCTGTAGCGATGTGATGAACCGTCCGTTGCAAATTGTGGCCTCCGATCAATGCTGCGCCCTGGGCGCGGCCATCTTTGCCGCCGTCGCCGCCGGCGTTCATGCCGATATCCCTGCCGCGCAACGCCATATGTCCAGCGGTATCGAACGCACACTAATGCCGGATAGCCGGCGTGTTGCCCGCTACCAGCAGCTTTACCAACGTTACCAACAGTGGTGCCGCATAGCGGAACCGGCTTACGGCCCGCAGTCCGGGGCCGAAGCGTAGAACCTATTTTCCCCCCACGGGAATACCGCAACAGGAGTCAGCATGGATCATTTTAAGCAACATGAAGTCTGGTTCGTTATTGGCAGCCAGCATCTTTATGGGCCGGAAACCTTACGTCAGGTAAAAGAAAATGCGGAAAAAGTGGTTGCCGGTCTGAATCAGGAAGCCCGTCTGCCGGTAAAACTGGTGCTTAAACCGCTGGTGAAAACACCGGATGAAATCATCGCGCTGTGCCGCGACGCCAACTACCAGCCAACCTGCATCGGCCTGATCGCCTGGCTGCATACCTTCTCGCCCGCCAAAATGTGGATCGGCGGACTGACGATTCTCAACAAGCCGCTGCTGCAATTTCATACGCAGTTCAACGCCGAAATTCCGTGGGACACCATGGATATGGATTTTATGAACCTAAACCAGACCGCGCACGGCGGGCGGGAATTTGGGTTTATCGGCGCCCGGATGCGTCAGGCGCATCAGGTTGTGGTCGGTCATTGGCAGGATAAAAACGCGCACCGGCGCATCGCCAAATGGATGCGGGTGGCCGCCGCCATTCAGGAAAGCAAACAGCTGAAACTGGCGCGCTTTGGCGACAATATGCGTGAAGTGGCGGTCACGGAGGGCGATAAGGTCGGCGCACAGATCCAGTTCGGCTATTCCGTCAGCGCCTGGGGGCTGGGTGATTTAACCGAGGTGGTCGATGCCGTTTCCAAAGCGGATATTGATGCGCTGGTGGAAGAGTATGAAGCCAGCTATCAGTTGACCGACGCCGTAAAGTTGCACGGCCCCAATCGCCAAAACCTGCTGGACGCCGCACAAATCGAGCTGGGTATGCGGCGTTTTCTGGAGCAAGGCGGCTATAAGGCCTTCACCACCGATTTTGAAAACCTATACGGACTGAAGCAGTTGCCGGGGCTGGCGGTACAGCGTCTGATGCAACGCGGCTACGGCTTTGCCGGCGAAGGCGACTGGAAGACCGCCGCCCTGCTGCGCATCATGAAAGTGATGGCCGGCGGATTGCCGGGCGGCACCTCGTTTATGGAGGACTACACCTACAATTTCCAGCACGGAAATAATCTGGTGGTCGGTTCACATATGCTGGAAGTCTGTCCCAGCATCGCCAAAGAACAGCAACCCGTTCTGGACGCGCAGCATCTGGGGATTGGCGGCAAAGCGGACCCCGCCCGTCTGATTTTCTCCGCCCCGGCCGGACTCGCCCTGAATGCCAGCGTTATCGATATGGGCGATCGCTTCAGAATGCTGGTCAACATGGTGGATACCATCGAGCAGCCCCGTCCCTTGCCCAAACTGCCCGTCGCCCGCGCCATCTGGCAAGCCCGGCCGTCGCTGGAGGTGGCGGCCGAAGCCTGGATGTTAGCCGGAGGCGCGCATCACACGGTATTCAGTCAGGCGCTGGACGTGGATTATATGCGGCTGTACGCTGAAATGCAGAACATTGAGTTACTGGTGATCGACAACGATACCCGACTTGCTGATTTCAAGGATGCGCTGCGCTGGAACGAAGTGTACTACAAGCTTTGTAGCCGCTAAGGCGCAAATAGCATTATTGGCATAGGCCGGCGAACGCCGGCCCATACCCTTTATTATCGCCATCTGCTAACCTTTGCGTTTCTTTCATCCTGGCTACGATATCGACACCTATTCAGGTTTTCGCCTATATCCCTACTTTAGATGTGTTGTCGAAAGCCTGACAATACCCGATAATACGCGGGTTTTGTTTTTTAGGCATAGTAATGACCGAATACGCACTGCTGTTTGTTAGCGCCCTTCTGGTGAATAATTTCGTTTTAGTGAAATTCCTGGGGCTGTGTCCGTTTATGGGCGTTTCCAAGCGATTGGAGACGGCCATCGGCATGGGCCTGGCCACGACATTCGTGATGACGCTAGGCTCCATGTTCTCATGGATAATCAACGAATTTATCCTGGTTCCACTCAATATCGTTTACTTGCGGACGATGGCGTTCATTCTGGTATTGGCGGTGGTCGTTCAGTTTTCCGAGCTGGTGGTGCGTAAAACCAGTCCGGAGCTTTATCGCCTGCTGGGGATTTTTCTGCCGCTGATCACCACCAACTGCGCCGTGCTGGGGGTTGTATTGCTCAATGTCAACATGTCGCATGGCTTTCTTCAGTCAACGATCTACGGGTTTGGCGGGGCGGCCGGTTTTTCTGTTGTTATGGTGCTGTTTGCCGCCATTCGCGAACGTCTCGCCGTGTCTGACGTTCCCGCGCCTTTCCGCGGCTCATCGATCGCCCTCATTACCGCCGGCCTGATGTCGCTGGCTTTCATGGGCTTTACCGGTCTGGTGAAGTTCTGATGACGGCTATCTGGATCGCCATTGCGGCTCTCAGCTCGCTGGCACTCTTTTTCGGATTGATCCTGGGCTATGCCTCGCGCCGTTTCCAGGTGGAGAGCGATCCGGTCGTTGAACAGGTTGAAGCCATGCTGCCGCAAAGCCAGTGCGGCCAGTGCGGCTACCCCGGCTGCCGGCCCTATGCCGAAGCGGTTTCCCTGAATGGCGAAAGCATCAACAAGTGCGTGCCCGGCGGCGAAGCGATGATGCTCAAGCTGGCCGAGAAGCTGAATATCGATCCGCAGCCGCTCGATGGGGACAGCGCGGCGCGGAATCCAGAGCGCAAAGTGGCCTGGATTGATGAAAGCAACTGTATCGGCTGCACGAAATGCATTCAGGCCTGCCCGGTAGACGCCATTATCGGCAGCACCAAAGCCGTACACACCGTCGTCAGTGAGTTATGCACCGGCTGCGACCTGTGCGTCTCCCCTTGCCCCACTGACTGTATTGAATTGCGGCCCGTCGCCCCGACGCCCGCAAACTGGAAATGGGATCTCAATACGATTCCGGTGCGCGTTATTCAAGTAGAACACCATGCTTAAGCTGTTTTCCACCTTAAAAAATCGCCTGGAGCGTGCGACGGCCCGCAGGGAAACGGGCAGGAAGCCCGTTACAATAGAAGACCGGATTTGGGATTTTAACGGCGGCATTCATCCGCCGGAAATGAAAACGCAGTCCAGTCGGGTTCCATTACGCGCCGTACCGCTGCCGGAACAATTTATCATCCCGCTTAAACAACATCTCGGGCCGGAAGGCGAACTGTGCATAAAAATCGGCGATAAGCTCCTGCGCGGTCAACCGCTGACGCTGGGTAAAGGCCGGACGTTACCCGTCCATGCCCCGACCTCCGGCACCGTCAGCGCCATTCGCCAACATATGACGGCGCACCCTTCCGCCTTGCCTGAACTCAGTGTGATCATCACCCCCGACGGCGAGGATCGCTGGTGTGAACGCCATCCCCTCAGCGATTATCGCACCCAACCCGTAGCGACCCTGCTCAGCCGTTTGCATCAGGCGGGGATTGCCGGGTTAGGCGGCGCGGGCTTTCCTACCGCCGCTAAATTACAGGGCGGCATGCGCGGGATTGAAACGCTGATTATCAATGCCGCCGAGTGTGAACCCTATATCACCGCCGATGATCGATTGATGCAGGAACACGCGGATGAAATTGTACAAGGCATCGATATTCTGGCTCATCTGTTGCAGCCGCAGCGTATGCTGATCGGCATCGAGGATAATAAACCGGAAGCCATTGCGGCGCTACGACAGGCCTTGAACGCGCGTACCGATATCCATTTACGCGTTATTCCGACCAAATATCCTTCCGGCGGCGCCAAACAGCTCACCAAGATTTTGACCGGCAAAGAAGTGCCCTTTGGCAAACATTCCGCCGCCATTGGCGTACTGATGCAAAATGTCGGCACCGCCTTCGCAATCAAGCGCGCCATTATCGACGGCGAACCCCTGACCGAACGGGTGGTAACGCTGACCGGCGAGGCATTGCGTCAACCGGGAAACGTCTGGGCCAGATTAGGTACTCCGGTTCGCCATTTACTGCAACACGCCGGGTTCGAGGTTAATCAACAACCCATGGTGGTGATGGGTGGGCCGTTGATGGGCTTCACGCTGCCCTCGCTGGATGTTCCTATCGTCAAAATCAGTAACTGTATTCTTGCCCCGTCACATTCAGAGATAGCGCCTGCCGCCGAAGAGCAATCCTGTATCCGTTGCAGTCAATGCGCCGACGCCTGCCCCGCCGGATTATTGCCGCAGCAGTTGTATTGGTTCAGCCGCGGGCAGGAACATGAAAAAGCGCGCGACCATCATCTGTTTGACTGCATCGAATGCGGCGCCTGCGCCTACGTATGCCCCAGCAACATTCCGCTGGTGCAGTATTACCGGCAGGAAAAGGCGGAAATCCGGGCGGTAGATGAAGAGACACGGCGCGCGGCGCAGGCCAAAGCGCGTTTTGAAGCCAAACAGGCGCGTCTCAAACGTGAAAAACTGGCGCGGGAGCAGCGGCATAAACAAGCCGCCGCCGGCGTGACAAGCAGCGACAAGCAAACCGTACAGGCAGCGCTGGAACGCGTTCGCAACAAGCAAGCAACGGCGAAATCCGCTGCCGCGCAAGCGGTAATTGAGATTGTGCCGGGGCAACAACCGGACAACAGCGCGGTGATGGCCGCCCGCGCCGCACGTAAGGCGCAGGCGCGCGCCCAGCAAACGCCATCCGCTGAAACGCCCGCGGCCGCCACGGTTGATCCGCGTAAAGCCGCCGTCGCCGAGGCTATCGCCCGGGTGAAGGCCCGCAAGGCTGCGCAGCAGGCCGAGACGAACGGTGAAGCTCCACCGCCCCCTGCGCCGCATACCACCGACGCCGAACCCGACGCGGCGGTTGATCCGCGCAAAGCCGCCGTCGCCGCGGCCATTGCCCGGGTGAAAGCTCGCAAGGCTGCGCAGCAGGCCGAGAGCAACGGTGAAACTCCACCGCTCCCTACGCCGCACATCGCCGACGCCGAATCCGATACGGTGGTTGACCCGCGTAAAGCCGCCGTCGCCGCGGCCATTGCCCGGGTGAAAGCCCGCAAGGCTGCGCAGCAGGCCGAGACCAACGGTGAAACTCCGCCGCCCCCTGCGCCGCACATCGCCGACGCCGAACCCGACGCGGCGGTTGACCCGCGTAAAGCCGCCGTCGCCGCGGCCATTGCCCGGGTGAAAGCCCGCAAGGCCGCACAAGCTTTATCGAAGCATCAAGAGGAATAAATGGCTTTTAAGATTGCGAGTTCACCATTTACACATAATCAGCAGCGCACTCAGCGTATTATGTTGCTGGTGAGCATTGCCTGTATTCCTGGCATGTTGGCTCAGTATTATTTCTTTGGCTATGGCAACCTGATTCAGGTATTGCTGGCGGCGGTTACTGCTCTCGCCGCGGAATCAGTGACATTGTCACTTAGAAAATTCCCTGTTCGCGCCACGCTGGTCGACAATTCCGCTTTGCTCACCGCCATTCTGCTCGGCATCAGTCTGCCGCCGCTGGCGCCCTGGTGGATGGTGGTCATGGGAACCGCCTTTGCCATTGTGATTGCCAAGCAACTCTATGGCGGGCTGGGTCAAAATCCGTTCAACCCGGCGATGATTGGCTATGTGGTGTTGTTGATTTCATTTCCGGTGCAGATGACAAGCTGGCTGCCTCCCGTGCCGCTTCAGAGTTTCCCCATCGGTTTTTACGATACGCTACTGACCATTTTTACCGGCCATACGCCGTCAGGCCAGTCGGTGCAACAGCTGATGCAAACGGTTGACGGCGTCAGTCAGGCGACGCCGCTGGATACGTTTAAAACGGCGTTACGCTCAGGCCAGCCGCCGCAACAGATCCTGCAACAGCCATTATTTTCCGGCGCGCTTGCCGGCGTTGGCTGGCAGTGGGTGAATATCGGTTTCCTGATTGGCGGCCTGTTCCTGCTGCAACGGGGAACGATTCGCTGGCATATTCCCGTCAGCTTTCTGCTGGCCTTGACCTTGTGTGCGACGTTGGGCTGGCTGCTGGCGCCGGGAAAATGCGCGCCGCCGCTGCTGCATTTACTCTCAGGCGCCACCATGCTGGGAGCATTTTTTATCGCCACCGATCCGGTCACCGCCTCCACCACCAACAAAGGCCGTCTGATTTTCGGCGCGCTGATCGGTCTGTTGGTCTGGCTAATCAGAACCTATGGCGGTTATCCTGACGGGATTGCCTTTGCGGTCTTGCTGGCAAATATTACTGTACCGCTGATTGATTATTACACCAAGCCTCGTGCTTACGGCCACCATCGCTAAGGAGTGATCATGTTTTCCACGATGCGTCGCCACGCGGTGACGCTGGCGCTTTTCGCCGCAGGCACCACCGCGCTTACCGCCGTGGTCAATAGCCTGACGGCACCGACCATTGCGCAGCAGACAGCGTTACAGCAAAAAAGGCTGTTGGATCAGGTTGTTCCCGCCGACCACTATAATAATGATATGCAGCAAGAATGTTACCTTGTCACCGATTCATCGCTTGGTTCGTCTACGCCGCACCGGGTGTTTATTGCCCGCAAAGACGGCGAGCCGGTGGCGGCGGCGCTGGAAAGCACCGCGCCGGATGGCTATTCCGGCGCGATCTCTCTACTGATTGGCGCGGACTTCAGCGGTAATGTGCTGGGCACGCGTGTCACCGAACATCATGAAACACCGGGGCTTGGTGATAAAATCGACGTGCGTATTTCAGACTGGATTACCCGCCTGAGCGGCCAAACCGTACAAGACGGCAATGACGCGCGCTGGGCGGTCAAAAAAGAAGGCGGCATGTTCGATCAGTTTACCGGCGCCACCATTACGCCGCGCGCCGTACTCAATAGCGTAAAACGCAGCGTACTCTATCTGAAAACGCTGCCGCCCCAGCTTAATTCCCTGCCCACTTGTGGAGAGAGTCAATGAGTGAAGCCAAACATCTGCTGATCCAGGGATTATGGAAAAACAACTCGGCGCTGGTGCAACTGCTTGGGCTGTGCCCCCTGCTGGCGGTTTCCTCCACCGCGACCAACGCCCTGGGATTAGGGCTGGCGACCACGCTGGTGCTGATCCTCACCAACGTTGCCGTTTCCGCGCTGCGGCGCTGGGCGCCGGCGGAAATCCGTATCCCCATTTACGTGATGCTTATCGCCGCCGTGGTCAGTACCGTTCAAATGCTGATCAATGCTTATGCTTACGGGTTATACCAGTCCCTGGGTATTTTTATTCCGCTGATCGCCACTAACTGTATCGTGATCGGCCGCGCGGAGGCCTTCGCCTCTAAAAATCCGGTGGGGCTGTCTGCGGTGGATGGTCTGGCTATGGGGCTGGGCGCGACCAGCGCCCTGTTGGTACTCGGCGCCCTGCGAGAAATCATCGGCAACGGCACCCTGTTCGACGGCGCGGATTTGCTGTTGGGCGACTGGGCCAGAGCGCTGCGTATTGAGGTGATCCATCTCGACTCGCCGTTCCTGCTCGCCATGCTGCCTCCCGGCGCCTTTATCGGACTGGGACTGATGCTAGCGGCAAAATATCTGATTGATGAAAAAATGAAACAGCGCAAAGCGAAAGCCGCCGCGGAAGTAAAATCCACTTCAGCCGGCATCGCCAGGGAAACAGTATGAATAAACAAAAAAGGATTGAGATTTTAAGCCGGTTGCGCGCCGTTGATCCGCATCCCACGACCGAACTGAAGTTCACCACGCCGTTTGAATTGCTGATTGCGGTTCTTCTTTCCGCGCAGGCAACCGATGTCAGCGTCAACAAGGCGACGGCGAAACTTTATCCGGTGGCCAACACGCCCGAGGCGATGCTCGCCCTGAGCGTCGATGGCATCAAGGCGTACATCAAGACCATCGGCCTGTTTAACAGCAAAGCGGAGAATGTGATCAAAACCTGCCGCATACTGATAGAACAGCATCAAAGCCAGGTGCCGGAAGATCGTGCGGCGCTGGAAGCCCTGCCCGGCGTGGGGCGAAAAACCGCCAACGTCGTGCTCAACACTGCTTTTGGCTGGCCGACCATTGCCGTGGATACGCATATTTTCCGCGTCTGTAATCGCACGGGCTTTGCGCCAGGCAAAAACGTTGAACAGGTTGAAGAAAAGCTGCTGAAGGTGGTGCCGGCTGAATTTAAGGTGGATTGCCACCACTGGCTGATCCTGCACGGACGATACACCTGTATTGCCCGTAAGCCCCGCTGCGGCTCCTGCCTGATTGAAGATCTCTGCGAATACAAAGAAAAGGTATACGCATAAATCAACGCCTTGTTATCCGGGCGTTCAACGACTCAGGAAGCGAGTATTGAACGCCGGAATAAGCCGACTATTTTACCGGCAGCGCAATGTCTTTAAACATGGCTTCAATTTCGTCATTCGAACGCAGAGCCACGGCGGTATCCACCACGTCACGCGTCAGATGCGGCGCAAACCGCTGAATGAAATCGTACATATAACTTCTCAGGAAGGTACTGCGCCGAAAGCCGATTTTAGTGGTGCTGTAGCTGAAAATACTGTTTGCGTTGATCGTCACCAAATCGGTTTCGATCTGCGGATCTACAGCCATATTGGCTATCACCCCGACGCCCAACCCCAGCCGAACATAGGTTTTAATCACGTCCGCATCGGTTGCGGTAAACACGATGCGCGGCGTCAGACCGGCGCGATTAAACGCCGTATCCAGTTCCGAGCGCCCGGTAAAGCCAAAGGTATAGGTCACTATCGGATAAGCGGCCAGCTCTTCAATGGTGATATCCGTTTTCGCGGCCAGCGGATGATCGGGCTTGACCACAACGGCGCGATTCCAGTGATAGCACGGCAGCATAATCAAATCGTCGTACAGGTGTAACGCTTCGGTGGCGATGGCGAAATCGGCCGACCCTTTGGCTACCGCTTCGGCTATCTGCGTCGGCGACCCCTGATGCATATGCAGCGAGACCCGGGGATAACGTTCAATAAAGCCTTTAATCACGCTGGGTAAGGCGTAGCGAGCCTGCGTATGCGTAGTGGCGACGTATAGCGAGCCTTTATCCGGGTAAGTATGCTCCCCGGCGACGGCTTTGATGGCATCAACTTTCGACAACACTTCCCGCGCGATACGGATGACTTCCTGCCCCGCGGGCGTCACCTGCGTCAGATGCTTGCCACTACGGGCAAAAATCTGAATGCCCAGTTCATCCTCCAACATTCTGACCTGTTTACTGATCCCTGGTTGAGAGGTATACAACCCTTCCGCGGTAGAAGAAACATTCAGGTTGTGATTAACAACTTCAACAATATAACGAAGCTGTTGCAGTTTCATAATTTATCCCATTCTTAATTGAATAATGCGCACGACACCCAAAATCCCGACGATGTTCCGTTGTTTTAAAATAGACTTCCGCACCCTGACAGTCCGGTGCATATTTTCATCAATTAATGCCATTTAATCATAAAAATAGGTTTTATATAACCACCATCGGATGGTGTTCCGCAATAAATCGCTATCCCTCTATCCCGATCAAAAAAAGCCAGCCTAACAAGGCTGGCTCAGTACGGAATGAACGCTGGTCAAGACAGCGTTAGAGGTTGCTGACAAAGTCGTCGGTAAGCCCGAGATACCCGGGCCTACCGTACCGAGGGGCGCTCCGGCGGCTTACGCCGCTACGGCCCCTCGCCACGCTCTCCCTAATAACGGGCTTTGTCAACGGTCTGGAACGCAGGTCAAGACGGCGTTATTTCTTGCCTTCCACCCACTTGCCGTCAACATAGAACGCTGACCATCCGGTCGCCTTGCCGTCTTTTTCTGACGAAACATACTGCTGTTTGGTCTTACGGCTAAAACGCACCATGGTTTTGTTGCCGTCTTTATCAACCAGCGGCGCATCAGCCAGATAGCGTAATTTCTCCGGCAGGCGATCCTTAAACCGATGCAGTTCTTCGACCAACGGCGCGCGCGTCTCACGGGATTTGGGGAACGTATTGGCCGCCAGAAATACGCCGGCCGCCCCATCTCGCAACACGAAATAGGCATCGGACTTCTCACACGGAAGTTCCGGTAAGGGAACCGGATCTTCCTTAGGCGGCGCCACTTCGCCGTTACGCAGAATTTTACGCGTATTGCCGCAGGTGTCGTTGGTACAGGCCATGTATTTACCAAAACGGCCCATTTTCATATGCATTTCCGAACCGCATTTTTCGCATTCGACAACCGGGCCGTCATAGCCTTTGATACGGAACTCGCCGGCTTCAATCTCATAACCGTCACACGCCGGGTTGTTGCCGCAGACGTGCAGTTTGCGTTGGTTATCAATCAGATAGCTATCCATTGCCGTGCCGCATTTTGAACAGCGGCGACGGGCGCGCAGCGCGTTGGTTTCAGCCTCATCCCCTTCCAGCACGTTAAGCACTTCCGCTTCAGGGATCAGATTGATGGTGGTTTTGCAGCGCTCTTTCGGCGGCAGCGCGTAACCGGAGCAGCCGAGGAACACCCCGGTACTGGCGGTACGGATGCCCATTTTGCGCCCGCAGGTCGGACAATCAATGCTGGTCAGCACCATTTGGTTGGGCCGCATACCGCCCTCTTCAGGATCCTGCTCCGCGGTTTCCAACTGCTGGCTGAACTCGGCGAAAAACTCGTCCAGCACCGCTTTCCACTGCGCCTGATTGTTCGCCACCTGATCCAGACTGCTTTCCATACGGGCGGTGAAATCGTAGCTCATCAGCTCACGGAAATTCTCTTCCAGCCGATCGGTGACGATCTCGCCCATTTTTTCCGCGTAGAAACGGCGGTTTTCCACCCGCACATAACCGCGATCCTGAATAGTCGAAATAATCGAGGCGTAGGTGGAAGGACGGCCGATACCGCGTTTTTCCAATTCCTTAACCAGCGAAGCATCGCTGTAGCGAGCGGGCGGCTTGGTGAAATGCTGCCCCGGCAACAACTTCTGTAGCCTGAGTTGTTCACCCACCGCCACGGTCGGCAACGTGCGATCTTCATCATTTTTACGCAGCGCCGGCATCACCTTGGTCCAGCCGTCAAAACGTAAGGTGCGTCCTTTGGCACGCAGTTGATAATCCACCGCCTTAACAATCAGCGTCGTGGAGTCGTACTGCGCCGGCGTCATCTGGCAGGCCACAAACTGCCGCCAGATCAGTTGATACAGTTTCTGCGCATCGGCTTCCATATCTTTAAGATGATCGGCAAGCACTTTCACATTGGAAGGACGAATGGCTTCATGCGCTTCCTGTGAATTTTCTTTGCTGCTGTAGTGATTGGCCGCATCAGGCAGATAGCGCTTGCCAAATTCCGCGCCGATATAATCGCGCGCCATGGTCAGCGCATCCTGACTCAGATTGGTTGAATCGGTACGCATATAGGTAATGTGGCCGGCTTCATACAACCGCTGCGCCATCATCATGGTTTTCTTGACGCCGAAGCCCAGGCGGGTACTGGCGGCCTGTTGCAGCGTGGAGGTAATAAACGGCGCCCCCGGCTTGCTGCTGGTGGGTTTGTCTTCCCGCTCCGCCACCACATATTGGGCTTTTTCCAGCAGGCTAACGGCGGCCTGGGTCTGATCTTTATTGACCGGCTTGAACGGCTTGCCGTTATGGTGAGTAACCTGCATTTGCAACTGGGTATCGCTGCCCGCCAGCAAATCGGCATGCAGTTCCCAGTATTCTTCAGGAACAAAGGCTTTAATTTCACGCTCGCGATCGACAACCAAACGCACCGCCACGGACTGTACGCGCCCGGCGGATAAACCGCGGGCAATCTTTTTCCACAGCAACGGCGAAACCATGTAGCCGACGACCCGATCCATAAAGCGGCGGGCCTGCTGGGCATTCACGCGATCGATATTCAACTTGTCCGGATGTTCAAACGCCTGCTGGATCGCGTTCTTGGTGATTTCGTTAAACACTACGCGGCTGAAACGCGAATCGTCGCCGCCGATAATTTCCCGCAGGTGCCAGGCAATGGCTTCCCCTTCGCGGTCAAGGTCGGTTGCGAGATAGATGTGGTTGGCGTTTTCCGCCAGCGTTTTCAGTTCGGAAACGACTTTTTCCTTACCGGGCAAAATTTCATAATTGGCCTGCCACCCATGATAGGGATCGACGCCCATACGGTTCACCAGCGCGGATTTCTCATCCTTTTTGACTGCTTTTTTGGTTTTGTCTTTGGTTGAGTCTGCGTTCTTTTTACTGGCTGAGCCACTGGTCGGCAAATCGCGCACGTGACCGACGCTGGATTTCACCACGTAGTCATTGCCTAAATACTTATTGATCGTTTTGGCTTTTGCCGGGGACTCAACTATAACGAGAGCTTTACCCATATGTACTATTACCTACTGGATTCTTCTGAAAATCAGATATCTTTTGGGGGCACCCGCCGCAATAAACAAGGGCGGATACGCGATTAATTGTGGATCACGGCGTCGTTCGCTTATTCATCATAGACGAGCGTTGTTAGCCAAGTGACCGTCCGTAACCTTTCCTATTCTGTCTGAATAGCCAGGTGTTTATTTCAACATCGGATAAACGTGGACGGCCATAACGTAAAGAATTCATTCCACTGACCGCGCAAAATCCCACACTCTACCTGATAAATGACGTCACGCAACCTAATTAACATGGAAAAACCGTTTTATCCACCCGATGCTGAACTCAGTATCGGCAGGCAAGTGACTAAAACTTAGTACATTTGCGATGGAATCGTTTTGAGCGGTACAATTCTCCCCAACCTAGCGGCGAGGTCGAACAGCGAAAAGCGTCGATCGCGAAACACCACGGCAAAATAAGTTTGATTTCTGGAGTGTGTAATAAATGTCCGATGAAATGCAGTTTACCGCAGAAAAATCCCCCATCGACCGCCAAACCCTGCTGGCCGAAGCCAATCGCCTCATCAAGGAGCACGATGATTATTTACACGGTATGGCGGCGGATGACGTAGAGCAAAAAAATGGCGTGCTGGTGTTCAAGGGGGAGTACTTTCTCGATCACAACGGCTTGCCCACATTAAAAACCACCGCTGTATTCAACATGTTCAAACACCTGGCTCACGTACTGTCGGAAAAATATTATCTGGTTGATTAATACGCCATCGCCCGCGGTTATCGCGGGCGATGAGCATCGGACAGGACGGATATTAAAGCAGCGGCTTATTTCCGCGCTGCCACCAGCGCAGCATTAGCCGTTCAAGAGTCTCACCCGCACTGCCGGTCAACCGGTCCAGCAGACGCTTACGGCGCGTATAGCGCACGCTGAGCACTTCGTGATTGGCCATCTCGGCAATCAGCAAATCGTCGCTGGTGCCAATCGCATCCACCAGCCCCAAATCTTTGGCCTGCGAGCCAAACCAATGTTCGCCGGTCGCCACCGCATCGATGTCAAGCGAAGGGCGCATCTGTTGCACAAACTGTTTGAACAGGCCGTGGGTGACATTCAAGTCTTCGCGAAATTTCTCGCGCCCCTGTTCGGTATTTTCGCCAAACAGCGTTAAGGTACGTTTAAACTCGCCCGCGGTATGCAGTTCAACATCAATATCTTTGTTTTTCAGCAAACGGTTGAAGTTGGGGATCTGGGCGACCACGCCAATCGATCCCACAATGGCAAACGGCGCAGCGACAATACGATCGGCGACGCAGGCCATCATGTACCCGCCGCTGGCGGCCACTTTATCGACGGCCACCGTCAGACGAACGCCGCCCTGACGCAGTCTTTGCAGCTGCGACGCGGCCAGGCCGTAACCATGAACCACCCCGCCGGGGCTTTCCAGACGCAGCAATACTTCATCCTGCGGTTTTGCCACCGCCAGCACCGCGGAAACTTCCTCGCGCAGCGAACTCACTTCTCCGGCATCCATACTGCCATTGAAATCCAGCACATACAGACAGGGTTTGGCGCTTTTTTCCTCACCGCGCCTGGCGCGCTGCTTATCTTGCCTGGCCGAGGCCTTTTGTTTCTTTTTTTCCTGTTTGGATAACAGCTTACGTTCGGCATCGCTTATGTACGCCATCCGCATGTCCCGCTGCATATCGCGATACTGCTCCCCCAGGTTAACCACCTGCAATTCGCCTTTTCGCTGACGTTTTCGCTGCGTCATACCGACGACTAAAACCACCAGCGCGCCAATAGCCACGACGATGGTGAGCGCTTTAGCCAGGAATAAACCGTACTGAGAAAGTAATTCCACAAATACCGCCCTCATTGACTGCGTATTGAATATGATGTTGATTATGCTAACCAACCGCGTGGTCAGCGTCTTACTTAACCTAACCGATGACGCGCAATATGGCGATGTTATTCACGCCGTTTGTGTATTTCCCGCTGCTTTTTACCGCACACGCGCTAAGAAATGGCGTCAGTCTCATTGAAAACAGCGCTTATTTAAGGCATAAAACCGTCATCTTGATCCTATTTCGAATGCCTTTACAGCCAGATACCTTGGCATAGCCTTATTCACGCATTTTATTGAAGGTATCCGGTTCGTCTGTAAGAGGATATTGCCCGTGTACTACCAGCCTCAAAACGACCTGCTGCAACAGAGAATCATTCTGGTCACCGGCGCCGGTGACGGCATCGGTCGCGAAGCCGCCCTCACCTATGCCCGCTTCGGCGCCCGGCTTATCCTGCTGGGCCGCACAGAAAGTAAACTTCAGGCGGTAAAACAGCAGATTCGCGAAGAAAACGGCGCCGCAGCGCAGGTTGTTGTCTGCGATATGTTAACCGCCGATTCGGCCCAATTTTTTCAGATAGCCGAACAACTGGCCGGCATCGTTCCTCATCTTGACGGGGTGCTGCACAATGCCGGAATGCTGGGAGAAATTACGCCGATGACGCAACAATCGGTCGCTATCTGGCACGATGTGATGCAGGTTAACGTCAACGCGACATTTATGCTTACCCAAGCGCTGCTGCCCCTGCTGCTGAAATCCCCCAGCGCCTCGCTGGTGTTCACCAGTTCCAGTGTCGGGCGCCAGGGCCGCGCCAACTGGGGCGCCTATGCGGCGTCAAAATTCGCCACCGAAGGCATGATGCAGGTGCTGGCGGACGAGTATCGCCAGCAAAATCTGCGAGTGAACTGCATCAATCCCGGCGGGACGCGCACCGCCATGCGCGCGGCGGCATTTCCCGAGGAAGACGCGGAGAAACTGAAAACGCCCGAGGATATTATGCCGCTGTACCTCTACCTGATGGGCGACGACAGCCGCCGCAAAACAGGCATGAGTTTTGATGCTCAACCCGGCAGGAAAGCGGGCCCGGCCGAATAACCCGAAGAGGAACTCCCATGAGTGACCAACGCCACCAACAGCGTCAACAACGGATCAAAGAGCGCGTCGACGCCCGCATTGCCGCCGCCAGCGAAATACGCGGTATCCTGATGATTTTCACCGGTAACGGCAAAGGCAAGACCACTGCGGCTTTCGGTACGGTGACCCGGGCCGTGGGCCATGATCTACGCGCCGGCGTCATTCAGTTCATTAAAGGCGAGTGGCCCAACGGCGAGAAAAACCTATTGCAAAAACATGGCGTGGAGTTTCAGGTTATGGCGACCGGTTTCACCTGGGAAACGCAGAATCGCCAGACCGACACCGACGCCGCGCAAAAGGTTTGGCGACACGGCAAGCGGATGCTGGCTGATCCACAGTTGGATCTGGTGGTGCTTGATGAACTGACGTATATGGTCAGCTATGGCTACCTTGAACTGGAAGAGGTGCTGAGCGCCTTGCGCGATCGCCCTGCCGGACAGACGGTCATCATCACCGGCCGGGGTTGTCACCGTGATTTACTGGAGATGGCGGATACCGTAACCGAAATGCGCCCGGTAAAACATGCCTTTGAAGCCGGCATCAAGGCGCAGCAAGGCATTGACTGGTGAAGCGACGGGCAGCAGCGCTGCCCGTCGGACGTTGAAACTCTACCCGTTGCGCTTCGGTTTCGGCGAGGAACGGCGCGCCGGGGCAACCTGACTATGGCGTTTTACCGCGCGGCGGATCTGGTTGGCCTTCACCCGCCGGCGCTCACGCTCAACCGGCAGCTTAGTGACGGTTTCCGGCGGCAACTGTACCCGTTCGCGCAGATAGTTCACGCTTTCCAGCGCCATTTCCGACCAGCCGCCGCGCGGCAGGCCTTTCGGCAACGGGATGTCGCCGTAACGCACGCGGATCAGGCGACTGACCTGAACGCCGACCGCTTCCCATAAGCGACGCACCTCACGGTTACGCCCCTCGGTCAGCGTGACGTTATACCACTGGTTCAGTCCTTCACCGCCCTGATAACGGATGGTGCGGAATGAGGCCGGGCCGTCTTCCAGCTGTACGCCTTTACTCAGCTGTTTGATCTTCTCATCGTTGATTTCACCAAACACCCGCACCGCATATTCACGTTCGACTTCATGGCTGGGATGCATCAAACGGTTTGCCAGCTCGCCGTCAGTGGTGAACAGCAGCAATCCTGAGGTATTCACGTCCAGACGCCCTACCGCTACCCAACGCGAACCCTGAATTTTCGGTAATCGATCGAACACGGTCGGACGACCATCGGGATCGCTGCGGGTACATAGCTCGCCTTCCGGTTTATAATAGATGAGAACGCGGCAAACGGTCTCTTCGGTTTCCTTAACGGAAACGATATGACCATCAATGCGGATTTTAGTGGCTTTTGTCACATCGACCCGGTCGCCCAGGGTGGCGATTTTGCCGTCCACGCTGACGCGATTGGCCTGGATCATACTTTCTATTTCACGACGCGAACCATGTCCGGCACGCGCTAATACTTTCTGTAACTTTTCGCTCATCGAGCAACCTCTGAGTGTCGCCTTCACAGGCGTCGGGGGGATTCATAAATCACTGTTTAAATTCAGTTACTTATGTATAGATCGTTGGTTATAAAAAACGCTGGCGCGATTATACAGAGATCCGCGCCGTTTGTATGCCGATTGTTACAATCGGCGGCTATTTTTGTCTGTTTCTCAACCAAATCAACGCCATGTGCAGGCTATCGGTAAGTTGATGCTAGAGGAACGGCGTGATATCCCCGGTTCCTTCACGGGCAATGCGGGGCGTGGATTCGGTCAAATCGATAACCGTGGTCGGCTGCTGACCGAGAAAACCGCCATGAATCACCAAATCGACATGTTTTCCCAGCGTTTCCTGAATCTCTTCCGGATCGGACTCGGCAAAATCGTTGCCTGGCAGCATCAGCGTGGTCGACATCAGCGGCTCGTCCAATGCGGCTAATAAAGACAGCGCGATGGGATTGGACGGTACGCGCAACCCAATGGTTTTACGTTTTTCATTCATCAAACGGCGCGGCACTTCTTTCGTTGCCTTGAGGATAAAAGTGTAATTACCCGGCGTGTTGTTTTTGATCAGACGAAACGCCGCATTATCGACGTAAGCGTAGGTCGACAGCTCGGACAGATCGCGGCACATCAGGGTGAAATTATGGTTATTGTCCAGATCGCGGATACGGCAGATACGCTCCATCGCATTCTTTTCGCCCAACATGCATCCCAGCGCATAACCGGAATCAGTCGGGTAGACAATCACTCCGCCTTTATGCAGAAAGTCCACCGATTGATTGATCAACCTTGGCTGCGGATTCAGTGGGTGGATATAAAAAAGCTGACTCATGACCCTACCTCATGCTTCTAAAATACGGGAACGCGGTTCATCACGCCCCGTGTAATCGTGCAACGTCGTTATTTTCGCTTCAGCGGCCGAGGTGAAGAACGCGTGTCGCCACCGTCTACCGCATTCATTATTCCGCCAATGCCGGATGCCGCCATACCGGCTCCACCCCGGCAGGCAACCATAGCTTGCGCCCCAATTCAATCCAGGCGCAAGGCTGATGGAAATCCGATCCCTGCGATCCCAGCAACTGAAATTCAGCGGCATAACGGGCAAGTTGCGTACGCTCGTCCGGCGCCTGCTGGCATTGCGCCACCTCCATAGCGTCGCCGCCGTTGTCCGCAAACGCGGTCAACAAACGTTTTAACCATTTAGCGGTTAAATCATAACGCCCGGGGTGCGCCAGTACCGACACCCCGCCAGATTGATGAATAGCATCAATCGCTTGCTTTATTGTACACCACTGCGGCGGGACATATCCGGTTTTCCCTTTTGCCAGATACTTCTTGAACACCTGATTAATATTCGGCGCAATGCCCTGCTCCACCAGATAACGGGCAAAGTGTCCCCGGGTAATCTGGCCGCCAATCGCCAGGCGACTCGCGCCGGCCAACGCATCGGGTATGCTCGCTTTGGCCAAACGCAGCGCGATCTGCTCCGCCCTTGCCTGCCGTGACTGCGCCTGACGCAGCAACAGTTCACACAGCGCCGGATGATGGATATCCATGCCCAAACCCACGATGTGAATCTCATGGTTTTCCCACAGGGTGGAAATTTCCACGCCGGAAATCAATCTCAATGGCAATGCCTGCTCATTAATCGTCCGCTGGGCCTCGGTCAGTCCGCCGGTTGTATCATGATCGGTGATCGACAGAACATTAACCCGCATCGCTACCGCCCGGGTCACCAATGCGGCCGGCGCCAATACCCCATCCGAGGCCGTAGTGTGGCTATGCAGATCGTAGAGCGCAAAAGAGGGTGGCTGTTGAGGTTGTTGTGGCACAAATATTCCCGTTACTGGCTGTGTTCATGGTTTAAGTTGGCTATGATGCCATTAACGCGCCGGGAAGAGTAATCAAGATCCCGCCATCGCGGCGGACGCGGCACCAGAAAGTTTAGGCGAGCCAATAAAATAATCTTATTACCGGTGTTGACTTTCAACGCCCGAACTAGTTTACTAGTACGCAGGTTCAGCATACAGCAAACGAGATAATGATAATGGCAACGCAAAACACGATGAAACTTGGTTGGTGGCGCTCTTCCCTTTCGCGGGTGGAGTAATCACGCATAGCTTTTATCATTACATGCAGATATTCCCAAGCCCGCTTATCCAGCGGGCTTTTTTATGGCGGACAATTCCTGTCCGCCCCCTTTTCGGGCCGTCACTGCGTGACGTTGAAAAACACTTGCGTGTTTTTTTATGGGCAAGTAAATAAAACAGGTAACAATGATGCAAACAATACGACCGCAACTGGAGCTTCTGCGTACCGAGGCCGTCTACCGAAACGATCCTAACGCCATTTTTCATCAGCTTTGCGGCGCCAGACCTGCCACCTTGCTGCTGGAATCGGCTGAAATCGACAGTAAACGAAATCTGAAAAGCCTGTTAATTATCGACAGCGCATTACGCATTACCGCGCTCGGTCAGCAGGTTTCCATTCAGGCGCTGACGGCCAACGGCGCAGCGTTGCTGCCGCTGCTGGACGCCGCTCTGCCGCCCGGCGTGATTATAGAAGCCCGTCCCAACGCTCGGGAACTCACCTTTCCGCCTATCGACAGCATGCAGGACGAAGACGCCCGTTTACGCTCGCTGTCGGTCTTTGATGCGCTGCGCACGATTCTGACGCTGGTCGCCTGCCCTGCGGACGAACGCGAAGCCATGTTTTTAGGCGGTCTGTTCGCCTATGACCTGGTCGCCGGTTTTGAAGCCTTACCCGCATTGAGCCAGCAGCAACGTTGCCCGGATTTCTGCTTCTATCTGGCTGAAACGCTATTGATTCTCGATCATCAACAACAGGTCACGGTTCTCCAGGCCAGTCTGTTTACGCCGGACGGCGCGGAACGGCAACGACTGCAACAACGACTGACGCAGTTACAGCAGCAACTGGAACAACCCGCGCCGGCGCTGCCGCATCAGTCGATTGACAGTATGACGCTCAACTGCAACCAGAGCGATGAGGCATTTGGCGCCGTGGTCAGCCAGATGCAACAGGCGATTCGCATCGGCGAGATTTTTCAGGTGGTGCCGTCACGGCGCTTTTCATTGCCTTGCCCTTCGCCGCTAGCCGCCTATCAAACGCTGAAAGACCATAATCCCAGCCCTTATATGTTTTTTATGCAGGATCAGGACTTCACGCTGTTCGGCGCGTCGCCGGAAAGCTCGCTGAAATACGATGCCGACAGCCGCCAGATTGAAATTTATCCGATTGCCGGCACTCGCCCACGCGGACGGCGGGCGGACGGTTCATTGGATCGCGATCTTGACAGCCGTATCGAACTGGAAATGCGCACCGATCATAAAGAAATGGCCGAGCACCTGATGCTGGTCGACCTGGCGCGTAACGATCTGGCGCGCATCTGTCAGCCCGGCAGCCGTTATGTGGCTGACTTAACCCAGGTTGACCGCTACTCGTTTGTTATGCATCTGGTCTCACGCGTGGTGGGCACCCTGCGAGAAGATTTGGATGCGCTGCACGCGTATTGCGCCTGTATGAATATGGGCACGCTGAGCGGCGCGCCGAAAGTCCGGGCCATGCAACTGATTGCCGACAGCGAGAAAACCCGCCGCGGCAGCTATGGCGGCGCCGTAGGTTACTTTACCGCCCGCGGCGATCTGGATACCTGCATCGTCATTCGCTCAGCCTACGTTGAAGACGGCATCGCCACCGTTCAGGCCGGCGCCGGCGTCGTTCTGGATTCCAATCCTCAGGCGGAAGCCGATGAAACACGAAATAAGGCCCGCGCCGTTCTGCGGGCCATTGCCAGTGCGCACAACGCAAAGGAGTTGTTCTAATGGCGGATATATTACTGCTCGATAATATCGACTCGTTCACCTACAACCTGGTGGATCAACTACGCGCCAGCGGTCATCAGGTGGTCATTTATCGTAACCATCTGCCGGCCGACGCCATTATTGAGCGCTTAAAGCAAATGGAACGGCCGGTGCTGCTGCTGTCGCCCGGGCCGGGAACCCCCGCCGCCGCCGGTTGTATGCCTGAGTTGCTGCAACGCCTGCGCGGTCAATTGCCGATTATCGGCATCTGCCTGGGGCATCAGGCCATTGTGGAAGCCTACGGCGGCCAGGTAGGTCAGGCCGGGGAAATTCTGCACGGCAAAGCCTCCATTATCGATCATGACGGCTTGGCGATGTTCGAAGGCTTGCCTAATCCGTTGCCGGTCGCGCGCTACCATTCGCTGGTCGGCAGCAATATTCCGGCGACGCTGACCGTCAACGCCCATTTTAACGATATGGTGATGGCGGTTCGCCACGATGCCGACCGCGTTTGCGGCTTTCAGTTTCATCCGGAATCCATTTTAACCACCATGGGCGCACGGCTGCTCGAACAGACGCTGAACTGGGCATTGGCGTAAAAAAAAAGGACATCATCATGCAAAACATTCTTGAAAAACTCTATCAGGCTGAGACGCTCAGCCAACAGGAAAGCCAGGCGCTGTTCGGCGCCGTTGTCCGCGGCGAGCTTGAAAACAGCCAGTTGGCGGCGGCGCTGATCAGCATGAAAGTTCGCGGTGAACATCCGCAAGAGATTGCCGGCGCGGCGAACGCCCTGCTGGCCGATGCCCAGCCGTTTCCGCGCCCCGACTATCCGTTTGCCGATATCGTCGGCACCGGCGGCGACGGCACCAACAGTATCAATATTTCCACCGCCAGCGCTTTCGTGGCGGCCAGTTGCGGGTTGAAGATCGCCAAGCATGGCAACCGCAGCGTCTCCAGCCGTTCAGGATCGTCCGATCTGCTGGCGGCGTTTGGTATCCGGCTTGATATGCCCGCCGAGCAATCCCGGCAGGCACTGGATGATTTAGGCGTGTGCTTTCTGTTTGCGCCGCAGTATCATCCCGGTTTTCGCCATGCGGCGCCGGTGCGCCAGCAATTGAAAACCCGCACCCTGTTCAACGTACTGGGGCCGTTGGTCAACCCGGCGCGTCCTCCGCTGGCGCTGATTGGGGTTTATCGCCCGGAACTGGTGCGCCCTATCGCCGAAACCTTGCGGGTTCTGGGATACCGGCGCGCGGCGGTGGTACACGGCGGCGGCATGGACGAAGTCGCCATTCATGCGCCGACCCAGGTCGCCGAGCTGAACAACGGCGATATTGAAACCTATGAGCTGACGCACCAAGACTTCGGACTGGACAGCTTCCCGTTATCGGCCTTGCAGGGCGGTTCGCCGGAAGAAAACCGTGACATTCTGGCCGCGCTGCTACAAGGTAAGGGAGCGCGTGCGCACGATGCGGCGGTTGCCGCCAACGTCGCGCTGTTAATGAAGCTGTTCGGACAAGAAAATTTGCGTCAAAACGCGCAACAGGCGTTGGAAGTGATTCATAGCGGACAGGCCTACCAGCGAGTCACCGCCCTGGCCGCAAGAGGATAAAGCCGTCATGCAGGAAACCATACTGAATAAAATAGTGCGTGATAAAGCCCTATGGGTTGAAGATCGCCAGCAAAAGCAGCCGCTGTCGACGTTCCGGCACGATGTCGTGCCCAGCCAGCGGGACTTTTATCACGCGCTGCGCCAGAATCAGCCGGCGTTTATTCTGGAGTGCAAAAAAGCGTCCCCCTCAAAGGGATTAATTCGTGATGATTTCGATCCGGTGAAGATTGCGCAGGTCTATAAAGACTACGCCTCGGCCATTTCCGTGCTGACCGATGAAAAATATTTTCAGGGCGATTTTGCTTTTCTTCCGCAGGTCAGCGCGGCGGTTCATCAGCCGGTGCTGTGTAAAGACTTTATTATTTCGGAATATCAGATCTACCTGGCCCGCTATTATCAGGCAGACGCCATCCTGCTGATGTTATCCGTGCTGAACGACCAACAGTATCGGCAGTTGGCCGATGTCGCCCATAGCCTGAAGCTGGGCGTGTTGACCGAAGTCAGCAACGAGGAAGAACTTCAGCGCGCCATTCAACTGGAAGCCCGGGTGGTCGGCATTAACAACCGCGATCTGCGCGATCTCTCCATCGATCTTGAGCGTACCCGCCGGCTTGCCCCACGTCTGCCGGCGGAGGTGACCGTCATCAGCGAGTCGGGGATTCATCGTCATGCGCAAATTCGCGAGCTGAGTCAGTTCGCCAACGGTTTTTTAATCGGCAGCTCCTTGATGTCCGAACCCGATCTGACGCTGGCCGTGCGCCGCGTTATTCTGGGAGAAAATAAAGTCTGCGGCCTTACCCGCGCGGAAGACGCGCAGGCGGCCTACCAGGCGGGCGCCGTCTATGGCGGTTTGATTTTTGTCGACGCCTCGCCCCGTCATGTCGAGATCGAACAGGCGGCGGCGGTTATCAACGGCGCCCCGCTGCGTTATGTCGGCGTGTTCCGCGATGCGCCGGTCGAGCGCATCGTCAGTATCGCCAAGCAGTTGAATCTGGCGGCTGTCCAGCTTCACGGCGGCGAAGATCAACACACCATTTCTTTGCTGCGTCAGCAGTTGCCCGCCGCCTGCCAAATATGGAAAGCGCTGAGCGTCGCGTCCGGCCTCCCCGAGAGAAATCTACAGGCGATCGACCGCTATGTGCTGGATAACGCTCAGGGCGGCAGCGGTCAAGCGTTCGACTGGTCGGTGCTCAATGGCCAGAACCTGGACAACGTGCTGTTGGCGGGCGGTCTGAACGCGGATAACTGTACGCAAGCCGCCCGACTGGGTTGCGCCGGGCTGGACTTCAACTCCGGGGTGGAAAGTCAGCCCGGGAAAAAAGATGCGCATAAAATCGCGGCTGTTTTTCAGGCATTACGGGCCGTAACCCCGTAACACCCTGGCAGCACGGCTCATATTAAATCGATAAAAGACAGGAATATTATGACGTTACTCAACCCATACTTTGGTGAATTCGGCGGCCAGTATGTGCCGCAGATCCTCATCCCGGCTCTGCGTCAACTGGAGGAAGCCTTTGTCGCGGCACAGCAGGATCCCGAGTTTCAGGCCGAATTTACTGATTTGCTGAAAAACTATGCCGGACGGCCGACCGCGCTGACCCTATGCAGAAACCTGACCCACGGCACCCGCACCAAACTGTATCTGAAACGTGAAGATTTGTTGCATGGCGGCGCGCACAAAACTAACCAGGTGCTGGGACAGGCGCTGCTCGCCAAACGGATGGGGAAAAGCGAAATCATCGCCGAGACCGGCGCCGGGCAACACGGTGTCGCCACCGCGCTGGCGTGCGCCCTGCTGGGGTTGAAATGTCGTATCTATATGGGGGCGAAAGACGTTGAGCGTCAATCCCCCAACGTGTTCCGTATGCGCTTGATGGGCGCCGAGGTCATTCCGGTGCACAGCGGTTCCTCAACGTTGAAAGATGCCTGTAATGAAGCGCTGCGCGACTGGTCCGGCAGCTATGAAACCGCGCACTATCTGCTGGGCACTGCCGCGGGTCCCCATCCGTATCCGACGATTGTGCGTGAGTTTCAGCGCATGATCGGTGAAGAAACCAAAGCGCAGCTGCTGGAAAGAGAGGGCCGCTTGCCCGATGCCGTACTGGCCTGCGTAGGCGGCGGCTCCAACGCCATCGGGATGTTTGCCGACTTTATTGATGAAACCGCCGTTCGCCTGATCGGCGTTGAACCCGCCGGACTCGGCATTGAAACCGGACAGCACGGCGCGCCGCTTAAACATGGGCGGGTCGGCATCTATTTCGGTATGAAATCTCCGATGATGCAAACCGCTGACGGGCAAATCGAAGAGTCCTATTCGATTTCCGCCGGTTTGGATTTCCCCTCCGTCGGGCCTCAACATGCGTATCTGAACAGCGTCGGCCGGGCCGATTATGTGTCCATCACCGATGACGAAGCACTGGATGCCTTTAAGGAACTCTCCCGGCATGAAGGTATCATTCCGGCGTTGGAATCCTCTCATGCGCTGGCTTATGCGCTGAAAATGATTAAGCAGGAACCGGAGAAAGAACAAATTCTGGTGGTCAACCTGTCGGGCCGCGGCGATAAAGACATATTTACCGTTCACGATATTTTGAAAGATCGGGGAGAAATTTAATGGAGCGCTATCAACACCTGTTCAAACGTCTGGCTGACAATAAAGAAGGCGCTTTTGTTCCCTTTGTCACGTTGGGCGATCCATCGCCTGAGCAGTCGCTGAAAATTATTGATACCCTTATCGCGGCCGGCGCCGACGCGCTGGAGCTGGGCATCCCCTTTTCAGACCCGCTGGCCGATGGGCCAACCATTCAGGACGCCACGCTGCGCGCCTTTGCCGCGGGCACCACCCCCGGCCACTGCTTTGAGATGCTGGCCGCTATCCGGCAGAAATACCCTGATATTCCTATCGGCTTACTGATGTATGCCAATCTGGTTTTCAGCAACGGCATTGATGAATTTTATCAACGTTGCGCGCAGATCGGCGTCGATTCCGTGCTGGTCGCCGATGTCCCGGTTGAGGAGTCCGCGCCTTTCCGTGCCGCGGCGCAACGTCACGGCATCGCCCCGATTTTTATCTGCCCGCCCAATGCGGATGACGACCTGCTGCGTGAGATTGCGTCCTACGGCCGTGGCTATACCTATTTATTGTCGCGCGCCGGCGTCACCGGTGCGGAAAAACGCGCTCAGTTGCCGCTTCATCACCTGGTCGCCAAACTGCATGAATACCATGCCGCGCCGCCGCTTCAGGGATTTGGTATTTCAGAGCCTTCTCAGGTGCGGGAATCATTATCGGCGGGCGCCGCCGGCGCCATTTCCGGCTCGGCAATCGTGCGGATTATTGAAAAAAACCAGCATCAACCTGACGAAATGCTGGCGCAGCTTCACGCCTTTGTCAGCGAAATGAAAGCGGCAACGCGTTGATAACATTTCCACACAGCGCCAACGGCGGATAGTTATCCGCCGTTGGCGATTTGATGCGCCGCCGGGCAGGCTGGCGCATCATGTCATTAACATCAGAAACGATATCCGACGCCAAACATAAACACCCACGGGTCCAAACGGGTGCTGACGTTTTGCTGTTCGCCGCCCGCTTTAAACCTCACTTCCGTGTCGATGTCCATCCACCACAGTGACGCATTAATCAACCAGTTTTCATCCAGGTTGTAATCCAGACCGGCTTGCGCGGCCACGCCCCAGGAATTTTTCAGGCTCAGATCGCTCAGCCCGGCATCTTTCCCTCTTTGATTGAATTTTTCATCATAAAACATGGTGTAGTTCAGACCGACGCCCAGGTAAGGACGCAGCTTGTCGGCTTTATCGCCAAAGTAATACTGTGCGACCAGAGACGGCGGCAAGTGGCTGACTTCGGCAATGTTGCCGACGCCGTTAAGGCCGACGCGATGGGTGAACGGCGTCGCCGCCAATAACTCCACGCCAATGTTGTCGGTCACCAGATAACTGAACGTCAATCCCAACTGGGTATTATTATCAACCTTGAACGATCCCAGACTTCCCAGCACATTATCCGACCCTTCCACCGGACGAACCGTTGCCGTTCCGCCACGAACAATGATATCACCCGCCTGATGAGCCTGGGCAAATGCCGGCATAAGTGCAGCAGCCAGTAATACAAAAGACGCTTTTTTCATTATCCACTCCCTTTATATGGTTTAAATTTCGAGCGAAATATACCTCCATGTGGGTATTGTTGTTTTAATCCAGATCACATCTTTTAAATACTTTTTGCAAAAAACGAACTCGATCAATTCTACGTAACTCATTAAAAATGCAAGAATTGATCTACATCAAAAATAACTAAAGATACATAAAATGCGTTTTGGGAAAAATACGCTGCCAAAAGGGTGATTTCAGCGCTAGATTTTTATTCTGACTGACAGGATTCAATACCGGTTAAGGGCGGTAATTAATTAAATGAGTGACAATGCCTGTATGCACTGCGGCGCTTGCTGCGCTTATTTCAGGGTATCTTTCTACTGGGCTGAAGCTGATGATGGCGGCGGCGTAGTACCTGCCTTACTCACAGAACCTCTTACCCCTTTTTTACGCTGCATGCAGGGTTCAAATAGCAAAAATCCTCGCTGCTGTGCGTTGGAAGGCAAGATCGGCGTCAATGTCAGCTGTTCGATTTATGTTAATCGGCCATCGCCATGTCGTGAATTTATGCAATCCGGAGAAAACGGCCAAATAAATGACGCCTGCAATCGTGCGCGGGCCAGTTATGGATTGCCACCGCTGATCGCCGCCATTGAACCATCGGCGGCGGGATGATGAGAAATGAGAAGATCGCGCCCCCTGCGGGGGTGCCACAGTCTGGCGTAACAGGTTACAATTAAAGGCTAAGTAACATTGCTTATCTTTTCTCAAGGAGTTTGCATGCCTATCACGGCTAACACTTTGTACCGTGACACAATGAATTTTACGCGTAATCAGTTCATCAGTATTTTGATGATGGCGCTGTTGACCGCGTTCATTACTGTCATTCTGAATCAGGCCTTAGCCCCCGGCAATGAGGAATTACAAACGCTTAACGCCGCCAGCGGCGATCTCTCCTCATCCGCCGAACTGGGTATGATGGACTTGATCCAGCAGATGACCCCGGAACAGCAAACCGTGCTGCTCAAAATGTCTGCGGCCGGAACCTTTGCCGCCTTGATCGGCAACGCGATTCTTACCGGCGGCATACTGCTGCTGATTCAGATGGTTTCCGCCGGTAATCGCACCAGCGCGTTGCGGGCGATCGGCGCCTCCGCGCCCGTCTTACCCCGCCTTTTTATCCTGATCCTGTTCTGTACCCTGTTGGTTCAGCTTGGCATGCTGTTTCTGGTTGTTCCGGGCGTGTTATTGGCTATCGCATTAAGCCTGTCGCCGGTTATTGCCGTCGTTGAGAAACGTGGCGTATTCGGCTCCATCAAGGCAAGCGCGAAACTGGCTTATGCCAACCTACGCGTCACCGCGCCGGCCGTGATCCTGTGGTTATTGATCAAAGTTGCCATTCTGCTGCTGGTGACCAAAATCCCGATATTTTCGCCGACCGTCATTGCGGTGTTGCTAAATGGCCTGAGTAACCTGATATCCGCTATCCTGCTGATCTATCTGTTCCGCCTTTATATGCTGCTTCGCGCCTGATTTAACCTGTGCCGTACAAGCTGCGGCACATCTTCTTGTTTTTTATTGTTACTGCGCCGCCAACCTTTCCAATCGTAATTTTCTGCAAATTATTACGATATCAAGGGAACTGTGCCCCACAATAAAGGATAATACGCGCAGTTATCAGATAGCCATCCGGGTTATCGTCAACAAATTAGTGAGTGACGGATTGACACAATGAAGCAACTTCTTGATTTTCTCCCGCTGGTGGTTTTTTTTGTTTTTTACAAACTGTATGACATCTATGTTGCGTCCGGTGCGTTGATCGCGGCGACAGCGCTGGCGCTGATCGTCACCTGGGTGATTTATCGTAAAATAGAAAAGATGATGCTGGTGACCTTTGCCATGGTCGCCATTTTCGGCACATTGACGCTGGTATTCCATAACGATCAGTTTATTAAGTGGAAAGTCACCATCATTTATGCGCTATTCGCCATCGCGCTGCTGTTCAGCCAGTTCGTGATGAAAAAAACGTTGATCCAGAGAATGTTGGGCAAAGAGTTAACCCTACCGCAGGCGGTTTGGGGAAAACTGAACTTCTCCTGGGCCATGTTCTTTCTGGCGTGCGGATTGTTAAACATTTATATTGCTTTCTGGATGCCGCAAAGCGTTTGGGTTAATTTCAAAGTCTTTGGTTTGACTGGCGTTACCCTGCTATTTACATTGATCTGCGGCGTTTATATTTATCGGCATTTGCCTGACGATCGGGAAAAGTCAGAAGAAAACGGCGGCGAGCACTAACAATGCCCGCTTGATAAAAACAGCATAATTTATTGATACCACAATGAGCCAACAAAACGTGTTACCTCAGGGCGAGCTGGTACTTCGGACTCTGGCAATGCCTGCGGATACCAATGCAAACGGGGATATTTTCGGCGGCTGGCTAATGTCGCAGATGGACATGGGCGGCGCTATTCTGGCAAAGGAGATCGCAGAAGGCCGCGTCGTGACCGTACGGGTCGACGGAATGTCGTTTTTAAAACCGGTCGCCGTCGGCGACGTCATTTGCTGCTACGCGCGTTGCGTGCGTACCGGCCGTAGCTCCATCAATGTGAACGTCGAAGTTTGGGTAAAGAAAGTATCATCCGAACCGATCGGCCAACGCTATCGTGCGACCGAGGCGCTGTTTACTTATGTCGCCGTTGATGAAGACAGTCGTCCGCGCGAGCTGCCGATGGGCAAATGTCACTTTAACCCCGAAGACTGATACGCGCTTTGCTGCGCCAGCCATCCCACAAAAGAGAAAAGCCGCTGATAGCGGCTTGAGGTTGCTGACAAAGTCGTCTGTAAGCCTGAGATACCCGGGCCTACCGTACCGAGGGGCGCTCCGGCGGCTTACGCCGCTACGCCCCCTCGCCACGCTCTCCCTAATAACAGGCTTTGTCAACGGTCTGAAAGCCGCTGGTAGCGGCTTTTCTCCTAAACGCAGGCGTGATTACTCCATCACCGCCCCGCCATCAATCCTGAAGACGATGGTCACGACCAAATCCTTACCCGGCTTGTTGGCCTCATAACGCCATTTCCGCATCGCCTGTTTGATATCACGTTCAAACATATTCCGAGGCTCTGCTGAAACCACCCGAACGTTGTCTACCCGTCCGGAACTATCCACATCAAACTGCATTTTCACCCGGCCTTCAACCCGCAATGAAAATGCCCGTGCCGGATACTGCGGCTGAACCCGACTAAGCGGTCTCGGCCCTGTCGACTGTGTGTTCGCTACCGGCGCGGGAGCTTGTCTGACTGGCGCATTGGTCACATTTCGCGTTGGTTCATCGCTGGTAAAGGGTGCCGGCGGCTGTTTTTCAGCGACCTTCTCCCGTTTGACCGGTTTCGGTTGCTCCACCTTCTTCACCGGTTTTGGCTTAGGTTTAGGTTGTGGCTTCGGTTCAGGAAGCGGTACGGGGACAGGCTCAGGGATCGGTTCAGGTTCAGGAACCGGCTCGGGTTCCGGGATTGGCTCAGGCTCGGGAACAGGTTCCGGCTGTTTTACCGGTTCCGGTTCAGAGGGAGCGGGCTCTGCCGCTGGCGCCGCTTCAAGCGCGGCCGGATTCACCATAACCACGCTGATTGGTTTAGCGTGCTGAGGCAGCTCGATCGCGTTATTAAACGACGCGTACAGCAAACCCGCAATCAGTGAACTGTGAACGCCAACTGAAAGTATAAACGGCCATGAATAGCGGCGGGTCAGGAGAAACTTTTTTTGCGGCATAGTATGTCTTCATCCTCTTATGCCGCCCAAGTTTAAATGCAAATAGCAATCATATTCAATAACAACACGTGTGATTGTTAAAAAAAACCAGGCTAAACTTTATTTATCTGGCAAATCAGTCTATTGCCCCTGCCGTTCCATCACGTATGATAAATCACTTCTTTTACCCCAACCTGTGAGGCTCGCCGATGTTATATGTTATTTACGCCGAAGATTCCGCCGATTCACTGGAGAAACGACTGGCGGCAAGACCCGCTCATCTTGCCCGACTGAAACAGTTGCAGGATCAAGGACAACTTATTACAGCCGGCCCCCTGCCGGCCGTTGACAGCGAAGATCCGGGCGCCGCCGGTTTTAGCGGTTCAATCATTATCGCCGAATTTCCCTCGCTGGAGGACGCGATATCCTGGGCAAACGACGATCCCTACGTTGCCGCCAACGTTTACCAGCAGGTAACGGTAAAACCCTTCAAAAAAGTTTTTTGATGTGTATGAAAAATTAACGGCCGTTCGATGCGGCCGCTAATTTTTTCAGCAGATTACCACTCGTAGGCTACCGCATATAACAGCGCGCGCCGCTGCTGTTTTTGCTGCAAATAGCGGGCGTAGTGAATATGGCGGTAAGTGCGCGATTGCGCCTCCAGCCAGCGACCTTTTCGACGCTGCATCTGACGCAACATCCTCCAACGGCTGACTTCATTCCGGCTGCGTTTCATGGCATAACTCTTATATCAGTAACTCGCGGCGCATATTATAGGCCCTTGATTGCGCGATCCAAGCAGTGTTTGCATTTCCCTTAGCGTACAATGCATCAATAGCGCTATTTTATTCAGAGCAAAGACATTTCCTCTTTTATCAAACTATGCGTACACTTTGTCGATGACTTACAGAAGGGATCTCCGCTGCCTTTATGACAACATTTTATACCGTAATAAGTTGGCTGCTTGTTTTCAGTTACTGGTTGCTGATCGCAGGTGTTACCCTGCGTATTCTGATGAAACGTCGGACGGTTCCCTCCGCCATGGCCTGGTTACTGGTTATCTACATTCTGCCCCTTGTCGGTATTGTCGCTTATCTCTCTTTCGGTGAATTACACCTTGGCAAACGCCGGGCGGAACGCGCCAGTAAAATGTGGCCATCCACGGCGAAATGGCTGCGTGAACTGAAAGAATACCGGCGGATTTTCGCTACGGAAAACAGCGAGGTCGCCAGCGCATTATTTCAACTGTGCGAACGCCGTCAGGGCGTGGGCGGCGTAAAAGGCAACCAGTTGCAACTGCTGACCACCTTTGATGACACCATTAAATCGCTGATCCGCGATATTGAACTTGCCCATAACAATATTGAGATGGTGTTCTATATCTGGCAGGCCGGCGGGATGGTCGATCAAGTCATGTCGTCACTGATTGCCGCCGCCCGCCGCGGCGTGAATTGCCGGATATTGCTCGACTCCGCGGGCAGCGTGCAGTTTTTTCGCAACCGCTACCCGGAACTGATGCGCACCGCCGGTATTGAGGTCGCCGAAGCGTTAAAAGTGAATTTACTTCGGGCATTTCTGCGGCGTATGGATTTACGCCAGCATCGTAAAATTATTCTGATCGATAATCGTATTGCCTATACCGGCAGCATGAACATGGTCGATCCGCGTTTTTTCAAGCAGAACGCAGGCGTGGGTCAGTGGGTTGATCTAATGGCCCGTATTGAAGGTCCGGTTGCGACGACGTTGGGCATTATCTACTGCTGCGACTGGGAAATGGAAACCGGCAAACGGCTATTGCCGCCCCCGCCCGACGTCAATATGATGCCGTTTGAACAAGAAACCGGGCATACCATCCAGTTGATTGCTTCCGGGCCGGGCTATCCGGAAGAGTTGATCCACCAGGCGCTGTTAACCTCGGTTTACTCCGCGCGTAAGCAGTTGATTATGACCACGCCCTATTTCGTGCCCAGCGACGACCTGCTGCACGCCATATGCACCGCGGCGCAACGCGGTGTGGATGTCAGCATCATCGTGCCGTATAAAAATGATTCCGTACTGGTGGGCTGGGCCAGTCGGGCATTTTTTGCCGAATTACTGGCGGCGGGGGTAAAAATCCATCAGTTTAAAGACGGACTGCTGCACACCAAGAGCGTGCTGGTCGATGGGCAATTGAGTCTGATCGGCACCGTCAACCTCGATATGCGCAGCCTGTGGCTAAACTTTGAAATTACCGTGGTGATTGACGATGCGGGTTTCGGCACCGACCTCGCCTGTGTGCAGGAAGATTATATTGCCCGCTCCACGCTGGTGAATGAAATTGAATGGCAAAATCGGCCTTATTGGCAGCGGATCGTCGAGCGACTGTTTTACTTTTTCAGCCCCCTGCTATAAATATGGTTTTTCCCGTGTTCTAATAGCGCCATCACGCATTAACAGGATATCTTGTATGGATTTGAATAATCGCCTGAGCGAAGACGAAACGCTGGAACAGGCCTACGATATCTTTCTTGAGTTGGCGGCGGATAATCTCGACCCGGCGGATATTTTGCTGTTTAACCTACAGTTCGAGGAACGCGGCGGCGCCGAGTTATTCGATCCTGCCGAGGACTGGTTGGAACATGTTGATTTCGACCTTAACCCCGATTTCTTTGCCGAAGTGGTAATAGGGCTGGCGGAACAAGACGGCGAGGATATCACCGACATTTTTGCCCGCGTGCTGATTTGCCGGGAAAAAGACCACAAGCTTTGCCATATCCTGTGGAAAGAATAGGCCGTCGCTTTTCTGACCTATCTACGCCCGTCGCCCCTTATCCTAGGGACGACGGAGATAATCATCAGGCTTTCTCCGGCAACAACGACTGCGGGTCCACTTTCAGGCAGGATACCGCATGGGTGAAACTCCCTTCCAGCAGCGGTCGGGTTATCGCACACTCGGGGCCGACAATCGGACAACGCGTACGGAAGACACATCCCGAAGGCGGATTAATCGGCGAAGGCAGTTCCCCCTCCAGCAACGGTATCCGCTTATTTCTTTCCTTATCCGGATCAGGAATGGGAACGGCCGACATCAAGGCCCGGGTATACGGGTGCAGCGGATGGTAATAGACCTGGTTATAGGTTCCCAGCTCCACCGCATGCCCCAGATACATAACCAGCACCCGGTCGGAAATGTGCTTCACCACCGATAAATCATGCGCAATGAAAATCAGGGACAGCCGCATTTCACGCTGCAATTGCCGCAGCAGGTTGACAACCTGCGCCTGAATGGAGACATCCAGCGCGGAAACCGGCTCATCGCAGATGATCAGTTTCGGTTCCAGAATCAACGCCCGGGCGATGCCTATACGCTGGCACTGTCCACCGGAGAACTCATGCGGGTAGCGATTGATCAAATTGGGCAGTAAACCGACCTTCAGCATCATTCCTTTGACGCGTTCTTTCACCGACTGACGAGAAAGTTTGGGATGGTAGGTTTTTAACGGCTCCGCGATAATTTCACCGATCGTCATCCGCGGATTAAGCGACGCCAACGGATCCTGAAAAATCATCTGGATATCGCTGCGCACCCTGCGCCACTGCATATCGTTCATCCCCAGCAAATCTCTTCCCAGCCAGGTGATGTGTCCGGACGTGGCCTTCACCAGACCGATAATGGCGCGCGCCAGGGTGGATTTGCCGCAGCCGGATTCGCCCACGATGCCCAGCGTTTCGCCTTCATACAAGCGCAGCGTAACGCCATCCACCGCCTTCAGCGTTTTCGCCGGCTGCCAGAACCATTGTTTATCATCCCTCACCTCAAAGTGAACTTTCAAATCAGCCACTTCCAGCAAGACTGTTTTTCCCTCCTCCTTATTCATAACACCTCCTCGATGGCTCTAAAGCAGGCTCGCAGGCGACCCTGTTCGAAAGACTCCAGCGCCGGCGTGCCATGACACACATCCATCGCATAGGGACAGCGCGGCTGAAACGGGCAACCTTTCGGCAACCGCAGCAAATTAGGCGGATTTCCAGGAATGGTCGCCAGCGTTTCATCCTCCGCATCCAGGCGGGGAACGGCATGCAGCAGCCCGACGGAGTATGGATGACTGGGGCGATAAAACACATCACGCGCGCTGCCATATTCCATGGTGCGTCCCGCGTACATTACCAGCACCTTGTCACAAATACCGGCCACCACCCCCAGGTCGTGGGTGATCATAATAATGGCGGTATTGAATTCGCGTTTCAGATCGTTCAATAACGCCATAATCTGCGCCTGCACCGTCACATCCAGCGCCGTTGTCGGCTCATCCGCAATCAACAGTTTGGGGCGGCACAGCAGCGCCATAGCGATCATCACGCGCTGCCGCATGCCGCCGGAAAACTCATGCGGATACATTTTCATGCGTTTTCTCGCTTCCGGCATTTTTACCGCGTCGAGCATTCTGACCGATTCTTCAAAGGCTTCACTTTTGCCAAGACGCTTATGCAGCATCAGCACTTCCATCAGTTGTTCGCCGACCCGCATATAGGGATTCAACGACGTCATCGGATCCTGAAATATCATGGCGATTTCTTCAGCGCGTAACTTATTTAACTGACGCTCCGGCAGATTGAGGATCTCGCGGCCATGAAAGCGTGACGAACCGCTGATATAACCATTGCCGGCTAACAACCCCATCAGCGCAAATGCGGTCTGGGATTTTCCCGAGCCGGACTCGCCGACAATCCCCAGCGTCTCCCCCGCATTCAGGGTAAAATTGAGATCGTTTACCGCGGTCACTTCGCCGTCCGGGGTACGGAACGTCACCCGTAAATCCTGAACGCACAGCAGCGCTTCGGTTGAATCCATCCTATTCATGCGACACCTCATCAGCGATCTTTCGGATCGAGGGCATCACGCAGGCCATCGCCGATAAAATTAAAACAAAACAGCGTCACCACCAGAAATGCGGCGGGATAAAACAGTAGCCAGGAAGACACTTCCATGGAATTGGCGCCATCATTCAGCAGCGCGCCCCAACTGCTTAACGGCTCCTGGGTTCCCAGCCCCAGAAAGCTCAGAAATGATTCAAACAGGATCATGCTCGGCACCAGTAATGAGGCATACACCATCACCACGCCCAGGACATTCGGTACGATGTGACGTAACACTATGCCGCGCGTCGATACCCCGGAAACCACCGCAGCCTCAATGAACTCCTTACGTCTCAGACTGAGCGTCTGCCCGCGGACAATACGCGCCATATCCAGCCAGGACACCATGCCGATCGCCACAAAGATCAACAGCATGTTCTGACCGAAAAAGGTCACCAGCAAAATAACGAAAAACATGAACGGGAATGAGTTGAGGATCTCCAGCAGACGCATCATCACCGAGTCGACTTTGCCGCCAAGATAACCGGACAGCGCCCCATACAAGGTGCCGACAATCACCGCGACCAGCGCGGCGGCCACCCCCACCATTAACGAAATCCGTCCGCCAATGGCCACGCGCACCAGCAGGTCGCGCCCTGAAGAATCCGTACCGAAATAGTGCCCGGACGCCATATCCGGAGCGGATGACATCATGCTCCAGTCCGTATCCGCATAATTAAAGGGCGATAACAGCGGAGCGACGATCACAAATAACGTAATCAGTCCCAGCATAACGAGACTGGCCAAGGCGGCGCGATTGTGAATAAACCGCTGCCGGGCGTCTTGCCACAGGCTGCGGCCTTCAATTTCCATCTGCTCGCTGAAATTATCCAACGCCTCAATATCTCTGCGATTCCAAAACATAGCGCCTCCGGTCAGTAGCGAATTTTCGGATCGATAACCGCGTATAACACATCAATTATCGCATTGAATAAAATCGTTAATCCGCCGACCAAAATAGTCAGACTCAACACCAATGAATAATCGCGATTCAGCGCTCCATTAACAAAAAGTTGCCCGATACCCGGTAAGCCAAAAATCGTTTCGATAACCATAGAGCCGGTAATAATGCCGACAAAAGCCGGCCCCATATACGACAGCACCGGCAACAAGGCCGGCTTTAAAGCATGGCGCAGAATAATGCGACGCAAAGGCAATCCCTTGGCGCGCGCGGTACGAATAAAATTGGAATGGAGCACTTCAATCATCGATCCCCGGGTAATGCGCGCGATACTGGCGATATAAGAGAGCGATAATGCCACCATCGGCAAAATCATATATCTGGGCGCCCCGCCATTCCAGCCGCCACCCGGCAGCCAGCGCAGCGTAATCGAAAATATCAGCACCAGTAACGGCGCCACCACAAAACTGGGGATCACCACGCCGGTCATGGCAAACCCCATTACCGTATAATCCCATTTACTGTTTTGATTCAGCGCGGCAATCACCCCGGCGCTGACGCCGAAAACCACCGCCAGCAAAAATGCGGCCGCCCCCAATTTAGCGGAAACCGGAAATGAAGCCGCCACCAAATCGTTCACGGAATAGTCTTTATATTTAAATGAAGGGCCGAAATCCCCCTGAGCCAGTTGCCATAAATAGCTGCCATACTGGGTCAGTATCGGGTCGTTAAGGTGATATTTGGCCTCAATATTGGCCATCACTTCAGGCGGGAGGTTACGCTCCCCGGTAAAAGGGCTACCGGGTGCAAGACGCATCATAAAAAATGAGAGCGTGATCAGAATAAACAGCGTCGGAATCGCTTCCAGACAACGACGGAAAATAAATTTTAACATTGCCCGTACCTATAAAACCTGCAAAGAGACGCGGGCGCCAGTGTCAGGCCGCCCGCGATATTATCAGTGCTTAATGATATAAAGATCTTTCACATAGATATTATCCATCGGATCTTTACCGGTTAACCCACCGACGTAAGGCTTTACCAGCCGGGTATTGGCGTAATAGTAAACCGGAACGATAACCGCATCGTTATCCAATAGCGTTTCCGCCTGTTGATAGACGGCGGCACGCTCTTCTTCCGTTTCGACCTGCAACGATTTGGCGATCAGCGCATCAAAATCACTGCTCTTATAATGTGATGTATTACTGCTGCTATCGGACAGCATACTGTTGAGGAAGGTGGAAGGTTCATTGTAATCGGCGCACCATCCGGCGCGGGCGACATCAAAGCTGCCCTGATGGCGGGTATCCAGGAACGTTTTCCATTCCTGATTCTCAAGTTTCACATTCACGCCAATATTCTGTTTCCAGATGGAGGCCGCCGCAATCGCCATCTTTTTATGCAAGTCGGAGGTGTTGTATAACAAATTGAAGGTCAGCGGCTTGTCCGGGCTATATCCCGCCTCCGCCAGCAATTTTTTCGCTTCCTGATTGCGCTTTTCCTGCGGCCAGCCAAACCATTCCGGCGGCGTTTGGGCGATACCGTCAATATAGGGCGGCACAAAACCATAGGCGGGAATATCCCCCTGATTCTTAACTTTGTTGGTTAAGATATCCTGGCTCAGACCCAGGCGCAGCGCGGTTCTGACCCTAACGTCGTTAAACGGCGCTTTTTGATTGTTCATCTCGTAGTAGTAGGTGCACAAATACGGGTTTATTTGCACTTCCTGCGGGAGCTCTTTTTTTAATTTTTGGAACAGTTCAATCGGCAGGTAGTTATAGGTCATATCGATTTCACCGCTGCGATAGCGATTAACATCCGTCACTTCTGATGAGATAGGCAAATAAGTCACCTGATTGATGACTGTTTTTTCGTTATCCCAATAGTTGGCATTGCGCTCCAGCACAATCTTTTCATTCACGATCCACGTTTTCAGCTTATAGGCGCCATTCCCCACCCAATTCTGCGGTTGCGTCCATCTTTCACCAAACTTCTCCACCACCGCTTGGTTCACCGGCGACATGGCGGGATAAATGGGTAGTTTATAAAAATAGGGAACCGCCTCAGAGAGCGTGACTTCCAGCGTATGATCGTCCAGCGCTTTTACCCCCAGCGTATCGGGACTCTTTTTACCGGCGATGATGTCATCAATATTCAGTAAATGGCCGTATTGCAGATAGCTGGCATAGGGAGAAGCGGTTTTCGGATCGGCCAACCGGCGCCAGCTATATACGAAATCGTGCGCAGTGACAACGTCACCATTTGACCACCGCGCATCTTTACGTAAATGAAAGGTCCACACCTTGAACGCGTTGTTGTCCCAGCGTTCCGCAACCCCGGGGATCACCCTGCCGTCGACATCCGAAATCACCAGCCCTTCCAGTAAATCGTGCGACACATTGGACTCAGGAACGCCTTCTATTTTATGCGGATCCAATGATGCCACCTCTGCGCCATTATTACGTACCAGCACCTGATTCTCTGCCAGCGCCACACCAGCAGGCACCGTAGCGGACCAGGCTTGAGTGCCTGAAATTACACCTAGAACGACGATGATGCCTGCGGCGGCCAATCTTTTTTGGGTGGTAATATGCGTCATTATCTTCTCCTGTTTTGTTTATCACATACCGGTAAACTCATCCTGTAATTACTCTTTTGATAACTTCACTATTATTTGATTACTCCCTGTACAGCCCCTCGCTTCCTGGCTGTCGCAGACGGGTACGGCGGGAAGAATATTCACCATCCACGAAAGAAACGACTGGAAGAACACGCGATCTCATCTCTATGGATTGCCTTCTTATCCCCTTCAGATGTTCAATGCGATAAATACCCTTATATCATTTGATCACGCGTTAGTTACTTATAACGCTAATGATTATGACAATGCCACAACATTTAGCGGGACTAATAAGTTTAGTTTATGAATAGACCTAAATAACCGCCCACAACTCGACGCTATTATCGAAAAAGTGACGCCATACAAATGGCGCGAGGGATGAGGCTTGATATATAAGAATTTTTTACAACAGATAAAATGAGGGGAATGAAGATGTCATCATGGAGACATTTTTCGAGATAAGTCGCTACTTATCGTTGATAAGATAGTTAGTCATACTGATAAATAGGGGAAGAACGCCTGTCAGATCGATCAATCCAAACAATCCGATGAGAAACTTGATACAGTCCGAAAAATCCCTCAATAAGTGACCACATACCCTCTCGTTCGGGTTGCGCACGCACGGGTGCCTCGGCGGCGCCGATATCATATAACATGGCTATATTTATCCTTACTTTGCTGCGGGATTTTATTTCACGCTCTATCTGTTAAATAACATTTAAAAACAATTTATATACATTTTGCAGTTACATATAAAAGGAAGCGGACGATAAAATAGCGCCTTGTTGAGAATTATTCTCAAAAAAGCCCTGCTGAAAGGTGTCAGCATCGAAAAATATAGATGGAGATCACAAAAAGAACCTTTATAAGCGAGTATGCTGTTCCGTAACCCGTGGTCGGTACTGTGACAAGCTCTTTGAGTCAATCAATGCAGAAATGAGAATAGTGACCCTGTTAGGTTTCTCCGAGCAAACACAACATGCGCTCATTTATCTATACTCATTTACTTAGCAAACTATTGACTGAAAGAGTTTAACATTATCAGGAGAGCATTATGGCCGTAACCAATGTTGCTGAACTTAACGCACTGGTCGAAAGAGTGAAAAAGGCGCAGCAGGAATTTGCCAATTACACTCAGGAACAAGTCGACAAAATCTTCCGGGCAGCCGCGCTTGCTGCCTCAGATGCTCGAATTCCACTGGCGAAGATGGCTGTCGCCGAGTCTGGAATGGGTATCGTGGAAGATAAAGTAATCAAAAACCACTTTGCTTCCGAATACATTTACAACGCCTATCAGGATGAAAAAACCTGTGGCGTGCTTTCTACCGACGACACCTTTGGCACGATCACCATTGCCGAACCCATCGGTCTGATCTGCGGTATCGTTCCGACTACCAACCCCACTTCCACTGCGATTTTCAAAGCATTAATCAGCCTGAAAACCCGTAACGGCATCATCTTTTCTCCGCATCCGCGGGCAAAAAATGCGACCAACAAAGCCGCCGATATCGTCCTGCAAGCCGCTATCGCCGCGGGCGCGCCAAAAGATATCATCGGCTGGATCGACCAACCTTCGGTTGAACTGTCCAACCAGTTGATGCATCACCCGGATATCAATCTGATTCTGGCTACCGGCGGCCCAGGCATGGTTAAAGCCGCATACAGCTCCGGTAAACCGGCAATCGGCGTAGGCGCAGGTAATACGCCGGTGGTTATTGATGAAACCGCCGATCTTAAACGCGCCGTAGCGTCAATTCTAATGTCAAAAACCTTTGATAACGGCGTTATCTGTGCTTCTGAACAGTCAGTGATTGTAGTCGACAGCGTCTACGACGCCGTTCGCGAACGCTTTGCCTCGCACGGCGCTTATATGCTGAAAGGTAAAGAACTGCATGCCGTACAGGGCATTCTGTTGAAAAATGGCGCCCTGAACGCCGATATCGTCGGTCAACCGGCGCCAAAAATCGCGGAATTGGCTGGCATCAGCGTCCCTGCGAACACCAAAGTGCTGATCGGTGAAGTCACCGATGTTGACGAATCCGAACCGTTTGCTCACGAAAAACTGTCCCCGACCCTGGCGATGTATCGCGCTACCGATTTTAACGATGCCGTGATAAAAGCCGAGAAACTGGTCGCAATGGGCGGGATTGGTCACACCTCCTGCTTGTACACCGATCAGGATAACCAACCGGAGCGTGTGAATCACTTCGGCAACCTGATGAAAACCGCCCGTATCCTGATCAACACCCCGGCTTCTCAAGGTGGTATCGGCGATCTGTACAACTTCAAACTCGCCCCATCCCTGACGCTGGGTTGTGGTTCCTGGGGGGGTAACTCCATCTCGGAAAACGTCGGTCCGAAACACTTGATCAACAAGAAAACGGTAGCCAAGCGAGCAGAAAATATGTTGTGGCATAAACTTCCCAAATCTATTTACTTCCGTCGCGGTTCATTACCGATTGCGCTTGAAGAAGTCGCTTCCGACGGGGCAAAACGCGCATTCATCGTGACCGACCGTTTCCTGTTCAATAACGGCTACGTCGATCAGATCGTTTCCGTCCTGAAAGAGCGTGGGCTGGAAACCGAAGTCTTCTTCGAGGTTGAAGCGGACCCAACGCTGAGCATCGTGCGTAAAGGCGCGGAGCAGATGAACTCCTTTAAACCGGATGTCATTATCGCGCTGGGCGGCGGTTCCCCGATGGATGCGGCGAAAATCATGTGGGTCATGTACGAACACCCGGATACGCATTTTGAAGAACTGGCATTACGCTTTATGGACATCCGTAAACGTATTTACAAGTTCCCGAAAATGGGCGTGAAAGCCAAAATGATCGCGGTTACCACCACCTCCGGCACCGGTTCCGAAGTCACGCCGTTTGCCGTGGTGACCGATGATGCCACCGGGCAGAAATATCCATTGGCCGACTACGCATTAACGCCGGATATGGCGATTGTCGACGCCAACCTGGTTATGAATATGCCGAAATCCCTGTGTGCGTTCGGTGGTCTGGATGCCGTCACTCACGCGCTGGAAGCCTATGTTTCCGTGCTGGCGAACGAATATTCAGACGGTCAGGCATTGCAGGCGTTGAAACTGCTGAAAGAAAACCTGCCGGCCAGCTATCATGAAGGCGCGAAGAACCCGGTAGCTCGCGAACGTGTTCATAATGCCGCGACGATTGCCGGTATCGCTTTCGCCAACGCCTTCCTGGGTGTTTGTCACTCAATGGCGCACAAGCTGGGCTCTGAGTTCCACATCCCGCACGGTCTGGCGAATGCCATGTTGATCTCAAACGTTATTCGCTATAACGCCAACGACAACCCGACCAAGCAAACGACGTTCAGCCAGTATGACCGCCCGCAAGCTCGTCGTCGCTACGCTGAAGTCGCCGATCATCTGCGTCTGACAGCACCAAGCGATCGTACTGCGCAGAAGATTGAAAAATTGTTGAACTGGTTGGAAGAAATAAAGGCAGATCTGGGTATTCCTACCTCTATCCGTGAGGCTGGCGTACAAGAAGCCGACTTCCTGGCGAAAGTGGACAAACTGTCCGAAGATGCCTTCGACGACCAATGTACCGGCGCTAACCCGCGTTATCCGTTGATTTCAGAACTGAAACAAATTCTGATGGATACGTATTACGGGCGTAAATTCTCTGAAAACACCACAGAGAAAGGTGCTACCGAAGCCGTTGCGGCAACACCCGCCGCGCCTGCAACAAAAGTAGCCAAGCAAGCCAAAAAAGTGACGAGTTAACCCGTCGGGGGAATAACAGCCTCAACAGAGGCTGTTGTCCAAGCACCTCGCATCAATACCCTGTCAGCCCGCTGTCAGGGTATTTTTTCGTCCTGCGTTAAAAAAGCCGCCGTAGGCTATTGTCGGAATAGTTTATCCCTGGCGGAGTAAATCTGCGCATTGATTTGCATTAACCTTGTTACCCCCCCTCGCCTCATTTCGCCCCTCTGCGAGCCTGTGGCGCGAATTCAGCGACCCCCTACGAGAGGGGTTAAGATTATTTAATATCGCCGTCTGGAGCCGTTTTCGAGCGTTAAATGCCATCGTAGGCGACGCTGCATAGCTTATTCAATTTCGCTTCTAACTAACCCTAATGCGATTTTGTAGTGCTTTCTGCAAACGGAGACATAACTGTCATTGCCGCCGATAACCACCTGTTCCCCTTCGTGGAGAGGATTTCCCTGCGCATCCAGACGTAACACGCGGTTCGCTTTACGGCCGCAATGGCAAATCGTTTTGAGTTCAATCAACTTATCGGCCCAGGCTAATAAATAGTGGCTGCCTGAAAACAGCTCGCCACGAAAATCCGTGCGTAAGCCGTAACACAATACCGGGATATCCAATAGGTCGACCACATCTGAAAGTTCGCTAACTTGTTCACGCGTCAGGAACTGACATTCATCAATTAATACGCAATGAATAGGCTGGCTACGGTGCTCTTTCAATAGCAGGCTAAATAAAGGCGTCTGCTGATTAAACAGTAGCGCAGGAGAAGAAAGGCCGATCCGCGAACTAACCATCCCCACCCCATGCCGGTTATCTATTTCCGCGGTGAAAACCAGCGCCCTCATGCCGCGCTCTTGATAGTTATATGAGGACTGTAATAGCGCAGTGGATTTCCCTGCATTCATTGCTGAATAATAAAAATAAAGTTGAGCCATACTCAGATGCTCCAAAAGACGGGCTATATCGCGTATGCGGTTAAAATTTATTGTAACAACCCACCGTTAGCCCATGCAATGGGCTATTACTTGCGCAGCCTCGCCCGGTTCATCTATTGATAGGCTTCATCGGATAAAAGATATAAACATTCCTTATAACGATAGAATCCGTCACAATATCTTATCGAACACATCGGCGCGGCAAATGACGGTTAAATGTATTCTCCGTAGGAGAGACGTATTTTATATTCATGTAACATGGCATGTGATATCTGTTTTAAAAATGGCAATTTTTAACAAACTTACAAATTTGACTATTGCAGAAAAGAAAATAGCACTCTATTATCTCACTACACGCCACCAATAATATAAATTTGAGATTATCACAATGAGCGAAGCACTAAAGATTCTAAACAACATCCGTACTCTGAGAGCCCAGGCAAGAGAATGCAGTCTGGATACTTTGGAAGAAATGCTGGAAAAACTGGAAGTCGTGGTAAATGAACGCCGCGAAGAAGAAAGCCAGGTTCAGGCAGAAGTTGAAGAACGTGCACGTAAATTACAGCAATATCGCGATATGTTGATTGCGGACGGTATCGATCCTAACGAATTATTACAATCTTTAGGTTCAGTCAAAGTTGCCGGTAAAAGCAAGCGTGCCGCCCGCCCGGCCAAATATCAATATACCGATGAGAATGGCGAAGTTAAAACCTGGACAGGTCAAGGCCGTACTCCTGCGGTAATCAAAAAAGCGATCGAAGAACAAGGTAAATCTTTAGACGATTTCCTGCTCTAATCTGTATTTAAAATACACCAAACGCAGATACCCTTGATTTTTATCAAGGGTATTTTTTTGTGCAAAGTAACAGGTATATCGGTGAGAATTCATGCTCCCTGTCCTGTGTAATAAAACAGAGAGCAGTTATTGCTAAATATTATTTTTCTTCAGCTTCAATAGTTTCCCGCAGCCATTGGGTGAGTTCACCGCCCAGGCTATCATGGCGCATACCATATTCCACGAACGCCTGCATATACCCGAGCTTGTTGCCACAGTCATGGCTGACACCTTTCAGGTGATACGCTTCCACCGTTTCTTTTTCCATTAACAACGCAATGGCGTCGGTTAGCTGAATCTCATTGCCGGCGCCTGGAGGGGTTTTCTCCAGCAAAGACCAAATTTCAGCAGAAAGAACATAACGGCCGACAACGGCTAAATTTGAAGGGGCCTCGGAAGCTTTCGGCTTTTCAACCACGCCAACCATTGGCGCACTGTCGCCCGCTTTTAATTCCACGCCCTTGCAGTCTACAACGCCATAACTGCTGACATCGTCAACGGGCTCAACCATAATCTGACTATGGCCGGTTTCAGAAAACCGTTGCAACATTTCGCTCAGGTTATCTTTCTTCAGATCGGATTCATATTCATCAATAATCACATCCGGCAAAATAACCGCAACAGGTTCATCACCCACTAATGGATGGGCGCACAATACGGCATGCCCTAATCCTTTAGCCAGCCCCTGACGAACCTGCATAATGGTAACGTGCTTCGGACAAATAGATTGCACTTCTTCCAACAGTTGACGCTTAACACGTTTTTCCAACATGGCTTCCAGTTCAAAACTGGTATCAAAGTGGTTTTCGATGGAATTTTTAGAAGAATGTGTAACCAAAATTATTTCATTGATTCCCGCGGCGATACACTCGTTGACTACATATTGAATGAGCGGTTTATCCACCAATGGCAGCATTTCTTTGGGAATAGCCTTCGTGGCCGGCAACATACGCGTTCCCAATCCCGCGACAGGGATTACCGCTTTTTTTACTTTTTTATTAACAGTCGACATAAACAACCTCTTATATATCGTTCAAATAATGAACTTTATTTATCTGGTCTAAAAACTGGATAAGTATACCAGTTTAGCCGGGCCACGCTTGCCCATCGTTATAGTTCCATTAAAAATAAGACAACTACCTACATAGTAGAAAATAAAAAATAATAACGAAAGGCGAACACGGCCAGAAGAGAGTTATCACCCCTACCTATCGGATTATTCTGTAGAAAGCATTAAGCGTAAGCGCCCGCCACCGCCCCATATCTGGCATTGCCACGCTTCACACTGGTGATTTAACTGATTGAGGTAAGCCTCATCGAGTGTTCCCAACGGCACGCCGCTATTGAGCGCAATTTGATTTTCATTGACGTTTAATGTGGCGTTTAACCCGGCGGAGATCAGTATCAGCCGTTTTAATTCACGATGATAATAACCGACCAGCAAGGGGAAACGCCCTTCCAAACTTGCCTGGCGTAATAACTGATTTACCTGTTTTAATAAAAGCGGCAAATGGGGTAAACGGTGCTCCTGGTTTGCCAGATGCTCCTGAAGCACGCCGTTAAACAAAGTACGAAGTAATAATGCGGCCAACGTGCCGTTATTGTTGACCGCCTGAGTGACATCAAGGCAGTAGAAAGCCAGTTCATCTTCAGAGAGCGCGGCAATATCCAAAACCAATCCCGGCTGTTCGGCAACCGTAAGCTGTCGATAATTAATTCGACAACGGGCGAGCGTTTGCTGCACCGGCGGCTGTAGTTGCGCTAAAAGTTTTGCCACCGCATCAGGCGATTGATTAAGCGAATCCATATCCAACATTAATTGCTCAAGCTCATGAGCCGGCGAAGTAAACATGTCCGGATACAGACAAGTCATAACCGCCTCGCGTAAACGAGCATAATCACGAATAGGTTTCAGCAACACATCCTGAACGCCAAGCCGCAGAACCTTGGCGACGTCCGCCATTTGACTGGTCGCGGAGATCACCAGTATCGGGATATGGTTGTCTTGTAAGCGTAACCGCTCCAGGAACTCAATGCCGCCCATCATCGGCATCTTTAGATCGCAAATAATTAAATCAGGCTGATGATGCTCCAGAACGCTCAACGCCTCCAGGCCATGAATAGCTTCCAAAACCGAAGCACCAAGCGAAGTCAGATAACCGGAAAGTACGGAGCGGAAAACAGCCTCATCCTCGATAATCAATATATGTTTACCCGCCAATGGTTGTTCCATCAGTTGCCCCTTACTTCAAACTCTTTAATGTTTTACCGCCAACGCTCAGCACGGCCTGACGTCGCTTATACTGGTTTTCAATGCGATTTTTTTACCAAAGGTAACAATTCATCGCGCTTTTTCTCCACTGCCTGACGACCGGCTTCAATCGCTTCCTGTGCCCGATGAAAATCCAGAGTGGCGATTTGCGGGCAATAAGGCTGTAAGAGTACATCAGGCGGGTCGCCCGCCATCCGGGTCATCTTTAATCGGTTTTCAAGAATCTGGATTGATGTACTCATGATTTCCATTGCTGTCGGCGAAATCCCGGTGCGCTGGCGACGTTTTCGTAACAAACGCTCACGAATTCTCCCGCGCCAGTTATTTACCGCAACATCCCCTTCAGACTCTGGCAATGTCGGCTTAACCGACAGCAAATCATGGTGGTCAAGGCTGGCGTCCTGTTGCAAATCAACGGCGATCACAACATCCGCCCCCATCGCCCGAGTCAGCGACACCGGGACCGGATTTACCACCGCGCCATCTACCAGCCAGTAGCCATTAAACCAAACGGGAGACAACAAACCAGGGATACTGCAAGAAGCCCGAATTGATTGATGTAAATCTCCTTTTGTTAACCACAACTCTCGTCCCGTGCTCAGGTTGGTGGCCACGGCGCCATATTTAATATCACAATCTTCAATCCTCTGCGTATGTAACAAGTGCTTCACATTGTTAAATACGCGATCGCCGCGTAATAAGCCGCCGCGCTGCCAGGAGAGATCCATCAAGCGGATTACGTCCCAATAGCCAAATCCGCTTACCCAATGCTCCATGTCATCCAGCCGGTGCGTCGCGTACGCCGCGCCGACCAATGCCCCGACGGAACAACCGGCAACAACATCAATGTCAATGCCCAACTCCGTCAGCGCCTTGATAACGCCAATGTGAGCCCATCCTCTGGCGGCCCCGGAACTGAGTGCCAGACCCACTTTTATCTGCCGCATGGTTGTCCTCATGTGTTTTCATTCTAGCGCACATTGCTACATCCTGAGCTTCTTAGGTAACATATCGGCCTCATGGATGGGAAGCTCACTATTATTTATCAAGTTTTAAATTAATTTTCGTCAGGAGATGCTGTGCCGGAACTTTGCCCCTGTAGCCGCGGGCTGCCATATGACTCATGCTGCCAGCCGTACCATGCCGATACGATGACGGCTGCCGACCCTGTTACATTGATGCGCTCGCGCTATGCCGCCTATGTCAAATGCGACGTGGATTACCTGATAGCAACCTGGCACCCCAGCCATCAAGCGGAAAAATGGCGAGCCTCTGTGACCGAAAGTTGTCAGGAGACCCGCTGGCTTGGACTTAACATATTGGCAACCTTTCCGGGTAAAACGCCAGACGAAAGTTATGTCGAATTCGCCGCCCGCTATACCTCTGCCGCGAACCCACAACAGGCAGGATTGATGCGGGAACGCTCGCGCTTTCTTCGTTATCATGATCGCTGGTACTATATGGACGGCATTCATCTGCAAACCGGCAGAAATGAACATTGTCCGTGCGGTTCCGGCAAAAAATACAAAAAGTGTTGCGGACAGTAAGATACGGGCATTAACCCGCAGTGAATTTCGGCACTGCATTAACCTACGATCGCTATTTTAGTTTTGGACAGGATCCACGCGCTCATGCAATCGCAAAATATACAAAGAAAAGTATTACGGACTATTTGCCCCGATGCTAAAGGGCTTATCGCAAAAATTACCAATATTTGTTACAAGCACGAACTTAACATTGTGCAAAACAACGAGTATGTCGATCACCGCACCGGGCGCTTTTTTATGCGTACCGAACTGGAAGGAATTTTTAACGATACCACCCTGCTCGCCGACCTTGACGGCGCGCTTCCTGACGGATCGGTGCGTGAACTGACCAATGCCGGCCGCCGCCGGATTGTCATTCTGGTGACGAAAGAAGCCCACTGCCTGGGCGATTTACTCATGAAAAGCGTTTACGGCGGTCTGGACGTCGAAATTGCCGCCGTTATCGGCAACCATGAAACATTACGTACCCTGGTTGAGCGGTTTGATATTCCTTTCCATCTGGTCAGCCATGAAGGCTTATCCCGCGAAGAGCACGATCAACTGATGATCGGGCAAATTGACCAATATCAACCGGACTACGTTGTTTTGGCAAAATACATGCGTGTGTTGACGCCTGCTTTTGTGCAGCATTATCCGAATCAGGTCATCAACATTCATCACTCATTCCTGCCGGCATTCATCGGCGCCCGCCCTTACCATCAGGCCTATGAGCGCGGCGTAAAAATCATCGGCGCAACGGCGCACTACGTGAACGATAGCCTGGATGAGGGGCCGATCATCATGCAGGATGTCATCAACGTTGATCACACCTACACTGCCGATGACATGATGCGTGCCGGCCGGGATGTCGAGAAGAACGTATTAAGCCGCGCACTTTACCGGGTGCTGGCGCAGCGTGTTTTTGTCTACGGGAATCGCACGATTATTCTTTAACTCGCGTTCGGGCATTGTTTTTGTATGCGAATAACGCGAATGGAATAAAAAATCGGCAAATACTTTTGTTTTTGATATATCAGGCTTTACAGCGGCGCATCATTTGATATGATGCGCCCGCTTGAAGCGAAAGCCTCTTGCAGCAAGGCCAGTGGTGGGGTTCCCGAGCGGCCAAAGGGAGCAGACTGTAAATCTGCCGTCACAGACTTCGAAGGTTCGAATCCTTCCCCCACCACCACTTCAAATTAGTATTCTGAATCAACTTCCACGCTAAAAATTCATATTCCCGTCAGGGGAAGGTGAGAACCTTCGAGCAAGTCAGACTAACTCTTCCAACTCCCCGACACATAAGAAAAAACCGGCAGTTGCCATGACCAGCGGATCGCCGCCAGCCGCACGGATAGACCGATGCTGAATGAAATCAACAGATTGATATCATGATTGACGTTTAGCGCCTTCAATCCCAGATAAAGCAGCGCCACTAACAGCGACACGCTGGCGTAAAGCTCTTTCTTGAGCACCATCGGCGTTCGATTACAAAAGATATCCCGCAAAATACCGCCAAAAATCCCCGTCACAATTCCCGCCATAACCACCACCGTGATGGAGTAATTTAACCCCAGCGCGACGTTACAACCGATAATCGTAAAAGCGATCAACCCCATGGCATCCAACACCAAAAACAGACGGTGCAAATGATGCATAACGCGCGCGATGATAATGGTGAAGAGACCGGCGCCGATGGTGAGATAGATATAACCGGGATGTTGAGTCCAGCCGATAGGATAGTTGCCAAGCAGAATGTCGCGCACCGTTCCACCGCCAAGCGCAGTGATAAACGCGATCATGCCGACACCGAAAATATCCATATTACGCCGTCCGGCCGCCAGCGCTCCGGACATGCCTTCCGCGGTGATCGCGATCAGATAGATATAGGTAAGCACACAAGATTTCCTGTGGAATGCGCCCCTCCCTCTGTCCGTTTTACCTGAGAGTTTACGCAGCGAGCGCTGCTTGCCCCTTCGGTGGGTTGCCGCAACAACCTCTCTCCAGTTGGCTTAAATGGAATTCGCAGTATGGCGGCCTGAGCGATTATGGGAGTTTGCGCCTTCGGCGGGGCGCCACGTTTCGACGCCCTCTCTCCTGCGAGCAGCGGAGTATACGGGCTCTTCCCTTACGGTTCAACTACCGTAACTGATTCTTATTTTCCTATTATGCCTGCTCCCACGCAACCGTGACTCGTCACCTGAATTTCTGTTAACATCTGAGAACATTTTCATTGAACGGCAGCTAACATGAAAGTTGTTTCTTTTAATATCAATGGCCTGCGGGCGCGCCCTCATCAGTTGGCCGCCATTATCGAACAGCACCAGCCGGATGTGATCGGATTACAGGAAACCAAAGTCCATGACGATATGTTTCCGCTGGAAGAGGTGAGCCAGTATGGCTATCACGTTTTTTATCACGGGCAAAAAGGTCACTACGGCGTTGCGCTGCTGTGTAAGACCGCGCCGATGGCGGTGCGTCGGGGTTTTCCAACGGATGAAGAAGACGCGCAACGGCGGATTATTATGGCGGATTTCGCCACCGAGCAGGGTACGCTTACCGTGGTGAACGGCTATTTCCCTCAGGGTGAAAGTCGCGATCATCCGATTAAATTCCCGGCCAAAACACGCTTTTATCAGGATCTGCAAACCTATATTGAGCAGAGCCATATCGCCGATCAGCCGTTAATCATTATGGGCGATCTGAATATCAGCCCCACCGATCTGGATATCGGCATTGGCGAAGAGAACCGCAAGCGCTGGCTGCGCACGGGCAAATGCTCGTTCTTGCCGGAAGAGCGCGAATGGCTGGCCCGCTTACAAACCTGGGGGCTTACCGATACGTTCCGGGCGGCCAACCCGGACTGTAACGATCGTTTTTCATGGTTTGACTACCGTTCTGCCGGTTTTGATACCAACCGGGGCTTGCGTATCGATTTGATACTGGCGAGTCGGTCGCTGGCGGAACGCTGTATCGACACCGGCATTGACTATGATATTCGGGCGATGGAAAAACCGTCCGATCATGCGCCGATATGGGCGGAGTTCTCGTTGTAGTCGTAAAGGCAGAGGCGTAACGGCGAACCGCCGTTACGCCTCACCGCTGATTGAATCCGCTGCTCAGGGTTACTGTTTGAGCGGTTGCCAAATCAGGTTATTGGTTCCCAGCGTTTGTTTATCCCGCACGCATTGCAGGATCACGCCGTCTATTTTCAACACCGCGCCTTCCGAATAGTTACGATTTTCGTAAACACAACAGCGCATACAATTATTCTGTCCACGCGTAGCGGAACCCGCGCCCCACGCTTCGGCGGGAACAGGCACCACGATATCTGTCGCGCCACGATTTGGATTTGCCTGAACCGTCGCCGACAACGTCAGCACCGCGGCGGAAATAAACCAGCAAACTAACGATCTCATTAACTCTGATCCTTCTTTTTGGGCTGAGGCTTACGCCGCTTTTTACTGCTTGCCTGAGGGGCGGTGATGCCTTTAAATGCACTCACGCCTCGACTCTGTCTGGCTTGATAAATCAACGCCTGCAAAGAATGCGTCAGCGGTTGCATAAAATCCTGATAGCGACACTTTTTTTCGCTGATTTGCGTCAGCGTCGCTTCCCAATGCGCCGTCATATCCGGATGTGCTGCGCTGTCCGGCAGAGAGTGAATCAATGCCCGCCCCGCTTCGCTGGCATGAATATAACGCCCCTTTTTGAATAAAAACGTCCGCTTGAACAGTAACTCGATAATACCCGCGCGCGTGGCCTCCGTTCCTAAACCATCGGTTGCCCGCAGGATTTTCTTCAGTTCTTTATCCTGCACAAAGCGCGCGATGCCGGTCATCGCCGACAACAAACTTGCATCGGTAAACGGCCGCGGAGGCTGCGTTTGCCGTTCCACCACCTCGCCGCGCTCGCACAGCAACTCATCGCCTTTGGCGACCACCGGCAACGGGGTGCCCTCATTTTCCTCATCCCGCTCCTTCCCGCCCAGCAGCGTACGCCAGCCGGCCTCCGCCAGAAACCGGGCTTTGGCGACAAATTTCCCCCCGGCGATATCCAGATCGATAACGCATTTCCGAAACACCGCGTCGGGGCAAAACTGCATGATATATTGTCGGGCAATCAGCCCGTAAACTTTACTCTCATTATCCGATAATGCGGCAGGCGCACTGCGCGCCGTGGGGATAATCGCGTGGTGGGCATCCACTTTTCCGTCATCCCAACAGCGGTTGCGACGCTCGATATCCATAACCGGCTGCGGCAATAAATCCGACTGATGCGCCGAAATGGCGTTCAGAACCGCGTGGCGGCCGGCAAAATGCTCCTCCGGCAGGTAACGGCTATCGGAGCGCGGATAAGTAATCAGCTTGTGGGTTTCATACAGCTTCTGACAAATATCCAGCACCTGCTGGGCGCTGAGCGCAAACCGTTTGGCGGCTTCAATCTGCAACGTCGACAACGAATAGGGCAACGGCGCCGTTTCCGATTCCCGCTTATCATTATAGCCAGTCACAAACGCAGGCTGACCGTCGATGCGTTTGACAACGTGCTCCGCCAAAGAACGGTGTAGTAACCGCCCTTCTTCATCCTGATAAGGCTCACAGGACTCGCTCGGCTGCCATAGCGCGACAAATCGTTCGCCTGCCGGGGTGAGGATATGCGCTTTAACCTCGAAATAATCTTTCGGGACAAAGTTCTCGATCTCTTCATCACGGCGCACCACCAGCCCCAGCACCGGGGTTTGCACCCGGCCGACCGACAGCACGCCGTCATAGCCGGCATTGCGCCCCAGCAGCGTGTAAGCACGGGTCATATTGATGCCATACAGCCAGTCGGCCCGGGAACGCGCCAGCGCAGAGACGCACAGCGGGATGAACTCCCGGTTCTCCCGCAGCCTTGACACGGCCCGTTCGACCGCCTGGGGATTAAGATCGTTGACCAGACAGCGCCTAACCTGATGGCGCTTTTCTGCCGGCAGGGAAAGATACTCCAGCACCTCGTCAACCAGCAGTTGCCCTTCACGATCGGGGTCGCCCGCATGAATGATTTCGCTGGCGTCCGCCAGGAGTTTTTTGATGGTGTTGAGCTGTTTGCTCACCGAAGGTCGAGGCTGCAACAGCCATTTCTGCGGGATAATCGGTAAATCGGCCAATGACCAGCGCGCGTAACGCGCGTCATAAACATCAGGTTGCGCCTGTTCGAGCAAATGCCCGACGCACCAGGTCACCACATCGTTCTGACCGCAGGCGATAAAACCCTCGCCGCGTCGATGCGGTTTCGGCAATACGTCGGCGATCGCCCGCGCGAGGCTGGGTTTTTCGGCAATAAAAAGTCGCATTACGCACCATTGCGCTGAAAGACGGTTTCACAACTGCCGTTGTGCAAACAACATGGAAAAAGCGGGAAGAAACAACGCCCCTTCAATTGGCGCCGATCAGAAATAACGGACAAATTTTTCAGCATCAAGCGGCATCACCCGGGTCGAGGCTTTCAGTTGCGGCGTCCCCAGATAGAGGAAACCGACAATCTCATCCTGTTCGCGGCAATCAAAGGCTTCGCGTACCTGCGGATGATGCGTCCAGGCGCCGCTGCGCCAGATGCCGTTATATCCCTGGGCCAGGGCCGCCATTTGCATGGCCTGAACGGCGCAGCCGGCGGAAACGACCTGCTCCCAGCGCGGGACTTTGGGATTAGCTTCGCAATGCGCCACAACGGTAATAATCAGCGGCGCGCGAAACGGCGCCTGCCTGGCTTTTTCTATGCCGGCTTCATCCATGCCTTCCTGCTTTGCCGCTTCGGTCAGTAATCGGCTAAAACGTTCGAGCCCTTCATTTTCGATTACAAAGAATCGCCAGGGCTGTAAAGTACCGTGATCCGGCGCTCGCATACCGGCGTGGATAATATGGTTAAGCGCTTCACCGGAAGGAGCGGGTGTTGTCAAGCGTGAAGCCGAACGACGATTAAGTAACAGTTCGAGAGCATCCATCGCACATCTCCTGTATGGCAATCTGATTTTTGTGGTAAGGCGACATTGCGCGCCACGGTAGCACAAGTAGAAGTTTTGTTACAAGATACCCCCATCCGGGCGCCGTCCGGGTACTATTTAATGCTGACTTTTTACCGTCCGCTCATTAGGATATTAAGCTGTTTTCCCGTTCCCGGAGATATCATGCGCACATTGTGGCGAATTTTTAGCGGATTTTTTAAGTGGACATGGCGTCTGCTTAATTTTATCAGAGAATTTATTCTCAATATTTTTCTTATCGCGCTCATTCTTATTGGCGTCGGGATTTATACACAATTCAGCGGCACCCCGGCCGAGACCGCCCGCGGCGCGTTGCTGATCGATCTGACGGGCGTGGTGGTCGATCAGCCCACCATGAATAATAAATTTCGTCAGTTGGGGCGCGAATTTTTCGGCGCTTCCAGCAACCGTCGGCAGGAGAACTCCCTGTTTGATATCGTTGACAGCATTCGCCAGGCAAAAAATGACGATAACATTACCGGCATCGTGCTGGATCTGAGCGATTTTACCGGAGCCGACCAGCCATCATTACACTATATCGGCAAAGCCCTGCGGGAGTTCCGGGACAACGGCAAGCCGGTCTACGCCGTCGGCGATAGCTATAATCAGGCGCAATATTATCTGGCCAGTTTCGCCAATACCATCGCGCTAACCCCGCAGGGGAATGTGGATCTGCACGGTTTGGCCACCAACAATCTCTATTTCAAATCCCTGTTGGACAAACTGAAAGTCACCACCAACATTTTCAGGGTTGGAACCTATAAATCAGCCGTTGAGCCATACCTGCGCGACGATATGTCCCCGGCCGCCAGAGAGGCGGACAGCCGCTGGATCAACACGCTCTGGCAGCACTATCTGGACACCGTCGCCGCCAACCGGCAGATCACCCCGCAGCAGTTGTTCCCCGGCGCAGCCGCTATCATCGCGGACTTGCAGGCCGTACAAGGCGACACCGCACGCTACGCCTTGCAAAACAAGCTGGTGGACGAAGTCGCCTCCCGTTCCGTTATCGAGCAAACACTGGTAAAAACCTTTGGTTGGAACAACAAAACCAATAACTTTAATTTCACCAGCATTTATGACTACGCGCCTAAGCCGCCGGTGCAGAATAATAATCAGATAGCCGTGATTTTTGCCAATGGCGCGATTATCGACGGCCCGGAAACCCCTGGCATGGTAGGCGGCGACACGACGGCCGCCCAGATCCGCGCCGCGCGTCTCGATCCGAAGATTAAGGCGGTGGTTATGCGGGTCAATAGCCCTGGCGGCAGCGTAACGGCCTCTGAAATGATCCGTTCGGAGCTGATGGCGGTACGTCTTGCCGGCAAGCCGGTGGTGGTGTCAATGGGCGGTATGGCGGCATCGGGCGGCTATTGGATTTCAACGCCGGCCAACGCCATTATCTCCAGCCCGAGCACCCTAACCGGTTCTATCGGCATTTTCGGCGTGATCACCACATTTGAAAACTCACTGGAAAGCATCGGCGTCCACACCGACGGCGTGGCGACCTCTCCGCTGGCCGATCTGTCGATTACCAAATCGTTACCCCCGGAATTCAGCCAGATGGTTCAGTTGAGCATCGATCGCGGGTATAAGAATTTTATCGACATCGTCGCTCAGGCGCGTAAGAAAACGCCGGAACAAATCGATCAGATCGCACAGGGACATGTCTGGACCGGCAGCGATGCCAAAGAGAATGGACTGGTCGATCAATTAGGCGATTTTGACGATGCCGTGAAAAAAGCCGCCGAACTGGCCAAACTGGGCCAGTATCAGCTTAGCTGGTTTGCCGAACAGCCAAGCCTGTTTGACGCCATGCTGAACCAGATTAACGCTTCGGTTTACGCCTGGTTGCCCACCGCCGTTCAGTCGCTGCTGCCCACCCCGATGGCGCAGTTGGCCCAGGCGGTACAATCACAGCCGTCCATCATGAATAACCTCAACGACCCGCAGCACCGCTACGCACTCTGCCTCACCTGCGGTGAAATCCGCTAAAGGCGGCTTAAGTCCGGCGTTGCCATTTTATGCGGCGACGCCGGACTGTTATGATCGCCGGCGGCGGGGAAAACGACATTAATCACGGAGTCAGCGATGAACAGAGCGCTATTACTGATCGATTTGCAGAATGATTTTTGTCCCGGCGGCGCGTTAGCCGTCAACGAAGGGGATCGGGTAATCGATGTCGCCAATCGCGCCATCGCCGCCTGCGTCACCGCGAACATCCCGGTTATTGCCAGCCAGGACTGGCATCCGGCCGATCATGGCAGCTTTGCCGTCAACGCCAACGCGCCGCTGGGCGAAACCGGCGAGCTGGACGGACTCCCGCAGGTCTGGTGGCCGGTGCACTGCGTTCAGGATCGGCCTGGCGCGCAGTTTCATCCGGCATTACATCGGCAGGCGATAGAATGGGTGGTGCGTAAAGGCACTCAGGCCGACATTGATAGTTACAGCGCGTTCTTTGACAACGGCCACCGCGCTAAAACCGAACTGGACGACTGGCTGCGCTCCCGCCAAATCACGCATTTAACCGTAATGGGCCTCGCCACGGATTATTGCGTCAAGTTCAGCGTGCTGGATGCGTTGGCGTTGGGCTACAAAACGGATGTGCTGACGGAAGGGTGCCGCGGCGTCAACCTTCGCCCGGAAGATAGCCAGACCGCCCTTCAGGAAATGCAACGGCATGGGGCGAACCCGATCTCGCTGAAAAACTTCATCGCCAGTCTGCCGCGCCGCGCATAGCGTATGAAGTCGGAGTGGGATCAGTCCCGCCCGCTGGGGCAGCCTGCCCCGCGCCGTGTTTATTTCTGTGGTTTGATCCTGACGAAGGCCGCGGCGTCACTGAACTGTTGCTTAAGCTCCTGTTTGCTTTTCATGACGATTTCACCATCGGTGCCAATGGTCATGTGCTCTGGCTGTTGGTTATGACGCGCTTGCCATAACATCACCATTTGCAGACAGTTCTCTTTTTGCTCCGCGGATAAAGCGACGCCATCCGGCCACTTCCCTAATTCAACCGCCGTTGCCAGCCGCTGATAAATCTCCGGCGTCATCGCATCAATCAGGCTATTGAGTTGCATATCCTTATCCCTGCATGTATTTAGCTGAAACGTTTAAAGCTATACGACTGCACCGACGCCGATTAGCCGTCGACGCGCTCGCCATCCACGTCATCAATAAAACTTAGCGACGCGGAATTGACACAATAACGCTCCCCCGTCGTCGGCGGGCCGTCAGGAAAGACATGCCCTAAATGCGCGTCGCAGTTTCCGCAGCGGATCTCGATACGACGCATATTATGGGAGTGATCGTCAATATAGCGAATGGCGTCCGCCGACACCGGCCGGTCAAAGCTCGGCCAGCCGCATCCTGAATCATACTTATTATCTGAATAGAACAATGGTTTCCGACAGCACAGGCAATGATAAACACCCGTACGCTTGTTGTGCAGCAACTTACCGGAATAAGCGGGTTCAGTGCCCCGTTGCTGGGTCACGTAGCGTTGCATTTCTGTCAGATCTGTTGCCTCTGAGGCTGTTTGCTGAGAGGGATGGTTACTCATAGGGATCTCGCAAAGTCTGGTATCTATAAAATTCATCATCAATTATAACAAAAAATTAACAACCTTGCAGGCCATTTTGGCTTAATATAATAGCGGCTATCAGGGGAATATTTAATTGTGATGCTTGTCACAATTTTGCCTGATACAGGCTTTACTATAGAAGCAAAATGCCCGTTATCAGGCTGAGATGTTCTTAATTTACAGCACTGGCGGATTTTCGTTCAAAGATTGGTCATAGGTTTGACTTACAGCAACTATTGACACGATTCCGCTTGACGCCCAGCAAGGTTTTTGTAATTTTACAACCAACCTTTTATTCACTAACCAATATCTGGTGGAATATATGACTATCAAAGTAGGTATCAACGGTTTTGGCCGTATCGGCCGTATTGTTTTCCGCGCTGCGCAAGAACGCTCTGACATCGAAATCGTTGCGATTAACGATCTGTTAGACGCTGATTACATGGCGTATATGTTGAAATATGACTCTACTCATGGTCGTTTCAACGGCACCGTTGAAGTCAAAGATGGCCATCTGGTTGTTAACGGCAAAACTATTCGTGTTACCGCAGAACGCGATCCTGCGAACCTGAAGTGGAATGAAGTAAACGTTGATGTTGTTGCTGAAGCAACCGGTCTGTTCCTGACTGACGAAACCGCTCGTAAACACATCACCGCCGGCGCGAAAAAAGTGGTTCTGACCGGCCCGTCCAAAGACAGCACGCCAATGTTTGTTATGGGCGTTAACCACAAATCTTACGACGGTCAGGATATCGTTTCCAACGCATCTTGCACCACTAACTGCCTGGCGCCGCTGGCTAAAGTCATCAACGACAACTTCGGTATCGTTGAAGCGCTGATGACCACCGTTCATGCGACCACCGCGACTCAGAAAACCGTTGACGGCCCGTCTCACAAAGACTGGCGCGGCGGCCGCGGCGCATCTCAGAACATCATCCCGTCTTCTACCGGCGCTGCCAAGGCAGTAGGTAAAGTCATCCCTGAACTGAATGGCAAACTGACCGGTATGGCGTTCCGCGTTCCTACTCCGAACGTATCCGTTGTCGATCTGACTGCTCGTCTGGAAAAACCGGCTTCTTACAAAGAAATCTGCGCGGCTATCAAAGCAGCTTCTGAAGGCGAACTGAAAGGCGTTCTGGGTTATACCGAAGATGACGTGGTTTCCACCGATTTCAACGGTGAAAAACTGACTTCCGTATTCGACGCCAAAGCCGGTATCGCACTGAGCGACAACTTTGTGAAACTGGTATCCTGGTACGATAACGAAACAGGTTACTCTAACAAAGTACTGGATCTGATCACCCACATCTCCAAATAAGTTCGTGTGATGATTCAATGATGAAGGGCGACCGGTTGGTCGCCCTTTTTATTTGCTGATTAACAACAACCAAAAATAGGCAACATCATGAATGATAAGATTTTCGAGCTTCCCGTCACCCAAAAGATTACCCCGGCCATAAGCCTGCGACAGGTAGAGCAACTGCCGGTGGTTGTCGTGGATCATCCTCAGGTTCGCGCGGCCGTAGCGCTACAGGGCGCGCATCTGTTGAGCTGGCAGCCAACGGGTCAGGCGCCCGTTCTTTGGCTGAGCGGCAACACGACGTTCGTCGAGCATGTGGCAATCCGCGGCGGCATTCCGATCTGTTTCCCGTGGTTTGGCCCCTTTGCCGAACCTAATCACGGTTTTGCCCGTTTGCTGCCGTGGGAATTCACCTCCCACAGCGAAGATGAACATGGCGTACAGCTGGCTTTTACCCTGCGGGACACCGCAGAAACGCGTAAAACCTGGCCGCATGAGTTTACCCTGATCGCCCGTTTCAAGCTGGGTAAAACCTGTCATATCGAACTGGAAGCGCATGGCGATTACTCCATCACCAGCGCCTTGCATACCTATTTCCAGATCGGCGATATCAGTAAGGTCGCCATCCGCGGCCTGGGCGATCGGTTTATTGATAAAGTGAATCAGGGCAAGGTAACGACGCAGTCAGGCGATCTGGTTTTTAGCGATCGTACCGACCGCATCTATACGCATCCGCAGGATATTAGCGTTATTAATGACCCGGCATTACAACGCACGATTGAAGTGCATCACGCCCACCATAGCGATGTTGTATCGTGGAACCCCGGCGCGGAATTATCGCACACCATCGGCGATATGACCGACGACGGTTATAAAACCTTTGTGTGCGTGGAAACGGCGCGAATTCATCAGCCTTTCGTCGCAACCGTGCAGTCTCCTGCCCGTCTGTCCGCGACTATTTACATCAAGCCGGCCGCGTAACCGCAAGATGGCCTATGCTCTCCCGATCATAGGCCATCAACACCGCTGGCTCACACCACATCCAGATGCTGTTTACGCTGAGGCGGCGGAAATGCCCGATCCAGCAAGACGAGCTCATCAGGTTGCAGCATAATATCCATCACCTGTGCATTTTCTTTAACATGCTGTTCGGAACTGGCTTTAGGAATGGCTATCACGCCGGGTTGGCGAATAACCCAGGCCAGCAAGACCTGAGCCGGCGTGATGGCGTGCTGCCTGGCGATAGCATTGACCACCGGATCGGCGAATAATCCATCACGCAACCGCCCCGCCTGTGCAATCGGACAGTAGGCCATCACCGGCACATGTCGTTGCCGGCACCATGGCAGCAAATCGAACTCAATGCCGCGTGACGCCAGATGATATAGCACCTGATCGGTCATGCATGCGTTGCCGCCATCCAGCGACCAGAGTTCCTGCATATCATCGGTATCAAGGTTGGACACGCCCCAACGACCGATTTTGCCTGACTGCTGTAGTTGCTGCATGGCCGTTATCGTATCGATTAGCGGAATGCCGCCGCGCCAGTGCAGCAGATACAGATCGATATGGTCGGTTTGCAGACGTTTCAAACTCTGTTCACAGGCTTTAATCGCTTTTCCGCCGCCGGCGTTGTGCGGATAAACTTTAGAAACCAGGTAGACCTTGTCGCGCCGCCCGCGGATCGCTTCGCCGACGACGATCTCCGCCCCGCCCTCCGCATACATTTCCGCCGTATCGATCAGCGTCATTCCTTGATCAATGCCGGCCTGAAGCGCTTTTACCTCCTGGTCTTTTGTCCGGGAATTTTCGCCCATATACCATGTGCCCTGCCCGACAGCAGGCACTTTCGTTCCGTCTGGAAAACTAACGTCTCTCATCGCCATGATTGATCCCCCTGAGATAAAAATAGCACAACGCTGAGTGCACAATTAATGTGCAAATGGGGTGATTTCACCCCATTTTTGTGCAGCGAATGCACCATGATATCGAAGGCGCGTTAAAAGCGATAACTGACACCCACGCTCATTAACGCGCTATAGCTGCTATCGACTATCGGGCTATCTTTCGTTTCGTCGGACAAACGGGTATAACGGCCCACGGCCCAGGCGCTCCAGCTTGGGTTTATCTGGTAGTTGGCGCTAAGCTCGACAAACGGCGCCCATCCATCGCCGGGACGATAACGGCTAAACCCTGAACGCGCCGATTCCTGACTGCTGACGCCATAGTAATAGCGGTTCATATGCTCGCTGAACCAGGTCGCGCCGATGCCCGGCGTAATGCTCAGGTCGCCCAGCATGAAGCGATAAAGATAGGCGGTATCCCAGATGAACCCGTTGCTGTAATCCAGCGTGTCGCCGGCCAGTACGGTACGAATCTGCCCCCAGTCGGCGATATGGCTATAGGCCGCCCCGGCCATCAGCGTGCCGCGCCGCTTATCCAACTGCCTCATCCGCGGGTCATCGTTATCGCCGGGCTTAAACCCCAACGGCAGGTAATAGGCCGTCAGCGATAGCTTGTTGGCGCCGTCATTCCACAAATAGTACCCACCACCCAAACCACGAAAATAAAAATTTTCGCTTTCGTAATTCAGCACGGGAAAAGGGAAAACATGATTGTCATCACCGCGATACACCGACGTTGAACCGTACGCTCCCGCGCCTAATGACACCTCAGCCGCATGGGCCGCGGGCAACGCGACGGCAACCGACACCAGCGCGGCTGACAGACATAATTGAGGCCTATTCACAATTTTTTGTTTCCTATTCCAGATAAACATCGTTAAAAATGATGACTCAAGCATTCATACTCTCGCCTGGTTTACATAAAAATAAGGCGGCGAGTTACTTATATCAATATTGCCGCAGTCTCACAAACACGGCGTCAACACCCACCAGACGGGATGTTACACGCTATGCTCAGGAAGTGAGTCATTGAAATATCTTAAAAATATGTCTTCCGGGTAGAGAAATTTTTGCGGATGCAAACTACGCTTTAATAGAGAAGGTGAAGTTTTCCGAGTCTACGAGCCGGCATAAAAGCACAATCTCGCTTTGCACCACAAGTTGGCATAAGGGTTGCTGTACTCAGGGGGATTTCTTCTTTCGGAGAGCTAATACATTATAGGTTGTGCAAATTCCACACGCTCTCTTAATCTGTGCTAATCGACGAAGGACGGGCATCGCTATGAACATATTTGATCATTACCGTCAGCGCTACGACGCTGCCAAGGATGAAGAGTTCACATTGCAGGAATTCCTTACCATCTGTCAGCAAGATCGTAGTGCGTATGCGAATGCGGCTGAGCGATTACTAATGGCCATCGGTGAACCCATGATGGTGGATACCGCTCATGAATCGCGCTTATCCCGTTTATTTTCGAATCGGGTCATTGCCCGCTATCCTGCTTTTGAAGAGTTTTATGGTATGGAAGACGCCATAGAACAAATCGTGGCTTACCTGAAACACGCCGCTCAAGGATTGGAAGAGAAGAAACAGATTCTGTATCTGCTGGGGCCGGTGGGCGGGGGTAAATCCTCCCTGGCTGAACGCCTGAAAGTGCTGATGCAGCATGTTCCCATTTATATTCTCAGTGCCAACGGCGAACGCAGCCCGGTCAACGATCATCCGCTGTGCCTGTTCAACCCGCAGGAAGACGCCGCCATTCTGGAGAAAGAGTACGCCATTCCGCGGCGGTATCTGGGCACCATCATGTCACCCTGGGCGGCTAAGCGTTTGCAGGAATTTGGCGGCGACATCACTAAATTCAAAGTGATTAAAGTCTGGCCGTCCATTCTGGCGCAGGTGGCTATCGCCAAGACGGAGCCGGGGGATGAAAACAATCAGGATATTTCGGCGCTGGTCGGGAAAGTCGATATCCGCAAACTGGAACATTACGCCCAGAACGATCCCGATGCTTACGGATACTCCGGCGCACTCTGCCGCGCCAACCAGGGCATCATGGAATTCGTCGAAATGTTCAAAGCGCCGATTAAAGTGCTGCATCCGCTGCTGACGGCAACGCAGGAAGGTAACTACAACGGTACGGAAGGCATCGCCGCCCTGCCGTTTAACGGCATCATCCTGGCGCACTCCAATGAATCTGAATGGGTGCAGTTCCGTAACAACAAAAACAATGAGGCCTTCCTTGACCGCGTCTACATCGTGAAAGTGCCCTATTGCCTGCGCGTCTCTGAAGAGGTCAAGATTTATGACAAACTGCTTAACCACAGCGAACTCACGCATGCCCCTTGCGCGCCGGGTACGCTGGAAACGCTGGCCCGTTTCTCGATCTTGTCGCGCCTGAAAGAACCTGAAAACTCCAGCCTCTATTCGAAGATGCGGGTTTATGACGGCGAAAGCTTGAAAGATACCGATCCGAAAGCGAAATCCTATCAGGAATACCGTGATTATGCCGGCGTGGACGAAGGCATGAACGGTCTTTCAACCCGTTTCGCCTTTAAGATCCTTTCCCGGGTATTTAATTTCGATCACAGCGAAGTGGCGGCTAACCCGGTACACCTGTTCTATGTGCTGGAGCAACAGATTGAACGCGAGCAATTCCCGCAGGAGCTGGCGGAAAAATACCTGGAACACCTGAAAGGTTACCTGATCCCCAAATATGCGGAATTTATCGGCAAAGAAATTCAGACAGCCTATCTGGAGTCCTACTCCGAATACGGGCAGAACATCTTTGATCGTTATGTCACCTATGCTGATTTCTGGATCCAGGATCAGGAATACCGCGACCCGGATACCGGTCAACTGTTTGACCGCGAGTCGCTGAACGCCGAGCTGGAGAAAATTGAGAAACCTGCGGGGATCAGCAATCCCAAAGATTTTCGTAACGAAATCGTCAACTTTGTGCTGCGCGCCCGCGCCAACAACAGCGGACGGAATCCGAACTGGACCAGTTATGAGAAACTGCGGACGGTGATTGAGAAGAAAATGTTCTCCAACACCGAAGAGCTGTTGCCGGTGATTTCGTTTAATACCAAAACCTCAACGGATGAACAGAAGAAGCATGATGATTTCGTCGATCGCATGATGGAGAAAGGCTACACCCGCAAGCAGGTTCGTTTGCTGTGCGAATGGTATCTGCGCGTGAGGAAGTCATCATAATGCGGCACGATGCTGGCAATGTCGTTTGGGGGAAATATGGCCTATTTCATTGATCGACGGCTTAATGGCAAAAACAAAAGCATGGTTAACCGCCAGCGCTTTCTACGCCGCTATAAGTCGCAAATAAAACAGTCGATTTCCGAGGCCATCAATAAGCGTTCGGTGACGGATATCGAAAGCGGGGAGTCGGTGTCGATCCCCAATGGGGACATCAGCGAACCCATGTTTCATCAGGGCCGCGGAGGACGGCGTCATCGCGTCCATCCCGGGAACGATCACTTTGTACAGAATGACCGAATCGAGCGGCCGCAGGGAGGCGGCGGCGGCTCCGGTCAGGGCGATGCCAGTAAAGACGGCGAAGGCCAGGATGAGTTTGTGTTTCAGATCTCCAAGGATGAATATCTGGATCTGCTGTTTGAGGATTTGGCGCTGCCGAATCTGAAAAAAACCCAGCACCGGCAGCTTAATGAGTACAAAACCCATCGGGCGGGTTACACCGCCAATGGCGTTCCCGCGAATATCAGCGTGGTGCGCTCGTTGCAAAACTCGCTGGCTCGACGGATGGCAATGACCGCGGGCAAACGCCGGGAGTTGCATGTCCTGGAGGAAACGCTGGAGCAACTGGCGAACACCGAGCCGGCGCAGCTGCTGGAAGAAGAGCGTCTGCGCCAGGAGATTGCCGAGCTGCGCCAAAAGATTGCCCGCGTGCCGTTTATCGATACGTTTGACCTGCGTTACAAAAACTATGAACGCCGGGCCGAGCCATCCAGTCAGGCGGTGATGTTTTGTCTGATGGATGTTTCCGGCTCCATGGATCAGGCGACAAAAGATATGGCTAAGCGCTTTTATATTCTGCTCTACCTGTTTCTCAGCAGAAACTATAAAAACGTCGATGTCGTTTATATTCGCCACCACACGCAGGCCAAAGAGGTGGATGAGCAAGAGTTCTTCTATTCACAGGAAACGGGCGGGACCATCGTTTCCAGCGCCTTAAAGCTTATGGAAGAAGTCGTCAAGGAACGTTATGACCCGTCGCAATGGAATATTTATGCCGCCCAGGCATCCGACGGCGATAACTGGGCCGACGACTCACCGCTGTGCCACCAGATCCTGGCCAAACAACTGCTGCCGATGGTGCGCTATTACAGCTACATTGAAATCACCCGGCGTTCACATCAAACGCTGTGGCGTGAATATGAAATGTTGCGCGATGAGTTCGACAATTTTGCTATGCAGCATATTCGCGATCCGGATGATATCTATCCGGTTTTCCGCGAACTTTTCCGTAAACAGACCGTCGGTAATTAGCATAAATAAACCAGCCAGTTACTCTTTTCTGGCTGATTTTATGCTCCCCATCCCCTGCCGGTTCGCTACGTTCGAGCGCGATTTTGTGGTCAACGCGCGATAGTTCGGCCTGCACGAATTAGCGCAACGGCATCTTTTGTTACAACGTCACCAATATAACGCTTTCATTCATGAACCGCGGGCATTACCCTATCGGTAAATAAAATTTAGGTTTCTGTCTGGTGATGCAAAAATTTGTTCTGCTCTTGCTGGCTCTGGTATTACTGGGGCCGCTGGGCATCGATATTTATTTACCCCTGATCCCCGCCATTGCTCAAGGATTGAATAGCTCGGAACCTCTGATTCAATCAACTATCGCACTGTTTATTCTGGTGATGGGTTTGGGCCAACTGGTCGCCGGCCCGCTGGTAGACATGTACGGTCGCCGACCGATGGCGCTTGCCGGCGTGATTCTCTACATCATCGGGGCGGCGATGGCGGCGTTGGCAAATGATGCCGTCGTTTTTATTGTTTCACGCCTTTTTCAAGGTATCGCCGTCTGCTGCACCGCCGTGGCGATTTTCAGTTGCGTACGCGACAGACTGAATGGCAATGATGCCGCCCGAACATACGGTTTTCTTAACGGCACGCTCAACATCGTGCCGGCATTGGCGCCGTTGCTCGGCGGACTGCTGGCCGAAGCCTTTGGCTGGCGCGCGCCGTTCTGGTTTCTGACCGGCTACAGCGCGGTGATCCTGGTGTTGATCGGCTTTTTTCTGCCCGAAACCAGGCCGGACACAACCCTGCCTATTCGTGAGTTGCCCCTGCGGCAATATGCCCGCATTTTATCCAATCCGCGCTTTTTAGTCTTTGCGTTAGTCAATGCGGGAGCAATGGGAATGGCGCTGACCTATGTCACCTTTTCATCAGTGGTATTGATGAATCAGGCGCAGTTGACGCCGTTGCAGTTTTCATTCGCTTTCGGCGGAAATGGCTTTTGGATTATGCTGGTCAGCTTTTTTGCCAACCGGATTATTCGCAAAGCCGGCCGGCCGGTTTGTCTGACGATGGGCAGCATACTGATGGGGGCCGGATTCCTCAGCCTTCTTCTGGGCGTTGCCCTGCTGCCGCCGCATTTGCAGAATAGCTGGCCAAGCTACATGCTGCCCGTCGGACTGGCCTGCGCCGGGCTGGCATTTTTAATCGGCCCGGCCACCAGCTACGCGCTGGAACCGTACTCCAATGAAGCCGGGATTGCCTCGGCGATGGTCGGCTTTATTCAGATGGCCGGCGGCGCGGTATTAGGGCTGGCGGCGATGGCATTGCCGCTGCCCGCTAAAGTGTCACTGGCGATGGTCATGCTGTGCGCGGCGTTGCTGGCCGTCCGGGCCAGGCTGTTAACCCGCACGTTGAAAGGCCGCATTACACCGCTGCCTCAGCGTTAGACCTTGGCGTAGCGGAATACCGATAAATCGTCGGATTGAATATCCGGCGTTTTACCCGAAATAATATCGGCCAGCAGTTGGCCTGAGCCACAGGCCATCGTCCAGCCTAAGGTGCCATGCCCGGTATTCAGGTACAGGTTTTTCAGCGGCGAACGTCCGACCAACGGCGTGCCGTCCGGCGTCATAGGACGTAACCCGGTCCAGAACGTCGCCTGCTCAATCGGCCCGCAATGCGGGTAAAGATCGCGTACCACCCTCTCCAACGTTTCACGCCGTCTCCCATTCAGCGAGGTATTGAAACCGACGATTTCCGCCATGCCCCCTACGCGGATACGCCGATCAAAGCGCGTGATGGCGACCTTATAGGTTTCGTCCAGCACCGTGGAAACCGGCGCGGCGCTGGCATCCGCCAGCGGAATGGTCAGGGAGTAGCCTTTAAGCGGATAAACCGGAATAGCGAACCAATCGCGCAACAGCCCGGTAGAATATGAACCGCAGGCCATGACATAAGCATCCGCGGTTAACACTTCATCATCACATTGCACGCCAACGATCTGTTGCCCTTCCACCTGTAGATGGCGAACGGCCATACCGAACTTAAATACCACGCCGGCGTCCGCGGCCATTTTCGCCAGTTGGCGGGTGAATAACTGACAATCCCCCGTTTCATCATGCGGCAGACGCAAGCCGCCGGTGAGTTTATCCGTCACGTTCGCCAGCGCAGGTTCGACGGTGGACAATTGCAGCTTATCCAGCAGTTGATAAGGTACGCCCGCCTCTTTCAATACCGTGATATCGCGGGCCGCGTTTTCGTATTGCTGCGCCGTGCGGAACAATTGCAGCGTGCCGCCCTGCCGGCCTTCATATTGGATATCGGTTTTCTGACGCAGCGTCTGCAAACAATCCCGGCTGTATTCAGCCAACCGAACCATACGGGCTTTATTGATTTTGTAATGGCTGCTGTCGCAATTCAGCAGCATCTGCCACATCCAACGCAACTGTTCAGTCGAAAAATCCGGCCGGATCGCCAGCGGAGCATGCCGCTGAAACAACCATTTGACGGCTTTCAACGGGATACCCGGCGCGGCCCAGGGAGCGGAATAACCCGGGGAGATCTGTCCGGCATTGCCGGCGCTGGTTTCAAGCGCCGGCTCCGGCTGCCGGTCGATGATCGTCACCTCATGCCCGGCCTGCGCCAGATACCAGGCACTGCTTACCCCAATAACGCCGCTCCCTAGAATTGCAACCCGCATCTTTACTTCTCTCCCTCAATGATTCCGATTTACCGTAACCCTGTAATATGCTGGATAATCGATTGTCTATTAGAATAAAAGACTACTCTAGCATTTAGGTAAAAATTGTCATCAGGTGTAGATATAGCATTTATCTATTGTTCGTTAGCGGTGCGAACAGCCTATTATACGAACCTATGCCATGAATATTTTCTGCCAACCTACCGTTTTTACGTCACTTTTATCAGATTGAGCTACGATTAATAATGTCTGTACGATATGGTGCAGACGAATCACGTAAGGGGCGCGCTGATGGCTATATCGACTGATAACCCGGTAAAAAAAACGCATCACCTGGACGATGGGCCAGACTGGTCGTTTGAGTTATTGCAGGTCTATCTGGATGAGATAGATCGGGTAGCGAAACTTTATCGTCTGGACACCTATCCTCATCAAATTGAAGTGATTACGTCCGAACAAATGATGGATGCCTATTCCAGCATCGGTATGCCGATCAACTATTCTCACTGGTCATTCGGGAAAAAATTTATCGAAACCGAGCAGCGTTACAAGCACGGTCAACAAGGTCTGGCTTACGAAATCGTTATCAACTCAGACCCTTGTATCGCTTATCTGATGGAAGAAAATACGCTGCCCATGCAGGCGTTGGTCATGGCTCACGCCTGCTACGGACATAACTCCTTCTTCAAAGGCAATTATCTGTTCCGCAGTTGGACTGACGCCGGCTCGATTGTCGATTATTTGATTTTCGCCCGGCAGTATATTGCGCAATGCGAAGAGCGCTACGGCGTGGAAGAGGTGGAACAACTGCTGGATTCCTGTCACGCACTGATGAACTATGGTGTCGATCGCTACAAACGTCCGCAGAAAATATCGTTGGAAGAGGAAAAATCCCGGCAGAAGAGCCGTGAAGCCTATTTGCAAAGTCAGGTCAACGATTTGTGGAAAACGCTTCCCCGCCGCGAACAGGGCGTTTCTCAGGAACAAGCGCGGCGTTTCCCGCAAGAGCCGCAGGAAAACCTGCTCTACTTTATGGAAAAAAACGCGCCGCTGCTGGAACCCTGGCAGCGAGAAATTTTACGGATTGTCCGTAAGGTCAGCCAGTATTTCTACCCGCAGAAACAGACTCAGGTGATGAATGAAGGATGGGCCACGTTCTGGCACTACACCATTCTTAACCACCTATATGATGAAGGCCGGGTTTCCGAACGTTTTATGCTGGAATTCCTGCATAGCCATACCAACGTCATATACCAGCCGCCGTATAACAGCCCGTACTACAGCGGGATCAATCCCTACGCACTGGGCTTTGCGATGTTTCAGGACATTAAGCGCATCTGTCAGGAACCTACGGAGGAAGATCGTTACTGGTTCCCGGATATCGCCGGTAAAGACTGGCTCGACACGCTTCATTTCGCCATGCAGAACTTTAAAGATGAAAGTTTTATCAGCCAGTTCCTGTCGCCGAAGCTGATGCGCGATTTCCGCCTGTTTACCGTTCTTGACGACGATCAGAATAATTATCTGGAAATCGCCGCGATTCATGATGAAGAAGGCTATCGATTAATCCGGCAGGAGTTGTCCGCGCAATATAACCTCAGCCATCTTGAACCGAATATTCAGGTCTGGAATGTGGATTTGCGCGGTAATCGTTCCATGACTTTACGCTATATCCCGCATAACCGTGCGCCGCTGGATAAAAGCAGGAATGAAGTGATGAAGCATGTTCATCGCTTGTGGGGATTTGAGGTATTTATGGAACAGGCGAATGACGATGGCAGCATCGAGTTGCTGGAGCGGTGTCCGCCACGCAGCGTATCGTCCTCATAGCGCTCGAACATTGATAGCAAAACGCCCGTTGATAAAGGGTATTCAGATAACAGCCTGAATACCCTTTTCGTCATCAGCGACGGATTTCAGCGATATCGCGTGGAATGGCGCTCTGCATGCTATGCCAGATCGCACCGCTTTCCTTACCATAATGACGCACCACATCCATCACCTGCTCATATAATCCGTCATGACACAGCGTTTCCAGCCGGCTATAGAAATCCAAAGCCAGTTTTCGCGCGTCAGGATTAGAAAAATAGTAACGGCCCACGCGAATATACAGCCCTTTCAAGCCGTTCAGGATCAGGCCGTAAATCGGATTACCGGACGCAAACGCCAGGCCGCGGAATACGTTGTAATCAAGCTGGGCGAAAGAATCCGCATTATCATCCACCGATGCGGTTTGCTGTAAGACTTCGCGGGTCTTTTCCGGGTGTTGCCGTAACGCCGTACGGATAAAAATAGCCGCGATATTGGTACGAACCGCCAGAAGATTATCAATGAGTTGCGGGACGCTATCGTGATCGAGCCGGGCCAGCGTTTCCAGAATATTCAGCCCCGAGGTTTCCCAGAAGTTGTTGATTCTCGTTGGTTTACCATGCTGAATGGTCAACCAGCCGTCACGGGCCAATCGCTGAAGCACTTCTCGCAATGTGGTGCGCGTCACCCCTATCAGCTCGGAAAGCTCTCTTTCTGCCGGCAGAATCGACCCCGGAGGAAAGCGGTTATTCCATATACTTTCAATGATATATTCTTCCGCGAATCCGGCCGGACTTTGCGCCTTTATTACCATGAGTTTGATATTCCGTAGCGATATTTACTGATGAAAGCTTAGCTCATCATACCAGACGAACTAAACATGACATAGTATGGCGGCGATACGCCCGACAAATTCAACCTAAAACTGTGACCACCGGCAAAACCACCCAAAGCGTCCACGCTATATAACCGGCCGGCTATTGAATTTTTCCTCTGGCCCCGAGTCCAATACGTTTAGCGATGAAAAAGCGCCTCTGCGTCGATCAGGCGTGGTTATGGCCGTCATTAACGGCCGCGATCGTGTATAGTGGTCAGGCGATAGTAAGTACCGTCAGCAGCTTTCAGTGGTGTTGAACTATCGCTGAATAAAGAAGAGAATCAAATAAATACCTTTGTTACAGTTTGCACAGTGAAATGATGGTAGTGAAACCGGCCAGGTTTACGCTGCTGATTCGATCATTTTTAGCATGGAATACTCGTATGTTGCGATTTCTCAACCGTTGCTCGCGCGGGCGCGGAGCCTGGTTGCTATTAGCATTCACGGCCTTAATCCTGGAATTGGTCGCGCTTTATTTCCAGCATGTCATGCTATTGAAGCCCTGCGTGCTTTGCATTTATCAGCGTAATGCGCTGTTCGGCATCATGGGCGCCGGTTTGTTAGGCGCGATAGCGCCAGCCAGCCTGTTACGTTATCCCGCTATTGCGCTATGGATATACAGCGCATATGAAGGGCTGCGTCTGGCCTGGAAGCATACGGATATCCTGCTGCACCCATCGCCTTTTAATACCTGCGACTTTTTCGTCAGTTTTCCGTCATGGTTGCCGCTGGATAAATGGCTCCCCGCCGTCTTCAACGCAACGGGGGATTGCGCGGAACGTCAATGGCAATTTCTTTCGCTGGAAATGCCGCAGTGGCTGGTGGGGATATTCGCCGTCTATTTGCTGATTGCGGTGCTGGTGTTAATTGCTCAGCCTTTCCGCCCTAAGCGTCGCGATCTTTTCAGCCGCTGAAAAATTAGCGTACGGCCAGAAAGAAAGCCCGGATGAAAAAACCGGGCTTTCTTAGCTATCGTTGCTGCTGTGCTCCATAAATATCCCTGTAATGGTCTAATCTTTCTATGAAATACTGCCTTTTCTCTTGTGGGATTTTTTCCGCTATTTCATCAGCATTAATCTTTTTTTTCTGACTCTCCATGAAAGCAATCGTTGAAGCAGCAAAGTCAGCGTACTGATCGCTGTACCCAAGAATCATCTTTTCAAAGTTAATCATCTGCTCCCCCCTTTGTTTCGCCGTTGTTGTATTAAAATTATACAACACATTTGGATTTTCACCTGGGAGAGGCGCAGCAAAATATGACGTTATCTGGCCCACGCCGGCTTGTTCAGGATATGGTCTTGCCAATCCACAACCTCATTTTCCCGCACGGCAATGTGCCGGACAGAAATGCGCTCGCCGTGCATCGCTGCTTTAGAGCCGGTAATCAACGGATGCCATTGCGGCAACCCTTTTTTTTCATGGATGAGCCGATAGGCGCAGGTGGCCGGCAACCAGTTAAAGGTCAGCAAATTTTCGCGGGTAAGTTTGATGCAGTCAGGTTCATACTCAAAGCGCCGGCTGTAATTACGACATTGGCAGCTTTTTATATTCAGCTGATTACAGGCGACGTTGGTAAAGTAAATCTCCTCCGTATCCTCATCAATGAGTTTATTCAAACAGCACTGCCCGCAGCCATCGCACAGCGACTCCCATTCGTCGTCGGTCATGTCGGATAAGGTCTTTTGCTGCCAAAAAGGGCGTTCAGTCATTTTTCTTTCCGGGTTAATCTGTTGGGGCGCTCTGTATAACGGGTTTAACACGCCGAGGCAAGTTTTGCTACCCGTCCGCACCGACGCGGGTAGCACGGCATTTAGATAATACGGGTGTTGAGGGTACGGTCATTGACGGTGATTTTCAGCATATCGCCAGACTGAATCGGCCCAACCCCTTGAGGCGTTCCGGTCAGAATGATATCGCCGGCCCGTAACGTAAAGAAGCGGCTCATATAGGCAATCAACGGCAGGATCGGTGTAATCATATCGCGGGTGTTCCCCTGCTGGCGAACGTCGTCATTCACTTTCACCCTCAGTTCGGTCTGCTGCGGATCGCCGAATTCGGCCACCGGAATAAAGCCGGAGATCGGGCAGGAGCCATCAAATGCCTTCGCTTTTTCCCACGGTTGCCCCGCTTTTTTGCATGCGGACTGTACGTCGCGCAGCGTCAAATCCAGCGCCACGCCGTAACCGGCGATCGCCCGCGCGACCCGTTCTTCATTCGCCTGCTTAAGCGGCGTGCCAATCAGCACCGCCAGTTCGACCTCATGATGTACCGAGCCGAGATTTTTGGGAATAGCGACTGGCTGACGTAAATCGCACAGCGCAGTTTCCGGCTTGATGAATAAAACGGGTTCAGTCGGCGTCGCGCTTCCCATTTCTTTAATGTGCGCGGAATAGTTGCTGCCAACGCACACCACTTTGTTTACCGGGAAATCAAGCAGCGCCCCCTGCCAGTCTCTGTGTTGATACATGAATCGTCTCCTGCCCTGTCAGTTGGGTAAATATTACACTTATCACAATAAGAGCGTATAAAAATGCAATCTTGCAGAAATACGCGCTATCACGTCAAAACTCAGCCTTTGGAGAAAGGAGGGCTTGCCTTGAAGCAACCCCACCTTTTACCCTATTCCACCGTTCAATTCTGCCATCATCATCACTCTCTGCGCCATCGCGCCGCAGGGAAGCGCATTTCTTTTTGAAAAATAAACCGGACGTTATTATGACTAAGGCATTATCCGAAAATAACGGTGGTATTATTTTTTTACATTTACCAAAGCGTTTTTAATAAATTTTCCGGCGGCGGCGGAACCTGTAGATAAAAACCCTGATCTTCAAGCGCGCGTTTAACTTTTTCAATATCGGCGCTGGCCAATTTCTTACTGCCGTCCAGCGGTAATAACATGGCTAAATGCGGCGTGCCGAAACTTTTCATCAATTCTTCCGGCACCCGGGAAAAATCGTCTTTTTTTTCGACATACAGATAGGTTTGTTCGCGTTTGGCGCTTCGGTAGATCACACAAAACATTTTTTTTACTCTATTTAATGAGAATGGCGTCTTGCCTGTATATAATTGTGACTATAACATGCTTACAGCGCTCTGGAATATCATGCCTTAGATGTTACTCTGAGGATTAAAAGATGCTGAAACTGAGTCAGGATAGATGTCACAAACGCCAATTGAACTAAAAGGCAGCAGCTTTACCTTATCGGTTGTTCATTTGCATGATCCCCAACCCGAGGTAATTTATCAGGCATTACAGGAAAAGATCGAGCAAGCGCCGGCTTTTCTGAAAAATGCCCCCGTTGTCATTAATGTCGCCGCGTTAACCGCGGATATCGACTGGATAAAATTACAGCAGGCCATTTCTTCCACCGGGCTGCACGTCGTGGGCATCAGTGGATGCAAAGACGAGCAGTTGAAACAGGTTATCACGCAAGCGGGGTTGCCCCTGCTGAGCGAAGGAAAAGAGCAGCGGCGGGCGACGCCCCCCGTCATGGCGGTGCCTGCCGTCGTGAAGACCCAAGTCATCAGCACTCCCGTTCGTTCCGGCCAGCAAATCTATGCGCGGAACTGCGATCTGATTGTGACCAGCAGCGTCAGCGCGGGCGCGGAAGTGATCGCCGACGGCAACATTCATATTTACGGCATGATGCGCGGCCGCGCCCTGGCCGGCGTATCCGGCGATGTGCAGAGCCAGATATTTTGTACGCATCTGGCCGCAGAGCTGGTGTCGATCGCCGGCCGCTACTGGCTTAGCGATCAGATACCGTCTTCATTTTCCGGGCAGGCGGCAAGGGTTAACCTGAACCTGCTGGATAACGTTTTAAACATACAACCTCTAGACTAAGCCCTTTCAAGGAAACATTTATGGCACGCATCATTGTTGTTACATCGGGTAAAGGGGGCGTTGGCAAGACCACTTCAAGCGCGGCCATTGCTACCGGTTTAGCCCAAAAAGGAAAAAAGACGGTTGTCATCGACTTTGACATCGGTCTGCGCAACCTCGACCTGATCATGGGGTGCGAGCGTCGTGTGGTTTATGATTTTGTTAATGTTATTCAAGGCGATGCCACATTAAATCAGGCGCTGATTAAAGATAAGAGGACGGAGAATCTTTATATTCTGCCGGCGTCGCAAACCCGCGACAAAGATGCGCTTACCCGTGAAGGCGTGGAAAAAGTGCTTGATGACCTGAGCGAAATGGCTTTTGACTTCATCGTCTGCGACTCTCCGGCCGGCATCGAAACCGGCGCGCTGATGGCGCTCTATTTCGCCGACGAAGCCGTTATCACCACCAACCCGGAAGTCTCTTCAGTACGCGACTCCGACCGTATTCTGGGTATTCTGTCCTCCAAATCGCGCCGTGCCGAACGTTCGGAGGAGCCGATTAAAGAACACCTGCTGTTGACCCGCTATAACCCCGGCCGGGTCAATCGCGGCGACATGCTGAGCATGGAGGACGTACTTGAGATTCTCCGCATTCCGCTGGTTGGGGTGATCCCGGAAGATCAATCCGTTCTGCGCGCGTCCAACCAGGGCGAACCGGTGATCCTAGACCCGGAAGCCGATGCGGGTAAAGCCTATTCAGACACCGTTGATCGTCTGTTAGGCGAAGAGCGGCCTTTCCGCTTCGTTGAAGAAGAGAAGAAAAGTTTCCTTAAACGACTTTTTGGGGGATAAATTATGGCATTACTCGACTTCTTTCTGTCCCGCAAAAAAACGACGGCCAATATTGCCAAGGAACGGCTGCAAATTATTGTCGCGGAGCGACGTCGGGGAGATAGCGAACCCCATTATCTGCCGCAATTAAAACGGGATATTCTGGAGGTCATCTGTAGATATGTACAGATCGACCCGGAAATGGTCACCGTTCAGTTAGAGCAAAAAGGCGATGATATTTCCGTGCTTGAACTGAACGTCACATTACCGGAAGCGGAAGAAACACCGAAATGATTTTTCCGCCATAACACTCTCTGCTTATTTGCAGAGAGTGTTATATAACCGAAAAATACGCGAGTTGAATAAAAGACATTGCTGCTGAAAGGGTTCTCTGTTTATTTCGGATATCTCCGAAATAAACGTTTTTTACGCCCGCCGTTAATACGCCTGTAAAATTTCCCGCAGCTCATCGCCATATAAACGATTACGCCAGCCAGACAACATTTCCGGCGCCGGCTCCTTCCCGCCACTTAATTTCCAGTGCCAGTTAAGCAGCCGATTAATCTGACGCCGTGACGCCAGTAGTTCGGCGGATAATCCGCTACGTTCGTTTACGCGTTGTACCAGCGCCTTAATATCTTTAAATGCCTTTTTATAGCCGGGATAGTCGATAAGATTGATCACCGGAGCCGGGCAGTCGGCGTCGGTCATGGCGTTAGTCTGATCGACCAACGCCAGCAGCGTTTTGCCGTGATAGCGGATCTCCGGGCCGCTCAGCCCTAACGAATCCAGCTCGCCCAGCGACGCGGGTAAAAAACGCGCCACCTGCCACAGATTCTCTTCACGTACCACGAAATTCACCGCGCTGTCGCGTTCACGCGCTTTGCGCAGACGCCACTCGGCAAGCTTCTGAAGACAGGCCAGATTACGGCCGCGCAACTGCCAGGCATTGCCTATTTCACGATAGGCCAACTCGGGAGCCAATATTTCCTGCTTGCGCTGACACAGTAAACGGCACTCATCCAGCGCAGCCGCCATCCATCCGGCGGCCTCCGTTTCCTCGACCAGTTTTATTGCCATCGGCAACAGATAGAACACATCGGCGGCGGCATAGTCGCACTGTCTGGCGCTTAATGGACGTGCCATCCAGTCAGTTCGCGACTCGCTTTTATCCAGCGCGACATCCTGATATTCGGCCACTAACGCCGCAAAGCCATAAGAGAGCGGCTTGCCTAAAAAAGCGGCCAAAATCTGGGTATCGATAAACGGCTCGGGAGACAGGCCAAACGCATTGAAGAAAACTTCCAGATCCTCGCTGCCGGCGTGCAAAAACTTGATGACCTGCTCGTCGCGCAATAGTAGCTGAAAAGGCGTCCAGTCGGCGATCGTCAAGGGATCGATAAGCGAAAGCCGTTCACCATCGAACAACTGAATCAGCCCTAATTGCGGATAGTAGGTACGGGTTCTGACGAACTCGGTATCCAGCGCAACCTGTTTATATTGGCGCGCATGCGTGCAAACCTGTTTTAACCCGGCGTCGGTGGTGATCAACTGATAATTCAAAACATCATTCTCTTGGTTGTTTCAATATAAAACATTGATAAAAAGTAACGCCGGCTATACCGGCGTGAGATTGGCCGCGGCGCGTAATCCGCCGCCTATCGGCAGGGTCAACGATAATGCCTGAAACCTATGATATCCTGTCCTGCCCGCATCTGGCAGACGTTTTACTGATAAATCACCCGCGGCTATCCATTCTGCTACGGCGTTGCGGTTTCCCTGGTTTTATCGGGGTCGTCGCGCAACTCCCGCCGCAAAATCTTTCCTACATTCGATTTAGGTAAATCCTCGCAAAACTCAATTTCTTTCGGCACTTTATACCCGGTAAGATTGCGGCGACAGTGAGTGATCAGTTCGTCTTTGGTCAGCGAACCGTCACGACGCACCACAAAGGCTTTTACCGCCTCGCCGGAAACGTCATTGGCGACGCCGATAACCGCAGATTCCGAAACTTTAGGATGGCGGGTAATCACATCTTCAATTTCAGTCGGATAAACGTTAAACCCCGACACCAGGATCATATCTTTTTTGCGATCGATAACCCGCAGGAAGCCTTGATCATCCGCGGTGACAATGTCACCGGTGGCCAGCCAGCCGTCTTTCAATACCTCGTCGGTCGCCGCGGGCTGCTGCCAATAGCCCAGCATCACCTGCGGGCCACGGATCCACAGCTCCCCTGATTCGCCGGGCGCGACATCATTGCCTTCGCCATCAATGATGCGCACATCCGTCGACGGCACCGGCAGACCGATGCTTCCGCTGTAATATTTCAAATCGTAGGGATTGCCGGAAACCAGCGGCGAGCTTTCCGTCAGCCCATAGCCTTCCAGCAGATGTTTGCCGGTCAGCTTTTCCCAGCGTTCGGCCACCGCCTGCTGTACCGAGGCCCCGCCGCCGACCGACAATCGCAGCGTCGAGAAATCCAGCTCATGAAATTCTTTATTATTCAACAGCGCATTAAATAACGTATTGACCCCGACCACGACGGTAAACGGATGCTGCGATAACTCCTTCACCAGCGCGGGGATATCACGGGGATTGGTTATCAACAGATTGGTTCCGCCAAATTCGATAAACAACAGGCAATTCACCGTCAGGGCGAAAATATGATACAGCGGCAGTGCGGTGACCACCACCTCATGCCCTTCCTGCAATACCGGGCCATAGGCCGCTTTACACTGCGCCAGATTCGCCTGCAAGTTACGGTGAGTCAGCATCGCGCCTTTGGCGACGCCGGTGGTGCCGCCGGTATATTGCAGGAAAGCCAGGTCGGCATTGATGATATCCGGCTTCACATATTGCAAGCGCCGCCCCTCTTGCAACACCCGCCGGAATGAAATGGCGTCCGGCAGATGATATTTAGGCACCAGCCGCTTAATGTACTTAACCACAAAATTGACCAGCGTCCCTTTCGCCGTCGATAGCTGATCGCCCATGCGCGTTAGGATAACGTGCCGCACCTGAGTGTTATGCACCACCTTTTCCAGCGTGTGCGCGAAATTGGATACAATCACAATGGCGCTGGCGCCGCTGTCTTTCAACTGATATTCCAGTTCACGCGGGGTGTACAGCGGATTGACGTTGACCACCACCATACCGGCCCGTAGCACGCCAAACAACGCCACCGGGTATTGCAACAGATTTGGCATCATCAATGCCACACGGTCGCCTTTCTTCAGTTTAAGCTGATTTTGCAGATAGGCGGCAAACGCCCGGCTGCGCTCTTCCAGCTTACGGAAAGTCATCACTTCGCCCATATTGCTGAATGCAGGCCGATCGGCGTAACGCGCCACCGCATTCTCAAACATTTCAACCAGTGAGGAATAGCAATCCGGATCGATGTCGGCGGGTACACCTGCCGGATAGCGCGATAGCCAAATTTTGTCCAAGACATCACTCCCGAGATATTTTTTTAGCGGCATCGTCAGCCTCACTACCAGATGATTGTTAACATTATTTTAACTCAGCTTACCAGTTGAAAAGCAAACAATGTCAAGGTTGCGAGGCCGATCACTTATTTTATGTTAATAACTTGTTCAAAAAAAATCAGGCAACCCGAGTCGCCTGATTTCTATCGTGCCCAACGGTGGTTTATTCCGTCACTACCGTCTCAATCTGAGCCGGGCCGTACCATCCACCGCCGAATCCCCAACCGGGGCCCCAGCCATAGCCGTAGCGGGCATGCCAGCCCCACGGGCCGTAAGCCCCCGGCGGCATCACCACACGCTGCGCCACATTCCAGCGTTTATATCCCTGAGCGTCAACCACCACATAGCGGTATGGCTTGTCGCCGATGGCCCCCTGCTCCGTTCCCGTGATGGGGCCGACAACGGTAACTAATTTGTCTTTAAAATCCACCGGCTCCAGAAAGCGGTTTACATAAGCAATAAAGCGTCCTTCGGAAGGCAGATTCAGACGGGGTTTAGCGCCGCTGTCCAGCGGCATGGCGGCAATTTCCAATCGGGTTTTGTCGGCTTCATTCCGAATGCCGACCACCCGGCCGCCAAAGCGGGACTCTTGCCCCACATACAGCTGCGGCGCATTCATGACCCGCACAAGATCGTCCTGAGGCGTTGGAGAAGTTCCCTTGATGGCATCAGGCACCGTGACGCATCCGGAAAGCAGCCATGCTGCGGCGATAAGGATACCGCCCCAGACAGCCCGTTGCCGCCGGGCATGCCGCGTTTTATCATTCATATACCGTGCAATAATCATGACATCTCCTTTTCCAGGGCCTGATAATTAGACTATATCGCACAGAATAAGTTGCTGTTCATTCACGACCGGGCAGTTTTTTCCAGGCGACTTCATTGCGCAGATAACGGGGTTGAACCCGTTCCACGCTTACCGCCCGACCGTCCAGCCATTGCATCAATGCCAGCGGCAGCATATCTTCCGCTTGGGGTAACAGCGTGTCGCCATCCAGCAATGCTATTGCCGGGTGATTCACCAGATCGGCGTAGGTTTTCCATCCCGTGCCGGCGGTTGCCCACCGGCCACTCAATTCAGCGCTCAGATCCCGCGCCTGTTGCGGCGTCAGCACGGCTTCAGACGCGTCGCCTTGCCAGCGCCCATCGGCCTCTTGCTGGTATCTGGCCCAGTAAACTTCACCCATGCGGGCATCAATGGCAGCCAATACCCGCGTGGCGCCGGTACGGCGAAATGCGCCCTGCGCCAGGGTCGCCAGCGTGGAAACGCCGATCATCGGCAGCTCGGCGCCCAGAGCAAGTCCCTGAGCAATACCAATACCGATACGCACGCCGGTAAAACTCCCCGGCCCCTGACCAAATGCCAGCGCATCCAGCGCATTGAGCGTCAGGCCGCTTTCCGCCAGCACCTGCTGAACCATCGGCAACACACGCTGCGTATGTTCCCGGGGACAAATTTCAAATAAAGAATGAATTTCACCATCATTCCAGAGTGCGACGGAACAGGCTTCCGTCGCGGTATCAAGCGCTAGAATTCGCGTAGACATGCCAACCTCAGGCGGGATAAAAAATAAGTCTTAACGGCGCGCATCATAACATAGCCCCCGGCACATTTCCGTTATGCTTTCCGGGTAAGAAATTCGATGGCCTGGCCGAGATCGCGGGTGCGGGGAGCCGGCGGCAGGCTATTGAGAAACACGGCGCCATACGGGCGCATAACCAGACGGTTATCGCAAATAACCAGCACGCCGCGATCGTCAATATCCCGAATCAAACGCCCTACACCCTGTTTCAGCGTGATCACCGCATCCGGCAATTGCACGTCATCGAAGGGTTCGCCGCCCCGCAAACGGCAATCTTCAATGCGCGCCTTCAATAGCGGATCGTCCGGCGAAGTGAACGGAAGTTTGTCGATAATCACGCAAGACAGCGTATCGCCGCGCACGTCAACCCCTTCCCAAAAGCTGCTGGTCGCCACCAGCAGTGCGTTACCCGCCGAGACAAACTGCGAGAGGAGTTGCGCTTTACCGGTTTCCCCCTGCAATAAAACCGGCAACGTCAGCGTTGCCCGGAATTCGGCGGCCAGCTCGCGCATCATCTGATGCGAGGTGCACAACATAAAACAGCGCCCCTGATTCGCCTCAATCAGCGGACGCAGCATGGCGGCCAGTTGCCGGGCGGCGCCGGGTCGATGGGTTTCCGGCAGATAGCGCGGCACACAGAGCAATGCCTGACGGGCATAATCAAACGGACTGGGCAGCAGCAAGGTATGGGTATCGGCGTCATCCAGCCCCAGCCGCCGGGTAAAATGCGTGAGCTGCTCATTAACTGACAGCGTGGCGGAGGTAAATACCCAGGCCGACGGTTTTTCTTTCATCAGTTCGCGAAAGCGATCGGCAACGGAAAGCGGCGTCAGCGCCAGAACGAAGTGACGGGAACTGCATTCATACCAGTAGCTGTAACCGGGTTGCTGCACATCCAGCAATCGTTTTAAACGCCCGCGGTATAGCGTCGCCCGTTCAAAGGCGGCGTCCAGCAAAGCTGAGCGCCCCAGCGAGAGTTTAGCCACGTCATAACACAGCTCCAGCGCATCATCCAACAGCACCAGCGCGCGCTGAAGCGACGGCTGATTGAGGATTTCGCGCAGATTGCCGCGGAACCCGGGGTCGCCCAGCGCCAGGCGGAAATCCTGGGTGCTTTGCGTCAGACGATCCGCGCTCTTTTGCAATTGCGCCGCGTCACGCACCTCGGTGCGGTAGGCGATGCTCATATCTTTCGCCAAATCCATCAGTTGCCGGCTGGAAAGCTGCTGACCGAAATACTGGCTGGCGATATCCGGGATCTGATGGGCCTCGTCAAAAATCACTACCTCGCTGTCGGGGATCAGTTCGGCAAAACCACTCTCTTTAACCACCATATCCGCCAGATAGAGATGGTGATTGACCACCACGACATCCGCATCCATGGCTTTGCGGCGCGCCTTAACGACAAAACATTCTTTATATCGCGGGCAATCACTGCCCAGGCAATTATCATTGGTGCTGGTCACCAGCGGCCAGACCGGGCTATCTTCCGCCACCCCGGCACAGGTCGTCACGTCGCCCTCCGCCGTTTCAGAAGACCATCCCCGCAGCCGAACCAGTTCGCTTAGCGTTTCCGCGGAAAGATCGCCGCCCGCCAGCGACTGTTGGTCAAGGCGCTCCAGACACAGATAGTTGGATCGTCCCTTCAACAGCGCCAATTTACCTTTGTATTTCAGCGCCTGCGCCACCGTCGGCAAGTCTCGGCTATAGAGCTGATCCTGTAATGCTTTCGACCCCGTCGAAATAATGACTTTTTTATCCGATCGCAGCGCCGGCGCCAGATACGCATAGGTTTTGCCGGTTCCGGTTCCGGCTTCCACCACCAGCGCCTGCCGCTTATCAATCGCCTGAGCGACAGCCTGTGCCATTTGCCGCTGGGGTTCACGCGGTTTAAATCCGCGGATGGCTTTCGCCAGCGCCCCGTCGGTTGCAAAATCATCTATTACACGATCGTTTGTCACACTGTCTCTCTTTATCGGATATGCAGACGGCCGACGTTACCTGATGATAGCGCCGCGCCGATTATGCCAAGACTCAACTACGGCTACCACCCTAAATCAGACGGACTTTTTATCCGCGCAAATGAAAGCGGCGTAAAAGATTATGTTAGGCTTGACGCCGTTATTCACCAACGATGAAGAGACAACACGCTTATGCCAATTACCAGAATCGATGCTGAAGCCCGCTGGTCCGATGCTGTTATTCACAACAACACGCTGTATCACACCAGCGTGCCGGATAATCTGGATGACGACGCCCGCGCCCAGACCGAAAATGCCCTGGCGGCGCTGGATGCCGTGCTGCAACGGGCGGGAACGGATAAAAGCCGTCTGTTGGACGTCACCATTTTTCTGGCCGACGCCGAAGATTTTGCGGCGATGAATGCCGTCTGGGATAGCTGGGTCGTGTCAGGCAGCGCGCCGGTGCGTTGCACCGTACAGGCCAAGCTGATGAATCCGAAATATAAAATTGAAATAAAAGCGATTGCCGCCGTATAAAGCGATAGCGGAGGAATAGCCGTCAGTGCTCTTCCTCTTCTTCGCCGTCGTCAAAAGAGCGCGTCTCATCCTCATCGTTTTCATTGGTTTCTTCATCATCAAACATAGCAGTGACCCTGTCACCTTTATGCGTTTCACGAATCTCGGCCGCCACCGTCGCGATAGCCTGACCGCTGCTCATTCCCTGCGACATCAGCGCCTGAATACGCTCTACGGCTTCCTGCTGCTGCTCATGCGTCAATGCCGGCATACCTGCAATCATGATAAACTCCTGGTGGTTGAATCGGGGCGTATCATCGCACGCTATCTCAGCCATACACCAGAACTTCCGGTTTGTGGTACGCTAGCCCACCGGGAAAATCCCCGGGCTCACCACAGAAACCGACGTCCACCTGCAAAGCATGAGATTATACGAAAATACCATGTCCTCATCCCCTGTCTATCACGCGCTGCCCTATCAGCCGGATGCATTGCTGACGCTTTTCGCGCCGTTTTCGCAACAACCGTGGGCCATGTTGCTGCATTCCGGTTTTGCCGAACATTCCCATAATCGTTTTGATATTATGGTGGCCGACCCCAGAGTGACGATCTGCACGCGCGGCGGGCAAACGGACATTATTCGTGACGATGGCAGGCTGGTCTCCGCCGACGATCCCTTTTCACTGTTACAACAGCAAATTGAAAGTCTGGGGATCGCCGCCGACCCGCACCCTGATTTCCCCTTTCAGGGCGGCGCGCTCGGTCTGTTCGGTTACGATCTCGGCCGCCGCATTGAAACGTTGCCGACACAGTCCGCGCAGGACATCGACCTGCCGGATATGGCCATCGGTCTTTATGACTGGGCGTTAATTGCCGATCATCAGCGCCAGACATTAACGCTGATCGTACATCGCCACCTTCAGCATCGGCTCGACTGGTTAGCGAACCCGCCGGTCTATGATCGTCAGGCGGATTTTCAGCTCACCGGGCCGTGGCGCGCCAATCTGTCACGCGAAGCGTACGGCGAAAAATTTCGCCGAATACAGGATTATCTGCTGTCGGGAGATTGTTATCAGGTCAATCTGGCGCAACGCTTTGTCGCCGAGTATCAGGGCGATGAGTGGCTGGCTTTTTTACGCCTGTCATCCGACAACAAAGCGCCGTTCTCCGCTTTTCTGCGTCTGCCCGAAAATACGGTGATCAGTCTGTCTCCGGAACGTTTTCTGTGGCTGGAGAATCAACGCATTCAGACGCGGCCGATTAAAGGCACGCTGCCGCGGCTGGCGGACCCGGCGGCGGATGCCAGACAGGCCGAGCGGCTGGCCCGGTCGGAAAAAGATCGGGCGGAAAACCTGATGATTGTCGATTTACTGCGTAATGATATTGGCCGGGTCGCGGCGCCCGGCAGCGTCAGCGTACCGCAACTGTTTGCCGTTGAGCCTTTTCCGGCGGTGCACCATCTGGTCAGCACCATCGTGGCGCGGCTTCCCGAGACCTGCCGCGCGACGACGCTGCTGCGGGCCTGCTTCCCCGGCGGTTCCATTACCGGCGCGCCCAAAATCCGGGCGATGCAGATTATTGAAGAGCTGGAGCCGCACCGGCGTAATGCCTATTGCGGCAGTATCGGCTACCTTAGCGTTTGCGGCACCATGGACACCAGCATCACCATTCGTACCTTATTAACCGAACAGGGGAAAATATACTGCTGGGCCGGCGGCGGAATTGTTGCCGACAGTCAGGAACAGGCGGAATATCAGGAAACATTTGATAAAGTAGGCCGTATCTTGCCGTTGCTGAATGCATCGAATCAGCAGGATGAATTGGATCGTCAACCAGATGCTCAGGTTAATACCCGTGACACATTCCGTGATTGAGACCAGCGCGCCGGCGCTACGCTCGGCTGCGCCTTTTAATTTGGCCGAGTTTATTACCCGCTTTCAACTGCAAACGCCGCCGCCCGCGTCTGTCGCCCGCCAGCCGCGCCATGCCGCGGTGTTGGTGCCGATTGTCTGCCGCCCTACGCCGACCCTGCTGCTCACCCGACGGGCCTCCAACCTCAGAAAACACGCCGGACAAGTCGCTTTCCCCGGCGGCGCGGCCGATAGTGATGACCGCTCATTGATCGCGACGGCTTTGCGCGAAGCGCAGGAAGAAGTCGCCATTCCGCCGCAGAATGTGCGGGTGCTGGGCGTGTTGCCGCCGGTAGACAGCATCAGCGGGTTTCAGGTCACGCCCGTTATTGGTCTTATTGCCGCCCGGACGCATTTTTATCCTAATGAACACGAAGTGGCCGAGCTGTTTGAAATGCCGCTTGAAGAGGCATTGGCGCTGACGCGCTATTACCCCGTTGATATCGAGCGACGGCAGCGGCCCCATCGGGTTTACCTTTCCTGGTATCGGCAGCAATTTGTCTGGGGATTGACGGCATCGATCATTCGCCAGCTTGCGCTGCATGTTTCCAGCGCGCCCTGATATTGCCCCCACTTCTTTTCCATCGCCAATTATCCCTGCTATTTACAGGGTTATAATGGTGATTAATTACCCCACCCAGCCTTTCTGGAATAAGTTCTGTTGTGAACTGGCATAAGTTTATTTCATGCGAAAAAGAAAGCCACACAACATATTCCACACTACAATAGCGCAATTTTGAGAATTTTATTCTAACCAGCGGATTAACGTGCGCTTTTTAAGGGGTTTTGTGTGATAAGCGTTTTCGACATGTTTAAAATCGGTATTGGCCCCTCTAGCTCTCATACGGTAGGACCGATGAAAGCCGGTAAGCAATTTGTCGATGAGCTAATAAGCCGGCATTTACTGGACGCCACCACGCGGATCGCGGTTGATGTTTACGGTTCGCTGTCGCTGACCGGAAAAGGACATCACACCGATATCGCCATCATCATGGGGCTGGCAGGCAACATGCCGGACACCGTCGACATTGATGCCATTCCGAGTTTTATCCGCGACGTTGAGCAGCGCGAACGCCTGTTACTGGCGGATGGGCGGCATGAAGTCGATTTCCCGCGTGAAGGCGGTATGGTGTTCCGCAGCGAAAACCTGCCGTTGCATGAAAATGGTATGACCATCACCGCGTTTGCCGGCAGCAAAGAGCGTTACCGCAAGACCTACTATTCCATCGGCGGCGGGTTTATCGTCGATGAGGAAAACTTCGGCAACAGCGTGTTAAATGAAGTCTCGGTGCCCTATAACTTTCATTCAGCGAAAGAAATACTGGCGCACTGCAAACAAAGCGGCCTATCACTCTCCGGCATGGTAATGCGTAACGAACTGGCTTTGCATAGCCGTCAGGATATCGAAGATTACTTCGCCGCCGTCTGGCAAACCATGCGCGCCTGTATCGATCGCGGCGTCAATACCGAAGGCGTTTTACCCGGCCCTCTGCGGGTTCCCCGCCGTGCTTCAGCCTTGCGCCGCATGCTGGTCGCCTCCGACAAACTGTCAAACGATCCGATGAATGTCGTCGACTGGGTCAATATGTTTGCCCTGGCGGTAAATGAAGAGAATGCCGCCGGCGGACGCGTCGTTACCGCGCCGACCAACGGCGCCTGCGGCATCGTGCCGGCCGTCCTCGCTTATTACGACCATTTCATCGAACCGGTGGGGCCGGGCATCTATATCCGCTATTTTCTCGCCGCCGGCGCAGTGGGGATTCTGTACAAAATGAATGCCTCCATTTCCGGCGCGGAAGTGGGTTGTCAGGGAGAAGTGGGCGTCGCCTGCTCAATGGCGGCCGCCGGGCTGGCGGAATTAATGGGCGCCAGTCCGGAGCAGGTCTGCGTCGCCGCGGAAATTGGCATGGAGCACAATCTGGGCTTAACCTGCGATCCGGTTGCCGGTCAGGTGCAGGTTCCGTGCATTGAACGCAACGCCATCGCCTCGGTAAAGGCGATCAACGCCGCACGAATGGCGATGCGCCGCACCAGCGAACCGCGGGTATCGTTGGATAAGGTGATCGAAACCATGTACGAAACCGGTAAGGATATGAACGCCAAATACCGCGAAACGTCGCGCGGCGGGCTGGCGATTAAGGTTCAGTGCGACTGATTTACGCTATGTGAGAAACATCGCGGCGGAAACCAGCCCCGTAGAGTTCGGGGCTGTTTTATGACGCTTACTCTTCTTCCTCATCAACCGGCTCGGTGATTTTTTCCACCCTGACCAGCTCAATGCGGTACTCCGACACCTCCATGATTTGGAAGCGCAACCGGTGGATTTCAATCACATCGCCCACCTGCGGAAACTCATCGCTGTGTGCCAGCAGCATTCCCGCCAGAGAGGCATAATCCTCTTTCGGGCTGACCAGATCGCTGCTGTCGACGACCTGCTGCAATGAGTGCAAATCCGTGCCGCCTTTAACCAGCCAACCGTCGCCGTCCGCCACAATCTCCAGCGTTTCATCCTCATCCGGGAATTCACCGGCAATGGCTTCCAGTACGTCAAGCGGCGTCACCAGCCCCTGCACGACACCGAACTCGTTGCTTACCATAACCAGGCTCCCTTTGGCCCGACGCAGCACCGGCAGTAAATTGATCACATCCAGCGTTTCCGGCACCACGATGGGCGGGTTCGCGGCGGCAAAGCTCTCTACATCGGTGTGATCTTCCAGCGCGACCAGCAAATCCTTGGCGCGGACGACGCCAATGAGTTCATCCAGCGAACCCCGGCAGACAGGAAATAGACTGTGGGGGGTATCCAGCAGTTGCAAGCGAATTTCGTCAATGGAACGCTCACTGTCCACCCAGGAAATTTCCGTTCTCGGCGTCATGACACTGCGTAAAGAACGCGACGCCAATGTCAGAACCCCGCTGATCATATAGCGTTCCTCTTCAGCAAAGGTTTCGGTCATGACTTTCTTCGGTTCATCGTCCACATCGTCGGTGGTTTTTCTGGTGCCCATCAAACGCAAAATCGCCTCCGCGGTTCGCTCGCGCAGAGGGCGTCGCGACTGATGTTTCATAAAGTTATGTCGGGCAATCTGGTTAAACATTTCGATCAGGATCGAGAAACCAATCGCCGCATACAGATAACCTTTGGGAATATGGAAGCCGAAACCTTCCGCCACCAGACTTAAACCAATCATCAGCAGGAAGCTGAGGCACAGCACCACCACCGTCGGATGGGCGTTGACGAAATTGGTCAGCGGTTTAGACGCCAACAGCATTACACCCATGGCGATAATGACCGCGGTCATCATCACGCCAAGATGGTTAACCATTCCCACCGCCGTAATAACGGCATCCAGCGAGAAGACCGCATCCAGCACCACAATCTGCGCCACTACCGCCCAAAAGCTGGCGTGCGCGCGATTGCCGTGCTCATCATGCGATTTATTCTCCAGCCGTTCGTGGAGTTCCATCGTGGCTTTGAACAGCAAAAACAGCCCCCCGAACAGCAGAATAAGATCGCGTCCTGAGAAGCTAAAATCAGCAATGTGAAACAGCGGACGAGTCAGCGTGACCATCCAGGAAATCAGAGACAACAGCCCCAAACGCATTAACAGAGCCAGCGATAAACCGATAATACGGGCTTTATCGCGCTGTTTGGGCGGCAGCTTATCCGCCAAAATGGCAATAAAGACCAAATTGTCGATGCCCAGAACAATTTCAAGTACCACCAGCGTCAATAGGCCTGCCCAGATTGAAGGATCCAGCAAAAATTCCATGTCAGACTCCGAAAAATGAACGAGCAAATGACATCAATGCGTTAATTGCATTGAAGGGTAATAAAAAGAGTGGGTTTGAATCAGGGTGCCTCAGATGAAGATGGGAACGACCAACTGAGTACAGAAAACCACCAGCGTTAGCGGGTAAACAGAGAACGTTTTGTCGGTGACAGTCCATGGGAAGGGCGGATGCCCGGTGCTCCTAAGCAATTTAAGGGAAGATTACTCTAACAGGTTGCCCCCATTTTTCACAAAGATTTTCTTACGCTCAGCATCAACTAACCGTATGCAACATTTCTATTGTTTACTCCACATTTGAGTAACAGATCAAACTTTTTACCGATCAAAGGTGGAGCCGCATCACACTATTTATTTTTTCGATGAGTAAAATAAATCCGTCAAATCGTCGTTTCACGTTTGATTGCCTGACCCGATTCATTGAATGTCGAATGAATTTTAACGTTTTTTACCTATTGGATAACCAAGTTAGATTCTTACGACCATACTGATAACACTGCGGTTAACTTTCAGTATCTGAACGTTAATCCTGTTTCCTGACGTATTACACATGCAATTTGATGGTGAATAATGAGGAGGTAGCAAGTGAGTATTGCGATAATGTTATGCACTCACGGAGCCACTGCGGGGCCGCTGCTAAAAACGGCTGAAATGATCCTTGGCGAACAAAGCAACGTCGCCTGGGTTGATTTTGTCCCCGGTGAGAACGCTGAAACATTAATGGAAAAATATCAGCAGGAGCTGGCCCGGTTAGATACGTCGCTTGGCGTATTGTTTTTAGTCGATACCTGGGGAGGAAGCCCGTTTAACGCGGCCAGCCGCATGGTAACGGATAAAGAAAACCATGAAGTTATCGCCGGGGTAAATATCCCCATGCTGGCGGAAACGTTTATGGCGCGAGACGACAATCCGGCATTCGCCGATTTGGTGGCGATCGCCCTTGAAGCCGGCCGGGACGGCGTAAAGGCGCTGAAAACGCAGGAGAAACCGAAAGCGGCCGTCTCCCCTGCTCCGGCATCCCCCAAGGCGCCCGCCGCCGCTCCGGCTTCCGGAACCGGCGAACATATGAAAATAGGTCTGGCGCGTATCGATGATCGCTTAATTCACGGTCAGGTCGCCACCCGTTGGACAAAGGAAACCAATGTCACGCGCATTATCGTCATCAGCGATGACGTCGCGGCCGATCATGTCCGCAAAACCCTTCTGACCCAGGTCGCCCCTCCCGGGGTTACGGCGCATGTAGTCGATGTCGAGAAAGCCATTCGGGTTTATAACAACCCGAAATATGCATCCGATCGCGTTATGTTGTTATTTACCAACCCGACCGATGTATTACATCTGGTTGAAAATGGCGTAAAAATAACCTCCGTTAATATTGGGGGCATGGCATTCCGTCAAGGAAAGACGCAGGTCAATAATGCGGTCTCTATTGATGAAAAAGATATTGCCGCGTTCAAAGAGTTGGATAAACGCGGAATTGAATTGGAGGTCAGAAAAGTTTCCAGCGATACCAAACTCAAAATGATGGACTTAATTAATAAGATGGCTCGTTAACACCCAATAAATAACGCGGCGTAACGATTTATTTTATACCCTTAAAATTTCAAATTGCCGCCAGGCGGTAATCGGGCGAATCCCTGAAGCTTGCGCAAAATAAGCGAACGGGACGAACGAAAGCAGCCGACGCAGCAACGTGAAAAATGACGGGGATACTCAGAAACGCTTTCATAGGAGAAGTACAATGGAAATCACCACACTTCAAATTGTGCTGATATTTCTTGTCGCTTGTGTCTCGGGGATGGGATCGATTCTTGATGAATTTCAATTCCACCGCCCACTGGTCGCCTGTACGCTCATCGGGGCGGTATTAGGCGATTTGCAAACCGGGATCATTATCGGCGGTACGCTGGAGATGATCGCACTCGGCTGGATGAACATTGGTGCGGCGGTCGCCCCCGATGCAGCGCTGGCTTCCATTATCTCAACCATCCTGGTTATTGCCGGCGGACAAAGCGTCGGCGCCGGGATTGCCCTGGCGATCCCGCTGGCCGCCGCCGGGCAGGTACTGACGATTATTGTCCGAACCATTACCGTTGCCTTCCAGCATGCCGCCGACAGCGCGGCGGAACGCGGTAATTTAAGCGCCATCAGTTGGCTGCATGTCTCAGCCCTGCTGCTTCAGGCGATGCGTATTGCCATTCCTGCCGTTATCGTTGCGATTTCCGTCGGTACTGATGCCGTTCATGCCATGCTGAATTCAATCCCGGACGTCGTCACCAACGGCCTGAATATCGCCGGGGGCATGATTGTGGTGGTCGGTTATGCGATGGTCATCAACATGATGCGCGCGGGCTACCTGATGCCTTTCTTCTATCTCGGTTTCGTTACTGCCGCATTCACCGATTTCAACCTGGTGGCGCTGGGTGTGATTGGCGTTGTCATGGCCGTGCTGTATATCCAGCTCAGCCCGAAATACAACAAGACGCAGGGTCAGCCTGTAGCGGCGGGTAGCAACGATCTTGATAATGAACTGGACTAATAGGGGTGAGAGAAATGGTTGACACAACTACAACTGATGTAAAGAAACTCACGGCCGGTGATATTCGCGGGGTGTTTATTCGCTCCAACCTGTTCCAGGGGTCATGGAACTTCGAACGTATGCAGGCGCTCGGTTTCTGTTTTTCCATGGTGCCGGTGATCCGCCGTCTTTACCCCGAAAATTCGGAAGAACGCAAACAGGCGATTAAGCGCCATCTGGAGTTTTTCAACACCCAACCGTTTGTCGCGGCCCCGATTCTGGGCGTGACGATGGCCATGGAGGAGCAACGCGCCAATGGCGCGCCGATTGACGACGGTGCGATCAACGGCCTGAAAGTGGGCCTGATGGGGCCGCTGGCCGGCGTAGGCGACCCGATATTCTGGGGCACCGCGCGCCCAGTTTTTGCCGCGCTCGGCGCGGGGATTGCGATGAGCGGCAGCCTGCTGGGGCCGATACTCTTTTTCGTGCTGTTCAACCTGGTGCGTCTGTTGGTTCGCTACTATGGCGTGGCTTACGGCTACCGTAAAGGGGTTGATATCGTTAATGATATGGGTGGCGGCTTCCTGCAAAAGATGACCGAGGGGGCATCGATTCTCGGCCTATTTGTCATGGGGGCGCTGGTCAATAAGTGGACGCACGTTAATGTGCCTTTGGTGGTATCGAGGATCACCAATCAAAACGGTGAAACCACGGTGACTACCGTCCAGTCGATTCTCGACCAGTTGATGCCGGGGTTGATCCCGCTGTTGCTGACTTTCGGCTGTATGTGGCTGCTGAGGCGTAAAGTCAACGCCTTGTGGCTCATCATGGGATTCTTTGCCATCGGGATCTTCGGTTATTGGATCGGCCTGCTTGGTTTATAATGCGTACCTTGCCGGAGGTTTTCACCTCCGGCCTTACGCGGCCGAAACACAACTCAAGTCTGGAATACCCTCTTGTCCGGCGCGATATTCCGGCTTAAAACACCATTCAGATTAACACTCGCTGTTCCTCATACTTACAAATGGAGTTACCCATGACGGTTACGGATATCGCCCTGGTTGTGTCGATTGCACTGGCGCTGATTTATGCCATCTATGACGAATTCATCATGGATAGGCTGAAGGGAAAGACGCGGCTCCGCGTCTTGTTAAGGCGTGCAAACCGACTGGACGCGCTCATTTTTATTGGTTTAGTCGCCATTCTTATTTATCAAAATATCATGAATAATGGCGCGATAATGACGACCTGGCTCTTACTTTCCCTGGCATTAATGGCGATCTATCTTGCCTATATTCGCCGCCCCAAGTTGCTGTTTAAATCAGCAGGGTTCTTTTATGCCAATATATTTATTCCTTATAACCGTATTAAAAATATGAATTTATCTGAGGATGGGGTTTTGGTCATCGATCTGGAGCGGCGGCGATTATTAATTCATGTCGAGCAACTTGATGATTTGGAAAGAATATATAATTTTATGATTGAAAATCAATAGGATATAGTAAAATTATCGTAAATTTTTAATATTATTAAACATACCATTAACTTATTTGTGGTATTTAATCCTTATTCTATCTGACGTTATTTTATGCATTTATCCCTATCTTTATTTAAATGAAAATAATTATCAATTGCATTATTAACACTTAGATTTTTTATTGTTGTTTCACCCCTAAATAATATGCTAAGGTTGCGCCGTCATTGGGGAGTAGCCGGTTTCTGATATTTAATATTAGAAATGCTCGTATCAACATACTCGTTTTATATCCGTATTAAGGATATTTAAAACGTGGTGCGGGCGGCCGATTGGCAGGCGAGACCATAGACACGGCGATCATCATCTGGTTGGGGATGATCTACGTGGATATGGAGAACCACCCAGCCGAGGCTATTACAATGAACCTATCAGCAACACTTATCCTGGCTTTTGGCATGTCGATGGATGCATTCGCCGCATCAATTGGTAAAGGCGCCGTACTGCACAAACCCCGATTCCGGGATGCCATTCGTACCGGTCTGATTTTTGGTATCGTTGAAGCCATCACACCGTTAATTGGCTGGTCGCTCGGTTTTTTTGCCAGTCAGTTCATTATTGAATGGGATCACTGGGTTGCTTTCATGCTGTTGGTGATTCTCGGCGGGCGCATGATCATCGGAGGCTGTAAAACGGCCAAGACCTGTCACTGCGAAAAAATCAAGAAACACAGTCTGGCTCTGTTGGTCTGCACCGCAGTGGCAACCAGCCTTGATGCCATGACCCTTGGCGTGGGACTGGCATTTTTACAAGTTAATATTTTCCACACGGCGATGGTTATTGGCTGCGCCACCATGATTATGGTGACGTTAGGCATGATGATTGGCCGCTATATTGGCCCGATCCTCGGCAAAAAAGCGGAGATAGCGGGTGGCATCGTGCTGATTGCCATCGGCTGCAATATTCTTTACGAACATCTTGGCTATTTAGCCTGACGCCCGCGCCTGCACTGAGGTCTCATCGGTGCAGGGCTTCCCGCCCCGCACGTTTTACGCTATCGCAGTTTATGCCGGCTCCCCGGCGGGGCCGGCATCGTCAATACGCTGATGCAGCCGGATAATAAAATCCGTCTCGCAGCTAAATTGCCTCATTGCCAACAGCTTTTGGCTGACCTCCGGCGTGGCGCGCCAGGCGAACGGCGTCATCTGCAACAAGGCGGCGCTCTCCTGCCCCGATAATTGCATCGGATAGGCCAGGGGTTGCTGTTCGATCAACTGAAACCCCGCAAGCGTTTCGTCTCTGATGGGATGCAACCGTACCTGGTCATAGACTTCGGCTTTTAGCTGGTAAAGATGCCGCGGCCCCGGCGATACGGTAATAACCCAGCCGCCGCCTTTGACCGTGCGCTGTAGTTCAGCCTCATTGCAGGGCGCATAAATCTTCAATATGGCATCCAGCGAGCCGTCGTTGAACGGCAGTCGTTGGCTTGATGCGACACAGTAGTCGACCTGCGGATAACGTTTTGCCGCACGTTGGATAGCGGCTTTTGACACATCCAGTCCATAGACGGTTATTGCCCGGCTTGATTTAAGCGCGTCAGCCAGCGCCGCCGTGTAATACCCTTCCCCGCAGCCGATATCCAGCAGCGCGGCCGCATCATGCGGCAATGCCTCATTAATGCGCTGCGTAACATATTCACGCAATGGCTGATAATGTCCCGCCTCCAGAAAACGTCGGCGCGCCTGCATCATCTCGGCGCTGTCGCCCGGCTGTTTTGAACGTTTAAATTGCACCGGCAACAAGTTCACATAACCTTCTTTCGCACAGTCGAAACTGTGACGACCGCACGACCACTGCTGCGCTATCCGGCGTAAGGGTTGCCGGCATAGCGGGCATTGATAAAACATCAGCACGTATTCCCTGCTAAAAAATATTCTTTATACCCGTCATACTTCAAGTTGCAGGCGCGTTGGCTTTATTACTCGGCCCTCTATGGGCCTCGCCCCGTTGGGGCCGCTGCAAGCAGCGTTCAAATCTGCCTCAGGCAGATTTGAGATTGCTAACAAAATCGTCTGTAAGCCCGAGATACCCGGGCCTACCGTACCGAGGGGCCATTATGGGACACATCCTTGTGTCCCACCCTGCGGGCCAGCATAAATGCTGTTCAAATTTGCTCCTGACAAATTTGTCGGCGGCTTACGCCGCTACGGCCCCTCGCCACGCTCTCCCTAATAACGGGCTTTGTCAATGGACTGAAATCAGCCCCAGGCAGATTTGTCGCTCACCCCGATCGCTCACGGGCGTAAGCTCCCGGGGATGAATGAGAGACATCCGGTCTCTCACCGCAGGCCAGCCGTTGGCTGGTCAAATTCGTTCCCGACGAATTTGTCGCGGTGTCGCCGCCTTGCTGCAACTCGAATTATTTAGTGTATATATTTGCGTCATAAGTGTTGCGTCGATAAAAATCAGGCAACAAAAAACCCGCACCATGGCGGGTTTTGCAACGTGTGCGGTAATTACAGCGCAGTAACGTTGACGGCAGACGGACCTTTCTGACCGTCTTGAATTTCGAACTCTACGTTCTGGCCTTCAGCCAGAGTTTTAAAGCCGTTGCCTTGAATTGCAGAGAAATGTACGAATACATCTTTGCTTCCGTCAGCCGGAGTGATGAAACCAAAGCCTTTAGACTCATTGAACCACTTAACCTGACCTTTAATCTTTGCCATTTCAGATATTTCCTTTAATTGTTTAAACCGCCAGAGGCGTTATACAGACAAACCAAAGTCGTTACTGCTTGAGGCACTAAGATAAGGATCGGCAGAGAAGCGGTATTCAACGCTAACGTTTGTACTCATATCTTCTTTACTGAAAATGCCATTCATATACAGAACTGTACCTCGTTTTACCCAAGTGCGTTATTACACACTCTTTAATCAATGGCAAGCCATTTTTTTTCAGTCGTGGACGAGCTGCACAGATTAGGCGTATTGATGACTTATAAATACGCAATGACGCGCTAAATCACTGTCCCGGATAAGGAACATGTCGCCCTGAAATGAGGACAATGTGGAAATGAAAAAGGCAAAAGTGGTAAATCGCCGAGGCTTAGATAAAAAATAACTATCAAATACCATTTTTGCCTTTTATGGACCGCGCTTTAAATCAACAAGTAAGAAATGTCACTTTTTCTATAACTTTTCTTACTTTTTTTGATTAGTCCAGCGATAACATAACAATAAACAATGGAACTAATAAAATAAGTAAAATACAACTTATCAGCTTCCAACGTCTTTCTGATTTTGAACTCATATTCCTGTGCTTCCTCCCGACACAAAATGTAGACTAAAACCCTATGTTTTGTGTTTTATCGGCAGACTCGGTGATTTTATTAGCTCAATTGTTCAGCGTATCGGGTAATCTGGGCTTATTGCGCATAAACAGTGCGGATATGCGCGTTAGGGTTAGACTTACGTTGCAACGTTACGTACGATTTATTAAATTATATCAATATTTTTGTTATCGAAGGAGCATTATGAGTTTCATGCTCATGTGCACACAGTTCATCACCCGCCGAGTCGTTCAACACGCCATCAATATCCATCGCTCTCTTGACTTAAATGATATTGATAATTATTCTCAAAAACCATTTCCCGACTTGTTAAGGATGTTCGTATGAATGTTGTTCTGGCCCAGTTACCTCCTCTTTTGCGACGTATTGCGCTGTCGAGCGTCCTGATTATGTCCGTTTGCAGCGTCCAGGCGGCGGAAAAGCTTAAAGTCGTCACGACATTCACCATCATTCAAGACATGGCGCAAAACATTGCGGGAGACGCCGCCATTGTCGAATCCATTACCAAGCCGGGGGCCGAAATTCATGACTACCAACCGACGCCGCGCGACATTGTTAAAGCGCAATCGGCCCAGTTGATATTATGGAACGGCATGAATCTGGAACGCTGGTTTGAGCGTTTTTTTGAGAATGTCAAAGATGTTCCCGCCGTGGTGGTGACCGAAGGCATTACGCCGCTTCCCATCCGTGAAGGCGCCTATAACGGCAACCCGAATCCGCACGCCTGGATGTCGCCTTCCAATGCGCTGGTCTATATTGAAAATATCCGGGCCGGACTGGTGAAGTATGACCCGGCGAACGCGGAAACCTATAACCGCAACGCCAAAGCCTATGCGGAAAAAATCCAATCCATCGATTCGCCGTTGCGTGAGCGGTTGTCCCGTATTCCTGAACAGCAGCGCTGGCTGGTTACCAGCGAAGGCGCATTCAGCTATCTGGCAAAGGACTACCAGTTCAAGGAAGTCTATTTGTGGCCGATCAACGCCGATGAACAGGGATCGCCTCAGCAGGTGCGTCGCGTGATTGATGTCGTCCGGCAGCAAAAAATCCCGGTGGTGTTCAGTGAAAGCACCATTTCAGACAAGCCGGCAAAGCAGGTCAGTAAAGAGACTGGCGCCAACTATGGCGGCGTACTCTATGTCGATTCTCTGTCAAACGAAAAAGGCCCGGTTCCGACCTACATTGACCTTTTACAAGTCACCGTAGAAACCATCGCCAAAGGATTTGATCAATGAGCAGTGAGAGTGCTACAGCTACGCAATCATTAGAAGTCAACGATGTCTCCGTAACCTACGGCAACGGACATCAGGCGATTCGTCATGCCTCTTTCGCATTGAACGGCGGCACGATTTGCGCGCTGGTCGGAGTCAACGGCAGCGGGAAATCCACCCTATTCAAAAGCATTATGGGTCTGGTGAAACCCACCGCCGGGCAAGTTCTGTTGAACAAAAAACCCATTGTTCAGGCTTTGAAACAGAATCTGGTCGCTTATGTTCCACAAACCGAGGATGTGGACTGGAACTTTCCGGTGCTGGTCTCCGATGTGGTGATGATGGGACGATACGGGAAAATGAATTTTCTGCGTATTCCCAGTCAGCAGGATCGCGCCATCGTTGCCGAATCACTGGAACGCGTCGGTCTTTCGGCGCTACATCAACGGCAGATAGGCGAATTATCCGGCGGCCAGAAAAAACGGGTTTTTCTGGCGCGCGCGCTGGCGCAACAGGGCAGCGTGCTGCTACTGGACGAACCCTTTACCGGCGTGGATGTGAAAACAGAAAACGCGATTATCGACCTGCTGCGCACATTACGTAACGAGGGACATCTGATTCTGGTTGCGACGCATAATCTCGGCAGCGTCCCCGAGTTCTGCGATAACGTTATTTTGGTGAATCGTACCGTGTTGGCCTCAGGGCCGACGCACAGTACGTTTACCCAGAGCAATCTGGAAAAGACCTTTGGCGGCGTTCTGCGTCACATTAACCTTGGCGGCCCGCACCTTCACGATGATGATGATGCCCGAACGGTAACGGTGCTGACCGATGATGAGCGCCCCGCCGTTTTTTACGGCTCAACCAAAAGCGATCCTCCCGCTTCACGCGCCATCGCTCCGGAGGAGAAAGAACACCAATGATCGAACTGTTGCTACAGCCCTTTAGCTATAACTATATGGTGAAAGCTATCTGGGTCAGCGCCATAGTAGGCGGCGTTTGCGCCTTTCTCTCCGCCTATCTGATGCTTAAAGGCTGGTCATTGATGGGCGATGCGTTATCGCATTCCGTCGTTCCCGGTGTCGCCGGCGCCTATGCATTAGGTCTGCCGTATGCCGCCGGCGCTTTTTTTACCGGGATGCTGGCCGCGCTGGCCATGACCCTGATCCGGCACATCACCCGATTGCGCGAAGATGCGATTATCGGGTTTATTTTTTCAACCTTTTTCGCCGTCGGGCTGCTGATTATTTCACTCAATCCCACGTCGGTTAACGTTCAGTCCATTATCTTCGGCAATATCCTGGGTATCGCCGATGAAGACGTGCTTCAGGTTGAGATCATTATCGGTATTACCTTTATTATTCTGTGCCTGATATGGAAAGACCTGCTTGCGGTGTTCTTTGATGAAAACCATGCCCGGTCTATCGGCCTGTCGCCGCTGAAGCTGAAAATTCTGTTTTTTACCCTGCTTAGCGCCTGTACCGTCGCAGCGTTGCAAACCGTCGGGGCGATCCTGGTCATTGCGATGGTGATTACTCCCGGCGCGACGGCCTATCTGCTCACCGATCGATTCGGCCGTTTGGTGCTGATCGCTATCGCGCTTGGCGCAATCACCAGCGCGGTGGGCGCCTACCTGAGCTTTTTCCTGGATGGCGCCACCGGAGGCGTCATCGTCACGTTGCAGACGGTGGTGTTCCTGCTGGCGTTTCTGTTTGCGCCCAAACACGGATTGCTCGCCTCGCGTCGCTTAAGCCGGCGCGAGCAAACGGGAGATGCGCTATGAGCCTGATACTGAGTTGGATAGCAGAGCCGTTATCCTACCCGTTTATGCAGCGGGCGCTTATCGCCGCGGTGGTGACCGGGACAGTGTGCGCGGTATTGTCGTGCTATCTGGTGCTGAAAGGCTGGTCATTGATGGGAGATGCGATTTCACACGCCGTTTTACCCGGTATCGTGGTTGCCTTTCTGCTGGGGATCCCTCTAGTGATTGGCGCGTTTATTTCCGGCGTTTTCTGTGCGGTCGCCACCGGTTATGTCAAAGAGCATAGTCGGGTTAAAGAAGACACCGTGATGGGGATCATCTTTTCAGGCATGTTCGCGCTGGGGCTGGTGCTGTTTGCCCGTATCGATACCGACCAACACCTTAATCATATTCTGTTCGGTAATGTACTGGGGATCACCTCGCAGGAACTGACGCAGATACTGATTATCGCGGGAATTACGCTGGCGGTGATCCTGCTCAAGCGCCGGGATTTCATGCTCTACTGCTTCGATCCCAATCACGCGCGCGTTATCGGGTTGCCCGTCAAGCTGCTGCATTACGGCTTGCTCTGCCTGCTGGCGTTAACCATCGTCGCGTCATTGCAGGCCGTCGGCGTCATTCTGGTCATCGCCATGCTTATCGCCCCGGGTATCATTGCGTTTATGCTCTGCAAGCGTTTCGACCTTATGCTGCTCGTGGCGACGCTGGTTTCCATCCTATCCTGTGTCGCCGGCACGATGATCAGTTTCTACATCGATGGCGCGACCGGCCCCTGTATCGTTATCGTCCAGGCGTTGTTCTTCGCCGTGGCGCTGAGTTATCACCAGTTGAAGCTTCATCGCCAGCCGGCCAATCAGGCCGCGGTAAACACCGTACCGCGCTGATCCTCTCTGAAACCGGCGGTTCTCCGTCGGTCAGACCGTTGACTAACCTATTACCCTTTATTGAACGGTAATAATGGAATGGAAGAGTAAAGCGTCCGCGCCAGGGATGGCGCGGTTCGAGCTTACAAGGATGTACTTGCAGCGTCTTTACGATCCATCCATCATTACCGCTCACCGGACTTTGTCAGCAAACTCACCGGCGATTCTCCGCCGGTTTCGCTTTCCGTCCGCCGTGTTATTTGCAACAGCGTCTATACTTTTCTGCGGACATCCTTTCACCATTGCATCAATCGTCATCACTGTGCTGTAGATTCAGTTTTTATAAAGTTCAATAGATTACCGTAACGGCATGACCCAATCGCACAAACGGGTATCGGGCAACATCAACGGGAGAATGATCTTATGTGGCAAGCTATCAGCCGGCTTTTGGAAGAACATCTCGGTGCTGCTGAAATTCAGGAACGCCGGGAACTGTCGGGCGGAGAGATGCACCCAGCCTGGTATATTCGTTATGGCGAGCATGAGGTTTTCGTCAAATGCGACCTGCGCGAAATGCTGCCGAAGTTCACCGCGGAAGCCGATCAACTCGCCCTGCTGGCGCGTAGCGCTACCGTCAACGTGCCCGAGGTATACGGCGTCGGCAGCTCCCGTGATAACAGCTTTCTGCTGTTGCAGTTCCTGCCGGTAAAACCGCTGGATGCCCACAGCGCCTGGTGTCTTGGCGAGCAATTAGCGCGCTTGCATCAATGGAGCGATCAGCCGCAGTTCGGCCTGGATTTTGATAACGATCTGTCGACCACGGTTCAGCCCAACTGTTGGCAGCGGCGCTGGTCGTCTTTTTTTGCCGAACAGCGTATTGGCTGGCAATTACAACTGGCTGCGGAAAAAGGCATGCATTTCGGTGAGGTTGATAGCCTGATTGCGCGCGTGGAACAACGGTTAGCCGGCCATCAGCCGCAGCCGTCGTTACTGCATGGCGACCTGTGGCCGGATAATTGCGCCAACAGCGATAATGGCTGTTATCTGTTCGATCCGGCATGTTATTGGGGAGACAGAGAGTGCGATTTGGCGATGCTGCCCCTCTACCCGGCGTTGCCGCCGCAAATTTACGACGGCTACCAAAACATCTGGCCGCTGGATAAAAGCTTTATCGAACGGCAACCGGTCTATCAGATTTACTACCTGCTCAACCGCGCCAACCTGTTCGGCGGCAAGCACATTGTCGAAGCTCAGCAAGCGATAGAGCAACAGCTCTATTCCTGACCCCTCGCAGCGGTTGTACGGCAATCATGCGATTCCGGCGCCTACCGGCGCCGGAACGTCGAACTAGGCCAGCAAGCCTAATAACCGCAGCGCCATATACCCCACTCCGGCAATCATCACCGGCAAAATATAGAGCGGGAAGAATTGCAGAAAAATGGTGTGACGCGGCACCACGACGCGCCCTTCCAGCTTCTCGCGGGTGCTGCTTTCGTTGCCTTTCGCTTTTTCCAGGATCAGTTGATCCTCAATGCCTTCACGAATCGCCTTTACCTGCCGGGACATGCGGGCGCCGGAAACCTGTAGCGCCAGGCCGACAAAAATCAGAATGTATATCAGCCAGAACATCAGGCTGGCGGCGATAAAAAAACGCGAGAAATCAGGAACCGGCGAGTTGTACCAGAAAATATTCAGGAACGGCGTATTAAACCGCACCATATCGATCATCAGATGCAGGAAATCCAGCAGCACCGCATCAATTCCCTGCTTTTTCTGCGTATAGGCATAAAGATAATTTGCCAGCGAAATAATCGTGGACAGCAAAGCCGGAATAAAAATGATCCATCCCGCGATACGTTTAACCACCGCTAAGCGACCGGCCTGTTGATACGTCATGAGTTCCCCTTTGAGTGACGCACTGTTGTTATACGCAACACGATGTTGCGTATAACAAGTGTATACCTAAAACTTTAAGTTTATCATCAGTCAACGCATCAGCGCTCGACTGGCTTTATAAGCAACCGTTTAGCTTATAATAAGCCGTTACAATAACCTATGTATTACGGAGCCACTCGCATGACCTCTGCCCCCTCAATTCGCGCGGTAATTTTTGATATGGACGGCCTGCTGATCGATTCTGAACCATTATGGGATATGGCCGAACTTGAGGTCATCGCCTCACTGGGGATCGATACTTCGCTGCGGCAATCCATGCAGGATACGCTGGGATTACGCATTGATATGGTGGTTGATCTCTGGTATCAGCTTGCGCCCTGGAAGACCCCCAGCCGGGAAGTGGTTGTCGGCCGTATTATTGAACGGGCGATTGCCCTAGTCGCCGAGCGCCGCCCTTTACTGCCTGGTGTCGAACATGCTTTGCAACTCAGTCGCGAGCAAAATCGCAAAATCGGCCTGGCCTCGGCGTCGCCGTTGATGATGCAGCAACAGGTGTTGCGTATGTTCAATCTGGAACACTATTTTGACGCGCTGGCTTCGGCCGAAAATCTGCCCTATAGCAAGCCGCATCCGCAAGTCTATTTGAATGCGGCCGAACAGTTGGGCGTCTCGCCTTTACGGTGCGTCACGCTGGAAGATTCGGTGAACGGCATGATTGCGACCAAAGCGGCCCGAATGCGTTCCATTGTCGTACCCCAGGCGGAATTCAGCCAGGATCCGCGCTGGGCTTTGGCCGATCGCAAGCTTAGCTCGTTGCAACAGCTTGAGGCAGCGCATATTTCGTAAATAAAACCGAGGAAAGCCTGAAACGCTGCTGGAAAAACGCGGTAGCATTGGCCGGAAAAAAACCGGCCAACCGCCAGGCGATTTAAAGGAAATCGTCGCGTTTCGGTGAAAACGTGTCAATCAATATACTGCCGTCTTCCAGCGCAACCACGCCGTGCATTTCGTCCTTTACCGCCATATAGGCATCACCGGTTTTCAGGACGCGTTTTTCACCTTCAATCACCACTTCAAAACTGCCGGCGGCGACATAGGCAATCTGATCGTGAATATCATGCTTGTGAGCCGTCCCGATGGCGCCTTTGTCAAAATGCACGCAGACCATCATCAGCTCATCACTCCAGGTCATGATCTTACGCTTGATCCCGCCGCCGAGCGCTTCCCACGGCGTTTCGTCGTCAATAAAATACCTTCTCATCATTTCCCCTTATATTTCTATTACTCATCGGTATCGAACAAAGATGAGCGTGTCACGGTGACTACCGCCATCTTAGTGACATCAGCGCCAGATGAAACCTAAAATAAGCAAAATCATGACGCCCCTCAAGAAATAAATAAAACATAATTTCATTTTTATTGAATTCGCATCCCAATCAAACTATTATCCTGCTTAACAAGAAAGAGCCGGGCAATTGACGTTCAAGTGACGTTGTCACTGCCACGCAGCCTCATTTGTTCCGCCCGGTACTTTCTCCAAAGCGCTAAAGCGTCATTGTTGTTTTGTTGATGTCTGAAAGAGAGGCGAAAAGTTAAAAACGAGCAGGCGGTGTTGTTACCGATCTGCTCGATCCATTCCGGTGTGGGCACCAGACGCTGCACCTTTATCTGGGGCATGGTTGGCGAGGGTCCGGTTTTCGGTGACAGGGATCACGTCAAGGTTAGCGAGTTACGTTAATCGCTTTCAGCCGGAATAACCGGTGTTCCCTACAGTAACAGCTAACGACGAATTATTGTCGCTTATAGAGAGATTAACGCTATGATTTTAAATTCTTTTGATTTACAGGGTAAAATTGCTCTTATCACAGGCTGTGATACAGGGTTAGGACAGGGTATGGCTATCGGCCTGGCGCAAGCCGGCTGTGATATTGTCGGCGTCAACATTGTCGAACCGAAAGACACTATCGAGAAAGTCACCGCGCTGGGCCGCCGTTTCCTAAGCCTGACCGCGGATATGAGCAACATCAACAGCCACGCGGAACTGGTGGAAAAAGCCGTTGCCGAATTCGGCAAAGTTGACATTCTGGTCAACAACGCCGGCATCATTCGCCGTGAAGACGCCATCGAGTTCAGTGAAAAGAACTGGGACGATGTGATGAACCTGAATATTAAGAGCGTGTTCTTTATGTCTCAGGCGGTCGCCCGTCAGTTCATCAAGCAAGGCAGTGGCGGTAAAATTATCAATATCGCATCGATGCTGTCTTTCCAGGGGGGGATCCGCGTTCCTTCTTACACCGCCTCAAAAAGCGCCGTGATGGGCGTTACCCGTTTGCTGGCGAACGAGTGGGCCAAGCACCGCATCAATGTCAATGCGCTGGCCCCGGGATATATGGCAACCAACAATACCCAGCAGCTACGCGCGGATGAAGAGCGCAGCAAAGAAATTCTGGATCGCATCCCGGCAGGCCGTTGGGGATTACCGCAGGATTTGATGGGCCCCGCCGTATTCCTGGCTTCCGGCGCGTCTGATTATATCAATGGCTATACTATCGCCGTTGACGGCGGGTGGCTGGCTCGCTAGTACAGGCTTTCGCAGTAACCATTACGCTATAACCCCCTGTTAAAAGGCACAATATTGATTGTGCTTTTTTATTTATTTTTCAAAAAGTTATTTTTACTTCTATTTTATCCCTCTTCTCTAAAATGCGTTTTTAAAAAATTTAAAAACAACGTTCCGACTTTGATCACACTTTCGCGATTGCGTGAATGACGGCAAGGCGACTCGCGCAATATAATCAATCAAAACAGTGTTTCTATTTATAAGGAACTGTTGCGCAGTTCCATAAGCAGGTACTCCATGAGTATTTTTGAAAATTTTTCCACCAGCAAAAAAGCCAGACTTGATGAATGGGTTGATGCCGTAAGCCGCCATATCGACACGGTTCAGAATGTGGCTCACAGCCGCACAAACCCTACGCCGTTGTTGGCTGATGGATTTGATGTACGCAGCATGGAACCGGTCGTGTGGCGGTTTCCTGATGGTCGCAACGCGCCAATTTCAAACTTTGCCAGTCAGCAAAACTGGCTGAGGACACTGTGCGCGATGAGCATCATTAGCGGGGAATCCCGTTATCAGCAGCAGGCCGAGGCGCTTAGCCGCTATTTCCTCAACCATTTTGTCGATGAGAACAGCGGATTATTTTATTGGGGCGGCCATCGTTTTATCAATCTGGATACCCTGCAAAGCGAAGGCCCGGAATCGAAAGCCCAGGTACATGAGCTCAAGCATCATCTGCCCTACTACGCGCTGCTGCATCGCGTCAACGCGGAAAAGACGCTGAACTTTTTTCAGGGTTTCTGGAACGCCCATGTCGAAGACTGGGATTCGCTGGATCTGGGCCGGCATGGCGATTACGCCAAACCCCGCGATGCAGACGTTTTTCTTCATCCCCGTCGTGATGTGGTCGACCCTGCGCAATGGCCGACGCTGCCGCTGACTAAAGGATTGACCTTTGTTAACGCCGGCACCGACCTTATTTACGCCGCCTTTCACTATGCGGAATATACCGGCGATCGGCAAGCGGCCGCATGGGGCAAACATCTATACCGGCAATACGTGCTGGCGCGCAATCCGGAAACCGGCATGCCGGTTTATCAGTTCAGCTCGCCGCTGCAACGTCAACCGGCGCCGCAAGATGACAACCAAACCCAATCGTGGTTCGGCGATCGCGCACAGCGGCAGTTCGGCCCGGAATTCGGCGACATTGCCCTAGAGGCCAACGTCCTGTTCCGTGACATGCGTCCGTTGCTGATCGACAACCCGTTAGCGATGCTGGACATTCTGCGTACCCGGCCAGACGACGAAATCCTTGGCTGGGTTATTTCCGGGCTAAAAAACTATTATCAATATGCCTATGATGTAACCAGTAACTCGCTGCGTCCGATGTGGAACAACGGTCAGGATATGACCGGTTATCAATTCAAACGTGACGGCTATTACGGAAAAGCGGGCACGGAATTGAAGCCCTTTGTTCTGGAAGGCGATTATTTATTGCCTCTGGTGCGGGCTTACCGCCTTAGCGGCGACGAGGATCTGTACGCATTGATTAATACCCTGCTGACTCGTCTGAAGCATGAAGATATTCATCACATCGCCAGTCCGGTTTTTTTATTCGCCATAATTGAACTGGCCGAGCACACACAGTCGGAACAATGGGCGCAATACGCCTGGCGGTTAGCTGACGTTTTATTTGAAAAACATTTCCATCGAGGTTTATTTATTCGTTCAGCGCGACATCGCTATGTTCGTCTGGATGATCCCTTTCCATTGGCTTTATTGACTTTCGTGGCCGCCTGTCGCAACCAATTAAGCGATATTCCACCGTTTTTAACCCAGGGTGGGTATGTTCACGGTGATTTTCGCGTTAACGGGGAAAATAGAATTATCTATGACGTGGAGTTTATTTATCCAGCGTTATTAACGTCTTAATTTTTTGTTTTTTAATGATTCACAATTACTAAATAGGTAAGCATTATGAATGAAAACAGAATGCTGGGGTTAGCCTATATCTCTCCCTATATTATAGGATTGATAGTCTTTACCGCTTTCCCCTTTATTTCATCTTTTATACTCAGCTTTACCGAGTATGACTTGATGAGTCCTCCTGAATTCACTGGTATTGAAAATTACCATCGGATGCTGCTTGAGGATGATCTTTTCTGGAAATCAATGGGCGTAACCTTTGCCTATGTATTTCTGACCATTCCGCTGAAATTAATATTCGCGCTATTAATTGCGTTTGTGCTTAATTTCAAATTGCGCGGCATCGGCTTCTTCCGTACTGCTTATTACGTTCCGTCCATTTTGGGCAGCAGCGTGGCGATTGCCGTGTTATGGCGTGCGCTTTTCGCCATCGACGGCCTGTTAAACAGCTTTCTGGCCGTGTTCGGCTTTGATGCCGTCAACTGGCTCGGCGAACCGTCGCTGGCATTAATGTCCGTTACCCTGCTGCGCGTGTGGCAGTTCGGTTCGGCGATGGTTATCTTCCTGGCCGCGTTGCAGAACGTACCGCAGTCGCAATATGAAGCCGCCATGATCGACGGCGCCTCCAAATGGCAAATGTTCCTGAAAGTCACGGTGCCGTTAATTACGCCGGTTATTTTCTTCAACTTTATTATGCAGACCACCCAGGCATTCCAGGAATTCACCGCGCCTTACGTCATTACCGGCGGTGGTCCAACGCACTACACCTACCTGTTCTCGCTCTATATCTACGATACGGCATTTAAGTATTTCGATATGGGCTACGGCGCCGCGCTGGCATGGGTTCTGTTCCTGGTCGTTGCCGTCTTCGCTTCGATTGCCTTTAAGTCGTCCAAGTACTGGGTGTTCTACTCCGCGGATAAAGGAGGAAAAAATGGCTGACATGCATTCAAATATGAGCTCCGCGCAAGAGATTGCGGCGTTGGAAATTCGCCGTACGCTGCGTAAAGAAAAAATCAGCGCCGCCATTCGTTACGTGATTCTGTTGTTTGTCGGTCTGCTGATGCTCTACCCGCTGGCCTGGATGTTCTCGGCATCGTTCAAGCCGAATCATGAAATCTTTACCACGCTCGGTCTGTGGCCGGAACACGCCACCTGGGACGGCTTCCTTAACGGCTGGAAAACCGGTACGGAATATAATTTCGGTCATTACATGATCAACACCTTCAAGTATGTGATCCCGAAAGTGCTGCTGACCATTATCTCTTCCACCATCGTCGCTTACGGCTTCGCCCGTTTCGAGATCCCGTGGAAGAATTTCTGGTTCGCCACGCTTATCGCCACCATGCTGCTGCCTAGCACCGTGCTGTTGATCCCCCAGTACATCATGTTCCGTGAAATGGGCATGTTGAACAGCTACCTGCCGCTGTATCTGCCGCTGGCGTTCGCCACCCAGGGTTTCTTTGTGTTCATGCTGATCCAGTTCCTGCGCGGCGTGCCGCGTGATATGGAAGAAGCGGCCCAGATTGACGGCTGCAACTCCTTTCAGGTGCTGTGGTATGTGGTGGTGCCGATTCTGAAACCGGCCATTATCTCCGTCGCGCTGTTCCAGTTCATGTGGTCGATGAACGATTTTATCGGTCCGCTGATCTATGTCTACAGCGTGGATAAATATCCGATTGCGCTGGCGTTGAAAATGTCCATCGACGTAACAGAAGGCGCTCCGTGGAACGAAATCCTGGCGATGTCCAGCATTTCGATTCTGCCCTCCATCATTGTTTTCTTCCTGGCGCAGCGTTACTTCGTACAAGGCGTGACCAGCAGCGGCATTAAAGGTTAATAGAGGATCTATCATGGCTGAAGTCATTTTCAATAAGCTGGAAAAAGTTTACTCCAACGGTTTCAAAGCGGTACACGGCATCGATCTGACCATTAAAGACGGCGAATTCATGGTTATCGTCGGCCCTTCAGGCTGCGCGAAATCCACTACGCTGCGGATGCTGGCCGGTCTGGAAACCATCAGCGGAGGCGAAGTGCGTATCGGCGAACGCGTGGTAAACAACCTGGCCCCCAAAGAGCGCGGGATTGCGATGGTGTTCCAGAACTATGCGCTCTACCCGCATATGACGGTAAAAGAGAATCTGGCGTTCGGCCTGAAGCTTAGCAAAATGCCGAAAGCGCAGATTGAAGAGCAAGTTACCGAAGCGTCCAAAATTCTGGAATTGGAAGATCTGATGGATCGTCTGCCGCGCCAGCTTTCCGGCGGCCAGGCGCAGCGCGTCGCGGTGGGCCGCGCCATCGTGAAAAAACCGGATGTTTTCCTGTTTGACGAACCCTTGTCAAACCTGGATGCCAAACTGCGCGCGTCCATGCGTATCCGTATTTCCGACCTGCACAAGCAGTTGAAGAAAAGCGGTAAAGCGGCAACCACCGTGTATGTCACCCACGACCAGACCGAAGCCATGACCATGGGCGATCGTATTTGCGTGATGAAACTGGGTCATATCATGCAGGTGGATACCCCGGATAACCTGTACCACTTCCCGGTAAACATGTTTGTCGCCGGCTTCATCGGCTCTCCGGAAATGAACATCAAACCAAGCAAACTGGTGGAAAATGACGGTCAGATTGGCCTGACCGTCGGGCACTACACGCTGGTATTGAATCAGTCCCAGCAGGATAAGGTTCGCCCTCACGCCGGTCAGGATGTGTTCTTCGGTATCCGTCCGGAATACGTGACCGTTTCCGAAACACCGTTTGAGGCCAACCATTCTCAGGGTGAACTGGTTCGCGTAGAGAACATGGGCCATGAATTCTTTATGTACATAAAAGTTGATGGCTTTGAATTAACCACCCGCGTCCCGTCCGACGAAGCGCGGGTGATTATCAAGAATGGCCTGCACCGTCAGGTGTTCTTCCAATTTGATATGGATAAATGCCATATCTTTGATGCAAAAACAGAAAAAAACATCTCTCTCTAACAGGAGTAGTAACCGATGAAAAAAGCGATCCTACACACGTTGATAGCCTCATCTCTGGCATTATTGGCGGCTCCATCTTTTGCCGCCGATCAGGTTGAATTAAGAATGTCCTGGTGGGGCGGCAATACCCGCCACCAACAAACGCTCAAAGCCATTGAAGAGTTCCATAAGCAGAACCCGAATATCACGGTTAAAGCAGAGTACACCGGTTGGGACGGACACTTGTCCCGTCTGACCACGCAAATTGCCGGTAATACCGAACCTGACGTTATGCAGACCAACTGGAACTGGCTGCCGATTTTCTCTAAAAACGGCGAGGGTTTCTATGATCTGAACAAAGTCAACGATACGCTGGATCTGACGCAATTCGATCCCAAAGAGCTCAGCAGTACCACCGTCAACGGCAAGTTGAACGGCATTCCTATTTCCGTCACCGCCCGGGTGTTCTATTTCAATACTGAAAGCTGGAAAAAAGCCGGTCTGGAATATCCGAAAACCTGGGATGAATTGCTGAATGCCGGCAAGGTGTTTAAAGAAAAACTGGGCGATCAATACTATCCGGTGGTGCTGGAGCATCAGGATTCACTGGCGCTGTTAAACTCCTATATGGTTCAGAAATACAACCTCCCCGCCATTGATGTGAACGCGCAGAAGTTTGCGTATACCGATGCGCAGTGGGTTGAATTCTTCGGCATGTATAAAAAGTTGGTCGATAGCCACGTAATGCCTTCAGCGAAATACTATGCTTCTTTCGGTAAGAGCAACATGTATGAGATGAAGCCGTGGATCAATGGCGAGTGGAGCGGCACCTATATGTGGAACTCGACGATCACCAAATATTCCGACAACCTGCAACCGCCCGCCAAGCTGGAGTTAGGTCACTATCCCATGCTGCCGGAGGCCAAAGACGCCGGCCTGTTCTTTAAACCCGCGCAAATGTTGTCAATCGGCAAATCAAGCAAACATCCTAAAGAAGCGTCTCTGCTGATTAACTTCCTGTTGAACAGCAAAGAAGGCGTTCAGGCGCTGGGACTGGAACGCGGCGTTCCGTTAAGTAAGGCCGCCGTAGCCCAACTGACGGCTGACGGCGTAATTAAAGATGATTCTCCGGCGGTTGCCGGTCTGGCTCAGGCGCTGTCACTGCCGCATAACGTGAGCGTTTCGCCTTACTTTGACGACCCGCAAATCGTTTCTCTGTTTGGCGATGCTATTCAGTCCATCGATTACGGTCAGAAATCCGTTGAAGAAACCGCGAAATACTTCCAGCGTCAATCTGAACGTATTCTAAAACGTGCGATGAAATAAAATACGCTGCAATTTATCAATTAACCAACCTGCCATTAACACGGCAGGTTTTTTATTGTTTTTAGTTTTATTTATTTTAAAACAATGAGTTTATTTTATTTCATTTAAATTGAAACAACCCCACTATCCAACCCGATCGCAATCACAATTTAAAACATCATTTCAATTCTAATTTATCAAACAGACCTGGATCACAAAATACATTTTAATAATAAATACAATAGAACTTGCTCCAAAAAAGAAAAACGCGTCTTTGTATTAAACATCATCCTAACTATATAGGAATTATAACAATGAAATTAAAATTACTCGCTCTGGCTGTCACTTCATTAGTCAGTATTAACGCGATGGCCGTCAATATCGATTATCGCCATGAAATGAAAGATACGCCCAAGAATGATCACCGCGATCGTCTGTTGATGTCTCACCGTTTCGCTAATGGTTTTGGCCTGTCGGTTGAAGCTAAATGGCGCCAATCTTCTGCTGATACCACGCCGAACAAACCTTTTAATGAAACCGTAAGCAACGGTACTGAAGTGGTGGCCAGCTACGTTTACAATTTTGATAAAACTTTTTCTCTTGAACCAGGATTCTCTTTAGATTCAAGCTCTTCATCCAACAACTACCGCCCTTATCTGCGCGGTAAAATCAACATCACCGACGATCTGTCCACTTCGCTGCGCTATCGCCCTTATTACAAACGTAACAGCGGGAATATCGGTAAAACCGATACGCAGGAAAATGGTTATAACCTGACCGGCGTTATCAGTTATAAATTCCTGCAAGACTACCAGATTGATTACGAACTGGATTATAAGAAAGCCAATAAAGCCGGCGCTTACCAATATGATAACGAAACCTATAATTTCGATCATGACGTAAAACTCTCTTATAAGCTGGATAAAAACTGGAAGCCCTATATGGCGGTGGGTAATGTCGCTCAGGACGGCACCAGCGATCATCGCCAAACGCGCTACCGCGTCGGCGTAACTTATAGCTTCTAATCCGCCAACGGTTGTTTTAATGTTTAGACCTTATTAATAACCAGGGATGTTGGAATTAATGTATTAGTCAAGTTAATTTTAACATCCCGTTATTAAGGTAGTCTGTGGTTAGTGAAACAAGTAAGTGAGTATTGTTTTGTGTTAGGTAAATGGCTGTGTCTGAATTACCCTCATCGTATATTAACGTAATTTATTGATTTATTTTTGCGGTTCAGGGTGGTCATTCTCTCTCCGATTCAATGACCGCCCTATTTTTTGTCGCCGCCCCATTCGCCGTAAAAACCCTGGTTGCCGCATCGGCGCCGGGCGCATCCCCGACTGTCGCCTACCGCCATATAACAAACTTATAAAAGAACTGATATCCTGTCGGTGTTTGTCATCATTTTTGAAAAATTGCTCATCTAACTGATAGGGAGAAGTGGAGATGAATTTTCCGCTGCTGTTAAATATTTTGGCGTTTGCCGCACTGCTGCTTTTAGTGGGATACGCCAGCAAAGGCAAGTCATGGAGCCTGGCAAAAAAAGTTTTGCTGGGTCTGGTTATCGGGGTTCTGTTTGGTCTGGCCCTACACCTGATCTACGGCGGCGATAACCCGGTTATCAGCCAATCGGTCGCCTGGTTTAATATCGTCGGCAACGGCTACGTGCAACTGTTGCAGATGATTGTTATGCCGCTGGTATTTGTTTCCATCCTGAACTCGGTCGCCAAGCTGCATAATGCCTCGTCGTTGGGGAAAATCAGCGTATTAACGCTGGCTACCCTGTTATTTACCACGCTGATTGCCGCGCTGGTCGGGGTTTTCGTGACCAATCTGTTCGGGTTGACGGCAACTGGACTGGTGCAGGGCGCGCAGGAAACCGCCCGCTTGTCGGCCATCGAAAATAACTACGCGGGCAAGGTTGCCGATCTGAGCATCCCGCAGATCATTCTTTCCTTTATTCCTAAAAACCCGTTTGCCGAACTGACCGGCGCCAATCCCACGTCGATTATCAGCGTCGTTGTTTTTGCCGTCTTCCTCGGCGTTGCCGCGCTGCAACTGATGAAAGACGACGCCGCCAAAGGCGAGCGGATCCTGGTTGCCATTGATACCTTGCAATCCTGGGTGATGAAACTGGTTCGTCTGGTGATGAAACTGACCCCGTACGGAGTATTGGCGTTAATGACCAAGATGGTGGCCAGCTCCAACCTGCAAGATATCCTCAAGCTAGGGAGCTTTGTGGTGGCGTCTTATCTGGGTCTGGCTATCATGTTCGGCGTTCATGCGCTGATTCTGTCGCTGACCGGCATTAATCCTGCCCGGTTTTTCCGTAAGGTATGGCCGGTGCTGACATTTGCCTTTACCAGCCGTTCCAGCGCCGCCACCATCCCACTGAGCATCGAAGCGCAAACCCGCCGTATCGGCGTACCAGAATCCATCGCCAGCTTTGCCGCCTCATTTGGCACCACTATCGGCCAGAATGGCTGCGCCGGACTTTATCCCGCCATGCTGGCGGTGATGGTCGCTCCGACGGTGGGGATTAATCCGCTCGATCCGGTATGGATTGCCACGCTGGTCGGGATTGTCACCATCAGTTCGGCAGGGGTGGCCGGCGTCGGCGGCGGCGCAACCTTTGCCGCGCTGATCGTTCTGCCGGCAATGGGGCTGCCGGTTACCCTGGTTGCTTTGCTGATTTCTATTGAGCCATTGATTGATATGGGACGTACGGCGTTGAATGTAAGCGGTTCAATGACCGCGGGCACGGTCACCAGTCAGTTATTGAAGCAAACGGATAAAACCGTGTTTGATGCGCAGGAAGAAGCCGAGTTGGCGCATCGATAACATTAAATAAAACGATAAGGCGTCGGTAAGCGATACCCGGGCCTAGCGTACCGAGGGGCCATTATGGGACACATCCTTGTGCCCCACCCTGCGGGCCAGCATAAATGCTGTTCAAATTTGCTCCTGGCAAATTTGTCGGCGGCTTACGCCGCTACGGCCCCTCGCCACGCTCTCCCTAATAACAGGCTTTGTCAATGTCGGTAATGATTTACCGACGCCTCTTACGACTAATTCAATGCGCTATTCAGAAGAATGGCCGTGATTATCCCGGTGGCAGCGGCAATCAACACGTAGTTGCCGTTAATATAAGCCCAGTGCTGCCCGGCAGGCGGTTCACGTAAGCCGCGGACGCGCCAGTCATTCACCCGATAATTATCGCCACGAAAATGCTTGGGCGCCGCCTGGCCTTTTCTGAAATCATTGCCGTTCCACGCAAAGTGGTCCCGTTCGCGGAATTTGGCCGTATTACGCTGTTCACGTGAAGCGGACTTTACGCCATTTTTCCCTTTGTCGCTGTTGTGGTGACCGTTGGAGACATTTCTTTGTTTACCGGTACGCTCACCGCCCTTTTGGTTGTTACCTTGTTGCCATTTCTGGTCTTGCGATCTATTCGGCCCTTCAGCAAAAGTGAGGGGTGAAAAAGAGCTGGTGATCAGAAATAACGACATCGCCAGTGCCAGTGTTTTTTTCGTCATTGCATTTTCCTCGACGCATGTACAGTCTTGTAAACCGGTTAGCAGCAATATCGGTTACAATCTCACGCGGGTGAAGATGGAATAATCTTAATCCCCTGTCATCTGACAATGTTTTACCTAATCCAGGCAAATTCTTAACACTACCCATTAACACTGCATCTATTAACACTATGCGCGCGTGCTTTTCTCCCCCGCTCATTCAGGGTGAGGCGCTTTGGGGACGCAAGGTCTACAACGATGTTTACAGATCATGCTGAAAGCCGCTGTTCTCTGATGAGAAAGCGTCTTCCAGCATGTTTTCAGATATGAGAATGTAGATATAGCAGAAAGTCAGATAAGCCCATGCGCTACGTTATGATGTAGCTATTAATTTCAATTACCGCTGCGGGTTAGTGTCATAAGCCTGACAGCTTTGGAAACCTTTGTTACGGACATGGCCGGTGTCGTCATAGCTGACAAAGTAATTCTGCGCCGTGCCGTCACGATTTTTCAGCAGATAATCGCTACAGGTGCCTGTCGCGTTCACCAGACGTCTTTCCATGCCTCCCGAACCAGCAATCTGAAGAACCTGCTGCTTCGTCATCCCGACCTTAACGTCTTTCACCACCGGTTCATTGACATAACTCTCAGCTTTGTTATAAGTCGAACATCCAGAAAGAAAGACTGCTCCTGCCGCCGCAATACACAACATTAGTCGATTATTTTTCATTGCATTACCTCATGTGAATGGGTCATAGATAAGGCTAGATGGCAAACGGCGTTTTTTCAAATTATAACCCTACCTATAACAAAATTAGATAAGCGCCCGGAACGGCTTCATCCATAGGTAAAACAACTGGCTGCGTGCTTGTTCTTTTTCTTCATGCCAATTAGCTTTACACTCTGGTAATTGGGATAATTATTTCGCAGGATCAATAAGTTCAGAAGGGGGGAGATTATGTCATTACAGCAGGAGATTATCACTGCGCTGGGGGTGAAAAGCGCCATCGACCCGGTGAAAGAAATCCGCGTTAGCGTTGATTTTTTAAAGAATTATCTGAATGCTCACCCGTTTGTGAAATCTCTGGTACTGGGGATCAGCGGTGGTCAGGATTCGACGCTGACCGGCAAACTCTGCCAAACGGCAATTACCGAGATGCGTAATGAAACCAGCGATGACAGCTACCAATTTATCGCCGTCCGTCTGCCTTATGGCGTTCAGGCCGATGAAGCCGACTGCCAGGACGCCATCGCTTTTATTCAACCAGACAGAGTGCTGACGGTTAATATCAAACCGGCGGTGGAGGCCAGCGAAGCCACGCTGAAAGCGATTGGCATCGAGCTTTCCGACTTTGTTAAAGGTAACGAAAAAGCCCGCGAGCGGATGAAAGCCCAGTACAGCATCGCCGGCATGAATGCCGGACTGGTGGTAGGAACCGATCATGCGGCTGAAGCCGTGACCGGCTTTTTCACCAAATACGGCGACGGCGGAACAGATATCAACCCGATATTCCGTCTGAATAAACGTCAGGGGAAAGCGCTGCTGCGGGAACTGGGCTGCCCTGCTCATCTTTATACCAAGGCGCCGACGGCCGATTTGGAAGAAGACCGCCCGTCGCTGCCCGATGAAGTCGCGCTGGGCGTGACTTATGAAAAGATTGATGATTATCTCGAAGGGAAGCAAATTGGCGCGCAAGACGCCGCCATCATTGAAAACTGGTATCGTAAAACCGAGCATAAACGTCGGCCGCCGGTTACCGTTTTCGACGATTTCTGGCGTTAATCCTTCAGTTTTGTGTGGAACGGATGCAGGCAACGGCATCCGTTTTTATTATTTCCGCTCCCTATACCTAAGTCAGACACAACATCATGATCTTGACGCCGCAACGCGCCACACTCGCTGGTTTGCTGGCAATTGTTCTGTGGAGCACCTCCGTCGGGCTGATCCGCAGCCTGACCGAATCACTCGGCACCCTTGGCGGGGCCGCGATGATTTACAGCACCAGCACGCTCTGTCTGTTGCTGTTTTATGGTGTACCCAAAATAACAACGCTGCCCAAAGTCTATCTTCTGGCCGGGGGAACGCTCTTTATCTGCTACGAAATTTTTCTGTCCGTCTCTATCGGACTTGCCAATACCCGTTTACAGGCCATGGAACTCGGCATGATTAACTATTTGTGGCCCAGCCTGACCATCCTGTTCTCCATCTTTATCAACCAGCAAAAAAGCCGCGTCCTACTTTGGGCGGGGCTGGCTCTTTCACTATCCGGTATTGTCTGGATTATGCAGGGGGAAGGCGAATGGTCTCCGCGCATGCTGTGGCAAAACATCCTCACCAATCCGCTGGCTTACGGGCTGGCCTTCTCGGCGGCCATCGCCTGGGCGCTGTATTGCAATATCGCCAAACGTTTCGGCCGCGGGGAAAGCGGCGTGTTAATCTTTTTCCTCATCACCGCCATCGTACTATGGCTGCAATATGCGTTCAGCGCGGAGAACGCCCTGAGCTTCACCATCACCAACGCCATTGAACTGATCTTCATGGGCGTCTCCACCGCCGTCGCCTACTCCGCGTGGGACACCGGCATTCAGCACGGTAATCTGACGTTGCTGGCAACCGCCTCTTATTTTACCCCGGTGATTTCAACGCTTTTGGCCGCACTGTGGCTGAGCATCACCCCTTCGTTCTCTTTCTGGCAGGGCGTCATCATGGTGACGCTGGGATCATTGCTGTGCTGGTTTACTACCCGTCAGAATCGCAGATAAGCCGTTAAATCGATTTCACCGCCCTTGGATCACCTCATCCACGCTGCAATCCCCATCAAGGAAAAAGGCCGCTTGCGCGGCCTTTTGTGTTATCACTTTTACTCTTTGGGAGAGGCGTTCTCTACCCTGCTTTTTAACTTTTGCCCCGGACGGAACGTGACCACACGGCGCGCCGTAATCGGAATATCTTCGCCAGTTTTTGGGTTACGTCCCGGACGTTGGTTCTTGTCTCGCAAATCAAAATTGCCAAAACCCGACAGTTTGACCTGCTCGCCATTTTCCAAAGCGCGACGAACTTCTTCAAAAAACAGCTCGACTAGCTCTTTGGCATCCCGTTTGCTCAGCCCGAGCTTCTCAAACAGGTATTCTGACATTTCAGCTTTAGTAAGCGCCATAGGTTCAATCCCTCAAGGATGCTTGGAATCGCTGTTTTAATGCTGCTACACATTGCGCAACGGTAGCGGCAATTTCCTCTTCTGCCAGTGTACGAGAGGTATCTTGCAAGATCAGGCTGATAGCCAGGCTCTTATACCCTTCCGCTACGCCCTTACCTCGGTACACGTCGAATAAGTTTACGCCAACTAACTGATTTGCGCCAACTTTCTTACACTCGGCTAAAATATCACCAGCGGGAACGTTTTCAGCCACTACCACAGCGATATCACGGCGGTTCGCGGGGAAGCGAGAAATGTTGCTCGCATCAGGCAGCACGCGGTCTGCGACCTTATTCCACAGCAGTTCAAATACCACGGTGCGGCCATTCAAATCCAGCTTACGTTCCAGTTCCGGGTGGATAACCCCAATAAATCCAATGCGTTCCCCGCACAGATAAATAGCAGCACTTTGCCCCGGATGCAATGCCGGATTACCTTCCGCTCTGAACTCAACGGCGGATAATTTACCCGTCAATGCCAGTATCGCTTCCAAATCGCCTTTTAAATCATAGAAGTCAACCGCCTGACGCGCCAGATCCCAATGCTCTTCATAACGACTGCCGGTAATAACCCCCGCCAGCATCACATCCTGACGAATGCCCAGATCGGCGCCGCTGTCCGGTACAAAGCGCAATCCGCTTTCAAACAGGCGCAGGCGGTTTTGCTGGCGGTTCTGGTTATACACCACCGCGCTCAGCAGGCCGCTCCACAGCGACAGACGCATCGCCGACATCTCCGCGGAGATCGGGCTGGGCAGCATTAACGCCTCTTCACCGGGATGGACAAGCGCCTGAATTTTAGGATCGACAAAACTGTAAGTAATTGCTTCCTGATAGCCGCGATCGACCAATAGCGTCTTCACGCGCTTCAGCGGAAGAGAAGCCTCGCGATGAGACGTCATCTTCAACGGCGCCTGAGTGGCGATATTGGGGATATTGTTATAGCCATACAGACGGGCAACTTCTTCCACCAGATCTTCTTCGATTTCCATATCGAAACGCCAACTTGGCGCGGCGGCCTGCCATCCAGCATCGGTCTTTGTTACCTTGCAGCCGAGGCGGCGTAAAATATCATCGACCTGATCGTCGGCAATATGATGACCGAGTAAACGATCGAGTTTTTCACGGCGCAGCGTAATGGTCGCCCGCGCCGGTAAATCCGCCTCGCTGGTTACATTCACCACCGGGCCGGCGCTGCCGCCGCAAATATCGATTAACAGAGCGGTCGCCCGCTCCATCGCCTTAAACTGCAAAGCCGGATCGACGCCGCGCTCATAGCGATGAGAAGCATCGGTATGCAAACCGTAGCGACGCGCACGTCCGGTAATCGACAGCGGATTAAAGTAAGCGCACTCCAGTAAAACATTTCGCGTCTCTTCATTAACGCCTGAATGCTCGCCGCCAAAAATCCCGCCCAGCGCCAGCGCTTTTTGTTTATCCGCGATCACCAGCGTATCGGCGTTCAGCGTCACTTCATTGCCGTCCAGCAGCGTCAACGTTTCGTTATCCTGGGCCATGCGGACCACAATCCCGCCTTCCAGACGGTCGAGATCGAACGCATGCATCGGCTGACCAAGTTCCAGCAACACATAGTTGGTGACATCCACAACCGGATCGATAGTGCGAATGCCGCAGCGGCGCAGTTTTTCACGCATCCATAGCGGCGTAGCGGCTTTGACATTGATGTCTTTGACCACCCGCCCCAGATAACGCGGGCAAGCCTGCGAGGCTTCAACCTGAATCGGGAACCTATCCTCAATGGTGGCCGCAACGGGCTGAATATCAGGCTCTGTCAGCGGTAATTGGTTCAGCACGGCCACATCGCGGGCAACGCCGATGATGCCCAGACAATCGGCGCGGTTCGGCGTGACGCTGATATCAATAGCGTTGTCGTCCAGTTGCAGGTACTGACGAATATCCGTCCCGATCGGCGCATCCAGCGGCAGTTCGATGATGCCGCTATGATCGTCGGAAATACCCAGTTCAGAAAATGAACACAGCATCCCTTCGGACGGCTCGCCACGCAGTTTGGCGGCTTTGATTTTGAAATCGCCAGGCAATACCGCGCCGATGGTCGCCACCGCCACTTTTAGCCCCTGCCGACAGTTCGGCGCGCCGCACACGATGTCCAGCAGGCGCTCGCCGCCCACGTTGACTTTCGTTACGCGCAATTTATCGGCGTTCGGGTGTTGTCCGCACTCGACCACTTCGCCGACCACCACGCCGTGGAACGCGCCGGCAACCGGTTCGACGCCGTCGACTTCCAGACCGGCCATAGTGATTTGTTCAGATAATGTATCGCTGTCTACCGCCGGGTTTACCCACTCGCGCAACCAGAGCTCACTGAATTTCATGATGATATTCCCGCCTTACTTAAACTGTTTGAGGAAACGCAGATCGTTTTCGAAGAATGCGCGCAAATCGGTTACGCCGTAACGCAGCATGGTCAAGCGCTCCATGCCCATGCCGAATGCAAAGCCGGAGTAAACCTCAGGATCGATACCCACATTGCGCAGCACATTCGGGTGCACCATGCCGCAACCCAGCACTTCCAGCCACTTGCCGTTTTTCCCCATCACGTCCACTTCAGCGGACGGTTCGGTAAACGGAAAGTAGGAAGGACGGAAACGAACCTGTAAATCTTCCTCGAAAAAGTTACGCAGAAAATCATGCAGCGTCCCTTTCAGGTTGGTAAAGCTGATGTTTTTATCAACAATCAGCCCTTCCATCTGATGGAACATCGGCGTATGGGTCTGATCGTAATCATTGCGATATACGCGACCAGGGGCAATGATGCGGATCGGCGGCTTCTGTTGCTCCATGGTGCGAATTTGCACGCCGGAAGTTTGCGTACGCAGCAGGCGTTGCGCATCAAACCAGAATGTATCGTGATCGGCGCGCGCCGGGTGATGCCCGGGGATATTCAACGCATCGAAGTTATGATAATCATCCTCGATTTCCGGCCCCGTCGCCACGGAGAACCCCAACTCGCCGAAAAAGGTTTCAATGCGATCGATCGTGCGGGTCACCGGATGCAGGCCACCGTTCTCACTGGTGCGTCCCGGCAGCGAGACGTCGATGGTTTCCTCAGCCAGACGGGCGTTCAACTCAGCCGCCTCCAGCGCCTGCTTACGCGCATTCAGCGTGTCCTGCACCTCCTGCTTGGCCTGGTTAATAACGGCGCCGGCCGCAGGGCGCTCTTCCGCCGGCAGCTCGCGCAGCGTGGTCATCTGAAGGGTTAAGTGACCTTTTTTGCCAAGATACTCAACGCGCACGTTATCCAGTGCGCTGATATCCCCGGCCTCTTCTATGGCTGTTCTGGCTTTGGCAACCAGTTCTGCGAGATGTGGCATTGCATTCCTCTTCTTCTGCCTGTACGGCCAAATGTCATGATTGGAAAATGTCATATCAATAGCGCGTCATGCTTGCCCGCGCATTGAAAAATTACGTCGTATTAAACAAAAAAGCCTCCCTGAGGGAGGCTTAGGCGCTACTTTTCGTTTCTTTTCTTACGCGCAAAGCCCCCCGGAGTTCAGGCGCTAAAGTAAAAAAAGAAACGGAAAATAGCAGTATGCATACTTGCGTTACCTTGTCGTTATTGGAAAACGGAAAAACAAAACAACGTTATTGAAAAATGAGATACCAAAAATGTCAACAGCAACACTTATTGCGCTGAACGCCAAGCGGGTCAAAACGAAAAGAGGGAGCCAAGCTCCCTCTCTTCACTGACTTACGCCAGCGCTGCTTTCGCTTTTTCAACCAGTGCGCTGAATGCGACTTTGTCGAATACGGCGATATCAGCCAGGATCTTACGGTCGATTTCAACAGAGGCTTTTTTCAGGCCATTGATGAATTTGCTGTAAGACAAGCCATTCTGACGGGCTGCTGCGTTGATACGTGCAATCCACAGCTGACGGAATTGACGTTTACGTTGACGACGGTCGCGGTAAGCGTATTGACCAGCTTTGATTACTGCCTGGAAGGCAACACGATAAACGCGCGAACGGGCACCATAGTAACCTTTCGCTTGTTTCAGTATTTTTTTGTGACGTGCACGAGCAACCACACCACGTTTTACGCGAGCCATATGCTCTCTCCTAAAGTCTTATTCTAAATTCAAAAAAGGTTACTTATGCGTACGGCAAACAGGCGATGACCAGACCCAGATCCCCTTTGGAGACCAGACCTTTCGGACGCAGATGACGTTTACGTTTAGTCGCTTTTTTGGTCAGAATATGACGCAGGTTAGCATGCTTACGCTTAAAACCACCGTTGGCGGTTTTTTTGAAGCGTTTAGCGGCGCCACGTACTGTTTTGATCTTTGGCATGTTAATTTCCACTTCGCATTGTTAATTACAACGAATCAGATAAGGCGAACAAAACCCGCACGGCGCGAACGCGGCGCGGGTTCAGCTACTTGAATGCCTTACTGTTTCTTCTTAGGTGCGAGCACCATGATCATCTGGCGGCCTTCAATCTTCGATGGGAAGGATTCAACCACTGCCAGTTCACTCAGATCGTCACGAACGCGGTTAAGCATTTCGATGCCAATCTGCTGGTGCGCCATTTCACGACCGCGAAAACGCAGCGTGATTTTGGCTTTATCGCCGTCTTCCAGAAAGCGAATCAGGTTGCGTAGTTTGACCTGATAGTCGCCATCATCGGTACCAGGCCGGAATTTAATTTCCTTAACCTGAATGACTTTTTGCTTCTTCTTCTGTTCCTTTGTAGCCTTACTCTTCTCATAGAGGAACTTGCCGTAATCCATGATTCGGCAAACCGGCGGCTCGGCGTTAGGACTGATTTCAACTAAATCAACACCTGCTTCCTCGGCTTTTTCTAATGCTTCATTCAGACTGACAATGCCAAGCTGTTCGCCTTCGACGCCTGTCAGGCGTACCTCATGTGCGCGAATTTCTCTGTTGATGCGATTAGGACGCGCCGGTTGAACTCGTTTTCCGCCTTTAATACCTTATTCCTCCAATTGATGAAGACTACGGCTGCGAATCTCTTGTTGCAGCTTATTAATAACGTCACTGACATCAAGGCTCCCCAGGTCTTTACCGCGACGGGTACGGACAGCAACTTTGCCTGCCTCAACCTCTTTATCGCCACAGACCAGCATATAGGGAACACGCCGTAAAGTGTGCTCGCGGATTTTAAAGCCTATCTTCTCATTTCTCAAGTCTGCTTTTACGCGAATGCCTGCTTCTTGCAGTTTTCTGGTCAATTCGCTGACATAATCAGACTGGCTATCGGTGATATTCATGATCACCGCTTGTACCGGGGCCAACCAGGTTGGGAAGAAACCGGCGAATTCTTCGGTAAGGATACCGATGAAACGCTCCATTGATCCCAGAATGGCCCGATGAATCATTACCGGTACCTGACGTTCGTTACTTTCACCCACATAGGAAGCATTCAGGCGACCCGGTAGTGAAAAGTCGAGTTGCACCGTACCACACTGCCAGGCGCGATCCAAACAATCATGTAAGGTAAATTCAATTTTTGGTCCGTAGAACGCCCCTTCGCCCGGCTGATATTCAAATGGAATATCATTTTCGGTCAATGCGGCGGCCAGATCTTCTTCGGCGCGATCCCACATTTCATCGCTGCCGATACGTTTTTCAGGACGGGTAGACAGTTTCACCACGATTTTTTCAAAACCGAAAGTGCCGTACATATCGTACACCATCTTGATGCAGCTATTCACTTCCTCACGGACCTGTTCTTCCGTGCAGAAGATATGCGCATCATCCTGCGTAAAGCCGCGAACGCGCATCAAACCATGTAATGAACCCGACGGTTCATTACGATGGCAACTGCCGAACTCAGCCATCCGCAGCGGCAGATCGCGATAAGATTTCAATCCCTGATTGAAAATCTGCACGTGCCCCGGGCAGTTCATCGGCTTGATGCAATATTCCCGGTTTTCCGACGAGGTGGTAAACATCGCTTCTTTGTAGTTGTCCCAGTGCCCGGTTTTTTCCCACAGCACGCGGTCCATCATGAACGGGCCTTTAACTTCCTGATACTGATATGCCTTCAGCTTCATGCGCACAAACGCTTCAAGCTCGCGGAAGATAGTCCAGCCATCATTGTGCCAGAACACCATTCCCGGCGCTTCTTCCTGCATATGGTAAAGATCGAGCTGCTTGCCAATCTTGCGGTGATCGCGTTTGGCGGCTTCTTCAATACGTTGCAGATAGGCGTTGAGCTGTTTTTTATCCGCCCAAGCCGTGCCGTAAATACGTTGCAGCATTTTGTTGCTGCTGTCGCCGCGCCAGTAGGCGCCGGACGTTTTCTGCAATTTAAAATGGTGGCAGAAACGCATATTCGGTACGTGCGGGCCACGGCACATATCGACATATTCCTGGTGATGATACAACCCAGGACGGTCGTCATGACTGATGTTTTCGTCCAGAATGGCGATTTTATAGGTCTCGCCGCGGGCGGCAAAGGTGTCGCGCGCTTCCTGCCAACTGACTTTCTTTTTAATCACGTTATAGTCGGTATCGGCAAGCTCATGCATACGCTTTTCAAGCAGATCGATATCTTCCTGCGTCAGGGTGCGATCGATATCCACATCATAATAGAAACCGTTATCGATGACCGGACCAATCGCCATCCGGGTATCAGGCCACAACTGCTTGATGGCATGACCCAGCAAGTGAGCGCAGGAGTGACGAATAATCTCCAGACCCGCTTCATCTTTGGCGGTAATAATCGCCAACTGGGCGTCGGTTTCGATTTTGTCGCTGGCGTCGACCAATTCGCCGTTCACGCGGCCGGCGATACAGGCTTTTGCCAGTCCGGGACCGATATCAAGGGCGACATCAAGGGGAGAAACGGCGTGGTCGTAGTGACGCTGACTTCCATCAGGAAGGGTAATAACAGGCATTATAATTCCCTTATTTGCAGTGGTGACCCACACGAAAGATCACATGCAAAAAACAATTTCTTTAATTTCAGATGATTGCATGTCAAATCAGACCCACAATGTCAGATTGGCAAGCAAGTTGGCACACGGTTTCGTTTGATGTGCACACATTCGCCTAAAAAGGCAGTCAGGATAATATCACTAAATAATCCAAGGATAAACGAACACATGCCGTTTGGAATAGCCATCATATTAGCCACAATAAAAATGCGTCATTAGCGCAAATTTGTTAATTGGCACACTGAATTCAAAAAGATGAAACGCTATTCTAATCGAGTATCAATGCGTCATTTATTAACTATACACCGTTACTATATCTATCATTCAGAAAGGAAATGAAGCATGAAAATGAAATTTTTACCCATCGTTCTCGTGGGTTTCGTTGCCGTTACTGCTTTTGCCGCAGAAAGCGTGATTAAGGATGGCACCTATAAAGCCGAGGCCATCGACTTTGATGCGCACGGATGGAAACCCTTTCTGGATCTGACATATAAGGATGGGAAAATCACTGAGGTCAAATTTGACTATACCAGTGAAAAAGACGGTCGCCTGAAAACCAGCGACAACGAATACATCAAGAAAATGGCCGCCACGACGGGCACATCACCGGATATCTATACGGTAAAACTCTCACAAAGCCTGTTGGCAACGCAGAATATCGACGCTGTCGATGGCGTAACGGGAGCAACGCACTCGACGGAAGACTTTAAAATACTTGCCGGCGCGGCAATAGAGAACGCTAAAGCGGGTAATTTAGAGACGGCTAAAATCGAATAAACTTTTATCGTTCCATGCGGCAGCAAAGTCGCATTTTCCTGTACCGCCTGAAGGCGCAAGATAATCCGCTTTGCTGCATATTACACCCTCTTTACGTATTCTTTCCGGCCGTCATTAACGTTCTGGAATGACGTTTTTAAAGTCAAGCACCGCATCATCCTGCGCCTGCAAATCGGCGGTATCTTCCTTTGCACGTTGTGGCACTAACATATTCAGCAAATCCAGCTGTTGCCGTTGTTGTTCAACGATCTCCTGCAACAGTTTGATTTGCTCATTCGCTCTGACGCTGGCCCGGTTAATAAAAAACCAGACCAGTAGAACCAGAAGCGCAATGAGTGCAATAAAAATCATCTCTAATGTATTCACAGCTATGCCACTCATAACAATTTGCCAGATAACAACTCACGGGCTCTCATCTTAGCATCAAGCCGAAGGTAAGTTCGATACTCTGCAATGCAGCCTGACGCCCGCGACCATCGCTGCGCCGTGGCGCGGTTTTTTACAGCGTGCGCGACATCGCGCAGGACAGCAGGCCGCCATAAAAAAACCTGTCGCAAGGACAGGCTTATATGCAGACATGTCTTAATATCAGAAAGGGTAATCGTGATAGCCCATTTGTTCAGAGATATTTCTGGCGGCGGTATGCAACATGCCGACATATCCGAGTTTATTTTCTTCAGAAAAACGAATGGTCGGGAATGAAATACTTAACCCCGCGATAACGACGCCGAAACGGTCAAAAACAGGAACCCCGATGCAGCGTAACCCTTCTTCCTGTTCTTCATTATCCTCACCGTATCCCTGTTCACGAACCACATCCAACTGCGTCAGCAGATCTTCGGCAGTGCAAAGGGTATTCGGCGTGCTGCGCGTAAACTCGACGGTAGATAGAATATCCTTGACTTCCCCGCTATCGCGCCACGCCAGCAACACTTTACCAATGGCCGTACTATACAATGGATTACGGCGACCAATGCGGGAATACATACGCAGGTTATACATCGAATCAATCTTGTGGATATAGACGATGCTGTCTTCATCCAGTGCGCCGAGGTGAATGGTTTCCCGGGTAAGCGCGGAGAGCTCCCGCATTTGGATATCCGCGCTGCGGATTAAATCGACGTTCTGCAAAGCTTTCGCGCCGAGCTCAAACAATTTCAGCGTCAGCGAATATTTCTCTGATTCGCCTTCCTGCGCCACATAGCCCAGGGATTTCATCGTCTGCAAGAAACGGTACACGGTACTTTTAGACATCATCACGCGCTGCGAGAGTTCGGTAATACCGATTTCACGCTCTTCGCCTAATGCCTGCAAAATACCAAAAACCTTTAAAACGGACGACACGGAATCGGGTTGTTTATCTAAATCTGCAATAGCCATTTTTGTGGTTACCCTACTCAGTTTTCTTGTTTTAAAAAAAATAGAACAATGGTTTTAGTATAAAGGGAACTCGTTGATGATGGCAATGGAACAACGACGATAATCAAGCAACTTTGATAAATATCAGGGTAAAAAAAATTTACTAATTAATAGGTAAGTTAATTCGTGGTCATAAACTGCGCCGTGTAATGACGCAGTTTATTCACGTAAATTACTGCCAGACGGAATCCGGCACTTTAGCCAGATAAAGCGCCGGTTTACCATCGACATCGGACGTAAACAGAATGTGTTTATTATCCGGCGTGAAGGAAGGATGCGGGTGAGTGACCTGACGGTCTCCTTCTAATACCGCCCAGGAGGTATTGTGCTGCGCAACACGGTACTGTTTGCCGCTGTGCATATTAAATACGTACAGGAAAGGATCGTTTTCAATCTTATAACCGCTATCATCCTGCACATCAACCGGTGCATCAGAACCATCGCCGACCAGCAATGAGCCGTCAAAATTGCTCATCAGGTGAGAACAGGCCGGCATAACCATTAACTGACGGTTTTCCAGCGTAACCGGATCAACCCGGCAGATATACCGGTTCGGATCGCCTTTGTGGTAAGACACATAGATCATCGCCGAACCGTCTGGCACCCAGAATTCATGGGTGCAACTCTCGCCTTGCGCATGTGCTTTTACTTTACGCATGTTGCTGCCGTCTTCATTAATGAACCACATCCGGGCGTCCACCCGATCGTGCGGGCCTTCATGACAGAAAGCTACGGTATTATCATCCCCGGGGCGATAAATCGGATGGCCCAGCCATTGGTTTTCCTGAAGTATGGTTTGCGCTTTACCGGTTGCCAGATCGACCCGGATCAGGCGGCAACAGGGATTGGTAAAATAGAATTCCTGGAATTTTTTCCAGTCCGTCAACGGCCGCCAATCTTCTTTTTTAATTTCAATGCCGACCATTTTAGTACAATCGGAATTCGCCACCCAGGTACCGTAACCCACCCAATCATCAGGAACCTGGTAAATCATTTTCTCTTCCAGCGTTTCCAGATCGACACGCATCAGATTACGTACATTTTTTACGTAATACAGCGCATCGTCGTCAGGGGAGAGGAAACCGCCAAAGGTATTATCGCCCTTGCCTTCGGTTAACTGCGTTGCCTGCTGCGTTTCCAGATCCAGCAGGTAATAGTTCCACGGGCCATCAAAAGCGCCGCCAAACAGCAACTTGCTTCCATCGTTGGTGAAACATTTCTGATAAAAATAATTGCGGTGGCAGATAACATCGGGCGGAGTCAGCCGTACAACGTCTGTGCCGGTTGCCGAATCCTGATAGGTATGAAACGCGAGGGAGAGCTTGTTGCCTTTGGCCATTCCGTAAATCCTTAGAACCGATCGTGAAAAGTCTGACGCCGTGCGCGCATACCATGATGTCGCTTATCATTGCGATCATCTAAAACTCCACCTTCCTGGCTCACGCGATAACGCCGGTCACCCAACATTATAGAAACAATGTTTCAATTTTCCGTGATCGCGATTTTGTTTTATGAAACATTCCGGTATTTAGATCGGCGCTTTCTGATTTAATGACATTGTTATTGTTGAGGCAAAAAAAAAGCCGCGCAGGACATTAACGGGAAACAGAAATGACCAAGGCCCGTTAAGGGCCTTGGGGGAAACAGACTTGAACGGTTATTTCAGGTAGGCGCCGGAACGCAGAGCTTCGATCCGTTTATCCAACGGAGGATGCGACATAAACAACTCGCTGAACGACTTGGATTTACCGTTAATACAGAAGGCCAGCATGCTGCTCTCTTCCTGTGGTTCATAACTGGTTTTCAGCCGTTGCAACGCGGCAATCATTTTTTCACGCCCTACCAGTTTCGCCGACCCCGCATCCGCATGGAATTCACGGTAGCGAGAGAACCACATGGTAATAATGCTGGCAAGAATACCAAACACCAATTCCAGCACCGTGGCAACGGCAAAGTAGACGAGCGGATTACCGCTTCCCTGGCCTTCATCCCGATTCCCGGACAGAAAGCCGGAAGCGACCTGAGCAATCAGGCGGGAAATAAAGATAACAAAGGTATTCACTACGCCCTGGATTAACGTCATGGTGACCATATCGCCATTAGCCACATGGCTGATTTCATGAGCAATGACCGCTTCTGCTTCATCACGGCTCATATTTTGCAACAGCCCGGTGCTGACAGCGACCAGCGATGCGTCACGCCGCGCCCCGGTGGCGAAAGCGTTAATATCCGGCGCATGATAAATCGCCACCTGGGGCATCACGATACCCGCCTGCTGAGACTGCGAACGGACGGTTTCCAGCAACCAACGTTCTGTTTCGTTACGTGGTTGTTCAATCACTTCCCCACCAACAGATCGTAATGCCATCCATTTAGACATCAGCAGTGACACAAACGCACCGCCAAAGCCGAACAGCCCAGCCATAATCATTAAACCCTGGACACTGCTGGATTGAATTCCCGTCAGGCTGAGTACCAGCCCGAAAACCAACATCACCGCCAGGTTGGTGATCAGGAAAAGCGCAATACGCATCATAGAAGTTTGATTTCCTCTCGCAGAAAAATAAAGTTTGCAACAATCCATATCGTATGGGCTGCGGCGCCATTTTCAAGCATTCTTAACTTTTCAGTTACTAAATCCACATAACTTTACATTTTTCAAAAGGAAAGTCGCGATAAAGCCAAAGCGGAGCGCGCATCGGCGGCGGTCAAGGTTTTGTTTCCAGCATCGCATGTTGACGAAAAGTCATGTCGATGACGGCCAGCGCTCCCCCCGCTTGAACGTGAATTAGCACATCCTGTTCAACAGCAGATAGGATCTAAGGCAAAAATAAGCGTACTATCAATTTATGTCGATAAAGTTAACACTTGGTCATTAGAGTATTATTGTAGTGTTGCAGAAAAGAGATACGCTGTTTGTTCGGACATCCATCGCCCCCCGACAGCGTTTACCATCATGTGGAAATATCTAGCTTAAGCAGTCTCTACGTATTTCCCTCTATTATAAGGAAAATAATATGGCCTACGCCACAACGAACCCTTACACCGGGGAATTAATAAAAACTTTTCCTGATGCGACGGATGCCGAAGTCGCATCCGCAATAGAACACGCGCATGCGACTTTCCTGGCATGGAAAGACACCTCTTTTGCGGAAAGACGAGCCATCATGCAACGTGCAGCGGATTTACTGCGTGAAGAGAGCGACAGCTACGCAAAACTCTTGACGTTGGAGATGGGTAAACTGTTCACCGAAGCAAAAGCGGAAGTCGAGTTATCCGCCCAGATTTTCGAATATTACGCAAAATACGCGGAATCACTGCTTGAACCGGAAAAGCTTCCGGTAGCCGATCCTGCCGAAGGTGAAGCAGTGGTATACCATGAACCGCTTGGTGTCCTGTTAGCCATCGAACCGTGGAATTTCCCTTATTACCAGATTGCCCGCATCATTGCCCCGCAGTTGTCCGCCGGGAATACCATCTTGCTGAAACATGCCTCAAACGTTCCGCAGAGCGCGGCATTGTTTGACCGTCTGATGCGTGATGCAGGCTTGCCGGAAGGGGCTTTCAAAAATATGTACGTCACGCGTTCCCAGATTGAACGCATCCTTAACGATCCGCGCGTGCACGGTGTTGCGCTCACCGGCTCTGAAGACGCCGGCGCGCTCGTTGCCCAGCAAGCCGCCAAAGCACTCAAAAAATCGACGCTCGAACTGGGCGGCGCGGATGCGTTTATCGTACTGGCCGACGCCGAAATGGAAAAAACCGTCAAATGGGCGGTATTCGGACGTCACTGGAACGGCGGACAGGTCTGTGTGTCATCTAAACGCATGATTATCGTCGATGAGGTTTATGACGAATTCCTCAAGCTGTATACCGATGGCGTAGCGGCATTACGCGCAGGCGACCCCATGTCCCCCGATACCACGCTTGCCCCGCTTTCATCGCAAAAAGCGGCGGATGAGGTGAAAGAGAAAATTCAGTTTGCTGTGGATCATGGCGCAATCGCCACAGAGGTTGGTCCTAAGGTCCCGGAAAAAGGCGCATTCGTTCAGCCAACCATTCTGACAAACGTGTTACCGGACAACCCGGCCTATTCCATGGAGTTTTTCGGACCGATATCAATGCTTTTCCGGGCCAAAGATGAAGCTGACGCGATCCGCATCGCCAATGATTCTCCCTTCGGTTTAGGCGGCTCTGTCTTCACCCGGGATACCAAACATGGCGCGGAAGTCGCAAAAAAAGTCTCAACCGGTATGATGTTTGTTAACCATCCGACCATGGTTAAAGCCGACCTTCCCTTTGGCGGGGTCCGTCGTTCAGGGTATGGCCGTGAGTTAATTGGATTGGGCATCAAAGAATTTGTAAACCATAAATTGGTCAACATTGTCGATATTGATGCTGAATTCTGATCGCGGGTTTTCTGACATAATGACCTGTATGCGGTGTTTTCACTGCGCAGACTAAAAATACAGGTCATTATTTAAATGAACATTATTATATGGAAGAAAATATTATGGCGACTATTAATCTCGTAGGTATAGCAGGCAGTTTACGTCAAAAATCAACCAACAAAGGCCTGTTGCGGGCAGCGAAATCACTATTACCAGACAATGTATCGCTGGATATTGCTGATTTAAACGACGTGCCCTTTTATAATGCAGACATAATAATCGTACCCGATGCCGTTCAACGAATAATACAGCAGGTCAAAAAAGCGGACGGTTTAATTATCGCCTGTACGGAATACAATTACTCTATTGCTCCCGCGTTGAAAAATATTCTGGATTGGATATCACGTGACGACGATAAAACATTACTGGCAGGAAAGCCGTTAGCGATAATGGGTTCCGGCGGCGGTATGGGAACATCGCGCGCGCAGTACCATTTACGTCAGGTTTGCGTATTTCTTGAGTTGCAACCCTTGAATAAACCAGAGGTTTTCTCAAACGCCTTTAGCGGTAGCTTTGACGCGGACGGCAACCTTGTTGACGAAAAAATCAAAGGTTTAATATCACAACAGATATCCGCGCTAGTGGAAACCATCAATAAAGCGTAAAAACACAATGGTCAGCATCAACCTGAAAAGCGCTGTCTGACATAGGTAATATAAAACCTATGGCGCGAGTCAACTATGCTGACCACGATAAAACATCAAGCTGGAAAATAGGTTATCGAATGCTCGGGCGTATCGTTTTTAGCATTGATGATCAAATCCCAGTCGCCGGTATAAGGGACCGTTAAATATATTTCATTCTCAGCTCTTACGCTAATAGCATCCTGCATAACGCTTTTATTCTGAGGGTCGGTCGCGTGCGCGCCATTAACCATCTGAAGCTCAAACGCATTAGCGCATCGAACGATTACCGTATCACCACCAAAAAGACTTAAACACGTGCGAATTACAGACATACATCCTCCGCGGCACACAGCCATTGGCATGCCTTCATGAAACAAATCTATGGATCATTTCCCACAACGGGATTTTCATAAGAACAAAATGTATACCGATAGATTGTGATCTAGATCAACTTAATTCCACGTTTCCGGCGAATCGCCTGTGGAATAAGATTAGCTTATGGCAGGCAACCTTACTTACATACACAAAAAGCGCTAATTGATAATCCTCCGCCTATACTTTCAGGGTCATGGTGAAATTACAGAGGCTTTTATGCTTTGGTTTGAGGAAGGTTTGTATTTAAGAATAAAACAGTTGGAAAACGGCCCCTCACCCTTGCCGCTTAACAGCGGGTTTAACTGTGAAACCGCCTACCGAGCGATTGGCGTGTTCAATCCGTCCGAAACATCGGACGCCTATTATATTTTTTCCAACGATAGAGATGAGATATGGTTTATCTGCAACAGACACCTGCGAACGGTGGCCATCTCGCCAAAACCCGCGGATTTCCGCCGGCCGCTGGCTTCATTTTCAGCGATGACCTGAATGATAATCGGACGCAAAGTCCAAAAGAGTGCTTGAGCGTAAAAAGAGCGCGTTGAAGCGATCCGCAATCGCATTAGAATAATAAACGGAAGCATTAAGCCTCCGTTTATTGGATAACCGTCGCTTACATGTTATCGATAATATCCTGCGCGAACTCGCTACATTTCCGCAGCTTAGCGCCATCCATCAGACGTTCGAAATCGTAGGTCACGGTCTTATTCTTGATCGCGCCTTCAACGCCTTTAACAATCAGGTCGGCGGCTTCGAACCATTGCAGATGGCGCAGCATCATTTCAGCAGACAGGATAACCGAACCCGGGTTCACTTTGTCCTGACCGGCGTACTTCGGCGCAGTACCGTGAGTCGCTTCAAACAGCGCGCATTCATCGCCGATGTTCGCGCCGGGGGCAATACCGATACCGCCGACCTGCGCGGCCAGGGCGTCGGAAATGTAGTCGCCGTTCAGGTTCATACAGGCGATGACATCGTATTCGGCCGGACGCAGCAGAATTTGTTGTAAAAACGCATCCGCAATGACGTCTTTAACCACAATCTCTTTACCGGTTTTCGGATTGTTGATTTTAACCCACGGGCCGCCATCAATCAGTTCACCGCCAAACTCTTCACGCGCCAGTTGGTAGCCCCAGTCTTTAAAGGCGCCCTCGGTGAATTTCATGATATTGCCTTTATGAACCAGCGTGACGGAGTCGCGATCGTTGGTAATCGCATATTCAATCGCCGCGCGCACCAGGCGTTTCGTGCCCTGCTCGGAACAGGGTTTGATGCCGATACCGCACTGCTCTGGGAAACGAATTTTGTTTACGCCCATTTCGTCACGCAGGAATTTAATCACTTTATCCGCTTCAGCCGAGCCGGCTTTCCACTCGATACCCGCATAGATATCTTCCGCGTTCTCACGGAAGATCACCATGTCGGTCAATTCAGGGTGTTTAACCGGGCTTGGCGTGCCTTCGTAGTAGCGCACCGGACGCAGACAGATATACAGATCCAGTTGCTGACGCAAGGCAACGTTCAGAGAACGGATGCCGCCGCCGACTGGCGTAGTCAACGGACCTTTAATCGCCACACGATATTCACGAATCAGATCCAGCGTTTCTTCCGGCAGCCAAACGTCTTTGCCATAAACCTGCGTTGATTTTTCGCCGGTATAAATTTCCATCCAGGAAATAGCGCGCTTGCCCTGATAGGCTTTTTTTACTGCCGCATTAACAACATTGATCATCGCCGGCGTCACATCGACGCCTATGCCGTCCCCTTCGATAAAAGGAATAACCGGATTATTGGGAACGATCAGCTTGCCTTGAGCATCAACCGTGATCTTTTGACCTTCTGTCGGTACCACTACTTTGCTTTCCATTAACCTCTCCTTCGAGCGCAATTGTGTTAATGACTTGTAAGATGTGAGTCGATACTACTTGAATATTTTGCCCGCGCCAATCGCAAACCATTTCGAGTATAATGATTTTGTTATCCGCGACCATAAAGACGATGAATAAATTCCCTGTTAAAAATCACCAAGTTAAACGTTTCAGCTCACGGGCGGCGGCAAAACGCGGCAGTAAGGGACCACGACGTATCGTATTGTTCAATAAACCCTTTGACGTGCTGCCGCAATTCACCGATGAGGCCGGACGCTCAACCCTGAAAGACTATATCCCGATCGAGGATATCTACGCCGCCGGACGTTTAGACCGTGATAGCGAAGGGCTGATGATCCTCACCAATGACGGCAAGCTTCAGGCCAGGCTCACCCAGCCGTCGCGAAAAACCGCCAAGACCTATTATGCTCAGGTTGAAGGCATTCCCGATCAAGCGGCGCTTGCGAAATTTCGCGCCGGGCTGGCGCTGAAGGATGGTAAAACCTTACCGGCGGGCGTTGACATCGTTCCTGAACCTGAATGGCTGTGGGAACGGGTTCCGCCTATTCGGGAGCGGAAAAGCATTCCCGACTGCTGGCTGAAAATCACGCTGTATGAAGGACGCAACCGTCAGGTGCGCCGTATGACGGCTCATATCGGTTATCCCACGCTGCGTTTGATCCGCTATGGTATGGCAAACCAGACCGTGGAAAACCTGTTGCCCGGAGAATGGAAGGAGATTGTTGATGTTTAAGCCGCACGTTACCGTGGCCTGCGTAGTGCAGGCTGAGAACCATTTTCTGGTGGTCGAAGAGTTGATTAACGATAAGCTGCTGTGGAATCAGCCCGCCGGACATCTCGAAGCCGATGAAACGCTGATTCAAGCCGCCAGCCGCGAGCTATGGGAAGAAACGGGCATTCAGGCCGCGCCGCAGAGTTTTCTGCAACTGCACCAGTGGATCGCGCCGGATCGGACGCCGTTTCTGCGCTTTTGTTTTGCTCTCGACTTGCCGCATCGTCTGGAAACCCAGCCGCACGACAGCGATATTGAGCGCTGCCGCTGGCTGACGGCCGAGGAAATCCTTCACTCCAACCAGTTGCGCTCACCGTTAGTCGCCGAGAGTATTCGCCGCTATCAGCAGCCGGAACGCTACCCGTTAACCCTGCTCGGCGCCTTTAACTGGCCATTTTAGCGGACAACGCATCAGGAATAGCGATGCAGGCCCGGCCGCATCATGATAAAATGCGCCGCTTGTTTTTCGCTTTAATGCGTAAGTGTTCCAGTTCGTGAGATCGTGAGACGTCCATGTCAGATAACAGCCAGAAAAAAGTGATTGTCGGTATGTCCGGCGGTGTTGATTCATCCGTTTCCGCTTACCTGTTGCAGCAACAGGGCTATCAAGTCGAAGGCCTGTTTATGAAAAACTGGGAAGAGGACGACGACACGGAGTATTGCTCCGCCGCCGCCGATCTTGCCGACGCGCAGGCCGTCTGCGACAGGCTTGGCATTGCGCTGCATACCGTCAATTTCGCCGCCGAATACTGGGACAATGTGTTTGAACTGTTTCTGGCCGAATATCGGGCGGGCCGCACGCCTAATCCCGATATTCTGTGCAACAAAGAGATAAAATTTAAAGCCTTTCTTGAATTCGCGGCGGAAGATTTAGGCGCGGACTACATCGCCACCGGCCACTATGTCCGCCGCCAGGACGTTGACGGGAAAAGCCGCCTGCTGCGCGGGATCGACGGCAACAAAGATCAGAGCTATTTCCTCTATACGCTGAGCCATGAACAGATTGCGCAAAGTTTGTTCCCGGTGGGCGAACTGGAAAAACCGCAGGTGCGTAAAATCGCCGAGCAATTGGATCTCGCCACCGCCAAAAAGAAAGACTCCACCGGTATTTGCTTTATCGGCGAACGTAAATTCACTGATTTCCTGGCCCGCTATCTGCCTGCCCAACCAGGCCCGATTTTGTCCGTGGATGACGGTAAATCCATGGGGCAGCATCAGGGGCTGATGTATCACACCCTGGGACAGCGGAAAGGGTTGGGCATCGGCGGCGTCAAAGATGGCGGCGAAGATCCCTGGTATGTGGTGGATAAGGACGTAGAAAACAACATCCTGTATGTCGCCCAAGGACATGAACACCCTCGCCTGATGTCTTACGGTTTACTCGCCCAGCAGTTGCACTGGGTTGATCGCCAGCCATTAACCACGGCATTACGTTGTGTGGTGAAAACCCGTTATCGTCAGGCTGATATCCCCTGCACCGTCACCCCGCTGGGTGACGATCGCATCACCGTACGTTTTGATGAGCCGGTAGCCGCGGTGACGCCGGGTCAGTCGGCCGTTTTCTATCTAGGCGACGTTTGCCTGGGTGGCGGCATCATTGAAGAACGCTTACAGGAGTGATCGTGGCCAAGAATTATCATGATATTACCCTGGCGCTGGCAGGCGTCTGTCAGTCCGCCTACCTGGTGCAACAGTTAGCCCATACCGGCAACTGCGACAATGACATTCTGCATACGTCGCTCAACAGTATTCTGGTGGTGAACCCGGCCTCGACGCTGTCCGTCTATGGCGATACGGAGCGCAATCTGAAAACCGGGTTGGAAAGCCTGCTGGGTATATTAAACACCAGCGGCAAAGGCCCGGGAGCGGAATTATCGCGCTATGCTTTCAGTCTGATTGCTCTGGAGCGCAAGCTGCACGCCAAAAGCGCGGCGCTCGACGAACTGGGTAAGCGCATCGGGCAGTTGGAGCGTCAGTTGGAGCATTTTGAACTGCTCTCTGATACGATCATCGGCGCGCTGGCCGGCATTTATGTGGATGTGATCAGCACGCTGGGGCCGCGAATTCAGGTAACGGGGTCGCCAGAGATACTGAAAAACAGTCAGATCCAGGCCAAGGTGCGCGCTGCGCTATTAGCCGGTATTCGCTCTGCGGTGCTGTGGCAGCAGATTGGCGGCGGACGCCTGCAACTGATGTTCTCCCGCGGTCAACTGGTGAAAGAAGCAAAACAGCTATTGGCACGGTGCTGACCCCCAATTTACGCGTACTTATTGTTATTAAAATCAATCCCAGGAGTTGCTTGCGATGGAATTATCCTCACTGACCGCCGTTTCCCCGATAGATGGCCGCTACGGCGATAAAGTCAGCACGTTGCGCGCTATTTTCAGCGAATTCGGTTTGCTGAAGTTTCGCATACAGGTTGAAGTACGTTGGCTGCAAAAGTTGGCGGCCTGTGCAGAAATCCAGGAAGTTCCTGCATTTGATGCCGACGCAAACGCTTTCCTTGACCGGATTGTCGCCGAATTTGACGAACAGGACGCCGCGCGCATTAAAACCATTGAGCGCACCACCAACCACGACGTCAAAGCCGTCGAATATTTTCTGAAGGAAAAAGTCGCCGCCGTTCCGGCGCTGCACGCCGTCAGTGAATTCATTCACTTTGCCTGTACTTCGGAAGACATCAACAACCTGTCTCATGCGCTGATGCTGGATACCGCGCGCCGCGAAGTCATTCTGCCCAACTGGCGTAAAATCATTGACGCCCTGGCGGATCTGTCCCGGCAATATCGCGATATCCCGCTGCTGTCGCGCACTCACGGTCAGCCGGCCACGCCGTCGACCATCGGCAAAGAGTTTGCCAATGTGACCTATCGTATGGAGCGTCAGTATCGCCAGCTTCTCCAGGTCGACATTCTGGGTAAAATTAACGGCGCCGTGGGCAACTATAACGCGCACATTGCCGCCTACCCCGACGTTGACTGGCACCGGTTCAGCGAGGAGTTCGTCACTTCGCTGGGGATCGCCTGGAACCCCTACACCACCCAGATCGAGCCGCATGACTACATCGCGGAACTATTTGACTGCATCGCCCGCTTTAACACCATTTTGATCGACTTCGACCGCGACATCTGGGGTTACATTGCGCTTAACCACTTCAGGCAGAAAACCATCGCCGGTGAAATCGGCTCTTCCACCATGCCGCATAAAGTGAACCCGATTGATTTCGAGAACTCAGAAGGCAACCTGGGATTAGCCAATGCCGTTTTAGGCCATTTAGCCGGCAAACTGCCGGTTTCCCGCTGGCAGCGCGACCTGACCGACTCGACGGTATTACGCAACCTGGGCGTCGGCGTCGGCTATGCGTTGATCGCCTATCAGTCAACGTTGAAAGGCATCAGCAAGCTGGAGGTTAACCGCGACCACCTGAGTGAAGAACTGGATCACAACTGGGAAGTGTTGGCGGAACCGATTCAAACCGTGATGCGCCGTTATGGCATTGAAAAACCTTACGAAAAGCTAAAAGAACTGACGCGGGGCAAACGCGTTGATGCGGCAGGCATTCAGGCCTTCATCGACGGGCTGGCCCTGCCGGAAGCAGAAAAAACGCGGCTGAAAACCCTGACGCCGGCGAATTACATCGGCCGTGCGGTAAAAATGGTTGATGACCTGAAATAAGCGTATATCACCACTGGCGGGCCGCGCGCCCGCCTTTTACTCCCTTCTCCTCCCCCTTTTCCCGCCTGTTTATTCTCTGTTTATGCTCTCTATGGATAATTACTAGATTAAAATTAAATAACACGATGAATTTCGATTGCGTATGACTATGATACGAAACAGTGTTTGCCTATGGACCGCTTTACCTGTTTGACAGAGGAAATAACGATGCGCATTCTGGTCGTCGAGGATAATGTTTTATTACGCCATCACCTTACCGTTCAAATGAATGAGATGGGACATCAGATTGATGCTGCCGCGGATGCCAAAGAAGCCGATTATTTCTTACACGAACACTCGCCGGATATTGCAATCGTCGATCTCGGATTGCCTGATGAAGACGGCATGAGTCTGATCCGTCGCTGGCGTTCACAACAGATTAAGTTACCCATTTTAGTGCTGACGGCGCGAGAAGGCTGGCAGGATAAAGTGGCCGTATTGGAAGCGGGCGCGGATGACTACGTCACCAAGCCTTTTCATATGGAAGAGGTGGTCGCCCGTCTGCAAGCCCTAATGCGCCGCAATAGCGGGCTGGCGTCGCAGATTATCAGCATCCCGCCGTTTGAAATCGATCTGTCGCGGCGCGAAGTGATGATTAACGGCGCGGCGATCAGGCTGACGGCATTCGAATACACGATCATCGAAACCCTGATCCGCAACAATGGCAAAGTGGTCAGCAAAGAATCGCTGATGTTGCAGCTCTACCCGGATGCCGAGCTGCGTGAAAGCCACACCATTGACGTACTCATGGGCCGATTGCGCAAAAAAATACAGCTTGCCGATTCGCCCGATGTCATCACTACCGTTCGCGGATTAGGTTATCGTTTCGATATTAATACCTGTCAGGCGCAAAATGAGTAATAAAAAATCGCCGGGATCGATATTCAACATCGCCGGCGACGGCCCGAAAGGCGGCGAGCGGGCAGCCCGCCGTAAACGCCCCCCATTTTCACTGCGTGTCCGCTTTTTATTGGCCACGGTCGCCATTGTGCTGGCGCTCTCCTTGTCTTACGGCGCCGTGGCGATTATCGGCTACAGCATCAATTTCGATAAAACCTCTTTCCGCTTGCTGCGTGGTGAAAGCAACCTGTTTTACAGTCTGGCGCAGTGGCGGGATAACCACTTAACCATCGCCACCTCGCCGGATATCGATATCAATTTCCCCACATTGGTTTTAATTTACGATCGGCACGGAAATATACTGTGGCGTGAAAAAGAAGTGCCTGAGCTGGAAGCCCTTATCAATCCTGAATGGTTGAAAAAAACCGCCTACCATGAATTGGATACCGATACCGATACCAGCAGCGCCGTGCTGAAAGGCAATACTCTGGTACTGAATAGCCTCAAAGCGCTCCACGGCGTTCATTCGAATACGCTGACGCATTCCATCGCCGTTAATGTCTATCCGCGTACGGAACATCTTCCGCCGTTGACGATTGTGGTGGTCGACAGGATCCCCCAGGAGTTGCAACAGGAAGATATTGTCTGGGAGTGGTTCAGCTATGTTTTTATCGCCAATCTTATTCTGGTTTTTCCCTTACTCTGGCTGGCGGCGCACTGGAGCCTGCGTCCGATCAAAAATCTTGTTGAGCAAATTGCCGAACTGGAAAACGGCACCCGCGAACAGTTGGATGAAAACCCGCCCCGGGAATTATTCAGTCTGGTCAGCAATCTGAATATTTTGTTGAACAACGAGCGCCAGCGCTATCACAAATACCGCACCACCCTGACCGACCTCACCCACAGTATGAAAACCCCGTTGGCGGTGCTGCAAACCACGCTGCGGGCTTTACGTACCGGTAAGGAAATCAACATCGATCAGGCGGAACCCATTATGCTGGAGCAGATAAGCAGGATATCGCAACAGATTGGTTATTACCTGCATCGGGCCAGCGTGCGTTCCGAGCACCATATGCTGATGCGCGAGGTGCACTCGGTACCCGCATTGCTGGACGGACTGTGCTCGGCGCTAAACAAGGTTTACCAGCGCAAAGGCGTTGTCCTGACGCTCGATATCTCCCCCGAGCTGACCTTCGTCGGCGAAAAGAACGACTTTATGGAAGTGCTTGGCAATGTGCTGGACAACGCCTGCAAATACTGTCTGGAGTTTGTGGAAATCAGCGCCCAGCATTCCGACCATAGACTGCATTTGATTATTGATGATGACGGCCCCGGCATCCCGGAAAGCAAGCGGGCGCTGATTTTTCAGCGCGGACAGCGCGCCGACAGATTACGCCCGGGTCAGGGGATCGGCCTGTCGGTCGCCGCGGAGATTATCGAACAATATCAGGGCGAGATCATCATCAGCGACAGTGTTTTAGGCGGCGCCCGGGTAGAAGCCATCTTTTCCCGCCAGAATCTTAGTCAGAATCTTAGTCAGAATGAGGTATGAAAGTCAGTACAGCCAACCACGCTTCCGCTATAATTGCTGACGGCCCCCGTTTTCTGGAAGATATGGTATGGACTATCAACTCAATCTCGACTGGCCGGATTTTTTAGCGCGCTACTGGCAAAAATATCCGGTTATTATCAAGCGTGGTTTTACTAATTTTATCGATCCTATCTCACCCGATGAGTTGGCCGGTCTGGCCCTGGAAAATGAGGTCGATAGCCGGTTGGTCAGCCATCATGACGGACGCTGGCAGGTAAACCACGGCCCCTTTGAAAGCTTCGATCACCTGGGCGAAAACAATTGGTCGCTGCTGGTTCAGGCGGTCGACCACTGGCACGAGCCCTCCATCGCGCTAATGCGTCCTTTCCGACAGTTGCCCGACTGGCGTCTTGATGATCTGATGATCTCTTTTTCCGTACCCGGCGGCGGCGTTGGCCCGCATCTGGATCAGTACGACGTGTTCATCATTCAGGGAACCGGCCGCCGCCGCTGGCGGGTGGGCGAAAAGGTGGCGATGAAACAGCATTGTCCCCACCCCGATCTGCTTCAGGTCGATCCGTTTGAAGCGATTATTGATGAAGAGATGGAGCCGGGCGATATTCTGTATATCCCCCCGGGATTCCCGCATGACGGTTACTCACTGGAAAACTCGCTCAATTATTCGGTGGGGTTCCGCGCTCCGAATGCCCGCGAGCTGGTGAGTGGTTTCGCCGATTACGTGCTATCCCGCGAACTCGGCAGCTATCGCTACAGCGATCCGGCGATCCCGTCCCGCGATCACCCAGCCACCGTGCTGCCGCAGGAGTTAAACAATCTACAGCACATGATGCTGGATCTGGTTCAACAGCCAGAACATTTCCAGAACTGGTTCGGCGAGTTTATTTCGCAGTCCCGTCACGAACTCGATCTCGCGCCGCCGGAACCGCCCTACCAGGCCAGTGAGGTTTATGATTTTCTGCGGCAGGGCGAGCAGTTGCGCCGCCTAGGCGGATTACGCGTGCTGTGCGTCGGCGATAACTGTTTCGTCAACGGTGAAATGATCGATAGCCCACACAAACCGGCGCTTTCAGCGCTGGCCGAACATCATGCGATTGACGCCGCGATGCTGGCGGACGCGCTGGAAGATCCGGCGTTTCTGGCCCAGCTAACCGTTTTGATTAACAATGGCTATTGGTATTTTGCCGACTAGATCAATTACTGCTCAGGCGGGATCTTCCCGCCTGTTTTTGATGACGACTATCCCTGCCCGCCCACGACGTTTAAAAACGCTTTCCGGCGTTTTATATCAGGTTTTAGCGCGTAATGCGGTTAACTCGGCGATACGCATAATGACCGACACAGACTGCTCCATGCCTTCCAGGGTAACGAATTCATGCTTGCCGTGGTAGTTGTAACCGCCGGTAAACAGATTAGGACACGGTAGCCCCTGAAACGACAGATGGGCGCCGTCAGTACCGCCGCGGATCGGCTTAAGCACCGGTTCGATATCGCAATCGCGCATGGCCTGCTGCGCCAGCGCAATAATATGCGGATGCTGCTCAACCTGCTCACGCATGTTGTAGTAGCTGTCGGTTATCGTCACCTCTATATAGCAATCGGGGTGCAGCCCCTGTCCCACTTTCTCCGCAATATCCAGCATCTTTTTCTTGCGCTGCTCAAACCCGTTACGATCAAAATCACGAACGATATAATGCAACTCCGCCCGTTCGACCACGCCTTTAATGCTATGCAGATGATAAAAACCCTGATAGCCCTCGGTATTTTCCGGCGCCTCATCGGCGGGCACCTCATGATGATAACGCGACGCCAGATTAAGCGCATTGACCATCACCCCTTTGGCGCTGCCGGGATGCACGTTATTACCGACAATTTTCACCGTCACCGAGGCGGCATTAAAGTTTTCATACTCAAGTTCACCGACGCCGCCGCCGTCAACGGTATAGGCCCACTGTGCATTGAATGCCTTTACGTCAAAAAATTGCGCGCCTTTGCCAATTTCTTCATCTGGCGTAAACGCAATCCGGATCTCCCCATGGGGCACCTGACGTTTTTTCAACCGCACCAGCGCGGTAATGATTTCCGCAATTCCGGCTTTATCATCCGCGCCGAGCAGCGTTTTTCCGTCGGTGGTAATCAGCGTATGTCCCAGCAACTGATGCAACACCGGGAACATCACCGGCGAAAGCACTTCATCGCCAATGCCCAACGCGATGTCGCCGCCGCGGTAGTTTTCCAAAATTTGCGGGTTAACGTGCTTTCCGGTGTAGTCGGGAGACGTATCCATATGAGAAATAAAACCGATAGTCGGCACCGACCAGGCCACATTGGCGGGTAACGTCGCCATGACACATCCGTGTTTACTTAGCGTGACCTGCTCAAATCCCAGATCGAGCAATTCCTGCTGTAATGCGCGGGCAAGCTTCAGTTGCCCCTCAGTGCTTGGCACCTGCCGGACACCCGCTTTTGATTGAGTATCAAAAGAAACGTAATTTAAAAATCGATCGAGTAATTTATCCATCTCTATTGCCTCTTGAACCCTGAATTTCATTATGAAGACGGCATCTACGGCAGATATTGCGTCAGGTCAGTTTTTACCGTGTTAACACGCAGAAGCGAAATAGCGCTCCCGATCGCCAACTGCGCTTAAATGACCGATTAGCGCCACCATAAGAAAGTAAAGTCGACAGAACCCCGGCCGCGAATTACAAACCGCTTTCAATAAAACAACAACCGAGCAACATAATATTCCTGCCGCATTGCCCATCCGGCAAACGATTTGTGGTTGTTATCGCCAAGTGTAGCGGCACAAGTTGTGCGTTCAGCCTGCTTTCCCGTAGAATGCCGACCCTCAACTGAGATTCCAGGCTGAAAGGTGATAACCCTTGGCCGCCGCCCTCTTCCGTGGACGCGCCATATTTGGAAATAGAGCAATAACCCTAAATGAAAGATAATCGTCCTGCTACTCCGGTCGTTGAACTGCTCGACGTCCATAAAAGTTTTGATGGTAAAGACATCATTTCTCACTTTAATCTCACCATTAACAACGGTGAGTTTCTTACTATTCTCGGGCCTTCCGGCTGTGGTAAAACCACCGTGCTGCGCTTGATTGCCGGTCTGGAAACCGTGGACAGCGGCAGGGTAATGTTGGAAAAACAGGATATTACCCACCAGCCTGCCGAGCACCGGCACATTAATACCGTTTTCCAAAGCTATGCGTTATTTCCCCATCTCAGCGTTTTCGACAACGTCGCCTTTGGATTGCGGATGCAAAAAACGCCCGAAGCGGAAGTCGTTCCCCGGGTGCTGGAAGCGCTGAAGATGGTGCAGTTGGAAGAGCTGGCCCCGCGCCGGCCGCATCAGCTCTCCGGCGGGCAGCAACAGCGCGTGGCGATCGCCCGGGCAGTGGTGAATAAGCCTAAGGTGCTGTTGCTGGATGAATCGCTCTCGGCGCTGGACTACAAGCTGCGTAAGCAGATGCAGAATGAGCTAAAGGCGCTGCAACGGACATTGGGTATCACCTTTATTTTCGTCACCCACGATCAGGAAGAGGCGCTCACTATGTCCGATCGTATTGTGGTGATGCGCGACGGCCGCATCGAACAGGACGGCACGCCGCGTGAGATTTACGAAGAGCCGCGCAATCTGTTCGTGGCCAGCTTTATCGGCGAGATCAACATATTCGATGCGACCGTCATCGCACAAATTGACGAGCAACGGGCGCGCGCCAGCGTCGAAGGACACGAATGCGTCATCACCGTCGGTTTTCCGGCAATGGTCGGACAACGGCTCAAGGTACTGTTGCGGCCGGAAGATCTGCGGGTAAAAGAGATCAACGACAACGCCGCCACCGCCGGGATTATCGGCTATGTCCGCGAACGTAACTATAAGGGAATGACGCTGGAATCCAGCATTGAGCTGGAAAGCGGGAAAATAGTCATGGTCAGTGAATTCTTTAACGAGGACGATCCCGATGTCGACCATTCGCTGGATCAAAAAGTAGCGGTAACCTGGGTCGAAAGCTGGGAGGTCGTTCTGCACGATGAAGAAGCCGCGTAAACGCTTTCAAAATACCATTATCACCATTATTGTGGCCTGGCTGGTACTGTTCGTTTTCATGCCCAATCTGATGATTATCGGCACCAGTTTTTTAACCCGTGACGATACCCATTTCATCAGTATGACGTTGACGCTGGACAACTATACGCGTCTGGCCGATCCAATGTATGCCTCGGTGCTGCTGCATTCGCTGAATATGGCGGTGATAGCGACGTTGTGCTGTCTGCTGCTTGGCTATCCTTTTGCCTTTTTTCTGGCCCGCCTGCCGCAAAAAGTCCGGCCCTTGCTGATGTTTTTATTGATTGTTCCGTTCTGGACCAACTCCCTGATCCGTATTTACGGGCTGAAGCTGTTCCTGAGCACGCGCGGCTATCTGAATGAGTTTCTGCTATGGATCGGTCTGATTGAATCGCCCCTGCGCATCATGTACACCTCGGAAGCGGTGATCCTCGGCCTGATCTACATACTATTGCCGTTTATGGTGCTCCCGCTTTATTCCAGCATTGAGAAGCTGGATAAATCCTACCTTGAGGCCGCCCGCGATTTAGGCGCCAATAAGTGGCAGGCGTTTGTGCGCATCGTTATTCCGCTAACCATGCCCGGCATCATTGCCGGTTGTCTGCTGGTGCTGCTGCCGGCGATGGGGCTGTTTTTCGTGGCCGATCTCATGGGCGGCGCGAAAAACCTGCTTATCGGCAATGTGATTAAAAGTCAGTTCCTGAATATTCGCGACTGGCCGTTCGGCGCCGCCACCAGTATTTGTCTGACCCTGATCATGGGTCTGCTGCTGTTGGTTTACTATCGCGCCGCCCGGCTGTTGAACAAAAAAGGGGCGCTGGAATGATTGGTCGTCTGTTGCGCGGCGGATTTATGTCCGTCATTTACGCCTATTTGTATATTCCCATCATCATTCTGATCGTCAACTCCTTTAATCAGGCTCGCTTTGGCATCAACTGGCAGGGCTTTACCCTCGACTGGTATCGGCTGCTGATGAATAACGACAGCCTGTTGCAGGCTGCCCGGCACTCTCTGACCATGGCGGTGTTTTCGGCCAGCCTGGCCACGCTTATCGGCTCGCTGACCGCGGTTGCGCTCTATCGCTATCGTTTTCGCGGTAAACCCTTTGTCGGCGGCATGTTGTTCGTGGTGATGATGTCGCCGGATATCGTCATGGCGATATCCCTGCTGGTGCTGTTTATGCTGCTGGGCATATCGCTGGGATTCTGGTCGCTGCTGTTTTCCCACATTACTTTTTGTCTGCCTTTTGTGGTGGTCACCGTCTATTCACGTTTGAAAGGGTTCGATGTGCGGATGCTGGAAGCCGCCCGCGATCTGGGCGCCAGCGAAGCGATCATTCTGCGAAAAATCATTCTGCCGCTGGCCATGCCGGCGGTGGCGGCATGCTGGCTGCTGAGCTTTACCCTGTCAATGGACGACGTGGTGGTGTCATCATTCGTTACCGGGCCGGCCTATGAAATCCTGCCGCTGAAAATTTACTCCATGGTCAAAGTCGGCGTTTCGCCGGAAGTGAATGCGTTAGCGACCATTTTGCTCATACTTTCGTTATTACTGGTGCTATGCAGTCAGCTTATCCTGCGCGATCGCACTCAAAAATAATCTTTATGCTTTGGGATATAAGGAGACAAACAACATGAAAACGTGGTCATATCTGCTGGCTGCCTGCGCCATGGCTTTCAGCCTCAACACGGCCAATGCCAACGATGGAAAAACACTGTATTTCTATAACTGGACCGAATATGTTCCCCCCGGTTTGCTGGAACAGTTCACCAAAGAAACCGGGATCAAGGTGATTTACTCTACCTATGAATCCAACGAAAGCATGTACGCCAAGCTGAAAACCTATCAGGACAGCGCCTACGATCTGATCGTGCCCTCGACCTATTTCATTTCAAAAATGAGTAAAGAAGGCATGCTGCAAAAAATCGACACCAGCAAACTCAGCAATTTCCATAATCTCGACCCGAACCTGCTGCACAAATCGTTTGATCCCAATAACGACTACTCCGTCCCTTATATCTGGGGAGCGACGGCCATCGGCGTCAACCGCGATGCCATCGATCCCGCCAGCGTCACGAGCTGGGCCGATCTGTGGGATAAGCAATATAAAAACAGTCTGTTATTGACGGACGACGCGCGCGAGGTGTTCCAAATCGCGCTGCGTAAACTCGGATACTCCGCCAATACCACCGATCCGCAGCAGATAGAGGCAGCCTATAAAGAACTACAGAAATTAATGCCCAACGTGCTGACCTTTAATTCAGACAACCCGGGCAATCCGTTTATGGAAGGCGAAGTGGATCTCGGCATGGTGTGGAACGGCTCGGCTTACGTGGCCCGGCAGGCCGGCACGCCGCTGGACATCATCTGGCCGCAAGAGGGAGGGATTTTTTGGATGGATAGTCTGGCTATCCCCGCCAACGCCAAAAATGTCGAGGGCGCGATGAAAATGATTAACTTCCTGCTACGCCCGGAAATCGCGGCGCAGGTTGCGGAGACGATCGGCTATCCAACGCCGAATCTGGCGGCGAAAAAATTGCTGCCGGCGGCCGTTTCAGGCGACCAAACGCTGTATCCGGATGAAGCGATAATCAACCACGGGGAATGGCAGAATGACGTCGGCCACGCCAGCGCCCTGTACGAAACCTATTTCCAACAGTTAAAAGCCGGGCACTGATCGGCCTGGCAGTCTGACCGGCAGGCGGCTCCCCTGCCGGTCAGGCACAAAAAAACTACCGACCGCCCCACTCATAATACTGACTCAGGCTTTTATCGCACGAACAGCAACTTCCGCATTTGCCGCCGTCCTCAGCCCGGTGCAGCCGTATTTTGCCTTTTTGCACCCAGACCTCCAGCATCCCTTCGATCACGCCCGGTTCAGTGTGAAATGCGCTGCTGATTTCCTGCAATGACGCTCGCTTTTGCCGGCGCACATAATCACGTAACTCAATTAAGGTCATACCGCCTCCGTGCAGGCGAGTTCCCTCACCTGCGACATTAACAACTCAAACGCTCTCGTTCAGTTGACTCACGCCAACCGCTGGCCTTGCTGCGGCATTTCGGCGTAAAAACAGGATGGTTATCAGCAACGCCAACAGCACAGCGGCAATCGCCAGCGTTGAATAGATCGGATGTTGGGCGAAACGACCAACCTGATAGACCACCACCGCCGTGCCGTAACCTAATTCAATGGTCCAGGCCACGCAAAACAGCGTCCACGCCGTACCAACCTCACGCCAGATGGCGGCCACCGCAGCGACGCAAGGTACATAAAGCAGCACCATCAGCAGGTAGGCGAACGCCCCCAGCCGGCCATCAAACAGTTGGCCGATCACCGTCAACGATGAAACCGAAAACGCATTTTCTTGCGCCACCGATTCGGCATTGCTCAAATCACCGACCTCAATACCCAGCGGGTCCAGTAAGGCGCCGCCCAGCCCGCTGAGGTTTTCAGGAATGGTCGCCAGCGCGCCGACGATCCCCGCTTGCAGGCTGAATGGCGCCTCCGCGCTTTCGTCAGCCCCGCTCTGGGCATCGGCCATCGCGCCATAAAGCGAATCCAGCGTCCCGACCACCGCTTCCTTGGCGAAAATACCGGTAAACACGCCGACCGCCGCCGGCCAGTTTTCCGCTTTTATGCCCATAGGCGCGAATACCGGCACAATTTGCCGCCCGATAGCCGACAGCACCGATTTGTCGCTATCCTGATTATCAAATGTGCCGTCAGTACCCATTGAGTTCAGAAAACCTAATACGGTGACCACGATGACAATCAGTTTCCCGGCTCTGAAAATAAAATTTTTCAATCTGTCCCAGGTACGAATCAGCACGCTGCGCAGGCCGGGTAGATGATAAGGCGGGATTTCCATGACGAACGTGGACGCCTCGCCTTGCAACACGGTTTTTTTCAGCATAAAACCGGTGGCGACGGCGGCGACGATCCCAATCAGATACAGACCGAACACCAGATTCTGCCCACCGCGGGTGAACAGCGCCGCGGCAAATAAGACGTACACCGGCAAACGCGCGCCGCATGACATAAACGGCGCCATCATCACGGTGACGATGCGGTCACTGTGTTTTTCCATGGTGCGCGTCGCCATCACCGCCGGCACGTTACAGCCGAAACCAACGATCAGCGGCACAAACGCCTTGCCTGGCAGGCCGATGCTGCGCATGAAACGATCCATGACAAACGCGGCCCGCGCCATATACCCGGAGTCTTCCAGATACGACAGGAACAGATAGAGACAGCCAATCACCGGGATAAACGTCGATACCGTCTGAATCCCGCCGCCAATGCCGTCGGCAATCAGCGTTTTCAGCCAGGCGGGCGTATTGAGCGCAACCAGCAGTTCCCCCATGCCGTCAACAAAAACAGTACCGAAGAATTGATCGAAGAAATCAATAAAAGCGCTGCCGATATTGATCGTGAATACAAACATAAGGTACATCACCAACAGGAATATCGGGATGCCCAGAAAACGATGCAATACGATGCGGTCTATTTTATCCGTCAGCGTGGCGGACATTTCACCGCGGCGAGTAATCACCGAGCGCGCAATCGCCGACACGAATTGATAGCGGCCATCCGCCAGAAAGATATCCAGCTCGTCTTCATAGTGTTCAATCAACGCCGCCACTTTGGCATCGGCCATTGCCAGCAGCGATGCGGGAATGCCGGCGCGAACCGTGGTATCCCCTTCAAGCAGCTGAAGCGCCAGCCAGTGAGGATTGGGTATTTCAGCGTGTTCGGCGAGCCGTTGCGCAATGTCTCGCGCCGCCAGTTGAAGCGGCGCATCGTAAGGAATGGCGACGTTGGGCGCCGCCGGAAGAGAGACGGCCGCAAAGCAGGTCTGGCGTAAATTATCGATGCCTTTTTTCTGACTGGCGGTAATAGGAATGACCGGGCATCCCAATTGTTGCTGTAGCCCGGCGATATCAATATCCAACTTACGTGATAACGCGATATCCATCATATTTACGGCGACGACCATCGGGACATTCATATCCAGCAGTTGCGCCGTTAAATAAAGATTTCGCTCCAGATTGGACGCATCGATAATATTCAACACCAAATCCGCTTCGCCGGATAAAATATAATCTCTGGCAACGCGTTCATCTTCTGAACTTTCGGATGAGGGATTGAGTGAATAAACGCCGGGAAGATCCACCAGCGTCGTGAGCTGGTTTTGATAGCGGTAGTAGCCGACTTTTTTCTCTACCGTCACCCCCGGCCAGTTGCCTACCGTCTGCTTACCGCCGGTAAGCACGTTGAACAATGTTGTCTTGCCGCAATTAGGGTTGCCGACAACGCAAATAACGGGTTGCGCATCCATAAGGATTCCTGCCTGATTTTATTGATTCAGCATTTTTCGAGAATAAGTATTTGCGCCTCGCTCTTACGGACGCTGATTGCCGCGCCGCGTAAGCGCAATTCGATGGGATCGCCTAGCGGCGCAACCCGCGACACGGCGAACTCCACCCCCGGCGTGACGCCCAATGCCAGCAGACGCTTACGATAATCCGTGGAGCCTTTTTGAAAGCCAATGACTCTCCATTTGGTCGCGACGGTGAGTTCTTCCAGAGACATCTTCACTTACCTTCTGTTAGTGCGTCGACTGTGGAGAAACCCACACCTGTTTTCCCATATCCCAATTAATGGCGATGCGCCCGTCACCGGCGGCAAGCATCAACGGCTGGTTTTCTTCCCGCTGAATAACACGCACATTGCCGCCCACACGGATACCTAACTCGGTTAAACGCTGCCGGTTTTCCTCGCTCAAACGAATGCGGGCAACAACCGCATTCGCATTGAGAGGGATATCCAGCAATGTTTGAAGAAGTAACGCCATGTTTATTTCCTTGCTTCTATAAAATTAAATTCAAATAAAATAATTATATTGAGTATTATCACCCGGAATACACGCCGGAGAATGAATATGACTTATAACTATTCTCAATCATATTCCTGCATCGACTCGTACGCTTGATTCACATCAAATAAAAGCCCGTTCCCGCAGGGCAGGACGCGCTAATAAACGAAACGGCTATTATGCCGGCAAGAAAAACCCCGGACGCGCCGGGGTTGGTTCAGAACAGATAATAAACGGTGACTGACTACTTTTGTTGCTGTGCCAGATCGTGAGCAATCTGCACCGTTTCATCCAGATAAGGATCCGGAGCCTGATAATCTTTCGGCAAGGCTTCCAGCGATTTCAGCGGCTTTTTGCCTTCGCGGATCAAACGATCGTTAATCCGGTTCAGACGCATCGCTTCATCATCGTTATTCTCTTTCTCACGCTGGGCAAGATTGAGCGATACCGTATTGCGTTTGTCTTTCATCGCGTTATATCGCGCAATATCCTCGGCGATATATTGAAACTCCGGATCTTTGGCAATACGCGTCTGATGATTTTCATTTAGCGTGCTGATAATCGGTTTCAGATCGCCGCTCTTGGTGTAGTCAGCGGCTTTAATGCTATCCCACGGCAGCGCGTTGTCCTCGAATTTCTCGCCGGTATCAACCGTTTCGGTTCCGGTCGGCATCATCACATCGGGCGTTACGCCTTTCATCTGCGTACTGCCGCCGTCAATACGATAAAATTTCTGGATGGTATACTGAACCGAGCCTAATGACGGCCACTCGGGGCGCAACATCTGATCATAGATGCGATTCAGAGAACGATATTGCTGCACGGTGCCTTTACCAAAGGTCGGTTCGCCCACCACCAGCGCGCGGCCGTAGTCCTGCATCGCCGCGGCGAAAATTTCGGACGCGGAGGCGCTGAAACGGTCGACCAGCACCACCAGCGGCCCTTTGTAATACACCGTGCCGTCAGTATCGCTGTCTGCGCGAATTTTGCCGTTATTATCGCGAATTTGCACCACCGGCCCGCTGGGAATAAACAGGCCGGACAACCCTACCGCTTCGGTCAGCGCGCCGCCGCCGTTGCTGCGCAGATCGATAACGATGCTGCTGACGTGCTGTTTCTCCAGCTTCTGCAACTGCACTTTCACGTCATCCGTCAGGCCCACGTAGAACCCCGGAATATCCAGCACGCCCACTTTCTCTTTGCCGACATTCTTGACCGACATCTTGACCGCGCGGTCTTCAAGACGAATGCGCTCGCGCGTCAGCGTCACCGTCCGGGTTTTGGTGCCTTTGCCCGCCGGCAGAATTTCCAGCCGAACCTGACTGCCTTTCGGCCCTTTAATCAGCGCGACCACATCGTCAAGACGCCAGCCGATGACATCCACCATCGGTTTACCGGTCTGACCGACCCCCACCACGCGATCGCCCACCGTAATGCTTTTGCTTTTCGCCGCCGGGCCGCCGGGCACCATGGAGTTAATCACCGTGTAATCGTCGTCCATCTGCAATACCGCGCCGATCCCTTCGAGCGACAGGCTCATTTCGGTATTGAACTGCTCGGTATTCCGTGGCGATAAATAGCTGGTATGCGGATCAATTTCCCGCGCAAAGGCGTTCATGATCAGTTGGAAGACATCTTCGCTATTGCTCTGGGCCAAACGGCGGATGGCAAACTGATATCGCTTGGTCAGCGTTTCCTTAATCTCTTTATCTTCTTTACCGGTCAGCTTCAGGCTTAACCAGTCGTATTTAACTTTCGCGTCCCATAAGCGGTTCAGCTCGCCCACGTTTTGCGGCCAGGGCGCCTTGCTGCGATCGAGGTCGATAGTATCATCGCCGCTAAACGTCATCGGCTTGTCCAATAACGACAACGCATACTGATAGCGCTCAAAACGCCGCTTCTGCGCCAGATTGTACAGCGCATAGGGAAGATCCAGCGTGCCGGACTTCAGTTGATCATCCAACTGCGTTTTCTTATCGGCAAACTGCGCGATATCTGAAGCCAGCAGCACGTTATGGCTGTAGTCCAGCATATTCAGATAGCGGGAAAAAATTTTCTCGGAAAACGCGTCGTCCAGCATAAACTGGCGATAGTGAGAACGCAGAAAGCGCGAGGCGACTCTGTCGCTTACCGTGACATGCTGCGGCTCCTGCTGTAACTGAGGAACTTGTTCAACGCGCGTTATGGTCTCATTTGCAAATGCAAAACCGACGCCCGCCAGCAGTAGACCTGCAATAACGGTTATTCTGGCTAAATTGTTCATGCCCAGGTTGGCCTCCGTATCAGAACTGCAAGTGTTCTGCGCGCACGATCATCGCCATTCCCGAAGCCAACTGAACCCTGACCTCGCCTTTGGCAATCTCAAGCACAGTGGCATCCATGGCATCTTTGCCGGCTCTGACTTTGATTTCCTGACCGATTTGCAGTTTGGATACGTCCGTAACCGCAACCCGCTGTTGTTGAGGCTCGTTGCCGGCAGGTCTTGCCTGACGGGGCTGAGCGTTGGCGGGATGCTGAGAAGAGGACGATGACTGACGGGAAGAAGCCTGGCGTGGTTTACGCGGCGCGGTACGATTGGCGTCGCGCTCACGACGCGGCGCGTTTTTACCGTTCGCCGGGCGAGCACGCGCCGGTTCGGCCGTCTCGCCGGCTTCGCGTTTTTTCGCTTGTTGCTCGGCACGCTGGGCCTGAACCCTGGCTTTCGCTTCTTCCAGTTGCTTACGCGCATGATCGACATGCTGCTGTTCCAGTTCGCCGCAGGGATTTCCATCCAAATCCACACGCTGAGCGCCCAGCTTAACACCGTACAGATAACGCCAGCTTGAGGTATAGAGCCTCAATGCGGAACGCAATTGCGTTTTGCTGACGTTATCCGTTTCGTGTACGCGCTCAACAAGATCTTGAAAAATACCGATCTTTAACGGTCTGGTTTCACCTTCGGTGGTGAAACAAAGCGGGAACCGCTCTGCCAAAAGGGCAATGACTTCTTTACTACTGTTCAACTTAGGTTGATTTTCCATGAAATTTCCTGATTACAACGGGTTTGCCAACCGGCGCAGGCATGAACAGGCGTCATTATAATGACGCCATCGGCAATTGCTACGTTATCCTTGTCTCAACGTGAGAGAATTGACAAAAGTCAGTACATCGCTCTGTTCAAGTTGTGCACAAAGTGCTGTCGCCACCGCCTTAAGCCCCTCTTCATCATCTGCGTCAAACCGTTGATAAACAGTGCTATCAATATCTAAAACACCGATCAACCGACCGCCGACCGTCAGCGGCAGCACAATTTCGGCGTTACTTGCGGCATCGCAGGCAATATGGCCGGGAAACGCATGAACATCGCCTACGCGTTGAATCTTATTTTCAGCGACTGCCCGGCCGCATACGCCTTTACCTACCGGAATACGTACGCAAGCCACCCGGCCCTGAAACGGCCCCAAAAACAGCGAGTCCTGTTCCAGTAGATAAAAACCGGCCCAGTTAACCCCATCGAGACGTTCGAACAACAGTGCGCTGCTGTTCGACAAGAGGGTGATAAAACGATTCTCCCCCTCAATCAGCGCGGATAAATCGCGAACCAGATCGGTATAAAATTGTTGTTTTTTCATAAAATACTATTCTGTCTTTTTCAATCTATCAGCCATATACACCAAAATCACAAACCACAAGCAACCGCTACAGGATGCCACAAGATTTATTCATTAGCGCGCGGAATCATCCTCTTTAAAATACCGTGACCCTGCATATCGTGCTATTTGTCATTTAATCTTATCATCTACAGAGTGTAGCGCCGTTTTATGTCACCCATCATTCAGTTACGCTATGCTCTGGTTCGGTTACACTTATCCGTACCCGATACACGCGCAAGCGGGTCCATCTGACAGCAGGAAATATGAAAATAGTTAGCATAGCCAGTCCTGCGCCACTCCCGCCATCAAGGCCCCCCTGTGTTGACGGCGCCGGCGTGCCCGCGCGACGGGCCGGACGTTATCACCGTTGTCCTGAATGCGATGCTTTTTTTGTCTTGCCCGAGCTTAAACATAACCAGACGGCAAACTGCCCGCGTTGCGACGCCAGGGTAAGCTCAGGACGCGACTGGTCAATATCCCGGTTGGCGGCGATGGCCGTCGCCATGCTATTGCTGATGCCGTTTGCGTATACCGAACCGTTGATCAGCATCCGTCTGCTTGGCGTCTCCATTAATGCCAGTCTGTTTGAGGGGATCTGGCAAATTACGCGGCAAGGGAATCCGGTCACCGCCAGCATGGTGGCGTTTTGTACCGTCGGCGCGCCGCTGACGCTGGTATTTTCGCTACTGTATCTGTTTTTTGCGCCGCGCATCGGCTTGAATCTGCGCCCGATTTTGTTAATGCTCGGCAAGCTCAAAGAGTGGATGATGCTGGATATCTACCTGGTCGGCATCGTGGTCGCCGCCATCAAGGTCAGGGAGTTTGCCGACATTCAGCCAGGCGCCGGCCTGATTGCCTATCTGGCGCTGATGACGCTAAGCGTGTTGACGATCATCCACCTGAATACCGATCAGCTATGGCAACGGTTTTATCCGCGCCTGCGCCCGGTTATCTCACCGGAACGTTACCGGATATGCCTCGCCTGTCATTTCAGCAGCGCGCCGGATAACCGTGGACGCTGCCCGCGCTGTCATATTCCGCTGCGCCTGCGGCGAAGACATAGCCTGCAAAAATCCTGGGCGGCGCTGATTGCGTCGATTATCTTTCTGTTGCCTGCCAATCTACTGCCGATTTCCATTATTTATGTGAATGGCGTTCGCACCGAAGACACCATTTTTTCCGGCATTCTGTCGCTGGCATCGGGCAATATCCCGGTGGCGTTGGTGGTTTTTATTGCCAGTATTCTGGTGCCTTTTACTAAGGTTATTGTGCTGACAGGGTTGCTGTTAAGTATTCATCTGCGGGTTGAGGACGGTCTTCTCGCCCGGATGAAGATGTTGCGCGTCATTCGCTGGATCGGCCGCTGGTCAATGCTGGACTTATTCGTCATTGCGCTGACGATGTCGCTGGTCAACCGCGATCAATTACTTGCTTTTACCATGGGGCCTGCGGCTTTCTATTTTGGCACCGCAGTGATTTTAACTATCCTGGCCGTTGAATGGCTGGATAGCCGACTGATGTGGGATAACCATGCAAGACAAAATATCCGAGACACCAACCGCCGCCGCTGTGAAGAATAAACGCCGGCTGTCGCCGTTTTGGCTGCTGCCGTTGATTGCGCTGATGATCGCCGGTTGGCTGGTGTACACCAACCAACAGGAGCGAGGCACGACCGTCACCATTGATTTTGTGTCGGCCGACGGCATCGTCGCCGGCCGCACGCCGGTACGTTATCAGGGGGTCGAAGTCGGCACCGTGCAGAACATTACGCTCAGTGACGATTTACGCACCATTCAGGTTGAAGCCAGTATAAAAAGCGACATGAAAGACGCGTTACGTTCCGGAACCCAGTTCTGGCTGGTCACGCCGAAAGCGTCGCTGGCGGGGGTTTCCGGTCTGGATGCGTTGGTCGGCGGTAACTATATCGGCATGATGCCCGGCGACGGCGAACCCCAGGAGCATTTTTCCGCGCTGGATACCCAACCCAAGTACCGGGTCAACACCGGCGAACTGCTGATCCATCTGCACGCCGATGATTTAGGCTCCCTGAGTAATGGCTCTCTGGTCTATTACCGCAAGGTTCCGGTGGGAAAAGTCTACGACTACACCGTCGCGCCGGATCATAACGGCGTCATGATTGACGTGCTGATCGAGCGACGATTTACCCATCTGGTAAAGAAAAACAGTCGTTTCTGGAATGTATCGGGCTTCAACGCCGACGTCAGCTTCGGCGGCGCCCGGGTCGAAATGGAAAACCTCGCCGCGCTGGTCAACGGCGCCGTCGCCTTTGACTCCCCCGATGACAGCGAAACCGCCAACGCGGAGCAATCCTACCGCCTCTATCCCGATCTGGCGCAAAGCCAGCGCGGCGTGGCGATCTCGCTTGATTTACCCTCCGGCGACAGTTTGTCGGCGGGGCGTACGCCGCTGATATATCAGGGATTGGAAGTCGGCACGCTGGAAAAAATCACGCTGGTGCCGAACAGCAGCAAGGTCGCGGGCGAACTGATTATCGATCCGGCGGTCGTCGCGTTGATGCGTGAAGGGACGCGTATCGAATTGACCAAACCGCGCTTGTCGCTGAGCGATCTGAATATCTCCCGTCTGCTCAGCGGCCCGACCCTGACGCTCATTCCCGGCGAGGGCGAACCGCGCCACCACTTCACCGTGGAGGACAGCGGCCAGCAACAGTTGGCACAACCCGGCGCGTTGTCCATCCAACTGAATGCCGCGCAAAGCTACGGTATCGATAGCGGCCAGCCGGTGTTATTGCACGGCGTACAGATTGGTCAGGTGGTTAAGCGCACCCTGGACGAAAAAGGCGTCAGCTTTACCCTGGTGATCGAACCTCAGTACCGGCAGCTTCTGCATCGCGACAGTAAATTCGTCGTCAATAGCCGCCTGAACGTCAAAATGGGTCTGGATGGCATACAGATGCTGGGAGCCAGCGCGCAAGAGTGGATCAGCGGCGGCGTTCAGGTCTTGCCCGGCAGTCAGGGCGAGGTGCAGCAGCGTTATCCGCTTTATAGCGATCTCGACAAGGCGGAAGCCGGCATCCGTGGCGGCGCACCCTCCCCGACCTTGACCCTGGTGACCGACAGTCTGCCCGATATTCAGGACGGTTCGATTGTGTTGTATCGCAAGTTTCAGGTTGGCGAAATCATGCAGGTACGGCCGAAAGCGGATTCCTTTGAGGTGGATGTCTATATCCGGCCGGAGCACCGCAAGCTATTGACGGATAAAAGCGTTTTCTGGGCTGAAGGCGGCGCCCGCATCCAGTTGAACACCTCCGGGCTAACGGTGCAGGCCTCGCCGCTTAACCGCGCGCTCAGGGGAGCCATCAGCTTCGACAATCTGGCGGGCGCGCCGGAAGTCAAAGGCGGCAAGCGAGTCCTTTACAACAACGAAACCGCGGCACGCGCCGTCGGCAGCCGCATTACCCTGCGAACCTTTGATGCCGGCAAGCTGTCGCCGGGCATGCCAATCCGCTATCTGGGGATCGATATCGGTCAGCTTGAATCCCTGCGGCTCTCCGAGCAACGTAATGAAGTATTGGTACAGGCGGTGCTTTATCCTGAATATGTGCGCGGATTTACTCGCGCGGGAACTCGCTTTTCGGTGGTTACGCCGGAGATTTCAGCAGCCGGGGTTAATCACCTGGATACCCTGTTCCAACCCTATATCAATGTTGAACCCGGCAGCGGCAGCGTAACCCGCAGTTTTGAACTGCAACAGGCCAGCATTTCGGACTCTCGCTATCAGGATGGTTTGAACATCAGCGTGGATGCGCCGGAAGCGGGCGCATTGCAGGTAGGCACGCCGGTGCTGTTCCGGGGAATTGAAGTGGGAACCGTCACCGGCCTGTCGCTGGGCACGCTGTCCGACCGCATATCCGTCGCCCTGCGCATCAGTAAACGCTATCAGCATCTGGTGAGAAACAACTCGGTCTTCTGGCTGGCCTCCGGCTATAACCTGGAGTTCGGCCTGACCGGCGGCGTGATAAAAAGCGGGACATTCCAGCAGTTTATCCGCGGCGGGATTGCATTCGCCACCCCGGCGACCACCCCGCTGGCGCCGCGGGCCCAGGAAGGGAAACATTTTCTGTTGCGCAACGAAGAACCCAAAGAGTGGCGGCAATGGGGAACGGCGATCCCCGCGAATTAAGCGCGGCAAAGGGCAGTTTGACTGCCCTCAGACCGTTGACAAACCTATCACCCTTTATCGAACGGTGATAATGGAATGGAAGAGTAAAGCGTCCGCGCCAGGGATGGCGTGGTTCGAGCTTACAGGGACGTACTTGCAGCGTCTTTACGATCCATCCATTATCGCCGCTCACCAGACTTTGTCAGCAAACTCAGGGCAGTTTGACTGCCCTTTTTCTTCCCACGCGGTAAGCCCTGCAAATATGTTACACTCCACCACTTAATCTTTATCGCGGTAACGGAACCTCTTAGCGTGGCTAAACAGACCCCAGCCCATTTACCCCCGGAATTTCTCTCGGCAATCCAGACGATCATGCCCGCCCATCTGACGATGGACGATTTTATCGCCGCCTGTCAGCGCCCCTTGCGCCGCAGTATTCGCGTCAATACGTTAAAAATCAGCACCGCGGAATTCGTAAAGCTGGCGGAGTCCTATCAATGGCGTCTCGAACCGATTCCCTGGTGCAGTGAAGGTTTTTGGCTGCTGAACGGCGATGATGAAACCGTGCGGTTAGGTAATATGCTGGAGCACCTGAGCGGCCTGTTTTACATTCAGGAAGCCAGTTCCATGCTGCCGGTCAGCGCCCTTTTTCATCAGGATACCGCCCCGCGCCAAGTATTGGACATGGCGGCGGCGCCCGGCTCCAAAACCACGCAAATCGCCGCCGGAATGGATAATCAGGGCGCCATCATCGCCAATGAATATTCCGCCAGCCGGGTGAAGGTACTGCACGCCAATATCAGCCGTTGCGGCGTCAGCAATACGGCGTTGACCCACTTTGACGGACGGGTCTTCGGCGCCGCGTTACCCGAATATTTCGATGCGATCCTGCTTGATGCGCCCTGCTCCGGCGAAGGGGTGGTACGTAAAGATCCTACGGCGATGAACCACTGGTCGCCAGAAAGTATCGTCAGCATTGCCGCAGTCCAGCGCGAACTGATCCTCAGCGCCTTTCATGCTTTAAAACCCGGCGGGGTAATGATTTATTCCACCTGTACGCTGAACACGCAGGAAAATCAGCAGGTATGCCGCTGGTTGCAACAGGCTTATCCAGAGGCCTGTGAATTCGAGCCGCTGACCGATCTGTTCCCGGATGCGGCGCTTGCCGCCACGGAAGACGGTTTTTTACACGTCTTCCCACAAATTTACGACAGCGAAGGCTTTTTCGTCGCGCGTTTGCGTAAAACGGCCAGCGTCCCGCCGCTGCCTGCGCCCGGTTACAAAGTCGGGAAATTCCCTTTCTCGCCGCTGAGCGCCAAAGACAGTGCGTCGGTTGTTCAGGCGGCGCATCAACAGGGACTGAGGTGGGAAAACGAACGGTTACAACTGTGGCAACGCGACAATGAAATCTGGCTGTTTCCCGCCGCGCTGGCATCCGCTTTCGGGAAAATCAGATTCTCACGCATTGGCCTTAAACTGGCGGAACGGTTTCCCAAAGGCTATCGTTGGCAGCATGAAGCCGTTGTCGCCCTGGCGAACGCTGATGTCGGCCACGCCTATGCGCTCAGCGATCGACAGGCATGTGAATGGTTTCAGGGCAAGGACAGCTATCCGGAACCCGCGCCCGCGGCCGATGAACTGTTGCTGACCTATCATCGCACGCCGGTGGGACTGACCAAGCGTATTGGCAGCCGGATAAAAAACAATCTGCCGCGCGATCTGGTACGCGACGGCGCCTGTTCCGCGGTACAGATTAATAACCGCTAAACCTCGCATCCGTCTATCCGGTGGCGATAAAACCACCTGATAGACGGCATCGCCTCACTTCTCCCTGATTTTCATCTACAATTGCCTACATAGCGACGAGGCAACAGCAGCACGATTTATTACGGAGAGTTGAGAGCATCATGTTTGCACTGGTGATATTTGTTTGTTATCTCGGCAACGGCTGTGATGAATTGATGATCGGTGCTTACAATACGGAACCGCAGTGTCTCAAGGCCATGGATGAGCAACGATTACGTCACGCCGGGTGCTATCCTATCGAAGAATTTATCGATGGTTTTTGGCTGCCCGCTCAGGAATACGCGGACTTTTAACCCGTGCCTGCCCGATACTCAGTTAGCGACACACGCCAAAACCGCGCATCCCCAGATGAAAATGATTGGCATGGGCCGCGTTGTATTCCGGCCCCAGCGAATTGCCAAAAAAACCACAGCTTTGCTCAAACGTGGTTCGCAGATAATCGCCGGTTTCATCCGTCGCTTTCCACTGATTCAACACGCTGATGCGTCGCCCGTCCGCTAGCCGGAAACCGGCTATATCCCAGGCATCCGCCGTGGCGTGTTCGCTTAGCCGGCCTTCGGGACGATGATAGATATTACGACACGCATAGCTGCCGAGATGATCAATGCGCGACAGCGCGGCGCCAAGCCGCTGCGCCTGCGGTATCGCCGATTGCGTGACGAACATCGTGCTGCTGAGCGCCAGCGGGCAACTGGCTAAAAAGCTTGAACCGAGCGTCACGTCGCCAAAACGCTGAACGCGAACAGGAGAAGATAACGGGCATTGCCCGTCAATATCGCCTGGCAAAGAGAACGTAATGCGGCCCTGATCCTGCGCCTGCCTTAATACCGCCAGACAGGCAGCGGGATCGTCCGCCAACTGCTTTAGTTTGATACGGGTAATGAACGTTGGCGGATCGTCGACAGACAACGGCGAGAACGGATCGTAACCGGGCGGAAGGTGCCGTTGGAGTACCGGAAAAAAAGCAATCAACGCCCCTAAAACAACCAGGCACACCAGCAACTTCCACATTTACCCTGTCTCCTCGGTTATCGCGCACCCTTAAACAATACTAGGTTATCGGCGTAAGGGCGTAAAAAACGCGCCTGTTCGGAAACATGGCGGCAACAACGTCACCGGTTTTATAAAGTAAAATCCTCAGCGGACATGCCCAGCGAAACGCCGGCTTCAACGATCTTTTGCCACTCCTGATCGGAAATGACAATCCCGTCGGCCTGCCGCCGCGCGCGGGTTTTTATCTCTGGTTCACCGGCAATCAGAATCGGCTGTTCAGGATCCGGCGCTGTTGAAGAGCGGACATAGTCCAGCATCGCATCATATTCTGTCTGCAACCACGCCATTGACACCATACTGGCCGGGTCAATCACAATAGTGGTCATGTTATTTACGATCGCCCCCCGGCGTGGATTTTCCGGCTGGATCGTCCCACCGCCGGACAACAATCCCGCCAGCAGTTCGGCGGCAATAATCAGTCCACCGCCTTTGTGCCGGGCGATAGGCTTCAATGCGCCGTGTTTTTCCCCTTCCCACATCACCCGCGGGTCGTTGGTGGAGATGCCGTTGGCGTCAAGCATAACCTCTTCATCAAACTTTTTTCCCGCCAGATAGGCTACCCGGGTTTTCCCCAGCGCGACGATGCTGGTGGCGAAATCGAGTACGAAAGCGGCATTGTTTTCACTCCCTGGAAAAGCGATACAAATCGGATTAGTGCCAAACCGCGCTTCGCTGCCGCACCAGGGGGCGACGATCGGGTCGAGGTCATTCACATTAACAAAATGAATCGACACCAGCCCCGCTTTGGCCGCCATTTCGCCATAAGTGCCGATACGGCCCAAATGACAGGTTGACGAAAGCGTCATCAAACATACGCCGGTGGTCTTCACCCGCTCGATCGCCGCCTGCATGGCCTCTTTACCGGTGCGCTGACCAAATCCGCGCTCACCGCTAAACTGCAACACCGCGCCGCCGTCGCGGATTTTACGGGCCGGGGTGTTCGGATGCATTACCCCATCCGCAATAAAACTTACATAATGCGGCAACATCCCCACACCGTGACTGTCATGCCCTTTCAGGTTGGCCGCCACTAAATGTTCGGCCACACAAGCGGCCTCCTGTTCTTCACAGCCCACTTTTTGCAATAGCGCCTGTGCAATACCCGTTAAGCGACTTTCTGAAATCTGCATCTGTTTCCCTTCGCATTTTGCTAACGAATTAAGTTATCTAGCTCTACTTATCCTACTGCTGAATTTATCAGCATGAAAACCTTTAAAATACGCCATCCGCCCGGTGCTTGATCGATAGAACACCACGGATGGATGAATCGATCGCTACAACCGATCGATAACGCAGAATTGATCTGTATAAACGTTTATAAAATACACAAATCCAATGTCATGATAATGCTGAAACTCAAACAATAACGATGACATCAGGGAAAGCAAAGCCCATCCTCTGTAGGTGGGCTTTTTTTATATCGAGCGGTGGCCGGGAGCTCATTGATGAGATCCGCCAACCGTTCATGCGATAGGAAATCTTGCCTGGCGACGCGAAGGGAAGGAGAAAGGGAAAGAGTTTGTCCGGAAGTTACGCGGTCACAAATCAGCCAAAATGACGGACACGTGGGTGGATGCGCGAGGAAAAGAATACACTTATCTGTAAAAGACCGAATATCGATTTTCGGGGGGAATTTCGGGATTTTTCGGGATCTCAAAAATAAAATCATTAAATATCAATAATTTAAAAAAAGACCGAATACGATTCCTGTATTCGGTCTAGGGAAATGGCTCTTGGAAGAGAGCCGTGCGCTAAAAGTTGGCATTTATACAAGCTGAACTAGCCTTGTCACCTAAGCGTAGCCAACTCCCTTGCATTTTCCAGTTTCCCTCTCATTGTGATTATCACAAATGGAACGTATTTCACACTTTATAGTAACCATTAGTAATTATTTAATTAACATTTACTCAAAAATCAACCGCATTATGGTTTACTGATGGGATCGCAAAGTTGTTCGGCACGTTCAATAAAAGGCTGTAAACTTTTTTTCTGTCCGGGATTGGCGGGATCATCCAACCAGATGGCATCAATCGGCTGCGCGTTGACCAAGCCGGCTTTCATTTGTGCGGTCGCGATGTCATTGAGCGGATACTGCATCAGGGTGCCCGTGTGTAAGGCATACAGTGCATTGCCAGGGCGGCAAATAAGTTGAACCTCTTCCCGCGTAAATGCCCACTTCTCTCCGTACTGTAGACGGCTTATATTCGCCAGTTTTGCGGCGGCAACGGCATTAACGGACAGTGAAGCGAAAACGAGAGATAACAGCAATTTCTTCATCATAATGCTCCTGAACATGACTATTCAGACGATCATGCCCCATCGCGGTCGCGTAATGATCTGAATCAGAAAGACAGTTTTATAGCATATAAAACATAAGGTTACTATATGGATGCCGGCAGCGATCATAACGATAGCGGCGGATAAAGTCGAGCGGCAAAGTCAGCATCATTCAGGATGTGGATGTGCAAAACAGAGGTAAGATAAGCGATGAGCCCTAGCGGAAGAAGGTTGGGAAAGGAATATCAGAGATTTGAAACCGGTTCAGCGTGTCGCAAGAGCGGGACAATGCGCCCATTCAACCGGGGCGCACCGTGTTTCCGTCAGCCGACAGGACTCAGGCTGATTCGCCACCCGCGACATTCGCCGCCATTTTTTTCAGATCCTGGTCGATAAAGAACAGGCCGCCTTCACTGGTGTTAACCAGCGCCAGCTTATCAAGGATAGATCGGAACAGTTTTTCTTCTTCATGCTGTTCAGCCACGTACCATTGCAGGAAATTAAATGTTGAATAATCCTGCAAAGCCATTGCGGCATGGGCCAGTTCGTTGATTTTTCCAGTAATCAGTTGCTCATGTTCATAGGTCAGTTTGAATACGTCAGCCAGCGACGCAAACTCGACCGGCGGCGCGGCGATGGTGCCTAATACGGGCATGCTGCCGGTATCGTCCAAATAGTTGAACAGGCGCTGCATATGCTCCATCTCTTCCTGAGAGTGTGTCTTCAGAAAAGCGGAAGCGCCTTCAAAGCCTTTGTCGCCGCACCAGGCGCTCATCTGTAGATACAAATTCGCAGAATAAAATTCCAGGTTAAGCTGCTCGTTCAATTTTTGAATCATTTCTTTTTTTAACATCGTCGTCCCTTATATCTCTGGCAGGTAAATTAATTCGAAATTATTATGCCTTGAATAAATAAAATAAAAAACATCTTATTAACTAAATTAACAATAAATATTTATATCCTTATAAATCAATATATTATTATTTTGCGTTATTGATATTAATTTTCATTTCCAATAAATAATTCGTATTATGAGTGATAATCATTTTTATTATCAAAGAGCAAATTAAATATAAATTTAACTTATTTTTGTCATCGGCAGACATTACCGCGGCTTGCCATTTTACCGCCTCTGCTTTACCTTGACGCGCAAAGTGTCGTCGATAAGCAGGAGAAATCCCACATGAGATATAATCTGGCAGACCTTTCCAAAGAAGAGATGGACAAGGTGAATGTGGATCTGGCGGCGTCAGGTGTTGCCTTTAAAGAGCGTTATAACATGCCAGTGATCCCTGAAGCCGTGGAGCGGGAACAGCCGGAACATCTGCGTAATTATTTCCGTGAGCGCGTTGCCGTCTATCGTCAGCTGTCTTTGCAGTTTTCACGTCTGCCCTATGAGCCTAAATCCAAGTAACCGCTGCCGCCTATCACGCCGGACATACTTCGTATTGATAAAAAATACTTTCTCCTTGCATGTGGGGCCAAACAGGCAGCTAATGGATTAGCAAGCCACCCTTTTACCAAGCGAGGTCAGAAATGAGTAAAGGAATGGACAGCAAAAAGAACAGCAAGAAGAAACCCTTGAAAACCGCAGCGGAAAAACGCGCGGATAAAAAGGACAAGAAGGCTAATCCGCAAGCGGATGCCATCACTTAAAAACATCAATGCTGATCGGTAAACCCGCTTTCAGCGGGTTTACTCTCACTAACTCAGTCGCTTTCAAGAACCATCAGCAGAAACGCATATTCCAACGCAATATCCTCATAATGCTTAAAGCGCCCCGACTTTCCGCCGTGCCCGGCGTCCATATCGGTATACAACAGTAAAAGGCGTTGATCCGTTTTCATTTCCCGCAGCTTTGCCACCCATTTCGCCGGCTCCCAATACTGGACTTGCGAATCGTGCAACCCGGTGGTAACCAGCAGGTGCGGATAAGCCTGCTCCGTTACCCCATCATAGGGACTGTATTGTTTGATGTAGTCATAGTACTGGCGATCGTTCGGATCGCCCCACTCGTCGTATTCGCCGGTAGTCAGAGGGATAGACTCATCCAACATGGTGGTCAGAACATCAACAAACGGAACCTGCGCGACGACGCCTTTAAATAAATCCGGCGCAAAATTCACCACCGCGCCCATCAGTAATCCGCCGGCGCTGCCCCCCATTGCGAACATTTTCCGGCGATCGCCATAGCCTTTTTCAGCTAATGCGTTTGATACATCAATAAAGTCGGTAAACGAATGCATTTTGTTCAGCAACCGGCCGTCGTCATACCACTGTTGCCCGAGTTCGCCGCCCCCTCGAATATGGGTCAGAGCAAAGACGAATCCTCTGTCCAGCAGGCTTAATCGACTGACGCTGAAATCCGGATCCATACTGCTGCCGTAGGCGCCATAACCATATACCAGTATGGGATTCCGACCGGGCTTGAAATGCTTGCGGTGATAGACCAGAGAGACGGGAACCTCTACGCCGTCCCGGGCGGTGATCCACAGGCGCTCGCTGCAATAATCATCCGCAGTAAAATTTTTTACTTCGGCCTGCTTGAGTAACTGTTGCTGCCCGGTGTCCATATTCAGTTCATAAAGCGAACTCGGAGTGGTCATGGATGCGTATCCATAGCGCAGCAACGAGGTTTCCGGCGAGGGATTATAAGATAACCAGGTTACGTAGCTTGCATCATTGAAGGTAATATTTTTCTCCGCCTGCGTTTGCCAGTGAATTTGCCGCAGGCTGGTTAATCCCCGCTCTCTTTCCTCGACCACCAGCCAATCGCGAAACAGCTCGAAACTTTCAAGAACTCGCTGCTCCCGCGGAGCGATAAGCGTTTCCAGGTTGCTTTCTCCCCGATCCGGCGTGCAATACAGGCCGAAATTTTTCCCTTCCCGGTTGGAACGCAGATAAAACATGCCCCGATAGTGGTCTACGCCATACTCATGCTCTTTGCGACGCGGGATGAAGACCTGCGGCGCCGCATCGTCGCGGGTCGCATCGATCAGCAAAACTTCCGTGGTAGTCGTGCTGCTGAGGTAAATAGTGATGTAACGCTCTGAGGTTGTCTTACCCAAACTGACGTAATACGTATCATCCTGCTCTTCATAAACCAGTTCATCGGACGATGGATGGCTTCCCAGCCGATGGCGATAGACCTGATAAGGTAATAAGGTTTGCGGATGTTTGCGGACATAATAAAGAACGGCGGAGTCTGCCGACCATTCCGCCCCTGAAGAAACCTTTTCAATCACGTCGGGCAGCCAGGCGTCGCTGTTCAGATCGCGAAAACGAATATCGTACTGACGGCGGGACAGAAAATCCTCCGCCAATGCCAATACCTGATTATCGGGGCTGACGGCCAACGCGCCCAGACTGTAGAACTCATGATTTTCCGCTCGCTGATTCCCATCAAGCATCGTCTGCCATTTATCCGTCTCGCTCTCCGGCTGGCGCAGATAAATAGGATACTCTTTACCCGGCTCATAACGACTCTGATAACGGTAACCGTTTTTAACATAGGGAACCGACATATCCTCCGACGGTATCCGGTTAACCATTTCATCATACAGCGACTGCTTCAGCGCGTCGTAAGGCGCCATCACCTCGCGACTATACTGGTTCTCCTGCTGAAGATAGGCCAGCACGTCAGGATCTGTGCGCCGGTCGTCACGCAGCCAATAGTAGTTATCAATACGGGTGTCATTGTGAATGGTCAACGGATGGGGTCTTTTTGCTGCTTGCGGTACGGTCATGTCGTTCAGATCCTTGGTTTGGGAATAAAAAGAGTGGCACGATTCTCCGTGGATGCCAAGTAACGCCGGCTTTCCCTTTCGTCACATCATTACCTCAGATGCGTACGCAAACGTTTTCGTTTATACTGCGGCCATTTTTCACAACCAGATCAGGTATCACGTTATGTTAACGATTGGAACTGCCCTGCGTCCCGATGCCACACGCGTCATGCTGCTGGGCTCCGGTGAGTTAGGCAAAGAAGTGGCGATTGAGTGTCAGCGGTTGGGAATCGAAGTTATCGCGGTCGATCGCTATGCCGATGCGCCAGCCATGCAGGTTGCTCATCGAAGCCATGTCATTAACATGCTGGACGGCGAAGCATTAAAAGCGCTGGTTGAAGCCGAGCATCCTGATTATATCGTGCCAGAGATCGAAGCTATCGCCACCGATATGCTGGTTAAGCTGGAACAACAGGGGCATCACGTGGTTCCCTGCGCCCAGGCCACGCGTTTAACGATGAACCGTGAAGGTATTCGCCGTCTGGCGGCCGAAACGCTGTCCATACCGACGTCAAGCTACCGCTTTGCGGACAGCGAAATAAGCTTTCATCAGGCCGTGGCTGACATTGGTTACCCTTGTATCGTTAAACCCGTCATGAGTTCATCAGGTAAAGGGCAAAGTTTGATTCGGGAACCCGGGCAGTTGGATAAAGCCTGGCAGTATGCTCAGCAAGGCGGCCGCGCGGGCGGCGGACGGGTTATCGTTGAGGGATTGGTCAATTTTGATTTCGAAATTACCCTGCTGACCATCCATGCGGTGGATGGTATCCATTTTTGCGCGCCAATCGGTCATCGTCAGCAAGACGGCGATTATCAGGAATCCTGGCAACCACAGCAGATGAGCCCGTTGGCGCAGGCGCGCGCGCAAGAAATCGCCGGCGACGTGGTGAAAGCGCTGGGCGGCTACGGGCTGTTTGGGGTTGAACTGTTTGTCTGCGGCGACGAGGTTATTTTCAGCGAAGTCTCGCCACGCCCGCATGATACCGGCATGGTGACGATGATTTCTCAGGATCTGTCAGAATTCGCCCTGCACGTGCGCGCGTTTCTGGGGTTGCCGATCGGCGCCATTCGTCAGTACGGCGCGGCGGCCTCGGCCGTGATCCTGCCGGAACTGGAGAGCCGGAATGTTCGCTATCAGGCGCTGGCGACCGCGCTGCATCCCCACACGCAGATCCGTCTGTTTGGCAAACCGGAAATCCAGGGTAAACGCCGCATGGGCGTTGCGCTGGCGACCGCGGAAACCATCGATGAGGCCGTCGCGCTGGCGAAAAAAACCGCTTCGGCGATAAAGGTCGAGGGTTGAGCGGGGCTGAATCCGTAAAAAAGCCATCCGGCGGATGGCTTCAGCAATACTTCGATAGGCTTATTACGCCGCCGCGCCTGCAACGGCCTTGCGCGCCAGCTCAGTGATACGCGCATAATCGCCGCTTTCCAACGCATCATTCGGCACCAGCCAGGAACCGCCGACACAGAGTACGCTTTTCAGCGCCAGATAATCACGGTAGTTATTCGGCGTAATCCCCCCGGTCGGACAGAAGCGAATTTGCGCAAACGGCCCGGCGATCGCCTGCAACGCTTTAACGCCGCCATTGGCCTCCGCCGGGAAGAATTTAAACTCGCGCAAACCGTAATCCATACCCAGCATCAGTTCAGAAACGGTGCTGATACCCGGAATCAACGGGATGCGCCCTTCCGTCGCCGCTATCAGCAACGGCTCGGTGAGACCGGGGCTGATAGCAAATTGCGCCCCCGCCTCAGTCACCGCGGCCAGTTGCTGAGGATTGATTACCGTACCTGCGCCGACAATCGCTTCAGGCACCTCTTTCACAATGGCGCGGATAGCGTCTATGGCGCAGTCGGTACGTAATGTCAGCTCCAGCACGCGAACGCCGCCAGCGACCAGCGCCTTTGCCATCGGCACCGCATGCTCCAGCTTGTTAACCACAATAACAGGAACAACGGGGCCCGCCGTCAAAATCTGTTCCGCGCTCGTTTCCCAGTTTTTCATCAAGAGTTATCTCCAGTCATGCCCAGGGGCATCATTAATGATATAGCGCGCCCCTGCCACAGGGGTCTGCATTTGCAGACGTCCGACCGCACCGTTAGCCACACATTAAAACCATAACCACATAATACAAATGCACCCTGTCCGAGCCGCGGACACGGCGTATCCGTTATTCAAACTCGTTCCACGAACGACCGTCGCGGGTGATCATCGCCACCGACGCCACCGGCCCCCAGCTCCCCGCCTGATAAGGCTTCGGCGCGTCGTTGTCCATTGACCAGGCGTCCATGATCGAGTCAACCCACTTCCAGGCTTCCTCGACCTCGTCGCGACGCACAAACAACGCCTGAATCCCCCGCATGGTTTCCAGCAACAGGCGCTCATAGGCATCGGCCAGGTGTTGTTGATTAAAGGTCTCGGAGAAACTCAGATCCAGCTTCACCGTTTGCAAGCGGTGCTTATGCTCCAGTCCGGGGATTTTATTCAGGATCTGAATTTCAATCCCTTCATCCGGCTGCAAACGAATAATCAACTTGTTCTGCGGCAATTGCTGATAAGAGTCGCGGAACAGGTTCAACGCCGGGTTTTTAAAATACACCACGACTTCGGAGCATTTCGTCGGCAGACGCTTGCCGGTACGCAGGTAAAAAGGCACCCCCGACCAGCGCCAGTCATCAATATCAACGCGTATTGCCACAAAGGTTTCGGTGCCGCTGCTTTTATTCGCGCCCTCTTCTTCCAGATAGCCGGGAACTTTATTCCCCTGCACAAAACCAGACGTATACTGACCCCGTACCGTTGTTTCATGCACGTTATTACGATCGATGCGGCGTAACGAACGTAGTACTTTCACTTTTTCATCACGGATGCGATCGGTCGTCAGGTCAGAAGGCGGCGACATCGCAATCATGGTCAGAATCTGCAACAGATGGTTCTGGATCATATCGCGCATCTGACCCGCTTTATCGAAGTAACCCCAGCGTCCCTCAATCCCCACTTCTTCAGCAACCGTGATTTGTACGTGATCGATCGTCCGGTTGTCCCAGTTGGCGGAGAACAACGAGTTGGCAAAACGCAGGGCCAGCAGGTTCAGCACCGTCTCTTTACCCAAATAATGGTCGATACGATAAACCTGACACTCGTTAAAATACTCGGCGACCTGATCGTTGATGACGCACGAGGAAGCCAAATCGGTTCCCAGCGGCTTTTCCATCACCACGCGCGCCGGCTCTTTATTCAGTCCTGCGGTGCCCAAACCACGGCAAATCGCCCCAAAGGTACTGGGCGGCATAGCAAAGTAGTTAATGGTGGTGCGGCTTTTCTGGTCGAGCATTTTGCCCAACTTGCCGAAACCTTGCGTATCGTCAACATCAAGATTACAGAAATCCAACCGGTTGCTTAACGTTTCCCACAACGCTTCATCAATCGGCTCTTTCATAAAGGTATCCAGCGCATCACGGATCACGCGGGTGTATTCAGCTTTATCCCAGTCGGCTCGTCCTACGCCGATGATCCGCGTTTGCGGATGGATATGACCTGCTTTTTCCAACTGATACAGGGAAGGCAGCAATTTACGGCGCGCCAAATCGCCCTTCGCGCCGAAAATAACCAAGTCGCACGCCTGGGCTGTTGAAGTTACCGCCATGTTCATCTCCTCGTTGCGGGATACTGTAATTTTATTACAGCAGTAATGTACTCTTTTTGACTCGGGCCAGTAAACCCGTCCAAATACTCAAAACCTCGGTTTAAGCTTACTGAAAATTACCCAAAAACCGGCTTGTTACAATGACTAAAGCGCATGAGGCATATGCCTGAAAGAGAAATCTTTCATCATTTCTGACAGCAGATTACTTTTCTGAAAGTTAGACACATGTCATGTTCTGGCAAAAAAAGCGCACAACTTCACGTTTTGCTCTCTGCCAACCGTCAAAGGCCGTAGTATATTTTCACGAAATCCGCATCGGTTGCTCCTTTGGTTGAAATCGGAAAAACTTACATGGCCTTTCTCATATGAATATGCTGGAAAAAATTCAGAACCACCTGGAACTTCTGAGCAAGTCGGAAAGAAAAGTCGCTGAAGCGATCCTGAGCGCCCCGCAAACGGCAATCCATTCCAGCATCGCCACCCTGGCCAGAATGGCTGTCGTCAGTGAACCCACCGTCAACCGTTTCTGCCGCCGTCTGGACACGAAAGGGTTTCCTGATTTTAAGCTACATCTGGCGCAAAGTCTGGCGAATGGCACACCTTATGTGAATCGCAACGTAGAAGAGGATGACAGTGTCGATGCCTACACCAGCAAAATATTTGAATCTACGATGGCCGGGCTGGAACATGTGAAGTCCTGTCTGGATATCATGGCGATTAACCGGGCGGTGGATCTGCTTACCCAGGCGAAAAAAATCTCTTTCTTCGGTTTTGGCGCATCGGCGGCGGTCGCCCATGACGCCATGAACAAGTTCTTTCGGTTCAATATTCCCGTGGTTTACTTTGACGACATCGTCATGCAGCGCATGAGTTGCATGAACTCCAGCGAAGGAGACGTTGTTGTGCTCATCTCGCATACCGGAAGAACGAAAAGCCTGGTTGAAATGGCGCGGCTAGCGCGGGAGAATGATGCTACAGTGATCGCCATCACATCCGACGATACGCCTTTAGCGCGTGAAGCCTCTCTGACGCTCAGGGTGGAAGTTCCGGAAGATACGGATGTGTATATGCCGATGGTATCCCGCATTGCGCAACTTACCCTGATTGACGTGCTGGCAACCGGCTTCACGCTGCGGCGCGGGGAAAAATTCAGAGATAACTTGAAGCGAGTCAAGGAAGCATTACGGGAATCGCGCTTTGATAAAGAGGCGCCATTTCTCCACCCTTTCAGTTGATTTTTAATACTGAACGTTATTTATTTTTACAAGGCTATAACCATTTAATCTGAAAGATAGAATAACTATAAACCAGACTCAATACGGAACTCGGGTAACGTATATCCAACCGATTTCAAGGCCCGCCGGATGGTCACGGAACGAATCCTCGCGGTTTAGCAAACCCGCCGACGGGATGCGGGAAAAAGACCGGCGACGTGAAAGATGAAAGGTATAGATGAAATAGTTTCGTTGTAAAGTTACACTTTACATCGTTATCCGATATTAATCGCAACACTACTGCTTCACAAGTCAACGGAGTTATACATGTCCAGACGGCTCAGAAGAACCAAAATCGTCACCACCCTGGGGCCAGCTACCGACCGCGACAACAATCTGGAAAAGATTATCGTTGCAGGCGCTAACGTAGTACGCTTGAATTTTTCTCATGGCACAGCAGAAGATCATCTATTACGTGCCAATAAAGTGCGTGAAATTGCGGCGAAATTAGGCCGCCATGTTGCCATTCTTGGCGATTTACAGGGTCCCAAAATTCGCGTTTCCACCTTCAAGGAAGGTAAAGTTTTTCTGAATATCGGTGATAAATTCCTGTTGGACGCCAACATGTCCAAAGGCGAAGGCGATAAAGAGAAAGTCGGTATTGATTACAAAGGCCTGCCCAGCGACGTGGTTCCCGGCGATATCCTGTTATTGGATGACGGCCGTGTGCAGTTGAAGGTTCTTCAGGTTGAAGGCATGAAGGTTTACACCGAAGTCACCGTCGGCGGGCCGTTGTCTAACAACAAAGGGATTAACAAGCTCGGCGGCGGTCTTTCTGCCGAAGCGCTGACGGAAAAAGACAAAGAAGACATTATCACCGCGGCTAAAATCGGTGTGGATTATCTGGCCGTCTCCTTCCCTCGCACCGGCGAAGATTTGAATTACGCCCGCCGTCTTGCTCGCGATGCTGGTTGCCACGCAAAAATCGTTTCCAAAGTTGAACGCGCAGAGGCCGTTTGTTCCGACGAAGCGATGGACGATATCATTCTGGCTTCTGACGTCGTCATGGTCGCCCGCGGTGATTTGGGCGTCGAAATCGGCGATCCCGAACTGGTCGGCATCCAGAAAAAGCTGATCCGCCGGGCGCGTAAGCTCAACCGTGCGGTGATCACCGCCACGCAGATGATGGAATCGATGATCACCAATCCGATGCCGACACGAGCGGAAGTCATGGACGTCGCCAACGCCGTACTGGACGGCACCGATGCCGTTATGCTCTCTGCCGAAACCGCCGCCGGGCAATATCCGGCCGAAACGGTATCGGCGATGGCGAAGGTGTGTCTTGGCGCGGAAAAAATCCCCAGCATCAACGTATCCAAACACCGCCTTGATGTACAGTTCGATAACATCGAAGAGTCCATTGCGATGTCTTCAATGTACGCGGCTAATCACCTGAAAGGCGTGACGGCGCTGATTGCTATGACGGAATCGGGGCGCACCGCGCTGATGATGTCCCGTATCAGTTCCGGTCTGCCCATTTTCGCCATGTCGCGTCATGAACACACGCTGAATCTGACGGCGCTTTATCGTGGCGTTACGCCAGTGCATTTTGACAGCTATACCGATGGCGTCGCCGCCGCCAATGATGCGGTCATCCAGTTGCGCGATAAGGGCTTCCTGATGTCCGGGGATCTGGTTATTGTGACTCAGGGCGACGTAATGGGCACCGTCGGCACCACCAACACCATCCGTATCCTGCGCGTCGAATAACCGTTCGCCATCACCATAGCGAACCGATCAAAAAAGCCGGATGATTGAAAAATCATCCGGCTTTTTTATGCGCCCATTGTTCTTAAAAGCGGCTCGGCGCATTCAGGCCGCTATTGCTTATAGAGATCGTCACGGCAGTAGGGTTCTATCTCCCCCGGCTTGCGGGTTTTCAGCAATTTCAGGATCCAGGTGTACTGTTCCGGATTCGGCCTGACCAGGATCTCGACCTCTTCATTCATGCGGCGGGCAATCTGCCTATCGTCCGCATTTTCCAGACCGTCCATCGGCGGGCGAATGAATACGTCAAGACAACAGGTTTTCGCGTTATACACCGGGAACAGCGGCACAATATCCGCACGGCATACTTTCATCAGGCGACCAATCGCCGGCAACGTCGCTTTATAGGTGGCGAAAAAATCCACAAACTCGCTGTGCTCCGCCCCATGATCCTGATCGGGAAGATAGTATCCCCAGCACCCTTTCCGCACTGAGCTGATAAACGGTTTTATACCGTCATTACGCGCATGTATACGCCCGCCAAAGCGGCGGCGCAGCGTATTCCACCAAAAGTCCACCAGCGCATTTTTTTGGTTATGGAACATCGCCGCCATACGCTGTCCGCGAGACGTCATCAGCATCGCCGGAATATCGACGGCCCAGCCATGCGGCACCAGGAAAATCACGTTACGGCCTTGTTCCTTCAACTTATTCAGTATCTCTTCGCCGTGCCAACGGACGTGTTTTTCCACACTTTTGGGATCGCGGATACCCACATCCACCATCATGATCATCGCCTGCGGCGCCGTGGCGAACATATTATCGATAATGGTTTCACGCTGCGCCTCGGTTAGCTCGGGCATACAATACAGCAGATTAATACGCGCCCGCCGACGGGCACCCTTTGCAAACCGACCAACCAGACGGCCTAACCCGCCCAGGACGGGATTTCTCAAGCGCGCAGGGATATACGCGGCAATCGCCATCGCCCCAACGCCCAGCCAGGTGCCCCAATAGCGCGGATGATAAAAGGCGCGCTGGAACTGCGGAACAAACTCATCGTTGTTTTTTTTATCTTTTTCCATACATCAACTCTTCAAATAAACCTAAAGCAAAAATATCAGGAACCTATAAATGAAAACGCCGGCAGCAAGCTGCCGGCTAACTATTCGTCATCAGCAACTAATCAAACTTGAGCTGAGGAACAATCTCTTTCACCTGAGCCAGATAATCATTGCGTTCCTTACCAGCCAATCCTTCAGAGCGAGGCAGTTTGGCCGTTAATGGATTGACCGCCTGTTGGTTTACCCAGAATTCATAATGCAGATGCGGCCCGGTGGAACGGCCGGTATTCCCGGATAAGGCGATGCGATCCCCTCGCTTGACCTTTTGGCCCGGTTTTACCAGGATGCGATTCAGGTGCATATAGCGCGTGGTGTACTGACGACCATGACGTATCGCAACATAGTTGCCCGCCGCGCCGCTGCGTTTGGCAATCACCACTTCGCCGTCACCCACGGCCAGCACCGGCGTTCCCACCGGCATGGCGAAATCAACGCCTTTATGCGGCGCGACGCGGCCGGTAACAGGATTAAGACGGCGGGGGTTGAAGTTGGAAGAGATTCGGAACTGTTTCATGGTAGGGAAACGCATAAATCCACGCGTTAAGCCGGAGCCTTCACGATCGTAAAATTTACCGTCTGCGGCGCGGATCGCAAAGTAATCTTTACCGCCGGTATTCAGGCGGACACCCAGCAGTTCACTCTGTTCACTGCGGCCATCCAGCATCTCGCGGGACATCAGCACGGAAAAGGTGTCATCTTTGCGCAGCTTGCGAAAATCCAACTGCCATTGCAGCGCTTTAATCACCGCACTGACTTCACTGTTGGTTAAGCCGGCATTTCTGGCGCTGTTGACGAAACTGCCGTTTAGCCGACCATTTAACACGCTATTGCGCCATTCCCCTTTCAGCATTTCGATCCGCTCTTTGAAATCGGAACCGACGCGCTCATAAATCCGGGTTTCCCGGCGGGACATCTGCCAGGTCAGACTCTGCAAGTCGCCGTTATCGCCCAGCACCCAGGATATCTGCTGACCAATCTTAAGGTTGCGCAAATCCCGATTTTGCTCTGCCAGCCGTGTGACATCGCCAATATCAATGCCGTACTGAGTAAGGATGCTGCTTAACGTATCACCGGTCGACACCACATATTCATGCACCCCGCCGTCATCAGCGACTTTATCGTCCAGCTCATCCTGCGGGATCTCGTCATCCGGCGTAGGCTGATCGATAGGTTCGCTGGCCTCCGGCGTCAGTGTGCGCAATTGCTGGTTTGCGTCCAGCGCGACATCTTTCACTATTACCGGGGCATCATTAACGGGGGGATAAACAAAAGGCCGCCAAACAGCAACGGCCAATGTGACGACGGTAAGCGACCCCAGCATGACGCGGTGGGGTCTTGGTAAGCTATTATACGCCAGAGCGATAGTTCGGACTATCTGCTGCACTTATTCGTATCCTCATGATTTTTCCTCCAGGCAGCTCAGATACTGGCTCGACAGCTGCGTCAAGAAATTCACATAGCTATCTTTACCCAGTGCGATATCGCTTCCCAACGGATCCAGCACGCCCGAGCGCACGTCAGTTCCCTTGGCGACAGCATTAATAACGGCTGGCCTGAATTGTGGCTCAGCAAAAACGCATACGGCTTTATGCTCAACCAACTGTGTTCTTATCTGATGTAAACGCTGTGCGCCGGGCTGAATCGCCGGGTTGATCGTAAAATGACCTAATGGGCTTAAACCATAGCGTTGCTCAAAGTAGCCATAGGCATCATGAAATACGAAATAACCTTTACCCCGCACAGGCGCTAGCATGTTAGCAATTTTTTTATCTGTTTGCGCGATTTTATCTGTGAAATAAAGCAGATTCGCGTCTAGTTTGTCTTTATTCTGAGGCATAAGTTCCAATAATTTTTCATGAATAGCGACGGCTGCTTGTTTTGACATCTCCGAAGACAGCCAAATGTGCATATTGTACTCACCGTGATGGTGCCCATCGTCATCTTCCGCATGCGCCGAATCCGCAGCGTGATGAGGCTCACTGACGCCCTCGTGATGCTCGTGATCATGGTGTTCATCTTGATGATCGCCATCGTCATGCGCGTGCTGATGTTGGGCTTCTTTTTTCAGCGCCGCTTTTATCGCCGGCAATTCGGATAACGTAATTTGCCTGGCGGGCGCCAACTGCGACAGCGGCTTGCCTAAAAAAGCTTCCATTTCCGGGCCGACCCAAATAACCAGCTCAGCCGACCGTAAACGCTGGACATCAGCCGGACGCAAGGCATAATCGTGGGGCGAAGCGCCGTTGGGCAGCAGGACATCGGTTGGCGTAATTCCATCCGTTATCGCGGCGGCGATAAAACCCAGCGGGCGGATAGAGGTTACGACCTCGGCGCAAGCCGCATTAATCGACGCACCGGAAGCCATCAGTGCGCTGACAACAAACACACTTTTTAACCATTTATTTTGTTGAATAGGCATTTGCATCGCATATTTTCTCATTGATTCAGGTGTGAATTGTTATATTATAACATTACGAAATCTGTGCAAGTCGAATTCTATGTCCACATTGGTATCACTCAATAATATTTCCGTGTCATTTGGCAGCCGGACAGTGCTGTCGGATATCTCGCTGTCGTTACAGCCGGGACGTATTCTTACGCTGCTGGGGCCTAACGGCGCGGGGAAATCCACCCTGGTGCGCGTTGTTCTAGGCTTGCTGTCGCCCACCTCCGGCTCTTTGCAAAAAACGCCCGGGCTACGTATTGGCTACGTCCCGCAAAAACTTCATCTGGACCCTACGCTGCCGTTAACCGTTAGCCGTTTTATGCGCCTGCGTCCCGGCGTGAAACAACAGGATATCTTACCCGCCCTCAAACGCGTTCAGGCCGCGCACCTGCTGCAACAGCCGATGCAGAAACTGTCCGGCGGCGAAAATCAGCGCGTTCTGCTGGCCCGGGCTTTAATGAACCACCCACAGTTGCTGGTCTTGGATGAACCAACGCAGGGCGTGGACGTCAACGGCCAGCTCGCGCTTTATGATCTGATCAATCAACTGCGTCAGGAATTCAACTGTGGCGTATTGATGGTTTCCCACGATCTCCATCTGGTGATGGCAAAAACCGACGAAGTGCTGTGCCTTAATCAGCATGTCTGTTGCTCGGGATCGCCGGAAGTGGTGTCCCTGCACCCCGAATTTTTAGCCATGTTCGGCCAGCGCGGCGCCGAGCAGTTAGCGATTTACCGACATCATCATAATCATCGTCACGACTTAAACGGACGTATCATTCTGAAAAGACAAGGCGGGAACGACGCATGATTGAGCTTTTGCTTCCCGGCTGGTTAGCCGGTATTTTCCTTGCGCTGGCCGCGGGGCCGCTGGGGTCATTTGTTGTCTGGCGGCGCATGTCCTATTTCGGCGATACGCTGGCTCACGCCTCCCTGCTGGGTGTGGCCTTTGGCCTGTTGCTGGACATTAATCTGTTCTTCGCCGTCATCGCCGTCACACTGGCGTTGGCGCTGGGTCTGGTCTGGCTGGAGCGGCGCCCTTATCTGGCGGTTGACACCCTGCTGGGTATTATGGCGCATAGCGCGCTGTCGCTCGGTCTGGTGGTGGTCAGCCTGATGGATAACGTTCGGGTGGATTTGATGGCTTATCTGTTCGGCGACTTGCTTTCCGTGACCACGGACGATCTGTGGATTATCGGCTGCGGCGTGGCCGTGGTGGTTGCGGTGCTGAGCTGGCAGTGGCGCCCGCTTCTATCCATGACAATCAGCCCTGAACTGGCCCATGTGGATGGCGTCAATCTGCAACGCACCAAGCTGCTCCTGATGCTGGTTACCGCGCTGACGATTGGCATCGCCATGAAGTTCGTCGGCGCGTTAATCATTACCTCGCTGCTGATTATCCCGGCCGCCAGCGCCCGCCGCTTTGCCCGCACACCGGAGCAAATGGCCGGCTTCGCGATTATTATCGGCACCATCGCCATTACCGGCGGTCTGGCGTTTTCCGCCGGTTACAACACGCCCGCCGGGCCGTCTGTCGTTCTGTGCGCGTCACTGCTGTTTATGGCAAGCCTGATCAAAAACCGCCGGGAGCGATTCTAAACGCCGCCGAGTATCTCAGGCTTATTGACGACTTTGTCAGCAACCTCAGCCGCCTTACAGCCGGCTACTCTTCACGCGTCAGGCCAAAATGGCGGTAGGCATGCTGGGTCGCCATACGCCCGCGCGGCGTGCGCTGAATAAAGCCCTGTTGAATCAAAAAAGGTTCCAGCACATCTTCGATGGTTTCCCGCTCTTCGCCGATCGCCGCCGCCAGATTATCCAGCCCGACCGGGCCGCCGGTAAACTTCTCGATGATCGCCAGCAGCAGTTTCCGATCCATGTAATCGAACCCTTCGGTATCCACGGCCAACATATCCAGCGCCAGCGTAGCGACTTCGCCGGTGATTGCCCCCTCGGATTTGACTTCCGAGAAGTCCCGCACGCGACGCAGCAACCGGTTGGCAATACGCGGCGTACCGCGTGAACGGCGCGCCACTTCCAGCGCGCCGTCATACGTTAACTCGACGCCCAGACATTGCGCGCTACGACTGACGATATGTTGCAGATCGGCCACCTTATAAAACTCCAGACGCTGCACAATGCCAAAACGATCGCGCAACGGCGAGGTGAGCGAACCGGCGCGAGTGGTCGCGCCGATAAGCGTAAACGGCGGCAAATCAAGTTTAATCGAACGCGCGGCCGGCCCTTCGCCAATCATGATATCCAGTTGATAATCTTCCATCGCCGGATACAGAATCTCTTCGACCACCGGCGACAATCGGTGGATTTCATCGATGAACAGCACATCGTGCGGTTCGAGGTTGGTCAGCAGCGCCGCCAAATCCCCCGCCTTCTCCAGTATCGGCCCGGACGTGGTGCGCAAATTCACGCCCATCTCGTTGGCGACAATGTTCGCCAACGTCGTTTTCCCCAAACCGGGAGGCCCGAAAATCAGTAGATGATCCAGGGCGTCGCCGCGTTTGCGCGCCGCCTCAATGAAAATTTCCATCTGCTCGCAGACCTGAGGCTGACCGACATATTCCGCCAACAGCTTCGGGCGAATGGCGCGATCAATAAATTCCTCTTCGGGAACAGCCTCTGCGGAAATCAAACGATCTGCTTCAATCATGAATACCTCACAGCGCAGCGCGTAATGCGTCCCTGATCAGGGTTTCGCAGTCTGAATCCGGACGAACAACCTTGGCGATTAACCGGCTGGCTTCCTGGGGTTTATAACCCAGAGCAACCAGCGCGGAAGCGGCCTCCGCTTCCGCATCGCCGGCCGCATTATCGGCGGAGGACGTCGATGTCGGCGGGATATCGCTGGCTGAATTAAACAGATCGCCGCTTAGCCCTTTAAAACGATCCTTCATTTCAACCACCAGACGCTCGGCGGTTTTTTTACCTACGCCGGGCAACTTAACCAACGCGCCGATCTCTTCGCGTTCAACTGCGCTGACAAACTGCGAGGCGGACATCCCGGAAAGAATAGCCAAGGCCAGTTTCGGCCCCACGCCATTGACTTTAATCAGCTCGCGAAACAGCGCCCTTTCCTGCTTGTCATTGAAGCCAAACAACAGTTGCGCGTCTTCACGCACCACAAAATGGGTAAAAATAACCGCTTCCCGGGACAGTTCCGGGAGTTCGTAAAAGCAAGTCATTGGCATGTGGACTTCATAGCCAACGCCGTTGGCTTCTATCAGCACCTGCGGCGGTTGCTTTTCCAAAATAATGCCTCTGAGACGACCTATCACGTTGATCTTCCTTTTACGTATTATCAGCAAACAACAGGATATAGCTTATAGCATAAAAAAGGCTGGATGAATATCCAGCCTCGGTTTCAGCGTAACCGCCCAGACGCCGGATGACGTTTCTCAATGCCGAGACGGATAAGGTTCTGGTTAAAATGACAGTGGGTAATGGCGATCGCCAGCGCATCGGCCGCATCAGCCTGCGGACTGGCGGATAATTTGAGCAGCGAGCGCACCATATGCTGCACCTGCTTTTTATCGGCCGCGCCCGTTCCCACCACCGTCTGCTTCACCAACCGCGCGGCATACTCGAACACCGGTAAATCCTGATTCACCGCCGCCACGATCGCCGCGCCGCGCGCCTGCCCCAGCTTGAGCGCCGAGTCGGGATTTTTCGCCATAAACACCTGCTCAATGGCGAAACAGTCCGGGTGAAACTGGGTAATGATTTCACTCACCCCGGCGTAAATCAGCTTAAGGCGGGTAGGCAAATCATCGACAACGGTGCGGATACAGCCGCTGCCGAGATACGCGAGCTGACGCCCCTGCTGGCGAATGATGCCATAGCCCGTTACGCGCGAACCGGGGTCGATGCCGAGTATTATCGCCATCGTCACGCTCCGCCGGTTCGCCGGATGGAAAGGCGCCGCCTCTCCATCATCGTGCCGCCGTTATAGTAATTCGGCCACCTCATCGGAGATCTCGCCGTTGTGATAAACTTCCTGCACATCGTCGCAGTCTTCCAGCATGTCGATCAGGCGCATCAGCTTCGGCGCGGTTTCGGCATCCATATCCGCTTTGGTGGAGGGGATCATCGACACCTCGGCGGCTTCGGCCACCAGGCCCGCCGCATCCAGCGCATCCTTGACTTCGCCAAAGGTTTCCCATGGCGTGAAGACATCAATGGCGCCGTCGTCATAGGTTACCACGTCGTCCGCGCCCGCTTCCAACGCGGCATCCATCACCGTGTCTTCATCCAGACCCGGCGCATAGGAAATAACGCCTTTTTTGGTAAACAGATAAGCCACCGAACCATCCGTGCCGAGGTTGCCGCCGCTCTTGGAAAAAGCGTGGCGCACTTCGGAAACCGTGCGATTGCGGTTGTCGCTCAGACATTCAACCATCACCGCCGTACCGCCGGGGCCGTAACCTTCATAAATGATGGTTTCCATGTTGTTGTCTTCGTCGCCACCCACTCCGCGGGCGATGGCGCGGTTCAGGGTATCGCGCGTCATGTTGTTGGACAGGGCTTTATCGATGGCGGCGCGCAGACGCGGGTTTGATCCCGGATCGCCGCCGCCCAGCCTGGCGGCGGTAACCAGTTCGCGGATGATCTTGGTAAAGATTTTGCCGCGTTTCGCGTCCTGTGCTGCTTTACGATGCTTTGTGTTGGCCCACTTACTATGACCTGCCATAAAAATCTCCGAAAAAAGCCTGTTTGTTCAGGCCGGATAAATAACAAATTCCTCAATCGCCTGCCGGTTGCTCCACGACTTGGTAAGCCGCGCCGCGCTGGGCGCATCCAGCCACTGGTAAGCGAGGTGTTCGGTAATCGCCACCTCGCGTTCCTCGGGTAGCGCCAGACAGAACCAGTGTTCTGTGTTGCGCGTCACCCCCGGCGCATAGCGACGTCTTAAATGAGCAAATAGCTCAAACTCAATACAGCGCTGACAGTCAAAGAGTGATAACGCCTCTGCGGATATATCAATATTAACTTCTTCTTTAACTTCACGCTGTGCGGCCGACGGCGCATTTTCGCCTTCCTCAATGCTCCCGGTGACGGATTGCCAGAAATCAGGATCATCACGCCGTTGCAGCATCAGCACCCGCCCGGTGTCACGGGCATAAATCACCACCAGAACCGAAACGGGCCGCTTGTATTTCATCTTATTGGTTCCCGGATTTACCGTCCTGCGCCGCTTTCCCTTTCCCCACCACGGCAATCGACAACTCCTCAAGCGCGGTTGGGTTGGCGAAGCTCGGGGCTTCCGTCATCAGACACGCCGCCGCCGTGGTTTTCGGGAAAGCGATAACATCGCGAATATTATCGGTGCCGGTCAGCAACATCACCAGACGATCCAGACCGAACGCCAGTCCGGCATGCGGCGGGGTGCCGAATTTCAGCGCGTCCAGCAGAAAGCCGAATTTTTCGCGCTGTTCGTGCTCGTTGATGCCCAGAATGCCGAACACCGTTTGCTGCATATCGCCGTTATGAATACGCACAGAGCCGCCGCCGACTTCATAACCGTTCAGCACCATGTCGTAGGCGTTGGCGATGGCCGCTACCGGATTGGCGGCAAGTTCGGATGGGGACATGTCGCGCGGCGCGGTAAACGGATGGTGCATGGCCGCCAGACCGCCTTCGCCGTCGTCTTCAAACATCGGGAAATCGATAACCCACAATGGCGCCCAGCTCCCTTCCCGGGTTAGGCTCAGATCGCGGCCCAGCTTCAAACGCAACGCGCCAAGCGCATCCGTCACCACTTTGGCGCTGTCGGCGCCAAAGAACAGGATATCGCCATCGGCGGCGCTGGTACGCTCCAGCAGGGCGGACAATACCTCTTCACTGAGGAATTTGGCCACCGGGCTTTGTACGCCCTCAAGACCTTTGGCGCGTTCGTTAACCTTGATATAGGCCAGACCTTTGGCGCCATAGATTTCGATAAACTTGCCGTACTCATCGATCTGCTTGCGGCTAAGCTTCGCGCCATCGGGAACGCGGATAGCCGCGACGCGGCCTTTGGCATCGTTCGCCGGGCCGGAAAAAACTTTGAATTCAATATCTTTTACCAGATCGGCCACATCCACCAGTTCCAGCGGGTTGCGCAAATCCGGCTTGTCCGAACCAAAACGGCGCATGGCTTCGGCAAATGTCATGATCGGGAACGCGCCCAGATCCACGCCTTTAATTTCCAGCCACAGTTCGCGCACCAGTTTTTCCATCACCTCACGCACCTGCGAAGCGCTCATGAACGAGGTTTCCACATCGATCTGGGTAAATTCAGGCTGGCGGTCGGCGCGTAAATCTTCATCGCGGAAGCATTTGACGATTTGATAATAGCGATCGAAACCGGACATCATCAGCAGCTGTTTGAACAACTGAGGCGACTGCGGCAGCGCATAGAATTTGCCTTTGTGCACCCGGCTCGGCACCAGATAGTCACGCGCTCCTTCCGGCGTCGCTTTGGTCAACATCGGCGTTTCAATATCCAGAAAACCGTGATCGTCCATAAAACGACGCACAAAGCTGGTAATGCGCGCACGGGATTTCAGACGCTGAGCCATTTCAGGGCGGCGCAAATCCAGATAACGGTACTTGAGACGCGCTTCTTCCGTGTTGGTCTGGTTCGAGTCCAGCGGCAGCGGCTCGGCGCGGTTGATGATGGTCAGCGCCGTGGCAAGAACTTCCACTTCACCGGTGGCCATATCCCGGTTGATTTGACTGTCAGGACGGGCGCGTACTACGCCTTTCAGTTGAATACAGAATTCGTTGCGCAGTTCGGATGCCTGTTTCAGTACATCCTGCCGATCCGGATCAAAGAACACCTGCACCAGACCTTCGCGGTCGCGCATATCGATAAAAATCAAACCACCCAGATCGCGACGGCGGTTAACCCAACCGCACAATGTCACTTCCTGGCCCACATGGGACAAATTCAACTGCCCGCAATATTCAGTACGCATCACTATGTCCTTTTACTCAGCCGCACAACCCACCCCTTTTCGCCGCACTGAGCGGTTGAAAAAGCCGTGGTATCTTTGCTGAACGGCATGGTTTTTCTGGATTACTGTCCGATGAAAAAAGGCGGCTATTATAAAGGAAATTCGCCCGGACGATAAGTATGAAGGTAACGCTCTGCGGCTAGCCCGCACACTCTTTTTGACAATTTTCGTTATCGGTTAATGAAATGATCGCTAATATAGGCTTAATTTGTTACCGGAACAAAACAATGTATATCGGATTACCCCAATGGCAACATCCTGCCTGGAGTCGTTTAGGATTGCACGATCTGGCGGATTATTCCCGCTACTTTAACTGTGTTGAAGGGAATACGACTTTTTATGCGTTGCCCAGCCGTGAACTGGTGATGCGCTGGCGTGATATGACTAGCGATGATTTTCGATTCTGCTTTAAATTTCCGTCCGCCATCAGCCATCTGGCTGGGCTGCGCAACTGTGAACAGGAGGTGCTCGGCTTCTACCAATGTCTGGCCCCGCTGGCATCGCGGATTGGGCAACTCTGGGTTCAGTTGCCCGCGGCTTTCGGCCCGGCCCAGCTTCCCACGCTGTGGCAATTTCTCGACGCGCTGCCGCAAGGCTTCAGCTACGGCGTTGAGGTTCGCCACCCAGATTTTTTCGCCAAAGGCGAGAGTGAACGCGCCTTGAATCAGGGGTTACGGAAGCGTGGGATGAACCGCGTTATCATGGACAGCCGCCCGGTACATCATGCCGCGCCGGACAGTCCGGCGATGCGGGAGGCGCAACGCAAAAAACCGCGCGTCCCGGTTCATGCCGTGTTGACCGCCACGCAACCGTTAATTCGCTTTATCGGCAGTGAGGATCTTGAGGAAAATCGGTCCTGGTTTCAGCCGTGGCTCAATAAACTGCCGCAATGGTCTCACGCGCGACCTTTTCTGTTTATTCATACGCCCGATATCGGCGATGCGCCGTTGCTGGCGCAACAGCTCTGGCCGTTACTGGCCGGTATTATTCCCACGATGCCCGCGCCGCCAGACTGGCCTCAGCAGGCATCCCTGTTTTAATAACCATTTGTTGTTGACTGACAAAGACTGATAACTCATGTGAATAACCGCGGCGCGCCCGTTATTCATTAGTTCTTTTCCTTATAAACGTAACTATAACCGGGTTCATTTCAGATAAAAAAAGTTGGCTTTACAGGCGACAGTTCTGCCAGGGAAAGCTATTATTCTGCAAGCCGTTTTCGGTCAGTCATGGAGTTAAAAATGGTAAGCGCGCTCTACGTAGTGCTTGGCGCATTGTTGTTGATCAAGTTGTCTGTCGACGTGGTTAAACTCAGAATGCAGTACCGCGTAGCCTATGGCGATGGTGGATTTTATGAACTACAGACGGCCATCCGGGTTCATGGCAATGCGGTGGAATATATTCCTATCGGCGCTATTCTGTTAGTTTTGATGGAGATGAACGGCGCCATCGTCGCGATGATCCACCTGTGCGGCATGCTGTTGATTGTCGGGCGTCTGTTTCATTACTACGGTCTGCGGCAGCGTGAGTTTCGCTGGAGACGCTCGGGCATGGCGGCAACCTATGTCTCATTACTCCTGATGTCGCTGGTCAACCTCTATTATCTTCCCTGGGAAATGGTTTTTACCCTGTATTAAGCCCTCTCGCGCCCCAAGTCATGCCGGGTTCGGATGATGTCGACCGGCAGCCAATACGCCGGTAGCTTGAAAGATGCAGGGTATACATGCTTTCTTGCATCATTCTGCTAGAATATGCCCCCTCAATTATCACTCTCAGCCATTACTTTTGCCATGCCAAACCGCGACCTGCTTTTTTCCGCCCCGATTGCCAATCTCGGCGACTGGACATTCGATGAACGCGTTGCCGAAGTCTTTCCAGATATGGTTCAGCGTTCCGTCCCCGGCTATTCCAACATTATTTCAATGATCGGAATGCTGGCGGAACGCTTCGTGCAACCGGAGAGTCAGATCTATGATCTGGGCTGCTCCCTGGGCGCCGCCACCTTGTCGATAAGGCGCAATATTCACGTGCCGGGTTGCAAAATTATCGCGGTGGATAATTCGCCGGCGATGATAAAACGCTGCCGCAATCATATTGATGCTTTCCGTTCGGATACCCCGGTGGAGATCCTCGAAGCGGATATTCTTGATATTGAAATTGCAAACGCATCCATGGTAGTGCTGAACTTCACCCTTCAGTTTCTCGATCCGGCCAACCGGCAAACATTGATCGACCGGATCTATGGCGGGTTAAAACCCGGCGGCGCGCTGGTGTTGTCCGAAAAATTCAGTTTTGCCGATGCCGAGGTGGATGAGCTGTTATTCAACATGCACCACGATTTCAAACGCGCCAATGGCTACAGTGAATTAGAAATAAGCCAAAAGCGCAGCATGCTGGAAAACATCATGCTGACCGACTCCGTGGATACCCATAAGCGTCGCTTGAAGCAGGCTGGCTTTGAGCATGCCGAACTCTGGTTCCAATGCTTTAATTTCGGTTCATTACTGGCGCTCAAGACAGGGGACAAGGCGTGATCGATTTCGGCAATTTTTATCAGCAAATCGCTAAAGGTCCGCTAAGTCACTGGCTTAATACCCTGCCCTCGCAGTTAAGTCGCTGGCAGCAGGAATCGCTGCACGGTAAATTCAAACTGTGGTTCAACACCCTTGAGCATCTTCCCGCGCTGACGCCCACGCATCTCGATCTGACAAATAGCGTGACCGCCGGCATGGCGCCGGATATTTCCGCCGGACAGCGTGAAGGGATAGAAGTGCTGCTGCGCAACCTGATGCCGTGGCGCAAAGGCCCGTTCTCGCTTTACGGCGTAAATATCAATACCGAATGGCGCTCTGACTGGAAATGGCAGCGCGTGCTTCCCCATATCTCGCCGTTGCAGGATCGTCTGATTCTTGATGTCGGCTGCGGCAGCGGCTATCACCTGTGGCGGATGGTAGGTGAAGGCGCGCGTATGGCGGTCGGCATTGATCCCATGCAGTTGTTCTTGTGTCAGTTTGAAGCGGTACGCAAGCTGTTGGGTGATGACCAGCGCGCCCACGTGTTGCCCCTTGGCATCGAACAGTTGCCGGAGTTGGCGGCGTTTGACACGGTTTTTTCCATGGGCGTGTTGTATCACCGCCGCTCGCCGCTCGATCATCTGTGGCAGTTAAAAAATCAGTTGGTGTCCGGCGGCGAGCTGGTGCTGGAAACGCTGGTCATCGACGGTGACGAAAATCAGGTGCTGGTGCCGGGAGAACGCTATGCGCAGATGCGCAATGTCTATTTTATCCCCTCGCCCGATGCGCTGACCCAATGGCTGAAAAAATGCGGATTTGTGGATGTCCGGGTCGTGGATATCTGCCCCACCACGCCGGAGGAGCAGCGCAGAACCGACTGGATGATCACCGAATCACTGGCTGATTTTCTCGATCCCGCCGATCGCTGTAAAACCGTGGAAGGCTACCCTGCGCCCGTGCGCGCCGTGCTGGTCGCCCGCAAGCCTTGAGGTTATGGGCAGAAAAAAAGCCCCGGCAACACGCCGGGGCTTGGTACTCGCAAGCAAACCTGTCGGTATGCTGCGCGGCAAGGGTGCTCTGGCAGGTTGATATGCACAACCTGAAAACAGTTATGAAACCGATGATGTTGCACGGTCTGTGCTTAATGCTCGTTTCATCGCAGCCACCACATCGCCATCAACACAATACTGGCTAAACTCATCCATATCGGTATCTGAGCACATGGACACACCAATTTTGCGATAGCGCATCACTGATGGCATCCACAGTCCGGCAGAGCTATGCAGTTCTTGAATACCGCTTTGCTGGAATTTATGGAGATTGGTCAATCGCACACCGGATCCGGCCATAATGATTGGACCGCGGCTGGCATGAGTTAGTTCACGCAATAATACCAATCCGTTTTCGGCAGTCTGCTGTTGCCCGGACGACAGGATCCGGGCGACGCCCAAATCCGTCAGTTGTTCCAGCGCAATATAAGGATTCAGGCACATATCGAACGCGCGGTGAAAAGTCACCGCCATTCCCCGGGTCAGCGACATAATCTCTTTCATCCGCGGTAAATCGACATGCCCTTCAGCATCAAGAATACCGATAACCACACCAGGAAAACCCATCTCCCGAATTTGCTCAATATCATATTTAATCGACGCGAATTCGCTGGCGCTATAGCAAAAATCACCGCCGCGGGGACGCACAATAGGATGAACGGGAATCGCTATTTTCTCACGAGCAAGGCGCAAGACTCCATATGCCGGCGTTAATCCCCCGTCCCGTAAGCCGGAGCATAGCTCAACCCGATCCGCACCCGCCTGTTCTGCGGTGATTGCGCACTCAATGCGATAACAACATACCTCCAGTTTTGGCATATCCACCTCCATTTAACGCTGCTGAATACCACTAAATTTCATTTCCCTAAATTACGCGGGATCGTCCATGAATTACGTGAATTGATAACTATGGCATTCAAGCGTGCGCCATGAGGAGACCAGGGTCACATTGAATACGATAAATACCTGCAATAAATATGACATAAACCACAATTCTATTAATGTGTTTAGCAGCAGGATAAATCGTGAAACGCTGGCTGCTCGGTCACAACAATTTCCGTCAGCGCCGCTTTCATAGGTCGCCGTTTTCACTTGCCACAATATCCCGAATATCAAATGGGTGAAACTTTATGGTTACCTTTCCATTGGTGACGGCCAGCGTGGGATTAGGGATACGCTCTTTTTCACCCTGCGGCGAACTGAAATTAAGTTTTATGCCCGGCGTACGCAATGCTTCATCGGATAAACCGGCTAGCGCTCTCTGATGCAAAGTATCCGGTTCGCCCGGCAGCAACAACTCCACATGCTCCCATCCTTCATGCGGATAATGTTTTTTCCCCGGCCAGGGTAACTCAATACAATCAATGCGCCAGGGGCCGATTTTGATTGCCGAATTTAATATAAACAGACAAATAGGTCGCCCATTAATCCTATTTTCGGAAAGCAGGCTTCCGATGTTCAACATCTGTGTTTTCCAGCGTTCCGCGGTCGCATTCTGATGGCAACGCAACGAAATGTGATCGGCGTTGAACTGCGTCAAATCCAGTTGAAGCACCGCCGCAAACTCATTCAACTTTTGCTCGAAACGAACCAGATCCACCGCCAAATCTTCAGGCAACATATAGGTATGACTCCTCATTAACCACGCAAATTATCAGGGGGAAATTTACAGGGTGAGAATATCACCATCCATCACTTTTTAATGTGGTTATATTTTTATTCTTTTTTGGTTATTCGTGCTTTCGGCGCCAAAAGTCATCGTGAAATCGGGATAAACAGAATCAACAGGATTGATTAATAATCCCAAAAATGCCTGCTATTTATTGACCTACCGATCCTCGCCCGACCTTTGTTGAGAGTTGTCTTAAATAAAATCACACCCATTGAATGAAGAAAAGAAACAGGATAATTTGAACGTCCAAATAATAATGCGAGTCTTCATCATGATGCTATTAATCATTTCAATTCTGCTGGTCATTATTGCGGCATATGCTATTTTTCGCCACTTTAAAACCAAGAGCGAACACAAAATTGGCGTAAACTCAAAGACAAAGAAACGTTAAGATCGAAACGCTCGGTTGTCCCTATTTCACATAAAAATTTCAATACGCCGGCCAAATATCACTTTTTATCTCATCCCATCTCCCGTCACTTTCAATGTAAGCATGTCACTTCCCACCGCCGCGCCCGCCCCATCTGCTGACTCGTAAAGGCAAATATGGTATAAGCAGGGCTTGATTTTTTATTTAAGGTAAACCGGTGAATATTCAGGCTCTTCTCTCCGAAAAAGTTAGCCAGGCATTGGCCGCAGCGGGCGCTCCTATTGGTAGCGAAGCGCAGGTCCGCCAGTCGGCGAAAGTACAGTTTGGCGATTATCAGGCTAACGGCGTTATGGCCGTTGCCAAAAAACTTGGCATGCCTCCGCGTCAATTGGCGGAAAAAGTCGTTCAGCTTTTAGCGCTGGATGGCATCGCAGAAAAAACAGAAATCGCAGGCCCGGGTTTTATTAATATCTTTCTCGATAAACAGTGGGTTGCCCGCCAGGTAGAGAATGCGCTGATCGCGCCCAAACTGGGCGTAACACCGGTTGAACCGCAAACTATCGTGGTTGATTATTCAGCCCCCAATGTGGCCAAAGAGATGCATGTCGGCCACCTGCGCTCCACCATTATTGGCGATGCGGCGGTGCGTACATTGGAATTCCTGGGTCACCGCGTCATCCGGGCCAACCATGTCGGTGATTGGGGCACACAGTTCGGGATGCTGATCGCCTATCTTGAAAAAGTGCAGAATGACAATGCCGGAGAGATGGCGCTATCTGACCTTGAAGCGTTCTACAGGGAAGCGAAAAAGCATTATGACGACGATGCCGAGTTCGCGGAACGAGCCCGGCGCTATGTGGTAAAACTACAGGGCGGCGATGAATATTGCCGTCAGATGTGGCGCAAGCTCGTGGACATCACCATGACGCAGAATCAGATCTCCTATGAGCGCCTTAACGTCACGCTGACGAAAGACGATGTCATGGGCGAGAGCCTGTACAACAGCATGTTGCCGGGCATCGTCGCCGATCTGAAAGCGCAAGGTCTGGCGGTTGAGAGCGAAGGCGCAACGGTTGTTTTCCTTGATGAATTCAAGAACAAGGAAGGCGAACCGATGGGCGTTATCATCCAGAAAAAGGATGGCGGCTATCTCTACACCACAACCGATATCGCCTGTGCGAAATACCGCTATGAAACGCTGCATGCCGACCGGGTGCTTTACTACATCGATTCGCGTCAGCACCAGCATCTGATGCAGGCCTGGGCGATTGTACGTAAGGCGGGCTACGTGCCGGATTCCGTCAGTCTGGAACATCATATGTTCGGCATGATGTTGGGCAAAGACGGCAAGCCGTTTAAAACCCGCGCCGGCGGCACCATTAAGCTTTCCGATCTGCTGGATGAGGCCTATGAGCGCGCCTGTAAGCTTATTGCCGAAAAAAATCCGCACATGGACAGCGACGAATTGCATGAGCTGGCGAAAGTGGTGTCCATCGGTGCGGTAAAATATGCCGACTTGTCCAAAAGCCGCACCACCGACTATATTTTTGACTGGGATAACATGCTGGCGTTCGAAGGCAATACCGCGCCTTATATGCAGTATGCCTATACTCGCGTGGCCTCGATCTTTAAACGCGCGGACATTCAGGAAGGCAGCCTGACACAGCCGGTTATGCTGAGTGAAGAACGTGAAATTGCCCTCGCCACCCGGTTGTTGCAATTTGAAGAAACCATCACCACGGTTGCCCGCGACGGGACGCCGCATGTGATGTGCGCCTATCTGTACGATCTGGCGGGGCTGTTCTCCGGTTTTTACGAACACTGCCCGATTTTGAATGCCGAAAACGATGAGGTTCGTCAAAGCCGCCTGAAACTGGCATTGCTGACGGCCAAAACGCTCAAACAAGGCCTGGATACGCTGGGTATTGCTACCGTAGAGAAGATGTAAACTCCGGCCCTCCCCTTAACTGAACCGATCCCTAAACCTGGACATCAGTTTAGACGGGGAGGGAGAAAACGAGTTTGGAAGAGCAACTCAGACGCTGCGGCGGGCGAAATCGCGCGGTCGGAATCCCAGTACCGCCAACGTGACAAAATAGGCCCCCGCCCCCGCCGCCACGACCAGCATCAGCCGTGTTATGCGCCAGGTCATACCGCCGACATCCCAGGCGGGCATCCACCACAGCAGGCCAACCAACACCAGCGACATCATAATCACGGCAATGGCCAGCTTCAGCAGAAAGCGCGTCCAGCCGGGTTGCGGATGAAAAATATCCTGCTTGCGTAATTGCCAGAACAATAATCCGGCATTCAGACAGGATGCCAGCCCGATGGAAAGCGCCAGCCCCGCATGTTGCAACGGACCGATAAAGATCAGGTTCATCACCTGAGTCAGAATCAGCGTCACAATCGCAATTTTCACCGGCGTCTTGATATCCTGCCGGGAATAAAACCCGGGCACCAGCACCTTCACAACGATCAGCCCCATTAACCCCACGGAATAAGCAATCAACGCCCGTTGCGTCATCGCCGCATCAAAGGCGCTGAATTTTCCGTATTGAAACAGCGATACCGTTAACGGTTGGGCCAGAATCCCCAATGCGACCGCGCTGGGCAGCGCCAGCAAAAAGCACAGCCGCAATCCCCAGTCCATCAGGCGGGAATATTCATCATGATTGCCGCTGGCAAAGCTTTTCGCCAGCGAAGGCAGAAGAATGGTGCCCAATGCCACGCCCAGCACCCCCGACGGGAATTCCATCAGCCGATCGGCGTAGTACATCCACGATACCGCCCCTTCACTGAGAAATGAGGCGAAAATGGTATTGATGATCAGTGATATTTGACTAACCGATACCCCCAGAACCGCAGGCCCCATCAGTTTCATCACCCGCCAGACGCTCGGCTCGCGCCATTTGATTCGGGGCAATACTAGCATGCCGATCTTTTTCAGGTGCGGCAGTTGGTAGCCGAGTTGCAGCAAACCGCCGACCAGTACCGCCCAGGCCAGCGCCATCACCGGCGGATCAAAATACGGCGTCGCGAACAGGGCAAAACCGATCATGCTGACATTCAGCAGCGTCGGAGCAAATGCCGGCACCGAGAACCGATTCCAGGTATTCAGCACCGATCCCACCATTGAGGTCAGGGAAATCAGCAAGATATAAGGGAACGTGACCCGCAACAGCGCCGAGGTAAGTTCAAAACGATCGGGCGTAGCCGCAAAGCCGGGGGCGGTCACCATAATCACCCACGGCGCCGCCACCATACCCGCCACGGTCACCAGCGCCAGGATCAGCGTCAGCATACCGGAGACGTAGGCGAGAAAGGTTCGGGTCGCTTCATCGCCCTGCTGACTTTTATATTCAGCCAGAATGGGCACAAAAGCCTGAGAGAATGCGCCCTCCGCAAAAATGCGGCGTAACAGATTAGGGAGTTTAAAGGCGACAAAGAATGCGTCCGTCGCCATGCCCGCGCCAAAAATTCTCGCCACTATTGCATCACGCACAAAACCTAACACGCGTGAAAGCATGGTCATTGAACTGACGGCTGCCAGTGATTTAAGTAAATTCATCCGATTATATTCTGAAATGTTCGGGACTGTTATCGACCATTCTGCGGTCATCCTGATTGCGCGGTGCGACTAGTCTACGCATTGCGCGCTTAATAGCTACCCGGCATTGTAACGACCGTTGAACTTTTCAGCGCATTCTCAGCACGTCTCTATCACTCGCGGGGTTTATCCCTTTACGCCAACAATGCCGCAATCTGCCGCTTAAGCTCCGCCACCGCTTTCTCCAGCGCTTCGACGCGCACGGCAAGCGGAAGCGAGGCTGTCTCCGTCTCTGTCGGCAACGCAACGTCTTCGCTTACCTCACCGCTGAAAAGATGCATATAGCGGCTTTCGCGTTTGCCCGGCTCTCGGGCCAGACGCACCACAAACGGGCCATCTTCGCGCTGCCGCATCTGTTCCAGCACGTTTTCCACCTCATTCACATCCGCAAACTCGTGCAAGCGAGCGGCCCGGGTACGCAGTTCACCGGGAGTTTGCGCGCCGCGTAGCAGTAACGTCGCCACCAAAGCCACTTCGGCGGAAGACAATTTCAGATCGCCGAATTCCGAGTTACAAAACCGCTGCTCGTATTTAACCACCCGATGACCAAATCCGCTGAGCGTGCGCAAAAAATGTTTTTTTACCAGCAGATCGAGCGTTTGCTGAACATCGTTTTCGCTCAGATCCATTACCGGTTCACGATTCGTTTTCTGATTGCAGGCTGTTGTCACGCCGTTTAGCGACATCGGATACTGTTCCGGCGTGGTGATCTGCTTTTCCAGCATACAGCCAATTACTCTGGCTTCTCGAACACTTAGCTGATATTTCATCAGGTACCCTTAGCGCGGCGGCTTCCAGTTAGGGGTAGTCAGGACGGTCAGAACGTGGTCCTGCCATTTTCCATCGATAAGCAGATAATCTTTCGCATACCCTTCCCGTTCAAATCCCAGCCGGGCCAGCAGATTTCCGCTACGTTGGTTGTGCGGCATATAGTTAGCCATAATGCGGTGCATATATTGCTGACGTTGCATATAACGCAACGCAGGCTGAAGCGCTTCGTACATCAACCCCTGCCCCTGCCATTTTTGACCAAGAGAGTACCCCAGATAGCAGGCGTAGAAAGATCCCCGCAGCACATTGCTAAAATTCGCCACCCCCCACACCTCATTCTCATTGGGGTCAAGCAGTAGAAAATAATAGGCGCTGCCTTGTTTGTGCATATCATTAATCACACTCAACCGCGCCTGCCAGCCCGAAGGATAGCAATGGCTGGCATCACGCAACGGTTCCCAGGGCTTAAGGAAATCACGGTTTTCCGAATAGTATTCCGCCAGACGCCAGGCATCACGCTCATGGGCCAAACGCACCACCAGCCGATCGGTCGTCAAATGCACCCGTGATGGCGCAGAACGGTAGCCAAACATTTCCCCCCCTGAATTGCGGGTTGCTCGATAAATAAAATTTATCGGAATAAACGGATAAATATTTCCTACAGACAGAAAATATCGTTATTACTGACCACTCTTACTATAACCGCATAAATTCTCTGGCGTAAAATCCCCACCGCTGAGTTATTGTTCGATCGGAACGATAAACTGCGCTTTTTTAGCGGAAATGCTAGCCGGATAACGCTCTGACGATAAAAAAATATTATCCATCAACAGGCTATCCCAAACACCCAATAGAGTTCAAAATAGTCACGTGGGTTATTTTCTTTCTTCTTCCTCGTGGTGAAACATGCCTCTGATGTCACAAGCTCGGAGCTTGGGTAAATATTTCCTGTTACTGGATAATATGTTGGTGGTTCTGGGGTTCTTTGTTGTCTTCCCCCTTATTTCCATTCGTTTTGTCGATCAACTGGGTTGGGCTGCGTTATTGGTCGGCATTGCGCTGGGATTACGTCAGCTTATTCAGCAAGGGCTGGGCATTTTCTCCGGCGCCATTGCTGACCGGTACGGCGCAAAACCGATGATTATCACCGGGATGCTATTACGCGCCGCCGGTTTCGTTTTTATGGCTATTGCTGACCAACCCTGGCTGTTATGGTTATCCTGCGCGCTTTCCGGGCTGGGCGGCACGCTATTCGATCCGCCGCGAACGGCGCTGGTGATTAAACTGGTTCGACCGCAGGAGCGTGGCCGTTTCTACTCCCTGCTGATGATGCAGGACAGCGCCGGGGCGGTAATTGGCGCGCTTATCGGTAGTTGGCTGCTTCAGTATGACTTTGAAGTGGTTTGCTGGGTCGGCGCCATTATTTTCGTGCTGGCCGCAGCGTTAAACGGATGGTTGTTGCCGGCTTACCGAATTTCGACCGTCAGAACGCCAATCCGTGAAGGCATGACGCGCGTTATCCGCGATCGGCGTTTTCTGACCTATGTCCTGACCCTGACTGGTTATTACATGTTGGCGGTGCAGGTGTTGTTAATGCTGCCCATCATGGTCAATGAGATTGCCGGCACGCCGGCGGCGGTAAAATGGATGTATGCCATTGAAGCCGCCCTTTCGCTGACGCTGCTTTATCCGATTGCCCGCTGGAGCGAGAAACATTACCGGCTGGAGCAGCGCCTGATGGCCGGGCTGCTGATTATGACCGTCAGCCTGTTCCCCATCGGTTTGACCGCCAGTCTGCAATCCTTGCTGATGCTAATCAGCCTGTTTTATATCGGCGCCATTATTGCAGAACCGGCGCGCGAAACACTGAGCGCCTCGCTGGCGGATCCCCGCGCCAGGGGCAGTTACATGGGGTTCAGCCGTCTGGGGCTGGCGCTGGGGGGCGCCATTGGCTATAGCGGCGGCGGTTGGCTGTTCGACGTAGGGCATACTCTGGAGCAACCTGAATTACCCTGGTTCATGTTAGGCGTTATCGGCCTGTTGACGCTGGCCGCGCTCTATTGGCAGTTCAATCAGCGCCGTATTGAACCGGCAATGCTCGGCGGTCACTGATTTAGCTGTTTTACCGGCGTATTTGATCTCCCGGGTATTGCGCTGCATACTTTCCTAATGCATTCAATCGATTGTTGCTCTGTCGTTTGATGACCCGTTCCACTCGCGGCCGCAGGCGCGGCCATGTGTTATCAGTGAACCAGAGGATACGAATATGAAGCTATATGTCTACGACCACTGTCCGTATTGCGTAAAAGCGCGCATGATTTTCGGCCTGAAGAATATCCCTGTCGAACTGCAAATTTTAGCCAACGATGATGAAGCCACGCCCAAAAAGCTGATCGGGCAAAAAATGGTGCCGATCCTGCAAAAAGACGACGGCAGTTGTATGCCGGAAAGCATGGACATCGTTCATTTCATCGATAATTATGATAAAAAACCGTTACTGACCGGTCCCATCAATTCGGCGATCGATGCCTGGCTGCGTAAGGTATCCGATTATACGCCGCGTCTGATTATTCCACGCTTTGCTCAGGCAGCGTTTGAAGAGTTCGCCTCCGCATCGGCGCGGCAATATTTCATCAATAAAAAAGAGGCTCAGCTCGGCAGTTTTGCAGAGCATCTCAGTCACTCGAAGGGGCTGATCAAAAAACTGAATAATGATTTGCAGGAGCTTGATCCGCTGATCGTTCAGCCCAACGCCTGCAACGGGGAATTGTCCACCGATGATATCCACCTGTTTCCTCTGCTACGTTCTCTGACGATTGTCGCTGGCGTCACGCCGCCGTCCCGGGTTGCCGACTACCGTGACAATATGGCCAAGCAGACGCAGATCACGCTGCTGAGCAGTCTCGCGCAATAATAACAGCATTTTCCAGCCGCTTCGCCGGGAAGCGGCTTCGGCGTTTTCAGGGCTATCCGATTGGTGAAGACCACCCGGCGGCGCACACTGATACCGTGGCATCAACCACAAGATTACACACCTGGAAATAATAATAGAGGTCAGAAAATGAAGAAGTTGGGATTCGCAGCCACGGCATTGCTGCTGGTCTTTACGTTAAGCGGCTGTAACAAGCTGACGCAGTACACGCTCAATGAGCAGGAAATCAACGAATACCTGCAAAAGCACAATGATTACCAGAAACAACTGGGTATGCCCGGCGTTGTGGACGCCAATATCGTCTTAACCGACCTGAGCAGTCAAATCGGCCGGACTGAGCCCGGTAAAGTTACCCTGTCCGGCAATGCCCGGGTTGATGTCACCTCGCTGCTTGGCGATCAAACCGCCGATCTGAAACTGACGCTGAAGGCGCAACCGGTGTTCGATAAGGCGCAGGGCGCCATTTATCTGAAAGAGATGGAGTTGGTTGATTACACCGTCCAGCCGGAAAAAATGCAGACGGTGATGAATACCCTGAGTCCCTATCTGAATCAATCGCTGAAAAGTTACTTCGCGCAGAAACCCGCCTATATCCTGAATGCGGATAACAGCGCCACCGAGGCGTTGGCGAAGAAGATGGCGAAAGGCATTGAGATCAAACCGGGACAAATCATTATTCTGTTCACTGACTAATACGCACCGCAGGTGACGGCGCCGCTGTCACCTGATCCCTGCCGGAAAATGCCCTACTCTGCGTCGGTTGACAATCCGCCCGCCTCATCCAGTTCATCACGCATGGCGTCAAGCGCCTCACGGCAAATAGCCGCCAGCGTACGGTAAAATGCCGTCTTCGCGTGGCTTTCCACCTTACCCAAAAAACGGCCGCTCCAGGGCAACAGGTATTCATCAAACAGCGCGATCTGTGCGGCGGTTTCGTCTTCCCCGGCCTGATCCTCCAGCCATGACGCCGCCAGGAGCAACCCGCCGAAGTGATCGACTGGCCCGTCGTTAAGCGGCATCCCGCGCTGTTGTAAAAATGTTCTCACGTCAGTGGGTTCAGCATCCGTTTGATAGGCCGAACGCCAGGGAGACACCGCGCAGTCATCGCCGACGAACAGAGACTGATAATCGGCCTCCATGGCTGACGCGTCATAACCCTTTTGCAAGCGCTCCAGCAAGGTATCCTGTTCCAGCGGCCAGTGCTGTTGCAGTTTGCCTTCTTTAATCAGCGTAAGCAGCGGTGTTAACAGCGGATCCTGCGGCTGGCGATAAAATAAGGAGCCGAGGATGCGGCACACTATAGAAAACTCATTCATTCAGACAACCCGTTGATGATTATTAAGTGACAGCGTCACAAATCGGCAAGTTCGGCAATTGCCGGCCTTCCCCTCTGTTCAAGAAAATTCAATACCCGTCGGGGACTCACGTTCAATACGCGTTCCTGCGGGAAATTCACCTCCTGCAAAATACGTTGGCAATGGGTGAAGTCTCCCAGAGAAAATGCGATATGGGAATCAGAACCTAAAGAAAGCAAACCACCGGCATCACGCACGGCTTCGGCGATAGCCCGGCAGTTAGGCTCGCTCCCTTTACGCGAATGCATAAATGAGGAGTTATTTAACTCCAGCGCCACATTATATTTGGCGGCGGCCTCGGCGATAGCGCGAATATCGACCGGGAATTTCGGGTTGCCGGGATGACTGATAATATGCGCGTCGCCGTTGGCCATCGTGGCGATCATGGCAGCGGTATGGGTCTCTTTATCCTGCGGCGGGAATACCGGCTCATGAAAGCCGGCAATGATTAAATCCACTTGATCCAGCATCGGCCCGGCGCAATCAATTTCCCCTGCCACATTTTTAATGTTGGCTTCGATGCCGCGCAGAATACCTACGCCATCCACCTGTCGCGGCCAGATCCGCATATTCATAAAGTGCCAGTAGTGCGGCGCATCGGCCATATCGGGGCCATGATCGGTAATGGCAAACAGACGGATACTCTTCTTTTTCGCCTCGGCGATATAGTCATGCAAGGTGCTATATGCGTGGGTGCTGGCAACGGTATGCATATGTAAATCGACGGGATACATAATTTCTCCTGAGTCAGCTTTTCGTCGAAAAAGCATAACATTTTTGCGCGCCGCGCACAGCCAATGAACGGCCCAATAACCATGGAGCAACAAAAAAGAAACATTCCACTAAATACATCAGGCGCCATTTGAAATGACAAACAGGGATAAATGGCGAGTAAAGCAGCAAATTGCGTTAACTTTAGCTAAACGCGCGCCGTAGCAGCAGAAGTTTATTGACGCTGCTGCGCAATTTCCCTACATTAGCGCCGTCGCCGGTACTGCGTACTGACGACCCCCGGTGAGGTGTCCGAGAGGCTGAAGGAGCACGCCTGGAAAGTGTGTATACGTGAAAACGTATCGAGGGTTCGAATCCCTCCCTCACCGCCATATTTGATACAAAATCAATTAGTTACATTACAATATTGATTTTGTCCTGCATAAAGTAATGCATAAAAAAGTTCGCTTCGGCGAACTTTTTTGTTTGTGAAATCCAGTATCCCTATCATTAGGCCAGTTTTTTCCTTCGCCAACTTCCCAACAGACAGATAAAGAAAAGCTCGGTGAGGGAACGGGAAGAAATCATCGATCAATGTCGGGCATTAATTTACGCGGTCGTTGAACTGGATGAACCCAAGGTTAAAGAGATTTTGATCTTCGTGCTGTGGGAACGACTTGAGCTGTTATTTCGATCTTTTCATGTTCAGGGATAAAGGGTGATAGGGTAAATAATGAAGGCCAGTCATAGCCTTCATCAAACGATCACCATCTGAGCATTGAAGTAGGTAAATATGTTATTGCCTCAACTTTTTCATTAAGATCATAATCTATCTGCATACTCACCGGAAGACTATAATTTTTTAAATGATAAAGATCTGTATAGCCAATATCTCTTTTTAATCTCTTCCTTGGTGGCAGAAATTTACAGGGTTCACCAAACTTTTCCTGAACCCAGCTTCTTGACATCGTATTTTTTAGCGGATGCGGTAGTTTATTTGGGAAATAATACCCGGATTTTCTATTTGATATAATCAAAGTAATTTCATTCAATACTCGATCATTTCTATTAAAAGAGAGATAAATACCCTCTTTTGCCATATCCAGACTAATACTAGAGCTGCCAGAAAAACCAGTCGGTTTGGTTTTATAGGAAATCAGACCTGCATCAAATATTTCCTGATGAGTTTTCCCCAAGCTATCGATTAATGCTTCTACATTTACGGTCATTAATACAACCCCTGATCTTCATTGAGTTTATGCATTTTTTCCCTTGCCGCCTCCAACTGCTCTTCTGTCACACCATACTCTTTCAGAGTAGGTTTTATCGCGTCAAAGTTGCGATCTACCGCACCGCGTAAATCATGAGAGTCTCGATCAATATCTTGCGGCCCATTGCGCCAACCATAAGTTTCACTAATTTTTTGGTGAACTTCAGCAGGAATGATTATAGCCGAGACATCCTTAGCCATCTGTTCTAATTCATATTCTTTAGCATCAGGATACAACCGCTTCAAAAACTCTATTACAGCTGCAGCCGATGGCATATGGTCTGCATGGTATTTTCCCTGCCGTGAACGCCCCTTAAAATTACTGTATAAATCAACATCAAGCAAGTTAACGGGTGGCTTACTCAAATAAACATAAATCGGCGGAAATGCATTTTCCGGAAACACCAGAATATAATCCCGAAAATCTTTCTCTTCCGGGATAGGTGTCGCAAGGATACTGACATCCTCAATTTCCGGAATTTCAAATCCCGGTATCGCTGACGGGATAACCGGCTGTTCACCGTGTGCCGTGTCCGTTGGCAATTCCATTCCCGGATTATCCGGCGTCCATAAAATGGTTGGCCCGGTTGCGCCATCTTCCCAGAACTCGTAGCGGTTATTGGGGAAATCATGTTTCAGCAGCCTGACACGAACCCGATCGCGTCCGCTTTCCATGCTGGTGTGGTAGCCCACCGCTTTCAGTCTGCCGGTTTCCTCATCTTCCACCCACTGATAACGCACTCGGCTCGGCGCCGTTCCCTGCTTTTTCGCCGCCTCCAGCAGCTTTCCCGGGGTTAACAGGTCAGATTGTTCACCTTTCAGGTGCTGTTGAACCAGCGCCCCCATCAGCAAAAAACTCTGCGCCATCTGTAGCTGCCCCTGCCAGACGGGCGGGCCGGAGAGCCGTTTCATCTGATGTGTCAGCGCCTTAGCCGCATCTTGATTTGCCTGTGCCACCGCGCCGCCAGCAGCAGTCGCGCCTGCTTCCGCTGCCGTACCGGCCATCACCAACTGTGGCGGTGGCGGCAACATAGCCGCATCCGCTTTACCAACAAGCAGGTCGAATAGCGTCTTATACCACGGCTCCAGCGGCGGCGATTCAGGGCGGGTATGGGATGATGTCCCGGTTAATAATTTAGCGGAAACAGAGGCATCGGTTTTGGCCGGCAACGGAGAGGTTTTTTTCGTTTTCGCCGCCTGCGCATATTGCTTCACCTCACTCTGTTTCTCAGGTGATGCAACAGGCTCAGCGACATAAACGCTCATTTCCCCGATGTTAGACTGCGGCTCGTTTTCCTTTCCCGCGTCCGTACAGCCCGCGCCACGCAAACAGGATTTGGCGAAAACCGGCTCTATTGTCAGCATGGGTGTCAAGGCCACGATGGGAGAGCGATTCAGTGCCGTTTGTTTTGCGCATTCCTGAACAGGGGACTTATAGGGCGTATCGCCAATGATAACGTTGCCGCTGCCGGAGATAATCACCCCGCCACAGCTAATTCCATCACCCATACGCGCGGCGGGTTTACCGTTAATAAAGACGGTGGATGAACCTTCGGCTATTTTTCGTGAATGCACCCCGTGCGGAGCATCGGGACAGGGGCAACCGTGAAGCTGGACAGTATCCCCCTGACGGGCTGCGGGCCGGCCGTTGATGAAAACGTCAGGGCTGCCTTCGGTTATCGGTGTTTCAGGAAAGCACTGGTGACCGCTTCCGCTATCGTTAAGACGCGCCGCACCCGGCATAGTCATTCTCCTTTGACAATCAAGCATTCCTTTTGATAGGCGGATTTTGTACGTTTTTTATGGGTCATTCAATAGCGGAACCGTTAACCGCCATAGAGGAAATATCGATAAGGTTCGGACGCCGCTAAGCATAAAAAAGCCCCCGCAAACGTGCGGAGGCAGTTCCCTTATATACATGACAAGACGCGTTAAGCGGTAACCGCCCTGTCCTCCATGGCCTGTCGCCAACCTCCCAACCAGTAGGACCGGGCGTTTATTGATTGATAAGGACAAAACTCCCTCGGTCTGCCGGAAATACCCGCTTGATAACCACGTGAATGAGCCCTTTCAAGGCGATCGCGTTTCTGTCTCTTCATGCCTTATTTCCCTCATTATTCATCTGGTGGAAAGAAAACAATGATTACTTTATAAGCAACCACAGACTATGAATAGCCATTTTGCCGCCAAAGATCAAGGCGCAAAATTCACGCCAATGTCACATTTGTGAACTAAAATAGGATTTTTCCCTGACAGGAAAGAAAGGCGCCGTTAGCCGCCGGAGTAAAGACCGCTGAGGGCGATGCCCATTCCGGCCATCACCCCCAGAGACCCCGTCAATCATCAGGACTAATAGGTTGAAGCCGTCTGCTGGGCGATGGATTGCGCGACCTGCCGCCATCCCTGCGCCAACGTTCTGACCAGCGCATCATAGCCATCCTCCGACTGCGGCAGCACCAGGTTAAACGGTTGTTTAAGCAGTTGTCCGTGATGATTCAGCACCCATTCCCCGCGGATCGCGACTTTGCCATCGTAACGGCCGTGAAAAGCGGTCACCGAGATATTCAGCACCGATTGCTCACTCCCCTGCGGCTGAGTCGTCACCAGCCACCCCGGCATGTCGTGGCTCAAATTCGCCACCAGCGATTGCTGGAGCTGTTGCTCCAGCGGGCTGGCCCACAGGTTATTGCTGGCAATGACATATTGCACATCATTAGTTTGGTAAACCAACCCCGCACTCGCCAGATAGTCCGCTAGGCTGAGGTGTTCCAACCACAATTGCCGGCCGTTCGCCGTTTTCTCGACCGGCGCAACCGCCTCCTGCATAGCCGGCAACTGATAGTAGGTTTTTTGCGGGTTGCTGCCGCAGGCCGTCAGCAACAACACCAACGCCAGAGTCCATCCTTTCATCATTGTTTTGCCTTCTTCGGTTGAGGATCTTCGCTGCCCGATGCCTCAAACACCAGGGCGTTGCTCTTCTCATTCAAGGTGCGCAGAACGGGCTGTAGTTCGCGCAGTACCTGATCCAACCGCTGCATATCGCCCAGCATCTTGTTATAAGCCGGGGAACCAGGCTGGAAGCCTTTCATGCTGCGGTTCAGCTCGCGCAAGGTTTGCTGCATATCCTGCGGCAGATCCTGCATCGCCTTGCTGGTGGTGATCGCATTGAGCGAGGCCAGCGTTTTTTGCATTTCGCGCAGCGTTGCCTGACTTTCCGCCAACGTTTTGGTTGCTTCGTTCACCATCGGATTCAGCGGCAATGCATTCACTTTATCCAGTACCGACATCAACTTATGCTGAATCTGAGACAGACCGCCGCTAACGGTCGGTAATACCGGATAACCATCAATCGTCAGCAGCCTTTTATCCACCTTTTCATGCGGATAAAAATCGAGATCGATATATAGCGACCCGGTCAGAAGATTCGCGCTTTTTAACGCCGCCCGCAGCCCTAACGGCTGGGCTTTGCTCAAATGCTGTTCGAAATCGAATTTGCCGCCCAACTTGTGATCAAAGCGATCGGGTTCAATGCGGATCAATACCGGGATCCGGTAATCGTTATCGATATTCTGTTTCAGATCCTTGGTGAAGAACGGCACCGTCGCCACCGTCCCCAGCCGGATCCCCCGGAATTCAACCGGCGCGCCGGGTTGCAATCCGCGAATGGATTCGCTGAAAAACACCAGATACTCGCGGTAATCGGTATATAGCGAATCCTGAATGCTGCGCTGGTTGTTGAATAGCCGATATTCGGCCTGCGCGACAGCCGGGTCGCCGGGCCCCCAGCCAGTCGGCACATCAAAGCTTACGCCGCCGCTGAACAGCGTGGCTATCGATCCCATTTCCAGCCGCATCCCCTGCGCCGACATATCAAAAGACACGCCGCTGTCTTTCCAGAAACGAACGTTGGTGGTCACCAAACTGTCGTAAGGTGCGGAAATAAAGAGTTGATAGCGCATTTTCCGCGCGCCGGGATCGAACTCGCTGGTTTCAACCGAGCCGACCCGATAACCGCGAAACAGTACCGGATCGCCGGCATTCAGTTGACCGGCCTGCTCGCTGTCGAGAATAACGCGAATGCCTTTGGCATCCGGGGAGGCCAAAGGCGGTGAATCCAGCAGGGTAAATTCCTTTTTTTCGCCGTGGTGAGAACCGGGCTGAAGTTCAATATAAGCGCCCGACAGCAGCGTGCCCAGACCGGAGATCCCCGCACGCCCGACCTGCGGTTTAACCACCCAGAACGCCGAGTCCTCCTTGAGCAAACCATCCATATCATCATGCAGGCGCGCTTTGATTTCCACCCGATGGAGATCGTCGCTCAGTTCGACGCTTTCGACGATGCCGACATCCACGCTGCGGCTCTTGATCGTGGTTTTCCCCGCTTCAATGCCCTCGGCATTACTGGTCACCAACGTGACCTGCGGCCCTAAATGGCTAAAGTGATAAAACAGTATCCACGCCCCGATCAACACCGTTACTATCGGAACGATCCAGACAGGCGACCAGCGTTTAATCGTTTCTACACCCGCAACGGCGTATTTATCTTTCGTCAACGGAGGACTCCTTATGCAAAACATCATCACGGCGATCCCACAGTAACCGGGGATCAAAGGTCATAGCGGCAAACATCGTCAGGATCACCACCGAAGCAAACAGCACCGCGCCAATGGCAGGATAAATGCTCATTAGCAACCCGACGCGCACCAGCGCCGACAGCACGGCGATAACAAACACATCGATCATCGACCAGCGCCCGACAAATTCCACTATTTCATACACCACATGCAGGCGCTCGCTATCCGGTTTCCCCTTGCCGCCGGCGCTCCAGCATAACCACCCTAATGCCAGCATTTTCAGCGACGGCACCATGATGCTGGCAATGAAAATCACCATCGCCACCGGATACGATCCCGATCCCCACAAAAAGATGACGCCGGACATAATCGTCGATCCCATCAGGCTGCCTAACGATTCCGTTATCATAATGGGCATCAGATTCGAGGGGATATACAGCATTACCGACGTGATCAACAGCGCCATCGTCCATTGCAGACTGTGTTTTCTGCGCGCATGTCCGCGACTGTGGCAACGCGGGCAAACCAACCGATCGGCGGGCAATATCGCCGTACAGCACCGACAGGAGCGAAGCCCTTGCGCCAATCCGCTGACGCCGGTCTGCGGAATGGCCGGCAGATCGGGCGGCGGCACGATATCGTTCCACAACCAGCGGCGATCCAGACTTTGGAACGTCAACAGTTGCAGCACGCAGAACAGCACATAGGGAATAAAGCTGTTTCCAACGCCAATATCGCCGTAAGCCATCAGTTTGACGAAACTGACCAGCACCGCGGCCAGGAAAATCTCCGCCATGCCCCAGGCTTTCAGTTGGAACAGGATCTTCCCCATGACTTTTTTTATCGCCAGCGGTAACGAGATACGCAAAAACAGCAGAATCACCGTCGCCATACACATGGCGGGAACAAGCTGAACAAACAGCATAAACAGCGTCGCCACGCTGGCATAATCTTCCGCCACCATCACTTTGGGGATTTCAATCAGGGTGATCTTGCTGGTGACGCCGGCGACCCGCATGGAAACAAACGGGAACAGATTAGCCAGCAAAAGCATAAACAGCGCGCTCAAGGCATAACCGATCGGGCGTTTGCGCGGTTCCGTCTGATAGCTGGTCAGCGCCGTTTTACAGCGCGGGCACACCGCTTTTTGACCATGCGCCAACTGCGGCAGTTTGACCAACAAATCACACTGCGGGCATAACATATAGTCATCGTGATGATGGTCGTGAGAACACACCGCTCGCCGTCTCCTTCAGGAATGCGCCTGACGCGGCCATCGCGTCAGGCCGTTTAATGCTAAATCAGCCGTTCCTTTGCGCTTCAAGCGCTTCCCAACGTTCAAAACAGGATTCCAGCGTTTTTTCAGCCTCCGCCAATGCCGTCAGCACCTGCTGGGTTTCCTCGTGCGGACGACTGAAAAATCCGCTATCGCTCATTTGTGTTTGCAGCGCCTCGATTTGCTGTTCCAGTTGCTCGATTTGCAACGGCAGTTGATCCAACTCGCGCTGTTGGTTATAGCTGAGTTTTCCCGCATTGCGTTTAGCGGGCGGCGCGCTGCCGTTGCCCACGGATGATGTCTGCGCCGGCGCGGAGGATGCAGACGCGGTGCGCAGCGGCGTCGACTCGCTACGCTGCTGCTGGGCATCGTAGTAGCCGCCGACATAGCGGGAAATCACCCCGTTGCCCTCAAAGATCCAACACTCCGTCACCGAATTATCCACAAACTGGCGATCGTGGCTCACCAACAGTACCGTACCCTGGTAGCTGTCGATCAACTCTTCCAGCAATTCCAGCGTTTCCACGTCCAGATCGTTGGTGGGTTCATCGAGGATCAGCAAATTACTGGGCTTCAGGAACAAGCGCGCCAGCAATAACCGATTACGTTCGCCCCCGGACAGCGCCTTTACCGGCGTCATCGCGCGTTTGGGATGGAACAGGAAGTCCTGCAAATACCCCAGCACATGACGCGGGCGGCCATTGACCATCACTTCCTGTTTGCCTTCCGCCAGGTTATCCATCACCGTACGCTCCGGATCCAACTCGGCGCGGTGCTGATCGAAATAGGCCACTTCCAGCTTGGTTCCACAGTGTACCCGTCCGCTGCTTGGCGTCAGTTCGCCCAGCATCAGCTTTAACAGCGTGGTCTTACCGCAGCCGTTCGGCCCCACCAGGGCGATTTTATCGCCGCGCTGTACCTGCGCCGAGAAATTACGCGTCAAAACCTTATTATCGATCTGATAGTTAACCTCTTCCAGTTCAAACACGATTTTGCCGGAACGTGCGGCTTCCTCCACCTGCATTTTCGCCGCGCCCATCACTTCACGGCGCTGCGAACGCTCATTCCGCATGGCTTTCAGCGCGCGCACCCGGCCTTCATTACGCGTGCGACGTGCCTTGATGCCCTGCCGGATCCACACTTCTTCCTGCGCCAGTTTGCGATCGAACTCGGCATTTTGCAGATCTTCCACCCGCAGCGCTTCTTCTTTCCCGGCCAGATACTTATCGTAATTTCCCGGCCAGGACACCAGCTTGCCGCGATCCAAATCGACAATCCGGGTCGCCATATTGCGTATAAAGGAACGGTCGTGGGAAATAAACACGATGCTGCCCTGGAAAGTTTTCAGAAAGGCTTCCAGCCAATCAATGGTTTCGATGTCAAGGTGGTTGGTCGGTTCATCCAGCAGCAAAACCCGGGGCGAACTGACCAGCGCCCGCCCCAGCGCCGCTTTACGCAGCCAGCCGCCGGATAAGGACGCCAGCGGCGCGTCGGCGGCCAGGCCAAGCTGTTCCAGCACCTCGTGAATGCGGCTTTCCAACTGCCACAGCCCCTGGTGCTCAAGAATATCCTGAAGCTTGGCCAGCTGATTCAGATTCTTTTCACTGGGATCGGTTTCTACCAGGCGCAGCGTCGCGTGATAATTCTTCAGATAATCCGCCTGCGCGGCGACGCCTTCAGCGACAAAATCAAATACGCTGCCGGCGATATCGCGCGGCGGATCCTGTTGCAGACGCGCGACGATCAAGTCTTGCTCATAGGTGATCCGGCCGTCATCCAGCGGAATTTCTTTGGCCAGTATTTTCAACAGCGTCGACTTGCCCGCGCCATTGCGGCCGACCAGACAAACGCGTTCGTTTTCTTCGATATGAAGTTCGGTGTTATCCAACAGGGGGGCGTCGCTGAATGACAGCCATGCGCCCGATACGCTGATTAATGACATTGCTATTACTTTTCCTCGCCGGCATGCTTTAGCAGCCAGCAGTTATGAATCTGACGGTTGCGGGCAAAATCCTGTGATTGGGTACGGGCGGTGATCTCGTGCGCCGCCAGACCTAACGCAGCCAATCCCGGCATATCCATCTGGAATCCGCGTTTGTTGTTGGAGAACATGATCGTTCCTCCGCGACGCAGCAGCCGTTTAAGATCTTTCATTAACGCCAGATGATCGCGCTGTACGTCAAAGGTGTCTTCCATGCGTTTGGAATTGGAAAACGTCGGCGGATCGATAAAAATAACGTCGAACTGTTCATTCGTTTCACGCAGCCACGACAGGCAATCGGCATGGATCAGGCGATGTTGCCGCCCGGTCAGGCCATTGACCCGCAGGTTTTTCTCCGCCCATTCCAGATAGGTTCGCGACATATCCACAGTGGTGGTGCTACGCGCGCCGCCCAACCCGGCATGCACGCTGGCCGTGCCGGTATAGGCGAACAAGTTGAGAAAATCTTTGCCCCGGCTCATCTCACCGAGCATTTTACGGGCGATGCGGTGATCGAGGAACAAGCCGGTATCCAGATAGTCCGTCAGATTGACCCACAGCTTGGCGTTATACTCTTCCACCAGCAAAAATTCGCCCTTTTGCGCCAATTTTTCATATTGGCTTTTCCCCTTCTGACGCTCACGGGTCTTCAGGATCAGACGATTCGACGGCAGTTCCAGCACGCTTAGCGTGGCGTTGATCACATCAAACAGACGCTGGCGGGCTTTCTGCGCATCAATGGTTTTAGGCGGCGCGTACTCCTGCACCACCACCCAACTGCCGTAACGATCGACGGCGACATTGTATTCGGGCAGATCGGCGTCATACAGGCGGTAACACTCAATGCCCTGCTGTTGCGCCCATTTTTCCAGCTTACGCAGATTTTTACGCAGCCGGTTGGCGAAATCCTCGGCGATCTGCCCCGCGCCTGCGCCCTGACTTTCCGCCAGTTGATAATTTTTCTGCACACAGTCCAGCGGGCCGTTTTTGGCCTTGAACTGGCGTTCAGCGCGCAGTTGCAGACAGCTGAGCAATTCCGGAGAGGCGCTGAATAACGACAGTTGCCAGCCGCCGAAATCGCTTTTCATCTTGCGACCCAACATATTGTGCAGCGCGATCAGCGCCGGTTCGCTTTCCAGGCGCTCCCCGTACGGCGGGTTACTGACGACCGTGCCTTTCGGCCCTGCGGGTAACGGATTCTGAAGCTGTACGGCGTCTTTGACGCTGAAGGTAATTAAATCAGCCACGCCCGCCCGACGGGCATTGGCCCGGGCAATGTCGATCACCCGGCGATCGTTATCCGAACCAAAGAAACGCGAAGTGGTTTCCTGTAATCCCTGCCGGGCGCGCCGCTGCGCTTCGGTGGTGATTTCATGCCATAACTCGGCATTATGCTGCAACCAGGCGCTGAATCCCCAGTGGGTACGATGCAAACCGGGCGCGCGATCGGCGGCAATCATCGCCGCTTCGATCAATAACGTGCCGGAGCCACACATCGGATCAACCAGCGGGGTGCCCTTTTGCCAGCCGGAGCGCAAGACAATGGCGGCCGCCAGATTTTCTTTCAACGGCGCCAGCCCCGCCAAATCGCGATAGCCGCGCTGATGCAAACCCTCGCCGCTAAGATCCAGCGCCACGCTTGCCGTGTCGCGCTGTAAAAAAACATTGATGCGGATATCCGGCTGCTGTTTAGCCACATCAGGTCGTTGACCGGTCTTACGGGTAAAGCTGTCCACAATCGCATCTTTTACTTTTAACGCGCCATACTGACTATTGCGGATATCGTCATTGGTGCCGGTAAAATGCACCGCAAAGGTTTTGTCGACGCTGAAAATCGTCGACCAGTCAATCGCCTGTACGCCGAGATACAAATCCAGATCGCTATGCACCTTAAATTCATTCAGCGGCAGCAGAATACGTGATGCCAGACGACTCCACAGCAGACTCTGATAAAGCAGGCGGTTATCACCCTGAAAATGCACCCCGCCCTGCACCACGGCACAGGCCTGCGCGCCCAGCGCTTCCAGCTCACTTTTTAACAGTTCTTCCAGACCACGGGCCGTGCTGGCAAACAGAGCATTCATATCGTCGATATCACCAATAAAGAAAATTGAGCCGCATTATAGCTAATCCGTGACGCTTGTCATAAAGTTGCCGTTTTACTTCAGCAAGGATCAATCAGTGCTCGGCGTAACGCGGCTTTATATTCATCCGGTAAAATCCATGCGCGGCTTGCAGTTGTCCCATGCCTTGGCGTCCCCAGGCGGTTTGGCGCACGATCGTACTTTCATGGTAACCGAGCCCGACGGAACCTTTATCACCGCTCGCCAGTATCCGCAGATGGTGCGGTTTACCCCGGCCCTGCTGGCGGATGGCGTGTTTATTTCCGCCCCCGACGGGCAAACCGCCAGCGTTCGCTTTACTGATTTCATCAACACGCCGCAGCCCACGGAGGTCTGGGGCAATCACTTTACCTCACTCATCGCCCCTGATTCCGTTAACCAGTGGCTGAGCCGCTATTTTCAACGTCCGGTGCAATTGCGTTGGGTCGGCAACGCGCCGTCGCGGCGCGTCAAGCGTCGCCCCGACGTTCCACTCTCTTTTGCCGACGGTTATCCGTTTTTACTGATCAACGACGCCTCTTTCCAGGCGCTGCGTCAGCGCTGTCCGGCAGGCATCAGACTGGAGCAGTTCCGCCCGAATCTGGTGGTCGCCGGCGCGGCGGCGTTTGCGGAAGATAGCTGGCAAACCCTTCGCATCGGCGAGGTCATTTTCGATGTGGTCAAGCCTTGCAGCCGCTGTGTTCTGACCACCGTCAGCATTGAACGCGGCATAAAACACCCGACCGCGGAACCGCTGGCAACCTTGCAATCGTTCCGCACCGCGGAAAATGGCGACGTCGATTTCGGGCAAAATCTGATCGCCAGGAATTCCGGTATTATTCGAGTCGGCGATGCGTTGGAGGTGCTGGCCGTCAAACCGCCTCGTCACTATGGTTCAGGGCCAGTCGTGGAGAACGTTCCCGCGCCGGAGAAAGAACAACAAACCGTAACGATTGAGTATCAGGGCAAACGTCTGATGGGAAATAATCAGCAAATCCTGCTGGAACAGCTGGAACAACAAGGCATGCGCGTTCCCTATTCCTGTCGGGCCGGCGTATGCGGCTGTTGTAAGCTGACGTTAATCAGCGGCACGGTCTCAGCGCTCAAGAAAAGCGCAATCGGAGAAAATGGCGCGATCCTCGCCTGTAGCTGCATTCCGCAAAGCGATATCCGCCTGCAATAGCAGATGCCAGAGGTTAAACGACCTTGGCGAACAGATAAGACGATGGCGTCTGTTCAGGTTCACTCTGGATGGCAACCGGCAATAATCGGTCATGCATGATTTTTATCGCATCCCCCAGCACCATCATTTTGGCGTTCAGTATTAGCTGTTCCTGCGCCAGCAGACACAGGCTGGCTTTATCGCCGGCTTCGGCGATCAGAAAACACGCGGTATCATTGTTTTCGGTCAATTGAACCTGAACGATATCGCCCGCCTGCGGCGCGGGTACAGTCGCGACATGCTGCTGCACGAAATGCCAGCTTTTGGGCATCAGCGGTTTAAGAAAACGACTGGCGACCAGCGCATTCAAAATTAGCTCACCCTGAAGGTCGCGACTCAATGCCATCTTTTGGCACTTTTCGTTATAGGTAAAAAATAAAGCCGCGTCTTCAACACAAAATGCGCTTTCATTAAACGCATCCGGGGTTAACATTTTAGACGGGAAACGCGAACGGAATAACATGCCATTGGCGAGATCCAGCATCACCCGATCGTGTTCGGTATCAAAATACCAGCGCCAGTTATCGTCAGGTTTTAACTTCATATTATTTACCCTTCGCCTTTTGTTGCATCTATTATAGGAAATGGCTGATTGCAAAACCATGTAATAAAAAACTATGCAATAAAAAAACCGGCAGGTGTTGATAGTTTATTTATGCAAACGAGTAAAATATAGACTAGCCGGGGGAATAAATAAACCCCCGGAGATAAATGAAAGACAGAAATGATTAAATATGCGTAACAATATCTTTAATCAGGCCGGGTCCCCGGAAAATAAAGCCTGAATATATCTGAATCAATGTCGCGCCCGCATCCAGTTTTTCACGCGCGGCAACCAAAGAATCAATGCCGCCTACGCCGATAATCGGCAATCGTCCGGCTAATTCCTGCGATAACCGCCGGACAATTTCCGTGCTATGCAGCTGTAAAGGACGACCGCTTAATCCTCCGGTCTGACCGCAGTGATTTAATCCCTGGATCAATTTTCTGTCGAGCGTGGTATTGGTGGCAATCACGCCGTCAATGTTATGACGAACCAGGCTGTCGGCTATTTGGATCAATTCCTCTTCAGAAAGATCCGGCGCGATCTTTACCGCCACCGGAACATATTTTTGATATTTCTCACTTAACTCGGTCTGCTTATTTTTTATCGATAGTAAAAGATCGTCCAGCGCCTCGCCATATTGCAGCGTGCGCAATCCCGGCGTATTGGGCGAAGAGATATTTATCGCAATATAGCCGGCGTGAGGATAGATCTTATCCATGCAGATCAGATAATCCTCTTTACCTTGTTCTACCGGGGTATCTTTATTTTTACCGATATTGATCCCCAACACGCCGCCAAATTGTGATTTTTTGACATTCTCGACCAGATAATCGACGCCTTTATTATTAAAGCCCATCCGATTAATTAATCCTTCGGCTTCAACAATGCGGAACAATCTCGGCTTATCGTTCCCGGGTTGCGGACGCGGCGTGACCGTTCCCACTTCAATAAAGCCAAACCCCATTGCGCCCAATGCGTCAATACAGTCGCCGTCTTTATCAAGCCCTGCGGCCAGGCCAAGTGGATTTTTAAATGACAATCCCATGCAGCTAACGGGTTTGGTCGGAACGGACTGACGGACGAGAAATTCAAAAGGGGTATGGGTAATGCGGCGTAATTGCTGGAAGGTCAACTCATGTGCTCGTTCTGGATCGAGCTGAAATAACGCTTTCTTGATAACGGGATAGAACATATCGTCTCCTGAGATCCCAATCGCGAATAAACAAAGTCGGAATACGGCGAGATGGTAGTTCCATCACAGCGGAAAGTAAAACGTTTGCGCAATTCCGTTGACTAGCCGCAAACCTGAAAGAGAGGTGAGATGCCCGATATCACGGGCATCTCACCACGGGGAAAAGACCAAATAAGGCGAGGAAAAAGCGTTAATCCTGCAACGCTTTGCCAATCTTCTCGAACAGATCGCCAGACAAATTCTCCAGCGTTTTCAACTGTTCCAGCGCCTGACGCATCAACCCCTGCCGTTTGGCGTCATAACGTTTTAAGCGGATCAACGGCTCAATTAACCGCGCGGCGACCTGCGGATTGCGGGTATTAAGATCGATAAGCACCTCGGTCAGGAAACGATAACCGCTGCCATCTTCCGCATGGAATGCGGAAGGATTAGCGGCGACGAACGCCCCAATCAGCGCCCGCAGACGATTCGGGTTGTTCGGGCTGAACGAGCGATGGCGCTGGAGTTCACGAACCCGCTCAAGCACATCCGCCGCCGGGCTGGTAGCCTGGATCGTAAACCATTTATCCATGACCAGGCCGTCCTGATGCCAGCGATCGTCAAAGCGGGCCAACAGCGCATCGCGTCCCGGTAACTGCGCGCTAACCGCAGCGGACAGCGCCGCCAGCGAGTCCGTCATGTTATCGGCCTGCTGGAACTGCGCGGTTACCAGGTTGTCGGCCTGAGCCTCATCGCCAAACGCCAGATAATACAGGCAAATATTCCGCAAGGCGCGTTTACCGATATCCGCGTGCTCAATGCGATATTGCGGCGTCTGATTGGCGCGATAAACCGCCAGCCATTCATCCGCCATCTCTTTTGCCATCGCGCGGATCAGGCCATCGCGCACCGCCGCGATCGCCACCGGATCGATGGTGTCGAACAGCTCGGCGATTTCATTCTCGCTTGGCAGCGTCAGGATCTGCGATGCCAGCATGGGATCCAGATTTTCATCCAGCAAAATAGCGCGGAAAGCATCAACTACATGCATCGGTAACGAAAGCGACTGCTGTTGCTGATAACGGGAAACATTCAGACGAATGTAATTGGCCAGCAAACTTTGCGCCGCATCCCAACGAGAAAACGCATTGCTGGCGTGACGCATCAGGAACGTCAGTTGCGCATCGCTCCAGGCATAATTCAGTTTTACCGGCGCGGAAAACTCACGTAATAAAGAAGGAACCGGCTGACAGGGAACCCGATCGAAAATAAAGGTTTGCTCTGCTTCGGTCACGTTCAATATGGAAGACAGCCGCTGACCGTTTCTTTGCAGCGGGATCGCCTGTCCCTTCTGGTCGTACAATTCAATATCCAGCGGGATATGCAGCGGCAGTTTGGCCTGCTTATCGGCCCCCACCGGCGTCATCTGGCTGACGCTCAATAAATATTGCTGCGTTTGCGGATCGTAATCGTCGCGCACCGTCAGCACCGGCGTACCCGACTGACTGTACCAGCGGCGGAACTGAGTGAGATCCACACCGGAAGCGTCTTCCATCGCCTGGACGAAATCATCGCAGGTCGCTGCGCTGCCATCATGACGCTCGAAGTAGAGACGCATCCCGGCCTGAAATTTCTCTTCCCCTAATAAAGTATGCATCATCCGGATCACTTCCGATCCTTTTTCGTACACCGTCAAGGTATAGAAATTGTTCATTTCTATCACCTGATCGGGACGAATAGGATGGGACATCGGGCCGGCGTCCTCGGCAAACTGCGCCCCGCGCATCACACGCACGTTATCAATACGATTAACCGCGCGGGAACCCAGGTCGGAACTGAACTCCTGATCGCGGAAAACCGTCAGCCCCTCTTTCAAACTCAGTTGGAACCAGTCACGGCAGGTGACGCGATTTCCGGTCCAGTTATGGAAATACTCGTGACCGATCACCGCTTCGATATTCAGATAATCTTTATCGGTTGCGGTTTCAGCCTTGGCGAGCACATATTTGGAGTTGAATACATTCAATCCTTTATTTTCCATCGCGCCCATATTGAAGAAGTCCACCGCCACAACCATATAGATGTCGAGGTCATACTCCAGCCCGAAACGGGTTTCATCCCACTTCATGGCATTCTTCAATGAGGCCATCGCCCAGCCGGCGCGATCCAGATTGCCGCGATCGACATACAGCTCAAGCGCCACATCCCGGCCGGATCGGGTGGTAAAGCGATCCTGTAAGACATCAAAATCCCCCGCCACCAGCGCAAACAGATAGCACGGTTTGGGGAACGGATCCTGCCATTCGATCCAATGGCGGCCGTCGGCGAGATCGCCTTGCGCAATCCGGTTACCGTTGGAAAGCAAATAGGGATAACGCGACTTGTCGGCAGTGATGCGCGTGGTGAATTTAGCCAGCACGTCCGGGCGATCGAGGTAATAGGTAATGTGACGGAAGCCTTCCGCCTCGCACTGGGTGCACAGCGCTTCGCCTGACTGGTATAACCCTTCCAGCGCGCTATTGGCCGCCGGATTGATTTCAGTTTCAATACTCAGCGTAAATTCAGCCGGTAACTGCGTCAGTGTCAGCCCGTTATCCTGTTGCTGATAATGCGGCCATGACGAGCCATCCACATGCAGGCTTACCAGCTTGAGGCCCTCGCCGTCCAGCTTCAGCGGCGCGCCCGGTTGACCTTGCAACACCACCTGACTCACTGCTTTTACATGGGTTTTCTCCGCATCCAGTTCAAAATCCAGCGCAATATCGGTAATGGTGTAATCCGGCGCTCGGTAGTCCTGGCGATATTTTACTTGCGGCTGTTGATTCATATAAAGTTTTCACCTCGTCATAAGCTTCAGAAATTAAGTTTATGCCTGTTACGCCAATGTTACCATGATAAAATAATGAGAATAATAATCATCTCAGAGCACATTTGAATCTCGCCTAAGCGGCCCCATTATGTTGTGATAAGGCAAAATTTGGCTAAGCAGGGTATACTGCGTGAACCCTGCCGATTGTCCCGACTGTGGATATGCGTCTAACGAGGATGCTGTAACGCATTATGACTTTACACACTTCCCCGATTCTAACCTCATTATTGGATACCGATGCCTATAAGCTGCATATGCAACAGGCGGTATATCATCATTATTATCCTGTCGATGTAGCGGCTGAATTCCGCTGCCGCGGCGATGAGTTGTTAGGAATCTATGCTGAAGAGATCGCCGAACAGGTTGATCTTATGCGGTACCTGGTTTTGAGTGACGAAGAATTCAGCTATCTTTCTTCTCTCCCTTTCTTTAAACAGGATTATCTCAACTGGCTGCGGAAATTTCGTTTTAATCCGCAACAGGTCAGTATTAAAAATCATCAAGGCAAATTGGATATCCGCATTGCCGGGCCGTGGCGCGAGGTCATTTTATGGGAAGTCCCGCTGCTGGCGGTGATTAGCGAAGTCGTCCACCGCAACCGCTCTCCTCTGGTTGGCGCGGCGCAGGCGCTGGATCAACTGCATAAGACATTTGAGCACTTCCGTAAAATCAGCGCCGATGTCGATATCAGCCATTTCAAGCTGATGGATTTCGGCACCCGTCGTCGCTTCTCACAAGATGTGCAACAGACGATTGTCAGTACGTTGCAGGCCGAGTTTCCTTATTTAATCGGCACCAGCAACTATGACTTGGCTCGCCGATTAAAACTGGCCCCCGTCGGCACGCAGGCGCACGAATGGTTCCAGGCTCACCAACGGATAACCCCGGTGCTTGCCAACAGCCAGCGCGCCGCCTTACAGATGTGGTTACGTGAATATCCCGACCAGTTGGGTATCGCGCTGACAGACTGCATTACCATGGATGCCTTCCTGCGCGACTTCGATCGCCCGTTCGCCACGTCTTACCAGGGGCTGAGGCATGACTCCGGCGATCCCGTTGCCTGGGGAGAAAAAGCCATTGCCCACTATCAGCGCCTGGACATCGATCCGTTAAGCAAGACGCTAGTATTCTCTGATAATTTGAATCTTGATAAAGCGCTGGCGCTCTACCGCCATTTCTGGCAGCGCATCAATCTGGTATTTGGTATAGGGACGCGTCTGACGTGTGATATTTCCGGGGTCAACCCCTTGAATATCGTGATTAAGCTGGTGGAATGCAATGGTAAACCAGTGGCGAAACTGTCTGACAGCCCCGGTAAAACGATTTGTCAGGATCAGGCTTTCGTGTGCGAATTACGCAAAGCTTTCGCCCTCCCCCGCGTTAAAAAAGCCAGTTGACCCGTTTCGAGACCCTTTGATTGGATAACTTTTAACCCAGCCACGCCGGAATGCGCAAAACTTTATGGCATTCCGGCGATTTCTGCTTGTGTCCTGCCCGACGGCAAGTAACATAACGAAATGCCCGCAGACAGGGCATTCACTGTTTTTAAACACTATTAATTGAAGAGAGAATTTTATGAGCGTAGTGCCTGTAGTCGACGTACTGCAAGGCCGTGTTGCCGTTGACAGCGAAGTCACCGTGCGCGGCTGGGTGCGTACCCGGAGAGATTCTAAAGCCGGTATCTCCTTTGTTGCCGTTTATGACGGCTCCTGCTTTAATCCATTACAGGCTGTCGTTAATAATAATCTCTCCAATTACCAAGACGACGTCCTGCGTTTGACTACAGGGTGTTCCGTGGAAGTCACCGGCAACGTCGTCGCCTCTCCGGGCGAAGGTCAGAGCTTTGAGTTGCAGGCATCCGAAGTCAAGGTTATTGGCTGGGTGGACGATCCGGATACCTATCCCATGGCGGCCAAACGCCATAGCATCGAATATCTGCGTGAAGTCGCGCATTTACGTCCCCGGACGAACCTGATCGGCGCGGTGGCCCGCGTTCGTCATACGCTGGCTCAAGCTATTCATCGTTTCTTCCACGAACAGGGTTACTTCTGGGTGTCAACTCCGCTGATTACCGCGTCCGACACCGAAGGCGCGGGGGAAATGTTCCGAGTTTCCACCCTCGATCTGGAAAACCTGCCGCGGACTGAACAAGGTAAAGTCGATTTCAGCGAGGACTTTTTTGGTAAAGAGGCCTTCCTGACGGTTTCAGGTCAGTTAAATGGCGAAGCCTATGCCTGCGCGCTGTCTAAAGTTTATACTTTCGGCCCGACTTTCCGGGCGGAAAACTCCAACACCAGCCGTCACCTGGCCGAATTCTGGATGATCGAACCGGAAGTGGCCTTTGCCTCTCTGGACGATATCGCCGGACTGGCCGAAAGCCTGTTGAAGTATGTGTTTAAAGCGGTGCTTGATGAACGGGCGGACGACATGGCGTTTTTTGCCGAGCGGGTGGATAAAGAAGCGGTCAGCCGTCTGGAAAGCTTTATCACCTCTGATTTTGCTCAGGTCGATTACACCGACGCCGTCGAAATCCTGCTGAACTGCGGGCAAAAATTTGAAAATCCGGTGTACTGGGGCGTCGATCTTTCCTCAGAGCACGAACGTTATCTGGCGGAGAAACATTTCAAAGCGCCGGTGGTGGTTAAAAACTACCCGAAAGATATCAAAGCCTTCTATATGCGCATGAACAGCGACGGTAAAACCGTTGCCGCCATGGACGTATTAGCACCGGGCATTGGTGAAATCATCGGCGGATCTCAGCGCGAAGAGCGTCTGGATCAGTTGGACAAACGTTTGGAAGAGATGGGACTGAGTAAAGAAGACTACTGGTGGTATCGCGATTTACGCCGTTACGGCACCATCCCTCATTCCGGATTCGGATTGGGATTTGAACGTCTGATTGCCTATGTTACCGGCGTACAAAACGTGCGCGATGTTATCCCCTTCCCGCGTACACCGAGAAACGCCAGTTTCTAAATAAAAATTTAATATAAGTAAAACAAATAGGTAGCAAAGAAGAGTCGGTTTTCCCGACTCTTTTTTTTTTAATTTTAGTTATGCGTCACAAAGTTCCCTAAAATTTACATTTTGTAATACATATTTTCCATTAGTTACTGGATTACGAAGTTAGTAGCATTTTCGGGGTGGATTAACAGGCGTGTGAATGGAAAACTGCGTTCAGACACAGGAAGACACCAAACTTTCAGGAATGTTCCGTAAGGAATTTTTTATGGCAGTGGCAGGTGTCTGAATAACACCAATGAGGGTAATAATGATGAAGCGCAACATTCTCGCAGTGGTAATCCCAACTCTGTTAGCAGCTGGTGCAGTAAACGCAGCCGAAGTTTATAACAAAGACGGCAACAAGCTGGATCTGTATGGCCGAGTACAAGGCATGCATTACTTCTCCGATAATACCGGTAATGACGGCGACAAAACCTATGCGCGTCTGGGTTTCAAAGGTGAAACTCAGATTACCAGCGACCTGACTGGTTATGGTCGTTTCGAATACGAATTCAGAGGGAACAGATCAGAAAGTGGTGGTTCAGCTAACAGCGACAAAACTCGTTTTGCCTTTGCCGGTCTGAAGTTCGCGGACTATGGTTCTTTCGACTATGGACGTAATCAGGGTATCGCCTATGACGGTATTGCTTATACCGACGTATTACCGGAATTTGGTGGCGATCAGTCTAACACTGATAACTTCCTGACTAGCCGTTCTACTGGCGTGGCGACTTACCGTAATACCGACTTCTTTGGCCTGGTTGACGGCTGGAACTTTGCTATTCAATACCAAGGTAAAAACAGCAGCGATACCTCGAATAACCGCAGTAACATCAGTGAACAAAATGGTGATGGCTGGGGTATTTCATCCTCTTACGAATCAGACATTGGTCTGGGCGTTGTAGCTTCTTATGCTGCCATCGACCGTACTAATGAGCAGAATAGTTCTGTTACTACTGGTCGTGGTAAGAAAGCTGAAGCCTGGGCTACCGGTCTGAAATATGACGCTAACGCTATTTACTTGGCTGCAACCTACGGCGAATACCGCAACCTGTCGTTTATTGGCCAGGAATCTACCCCTGCCAGTCTAACTGACACCGATGGTTTCGCAGACAAAACCAAAATCTTTGAAGCTGTAGCTCAGTATAACTTCGATTTTGGCTTAACGCCTTCTTTAGCATATGTATCAGGTAAAGCTAAAGATGATGTAAATGGTAAAAACGATTACATCACCAAGTATGTCAGCGTTGGCGCGACCTATGCTTTCAACAAAAATATGTCTACCTTTGTTGATTATCAAATCAACCTGATTAAAGACGACAACGCATATGGTGTCAATGATGACGACACTGTTGCAGTTGGTCTGGTTTATCAGTTCTAAGTTGATTGCATACCGTATAGCGGTTTAAACCGTTTACCGTATAGAAAAGGCAGAACTTCGGTTCTGCCTTTTTGTTTTTTTCGTCCCTATTATTCCTTTGTTGCCAGTCTTTTATTTTGTTTCCCCCGTTCCGCTGGTTATTTCCCTTTCTTTTTTAACCCAACGGTTGGCAAAGCCTTTTACTGGCGGTAATCTGAGAATTCTTGCTTAATCTCTGCCATGGAACACCCTATCAATGTTTGAAAATATCGCTGCCGCACCCGCTGACCCCATTCTCGGACTGACCGATCTTTTCCGCGCCGACGATCGTCCGCATAAAATTAATCTGGGCATCGGCGTTTATAAAGATGAAACCGGTAAAACACCGGTATTAACCAGCGTCAAAAAAGCGGAACAATTTCTGCTGGAAAACGAAACCACCAAAAACTACCTCGGCATTGACGGTTTGCCGGCATTTGGTCAGTGCACGCAGGAACTGCTGTTTGGCAAGCAAAATAGCATCATTGCCGACAAACGCGCCCGTACGGCGCAAACGCCGGGCGGTACGGGCGGTTTGCGCGTGGCGGCCGACTTTATCGCCAACCAGACCAGCGCCAAACGCATTTGGATCAGCAACCCGACCTGGCCGAACCATAAGAACGTATTCTCCGCCGTGGGGCTGGAAGTACGTGAATATGATTACTACGATGCCGCCAATCACGCATTAAACTTTAATGCCCTGTTAAGCAGCCTTGAATCGGCTCAGGCTGGCGATGTGGTCTTATTCCACGGCTGCTGCCACAACCCTACCGGGATCGATCCTACGGCTGAGCAGTGGGCGCAATTGGCCGAGCTTTCGGTGCAAAAAGGCTGGCTGCCGCTGTTCGATTTCGCCTATCAGGGTTTTGCCCGCGGATTGGAAGAAGATGCCGAAGGACTGCGTATTTTCACGGCCAAGCATAAAGAGCTGATCGTTTGCAGTTCTTATTCCAAAAACTTCGGTCTGTACAATGAACGCGTGGGCGCCTGTACGCTGGTTGCCGCCGATGCCGACACTGCCGATAAAGCCTTCAGCCAGATGAAAGCCGCTATCCGCGCCAATTACTCCAATCCTCCCGCTCACGGCGCAACGGTGGTGGCAACCATTCTGGCTAACGATGCCCTGCGCGCCATCTGGGAGCAGGAACTGACGGCGATGCGCGAACGTATTCAGCGGATGCGTCAACTATTTGTGAATACGTTGCAGGAGAAAGGGGCCAAGCAGGATTTCTCTTTCATTATTAACCAAAACGGCATGTTCTCATTCAGCGGGCTGAATAAAGAGCAGGTTTTACGGCTACGGGATGAATTCGGAGTTTACGCCGTCAACTCCGGCCGTATTAACGTAGCCGGAATGACGCCGGAAAATATGGCGCCGCTATGTGAAGCCATTGTCGCCGTGCTGTAAACCGGCCAACCGATAAACGTAAAAAAGCCGGTGACAAACCGGCTTTTTTATGGCGATCTACCGCCACCGTCTCTGGGTGACATTGAAAACGCGCCGGCGTTTTTTGCTGCCGACGTTCAAGTGTTTATTACATCGCTACCAAACCGCAGGCTCATCGCGAATAAACGGATTGGTTTTACGTTCCTGACCAAAGGTTGATATCGGCCCGTGGCCCGGAATAAAGGTAATATCATCCCCTAGCGGGAGTAATTTATTGCGGATTGAGGAGATTAAAGCCTGATGATCGCCCTGGGGGAAATCACTGCGCCCCACGCCGCCATTGAAAATAACATCACCCACCTGCGCCAGACGCGATACTTTATCAAAGAAAACGATATGTCCGGGCGTATGGCCAGGGCAATGAAATACCTCAAGGGTAACCTTGCCGATTGTAATCTCATCGCCTTCTTTTAACCAACGGGAAGGCGTTAACGGTTTACACTCACTCAGCCCGAACATACGGCTCTGCGCGGGCAATCCTTCCAGCCAGAACGCATCTTCGATCTGCGGGCCGATAATCGGCACCTGATAAAATTCCGCCAGTTCAGCCGCGGCGCCGACATGATCCAGATGCCCGTGAGTCAACAGAATCTGCTTAACGGCAACGCCTGCCTGCGCCACCGCCTGTTTTATTCTATCCGCATCCCCACCGGGATCGACGATGGCGGCTTCATTGGTATTCTCACACCATAATAATGTGCAATTCTGGCTGAATGCCGTAACGGGGATAATTTGATATTTCATACTGCTCCGGGATAAACAAAATAATAACAATCCATTACAGCCAGTCAGTTTACCAGGTGCGAACAGGCCCCGTATCAATATGGACAAAATTACTGCGCGGATAATATCCAACGCCGCCGGCACGCATTTTCATCGCGGCTTTACGCAGGTTGGCAAGCTGGACGCCTTCAATATGGAAGTCCATCGCCTGCCCTTTGGTATGATAGCTTTGCTTGGCGACGCCTTTGCGATGCGCCCGCAGTTCATTATTGGTATCTATTGCGCGATACCCGGAAATCAGTTGAACCGGCTTGTTGGTTTCCAACATCACCTGTAATCGATAAAGTTGATCAAACAATTGCGGATCAATCGTTTTGACTTTGTTAGCCCGGTAATCGCGGAAAAAATGATTAAGACGGGATAACTCTTCTTTATTATATCGCCTGCCGTCAAAAAACTCGGCTTTAAGGCGTTCTCCCGTATTGAGATTATTGAACGTCAAAATACGTGGACGGGGCGTAGATAACGTAGCCATTGCCTGACCGGGAAGAAGTGCAATACCTAATGCCGCACCACCCAGCGCCAGCCATTTACGGCGATGATTGTCGATGTCTTCCATAAAGCGGATTACCTGGATATAAAGAACGGTGTCATGGGAGCACGTAAAATGCGCCGTCTGGAACCATAACCGCCTATGAAAAGTGAGTCAACCCGCTTTACTCAAGGGTTTGCGGGGGATCGCAATGATTCCCCGCCTGGCAAATAATGGGCTTATTTCGCTAAACCCCGAAATATTCAATACTTACTGCAATAACAACCCGGCTCTGGACAGAATGTGCGTCCCCGATCGCGCCGTGGAATCATAATTGTAAATATCTGTTCGGAACTGCGGCTTACCGTCATCGGCCACCCATGCGGTTAAATAATAAAGACTTACCGGGATCCTATGTTTCATCGGCACATAGGTGGTATTGCCCCGCTCCAGCGTCGACGTGATACGCTCATTATTCCAGCCGGTATCCTGCAATAACATATTGGCAAGTTCGGAGGCTTTATTCACGCGAACACAGCCGGAACTCAGCGCCCGGATATCCCGCTGGAACAAATTATGATTCGGCGTATCGTGCAGATAAATCGCTTCAGAATTGGGCATATTGAACTTATAACGCCCCAGCGCGTTATTTGCCCCCGGCGCCTGACGCAGGCGATAGGGGAAACGGCCGGGCGACACCATCGGCCAGTCAATCATCATCGGATCGATCGCTTCCGCTTCCTGACTCCAGTCAGCCAGAATGGTGTAACCGTGGCGCTGTAAGTAACCGGGATCCTGAATAACCTTGGGAATAATATCCTGTCGCGTTAACGTCGTCGGCACGTTCCACGGCGGGTTGACCACCACATTATAAAGCGAACTGCGCATAAGCGGCGTTTTGCGCTTCGGCTGGCCGACAATGACCCGCGATGACAGCCTTTCGGCGCCATCCTGATAATAAATCAGCGAGTAGTTCGGGATATTAACCATGATGCCGGTGTGAACGTTATCCGGCAGCAGGCGCAAGCGCTGGATATTCAGCGCCAATAGCGTAGCGCGCGTTTGCGGCGAAACATTCAGCCAGTCGCGGGTTCGCTTACCAATAACGCCATCGCCATCCAGCCCCTGCCAGTGCTGAAAACGTTTTACCGCGTCGACCAATTCGCCGCTGTAGATATTTTCAGATGCAATAAGCTCGCCGTCCGCCGACGGGTTGTCCAAAGATTGACTCGCCGCCGCCGGGGATGCGGCGGTCAGCGTATGATCATTAAACAACGCGCTCTCCCCGGCAGGCGCCAACATCCCTGTGCGCTGCAAAATTTCACGCAGCGCCGGCAGCGCCTGACTTGACTGCCCCGGACGTAAACTTTCAGACAGGTTCAATGTCGGCCAGGGGCGATTATCCGCCAGCATTGCCTTCAGCGCCTGATGCATTTTGGCATACTGTGAATGCTGCGGGGCCAATGCCACCACATAAGCGGCGTTATTGCCGGCCATCACCGCCTGTTGCCACTGACTGACGACCATTGCTGAAGGAGATTGCAAACGATAAGGCACACTGCTGTATAACCAGCTATTGCCATTGCTTTCCACGCCGGAAACAAACTGTAAATAGCCCAGCATGGCATCGGATAAAACAATATCACGCGCAAAACCGGTTAGCTGAGGATCGGTAAGCCAGGTCACCCAAGTGGTAAACTGCGGCTGCACGCCAGCCATCGCCAGCTCAGCCAATTGCTGTTGAAACTGCTGTACGGCCCGACTGTCCGTCCACATCGGTTGCATTTGATGCTGTGCATAGAGCGATGATAAATCGGAGAGATAATACGGCGTAATGCTTTTAGGCAACGCCGCCAACAAGCTCGCCCGGCTATGTTCCACCGAAACGGCCCCCACACTTTGGGATAGGCCAGACAACGCCACGGCTGATGTTGCCAGCACCGAAAACGAAGGAGACAGGCTACAGACCCAAATACAACCACTCCACAGTAGCCTCTGCGTTTTTCGCTTATGTAACAACATCCATTTATCCCCTGTACACATTAACCACAATGCCTTCCACGACAAGCCATTTTGATGGTGTAAATAAATTAACCCGGCTTAAATATTGCAGAGAAAATGGTTGTTTTTTTAAGTAGCAATATTAACCGGTAATTATCTGCGGCATATATTGCCTTTCCAGACTGAAATACTTCATCGGTCTTACTATCAGTATATAAAGAGAAAAATATTTTTGCTTCTCTGATGACAGGATTATTTTACTGGTCCGGCAAGTTGCCCGATTAACTTTCACATAATCATCGTCAGGCTAAAAAATAAAGCCGCTCAAAAAAGCGGCTTTGCACATAAAATACTTTGTTCACCCACGCTAGGAAGCCTGTTCCCGGATCTCTGTCGCGTCACCGGCAAAGCCCCGCAGCCCTACCACATGAACGTGTTCGTTGTTCTGATAGACCTTACGAACCAGCTTATAGGTAGTGCCTTTTTCCGGGCTGATATTTTCCGGGGCGGCAATAATCAACTGCATTTCCAGACGATCGCAAAGCTCAAACAGCGTAGCAATCGACTTCGCATCCAAGCGGGCGGCCTCATCAAGGAACAATAAGCGGCAAGGGGATATGTCTTTGCCACGCAGGCGCTTCGATTCCTCTTCCCAGCTTTGCACCACCATGACCAGAATCGACATACCGGTGCCGATCGCCTCCCCGGTCGACAACGCGCCGCTTTCGGCCCGTAACCAGCCATCGGCTCCCCGGTTGACTTCGACTTCCATCTCCAGGTAGTTCCGGTAATCCAGCAGCTCTTCGCCAATGGTTTGCGGCGTCCGCTGCCCCATATCGATTTCAGGATTCAGGCGTTGATACAGTTTCGCCAACGCTTCGGAGAAGGTCAGCCGGTTACTGTTGAACAGATCCTGATGCATCTCCTGCTGTTCGGACAATACGTTCAGCAATGTAGTATGCGTTTCCCGCACGTTCACGTTCAGACGCACGCTTTTCACCTGACCGAAAGCGACGGATTGCAGCCCCTGATTCAACATGCGGATACGGTTTTGCTCGCGCTGGATGGTCTTGCGGATAATATTCGCCACGCTGCGCGAACTGATGGCCAGCATCTGCTCACGCGCGGTCAGCTCTTCCGTCAGACGATTCAGCTCAATCTCCATCTGTTCGATGGCCTCCACCGGATCGTCGGTACGGATAATATCCTGCCGGATACGCTCGCGCAGATGCTGGTATACCGCGATATAGAACTGAATTTTGCGCTCCGGGCGTTTGGGATCTTCGGAAAGACGCAGCACGTCGCGCAGATGTTCATTATCCGCTACCGCCAAACGCAGCGCGCCCAGCGCCTTGTCCGACATGGAACGCAGTTCGTCGCCATCCATATAGGCCAGTTCACGGCGGTGCAAACGCCGCTCAACGCCGTTATCCCTGACCAGGCGCATCACCGTGCACCAGCCCGCCTTGGCGGTTACCACCTGCTCGCGCATCTGATGGTAATCCCGCTCCAGTTTGCGTAATTTCTTCTGCAACCCCTCCATTTCCGCTTCACAGAACGTAATCTGTTTTTCCAACTGATTGCGGCGCGCGCGGTTATTACTTAAGGCGGCATGCAGTTCATCGCGACGTTGACGGGCGCGAGACTCGGCATCCGCATCCGCGCGCACGCCAATGTCCTGAAGCTCTTGCGTCAGCTCTTTCAGCATGTCGCACTTCGCGTCGTAAGAGCTTTTCAGCGACGCCTGCACCTGACTGTATTGCGTCAGTTGAGACTGATGCTGACGCAGTTGTTCGCGGGCCCGGGTTCGTTCCGTCTCAGCCTGCTCCAGACGATGGCGCAGTTTGTCATTCAGGTCTGCGTTTTCGCCCAGCATCCCCGCCGAGTCGGTATAGCTGAAATGCGCCCGACGTTGCACAACCTCGGTGAGCGCAAACGCCTGCTGTTTCGCCTGGCGCTGCGCATTCTGCGCCTGCACGTAATCTTCCTGAAGCTGTTGATGCTGTTGCGGATCGTTTTCCAGAACCGACGCCACTGATTCCAGCTTTGTCAGCGCCGCGCCATGTTGCTGGATAAAACGCACCGACTCTTCGGTCTCTTCCAACTCGGCGCGAATTTCCTCAACGCGATCCGGCAAGCTGTCATCGCACAACAGGCTGATGCGCGGGATCAGCTTATTAAGCTGACTGCTGCCCTCTTTCGCCTGTTCATATTGCTGACGCTGCTGCTGATTCTCACCGTCGAAATTCGCCATCGCCCGCTCAAGCTCGCCACGGCGTGAATTCAAGGCATGAATTTCCGCTTCCGGATCGTCATCAAACGCCACCGCCAGATGCGTACCGATAAAACGGCTAAAGGATTGATGCAACCGCTGGGTTTTCTGCACGTCGAATGACAGCGTGGCATAGTGCTCCGCCAGCGTTTCACGTTCGTCGCGCAGGCTTTCGAGACGCATTTCGCGCGCGGCGCGGCCAAATAAAGGCACCTCCGGGAAGCGGGAGTAACGCCACTGCCGGTCGGCCACTTTCACCACCACCGCCCGCTCCAGCTCCTCGACGGCAAACACGCTGTCATCAAATGATTGCGGATCCCCTTCGATCAGGTACAGATCTTCAGGGCAGTCTTCCAGACCCGCCAACTGCTCCCGCACCAATGAGAGATCCGCCACCACGATGCCGTGCCGGGAAGGGCCATAAAGCGCTGAGAAATAAGGTGCGTCATCCAGCGTGACGTCATCGTAGATTTCCGACAGCAAGACGCCGCCAAAGCGTTCCGCCAGCGCATTCAACCGCGGATCTTCGGAACCGCCGGGCTGGCTGAGGCGCTCAATCTGCGCTTCGATACTGCGTTTGCGGGCGGCAATTTCATCGCGCTCGACCGTGGTTTCACGCTCGCGCTCCAGCAATTGCTGCATGTACTCCGTCACCTGCCGGCTGTCTTCAAACGTCTCGCCGCTTTGCTCGCTCAACTGGGTCAACGTTTCCTGCGCCGCCAGCCAGACCGGCGCGCGGGCGGTCAATTGCTGAATGCGTTGCTGTACCTGATCCAGTTCCTGACGCAGCGCCATGCGGCGCTCGCCGGCTTCCGCCACCAGCGACGACAGGGTTTCAATACGCGCCTCAAGCTCCTGCTGAAGAGATTCGAGATCTTCCGGCTGATAATCCTGCCCGTGACGTTTACAGAAATCCTGCAATAGCCGCTCCGCGTCCTGCTGTTCGCGCAGTCGCTGTTCCAGCTCCGATAACCGCATACGCAACGGCTGCACGCGCTCAGCCTGATAACGCTGTGAGGAACTGTCGCGCAATAGATCACGCGCCACCTGCCAGGCGTCGCCGCGGCTGACCGCGCCGGCAATCCGGGTCACCAGTTGGTAAGCCTGTTCAAACTGGCTGTGCGCGGCATCCGCCACGCTCAGTTTCTGCTCCAGCATCAGCAGCACTTCCGTGGTTTCCTGCTCTTTCGCCTGATAGCTTTCCAGCCATTCATCCGCGTTGTCGGCGGTTAGCTGCGGCAACTGGCATAACGTACGCGCACGCTCCAAGGCCTGTTGCGCCTGCTGATATTGAATCGCCCGGGTTTGCTGCACATCAAGCGCCTGCTGGTAGTCGGCAAGCTGGCTTTTCAGCTCATCCACTTCCAGTTCGGCGGCATCGGCCCGGGCTTCATTCTCAGCCTGTTGCTCCCGCGCCTCTTCAACCACTTCATTTTGTTCTTCCAGCCGGTAGCTCAGCTCTTCCAGATCCGCGTTGTAACGCTCGATTTTTTCCTGCTGACGCATGGCGGTCTGCACCAGATTCAGGTGGTCGCTGGCAGCCTGATAATCCGTTTCCAAATCGCTCTCGGCGCCGCTTTGCTCTTCGAGTTCACGGGCCATTTCAACATGGCGGTATTGTTCGGCAACCAGCTGTTTACGGCTGCCGAACAGATCGCGACGCAGTTCCAGCGCGCTATCCAGATGAATACGCCGCTCATTGGCATGGCGCATATAGTCTGCGGCGACATAGGACGTGGCCTCGGAGATCAAGTGCTTAAACAAATCACGATCGGACTGGGTGACGCGGATGGCTTCCAGCGTCATGCGGTTCTCGCGCAGTGCCGCTTCCATATCCTGGAACGCTTTGCGCACGCCGCTGTTTTCCGGCAGTAAATAATCGCGCAGCGAGCGGGTGATGGCGCTGGAGATGCCGCCGTACAATGACGCTTCAATCAGCCGATAGAACTTGCTGCGATCGGCGGCCGAACGTAAACGGCGCGGAACCACGCCCAGATCGAACATCAGCGAGTGGTAATCGGTGATGGAGTTGAATTGTTTGAACTGAACCCCTTCCATCTCCTCAACCCGCTCTTTCAACTCCTGCAAAGAGAGAACGCGCGCCTGACGCTCGCCGACCACCTCGGTCAGAATTTGCGTCGGCTGGATGGCCGTCGGCAGCCCCTGGATGGTGAAAGGCTTGATATCCACCTTGCGATCGCGGCCGGCGACCTGTTGCAGGCGCACCCCCACCAGCACACGCTGATGACGGGAGTTAATCACATCAAGGGTGGAATAGCAGACCCCGGCGCGCAGCTTGCCGTGCAGCCCTTTGTCGCGTGAACCGCTGGTGGCGCCGGCCTCGGTGGTATTACGGAAATGCAGTAACGTCAGGTCGGGGATCAGCGCCGTAATAAACGCCGCCATGGTGGTCGATTTACCCGCCCCGTTGCCGCCGGATAGCGTGGTGACCAGCTCATCCAGATCAAACGTGCGGGCGAAAAAACCATTCCAGTTAACCAGCGTCAGTGAGCGAAATTTACCGCGTTCAATCATTCCTGTTCATCCTCAACACTCTCCGACCGGGTATCGTCTGCGCGATCGTTTTCGTCGCTTTCGTCTTTCAGCGACAGGCTGCCTTCAACCGGCATCGCTTCACCGTCGCGAATCATCCGTAGTTGCGCCTCACGGGCATCGTCGCCGCTGCGCACATCGGCGCCGAAGCGGAATACCGATTCGGTAATACGAAACTTGCTGTTGTCGCTGCCCATGAAATAAATCATGCCCAGCCGACGCAGACGGTTGAGCGACGTGCGTACTTTTTCCTGAAGCTTTTGTCGATCCAGATCGGAACCTGTCGAACGCTGGTTAACCAGCTTCAGCAATTTGTTTTCATCCGCCAGACTGAGCAATTCTTCATACAGCTCCTGCGGACTGAAAATACCTTCATGCGCCAGACGTTCAGGACTGAGGTATAAATAGCAGAGAATTTTCCCCACCATCATATCCAGTTCAGACAAGACCGAGCGCGGGATCAGCGTCGTCGAGCGCGGACGCAGGTAGAAAAAACCTTCCGGCGCGCGGATCAGCTCCACATTGTAACGGCCGTAAAACTCTTCCAGTTCTTCCTGAAAATCCATCAGAAAGGCATGATTTTCAAGCTCTTCAATCCCGATATGACGGCCGGCGCGAAGCTGGCTGTCCAACGCGGGGAAGAGCATATTCGACAGCGCCGTCGCCAGCCTGACTGGCATGATTTGTTCAATATTTGTCGATGACATGGGCCTGTACCTTGGCTCCGTAATCATTGATTACCTGCCATAGCGCAGGCAATCCGGTGAAATCTGATTCGGCCACACCCAGGCGGACAGCCTGGTCGACCACGATTCGGGCAACATCAAAATGCCGAGAGCGGGGATACTGCGTGAGATACTCGCGCATCACATCGCTTAAATTAAGCGGTATTTGTTGCGCCTTATATTTATGCAGCGCCTGTTCCACCAACGCGATCAACTGCTCGCGCATCTCGCTGAACTCTTCATATTCCAACTCCGGCGGCAATTCGCCGGTCACTTCGTCACTGCGTAACGCCAACTCCTCATCACGCATATCCAGCAAACGATCGGCGTTGGCGAAAGTTAATGCCCACGGACTGTCAAAATAGCTTTGCACCGACTGGCGCAACCGTTGGGCGAACACCCGGTTTTTATCCATATCAATGGCGGTACGGATAAATTTATGCACGTGGCGATCGTAACCGATCCACAGATCAATGGTTTGCTGGCCCCAACTGACGATACGGTCAAGTTTGCTTTGCAGATCGAACACCAGCTTATCAACAAATTCCAGGTTATTCGGGTTGTTCAGAATCGCATCCTGGATACTCAACAGACTGGCCTGCAATTTGTCGCCCGCCGCTTCCAGCGTATCCTGCAATTCGCGCAGCGTGCTTGATGTTTCCGTCAACAGCTGTTCACAACTGGTGATCGCCGCGCGCCAATCCTGGCTCAGCAAGGCGGCGATATCGTCTTTTACCCCCTGCTGCTGTTCATCCATCAGCCGTTGGGATAGATCGATGCTGTCAAAAATTTCCGCGACGGAATATTTCAACGGCGCAAAAACATGCCGATGCCAGTGAAACTCGTCGCCGCCCTCTTCCGCCGCATCAGCCGCACGTTTAAGCTCCTGAGCCACAATAGAAAGCTGCATGGAGAGACGCAGCGTCGAGAACTCACGCTGGCGAATGTAATAATCGGTAATGCCGATCCCCAGCGGCGTCAGGCGATAGATGGCATTGCCATCCGCCAGTTCGCTGGTAAAGCGATTAAGCAGCCGTTGGCGCACCAAATCGTTAATTGCATTATTGGCGCGCACGGCAATGGTTTCGTTTGTCTGATCAAATCCCTGACTGACATGGCGAAAAGCATCAACCAGTTCGCCTTCGCTCATTTCACCATCCATGCGCTCACCGTTCAGTGTCGCTATCGCCAGCAAAAAAGCCAGACGCTCCGTGGGAAGTGAAAGGGAAAAATCATTTTTTCGTGCCCAGGCCACCAGTTCGGGTACAGTCTGGGAAAAATCACTCATAATGCATCCTTCAAATGGGGTTTGCGCGCCATGACATGGATATAGCGCCCCAGACTCACAAAGGGCTCCTGCCGACAGTAACGCTGCTCAAGTTCCAGGATCTCGGCAAAATTATCACTTTGTTGCTGCTTATTCTGCAAATAGTCATGAAACACCCGCACGCCCGTCTTACCCTGGATAGACAACCCCAGCTCATCAAGCCAGCCATAAACCTGCTGCGGATCCAGCGGGTGATCGGGCGATAGCGACCGCCGTTTACGCTTCGGCATGCCGGCCTGCACATAGGCAAAATTACCCAATACCATATTGCGCATCAACAAAGCATGCTGGTTATAGAACATCAGCGACAACACACCGCCCGGCGACAAACAATCATACAATATCTTAAGCGCCTGCTGTGGTTGCGCCACCCATTCCAGCACCGCGTGAAACAATATCAGATCGGCGGGCTTATCCATATATTGACCGATATCCTGCGCGGCGCTTTGTACAAAACGCATGTTATGGATCACATCCTGTGCGCCGGCGGCCTGTTTGGCGCGCTGAATCATCTCATCTGATAAATCGCACAACAAGACCTGATGTCCTAAAGCCGCCAGACGGCAGGCCATATGTCCTTCGCCGCCGCCCGCATCCAGAATGTTCAGGGGCCGGTCGGGAAACTGCGCCAGCAGACCGCTGAGATCCTGCCATAATACCGCCTGTCGCAGTCTCCCCTTGGTGGTGCCATAAATGTTCCGGGCAAACTTTTCAGCGATATCGTTAAAATTGCGATCCTGCATCAGTCAAAGGTTCCGCATAATGATAGTCATGGCTAATAAAAAATGCGTGGCAATCGCGCGCACCGGGCTTGGTTGAAGCTGCTATTCTGGCACAGGCTGACGTAGAATAAATCGTCTTACCTAATGATATCTGCCCGGATGCGGTTTTTTTCACCCACAGGATGCAATTGTATGCTTTTCATCGTTAAAAAATCTATCGGCGGCCTGTTGCAGCCCTTACCGTTGCTGTTGTTATTAATGGGCATCGGTCTGTTGCTGTTGTGGCGCACGCGATGGCAACGCGGCGGTAAAACGTTGATTCTGGTGAGTTGGCTGACGCTGGTGTTGATCAGTATTCAGCCCGTCGCCGATCGTCTGCTCTTGCCGTTGGAAAAGCATTATCCCACCTGGCGGCAGAACCAGCCCCACGTGAATTACATTGTGGTATTGGGCGGAGGATACACCTATAACCCGGACTGGGCGCCAAGCTCCAACCTTATCGGCAACAGCCTGCCGCGCGTAACCGAAGGTATCCGGCTTTATTACGCCAACCCCGGCGCCAAAATGATTTTCACCGGCGCCGCGGCGCAAGGCAATCCGGTGAGCAGCGCGAAAACGGCGGCGCTGGTTGCTGAAAGCTTAGGGATCCCGGCTCAGGATATCCTGATACTGGATACGCCGCGGGATACGGAAGAAGAAGCCGCCAGCACGGCAAAAATCGTCGGCAGGCAGCCCTTTTTACTGGTGACCTCGGCTAACCATTTACCCCGCGCGATCCGTTTTTTCCAGGCGCAAGGCTTGAACCCGATCCCCGCCCCCGCTAATCAAATGGCGATTACCACGGCGCTGAATCCGTGGGAAAAGGTATTTCCTTCGGCCTACTATCTGTCGCACAGCGAGCGGGCCTGGTATGAAACGTTAGGGCGCCTATGGCAAAGCCTGAAAGGCGTCAAAGCGGCGCAGAACTCGCCGGATCAATAAGCGTCGCCGGCTTTTATTCCAACCAGGGGGACAGCTCGCACGAGGCGGCATCAAACAATCGGCGATCCAGTTGGCCGGTATGAATATAGCGGGCGACGGCTTCCCAGATAACGTACAGCCAGCGGCGGTAAACAAATGACTCGGCAACCGGCGCTTTGCTGAGATAGTGATATAACAGCTGTTCCGGCATGCCCGATTCGCATAGCCGCAGCAGCTCGTACTCTCTGGGCGCCCAGAGCATCATGCCCGGATTGATCATCGCCAGTAGCTGATCGCTGCGGGGATCTTTCAGCATACTGCGTAAAGAGAGATTACCGTGCACCAACACACAGCTATCGTTGAAATCATCAAATAACGCCGGGAGGCATTGACGGGAACGGTATAGCAGACTGCGATCGCCCTGCGTCAATAACGGCGCATTGATGTTGAGCAGCGTGGCCCACAGAACTTCCAGGCGCTGTTGATACCAGCTAAACCAGTCATTTTCCTGCGTGCTGTCAACCGAACCGACACAACCGTGGCTATCGATACGGTGCCAGGCCAGCACGCTTTCCACGATTTGATCCATCAGCAGCGTCCAGCGCTGCGCCGTGCGGGTCGGCGCCTCCACGGAAACGCCGCGCAGACGTTCGATCAACAGCAGCTCTTTATAGGGCGGCTGCTGGGTAATCACCACGCCGTATACCGTCGGTAGCCGGACATCGCCTTCACGCGCCAGCATGGAAAGCTTATAGGCCTCCTGCTGCGCCACCCCCTGACAAACGTAGCTTTTCGCTAGCAACGGGATAGCATTGCCTTCTTTATCGTACAACGCGTACAGATGCGCGTAAGGCTGTTCGCTTACGCACTCCAGCCGACTCAGGCTTTCCCCAAGCACCGTACTTAATTCAGCTTTCAACAGTTCCATAAATGGCTAAAACCTCTACTGAGCAGAATCGCTCCATTTGCCATCATGCGGTCAGCCGGTGACAATTTCCTCAATACAGATCAAATAAAGGAAGATCGGCGGTCGTTCTGGATAACCACCCTCTTCATGATGCGCTCACGTCAACGCGCCATGACTTCCCGCACGCGCGCCAAATCCTCCGGCGTATCGACGCCCACGCTGGGAACCGCTTTCGCCACCGCAACGTGGATTTTTTCGCCATACCACAGGACCCGCAGTTGCTCCAGCAGTTCAATTTTCTCCAACTGACTGGGCGCCCAACTGACATAACGGCGCACGAAACCTGCCCGATAGGCATAGATGCCGATGTGCCGCAAAAAATGGTCGCCGATGGTCTCTTTTGAATGCGCAAAGCGCTCACGATCCCAGGGGATGGTCGCACGGGAAAAATACAGCGCGTAACCTTGCGCATCCGTCACGACTTTAACCGCATTGGGATTGAACGCCTCTTCACTGGTTTCAATCGGCACCGCCAGCGTCGCCATCCCGGCGTGGCTGGCGGCCAGATTTTCAGCGACCTGACGGATGATCACCGGCGGGATTAGCGGTTCGTCACCCTGCACATTGACAATGATTTCATCATCGGAAAACCCGTAGCGTTCAATCACCTCCGCCAAACGCTCGGTGCCGGAATTGTGATCCGGACTGGTCAGGCAAACCTCGCCGCCAGACTGGCGGACCACCGCCTGCACATCCGGATGATCGGTCGCCACAATAACCCGCTGCGCCCCCGACTCCTGGGCGCGCTCCATAACATGCACAACCATCGGCTTGCCGTTGATATCGGCCAGCGGCTTGCCCGGCAAACGGCTGGACGCAAAACGCGCCGGAATGATGACGTTGAAGTTCATTGAGTTATCTCGTCAGCCCCTAACGTACGCGCTTCGTGCTCCAGTAAAACAGGAATGCCGTCGCGCACCGGATAAGCCAGCCCATCAACCTTGCATATCAGTTCCTGTTTTTCTTTATTAAAGTACAGTCGTCCGTTACAGACCGGACAGGCGACAATTTCAAGCAAACGGTGATCCATGCTTCCTCCATCAAGAAGCTATCTATATCCGTTATCTTTCAAGTTGCAGCGAGTTGGCTTGCCGCGCCTCAAAATCCATCGGGTATAACAAGGTTAAAATACAACAAACATCGTCAGTCGCAACGCTGGCGCCGGTCTTTCCGCGACAGTTGAAGCAGCCTGTCTAATCGGTTGAGCAATTGTGCGGCATGCGGTTCGGCCAACACCGCGTCAACCGGCAAATACCACCAGTTTCGGCAGGCGAACGGCTTGCATTTGACCGCATCCTTTTCCGTCATCAGCAAGGGTTGCTTTTCATCAACGGTCAGTCGTTTTAGCTGGTCGGCCTGATAGCTTTGATGATCGGCAAAAGCCACCTCACGGGAAACGCTCACGCCTGCATCACGAAGCGTAGCAAAAAAACGCTGTGGATGACCGATGCCCGCCATCGCCACCACGTTCGACAACCGATTCACCGGGCATTTTTCCCCGGAAACCAGATTAACCGCCATTCCTGCCGTCAAGTGCATGGCGATCTCACCGGCCTGCGCCGTTCCGCCGTTGACGATGACCGCATCCACCGATCGCAGCCGGTTTTCCCGCTCACGCATCGGGCCGGCCGGCAACCACCAGCCATTGCCAAAACGCCGAACGCCGTCAATCACCACCAGTTCGATGTCGCGCTCCAGCGCATAATGCTGCAATCCGTCATCGGTGATCACCACATCCAGCGGATAACGCGCCAGCAGCGCTTCCACCGCCTGACGCCGCACTGGCGCGACGGCGACCGGCGCGCCGGTGCGTTGATAAATCAGTACCGGCTCATCGCCTGCCTGAGCCGCGGTCACGCCATCACCAACCAGTAACGGGTAGCATTCCGCTTTGCCGCCGTAACCACGGGAAACGACGCCCGCCCGATACCCTTGGCGCTGCAACTGCTCTACCAGCCAGATAACGACCGGGGTTTTGCCGTTCCCCCCCGCCGTCAAATTTCCCACCACCAATACCGGCACCGACGCTCGCCAGCGTTTACGCCATCCCCGGCGATAACTTAGGCGTATCAGAAAAGTGATAAGCCCGTATAACGCCGACAAGGGTATTAATAGCCAATAAAGCGGCGAGCGTCCCGACCAGATTCGCTCAATCATTCGCCAAACTGCATTTTATGTAATTGGGCGTAGGCGCCATTATTTTCCAGCAGCGCCTTATGCTCGCCGCGTTCAATAATACGCCCGTCTTCAACAACCAGAATCTCATCGGCTTTCTCAATGGTGGACAGACGATGCGCGATAACCAACGCGGTACGATCTTTCTGCAACTCATCCAGCGCCGCCTGAATGGCGCGCTCCGACTCGGTATCCAGCGCCGAGGTCGCCTCATCGAGGATCAGAATAGGACAGTCGCGCAGCAAGGCGCGGGCGATGGCGATACGCTGCCGCTGCCCGCCCGACAGCAGAACGCCGTTCTCGCCGATCATGGTGTCCAGTCCGTTTTCCATCTTGCTGATGAAATCCATGGCATGCGCCATTTTAGCCGCGCGCTCCACCTCTTCCCGGCTATAGCGGTCATTACAGGCATAGGCGATATTATTGGCGATCGTGTCATTAAACAGGTGCACATTCTGCGACACCAGCGCCACCTGACTGCGCAGGGACGCCAGCGTGTACTCGCGCAGGTCATGCCCGTCCAGCAGGATTTCGCCGGCCTGAATGTCATAAAAGCGGGTGATCAGATTGGCGATGGTGGATTTACCCGATCCCGAACGGCCGACCAGCGCGACGGTTTTACCAGGTGGAATATGCAGGCTGATATTTTTCAACGCCAGATTCTCTCTGCCCGCATAGGCAAAATCAACGTTGCGGAACACCAGATCGCCCTTTGCCCGGCCAAGCTCCAGTTTGCCGGTATCTTTTTCCTGCTCCATATCCAGAATGGCAAACAGCGTCTGGCAGGCGGCCATACCGCGCTGGAACTGAGCATTAACGTTAGTCAGCGATTTTAACGGACGCATCAGCGCAATCATTGATGAGAAAACCACGGTAATGGTCCCGGCGGTCAGGGTGTCCATAACGCTTGGGAAACTGGCGGCGAACAGCACGAAAGCCAGCGCCAGCGAAGCAATCATCTGAATAATGGGATCGGAAATCGATGAGGCGGAAACCAGCTTCATGCCCTGCTGGCGCATACGGTTGCTGACCTTGTTGAAGCGCTGAGCTTCCACCTCCTGACCGCCGAAAATCAACACCTCTTTGTGGCCTTTCAACATCTGCTCTGCGCTGGTGGTGACCTGCCCCATCGTATTCTGCATATTTTTACTGATATCGCGAAAACGCTTGGAGACCAGCCGGATCGCCACCGACACAATCGGCGCAATCACAATCAAGATGATGGATAGCTGCCAGCTATAGTAAAACATCAGAATGAAGAGACCGATAATGGACGCCCCTTCCCTGACCACCGTAATCAAGGCGTTTGAGGATGAGGCGGCGACCTGCTCGGAATCATAGGTAATACGGGACAACAGCGTGCCCGTTGATTGCTGGTCGAAAAAGGTAACCGGCATTCCCATAATGTGGTTGAACAGGCGGCGACGCATGCTCATAACCACTTTACCGGACACCCAGGCCACGCAATAACTTGACACAAAACCCGAGGTGCCGCGCATCAGCATCAGTCCGATAACCACTAACGGCATCCAAACCAAAACGGTACGATCGGCTTTGCCAAATCCTTCATCAAGTAATGGCTTAAGCAGAGACAACATTAAGGTATCGCCAGCCGCATTAATAACCAGCGCGATCGCGGCCACAATCAGCCCCGCTTTAAAAGGAGTGATCATCGGCCATAGGCGACGAAACGTCTGCCAGGTGGAGAGATCCTTATCATTCAGCATGCAATAAACCTGAACCGGGAAGAAATAGCCGCCTATTCTACTCATTATACCGCTTTACGCCAAACCACCGATGATACCAGCGGGGCGATATTTGCTCTCTGAAGCGCAGCAGATGCCACGAATCGTTGAAAAAACGCACACTCAGCTGTCCTGACGTCGCCGTATCAAGCCATTCATAGCCATACTGGCGATAACGCGCCACAATTTTTGTCGACGGCAGACGCCACGGATTATAGCGCGCGCTGGAAGAGATAATGCGCTGTGCGTCAACGGCGCGGATAAAAGGCGGCGAAGACGAACTGCCGCTTCCGTGATGAGGAATTTGTAACAAATCCGCAGCCAACGCATTTCTTTGCCATTTAACCAGTTGCCGCTCCGTTTCGGTCTCAATGTCCCCGGTCAGCAATACGCGGTGTTTTCCATCGTCGATACGCACCACGCAGGAATCGTTATTCTCCGCCCTCTCGACCTGCGACACCGGCCACAATACGGTAAAGCGCAACCCCTGCCAGCGCCAGTTTACGCCCTGCCGACAAGGCTGATGGCCGTCCTGTCTGAAAGCGCTGTAAATTTCCGCGTCAGGATACGCCGCTGTGACGGACGCTAATCCGCCGGCATGATCGCTATGGCTGTGGCTCACAATGATTTTTTCCACCACCAGCCCGCGCCACCGTAGATAAGGCAGTATTTCCCTGGTCGCCATGTCGCCGCCGTCCCAACGGTTTCCGGTATCGTACAGGATGGCTTTCCCGTTACGCTCGATAACCACGGCAAGCCCGTGCCCGACATCCAGCATGTCGACCCGCCAGTTGGGTTCCTCATTTTTTATCCGGGACAGGGCCAGAACCAGGACGATGGCAACCACGCTGGCAGGATAGTCGCGCCACCACGTAAAGCGCCAGATCACCACCATCAGCCACCCGGCAATACTGCCGATAAGCAGGGACGCGTGTAGATCAATCCAGCCGGTCTGCATCACGGTCAGCGGGATAAACACGGCTCTCAGCGAACTGTCCGCCAGCCACCATAGCCAGTAATTCAGTTCGGTGACGAACATCATGGGCAAGGCCAGCAGCACTAAGGGCGTGGTGATCAATGACACCACCGGCACGGCCCATAGATTTGCCGGCAAAGAGGTCAGGCTGAATCCATGAAACATACTGAGTTGCAGCGGCATCAACAGCAGCGTCATCCCGGTTTGCAAATGCAGCCAGCGTAGCCAGCACCAGCCAAAACCGGTTTGACATCGTTGCGGCAAGGGCGCCCACTGAAACCAGAAAATCAATGAGGCCACCGCCAGACAGGATAGCCAGAAGCTGTCGGACAGCACGCTGAGCGGGTCACAAACCAAAATAAGCGCCACACACCATAGCCATACCTGCCATGGCGAACAGATGACGCCTTTCATCCTCAGCAGGATCCACAGGCTGAGAGCCAATGCGGCCCTTATCGCCGGGGGATTCCCGCCGGCGAGCCATACATACCCCCACGCCACCAATCCGCTGGTGAATAAGGGAAAACGGTAGCCGATTGTGTGCTCCGGCAAAAAATATTGCATCGTCCGGGCGATCCCCCAGCCGAATAATGCGGCAAGCGCAATATGCAGCCCGGAAATCGCCATCAGGTGCAAGGTGCCAGTTCTCTGGAGTGTAAGCTTGGTTTCGGGACTGACGGTTTTCATTTCGCCGAAAGTCAGCGCCAGTAAAATAGAACGCCACGGCAGCGTCATTGTCCGTTGTTCGGCATGGGAAATAATACGCTGGCGCAGACCACAGGATGGGTCGATCGCCTGCGCCGACATTATCCGTGCCGATAATGGCTGACGCCTGGATATCGCCCAGCGTTGACTGTCAAACCCGCCTTGATTCAGTCGACTATGTACCGGGCGAAAATTGGCGGCGATCCGCCAGCGTTGACCGCCGCACCAGCCCCGCATATTTTGTGACAATGTCACATTCGCGTAAAGGGGTGGAAATATCCGCTTCTGGTCTATTTTCTCCAGCCGGATAACCACCCGAGACTCATCAAGTTCGGCAAAACGCATACTGTTAATCGTGACGACCGCGTTGACCGGGCGCGATGTAACCTGCTCAATTTGTTGCAATAGCGTTTGCGCCGTTAATCCCGCCCAACAAAAACCGAACAGAACGACCGCCATTATCCGTAACGCATAATGAAGACGCCGCCATCCCATCATCACGGCCAGCGCCATCCCGCCCCATAGCACGCCGGCTGGGGGAATTTGCGGTAGGATCAGCAACGGCAAAATACCGAGGATCGCGGCAATAGCGACAGTGCTTACGGATAATCGGCTCATCACCCCGCCCCCCTGGAAACAGCGCTTAGCCGTATCAATGTTTTTAGGAGAAGGAATAGTGCGACATCATGAACCGTTGGCGCAGGTCAAAAATCAATCCATACAATGGGCTACGCAATCAATATTGTCGGTTTCAGTCAATTAAGGGGAGGAATGCGAAGCGCATTCAGCTTTCAGCGCGGGAAATGAGCGCCAGGTATCTACAGCAAACCGGTACGGCCGTAAAATAGCGCGGCAGGGATTAAAAAATCAGGGACCGCTTAGGCGATCCCTGATTGTTACAGCGGTTAGGTTCAGCCGCTCGGGTTATTTCACTTCACCCATAGTTTTCAATTTTTTGGACAATTCACGACGCTCTTTCGACAGATCGGCGTTTTTAATGATGTAATCATCCACGCGATCTTCATAATCACTGCGCATGCTGGCAATGATGCCCTGAATGTCTTCGATGGTCATGCCAGGCTTAATGTACTCGCTCAGGTTATCGAGCAGTAAGACACGCTTCTGGTTATCACGAATTTTCTTTTCGTTATCGACGATTTCACGTTGCAGTTTATTTTTACGACGAAACATACGCACAAACTCCAGAACATCCTGGAAACAAGGCTTAGTATCCTTATCCATTTTTCTACCCTTACTTAAGTCATACACAAATTCTAATACGCTAACCATACAGGTTAGCAGCTATCTGCGACAAGATGGTTTTCTCCGGAATCGATTAATTACCGATAATACACGGCGATACGTTGGCTATTCACCTGCTCGATAGCCACCTCGGTATCAAAGATATCTTCCAGTATTTCAGAAACCATAATCTCTTCGGGCTTACCGCTGTAGATAATCCGCCCTTTGCGCATGGCGATAATATAGTCGGAGTAGGCTGAGGCAAAATTGATATCATGAATGACCAGAACAATGGTTTTTCCCAGTTCATCCGCCGCCCGACGGATCTGTTTCATCATTGCCACCGCATGTTTCATGTCCAGGTTATTGAGCGGTTCGTCCAACAGCACATACTCCGTATCCTGACATAAAACCATGGCCACATAGGCGCGCTGCCGCTGTCCGCCTGAAAGCTGATCCAAAAAACGGCCTTTCAATTCGGTCAGATCGAGAAATTCCAGCGCCGCATCTATACGCTGACGATCGTCTGCATTTAACCGCCCTTTGGTATAGGGATAGCGCCCAAACCCAACCAACTCGGCCACGGTCAACCGGCTGGTAAACTGATTCTCCTGCCGCAGCACCGACAAACAAGTTGCCAGCTTGTCACTCGGCGTCCTGGCGACATCCATGCCGTTAACGCGGACCTGCCCGCGATCGGCGTCCAATAAGCGGCTGATGATGGACAATAACGTCGATTTCCCTGCCCCGTTAGGGCCGATAATCGAAGTCACGCCGCCCCGGGGGATGGTGGCGGTAACGTTTTCCAATACCGCCATATGATTATAGGTTTTAGTTACATCGCCGATCTCAATCACACGGAAACCTTTTTAAGTAACAATAGAATAAACAGTGAACCACCGATAAATTCAATCACCACCGATAATGAGCCGGACATCCCCAGCAGATGTTCCAGCAGCAGTTGTCCGCCGACCAGGGAAATAATGCCCAGCAGAAAGGCGGCCGGCAGCAAAAAACGATGTTGTCTGGTGCCAATAATCATATACGCCAGATTGGCCACCATAAATCCCAGAAAGGTCAACGGCCCGACCAGCGCCGTCGATATCGCCACCAGCACGGAGACCAACAGCAAAATCACCGTCACGCTGCGCTTGTAATCCAGCCCCAGATTAATCGCGGTATTACGTCCCAGCGCCAACACATCGAATCGAAAGCGCATCCGCCATATCACGACGGCGATAATCACCGAGATCGCCGCCGACAGCCCGATCAACTCAGGCGCGGCGCGCGTGAAGGTGGCGAATATACGGCCCTGCAAAATAGCAAACTCGCTGGGGGAGAGTAAGCGTTGCATCAGGTTGGCGACGCTGCGAAACAGCGTGCCGCAGATAATGCCCACCAGCAAAATCAGATGCAGGTTGTTACCATTTCCGGTAAATAACCAGCGGTAAAGCACGGCGGAAAACATCACCAGCAACAACGCCTCGGTGATGAATTTACCCTGAATGCCCAAACCCGGTATGCCCTGAGTACCGAAAATAAAAATCAAGGCGGTTTGAATCAGAATAAACAGCGCCTCAAACCCCATGATGGAAGGCGTCAGAATACGGTTATTGGTCACCGTCTGGAACAACACCGTCGATACGCTGGCGGCAAACGCCACCAACAGCATCGTCGCCAGCATCCATCCCCGATGCGTCAGGATATAGCGCAGATTGCTGCCGAGATTGACGGTCATAAATATCGCCATCGCCGCCAGTGACAAGGCGCCCAACAGCAATAAACGCCGGCGGGGAGATAATCCCCGTTGTTTTTCGTGCGCCACGGCAGGCACCGCCGAATTCACTTTATTAACTGACATGACGTTTTTGACTTAGCAGCAGGAGAAGAAAAACGATAGCCCCGATGACACCCAGAATGACGCTGACCGGTATCTCAAACGGATAGCGAACCACCCGGCCGATGATGTCGCACAATAACACCAGACCTCCCCCCAGCAGACACACCCACGGAATGGTTTTACGGATATTATCGCCCATTATCATACTGATAAGATTGGGAACGATAAGGCCGAGGAACGGTAACGCGCCAATCACCACCACCACCACGCCGCTCACGACCGCCACAATCGACAGCCCCATCAGCATCACCCGCCGATAGTTAAGCCCGACATTGACCGAAAACTCACGCCCCATGCCCGCCACGGTGAAGCGATCCGCGATCCAGCAAGCGACAAGCGTCAGTATACCGACCAGCCACAGCAGTTCGTAGCGACCTTTCAATACGCCGGAAAAATCCCCCGACTCCCAACTGCCGAGCGCCTGCAACAGATCAAAATGCATGGCGCCGAACGTGGTGATCGCACTGATAACGGCGCCGAGCATAATCCCCACCAGCGGCACCACCAATGCGGATTTCAGCACTATCCGCCGCAACAGCAGCATAAATAATAGCGTACCGGCCATCGCAAACAGACTGGCGACAATCATTTTGACAAACACGGAAGACGTCGGCGCCAGAACCATCATAACCAGCAGGCCCAATCCTGCGGACTGGGTTGTTCCGGCCAATGACGGCTCCACGAAGCGGTTTTGCGTCAACAATTGCATGATCAAACCGGCCACGCTCATCGCGCTCCCCGCCAGCAGCAATGCCAGCGTTCGCGGAATGCGGCTGATCAGGAAAATATCGCGCATGGACTGATCGCTCCAGAGCGCCTGCATACTCACCCGGCCGGCGCCGACAAACAGACTGGCAACGATCATTCCGCCCAGCAGCATGATACCAAGCGCAAAATAGAAAGGTTTCATTGTTCCTGCCACGATCGTGCTATTGCTTATTCAACGCGTTATCGACGTCCGTAATCAGCTTTTTATAGCTTTGCAGGCCTCCGGCGATATAAAGCGATGCGGAATCCAGATAAACGATATGATTATTTTGCCAGGCGTTGGTCTTATGAATCAGCGGATTGTCCAGCACCTGCCGCGCCGACTCCCCGCTCGCCTGCCCGATGGCGCTATCGCGATCCAGCACAAACAGCCACTCAGGATTTACGCTGAGTATGAATTCCGAGGTCACCACATTACCGTGCCGGCCCGCCTGCGGAAATTCCGTGGCGGGGGTAAATCCCAACTCATCAAAAATAAATCCAAAACGCGATGCCGGGCCGTAAGCCGACATTTTTCCGCCGCTGATCATCAGCACCAGGGCATTACCGGCATTGACGGCTTTAGCCTGGGTTTGGGCAATCTGCTGTTTAAAATCAGCTAACTGTGCTTTGGCTTCCTCTTCTTTGCCGAAGAGGGTTCCCAATTGTTCAATACGTTGGGAGAAACTCTGCATAAACTGGTTTTCATCAACGTCGAGCGATATCGTCGGCGAGATGGCGCTCAACTTATCGTAAGCATCGGTGGCGCGTCCCCCGGCGATAATCAGGTCAGGTTTCATGCTGCTGAGCACTTCATAGTCAGGCTCGAACAACGTGCCGACGTTGATGTATTCACTGCCGCGATATTTGGCAAGAAACTCAGGCAGTTGCGTACTGCTCTGCGGAACGCCGGCCACCTCGATATTCAAGGCATCCATCGTATCCAGGGTGGAGGGATTGAAGACGACGACTTTTTGGGGATGCAGCGGAACCTGCGTGGTTCCTTGCGCATGCTCAACGGTTATCGTTTCCGCGTTTTCTGATGACGAAACCGCCTGATCGCAACCTGCCAGCGCGAGCATTGACGCGAGTAACGTCGTTTTCACCGTAAAAGCTACGTTCACCTGCATTATTTTCCCCTTTCGCTGATTATCGCTTGGGACAATAGGCCGCAAGCAATAAATAAAAGAATCTAATTATCATTCGCATTAAAGGGGAAATTGTACCCGAATGGGCGTCAACATGCCTAGCAATTATACCCGCGCGGGATTTGACCCACATCAGGAAAGCGACACAGAAAACCTATTCAATGATATTCTTATTGCTTTATTAGCATTCAAACTCATCATCTAACGCAATGTAAATATGGCCGATAAAACACAACCTACGTTTTTCATTCATGACTATGAGACATTCGGTAAGCACCCGGCCCGCGATCGGCCCGCGCAGTTTGCCGGAGTGCGCACCGATATGGATTTCAACATCATCGGCGATCCGCTGGTCATCTATTGCAAACCGGCGGATGATTATCTGCCGGAGCCTGAAGCGGTGATGATCACCGGCATCACGCCGCAGTTGGCCTTGGCCAAAGGCGTGAACGAAGCCGAGTTCGCCCGCCATATTCATGAAGCATTCAGCGTTCCCGGCACTTGCGTCATGGGCTATAACAACATCCGGTTCGATGACGAAGTCAGCCGCAATATCTTTTATCGTAATTTCTATGATCCTTACGCTTACAGTTGGCAAAACGGCAACTCGCGCTGGGATTTACTGGATGCGCTGCGCGCGTGCTATGCGCTGCGGCCGGAAGGAATTGTCTGGCCGGACAACGATGACGGCTTGCCCAGCTTCAGACTGGAACATTTAACCCGGGCCAACGGCGTCTCCCATGAACATGCCCACGACGCCATGTCCGACGTTTACGCCACCATCTCCATGGCCCGGCTGCTGAAGCAGGCTCAGCCCAAGCTTTTTGATTATCTTTTCCAGTTGCGCAACAAGAATAAGGTCAACGCACTGCTTGATATTCCGCAAATGAAACCCCTGGTTCATGTTTCCGGCATGTTTGGCGCGGCGAGGGGCAACACCAGTTGGGTGGCGCCGCTGGCGTGGCATCCCGACAACCGCAACGCCGTCATCATGTGCGATCTGGCCGGCGATATGACCCCGCTGCTGGATTTGGATGTCGATGAATTACGCCAACGGCTGTATACCCGCCGGGATCAACTGACGGCCGACCAGCAGGCCGTTCCCATCAAATTGGTTCATATCAACAAATGCCCGGTGCTTGCGCCCGCCAATACGCTGAGACCGGAAGACGCGGCACGATTGGGTATCGATCGCCAACGGTGTCTGGATAATGTAAAACTGCTGCGGCAGAACAGTCAGATCAGAGAAAAAGTCGTGGCGCTGTTTGCCGAGTCGCCGGCATTTAACGCGCCAAGCGATGTCGATCAGCGTCTCTATGACGGCTTTTTTGGCGATGCCGATCGCATGGCGATGAAAATCATTCAGGCAACCGCGCCGCAAAATCTTCCCGCGTTGGATCTCAAATTCGTCGACGACCGTCTGGAGCCGCTGCTATTCCGCTATCGCGCCCGCAACTTTCCAAACACGCTGGACGACAGCGAACAGCAACGCTGGTTGCAGCATCGCCAGGGGGTGTTCACCGCGGAGCGGTTGCAGGAATACATTGCCGAATTGGATGCGCTATATCAGCGTTATGACGGGGATAAACAAAAAACCGATTTAATTAAGGCGCTGTGGGCTTACGCGCAAGATCTGGCGAGCTAGTCGCTCATTGCCGAAAGTCCGGGGCGGAGAACCGGTTCTCCGCCCTTTTCGTCCGGCTATTCAGCGAGGTGCCGGATAACTTAAATCAACTCTTCACTGCATTGCGGCACCGGTTGACGGAAACTGCGCGTGACGAAAGCCAGATAAAGCAGACCCATCGTTGCCCAAATCAGGCCGAGGGTCATGGAGCTTTCCTCCAGATTAACCCACAGCGCGCCAACGGTCAGCGCGCCCAGAACCGGTAAAATAAGGTAGTTGACGGTATCTTTCAGCGTGCGATTGCGGCGCTCGCGAATATAGAACTGTGAAATCACCGACAGGTTCACGAAGGTGAAGGCCACCAGCGCGCCGAAGTTAATCAACGCGGTAGCCGTTACCAAATCGAAAGAGACCGCCGAGAGCGCAATCGCGCCGACCAGCAATACGTTCAGCGATGGCGTCCGCCATTTCGGATGAATATAGCCAAAAAAGCGTTCGGGGAATACGCCATCGCGGCCCATCACATACATCAGGCGCGATACGCCGGCGTGCGCCGCCATCCCGGACGCCAGCACCGTCACGCAGGAAAACACCAGAATAATCGACTGAAAAAATTTCCCGGCGACATACAGCATGATTTCCGGCTGCGAGGCGTCCGGATCGTTAAAGCGCGAGATATCCGGAAAGTACAGTTGCAGAAAATAGGCGACGGCGATAAAAATCACCCCGCCGATCAATGCGGTCAGAAAAATCGCTTTCGGGATAACATTGCCGGCATCCTGCGTTTCTTCAGACAATGAACTGATGCCGTCAAACCCCAGGAAAGAGAAGCAAAGGATCGTCGCGCCGGTGATCATCGGCACGACCTGCGCGTTTTCCGACCAGAAAGGTTGCGTGCTGACGAGCGTTCCGGCCCCTTCTCCGTGATAAACGCCCTGAATGACCAGTCCCAAAAACACGACCATGATGGCGACCTGCACCACCACGATGACGGAATTAAGATTGGCGACCACATTGATGCCGCGCAGGTTAAACAGCGTCATCAATCCGACCAGCGCCGCGACGAAAATCCATGACGGCACGCCGGGGAAAATGGCTTCAAGGTAGATTTTCGCCAGCAGAATATTGATCATCGGCATAAACAGATAGTCCAGCAGCGATGACCACCCCACCATAAATCCAACATGCGGGCTAATGGCTTTTTGTGCGTAGGTATAGGCGGAACCGGCGGATGGAAAGCGGCGAACGAGCTTGCCATAACTTAAGGCGGTAAACAGAATGCCTGCCAGGGCGAAGGCATAAGCGGTGGCGACGTGGCCGTCGGTCAGGCCGGAAACGATACCAAACGTATCAAAAATGGTCATTGGCTGCATATAAGCCAGCCCCATCATGACAACCGGCCATAACGTGAGTGTTCTTCTTAATTGCACACGTTTCGCGGAACTTACTGATTGCCCCATTATCCCTTTCCTCACGGTGGCTCACTGGCACACACAAGCAGACTTATCTATCCGGATCATTGTCCGGCCTCTTTAGTTGAAGACCTAAATGCAAAAAAATAACCGACGCTATGGAGCGTCGGTTATTTTGCAAGGCGCGTATTCTGCACCAGTCATTCCCGTCTGACAAGATGTTGAGAAATCCGGAAACAATTTTATGGCTATCGCGTTTTATTAAAAAGTCATCATGCGGCTGCGTGTAAGCACGTTGGCAAAAAAATCACAGTTCCTGAAACTTTCTTTTCTTCTCATTGTGTAATCTTTCAAGCTCGAAAATGACCTGTTGCAGGTCACGTTCCTGGGCGGCAGACAGCATCGGAAATTTAAAGCTCAGGCGCTGGGTGATTCTCACCTCGCCTTTATTATCCACGTCTTTCATCGTCGATTGACCGACAAACTGCAAATCCACGCAGAAGAACCCATATTCATCGAGATCCATCTCAACCCCGCTGATGATATCCCCTTCCTTCAATAACCCGGTGGTATCCCGATCGGTATACAGGCTTACCCCGCCGAGAGAGAGATCCCTGATGGTAAATTGAAAGCGGCTGTCATCCGGTAATTCGCCACGGCACAGCAATGGCGGCCAAAGCGGCGTATTAATACGGAAATAGGTTCTGCGCTGGATGAGGTAGAGTTGTTCCGGAATAGAGGCGGTGAACGCGGGTAAGCCTTGAAAATCAACCGTTCGGGCGATTTCAGCGCTAAACTCGACTTTAGCTCCGGTCGGTTCAGCCACGAAACTCAATGCTCCCGCATACAAGGCGCGGCTATTCTCGCGTTCGACGCCACCCAGATCAAAAATAAAAATGTTATTGTCGGGTATGACATCAAGTATTTTACTGATGAACTGACCACGAGAATGATGAACCATAACCGTGGTGTCATTTTTCTTTAATTCACGCAGCGTTGCGCAGATAGCCAGTTTGTTACGCTTAACAAACTGCTCTTTCAAATTTTCATCCACTACTTCCATCCCCACCGTTTAGCCAATGGTTTATATTTATGTTTTGACATGATAAATATTGCTTCAATCGGTATCGACCGGCACAGCTCACAACTTTAGAGCAAATGCCGAAAAAAATACAATAACCCGTCGGCAAATCAGCGCTTTCTCCTGACGCCGGAGGATCGCCGTTCTGGTCGTTGCTCTCCGCTGCCCGCAATGGGGAAACAACACCGCATATGCCTTTTATTTTCTGATTAAATACGCCGAATTGCTGTTTAAACGCTCATTTTTCACACCGAAAAATTGCTATTTATCATCTTCAAAAATAAACTCGGCTTAATAAGAATTTACTATGAATTTTTCGTATATTTGCACAATAAACCCCGTGCTTGCGCCCAACGCCAAGAGATCTTAATCACAAATTCTTATTACACCTTATAAAAAAACTAAAACTCCAGGCATGCGGACCGATAAATCATCTCGTCCATAAATCAAATAATATTTCCCATTATTCATCATGAGTGTGTTTTATACACGGAGAGGCACAATGCATTCTTTAATTTCCCGCATTCGTAATGTTAAAATTTCCCACAAGCTTTACATCGGCTTTGGCGTTGTCCTTCTATTGGTCATTATTGCATCGTATCTGAGCGTTAATCGATTTAAAGAAATTAGAAATATTTATGAAAAAACCAACCTGATATACAATATTAACATTGAGGTTTTTCAGGCTAAAATCAATCGGCTAAAATATTTTTACACTGCTGATGAACAGTCTCGCGAAGTTATGTCAAACTATATCAAACACGCGACTCAGTTTACCCAGGAAGCAAGTAAGTTGTCATGGAGCGCTGAGGAAATAGCACATATTAACGATATAGATCAGTATCTTGATGAATTTCAGACCACCATTGGCAACATGGGCGTCGCCACAAAGAAAACCGTTGATTACAAAGCACAAATAGACAGCCTTAATAATGAAAATCACCTTCAAAATTTCAACAACAATCTTTATCGTCAATTAATAGAGAACGATCTTTTTCATAAAATTAACGATTTTTCGTTATTAGTTACGGAGATAAAAAATCACGCGTATGAACTTCAAATTAAAGGCACCGATGAGTCGCTAAAAAAACTGGAAGAAAAATTCAGTAATTCAGAAAAGGCTTATCAGGATATCGCCCCGGCTTTGTTGCCGGAGCAAAAGGTCTTAGTCGATGGCCTGTGGCGATATGCGGTCAACTACAAAACGCTTAATGAGGATTATTTTAAATCTCTGAACGAACTGAAACTGGCGGAGGATGCCGTTAAAGTTGCGGGCGATAAAAGTAGCGCGGCCCTTAAAGCCATCATTAACATTGTAAAAGAAAAAAATGATGTTCTGGCCTACGACTCCGCCAATATCACCATTATTATTGGTCTTATTGCCGTTATCATTGGCATCGCCGTTTCAATGTATATTACACGCCAAATCACCAAACCCGTTATTCACAATCTTTCTCTGGCTGAACAAATCGCCAGCGGCGATCTTACGGCTTCAATAACCGTCGATCGCCATGATGAACTAGGGCAATTGACCGCGGCAATGGCACGAATGAACGAAAAACTGCGCCGTATGATTAGCGATGTCCGCGACAGCGTGGATAGCGTCGCCAACTCGGCCGCCAAAATCGCGGTCGGCAATAACGACCTGTCGTCCCGTACGGAACAGCAGGCGGCCGCCGTGGTTGAAACCGCCGCCAGTATGGAAGAATTGACCTCCACGGTGAAGAACAATGCGGAAAATGCCCGACATGCCAGCCAGATAACGGCGGAAGCATCGCACAATGCTTATAAAGGGGGAGAAGTGGTGCGCAACGTGGTCAGCACCATGGATGACATCTCAGCCAGTTCCAGGAAAATCGCCGACATCACCGCCGTGATTAATAGTATCGCTTTTCAAACCAATATCCTGGCGCTGAACGCCGCCGTTGAAGCGGCCCGGGCCGGCGAGCAAGGACGTGGGTTCGCCGTCGTCGCCAGCGAAGTGCGTAACCTTTCTCAACGCAGCTCTCAGGCGGCCAAAGACATTGCCGGTCTGATATCCGAATCGGTTTCGCGCATTGATGTGGGTAACCAGTTGGTTGCCCAGGCGGGTGATACCATGGATCAAATCGTCGCTTCCGTTTCCCGGGTTAATGACATCATGAACGAAATCTCCGCCGCATCCGATGAGCAAAGCCGTGGGATTGAACAGATAGCCCGCGCAATCGGCGAACTGGACACCACGACCCAGCAGAATGCGGCGCTGGTGATGGAATCGTCTATTTCGGCCAACTCGCTGGAGGAACAGTCAGACCTGCTGGAAAAAATGGTGGCTAATTTCCGTTTGTCCCAGAACGAAAACCCCGCACAAACCAGGCTGGCGGTAATCACCCCGCCTTCAGCGCAAAAAACGCTGCCTCAGGCCAGCCGCGGCGCGGACACAACGGCGCCGAATAAAGACTGGTCGGCATTCTGATCCCCATGCCCTGATTGCCGCCAGGCTAATCAGGGCAACCTGAAATCTCAGGTTGCCTGCATTCTGTTACCCCAGCGGCATGGTCATCGGATCCGGATACTGATAGTCAAATCCGAGTTCATTGCAAATACGCTGACCATCAACGATACGGCCTGAAGCCATATTTTCATCAGCGACAAACTGCGGCGGGGTTAATCCTAACTGACGAGCCTGCTCGGGATAATAATCCTGTTTCGCCGGGTGCCCCGGCGCACAGAGATTATACAGATGCCCGCCGTGCGGGCGTTTTAATAATAGCTGGATGGCTTCCAGCACATCTTCCTGATGAACCAGATTCACGCCGCGAGCGCCGCCGGTCAGCCCGGTTTTCCCGGCCAGAAAACGACCGGGGTGACGATCGATACCCACCAGTCCGGCCAACCGCAGGATATCCACCGAGGTATCCGGCAAATGTTGCAGCCACTGTTCGAGCGACACCAGTACCTTGCCGGCAATGGATACCGGTTGCAGCGGTGAGTTTTCCCGCACGACGCCGGTGGTATTGCCATACACGGAGGTTGAACTGGTGAAGATAATCCGCGGAACTTTAAAAACCCGGGCGGTATTAACCAACTGTTGCACCGCCTGAGCATAATGCTCCCCGCCCTGCGCCGTACGGCTGGCGGGCAACGTGATAATCAGCACATCCACCTGCAATAAGGCGGTTAACTCGTCGGCATCACACATCAGCTCAGGCGTCAGTCTGAGCTGATAACATTCGATGCCGCTCAGCCGGGCGGCTTCAACGCCGTCAATGGTGGTTTTACTGCCGACAACCTGATAGCCATGACCATTCAGCGCCAACGCCAGCGGCATACCCAACCACCCCAGTCCGACAATCGCCACTTTCTTCATCATTCACTCTCCCGCACATCCGCCGCAATATTTATCGGGTACTTACCGTCGATGACACCCTGCACGATCAATCATCCCGCATCCAGTAAAAAAGTGTTGCACAAATACCCGCACATGGTTTAGGTTATCCGACAGGCAGTTACTCTATTGATACAACCAAGAGATATTTTATGACAAGCGTTCTGTTTAACCACCATCATCACCATCACCCTGACTAGTCTTTCAGGCGATTGGTGCTGGAAGACGTTCAGATCTTCCAGTGGCGCAGAACGAAAAGAGAGCCCTCGGAAGATCACTTCCGAGGGTTTTTTTATGGGCTGGCTTTCATGCCTCCCCCTGCGGGCCGTTGCCAAGCAACGTTAAAAAAACGCTCCGCGGTTTTTTATAGCCCGATTTTTTTAGCATAGTATTTAATTTGACAGGTAATGAGGTTTCCATGCTGGATAAAACACGTTTACGGATAGCAATGCAGAAGTCAGGCCGCCTGAGCGATGATTCACGCGAACTGCTGGCACGTTGCGGTATCAAAATCAATCTGCAACAACAGCGTCTTATCGCGTTTGCTGAAAACATGCCGATCGACATTCTGCGCGTTCGTGATGACGATATTCCGGGACTGGTGATGGATGGCGTCGTCGATCTGGGCATCATCGGTGAAAACGTGCTGGAAGAAGAGTTGCTCAACCGCCGCGCCCAGGGCGAAGACCCTCGCTACTTTACCTTACGCCGTCTGGACTTTGGCGGCTGCCGTTTGTCGCTGGCCATGCCGCTGGACGAAGAATATACCGGCCCGCAGTGTCTGCAAAGCAAACGCATCGCCACCTCCTATCCTCACCTGCTCAAACAATATCTCGATAAACAAGCCATTGATTTCAAATCCTGTCTGCTGAACGGTTCGGTTGAAGTCGCGCCTCGCGCCGGGTTGGCGGACGCGATCTGCGATCTGGTATCGACGGGCGCCACGCTGGAAGCGAACGGCCTGCGCGAAGTCGAAGTCATCTACCGCTCCAAGGCCTGCCTGATTCAACGCGACGGTGAAATGTCCGCCGACAAACAACAGCTCATTGATAAATTGCTGACGCGTATGCAGGGCGTTATTCAGGCGCGTGAATCAAAATATATTATGTTGCACGCGCCAAGCGAACGGCTGGAAGAAGTCGTCGCCCTGCTGCCTGGCGCGGAGCGCCCGACCATTCTGCCGCTGGCCGGCGACCAAAGCCGCGTCGCCATGCATATGGTCAGCAGCGAAACCCTGTTCTGGGAAACCATGGAAAAACTCAAATCTCTCGGCGCCAGTTCCATTCTGGTATTGCCGATTGAGAAAATGATGGAGTAATGACGATGGCCGACAGCAACTTCAATACCCTGATTGACTGGCAAGCGTGTAGCGCCGAAGAACAGCGCCGGTTACTGACTCGCCCGGCGATCTCGGCGTCCGATCGCATCACCGGTATCGTAAAAGATATTCTGGCAACCGTGAAAAGCAGCGGCGACCAGGCATTACGTGAGTACAGCGCAACGTTTGATAAAGTTCAGATCGACGCTATCCGCGTCAGTGAAGCGGAAATCGCCGCGGCCTCGGCCCGTCTGGGCGAAGATGTGAAACAGGCGATGGCGGTGGCCGTGCGCAATATCGAAACCTTTCACAATGCGCAAAAACTCCCCACTGTCGATATCGAAACTCAGCCCGGGGTACGCTGCCAGCAGCTTACCCGCCCTATCGCCACCGTCGGCTTATATATTCCGGGCGGCTCGGCGCCGCTGCCTTCAACGGTGCTGATGCTGGGCACCCCGGCCCGCATCGCTGGCTGTCAACGCGTGGTGTTGTGTTCTCCCCCGCCTATTGCCGATGAAATTCTGTACGCCGCCCAGCTCTGCGGTATTCAGGAAGTGTTCCAACTGGGCGGCGCGCAGGCTATCGCCGCCATGGCCTTTGGCACGCAAAGCGTCCCCAAAGTGGATAAAATATTCGGCCCCGGCAACGCCTATGTTACCGAGGCCAAACGTCAGGTCAGTCAGCAGCTTGACGGCGCGGCGATTGATATGCCCGCCGGCCCGTCCGAAGTGCTGGTGATTGCCGACAGCGGCGCCACCCCGGCGTTTATTGCCGCCGACCTGCTGTCACAAGCGGAGCACGGCCCTGATTCACAGGTTATCCTGCTGACGCCCGACGCCGCATTGGCCAAAGCGGTGGCCGATGCCGTCGAGCAGCAGCTCGCCCAGCTTTCCCGCGCCGAGATCGCCCGGCAGGCGCTGTCCGGCAGCCGGGTCATTGTGGCCCGTGATTTAGCGCAGTGTGTGGAAATCAGTAATCAATACGGCCCGGAACACTTGATCATTCAGACGCGCGATGCGGAAAAATGGGTCGACCGCATCACCAGCGCCGGTTCCGTTTTCCTGGGCGACTGGTCACCCGAATCGGCGGGCGACTATGCGTCCGGCACCAACCATGTATTGCCGACTTATGGCTATACCTCAACCTATTCAAGTTTGGGATTGGCGGATTTCCAGAAACGGATGACGGTGCAACAGTTAACGCCGCAGGGTTTGCTGCAACTGGCGCCGACCATCGAAACGCTGGCGCAGGCCGAACAGCTTACCGCCCACAAAAATGCCGTCACCCTGCGTGTCGCTGCCCTTAAGGAGCAAGCATGAGCATTGAACAACTGGCCCGCGCCAATGTGCGCGCCCTGACGCCCTATCAGTCTGCCCGCCGGCTGGGCGGTAACGGCGACGTGTGGCTGAATGCCAATGAATATCCGCAGGCGCCGGAATATCAGCTCACGCTATCGACGCTGAACCGCTATCCTGAATGTCAGCCCAAACAGGTGATTGAACGCTATGCCGAGTATGCCGGGTTAGCGCCGGAGCAGGTGCTGGTCAGCCGCGGCGCGGACGAAGGCATCGAACTGCTGATTCGGGCTTTCTGCGAGCCGGGTAAAGACGCCATTCTGTTCTGTCCGCCGACCTATGGCATGTATGCGGTAAGCGCCGAAACGTTCGGCGTGGAACGCCGTACCGCGCAAAGCACCCTTGACTGGCAGTTGGACATGGACTCCATCGAACGGCAACTGGACGGCGTAAAGCTGGTGTATGTATGCAGTCCCAATAATCCGACCGGCAATCTGGTGAAACAGGAAGACCTGCGTCGCCTGCTGGATCTGACCCGGGACAAAGCGCTGATCGTCGTCGACGAAGCCTACATTGAGTTCTGCCCGCAGGCCTCGACCGTCGGCTGGTTGGCGGACTACCCGCATCTGGTCATCCTGCGGACCCTGTCGAAAGCCTTTGCGCTGGCCGGACTGCGCTGTGGCTTTACGTTGGCCAACGCGGATGTGATTGCCTTATTGCTGAAGGTGATTGCCCCGTACCCGCTGTCGCTGCCGGTTGCCGATATCGCCGCGCAGGCGCTGAGCGCGCAGGGAGTGGCGAACATGCGGAGAAACGTGGCCGAGGTGATGGAAAATCGGCGCTGGCTGGCCGACCAATTAGCGTCGCTGGCCTGTGTGGAAAAGGTATTCCCCAGCGAAAGCAACTATCTGCTGGTGCGTTTTACCGCCTCCAGCCAGGTTTTCAAGATTCTGTGGGATGAGGGCATTATCCTGCGCGATCAGAACAAACAGCCCGGGTTGTCCGGCTGTTTACGCATCACTATCGGCAACCGTTATGAATGCGAACGCGCCATCGACGCATTACGGTCATTGCCTGGAATCAACGCTTAATCTCAAGGAGCCAATGTGGGCCAGAAATATCTCTTTATCGACCGTGACGGAACATTGATTGCTGAGCCGCCCGAGGATTTTCAGGTTGACCGGTTGGATAAGCTGGCGTTTGAGCCGGAGGTTATTCCCTCTCTGCTGGCATTGCAAAAAGCCGGATTCAAGCTGGTGATGATCACCAATCAGGACGGACTCGGCACCGCCAGCTTCCCGCAGGAAACGTTCGATCCGCCGCATAATCTTATGATGCAAATCTTTACCTCGCAGGGGATCCGCTTTGAACAGGTGCTGATTTGTCCGCATTTGCCGTCGGACAACTGCGACTGCCGCAAACCCAAAACGGCGCTGGTGGAGGCCTTCCTACAAGGCAGCGTGATGGACAGCGCCAACAGCTATGTGATTGGCGACCGCGAAACCGACGTAACGCTGGCGCAAAACATGGGCATTACCGGCCTGCGTTATCAGCGTGAAGGCCTGAACTGGAGCGCCATCACCCACCAGCTCACCAAACGTAACCGCCACGCGCATGTCGAGCGAGTGACGCGCGAAACGGCCATTGACGTTAACGTCTGGCTGGATCAGGAAGGCGGCAGCAAGATCAACACCGGCGTCGGTTTTTTCGACCACATGCTGGATCAGATCGCCACTCACGGCGGTTTCCGCATGAAAGTGGAAGTGAAAGGCGATCTGTATATCGACGACCACCACACGGTGGAAGATACCGGTCTGGCGCTGGGCGAAGCGCTCAGTAAAGCGTTGGGCGATAAACGCGGTATCGGCCGCTTTGGCTTCGTCCTGCCGATGGATGAATGCCTGGCGCGCTGCGCGCTGGATATCTCCGGGCGACCGCATCTGGAATACAAGGCCGAATTCAGCTACCAGCGGGTGGGCGATCTGAGTACGGAAATGGTCGAACATTTCTTCCGCTCGCTCTCCTATGCCATGGGCGTCACGCTACACTTGAAAACCAAAGGGCGTAACGACCATCACCGCGTCGAAAGCCTGTTTAAAGTCTTTGGCCGGGCGCTGCGTCAGGCCATTCGGGTTGAGGGCGATACGCTGCCGAGTTCAAAAGGGGTGTTGTGATGAAGGTTGTCATTCTGGATACCGGCTGCGCCAACCTGTCCTCCGTTGACTATGCGGTGCGGCGTTTAGGCTATCAGCCGGTGGTCAGCCGGGAAGCCGATGTGGTGCTGCATGCCGACAAACTGTTTTTACCCGGCGTCGGTACGGCGCAGGCGGCCATGAACCAGTTGGCTGAACGCGATCTGATCGATCTGATCAAAGCCTGTACCCAGCCGGTGTTGGGCATTTGTCTCGGCATGCAGTTGCTGGGAACATCCAGCGACGAAAACGGCGGCATTGCCACGCTCGGCATTATTGATACGCCGGTCAAACGCATGACGGATCATGGTTTGCCGCTGCCCCACATGGGATGGAACCAGCTCGTTCCGCAGGCCGGGCACCGACTGTTCCGCGATATTGACGAAGACGCCTACTTCTACTTTGTCCACGGCTACGCCATGCCGGTCTGCCCGCATACCATTGCGCAGGCAAACTACGGCGAGCCTTTCACCGCCGCGGTGGAAAAAGATAATTTCTTTGGCGTGCAGTTTCACCCCGAGCGTTCCGGCGCGGCCGGCGCCCAACTGCTGAAAAACTTTCTGGAGATGTAAATCGTCATGATTATTCCCGCATTGGATCTGATCGACGGACAGGTCGTCCGGCTGCATCAGGGCGATTATGGACAGCAACGCCAGTACGGCAGCGATCCCCTGCCCCGGCTACAGGATTATCAGCGGCAAGGCGCGCAGGTGTTGCATCTGGTCGACCTGACCGGCGCCAAAGATCCTTCCGCCCGTCAAATTCCCCTGCTGAAGACGCTGCTGTCCGGCGTAAGCGTACCTGTCCAGGTCGGCGGCGGTATCCGCAGCGAGCACGATGTGGAAGCGCTGCTCAACGCCGGCGCCCGCCGCGTGGTGATTGGCTCCACCGCGGTAAAACAGCCGGCGCTGGTTCAACAATGGTTCACCCGCTATGGCGCACAAGCGCTGGTGCTGGCGTTGGATGTGCGCATTGACGCCAGCGGCGTCAAACAGGTGGCGATCAGCGGCTGGCAGGAGAATTCGGCCGCGACGCTGGAGCAAACCGTCGAACACTATCTGCCGTTTGGCCTGAAACACGTGCTGTGTACCGATATTTCACGCGACGGCACGCTCAGCGGCTCAAACGTCGAACTGTATCGTGAAATCTGCCAGCGCTATCCGCAGGTGGCCTTTCAGGCATCTGGTGGCATCGGTAACCTGGCGGATATTGCCAATTTGCGCGGTAGCGGTGTGCAGGGCGTGATCGTCGGACGTGCTCTGCTGGAAGGTAAATTTAACGTAGCGGAGGCCATTTCATGTTGGCAAAACGGATAATACCCTGTCTGGATGTTCGTGACGGGCAGGTGGTCAAAGGTGTACAGTTCCGCAACCATGAAATTATTGGTGATATTGTCCCACTGGCGCAGCGTTATGCACAGGAAGGGGCCGATGAACTGGTATTTTACGATATCACCGCCTCATCGGACGGCCGCGTCGTCGATAAGAGCTGGGTCTCCCGCGTGGCTGAAGTGATTGATATCCCTTTCTGCGTCGCCGGCGGCATCAAGAGCATAGAAGAAGCCGGGCAAATACTCTCTTTCGGCGCGGATAAGATCTCGATTAACTCACCGGCGCTGGCCGATCCGACGTTGATTACCCGCCTTGCCGATCGTTACGGCGTACAATGCATCGTGGTGGGTATTGATACCTGGCATGATGCGGCAACCGGCCGTTATCACGTTAATCAATACACCGGCGATGAAACGCGCACCAAAGTCACGACCTGGGAAACACTGGATTGGGTGGCGGAAGTACAAAAGCGCGGCGCGGGTGAAATCGTACTGAATATGATGAACCAGGACGGCGTGCGCAACGGCTATGATTTACATCAGCTCAAGCTGGTGCGTGAGGCGTGTCATGTTCCGCTGATTGCCTCCGGCGGCGCCGGCACCATGGAGCATTTCCTGGCCGCCTTTCAGGATGCTCAGGTTGACGGCGCGCTCGCGGCATCGGTATTTCATAAACAGATCATTAATATTGGTGAACTGAAACACTATCTTAAGCAACAAGGCGTGGAGATTCGGGTGTGTTAAGCGAACAGCGTATTTTAAACGACGAACAAAGAAACCAACTCGATTGGGAAAAAACCGACGGCCTGCTGCCGGTTATAGTGCAGCATGCGGTTTCCGGTGAAGTCCTGATGTTGGGCTATATGAATCAGGATGCGCTGAAAGCGACGGAAAGCAGTGGCAAAGTGACGTTTTTTTCCCGTACCAAACAGCGTTTGTGGACCAAGGGAGAATCTTCCGGCAACTTTCTCCACGTGGCGTCAATTACGCCGGATTGCGATAACGACACGCTGTTGGTTCTGGCGAATCCCATTGGACCGACCTGCCATCGGGGCAGCAGCAGTTGCTTCTCTCCCGCCGCCAGCGAGTGGCAATTCCTGTATGAACTGGAACGGTTGCTCGGCGAGCGTAAGAGCGCCGATCCGGCCAGCTCTTATACCGCCCGCTTATATGCCAGCGGCACCAAGCGCATTGCGCAGAAAGTGGGCGAAGAGGGTCTGGAAACCGCGTTGGCCGCCACCGTTCACGATCGGGAGGAGTTGACCAACGAAGCGGCGGACTTAATGTATCATCTGCTGGTGTTGCTACAGGATCAGGATTTGGATCTTGCCACTATCATTAACCGTTTACGCGAACGGCACCAATAATCATCGCTCGGGCATTCCAGTCAGCGGATGCCCGGTTTAACCTCGATCGACCGCTGATTACAGCCTGTTCGTCTCTTCTTCTGAGACTCTCACTGCACCATTTTCGTACAAATCGATAGCCAAAACGGTGCATTGCACCACGCCTTTGTGACCATGCCTCTACCTCTTATGCGGGCATGAAATCGGCATTCTCATTATTAATCAACTGATAATCATCGCGGCAATATCACTGGCACAAAATATGCTTAGTTCTATAAATAGGAACCAGGTTCCATTTTATGAGACTTTGTATGAGCATATTAAATACCACGGCGGCCATTCTGAACTTAATGAGTCAGCTAAAACGCGGTATTACCGCCGGCGATATCATTACCCATTTGCAGTTGCCCAAAAGCACCACCTCCAGAGTGCTGAAGCAACTTTGCGAAACCGGATTTCTAAGCAAGGATACCCATAGCGCCACCTATCACCCGGCATTAATGCTGCTGGAAGTGGCTTATCTGGCGCATCGCACCTCGTCGCTTACCGACGACATTGAAAAGGCGCTACGCGCTTTATGTCACGCTACCGGCCATACGGGTTATCTTTCGGTATTGGATGGGGCGGATATTCTGGTGTTGCGGGTGATCCCCGGACGCCATGCGTTGCAGGTCATGACCTATCCGGGAACCCGTTCCCCCTGCTGGGCGACATCGACCGGTCGTTCTCTGCTCTCACGCTTTACCCCTGAGCAGTTGCATTCCTATTTCGACGACACGCTATCACCCGAGAGCAAAACGCAGATCGCATTCGAACGGCTGGAGGAACAGCTCCAGACGGTCAGGGAACAACGCTGGTCTTCCGCTATCAACGAAGCCGTTTCCGGCACCGCTTCGATCAGTTGTTCGGTAAAAAATCCGCAAAGCGGCGAAGCCATCGCTTTTTGTCTGACATTCCCGGCCAGCATGGCGAATGAACAGGAAATACAGCATCTGGCAAGGCAGCTTGGCAACGCCGCCATGTCAATCGGCAAGAAATACGGCGATCCGTACTGGTTACGGTGAGTCCGTAAATTAAAAAAACAAGCATCTTCTTTTAACATCAGGAGTGGTATTACATGTCAGATCATTCATCCCTCCACCAGACGAATCATCCGGGGAAAGAGAAAAAACCGCATCACGCAAGCTTTAATCCGCTGACGTTGGTATTTCTGGTCATCCTGAGTCTGTTTGGCGCGGTTATCGGCATTCAGCTATTGACGACCCTGGGCGTCACGCCCAACACCTCAATTATCGGCGCATTGATCGCGATGATTATTGCCCGTGTTCCACTACAGCTGTTACGCCGCTTCCGCTCGATCCACGTGCAAAATCTGGCGCAGACGGCCATTTCCTCAGCTACCTTTGGCGCGGCCAACAGTCTGTTGCTGCCTATCAGCGTGTTATGGCTGTTTGGCCGGCCCGATCTGGTCGTACCGGTATTTATCGGCGTCTCTCTGGCCATGTTGCTGGACGCTTTTCTGCTTTACCGGATGTTCAATACTTCCGTGTTTCCGGCGACCGGGACATGGCCGCCGGGGGTAGCGGCCGCAGAGTCGATCAAGGCCGGCGATCGGGGGGGCAGCCAGGCGGCGATCCTCAGCGCCGGGGTGGCTATCGGCGCCATCGGTTCCTGGTTCAAGTTGCCGATGGCCGCATTGGGTACGGCGTTCATCGGCAATATCTGGGCGCTTACCATGTTTGGTATCGGTCTATTATTACGCGGCTACAGCCAGCCCATTTTGGGCATTGATATTAATAAAAATTACATTCCGCACGGCATGATGATCGGCGCCGGCCTCGTCGCGCTTGTTCAGGTGGTTATGCTAATCCGCGGTAAAAAAACCACCCAGACAGTGCTGTCGGCCGCAGCACTGAAAGCCGCCAATGACGACCGCCGGCATATTCTCAGCGCACTCCGCATGGGCGCCATCGGCTATATTGTGCTGGCGATGCTGATTGCGGCGGGCACCGGGCTTTATAGCGAAATGTCCATCGTCATGTTGCTGGCGTTTATTCTCTATGCCGCTTTTGCCGCTTTTATCCACGAATTGATTGTCGGACTGGCGGCCATGCACTCCGGCTGGTTCCCCGCATTTGCCGTCGCCTTGATCACCTTGATTATCGGTATGATGATCGGTTTTCCATTGCTGGCGTTGGCCGTACTGTGCGCCTTTTCCGTCGCCACCGGTCCCGCTTTTGCCGATATGGGTTATGACCTGAAGGCCGGGTTTATCTTGCGGGACAACGGCGCCGATCCCGCTTTTGAATTGGAAGGACGTCGCCAGCAGCTATTTGCCGCCATGATCGCCTTTATCATCGCCATCCCGGTGGTTTATTTCTCCTATCAAAGTTATTTCCAGAATAATTTGGTTCCTCCCGTCGCTAAAGTGTATGTCGCAACCATTCAGGCCGGCGTGTCGATGGATATCGCTAAATCCCTGATGATCTGGGCGGTGCCGGGCGCATTGATCCAATGGCTGGGCGGTTCAAAACGTCAACTGGGCGTTCTGCTGGCGACCGGTCTGCTGATCACCAATCCCTTGGCCGGCTGGGCGGTATTGCTGGGGATTACGCTACGCCTGCTGGTCATAAAAGTCGGCGGAGAAGAAATGCGTAACCGGATGGAAGTTTTTGCCGCCGGACTGATTGCCGGAGATGCCATCTTTAACTTCTTTAACTCGATTCTCGCCAGCAAGATCGGCGGAAAATAACGCTAATAAACTATTTTTGTACGCAACGAATGTCACATCATCTAACCATGAGAGAGTAAAATGAGCCTGTTACAAACCTTACACGTATTCGAAGCGCTTGATAGCGCCGCCGCCAGCGGAAAAACCGTGGTTGAGCTGCTGTCCGCCTATCCCGATGTCAATGTCAGCGTGACGGAATTCAAGGGCGATAAAGGAAAAACGGACTTTGTTAAAATCGTTATTCCCGGCAACGCCGGCAAACACGCCGGCGGCCAGGCTCCGACGCTGGGTATTGTTGGACGTTTAGGCGGCATTGGCGCCCGACCGGAGCGCATCGGGCTGGTTTCCGATGGCGATGGCGCCGTCGCCGCCATCGCCGCCGCGTTAAAGCTGGCGCATATGCAAACACAGGGAGACACGCTGCCGGGCGATGTGATTATCACCACCCATATCTGCCCGGATGCGCCAACCCGGCCGCACGAACCTGTGGACTTTATGGACTCTCCGGTCGATACCGAAGATATGAACGAACAGGAAGTCATGCCGGAAATGGATGCGGTGCTGTCTATTGATACCACAAAAGGCAACCGTATCATCAACCACAAGGGATTTGCCATTTCACCCACCGTGAAACAGGGTTACATTCTGCGCGTAGCCGATGATTTGCTGCGCATTATGGAAATGACCAGCGGCAAACTTCCGGTCACGTTCCCGATCACCACCCAGGATATCACCCCGTACGGCAATGGCGTGTTTCATCTGAACAGCATTCTGCAACCCTCCATTGCGACTTCAGCTCCGGTGGTCGGCGTGGCGATCACCGCTGAAAGCGCGGTGCCTGGCTGCGGAACCGGCGCCAGCCATGAGGTGGATATCGCCGCCGCCGCCAAATTCGTGGTCGAAGTGGCTAAAGAGTTTACCCGCAATACCTGCCGCTTCTTCGATCGGGACGAATACGATCGCCTGATTGAACTCTACGGTTCGCTGGCCCACTTGCAAAAACGCCAATAATGGAGATGTCGATGCCTCTGCTCGGTACATTGACCATCGGTCAGGCGCCTCGCGCCGATATTACTCCCATACTGGCGTCACACCTGCCGGCGGGAACGCGCTGCATTCATGCCGGGGTTCTGGACGGTTTGGATAAAACGGCCATTGAGCGGCAATTCGCCCCGCAGCCGGACGATGCGCTGTTAACCAGCCGTTTGCTGGACGGCAGCGCGGTTATTTTAGGCAAAGCGGCGGTACATCAAGCGATCCAACAAAAGCTGCGTTACCTCGAGCAACAGGGGTGTTCACTGATTCTCTTGCTGTGCACCGGCGAGTTTCATGGTCTTTCCTGCCAGCAGGCATGGCTGGTTGAACCCGACCAGGTGGTTCCTCCCGTTGCCGCCACGCTGATCGGCGAGCGTCAGGCCGGCATCCTCGTGCCGCTGGCGAAACAGATCGCCAGCGAAGGGCAAAAATGGGGCGATATGCGCCATCCGCCGGTTTATGCGACGGTTTCGCCTTACGACGGCAGCCGGGATGAGTTGATACAGGCAGCGCTCGCCTTAAAAGACCAGCAGGCAGAAGTCATCATTATGGATTGTATGGGTTATACCGAGTGGCACCGACAGCAGGTTCGTCAAGCGACCGGTTTGCCGGTGTTGCTTTCCAACGCGCTGATAGCCCGCCTGATCGCCGGGCTACTTTAACCACAAGGAATACCTTATGGAGCTATTACTGTTAAGCAACGGAACGCTGCCGGGGAAAAACTATCTGGAACATGCCCTGAACGCCATTCAGGCACGGGTGAAAACCCGGCGGAATGCATTGTTTATCCCTTTTGCCGGGGTGACGACGAGCTGGGATGATTATACGCAAAAAGTGCGACACGCATTATCGGCGATAGATATCACTATTACCCCGATTCACACCCAGACGAACCCGCAGCAGGCCGTACTCGATGCTGATACCATCATCGTCGGCGGCGGAAATACCTTTAACCTGCTGAAATGTTGTCGTGAGCGGGGATTGCTTAGCGCCATCCGCCAACGCGTCCTGGAGGGCGCGGCTTATATCGGCTGGAGCGCCGGCGCCAATCTGGCCTGTCCGACGATTTGCACCACCAACGATATGCCCATTGTCGATCCGCAAGGATTTGATGCGCTGAATCTGATCGACTTCCAGATCAACCCGCATTACACCAACAAACTTCCCGATGGGCATCAGGGGGAAACCCGGAACCAGAGGTTAGCCGAACTGTTGATGGCCCAGCCGGACATCACCATTATCGGCCTGCCTGAAGGGGATTGGTTGACCGTCGACGATCGGCAGGTCTGGCTGAACGGCCCCTACCCGGCAATACGGTTTACCGCGCGGCAACCGCCGCAGACGCTGGCTTGCGGCGAAATACGCCTGTCATAACCTCAGCGGTTGTTATCCATAAATAAGGAGCGCCCATGACACTCGGCATTATTCGCGTACTTACCACGCAAGATCAAACCCTGCTTGAAGAGCACGGTCGCCTGCTTGAGCAGGAGTATGGTTTATCATCCATCAGCCGTTGTATTTCCGAACAGGAACACGGCATTTTTGACCAGCGCAGTGAAGCCATCGCCGTCCCTAAAATCATTGCGCTCGGCCAGTCCTTTCAACAAGCAGGATGCCAGGCTATCTTTCTTAGCTGCGCCGCCGATCCCGGTCTTGAACAACTGCGCCAGGCGGTCACCATCCCGGTTATCAGCGCGGGCAGCGCCTGCGCCCGGATAGCCGCCAGTCTGAAATTACCCGTTGCGGTTATCGGGATTGGCGGCCAGGCGCCCGCGCCTTTCAGGCGGTTATTGGGGGAGACGGTTGCCTACGCGCGTCCGGATGGCGTAACGCAAACCACCGATTTGTTGACGCCGGAAGGAAAAGAAAGCGCATTCGCCTGCGCCCGACAGCTCTATGATAACGGCGCGAAGGCGATCGCATTTTCCTGCACCGGCTTATCGACTATCGCCCTGGCGTCGCGTATCAGGCAAGAAATAGGTTGCGTTGCCATCGATGCCGTTAGTGCCGCGGGTATGTTTGCCATTGAGTGGTTAGGTTCGCCGGCATCGTCCAGCCGCTAATACATAACCGTCGCCGTCAAGCTATCGCGCCATAAAAAATGGCACCTTTTCAGGTGCCATTCAGGAAATTCTCTTGCAAGCAAGACTACAGTCCATCAGCCGAAAATAGCGGCATGATTAACCGTAGATATTGGCGCGATCGCGCAATTCTTTACCCGGCTTGAAGTGAGGGACGTACTTGCCTTCCAGCTCAACTTTTTCACCCGTTTTCGGATTGCGACCAACGCGTGGTGCACGGTAGTGAAGTGAAAAACTGCCGAACCCACGGATCTCAATACGATCACCTTCGGCCAACGTTGTGGCCATCTGCTCGAGCATCTCTTTCACTGCATCCTCAACCACTTTGGCGGGGATATGAGATTGCTGTCCAGCAAGTCTTTCAATAAGTTCAGACTTGGTCATGGTTCCTCCAAGTACGTGATTACGTGAATAACCACGATAACTTACTACCGTTTCAAGAGTGAGCAACCAGGTTGCTCACTCCACCGTTATTACTCGCCTTTCGCTGCTTTGAAAGCTTCAGCCATAGCGCTGGAGAAGTTGCCGTCTTCCTGTTTGTTGTTAACAGTGGCGATAGCATCTTTCTCGTCTGCTTCGTCCTTGGCACGAACGGACAGGCTGACAACGCGGTTTTTACGATCAACACCGGTGTATTTCGCTTCAACGCTGTCGCCAACGTTTAATACCAACGTTGCATCTTCAATGCGGTCGCGAGACGCTTCAGAAGCACGCAGATAGCCTTCTACGCCGTCTGCTAATTCAACTGTAGCACCTTTGGCGTCAACTGCCGTAACTTTACCAGTAACAATCGCACCTTTCTTGTTTACAGACAGGTAGTTATTGAACGGGTCTTCAGCCAGTTGTTTCACGCCCAGGGAGATACGCTCACGCTCTGCGTCAACCTGCAATACAACAGCGGCGATTTCGTCGCCTTTCTTGTATTCGCGCACCGCTTCTTCGCCGGCCACGTTCCAGGAGATGTCGGACAGGTGAACCAGACCGTCGATGCCGCCATCCAGACCGATGAAGATACCGAAATCAGTAATGGACTTGATCTTGCCTTCAACGCGGTCGCCCTTGTTGTGGGTTTCAGCGAATTGCTGCCACGGATTGGCTTTGCATTGTTTCAGACCCAGGGAGATACGACGACGCTCTTCGTCGATATCCAGAACCATAACTTCCACGACATCGCCAACGTTGACAACTTTGGACGGATGGATGTTTTTGTTGGTCCAATCCATTTCGGATACGTGCACCAGGCCTTCAACGCCTTCTTCGATTTCAACGAAGCAGCCGTAGTCAGTCAGGTTGGTCACACGGCCGGTCAGACGCGTGCTTTCCGGGTAACGCTTAGCGATAGCAACCCAAGGATCTTCGCCCAGCTGTTTCAGGCCGAGGGACACGCGAGTACGTTCGCGGTCGAACTTCAGCACTTTAACGGTGATTTCGTCGCCCACATTAACGATTTCGCTTGGATGTTTAACACGTTTCCAAGCCATATCAGTGATATGCAGCAGGCCGTCAACGCCACCCAGATCAACGAACGCACCGTAGTCGGTAAGGTTCTTGACGATACCTTTGACTTCCATGCCTTCTTGCAGGTTTTCCAGCAGTTGATCGCGTTCAGCGCTGTTTTCAGATTCGATAACCGCACGGCGAGAAACAACAACGTTGTTGCGTTTCTGATCCAGCTTGATCACTTTGAACTCAAGCTCTTTGCCTTCCAGATGCAGCGTGTCGCGTACCGGACGAACGTCTACCAGAGAACCAGGCAGGAACGCACGAATGCCGTTCAGCTCAACGGTGAAACCGCCTTTAACTTTACCGTTGATAACACCGGTAACCGTCGCAGCTTCTTCGTAAGCTTTTTCCAGCATCAGCCATGCTTCATGACGTTTGGCTTTCTCACGAGACAGCAGCGTTTCACCGAAGCCATCTTCAACAGCGTCCAGCGCAACGTCGACTTCATCGCCAACCTGAATTTCCAGTTCGCCCTGGGCGTTTTTGAATTGCTCTACCGGAATGGCGGATTCAGATTTCAGACCGGCGTCAACCAGTACCACATCTTTATCAATAGCAACCACAACACCACGAACGATGGAGCCAGGACGGGTTTCGATTTCTTTCAGGGATTCTTCAAAGAGTTGAGCAAAAGATTCAGTCATGTTGATAATCTTAGGAGTCTTCAATTTAACGTCCATCTGGCTTCCTGCTCGATGGGGTTGTTTAACATGCCCCGCTGTGCATCCTTACAGCGAGGTAAAAATTCTTGGGTTTTCCGCGTGTTACGCTAAAATTTCGCGGGAATAAGCCAGCGCTCGCGCAATCACGTCGTCAATTGTCATAGCCGTTGAATCCAGCACCAATGCATCAGTCGCGGGCACCAATGGCGCAACGGCCCGATTACGATCGCGATCGTCGCGTTCTCTTATCTCGGACAAAAGACGTTCAAAGTTAACATTAAAGCCCTTCGCCTGCAACTGTAGCATGCGCCGCTGCGCCCGTTCCTCTGCGCTGGCATCCAGAAAGATCTTCACCGGCGCATCCGGAAACACCACGGTTCCCATATCGCGGCCGTCGGCAATCAGCCCCGGCGCTTCACGAAACGCACGCTGGCGGCGTAATAATGCCTCGCGGACCCGTGGGAACGCCGCCGTCTGAGACGCCGTATTGCCGACCGTTTCGGTGCGGATCTCATTACTGACGTCCTCACCTTCCAAAATCACCTTTAACTGCCCGTCCTCAGAGATAAAACGCACATCCAGATGTGAGGCCAAAGGCACCAGCGCCTCTTCCGAATGGATATCCACCTGATGGTGTAACGCCGCCAGCGCCAGAACACGATAAATCGCCCCTGAATCCAGCAAATTCCACTGTAAAGCTTCTGCCAGCGCCTTGCACAAAGTGCCCTTACCCGCGCCACTCGGTCCGTCAACCGTAATCACCGGTGCAGTCACCGTCATTTCTCTCTCCTTTACACTGGGAATACCGTTGCTGTCGTTTAAGACACTACGGTGCTTCATTATACGCATCAATGGCGAGAAAGGTTATATCGACGGGAAAAATAAGACGGCGCCCGATCTCGTCGGATCGGGCGCTGAGCAGGATTGGGGTTGAAAATCGCCCCTGTTACGCCAGTTCGCTTAAGCGCGCCAGTTGTTCAAAATAGTCCGGAAACGTTTTGGCGGTGCATTTCGGATCGAGAATGGTGACCGGCGTATCGGACAACGCGACCAGAGAAAAGCACATTGCCATCCGGTGATCGTTATAGGTTCCTATTTCAGCAAATTTCAGCCGGGCGGGCGGCGTGATGCGAATATAATCCTCGCCCTCTTCAACCTCCGCGCCCACTTTACGCAATTCCGTCGCCATTGCCGTCAAACGATCGGTTTCCTTTACCCGCCAGTTATAAATATTACGCAGCGTGGTCGTCCCGCCCCGGGCAAACAGCGCGGTGGTCGCAATGGTCATGGCGGCATCGGGAATGTGGTTCATATCCATATCAATGGCATGAAGTTCGCCGCGCCGGCATTCAATATAGTCATCACCCCAGCGGATGTCGGCGCCCATCTTCTCCAGCACATCGGCAAAGCGGATATCGCCCTGAACGCTTGCGCGCCCCACGCCGGTAACCCGCACCGTTCCCCCCCTGATGGCGCCCGCCGCCAGGAAATAAGACGCCGATGACGCATCGCCTTCGACCAGAAAATCGCCCGGCGCACGGTATTGCTGACGACCTGCGACAGAAAACCGCTGGTAATTATCGTTACGCACATCGATACCAAAGGTTTTCATCATATTCAGCGTGATATCGATATAGGGTTTGGAAACCAGATCGCCCCGGATGCGGATATGGGTATCCTGAGGAGCCAGCGGCGCGGCCATCAGCAGCGCGGTCAGAAATTGGCTGGATACGCTGCCGTCGACGCTGATTTCCCCACCCTGAAACCCGCCGCGCAAGCGCAAGGGAGGATAGTTTTCCTGCTCCAGATAATCCACTTTCGCGCCGCCCTGACGCAGGGCGTCAACCAGATGACCGATAGGGCGCTCTTTCATGCGCGGTTCGCCGGTCAGAATGATATCGCCGTCGCTCAGACACAGCGCCGCCGCCAACGGACGCATTGCGGTTCCCGCATTCCCCAAGAACAGCTCAAGCGGTTGCCCGGCTTTCAATGCGCCGCCCAGACCGGTGATTTCGCACTGGGTGCGGTTGGCGGAGAGTTGATAATTTACCCCCAACGCCTGTAACGCAGTCAGCATATGACGAACATCATCGCTATCCAGCAGATTCGTCAGCCGCGTTACCCCGTCAGACAGTGCCGCCAGTAGAAGCGCGCGATTGGATACGCTTTTTGAGCCGGGGAGGTTAATGGTGCCGTTAATCAATTTAACCGGCTGTAGGGTCAGGGATTCCTGCATGTGAAACTTATTCTCCAAACGTGAACACAGAAACCCCGGTCTCGCCGGGGTTTCTGAATCAATTACCCATAATCAGTTGGCGCCCGACGGCATTACCCGTGACGACGTTCAAAATCCGCCATGAATTCGGTCAGCGCCTTAACGCCCGCCAGCGGCATCGCGTTATAAATAGATGCCCGCATACCGCCTACCGCACGGTGTCCTTTCAGCGCATGAAGACCGGAAGCCTGGGCTTCTTCCAAAAAGACTTTGTCCAGGTCGGCATTGGCCAGCAGGAAAGGCACATTCATGCGGGAACGGTTGGCGACGGCAACGTCATTGCTATAGAAATTGCTGTTATCAATCGCGCTATAAAGCAGGTCCGCCTTGTCCTGGTTGCGTTTTTCCATTTCAACCAGACCGCCCTGCTCTTTCAGCCACTTAAAGACCATGCCGGAAAGATACCAGGCAAAAGTCGGCGGGGTGTTAAACATGGAGTCGTTATCGGCAAGGATCTGATAATCCAGGATCGATGGCAACTCACGACGCGCCTTGCCCAGCAAATCATCACGGACAATCACCAGCGTCAGCCCTGCGGGGCCAATGTTTTTCTGCGCGCCGGCATAAATAACGCCATAGCGGCTGACATCAATCGGGCGGGATAGAATGCTGGAAGAGAAGTCCGCCACCACGACTTTATCGCCAAAATCCGGGGTTTCTTCGATAGCCAGCCCGTCAATGGTTTCATTAGGACAATAATGAACATACGCGGCATCGTCAGACAGTACCCATTCGCTCATGGGTTTGGTGCTGCGCAGGCCATTCACGCGCGTTTTCACATCGATGACCGTCGGGGTGCAGTATTTTTCCGCCTCATTTACCGCACTGTGCGCCCAATAGCCGCCGTCAATATAGTCGGCCTGCGTTTTATCCCCTAACAGATTGAGCGGAACGGCCGCAAACTGCGCGCGGGCGCCACCGTGACAAAACAGCACTTTATAGTTGGAGGGGACTTTCAGCAAATCGCGCAAATCCTGTTCGGATTCGGCGGCGACCTGCATAAACTCTTTACTGCGGTGGCTGATTTCCATTACCGAAGTACCCAGGCCATGCCAGTTGCATAATTCCTGTTCAGCCCGACGTAACACTTCAACCGGCAGCATAGCTGGACCGGCGCTAAAATTAAAAACCTGAGTCATTTCCCCTCACCACATCTTAAAAATAGCGATTAATTTATCACAATGGTTCGAAACACACTGCTTTACCCTGATACCGGTTTTATCACTCGTCACCCGTGGCTGCAATGCTTATTGCGCTTTGTCGCGCAAAACAGCGTGGCTGACGGCGTGTCTCACTCCATGTTATCAATCTGTTATAGAATGAATAGAGTCGGCGGCCAAAAGCCCGTATCATGCACCTCTTATTCAAACCTGCAAAAGTGAAAACCATGACCCAAACGTTCATCCCAGGCAAAGACGCCGCCCTGGAAGACTCCATCGCCCGTTTTCAACAGCAACTCCTGGATCTGGGGTTCAACATCGAAGAAGCCTCGTGGCTGAATCCGGTGCCTAACGTCTGGTCAGTCCACATTCGCGATCGCGATTGTCCGCTCTGTTTCACTAACGGCAAAGGCGCCAGCAAGAAAGCCGCATTAGCTTCAGCGCTGGGCGAATACTTTGAACGTTTATCGACAAACTATTTCTTTGCGGATTTTTACCTCGGCAAAGCGATTGCGCAGAGTGATTTCGTGCATTATCCCAATGAAAAATGGTTCCCCCTCCCCGCGGATAATACGCTGCCGGACGGCATTCTGGATCCTCGCCTGCGTGAGTTTTACGATCCGGAAAACGAACTCGGCGCCAGCGATTTGATCGATCTGCAATCAGGTAACGCCGCTCGGGGGATCTGCGCGCTGCCGTTTATCCGCCAGTCTGATTTGCAGACGGTGTATATTCCGATGAACATCATCGGCAACCTGTATGTTTCCAACGGCATGTCCGCGGGCAATACCGCCAACGAGGCCCGCGTTCAAGGGCTGTCTGAAGTGTTCGAACGCAGCATCAAAAACCGCATCATTGCCGAATCAATCAGTCTGCCGGCCATTCCGCAGGCGGTATTAAACCGCTACCCCGGCGTGGTTGAAGCCATTGCCACGCTGGAAAAAGAAGGCTTCCCGATCTTCGCTTACGATGCCTCTCTCGGCGGTCAATACCCCGTTATCTGCGTTGTGCTGTTTAATCCGGCAAACGGAACCTGTTTCGCCTCATTTGGCGCGCACCCTGATTTCGGCGTGGCGCTGGAACGTACCGTAACCGAACTGCTGCAAGGCCGCGGGCTGAAGGATTTAGACGTTTTCACACCGCCGACCTTTGATGAAGAAGAGGTGGCGGAGCATGCCAATCTGGAAACCCACTTTATCGACTCCAGCGGTCTGATCTCCTGGGATATGTTCAAGCAGCAGGCGGATTACGCGTTTGTCGACTGGAGTTTCAGCGGCACGACGGAAGAAGAATTTGCGACGCTGATGGCGATCTTCCAGCGGGAAGATAAAGAAGTGTATATTGCCGACTATCAACACCTGTCCGTCTACGCCTGCCGGATTCTGGTTCCCGGCATGTCAGACATTTACCCGGCCGAAGACCTGCTGTTGGCGAATAACAGCATGGGCGCCCACCTGCGTGAAACGCTGCTGGCCCTGCCGGATAGCCAGTGGAAAAAGGAAGATTACCTTACTCTGCTGCAACAGCTGGATGACGAAGGCTTTGATGACTTCACCCGCGTACGCGAATTACTTGGTATCGCCACGGGTAAAGATAACGGCTGGTTTACTTTGCGCATCGGCGAACTGAAATCCATGCTGGCGCTGGCCGGCGGCGATCTGGATCAGGCATTAATCTGGGTAGAATGGACGCTGGATTTCAACGGCTCGGTCTTTACCGCCCAACGCAGCAATTACTACCGCTGTCTGCAAACGCTTTTGCTGCTGGCGCAGGAGCCGGAACGCGAACCCGCCGAATATTACGACGCCTTCGTCAGAATGTACGGACGTGAAACCGTGGACGCCGCCAGCGCGGCAATCGCCGGCGAACAGAGTTTCCACGGGTTGTTCTCCATCGACGATGGATTTACGGCCTTACCTGCGCATCGATCGCTGCTGGCGGCTTATGAGAAATTGCAACAGGCCAAGCGTCGATACTGGCCTTGAAATAGCTGACTGGGCGACGCCGGCGATGCCCCCTGTCGCCCGTCACGCCCGTCACGCCCGTCACGCCCGTCACGCCCGGGCGATGTTCTACTAAAAAAACCATGCGATAACCCTTAGTTTTAAGGGGTTATCGCTGTTTGATAATCAATATCGCCGGTTAATCCAATCCTTATCATTCCGCACATTGTTATTAAATGGTTAAATTTAAATTAAATTACATCAAAAATACCGCACCTAAATTATACAAAACGTTATATTTATTAACCCCAAAACGGGATGGAAATGCCGGTTAATTCAAATCTTTTTGCAAACTTTAAAATATTTTTTCCAAATAAAAATCAAATGGATACATGTAAAACGCCCCCTTTCATCCCCATGCAAGCCGGCGTTAGTTTTGAGCAATATGATCCACGTCAAATTTTGCTTTATACTGCTTTGTTAGTATCTCGACGCTGATAAATTTTAAGAGAGAGTTAGTGTGAAAGCTGACAACCCCTTTACTCTACTATTACCGGCCGCAATGGCGAAAGTAGCCGAAGATGCCGGTGTCTATAAAGCAACAAAGCAACCGTGGACCACGTTTTATTTAGCGATCACCGCAGGCGTTTTTATCTCGATCGCCTTTGTCTTTTATATTACGTCCACCACCGGCACCTCGACGATCCCGTTTGGCATCGCCAAGCTGATCGGCGGTATTTGTTTCTCGCTGGGGTTGATGCTGGTCGTGGTGTGCGGCGCGGATTTATTTACGTCCACCGTACTGACGGTTATCGCCAAAGCCAGTGGACGTATAACCTGGAAACAACTAGCCTGTAATTGGGTTAATGTCTATATCGGCAACTTGATCGGCGCGCTTTTCTTTGTCGCGCTGATTTGGTTTTCCGGCGAGCACATGGTCGCCAATGGCGCATGGGGGCTCAACGTTCTGCAAACCGCCGAGCACAAGCTTGAGCATACCTTTGTTGAAGCGCTGTGCCTGGGGATTCTGGCGAACTTGATGGTATGTCTGGCCGTATGGATGAGTTATTCCGGCCGTACCCTGACCGACAAGATGTTTGCGATGATTTTACCGGTCGCCATGTTTGTCGCCAGCGGATTTGAACACAGTATCGCCAACATGTTTATGGTTCCGATGGGGATCGTAATCAAAAATTTCGCGGAGCCGGAATTCTGGCACGCAATAGGAATGGCGCCTTCCCAGTTTGAACATTTGACCGTTAGCCATTTCATCAGCAGCAACCTGATTCCAGTCACGATAGGAAACATCATTGGTGGCGGCCTGCTGGTAGGTTTAACATACTGGGTAATTTATTTGCGCGGCGGAGACAAGCACTAGGGTGCAATCGGCCGCAACGTCGGGTTTTAAAAAATCCATATCAAAGGTAGGTGTAAAATGACCGAGCTGAATGAAAAATTAGCCAGCGCATGGCAAGGCTTTAGCAAAGGTGAATGGCAGGATGGAGTCAACGTTCGTGACTTCATTCAGAAAAACTACACGCCGTATGAAGGTGACGAATCTTTCTTGGCCGGCGCGACTCAAGCCACTTCCGCGCTGTGGGACAGCGTGATGGAAGGCATCAAACAGGAAAACCGCACTCATGCACCTGTTGATTTCGATACCAACGTTGCAGCGACCATCACTTCCCACGATGCCGGCTACATCAATAAAAGCCTGGAAAAAATCGTCGGGCTGCAAACTGAAGCGCCGCTGAAACGTGCGCTGATTCCGTTCGGCGGCATCAAAATGGTTGAAGGTTCATGTAAGGTTTATGGCCGTGAACTGGATCCGCAGCTGAAAAAAATCTTCACCGAATACCGTAAAACCCATAACCAGGGCGTTTTCGACGTTTATACCCCTGACATTCTGCGTTGTCGTAAATCAGGCGTTCTGACCGGTCTGCCTGATGCCTACGGCCGTGGCCGTATCATCGGCGACTACCGTCGCGTAGCGCTGTACGGTATTGACTACCTGATGAAAGACAAGTTTGCTCAGTTCTCTTCCCTGCAATCCAAACTGGAAAACGGCGAAGATCTGGAAGCAACCATCCGTCTGCGCGAAGAGATCGCCGATCAGCACCGCGCGCTGGGTCAAATTAAAGAGATGGCCGCCAAGTATGGTTGCGACATTTCCCGTCCGGCGACCAATGCTCAGGAAGCGGTACAGTGGACCTACTTCGGCTACCTGGCCGCGGTTAAGTCTCAGAACGGCGCCGCGATGTCTTTCGGCCGCGTATCCACATTCCTGGATATCTATTTCGAACGCGATCTGAAAGCCGGCAAGATTACCGAAGAAGACGCGCAGGAACTGATCGACCATCTGGTGATGAAACTGCGTATGGTTCGCTTCCTGCGCACGCCCGAGTACGATGAACTGTTCTCCGGCGACCCGATCTGGGCAACTGAATCACTGGCGGGCATGGGGCTTGACGGACGTACGCTGGTTACCAAAAACAGCTTCCGTTTCCTGAATACCCTGTACACCATGGGGCCGTCGCCTGAACCGAACATGACTATCCTGTGGTCTGAAAGACTGCCGCTGAACTTCAAAAAATACGCGGCGAAAGTCTCCATCGATACCTCTTCTCTGCAATATGAGAATGATGACTTGATGCGTCCGGACTTCAACAACGATGACTACGCTATCGCCTGTTGCGTAAGTCCGATGGTCGTCGGTAAGCAAATGCAGTTCTTCGGCGCCCGTGCAAACCTGGCGAAAACCATGCTGTATGCCATCAACGGCGGCGTGGATGAAAAACTGAAAATGCAGGTTGGCCCGAAATCCGCGCCGATCAAAAGCGACGTGCTGGATTTCGATGAAGTGATGGAACGTATGGATCACTTTATGGATTGGCTGGCCAAGCAGTATGTCACCGCGCTGAACATCATCCACTACATGCATGATAAGTACAGCTATGAAGCCTCGCTGATGGCGCTGCACGATCGTGACGTGTATCGCACCATGGCTTGCGGTATCGCCGGTCTGTCTGTTGCCGCCGACTCCCTGTCCGCCATCAAATACGCCAAAGTCAAACCTATCCGTGACGAAGACGGTCTGGCTATCGACTTTGACATCGAAGGCGAATATCCGCAGTTCGGCAACAACGACGCGCGCGTCGATGAATTGGCCTGCGATTTGGTTGAACGCTTCATGAAGAAAATTCAGCAGCTGAATACCTACCGCGGCGCAACGCCGACGCAGTCTGTCCTGACCATCACCTCTAACGTGGTATACGGTAAGAAAACCGGTAACACGCCTGACGGACGTCGTGCCGGCGCGCCGTTCGGACCGGGCGCCAACCCGATGCACGGTCGCGACCAGAAAGGCGCGGTCGCCTCTCTGACCTCGGTTGCCAAACTGCCGTTCGCCTATGCGAAAGACGGTATTTCTTATACGTTCTCCATCGTTCCTAATGCACTGGGTAAAGACGATGATGTGCGTAAAGCCAACCTTGCCGGTCTGATGGATGGTTACTTCCACCATGAAGCGGCCAGCATTGAAGGCGGCCAGCATCTGAACGTCAACGTGATGAACCGTGAAATGCTGCTTGATGCAATGGAAAACCCGGAAAAATATCCGCAGTTGACCATTCGCGTATCGGGCTATGCAGTGCGTTTCAACTCACTGACCAAAGAGCAGCAGCAGGATGTAATTACCCGTACATTCACACAGTCGATCTGATTTCCCTGACTGTCTGAAAAGGCGTAAAATAAAGGCTCCACGTTAGTGGGGCCTTTTTCTCACCCTATCGCGTCACAGAGTGTCAAACCTGTTTCGCCAGCCCTCTATGAACATTCCCGCGATAAACATGGTGGATGGCTGGCAAAACAGATTCGACGCAGCATCGGTCGGGGGGTATGCGCTGTCATTATTGACAGGTATTCCGCCCATTTTCTTATGACTGCGCTCATAAAGACCGCTATTGTTCGGTCAAACCTGGAGAAAACCTCGCAATGTCAGTAATCGGTCGCATCCACTCCTTCGAATCCTGCGGTACTGTCGATGGCCCGGGGATTCGTTTTATCGTTTTCTTTCAAGGCTGCCTGATGCGCTGCCTGTACTGCCATAACCGGGACACCTGGGATACGCACGCCGGTAAAGAAATCACGGTGGAAGAATTAATGAAAGAAGTGGTGACTTATCGCCATTTTATGAACGCCTCGGGCGGCGGCGTCACGGCTTCCGGCGGCGAAGCGATTCTACAGGCCGAATTTGTACGCGACTGGTTTCGCGCCTGCCGCGCGGAAGGCATCAATACCTGTCTGGATACCAACGGATTCGTACGCCGTTACGATCCGGTGATTGACGAGCTTCTGGACGTCAGCGATTTGGTCATGCTTGATCTGAAACAGATGAATGATGATATCCACCAGAATCTGGTCGGCGTGTCCAACCATCGGACGCTCGATTTCTCCCGCTATCTGGCAAAACGCAATCAGCGCACCTGGATACGTTATGTCGTCGTTCCCGGCTGGTCAGATGATGATAAGTCGGCGCATCTGCTCGGCGAATTTACCAAAGACATGTCGAATATCGAGAAAATTGAATTACTTCCTTATCACGAACTCGGTAAGCATAAGTGGATAGCCATGGGCGAGGAATACAAACTGGACGGCGTGAAGCCTCCGACAGCGGAGACCATGGATCGGGTAAAATCCATTCTTGAAGGATACGGCCATAAGGTGATGTACTGATTTCGCCCCGCCTGAAAGCATCGAACCGCCCATAAGCATCCACTTATGGGCAGCGATTATGCCAGCCGTCCCGCCGCCTTTATCTTCACCTGAACCGCGTTTCCCGGCAAATAAGCCAAAGGGATCTCCTGATAATCCACGATCGCAATGCTGCCCGACATCGCGCCCGTCTGCTCCGCCAGCGCAATGGCTTGCTGCTGCAATTCAAGCCTGATACGGTCGCGATCGTGTTCAGAGATTTTGACCACTTTATCGATTTGCGCGCCCACCAGCCCTAAGGCGACGCCAATTGCATTAGCGGCCTCAAAGTTCCGCGGACGGATCACCTCGCTGATGCCGGACAACGTATCGGGCAGCAGTACGCTACCGCCGCCGACCAGTACGGCCGGAACGCTGCCTACAGACGATTTCATGCGATCGATCGCCTCTTCAACCTGCTGAATCATTTTCTGGTATACCTGTCGGCAAAACTCCTTGGCCAACTTGGGTAATGTTGCCGTCAGCGCCGACGGCCAGCGGCTGGCATCCAGTTGCATCATGACATCGCTTAAGGTCAGGGTGTCGCCGCCGAAGCTCAGACCCTTTTGCAGCAGGCGATATCCCACGCTGTCGGGGCCAAGCGTGATATTACCCGCCGAATCCCGTCGCACGCAGGTGCCGCCGCCGATACCGATAGAGACAATATCCGGCATTCTGAAGTTGGTGCGAATATCCCCCACTTCGACCGCGATGGCCGACTCCCGCGGAAAGCCGTTTACCAACACCCCGATGTCCGTGGTGGTGCCGCCGACATCAATGATTAAGGCATCGTCCAATCCCGACAGGTGGCAAGCTCCGCGAATAGAGTTAGTGGGGCCGCAGGCCATTGTCAGGATCGGATACTGCTTGACCGTATTTTCAGACATCAGCGTACCGTCATTTTGTCCGAAAAAGGGCGTCGCCTTAATGTCATGATGTGATAGCGCCTGCATAAATCCATCAACAAAGCGATGGGCGGTGCGCTGTAGCGCGGCATTGAGAATAGTGGCGTTTTCTCTTTCCAGCAGACCGATATTGCCGATTCGATGCGACTGCGACAGCGAAACATCAGGCAAGGCGGCACGGACCCAGTCGGCAACGATCTGTTCCTGGGCGCTATTCACCGGTGAGAACACCCCGCAGACGGCTACGCTATCAACGTTCCCACGCATTTTTTCGCATGCGGCCATCACCTCATCATAAATAACGGGATGAATTTCCTTACCGTCGAACTCATAACCGCCATGTAGCTGATAGAAATGCGGGCCGAGGATTTGCCGCCATTCATCACTCCAGTCAAACAGCGGCGGAACTCCGTCGCTGCTGGGTAAGCTAAGCCTTAACAGCCCCACCCGATTCAACCCTTTCCGCTCGACGAGCGCATTGGTGCATTGCGTGGTACCCAGCATGGCATAACGAATTTCCTGCGGATGCACACCGGACAGTTCAAGTACCTGGGCGATAACCTGCACAATACCGCTATAAATATCATCGCTGGTGGGGAATTTTGCCGTGGCGATACACTGAAGATCCGCATCCAAAATGGCGGCATCGGTATTCGTGCCACCGACATCAATGCCGAGGCGGTAATCATTTTTCCCGGACATAGTAGACCTCAGTGGTTAACAAGCTGCTCTATTGGCACATACTGCACCGGATACCCAAAATACCCCGGTCCGACGACCTCTAGTCCTTTAGCCGTTCGCCACTTTTCATTGCACGGATAAGCAATGATCTCAACCCGCTGACCATAACGCAGGTGCTCGGTAATAATTGGACGCCCCGTTTCCCTGTCCAGTATCGAAATCAAATCGGGCACGATCGCCAGCAGATTATCCTGGGTCGGCACGGCCACCTCTGAGGAGCGATAAGCCAGCAAAAGTTCATTTTGAAAAAGTACGGTAAACATCTCGCCTTTCGAACAGCCTATGCCTTCAACAACCACTTTTCCCCGGGCAAAACCACCGGTGGTGCGGCGATCGACATCAACGACTTTCCCTGATGCGATCACGTGCGCATTTAATACTGGCAGTAAGGCCTGAACCCCGTTGCTTCCCGACTGATGCGCCAGCCGGATGGTGCGTCCGATATTTTCAGCCAGCATCAGGGTTCCCTTTATCGCGCTTTGCTTAAGCTGCCGGCCTCTTAATGGATAGTCGCACATGGCGCAGGCGGCGCCCATTTGTTCGGTAATGGCACGCGCCAGCCGTTCAGACCAGATGCCGTCGATAGGGTTGAGGATCACCGAATTCCCTTTTTCATCGGCCAGCGTATTGGGGGCCGAAGGCAAACCATCCAGAAAAAACGTTACCATCTGCGCTTCCGGAAAAGCCCGCCCCATCGCATCGCAATCAATGACCGGTAAATCTTTTTTCGCCGCGGTGATAAAGGGGATCAGGGAATTGACGCCGCCAGCCTCAATGGGGAATGTCGCCGCGATCGGTTGCGCCAGCACGTTCTCCATGCTTTCAAACGCCTGCACAAACTGATGGGCGGTCATGATTTTTTCGACAATAACCGCGGTGGCGCCAATCATGCTGCATGGCGCCACCAGATCATCATCTTTGACTTCATCCAGACTGAGGATGGCAACCGGCTTCATCTGCCGCATAGCATGTTTAGCCATCAACGCGCCGACGTAAGGATCGCCGCCCCCGCCGGTGCCAAGTACCGCTGCGCCTAACGCAATATCGTCAATCGTTTTAGCGTCAATATAACGGACCATTATTCACCCGGTTACCACTTCAATCACAAGCCTGACTGCGATGAGTCGGCCAATGGCGGAAAGATTTTATTTATGGCGAGATAAACCGCCATACTAGCCATCACGCCATCCAGGGCGGAAATTGAACTTATCGTAAAGGCGTCAAAAAAATCCGGGGACGTTAAGACGCTAACCACACTGCCGCACAACCATGCAAGAGCCGCAGTCAGGTTGAGCGCACAGGGTTGTGATATAGCCTGCTTCAGGCGTTCGGCATTAAGGAAATAATATTCGACGAGATAAACGCCCGCGATAGGTGAAATCAACACGCCTAAAAGCGATAAGAATTGGGTAAAGTTATTAATCATGCCATTGTAGGCCAATAACAACCCGACAATCGCCATCAGAACAACCAACACCGGTCGGGATAATGCTCTAACCACGACGGATAATCCCAAAGATGCGGAGATCAGGTTAGAACTATTGGTTGTCCATTGAGCAAAAATCAGCACCAGAATCGCTGACAACCCCAAACCGATGCTGAAAAAGACTTCAACCAGATCTTCACTGCCGACCAAACGGGTCAATACCAAAGCAACCAATATGGTGGAGCTATTACCCAAACAAAAACCCAGCCCCGCGCCGAGCAGCGCATCCTTACGGGTTTTAGCATAGCGTGCAATATCCGGGGACATGACGGCGGAGACGATCCAGATGGAAACAACATAGGAGATGGCGGCGCCCATGCCGATAGGCGTTTTAATGGCTATTTCCGGCGCGGTTGAATGACTTGTCGCCGCCAGCGCAATGCCGGTAATAATTAATATCAGCATAAGCGGCACGCTGAATATGCTCAGCTTACCCAGCGCCCTGACGCCCCAGATAGCGGTAAACGTCATTAACGCCATACCAAAGAGCAGTATCGGCAGGCGGCCGGGCTCAAATTGATAATGCATTAATGCCTTTTGCAGCATCACGCCAAAGAAATCGAGTTGGAACGCAAACCACCCAACAAAAGAAATCGCCGAGAAAATCCCAATCAATTTACCGCCGAGGCGGCCAAATACAGAAATACTCAGCAGTGTGGTCGACAGTCCGCAACCATGCCCGACGTTAGCGCATAGTGCCGCCAGTATCCCCAGCAGGGCGGAACCGATCAACGTGGCGCTGACCGCCTGTATAAAAGGCAAGCCGGAGCTTAAAAAAGCGCCGAGAAATAAACCTGAAATATCGATCCCGATCGCCAGCCATATCAGGGCGATAACATACCAGCGCTTACGGGCTTCAGGCGGCACGGTTTCATATTCATAGTCATAGATTTGCCGGACTTTCGGCCGAGCTGCTGGCGCAATATTCCCTTGAGACATATATCCTCCACTAAATAGCAACCTAATTATTATTTTGCCTTTATTATATTTTATAGGGGTTATATGACGCCGTATAGAAAAATGGCGCGGCCAAATAATTGACCGAGCCATTTTTGAGAGAGACCCTGGTGTGACGCATAAAACCACGTTTTTTCGTGGCGTCACATTAAATACGTGACGTGCATACAAGATAATGAGGAATTATATTGATTAATACAGATATATTTTGATGTTAACATTTACGTTTATTATGTATTCGAAGGAACGGCTATGCGCTTAGACAAACTGGAGATTCGCTGGTTAAAGCTTTTCTGTAAAATAGTGGAAAAACAAGGAATTACAAACGCCCAGGCTGCCACAGGCCTCAGCCAGCCGATACTCAGTCACTATCTTTCACGGCTTGAAGATGAGCTGGACCTGGTGCTCTGTGAACGAGGCCGCGGGGGGTTTTCTTTAACAACGGAAGGCGAAGCCGTCTATCAGGAAGCAAAATCCCTCATTGCCACGCTGGATGATTTCGCCAATCGATTAGCACACATTAAGCATCAACTGATCGGCAAGGTTCGCATTGGCTGTCTGGACAATACGGTAACACACCCGGCAAAAGTCATATCAACCGCAATCGCCAAACTCTATAGTCAAAGTGAAGAAGCGACGGTTGAACTTGAAATAGGCGATTATACCCCGTTGATGGAACGCTTAAAAAACGGTCACCTAGATATCATTCTCAGTGTGCTGCCCGACGACATTCCACCTGATATCTTTTTTCAGCCGGTTTTTATTGAACATAGTAATTTTTATTCCGCATCGCAAAATGCAGATCGGATAGAACAGGAATGGCGAAATGGCACGCTTAACCCGCGCCGATTACTGATTGGAGGACATGCATTGCATGAAATCAGCAAGCAATTAGGGCCGGTCGCCAAGCAAGGGTTACAAAATACAGCCTGGCACCTTGAAAGCAGCTTATTGCTGCTATTGGCGGGAACACATACGGGTTTTCTTCCCGATCACTATGCTTCCCCCTGGGTTGCGCAAGGGAAGCTAACCGCGATTTCACCAGACATTCTTGGCCTGACCAGTATTTTTTATCTTATTCGCAACGCCAAACAGCGGCTAAGTCCGGTTGCAGAGGCATTGTGGAATAACATGGTCAAAGCCGGCGAGAGTTCACTCGCCGGCTTGCAGTCATAGCGTCAGGCCGCTGCGAATGGTTTTGGATGGTGATCGGCTTTCTTCAGCAACATCACCAGATAAAACAGCGAAACGGCGGCAATCAGGACAAACAGCAACCGATCTGAATACGTTTGCATCAGTACCGCCGCCAAGGCAGGCCCACACAGACTGCCCAACGTACAGCTCAGCAATAGCGCCTGATTCATGGCGATGAGTTCATCAGGGCGAACTTTCTCGCAGGCCCATGACATCGCCACGGGATAGAGCGTAAAGCCGGCGCAACCCAGCACGAACAATGCCGGAGCCAATGCATAATGACTAATGCTGAGCATCGCAAGACACCCGACAATCACGGCAAAAACCAGCACCCGCAGCACCAACAGTCGGCCATAGCGGTCAGCCATACGCCCGACCGGCCATTGGCCGACAATACCCGCACTAATCAGCAGCGCCATCCAGTAGCCAACCCGGGCATCGCTCATCCCTTGATGGGAAAGATACAGCGGCATTAAACCGTACAGCGAACCAAGAATAACGCCGGAAATAACACAGCCGTGAATACCTATACGCGCACTGCGATATTTCAGCATTTTCCAGATATTAACCTTATGTTCCTGCCCTATCGGCGCCGGAATACGGGTAAACAGCAGCGGCAATATCGCCAGAACAATCAACGCCATCACCCAGGGTAAAACGCTGAGCAACGCCGTTGGCAACATGCTAAGCAATAACTGCCCCATTACGCTGCCCAGATAATAGGCCATCATATAGGCGGCTAAAAGTTGGCCTCTCTGGGTTGAGGTGCCGCTGCAAAGTAGCGCGCTTTCGACTATCACCCAAATTAGCGCACAGCCCACACCGGCCAGAAAACGCCAGAATAACCAACTCCAGAAATCAACAGAAATGCCCAGACCGAGGGTCGCTATTCCGAACAACGCGACGGCGCAATAATAACTGCGATTAAATCCATAAAACCTGATTAACCGGCCTGCAAATAACGTCCCGACCAGATTTCCGCTGAAATAAGACGACCCGACAAGGCCAACCTGCCAAACTGGAAGTTGCTGATAATTTAACCACAGGGGTACCATGGTATTCAGTACGGCAATACAAACCGTCAGCAACAAAAGGCCGCAGAGCAATAACAGCACTGGGCGAGAATAAGCGGGCATAGTGAAATGGATAACCAGACAACCAGAAAAAAGTGATCGCATCATGCCACTGCGTATTTAAAAGTCAATCCAGTGAAAATCAGTGCATTACACTGATTTCTCCTTTGATTTAAATAATTTATCAAACGCAGGTTTAAACGGATGAGCGGCAGAATGATCTGGGATCTACCTCAATGATTTTAAATAAATTTAATTTTTAGAAGATAATCAAAACGTATAGTCGAGCTGAAAAAAGTATTTTCTTGATTAAAAAATATTACCGTATGACGGCATTAAAAAAAGCGCCATCAGGCGCTTTTTAAGATAGTGGACGGTTAATTAGCCGATAAATTCCTGACCGCTCATATACGGACGCAAAACGTCAGGGATCGCAATGCGGCCATCCGCCTGCTGATAATTTTCCAGCACCGCAACCAGAGTACGTCCGACAGCCAGCCCCGAACCATTCAAGGTGTGAACCAGGCGGGTTTTTTTATCGGTTTTACTGCGGCAACGCGCCTGCATGCGTCGGGCCTGAAAATCCCACATATTGGAACAGGAAGAAATTTCGCGATAAGTATCCTGAGCCGGTAACCACACTTCCAGATCATAGGTCTTACTGGAGCCGAATCCCATATCTCCGGTACACAACAGGACTTTACGGTATGGCAGTTTCAGCAATTGCAATACGGTTTCAGCATGGGTGGTTAATTCTTCCAGTGCCTGCATTGAATCTTCGGGACGCACAATCTGCACCAGCTCGACTTTGTCAAACTGATGCATGCGAATCAAACCGCGGGTATCACGGCCATAAGAGCCGGCCTCCGAACGAAAACACGGCGTATGGGCCGTCATTTTCAGCGGTAATGACGCTTCATCCAGAATTTCATCGCGCACCAGATTAGTCAGCGGAACCTCGGCGGTAGGAATCAACGCGTAGTTGCTGGTTTCCGCCTCTTCGCTTAACGGCTTGGTATGAAACAGATCTTCGCCGAATTTCGGTAGCTGCCCCGTCCCGTACAGCGTCGCATGGTTGACCAGATAAGGAACATACGCTTCCTGATAGCCATGCTGCTGAGTGTGCAGATCGAGCATAAACTGAGAGAGCGCACGATGCAGACGGGCGATCGGCCCTTTCATCACCACAAAACGGGCGCCGGCCAGTTTTGCGCCGGCAGCGAAATCGACCCCATCGGCCATCTCGCCAAGCTCCACATGATCGCGCACCGGGAAATCAAACTTGCGCGGTTCTCCCCAGCGGCTGACCTCTTTATTGTCGCGCTCATCCTTACCAACTGGAACGGAATCATCCGGCAAATTGGGGATCGCCAACGCTAAATCGCGGATTTCATTTTGCAGTTGATCCAGCTCGGCTTTGGCCGCATCCAGTTTCTCGCCCAGCTCGTTAACTTCGCGGCGCAACGGCTCGATATCTTCACCACGGGCTTTTGCCGCACCGATCTCTTTCGATCGGGAATTACGTTCCGCCTGTAGATTTTCAGTGTCTACCTGTAAAACCTTGCGACGTTCTTCCTGCTTACGCAGAGTATCAACATCCAGCTTAAAGCCTCGGCGAGCCAGTAGTTTTGCGGCGACTGCGTCTAGCTCATTGCGCAGTAAATTGGGATCGAGCATGCTAATCCTGTGCTTATGATTATCAAATGAAAGGGTGTTGTTCCCGGCATATACACGCGTCCGGGCGTCAGAAATTATCGCGTTAACCTTACCGCAACGCTTGATTTAGCGGTAGCGTTTTGTCGGGCTATTTTGATCCTGAGCGGCAAGCCAGGCGAGCTTTTCACCAATTTTTCCCTCAAGACCGCGTGACGACGGGGTGTAATACTGCGCATCGGCCATTTCGGGTGGGAAATAGTTCTCTCCCGCCGCATAAGCATTGGGTTCATTATGGGCATAGCGATATTCCGCTCCCAGGCCCATTTCTTTCATCAGGCGCGTCGGAGCATTCCGCAGATGCTCGGGAACGTCGTAATCCGGCTTTTCCCGCGCATCATGCAGCGCGGCCTTAAATGCCGTATAAACCGCGTTGCTTTTCGGCGCGCAGGCCAGATAAACAATCGCCTGCGCAATCGCGCGTTCGCCTTCCGCCGGTCCTACGCGGGTAAAACAGTCCCAGGCGGCGATAGCGACCTGCATCCCGCGCGGATCGGCATTGCCGACATCCTCAGAGGCAATCGCCAACAGGCGGCGGGCAACATACAGCGGATCGCCCTCGGCGGTAATGATGCGCGCATACCAATAGAGCGCGGCATCAGGCGCCGAGCCTCGCACCGATTTATGCAGCGCCGAAATCAGATCGTAATAACGATCGCCTTTATTATCAAACCGGGCGCTGCGTTCGCCTGACACTTCTTTCAGCAAGGCCGGCGTCAACGTGCGTATGCCTTGCGCATCCACCTCGGCCATATCCGCCATCATTTCCAGGCTGTTCAGCGCCCGACGGGCATCCCCATTGACCAATTCAGCCAACATGCGCCGGGTATCGTCTGGCAATACGATATTTTGCCCGCCGTAGCCCCGCTGACCGTCATTCATCGCCTGTTGCAGCACCTGCTCAATATCTTCCGCGGTGAGCGCTTTTAGCAGATACACACGGGCGCGAGATAACAATGCCGAGTTGAGTTCGAAAGAGGGGTTTTCGGTCGTCGCGCCGATAAATGTAATTGTGCCGTCTTCAATGTGCGGTAAAAACGCATCCTGCTGACTTTTGTTGAACCGGTGGACTTCATCGACAAACAAAATCGTACGCCGCCCGGCATAACGATTTTGCCGCGCCCGCTCGATGGCCTCGCGAATCTCTTTTATTCCTGACGTCACCGCCGAAATCCGCTCGACGTCCGCCTGCCCGTAATGTCCGATCAATTCCGCCAGCGTCGTTTTCCCGGTGCCGGGCGGCCCCCACAGGATCATCGAATGAAGCTGACCGGCCTCAATGGCGCGCGGCAACGGTTTACCCGCGCCTAAAAGGTGCTGTTGACCAATATACTGGGCCAATGTCGCCGGCCGCATACGCGCCGCCAGCGGTTGGAATTCATTACGGGAAAAATCAAGCGACAGATTGCTCACCCGGACCTCACTGACGTTGATCGTCCAGCGACACGCCTTGCGGCGGCGTAAAAGTAAATTTTGCTGAATCAACCGCGCTGTTTTGCTGATTCTTCAGCACATAGCGGCTACGCTGCCCATCCTGCTCCGTGGCGGTGAACTGCCTGATGGTGCCGTTGGGGGTTACGCTGATCGCAAATTGCTTCAGGTTGCCGTTGGCGGACTTGGGCGTTAGCTCAAAATCGTCGCCTTTCTGGCGCACATCATATCTGCCCCAATCGCTGGCGTCGTTGCGGGTAATCAGCATAAACGGCGTATTGCCTGTCGCGTCTTTTAACCAGGTGGCCGTCACCTGTTCGACAAACGGGTTGTAGAACCAGAGGGTTTTACCATCAGACACCAAGACACTTTCGTCCGGCGACGTGGTTTGCCAGTTGAACAGATTGGGGCGTTTCAGCCACAATTCGCCTTCGCCTTCCTGCACGGTGGCGCCATCGGCGCTGGTCACGGTCTGCGTGAAACCGGCATGGAAACTGTTTACTTTACTAAGCCGATTTTGCAAATCACCGGCCGCATCCGCCCACACCACGGTTGATGTGATGCCAGACATCAAACAACAGGCGACTAACCATTTTTTCATCATACTAAAATCCTTTGAATTTCCTGACATCACAACCGGGTTGTGAAGACATCAGACTCTCTGCGTGGTCAATACTTTAGCTGAACCCACTCAGACAGCGATAGGCGAATTGTCTGCTAATTGCGGCTTTTACGCTTCTTTGCATAAGGGCTGCAACCGCAGCCCTTTATATTCACTCCATTGGCGGCGGGGCCAGCACCTCGCGGTTACCGTTATGCCCGGGAGAACTGACGATCCCCTGCGCTTCCATCTGCTCCACGATACGCGCAGCGCGATTGTAACCTATGCGGAACTGTCGCTGTACGCCGGAGATCGATGCCCGGCGCTTGTCCACCACAAAGGCAACGGCCTGATCAAACAGCGGATCGAGTTCTTCATCGCCATCCAGACCGAGGCTGCCCCCTTCGCCATCGTCGCCGCCGCTGACGATATTCTCAATATATTGGGGCCGCCCGCGCGCTTTCCAATCCTGAACCACCGCGTGAACTTCCTGATCGCGAACAAAAGCCCCGTGCACACGCACCGGTATTGATGAGTTGGGCGCCATGTACAGCATATCCCCCATCCCCAGTAGTGATTCGGCGCCGCCCTGGTCAAGGATGGTGCGCGAATCAATCTTGCTGGATACGGTGAACGCGATACGGGTCGGAATATTGGCTTTGATCAAGCCGGTGATCACATCCACCGAAGGCCGTTGCGTAGCCAATACCAGGTGAATACCCGCCGCACGCGCTTTCTGCGCCAGTCGGGCGATCAACTCTTCAACTTTCTTGCCCACCGCCATCATCAAATCAGCAAATTCATCGACCATCACGACGATATAAGGCAGTTTTTCCAGCACCGGCGGCGTCATATCCATACTGTCGCCCGGCTTCCAGAACGGATCGGGAATAGGACGCCCCATCGCATTCGCTTCCATCACCCGTTCGTTATAGCCGGACAGATTACGCACCCCCAGCGCCGACATCAGCTTATAGCGGCGCTCCATTTCACCGACGCACCAGCGCAGCGCATTCGCCGCATCTTTCATGTCCGTAACGACTTCCGTTAACAGATGCGGGATCCCTTCATAAACGGACAGCTCCAGCATTTTCGGGTCGATCATGATAAAGCGCACTTCTTCCGGCGTGGCCTTATACAACATGCTGATAATCATGGCGTTAACGCCGACGGATTTACCGGAACCCGTCGTACCGGCCACCAGTAGGTGCGGCATTTTCGCCAGATCGGCCACCACCGGCTGCCCGGCAATATCTTTACCCAGCACAATAGCCAGCGGCGAAGGATTATCACGGAACTTGGCACAGTCCAGCACTTCCCGCAGATAAACGGTTTGGCGGTGCTTGTTAGGCAACTCCAGCCCCACATAGGGTTTACCGGGGATAACTTCAACAATACGTACGGCAACCACCGACAGCGAACGCGCCAGATCGCGTGACAGATTGGAAATACGCGCGGCCTTCACGCCCGGCGCCAAATCCAACTCAAAGCGGGTAATCACCGGCCCGGGATAGTGATCGACGACATCGGCTTTTACCCGGTAGTCACCCAGCCGCGCCTCGATCAGACGCGCCGTCTGCTCCAGCGCGAAACTATCCACCGGCGCTTCACTTTCCGGCGGCGGCGTCAGTAAATCCAACGTCGGCAGCGGTGTGGTCGGTTTTTGCAACGGCTGATCGTTACGAACCAGGAAAGGGTGAATCAAACTATCCATTATCGGTTTACGCGCGGGAGCCGCCGGCTCTATCGGCGAAACCGCATCGGCGTTGGCGGCCGACGTGTTCTGCTCATGTTGCCGGGAATCAACCGCATCATCTCCGCCCTGTTGCGGCGGCGTATCGACATGTTCGGAAGCGGATAAGGTAAACAGCGGTTCACTGGGGCCGTCATCAACCAGATCGGCCAGGGGAGAAAAGCCGGGAATCTGTGCGCCCGACGGCATATCAGACAAGGCGGCGCGATTTAGCGTCGGTTGCTGCTGCGCCGGCATGCTCTCATCCACCCCGCCATAGCGGGACTGCTGCTGAGCATCAAAATCCTTAGCCAGTTGCGCTTGCAGCAGCGCTTCCTGATCGTCTTCCTGTTGCGGATAATCTTCGCCATAGCGCTGACGCTGCTGCTCGATATACGCCTGCTGTAACGCGGCTTCCTGCTGCGCAATATCATCCGGGGATTCCTCGCCGTGCGCCGGACTGCTGTTATCCATATCGCTCTGAGCTTGCGACGCCCTGGCCTGTTGTTCAGCCAAGCGCTGCGACGGTAATGTAATACCGTACGAGGCCAGCTCGCGACGAGTCGGGATGCGAACCGGATTCGGACGCGGCAACTCCGGCCCAACGCCCTGTTTTACCTGAGAATTGCCGTCATCATCGGCACTAAAGGCCGGCATAAAGGTATTATTCGCCTTGAACGAAGGTTCCGTTCTGTCTGGCGTTTCGGACTGCCCGGCATAAGGCGCCCGATCGATAGGCTGCGCGACCTGCGATTGCGCAATCGGCGGCGTATCCGCACTGCCGGATGGGTGGTAGGCTTCCGCGCCGTCGTCATGGGCCGCGGGAACGGGCGTCGGCACCTCAAAAGAATACAACGGCGGATTGAGCGTTGAAGCGACATCAATTTGCTGCCGGGCGGCGGGTTGCTCCGGCATGCCCTGCTGCGTGTCCATCGCCAGAGACGCCACGAGCGACGAATCCGATGAGGGGGCGGCCGCTGGCTGCTCGCCGCCCTGCTCCGCCGGACGTGTTTCGTGGGTTGCCGAGGCTATCGACGGCGCCGAGAATAAAACATCATCATCGCTGTCGGCCGACGTTACGGACAGATCTTCCCGACGATCGACGGACTCGGAAGACAGCGGTTCAGGCAGGTTATCGCTGCGCGAGCGATTAGACATGAACGTCAGACAGCCCAATACCGCCGAACCTATTTTTTCGGCGATGGTCAACCATGACCAACCGGTAAACAGCGTCAGGCCCGCGGCCCAGACGCACAGTAATATCAGCGTCGCCCCCATGCCGTTAAAGCGGGGAACCATCGAACTGCTCAGCAGGCTGCCCAATACGCCGCCGGAGGCAAAATAGTAGAGGTCGTCAATATTCAACGCCGCCAGGCCGCAGGAGGTCAGAATCAGCGCCAGAGTGCCAATCAGGCGCAACGAAAATGTAAAGTAGTCGATCGCGCTCTGGTTATCGCGATGACGAAAAGCCGACCAGCACAGACACAACATTATCGGCGGAATGGCATAAGCCAACACGCCAAAAACAAAAAACAAGGTATCCGCCAGCCAGGCGCCCGCTACGCCGCCGAGGTTATGGATAGGTTCGTGCCACGCGGTTTGCGACCAACTGGGGTCAGAAGGACTAAAACTAAGCAACGCGACGCTTAGATAAACAGCAAAAAGCGCCACTACGATCAATATCGCTTCAAGTAAACGGCGAGAACCACTGAGTTTTCTCAGGGTAATGTCTTTATCTTCTGTGTATTCCTGGCTCAAGCGTCTCTCCAGGGGCCTGTAAAGGTTTATGACAAAGCGCCGAGAAAAACCCGGCGCTGAAACTGTATAAATTCACAGGAGTGTAGCTGAATTTATCGGGTTTTGCACCCATGCATTTATCGGGTCTTAATGACCAAACGATTGCTTTGTTTAACTTCTTCCATCACCACATAGGTGCGGGTGTCGTTCACACCCGGCAATCGAAGCAGCGTCTCGCCCAACAACTTACGATAGGCGGACATATCCGGTACACGGGTTTTCAACAGATAGTCGAAATCGCCGGAAACCAGATGACACTCCTGAATTTCTTCAAGCTTTTGCACTGCCGAATTAAATTGCTCAAACACATCGGGCGCGCCGCGATTTAGCGTAATTTCAACGAACACCAGCAGCGATGCATCCAGATAGTGTGGATTCAGCAGCGCGGTATAGCCATTAATAAACCCCTGCCGTTCCAGGCGACGTACGCGCTCCAGGCAAGGCGTCGGCGATAGTCCCACTCGTTTGGACAGCTCGACATTAGAAATACGTCCGTCTTTTTGTAATTCGTTCAGGATATTGCGATCGATACGATCGAGGTCTTTTCCTGGCCGTTTTTTAGTCTCTACCATTATTATTGTCTCTCTCACTCTTCCTTGCACCTGCTACACTCCGACCAACTTCAATGTATCAGAGCCACCCTAAAGAAGACCCGCTGTCAATTTTGTATATCAAAAGTCATTGTCTCTTTCCGCCGCTGTCTGTCATCGTCATGCGCTAGTGGTAAAATGTCGAACCAGGCAAAAACGAATTGTCCGTGGCTTAAAGACCAGCCAGCCAGACGACGAATAAAAAGCCGAGCTTTTAACTATTCACATACAAAAAATTTCCTCTTACCCAGATGTTTTCGCAAAAGCACAGCGGATTGTCAAAGCAAAACAACTAAAATCAGAAGAAAGTACCAGATTAGATAAGGCAAACGCGTATTGTGGGGCGCATTCAGTCATTTTACTTATGAATGTGGCTGATCTATCAGCCATTTATCGTCGCAATAGCCACCAACGATTAAACCTATAGCTAACAACTTCGCCACATACTTTTTTTACTTCGGTAATTTCCTTACAATCACGTTAATCTCCGTCATCATGAAATGAGGAACTCATGAGTACCGTTAAACACCACAAGTTATTGATTTTGGGTTCAGGCCCGGCCGGATACACTGCCGCGGTTTATGCTGCACGGGCTAATTTAAAGCCGGTACTCATCACCGGGATGGAGAAAGGCGGCCAGTTGACCACCACCACCGAAGTCGAAAACTGGCCGGGCGACGCTGAGGGTTTGACCGGGCCTCTGCTGATGGAACGGATGCAGGCGCATGCGGAAAAATTCAATACCGATATCGTATTCGACCATATTCAACGCGTTGATTTGCAAACCCGCCCTTTTCGTCTGTTTGGCGACAGCGATGAATATAGCTGCGATGCGCTGATTATCGCCACCGGCGCCTCCGCCCGTTATTTGGGCCTGCCCTCCGAAGAAGCCTTTAAGGGCAAAGGCGTGTCTGCCTGCGCCACCTGCGACGGTTTCTTCTACCGCAATCAGAAAGTCGCCGTCGTCGGCGGCGGCAATACCGCCGTTGAGGAAGCGCTCTATCTATCCAATATTGCAGCGGAAGTGCATCTGATTCACCGCCGCGACAGTTTCCGCTCAGAAAAAATCCTGATTGACCGTCTGATGGATAAAGTGAAAAACGGCAATATCATCCTGCATACCGACCGTACGCTGGATGAGGTTCTCGGCGACAACATGGGCGTGACCGGCGTGCGTCTGCGCGATACGCACAGCGGCGCGACGGAAGAACTGGAGCTGGCCGGCGTATTTATCGCTATCGGCCATAGCCCGAACACCGCGGTATTTGGCGGTCAGCTTGAACTGGAGAATGGCTACATCAAGGTACAGTCGGGGATCCACGGTAATGCCACCCAAACCAGCATTCCTGGCGTTTTTGCCGCGGGTGACGTGATGGATCACATTTATCGTCAGGCAATCACCTCGGCAGGAACCGGCTGCATGGCGGCACTTGACGCCGAACGGTATCTGGACGGGCTAACCGCCGCGAAATAACCCCGCTTTGCCTTCCGGGGCGTTTTCACCGCCCCGGATAACGTTCTCTTTTCCCTTCATCACGCAAAAATTGATCGTCTCCCTGCCTTTTCGTTTGCAGAGCGCTTTTGTCGCGGTAACATGGCGGCATTCTGAGCGTAGGAGAATAAGCTTGTTAACTAACGGTTATATAAGCGTTATTTTCCATTAACACTCTTCATGTGAAATAACCACCTGGTGCCTGATGAAAAAAACCAGACAGCAAGAACTGACCTCTTGGCTGAAGCAGCAAAGTAAGCTGGCGCAACGCTGGTTACGGCTTTCACTGTTGCTCGGTTTCCTTAGCGGGGTGCTGATTGTCGCGCAGGCATGGCTCTTGGCCTCGCTGCTGCATGCCTTGATTATCGATCATACGCCGCGCGATGCGTTGCTCACGTCTTTTCTGCTGCTTGTCGCCACCTTTGTACTGCGGGCATTGAATAGTCTGCTGCGCGAGCGCGTGGGTTTTCTATGCGGACAGGCGGTACGTCGGCAAATCCGTAAGCTGGTATTAGATCGCTTGCAGCAGTTGGGCCCGTCCTGGGTTCAGGGGAAACCGGCGGGAAGCTGGGCGACCATGATCCTCGAACAGGTTGAAGATATGCAGGATTACTATTCCCGCTATCTGCCCCAGATGTATCTTGCCGCGCTGATCCCGCTGCTTATTCTGATTACCCTATTCCCGATTAATTGGACGGCAGGTCTGATTCTGTTGCTGACTGCGCCGCTGATCCCGCTGTTTATGGCGTTGGTCGGCATGGGCGCGGCCGATGCCAACCGGCGTAACTTTCTGGCGCTGGCGCGTTTGAGCGGCCATTTTCTCGATCGTCTGCGCGGGCTGGAAACCCTGCGTCTGTTTAATCGCGGCCGTGGGGAAACGGAGCAGATCAGCAAAGCGTCTGAAGACTTTCGCCGCCGTACCATGGAAGTCTTGCGCATGGCTTTCCTCTCCTCCGGCGTACTGGAATTCTTCGCCTCGATTTCTATCGCCGTGGTGGCCGTTTACTTTGGTTTTTCTTATCTGGGAGAGCTGAATTTCGGTCATTACGGCGCCGGCGTGACGCTGTTCGCCGGGTTTCTGGTGTTGATCCTGGCGCCTGAATTCTTCCAGCCGCTGCGCGACCTCGGCACGTTTTACCACGCCAAGGCTCAGGCCGTCGGCGCCGCGGAATCGCTGGTGACTTTTCTGACGGCGGAAGGCGAAACCGTGGGCTTTGGCGAGCGTGAATTCAGCAGCGAGCGGCCGATAGCGATCCAGGCCGCCGATCTGGTCGTTCTGGCGCCCGACGGCACGCCGCTCACTCAGCCGCTGACATTTACCATTGAGTCCGGCCGGCGTATCGCGCTGGTGGGCATCAGCGGCGCGGGAAAAAGTTCGCTGCTGAACGTGCTGCTTGGCTTCCTGCCCTACCGCGGCTCCCTCACCGTAAACGGCATTGAGCTGAATACGCTGTCGCCCGAATCATGGCGCCGGCAGTTAAGCTGGGTGGGACAAAACCCTCATCTGCCGGAGCAGAGCCTGCGGGGGAATATTTTACTGGGAAAACCGCAGGCAACCGGGGATGAATTGCAGCAGGCCATTGAACGGGCGTACGTGCATGAGTTTCTGCCCCAACTGCCGCAGGGTTTAGATACGCCCATCGGCGATGGCGCGGCGCGTCTTTCCGTCGGGCAGGCGCAGCGCGTCGCGGTCGCCCGCGCGCTAATCAATCCATGCCGTCTGTTGCTGCTTGATGAACCGGCCGCCAGCCTGGATGCGCACAGTGAACAGCGGGTAATGGGGGCGTTGAATGCCGCGGCGCGTAATCAAACAACGCTGCTGGTCACCCATCAATTGCACGACACCCTTGATTACGACGCTATCTGGGTCATGCATCATGGCCAGCTCGTGCAACAGGGTAACTATCGGACGCTCAGCGCGCAATCCGGCGCCTTTGCCGAACTGATGGCGCAACGTCAGGGAGTGTTATGATATGTCTCAAATAAAAACCATGCGGGTTTTAAAACCCTTTCTGAGGTTATATCGCCGTCATATCTGGCGCTTGAGTCTGGGGATCCTGTTAGCCATTGTGACGTTGCTGGCCAGCATCGGGTTGCTGGCGCTGTCGGGCTGGTTTCTGGCTGGCGCGGCATTGGCAGGCGCCGCCGGGTTATATACCTTTAACTATATGTTGCCCGCGGCCGGGGTGCGAGGCGCGGCCATTACCCGTACCGCAGGCCGTTACGCCGAAAGGCTGGTAAGCCATGACGCCACTTTCCGCGTTCTGCAACACCTGCGCATATTTACCTTTTCACGGATTCTGCCTCTGTCTCCCGGCGGCATCGCACGATTTCGTCAGGCCGACCTGCTGAACAGGCTGGTCGCCGATGTTGATACGCTCGACCATTTATATCTGCGCGTTATTTCGCCGATTGTCAGCGCCCTGCTGGTGATTCTGATCGTCACTTACGGTCTAAGCTGGCTGGATGCCTCGCTGGCGCTGACATTGTGCGCCATCATGCTGAGCCTGCTGTTGATTCTGCCAGTCGCATTCTATCGCGCGGGTCATCCTATCGGTGAGGATCTGACCGCCTTGCGGGCGCAATATCGTATCCAGTTGACAACCTGGCTACAGGGTCAGGCGGAATTGACCGTTTTTGGCGCGCTGTCGGCTTCGCGTCAACGGTTGGCGCAGTTGGAAATGCGCTGGCTGGCGCGGCAACAGCAGCAGGCTAACCTGACCGGACTGTCTCAGGCGCTGATGATCTTATGCAGCGGGCTGACGGTCACCCTGATATTATGGCTGGCGGCGGCAGGTATCGGCGGCGATACGCAGCCCGGCGCGTTGATTGCGCTGTTTGTCTTTGCCGCGTTGGCCGCCTTTGAAGCGCTTGCGCCCGTGACCGGCGCTTTCCAGCATATGGGACAGGTTATTGCTTCCGCCGCCCGTGTCGATCAGATTATCCGCCAGCCGGCCGAGATTACCTTTCCGCAACAAGGTCCGCCGCTCGCGCCGACGGCCTCGCTGGCGTTAAATCGCGTCAGTTTCACCTATCCGGATCAACCACTGCCCGTACTAAGCGATATTTCGCTTAGTATCCGTGCCGGCGAGCATCTGGCCCTGCTTGGACGGACCGGATGCGGCAAATCCACCCTGCTGCAACTGCTTACTCGCGCGTGGGACTGCGCACAGGGCGAGATCGCCCTGAACGGCTTGCCGTTATCCGCATGGCGAGAGGATGAACTGCGCGGCATGATGAGCGTCGTGCCTCAACGCGTGCATATTTTCAGCGCCACGCTGCGCGATAATCTGTTACTGGCCGATCCCGAGGCGCGGGATGAACAGCTGAAGACGGTGTTAAAACAGGTTGGTTTGGATAAACTCCTGGAAAATGAAGGACTGAATGCCTGGCTCGGCGAAGGCGGCCGCCAGCTTTCCGGCGGCGAACAGCGCCGTGTCGGCCTGGCCCGGGCCTTGTTGCACAATGCGCCGCTGGTATTGCTGGATGAGCCAACCGAAGGTTTGGATGCAGAAACCGAACGGCGTATTTTGCAACTGCTGCGTCGACACTGTGAAGGAAAAACCTTGATTGTGATTACGCATCGGCTGTATGAGTTAGCATCAATGGATCGTATTTGCGTGATGGATGGCGGTCGGATAATCGAACAAGGGAACCATCAGGCGTTGATGGCTCAGCAAGGGCGCTACTGGCAATTTCACCAGCATATTTGAATCTCCAACCGCCTGTCAGAGTGTAGGCGGTTATTTAACCGGAATATTATGCGACTGTATCAGCTTTCCTGCGACTCACTTCATTTCCCCGATCCGATTAATGCGCTGGACGAGCCGAACGGATTATTGGCGATAGGCGGCGATCTTTCCGTTGCGCGGCTGACGGCGGCTTATCGGCAGGGGATATTTCCCTGGTATTCCCCCGGCGAACCTATTTTATGGTGGTCGCCCGATCCGCGAGCGGTACTGTTTCCGGGCGCCTTTCATATCAGCCGCAGCATGAAGAAATTTCTGCGTAAGCACGATTTTCAGGTCACCCTCAACCATGCTTTTAATGACGTGATCGCCGCTTGCGCCAATGAGCACGACGGCGGAACCTGGATTAGTCAGGAAATTACTCTGGCATATGCGCAACTTCATCAGTCAGGACAAGCACATTCTGTCGAAGTGTGGCAGAATGGCTCGCTTGTTGGCGGACTGTATGGTGTTTCGCAAGGCGGATTATTTTGCGGCGAGTCAATGTTCAGCCGAACCGATAATGCATCCAAATATGCTTTACTGACATTCCAACAACATTTTATTGGTCACGGTGGTTATCTGATCGACTGTCAGGTACTAAATGCGCATACCGCATCACTGGGGGTAGGTGAAATTCCCCGCGACCGCTTTTTGCAATTTCTTTTTCAATTGCGGGATAAACCGGTGAGTGATGGCTGTTGGCGCCCGCAAACGCTGGCTCGGCCGAGGCCATGATAACTAACGGCGGTTTATAAATAAGACTCAGTTTATGAACGCTCCTTTACATAATGTGGGTTTTTCGGCATTATCTTGCCGGTTAAAAACAAAGGTAGTTACACCTAGAGGATTCGATGGCCAAAGAAGACAATATTGAAATGCAAGGCACCGTGCTTGATACGCTGCCCAATACCATGTTCCGCGTTGAATTGGAAAACGGGCACGTGGTTACCGCTCATATCTCCGGTAAAATGCGCAAAAACTATATCCGCATCCTGACGGGTGACAAAGTCACTGTAGAGCTGACCCCGTACGACCTGAGCAAAGGCCGCATTGTCTTCCGCAGCCGTTAACCGGTTCGCCCATCGCTGACAGCAGCGATATTCGAGGATGTACCACCTCTGCTGCCCTTTCCGTTTTCGGCAAGGGCTTTTGCTTTTGGTTGTTCCCCGCCGCAGGGAAAAAAACCGACGATCAAAAAAAGGGCGATGCGCTATGCACCACCCTTTTTGACTTTGCCGCTATTCAACGCAGGGAGTATCGCCCTTAGTGAATCGCGCCTTCGGTTTTACGTTTCTGAGCGCTCTGGAAACCATAGGTCAATTGCTGAGTGTCTTTATCCAACTCGACTTTGACCGAACCGCCATCCACCAATGAACCGAACAGCAGTTCATTCGCCAGGGGTTTCTTCAGGTTTTCCTGCATTACCCGGGCCATAGGCCGCGCGCCCATCGCTTTGTCGTAACCCTTCTCCGCCAGCCAGTCTCGCGCTTCGTCGCTGACTTCCAGCGATACGCCCTTCGCATCCAACTGTGCCTGCAATTCCACGATGAATTTATCCACCACCTGCTGAATAACCTCGGCGGACAAATGGTTGAACCAGATAATGCCGTCAAGACGGTTACGGAACTCAGGCGTAAACACTTTCTTGATCTCTTCCATCGCGTCGGTACTGTTATCCTGCTGGATAATCCCGATAGAGTTACGCTGGGTTTCCCGTACGCCGGCGTTGGTGGTCATCACCACGATAACGTTGCGGAAATCGGCTTTACGGCCGTTGTTATCCGTCAGGGTGCCGTTATCCATAACCTGCAACAACAGGTTAAAGACATCGGGATGCGCCTTCTCGATTTCATCCAGCAGCAACACCGCGTGAGGATGTTTAATCACCGCATCCGTCAGCAAGCCGCCCTGATCGTAACCGACATACCCCGGAGGCGCGCCGATTAAACGACTGACGGTGTGGCGTTCCATGTACTCGGACATGTCGAAGCGCAACAGCTCGATATCCAGCGCTTTCGCCAGTTGCAGCGTAACTTCCGTTTTACCCACCCCGGTCGGCCCGGCAAACAGGAACGACCCCACCGGTTTGCGCTCGTGGCCCAATCCCGCACGGCTCATCTTGATGGATTCAGACAGCGCTTCAATGGCCTTATCCTGACCGAACACCAGCATCTTCAGACGATCGCTCAGATTTTTCAGCACATCGCGATCGCTGGCGGACACGGTCTTTTCAGGAATGCGGGCGATACGCGCCACCACGGATTCGATATCCGCCACGTTAACCGTTTTCTTACGCTTGCTGATCGGCATCAAACGGCTGCGGGCCCCCGCTTCATCGATAACATCAATCGCCTTATCGGGCAGGTGACGATCGTTGATGTATTTCACCGCCAGCTCTACCGCCGCGCGCACCGCTTTCGCCGTATAACGGACGTCGTGATGCGCTTCATATTTCGGCTTCAGGCCGTTAATAATCTGCACGGTTTCTTCCACGCTCGGTTCGGTGATATCGATTTTCTGGAAACGACGCGCCAGCGCCCGATCCTTTTCAAAGATATTGCTGAACTCCTGATAGGTGGTAGAACCAATCACGCGGATCTTGCCGCTGGATAACAGCGGCTTAATCAGGTTGGCCGCATCGACCTGACCGCCGGAGGCCGCGCCCGCGCCGATAATCGTATGTATTTCATCAATGAACAGAATACTGCTCTTATCCTGTTCAAGCTGTTTCAACAGCGCTTTGAAACGCTTTTCAAAGTCGCCGCGATACTTGGTGCCCGCCAGTAACGAACCGATATCCAGCGAATACAGCGTGCAGTCGGCCATCACTTCCGGCACGTCGCCTTGCACGATACGCCAGGCAAGGCCTTCAGCGATGGCGGTTTTACCCACGCCGGACTCCCCTACCAGCAGCGGGTTATTCTTACGGCGGCGGCATAGCACCTGAATGGTTCGCTCCAGTTCTTTATCCCGACCAATCAGGGGATCGATTCCGCCGACGCGCGCAAGCTGATTCAGATTGGTGGTGAAGTTTTCCATACGGTCTTCCCCTCCGGTCTGTTCTTCATTGACAGGGTTCTCCGGGTTTGGCGCCTGCCCGGATTCTTCTTTGCGCGTCCCGTGGGAAATAAAATTCACCACGTCCAGACGGCTGACATCATGCTTGCGCAACAGGTACGCGGCCTGCGATTCCTGCTCGCTGAAAATGGCGACCAGCACATTCGCCCCGGACACTTCGCTGCGTCCCGACGACTGAACGTGGAAAACCGCCCGCTGCAACACGCGCTGGAAACTGAGCGTCGGCTGCGTTTCACGCTCTTCATCCGCTTGCGGCAGCGTTGGCGTGGTTTGTTCAATAAAGATTTCCAGCTCCTGACGGAGCGCGGTTAAATCCACCGTACAGGCTTCCAGTGCTTCACGTGCGGCCGGATTACTGAGCAGTGCCAACAGCAAATGCTCCACGGTCATAAACTCGTGTCTGTGCTCACGCGCTCTGGCGAAAGCCATGTTGAGACTGAGTTCCAGTTCTTGATTGAGCATAGGCACCTCCCCCAATAAATTGCCTGACTTCAGGCTTTTTCCAGCGTACAGAGCAGCGGGTGCTCATTTTCTCTGGCATAACGATTTACTTGTACAACTTTGGTCTCAGCCACTTCAGCACTGAATACGCCACAAATCGCCTTTCCCTGATAATGAACCGTCAACATCAATTGCGTCGCCCGTTCAATATCATAAGAAAAGAACTTTTGCAGAACGTCAATAACAAATTCCATCGGTGTATAATCATCATTGTTTAATAGCACTTTATACATTGATGGAGGTTGTAATTTTTCTTTGAGTTGATCGGCGGTCAGTTGTTCCGACTGCGACCACGTACTGTTGTTTCCCATTCTCTGCCCAATGTCGTCTGAATATCATCGTGCTCATCAGTATTTACAGTAGCACGTCTGGTTTTCATTTTTCCATTTAGCTAATTAAATGGTGGCGAGAAAGCAAAAATCAATCTTTGTCATCTCGCGAATTGACTGCGAAATCCTGAACCGTCGCCGTCAATAGCGTTATCTGCATCAAACTTTGAAAAACTCCCCCGCCCCCCTTGCTTGACGCCGGGATCGATTTCACTAAAGTGTAGAATTGAATTGATGAGGTTTTAATCAATTCGTATTCAGTTTAACCAAATAACCTCACCTTACACATAAAAGAATACTCTTTCGAAGGATGTCGATGTATGGAGACAGGTACTGTTAAATGGTTCAATAACGCCAAGGGTTTTGGTTTTATCTGTCCTGAAGGGGGCGGCGAAGATATCTTCGCTCACTACTCAACTATTCAAATGGACGGATACCGAACGCTAAAGGCCGGACAGGTCGTCAGGTTTGATGTTCATCAGGGACCGAAAGGAAATCATGCCAGTCTGATCGTGCCACTGGTGAGCGAGGCTGTTTCCTGACTCTTACTGTCTTTCAACGATTTCTGACATTTACTCGGGTAAGACAAAATGCTGGTCGCCTATCGGCCAGCATTTTTATGCCGCCGGAAGCCGGGTTCGCCCTCCCCTTGTAATGCGTCTTTCACCGCCCCGGCGCGCTAATCGGCGCGCCCGCGCGCCAGCCACAGCACCCGGGAAAACATGCTGCGAATCAAGGGCGGGATCGCGTCGCTTCCCATCGTCGCGGCTTCCATCGCCACCTCGATAGCCAAATCGGGTTTTGAGGAGCGCTGAATCGCTTTGAGGATGATTTTATGCATGGATAACGGCACCTTTTCAGGCAGCAGCGCGACGCGGTGATAGACATGTCCGAATCCGGCACGATACATATAGTGCTCCATATCCAGCGCGGGCAAGACGGTCAGATGATCCCGATCGCTTTCGCCCTGTGCCGCCAGCAGGCTTTGCGCCGTTGCCACATACTTTTTCCCCGCATCGTCGCCATCCACCAGCACATGCCATTCAATCCCCATCCGCTGGGCGAACTTCAACAGCGGCCGCAGCCCCGATTGAGCAAACTCAATCACTTTGACGCCTTCAGCCTCAAAATGATGACCGCACTGACGCGCCAGCTCATTCAACATCCAGACTTCCGTTTCCCCCTCCACCAGCAGCCAGCAACGCGCAAACAGCGACGCGGGCCGATTAAAGCGAATATGAAAGGCAATGCGGCGGCTGTCTTCCGCGCTCATCCCTTGTCGGCCGATACGGTAGGTGGCTACGCGCGATGATTCCCGCACCAGCCGGCACACCTGCTCCATCGGCACCAGCGACAGCAGTTCGCCGGAATTGGTGGTGGTGACTTTCTGTAGCGGCAACTGCATCAGTAATCCCCACGCCACCGACAGCATAATCGGATGCAGTCGCGTTTCAGGATCTTCGATCACCAGCAGAGGACGGGAATGCGGATCCAACGCCACCGCGCCTTTGGCCTGAAGCAGCGTGGAAAATAGCTCAAGCAAAATAATCCGGCGGCTGCGGCTCTTCGGATCGGCAATCAGCCGGTTGATGTTATCCAGCGAGCGCCAGGATTTGCCGTTATGCATCCGTTCATGACGATGATGCCGCCGCTCATTCAGGGTGGCGCTTTGTTCAGAAAAATAGTGCTCCAGCAATTGGCGCATCGCCGCCAGACCTTGCCGTAGTTCTTTATCCGTCAGTTTCTGCGGATTTTTAGCCAGTTCGCCCATCAGTTGTTCAAACTGCTGCGCCAGCTTTTCATTGCCGTTGTCCGCGGTGACGGCCAGGGTTCCCGAACGTAAATGCCGCATAAAGCGGGCGTCCCGCAGACGCAGCACCGGATGCAAACGGATCACTTCACGGGCCAGTTCGTCAATATTGCTTAACGCAATCGGATGCCCTTGCGCATCAAGAAAACTGCGCCAGGTAAAGACGGCCCGGCTTTCATCCACTTCGCCTTCCAGCCGATAGAAAATGCGGTGCAACGACGCATCGCCTTCGACCCAGACGCGTTTGAGCGGACGATAACGCGGCGCGAGATGGTGTCCGGGCGCATTTTCGCAAAAGGTAAAAATGATCTGCAAATGACGCTCACGGCTGTTTTCGTCACCCGGCTTAAAATAGAAGTCCTGTAATTCAAAATGATACAGGGGCAATGTCGGCGCCAGCAGCAGCGATAACGCATCCAGCAGGCTGGACTTTCCCCAGGCGTTCTCGCCTATCAGCACGGTATTATCATCCAGTACCAATGACAGGCGATTAATCCCCCGGAACCCCAGAATCTCTACGTTTTCCAGATACATCCACGTCTCCCGTTTCCGTCTCGCCGTTATGACATGATAGCAAAACAACCTGTTGCAGGTTATCCCGCCAGACGATACTTTACTCAAGATGATAATTTGTTTAATTTTAATAGATTATGTCATTTTCCCCTTCCGCCGCCGGCTTTTCTCGCTAAGGACGCCCATTCTGTGATGTATTCAGGGTTATTAATCATTTTAGTGCCGCTTATGCTTGGCTATCTGGTGCCGCTGCGCGTCAAAAAAATCTTACAGGCAATTAATCAGTTATTAAGTTGGATGGTGTATGTCATTCTGTTTTTAATGGGCATCAGCCTGGCGTTTCTGGATAACCTCAGCAGCAATCTGCTGCTGATCTTTCAGTACACCGCCGTCTGTACCGCCTGCATTGTTACGCTGAATATCGCGGCGCTGTGGTTGCTGGAAAAACGCTATGCATGGCGCGGTAGACATGAACAGCAAACGCCGCCCTCGCGCCTGCATATGATTCTGGATTCCCTCAAGCTGTGTCTGGTGGTATTTGGCGGTTTTCTGCTGGGATTAACGCAATGGCCGGGCCTGACCTATGCCAGTCAGGGCAGCGAGTATGCCCTGATCCTGTTGCTGTTTTTCGTCGGAATACAGTTGCGCAACAGCGGAATGACGCTGCGTCAGATCGTGTTGAACCGCCGGGGCATGATGGTGGCGCTGATTGTCGGCGTCAGCGCACTGGCAGGCGGCCTGCTCGCCGCCTGGCTGCTCGGCCTGCCGCTCAAAACCGGGCTGGCGATAGCCTCTGGCTATGGTTGGTATTCGTTATCCGGCATTCTGCTGACCGACGCCCTGGGGCCGGTCATCGGCAGCGCCGCCTTTTTTAACGATCTGACCCGTGAACTGTTGGCCATTATGCTGATCCCCGCGCTGGCGCAGCGTAACCGTTCCTGCGCCCTGGGGCTTTGCGGCGCAACCTCGATGGACTTCACTTTGCCGGTGTTGCAGCGCAGCGCCGGCGTGGAAATGGTTCCCGCAGCCATTGTGCACGGTTTTCTGTTAAGTCTTGCCGCGCCGATCCTGATGGCCGTATTTTCATCCTAGCCGTTCATTTCCCCCGCTGTTTTCCCGTCCTATCGCGGGCAGTGATTAAGTGTCGTTTTCATTGCCCGCGAACAAAGTTGCGCTAAATCAAGTTTATCCCACGTTGCGTTAAAAACGCCTTTTTCGCTATGCCGTGAACCTCTATGCTTCAAACAAGTATTTTAAATACAACTTTAAAAAAGGAATCATTATGTTTTGCGTGCAATGTGAACAAACCATTCATACCCCGACAGGAAATGGCTGCTCTTATGCTCGGGGCATGTGTGGTAAAACCGCGGAAACCTCCGATCTGCAAGATCTGCTGGTTGCCGTGCTGCAAGGGCTATCGGCCTGGGCGCTGAAAGCCCGCGAACTGGAGATTATCGATCACGATATTGACGGCTTTGCGCCACGCGCCTTTTTCTCCACCCTGACCAACGTTAACTTCGATTCGCAGCGGATTGTCGGTTACACGCGGCAGGCAATCGCGCTACGTCAATCGCTGGCGATTCGCTGTCGTCTGCTCGATGCGCAGGCAGCGGTCGATCATCCGTTGGCGGAACTTCAACTGGCGGGAAACGATATTCCGACGCTGCTGCGACAGGCGGCCGGTTACGCTCTTGATAATGATAAGGCCAGCGTGGGGGATGACATTCACGGTTTACGTATGCTCTGCCTGTATGGGCTGAAAGGCGCCGCGGCGTATATGGAACATGCCCATGTGCTGGGCCAGTACGATGAAACCATTTATGCGCAATACCATGCTTTTATGGCCTGGCTGGGTACGCAGCCCGCCGATGCGGATACCCTGCTGAACAACGCCATGAGCATCGGTCAGTTGAACTTTAAGGTGATGGCGATCCTCGATCGCGGCGAAACGGAAGCCTATGGTCATCCGACGCCCACCCGCGTCAACGTCCGCTCTGTCGCCGGTAACGCCATTCTGATTTCGGGTCATGACCTGAAAGATTTACGTATGCTGCTGGAACAGACCGAAGGCGCCGGGGTGAATATCTATACGCATGGCGAAATGTTGCCGGCGCACGGTTATCCGGAGCTGAGAAAATTCAAACATCTGGTCGGGAACTACGGCAGCGGCTGGCAGAATCAGCAAAACGAATTCGCCAAATTCCCCGGTGCGATCGTCATGACCTCCAACTGTATTATCGACCCGAACGTCGGCAACTACGGCGATCGCATCTGGACGCGCAGCATCGTCGGCTGGCCGGGCGTCAACCATCTGGAAGGCGACGATTTCAGCCCGGTGATTGCCCAGGCGCAACGCCTGGAGGGCTTCCCCTACAGTGAAATAGAGCGCCGGATTACCGTCGGCTTCGGCCGCGAAACCCTGCTAAGCGCCGCCGATACGGTGATCGATCTGGTGGCGCAAAAGAAATTGCGCCACGTCTTTCTGGTCGGCGGTTGCGACGGCAGCCGTGAAGAGCGCAGCTACTTCACCGATTTTGCCCGCAATGTGCCCGACGATTGCCTCATCATGACGCTGGCCTGCGGCAAATACCGCTTCAACAAGCTGGATTTCGGCACTCTGGAAGGCTTGCCTCGTCTGCTGGATGTCGGTCAGTGCAACGACGCCTACTCCGCCATTATTCTGGCGGTGAAACTGGCTGAAAAACTGGGCTGCGGCATAAACGATCTGCCGCTCAGTCTGGTGCTGTCCTGGTTTGAACAGAAAGCCATCGTCATTCTGTTAACCCTGCTGTCCCTTGGGGTGAAAAATATCTACACCGGCCCCACCGCGCCGGGCTTCCTGACGGACAATCTGCTGGCCATTCTGCATGAGAAATTCGGCATGCGGCCAATCACCACCGTCGCACAGGATATGAACGCCATTCTCGCCGCCTGATGAATTTATACGCCGTCAACCCTACAGCTACAGGGTTCTGGCCCGACGCCGCCAGACAGCCGGCCTTTCCAGCCATGATGGCGCGCTCACCGCCATCATGCATCGCTTTACTGTTGTTTTCCCCGTTCCCGGCTATAGTAATAAACCGTATCGCGATTTGTCCTCCGGAGCCTATTCGTTATGACATCCCATCCCGCCCCGATTCTGATTCTGGGCGCCAGCGGCTATATCGGCCGTCACTTAACCGAACGGTTCAGTCGGCAGGGGTTGCCGGTGATTGCCGCCGCCCGCCGGATAGACGCCATTGACGCGCAGCGCTGGCCGGGAGTGACGTGTCGGTCGGTTGATTTGTGTAAACCCGAAACGCTGACCGAAGGGCTGTGGGGCGCGGAAACGCTCTATTATCTGGTTCACAGCATGGGGGATGGTGAAAACTTTATCGCTAAAGAGCGTGTCGCGGCCATGAATCTGTTGCTGGCGCTGCCCGCCAGCCGGGTAAAACACATTGTTTATCTGGGTGCGCTACAGGCGAAAAATGACAGTTCTCCGCACTTGCAGGCCCGCAAAATCACCGGAGACATTCTGCGCGGCAGCGGCATACCGGTCACGGAACTGCGGGCCGGCATTATTGTCGGCGCAGGTTCGGCCGCATTCGAGATCATGCGGGATATGGTGTACAACCTGCCGGTATTGACGCCGCCACGCTGGGTGCGCTCCAAATCTTCTCCGATTGCGCTGGAAAACCTGTTGGTCTACCTGACCGAGATCCGCCTTCATCCGGCCCCGGAACACCGCATTATGGATGCGGCAGGTCCGGAATATATCAGCTATCAGACCCTGTTTGAGCGTTTTATCGCCATCAGCGGCAAACGCCGTTTGTTGATCCCCGTGCCGATGCCGACGCATCTGGTTTCGGTCTGGTTTTTGCACCTGATCACCTCCGTTCCGCCGACGGTGGCCCGCGCGCTTATTCAGGGACTGAAACACGATCTTCAGGCGGATGGCTCGGCATTGCAGGCGCTGATCCCCCAGACGCTGCTCACCTTTGATCAGGCCGTGCGTACGACGCTGCAAAGCGAAATGGAAAGCACTCAAAGCGCCGACTGGGGCAACGATACGGAAGTCCGCGCCCGCTGGAAGCCGGACTACGGCTTCTATCCCAAACAGGCCGGGCATTCGGTCACCACTCCGGCATCCAGCCAGGCGCTTTGGCGGGTGGTTCAGCAGATCGGCGGCAAAGAGGGCTATTTCTATGCCAATGCGCTGTGGAAACTGCGGGCCAGGCTCGACGATCTCAGCGGCAACGGTGTGAGCTATGGCCGTCCGGATCGGCCAACGCTCGAGATCGGCGATAAAATTGACGGCTGGAAAGTCATCTCCATCAAGCCACAGCGGCAATTGGTGATGCTGTTTGGCATGAAAGCGCCGGGGCTGGGGAAACTCACTTTTACCATCACCGATCGGGGCACCCAGCGCACGCTGGATGTCCGGGCGCGCTGGCACCCCGCCGGCTTTAACGGACTGGTCTACTGGTTCTTGATGATGCCGGCCCACCTGTTTATTTTCCGCGGTATGGCCGCGCGCATCGCCCGGCTGGCGGAAGAGACCGCCTGATGTCAGACCGCGGTTACAGCCTTGAACTTCCCGCCGCGCCATATTTTTCCAGCAGCGCGTCGACAATGGCTTCGGTTTGCGCATCCGCCAGTCCCTGATGATTTTCCGGGCGGAAATGCATTTGAAACGCGGCGATCGTCTGCCGTTTCTGACGTTCGGTCATGTCATCGGACAGCGGATAACCGTAGCGCGCCAGCTTATCCAGCAAACGCCCGACGTCCACCGGCTGACGTTCGGCTCTGCCATTGAGATAAAACGATACCCTCGCCTCGTCCGGCCAGGCGCCGATACCGGCCTGCGCCAGTGTTTGCCAAGGGAAAAGCGGGCCGGGATCCTGCTTACGCAACGGCGCAATATCGCTGTGCGCCACGACGTTTTGTGGCGCAATCTGATAACGCGCCACGATTTGACCGGCTATCGCCGTTAGCAGCGCAATTTGCTCCGCCGGAAAGGGCGTCCAGCGCATGCCGATCAGCGTTTGCCGATAACCCGGATTTTCAAGTTCGATACCGATCGATGAATTATTCAGCCGGGTAAATCCGCGCCAACCGCTGACGCCGGCATGCCAGGCGGCCTGCGATTCCGGCACCAGACGCCAGGCCACCGGTTTCCCGTTCTTCAGCGGCGGAACGGCCGGGATCAGATAGTGTGAACTGACCCGCTGATCGGTCAGAATATTCAGGGACGTTGGGAAATCTTCCGCCGTATAGTGAATCACCAGAAAGCGAATACGTGATTCCTGCGCCTGGGACGCCTGCGTGGTGACCAGATGGAACTCGTTTCGATCACGCCAGGAGGCGGCTGACTGGCAGCCGGCCAGGACAAACAGCATCAGCATAGTCATGCATTTAATCATGGTGTTTCCGTTGCAACACATTCCTGCACAGACGATAACCCGCTCACTAACGGCTCACTTTTACCGCCGTACCGCTCACGGTCACCATCAGCATACTGCTGTCTTTGCCGACCGTCTCGTAATCAATATCAATGCCCACGACGGCATTGGCGCCTAAATCCGCCGCCTGCTCCTGTAACTCTTTAAAAGCAATCAGCCGCGCTTTACGTAATTCTTTTTCATACGCCCCGGATCGGCCGCCGACGATGTCGCGTATTCCGGCGAAGAAATCACGAAAAATATTCGCGCCCAGGATCGCCTCCCCCGTCACGACGCCACAGTATTCGGTAATGGTAAATCCTTCCAGACTCGGTGTGGTAGATAATTGCATCATAGACTCTCTGACTGTTAACGGCGCGACAGCGCCTTTCTGCGATAGCGGATGTACTACCTTACCACGCTATTATGCGCCAATATTTCCTGCCGGCATGTTTATGCCGATTGGGCGGAGATTATTATGCTTTACCGGCAAAATCGCCCCTCAAGCCGTACGCTAATATTTTGTGCTATTATTTACGCAATAAGTCGCCTGTTAGCAAATTTTAACCCATGGCGATTGCATAACTATTCTGCCGACGTTAACATTCGCGGCATCAATGTCTATTCAATTCTTACGCATGAGTATTCAACTAAACAGCATTAATTGTTTCTACGGCGCGCATCAGGCGCTATTCGACATCACTCTGGATTGTCCTGCGGGCGAAACACTGGTGCTGCTTGGGCCAAGCGGCGCGGGCAAGAGTTCTCTGCTGCGCGTGCTTAACCTGCTGGAAATGCCGCGCTCCGGCACGCTGTCCATTGCCGGCAATCAGTTTGATTTCAGTCATGTCCCCGCCGATGGCGCTATTCGCGAATTACGTCAGAATGTCGGCATGGTTTTCCAGCAGTATAATCTGTGGCCGCACCTGACCGTCGCTCAAAACCTGATCGAAGCCCCCTGCCGCGTACTCGGGCTAGGCAAAGATCAGGCAAAGGCGCGTGCCGACAAGCTGCTTAGCCGCCTGCGCCTGAATGATTTTGCCGATCGTTATCCTCTGCACCTTTCCGGCGGTCAGCAGCAGCGCGTCGCCATTGCCCGCGCGTTGATGATGGAGCCTCAGGTGCTGCTGTTCGACGAGCCGACCGCCGCGCTGGATCCTGAAATCACCGCTCAGGTGGTGAACATCATCCATGAACTGACGCAAACCGGGATCACACAGGTTATCGTAACCCACGAAGTCGAATTTGCCCGCAAGACGGCCAGCCGGGTGGTGTATATGGAAAACGGCCGCATCGTGGAGCAAGGGGATGCCGGCCACTTTGCCCAGCCGCAGACGCCTGAATTCGCCGGCTACTTATCTCATTGATTAACATCAGGAAAATCACGATGAAAAAATTGATCGTTGCAGCACTTCTGGCGGGTTTGAGCGCATCGGCCAGCGCCGCCGACACCATCCGCTTTGCCACCGAAGCGTCTTATCCCCCGTTTGAGTTCGTGGATGCCAATAATAAAATTCAGGGTTTTGACATCGATCTGGCCAACGCGCTGTGCAAAGAGATGCAGGCGACCTGCACCTTCAGCAATCAGGCTTTCGACAGTCTGATCCCCGGCCTGAAATTCCGCCGTTTTGAAGCGGTTATCGCCGGTATGGATATCACGCCGGAACGTCAGCAGCAGGTATTCTTTACTCAGCCGTACTATGACAACTCGGCGCTGTTTATCGCTCAGAAAGGTAAGGTCGCCGACACGGCGGCGCTGAAAGGCAAACGCGTCGGGGTGCAGAACGGCACTACGCATCAGAAATACCTGATGGAGAAGCACAGCGACATTACTACCGTTCCTTACGATAGTTATCAGAACGCGGTGCTGGATCTGAAAAACGGTCGGCTGGATGCGGTGTTCGGCGATACCGCCGTGGTGAATGAGTGGCTGAAACAGAACGCCAATCTGGCCGCGGTGGGGGAAAGCGTCACCGATAAAGATTATTTCGGCGTGGGTCTGGGGATTGCCGTTCGTCAAAACAATGACGCGCTGTTAAAACAATTCAACGACGCGCTCGACAAAATCAAGCAGGATGGCACTTATCAGACCATCTACAAAAAATGGTTCCAGCAGTAATCTGACGCTCAATGATTGAATTTCAACCTCTTGCAAGCGCCGCCGGGATGACCGTCGGCCTTGCCGTCTGCGCCCTGGCGCTCGGGCTCACTCTCGCCATGCTGTTTGCCATTTGGGAAACCGCCCGCTGGAAAGCGGTAAGCTGGAGTGGAACCGCGCTGGTGACGCTGTTGCGCGGCCTGCCGGAAATTCTGGTGGTGCTGTTTATCTATTTTGGCTCTTCCCAATTGCTGCTGATGCTGGCGGACGGTTTTACGCTGGATCTCTATCTGGTGCAGGTTCCGGTTAAACTGGACATGGAGATGTACGAAATCAGCCCGTTCCTGTGCGGTGTTATCGCGCTGGCGCTGTTGTACGCCGCTTACGCCTCCCAAACGTTGCGTGGCGCGCTGAAAGCCGTTCCACAAGGGCAATGGGAGTCCGGTCAGGCGCTGGGACTGGGCAAATCGGCGATTTTCATCCGCCTGATCATGCCGCAGATGTGGCGTCATGCGCTGCCGGGTCTGGGCAACCAATGGCTGGTGTTGTTGAAGGACACCGCGCTGGTTTCGCTGATCAGCGTGAACGATTTGATGCTGCAAACAAAAAGCATTGCGACGCGAACGCAGGAACCCTTTACCTGGTACGTGGTCGCCGCGGCCATTTACCTGGCGATCACGCTGTTAAGCCAGTACGTTCTGAAACGTATTGAGCTGCGGACGACGCGTTTTGAACGGAGGCCTTCCTGATGCTCGCTTATCTACCTGAGCTATTAAAAGGCCTGCACACCAGTCTGACGCTGACGGTGGCGGCGATCGTCGTCGCCCTGCTGCTGTCGCTGCTGCTCACTGTCGTTCTGACCTTGAAAACGCCGGTGATTGCGCCGCTGGCGAAAGTCTATATCACCTTGTTCACCGGAACGCCGTTGCTGGTTCAGATCTTCCTGATTTACTACGGCCCTGGCCAGTTCACGTCCATTCAGCAAATTCCCTGGCTGTGGAAACTGCTTTCTCAACCGTGGCTCTGTGCGATGGTCGCGCTGGCGCTGAACAGCGCGGCCTATACCACGCAGCTGTTTTACGGCGCGGTCAAGGCGATCCCCGCCGGGCAATGGCAATCCTGCGCCGCGCTGGGCATGTCGCAACGCCAGACGTTGCGTATTTTGCTGCCCTTTGCCTTTAAACGCGCGCTGTCGTCTTATTCAAATGAAGTCGTACTGGTGTTTAAAAGCACCTCGCTGGCCTACACCATCACCTTGATGGAAGTGATGGGCTACAGCCAGCTAATGTACGGACGCACCTATGATGTGATGGTTTTCGGCGCGGCGGGTATTATTTATCTGTGCGTCAATGGGGGGCTTACCCTGTTAATGCGCGTGATCGAACGCCGCGCGCTGGTATTTGAACGCCGTAACTGAAACCGGAATCAATCCGTACAGTTAACTGTAAATAAATAAAGAACCGACCTGGAGCAGGTAGATGAAAAAATTATTGATCGCCACCTTACTGGCTGGAATGACATTCAGCGCCGCCGCCGCGGACACCATCCGTTTTGCCTCATCGGCGACCTACCCTCCTTTCGAATCTCTGGATGCCAATAACGAAATCGTCGGTTTCGATATGGATCTGGCGAAAGCGCTGTGCAAACAGATGCAGGCGACCTGTACCTTCACCAACCAGGCGTTTGACAGCCTGATCCCGGCGCTGAAATTCCGTCGCTATGACGCGGTTATTTCAGGGATGGATATTACGCCGGATCGCAGCAAGCAGGTGGCGTTCACCCAGCCTTATTATGCCAACTCTGCCGTAGTGATCGCCCAGAAAGGAAAATTCACCGACTTTGCTGAACTGAAAGGCAAACGTATCGGTATGGAAAACGGCACCACGCATCAAAAATACCTGCATGACAAGCACCCGGAAGTGCAGACGGTCGCTTACGACAGCTACCAAAACGCGGTGCTGGATCTGAAAAACGGCCGTATTGATGGCGTGTTCGGCGATACCGCCGTGGTGAATGAGTGGCTTAAAACCAATCCGAATCTGGCTACCGTCGGCGAGCACGTGACCGATGCGGAATATTTTGGCACCGGTCTGGGCATCGCGGTTCGCCCGGATAATCAGGCGCTGCTGGAAAAACTGAATAACGCGCTGGACGCCATCAAAGCGGACGGCACCTATCAGGCCATCAACGATAAGTGGTTCCCGCAATAAGTTTTTCGCCGCTCACACTACGCGGCCATTTTGCGCCGCGTAGTCATACTCACGCTTTTCTTTGCAACAGCGCCAGCACTTCATAGTGCGCCGTATGCGGAAACATATCGAACAGTTGCACCCGTAGCACACGGTAGTCGTCCAATTCAGCCATATCCTTCGCCATGCTCTCGGCATTACAGCTGGAATAGAGAATGTAATCCGGCGCCATACGGCTCAGGTAGGCGCACAGCTCGCCTCCGATCCCCCGACGCGGCGGGTTGACCAGCACCAAATCAGGAATTTCCGCTTTAGCGGTGGCGAACTGTGTTGAATCCAGCGCCTGAAACTCCACCTGGGTTAACCCCAACTGTCGCGCGGAGCGGCGCGCACAGGCAATGGCTTCGGGGCTGATTTCAATCCCCGTCAGGCGCACTTGCGGCGACGCACAGTGCAAACCAAAGCCGCCCACGCCGCAGAATAAATCCCACATACTGCGAATGTTCAATTCGGCTACCCAGTCGCGGGCGGTGGCATACAACGCGGCGGCCACCTGCGGATTGGTCTGGAAAAAACTCTGCGGCCGGATATGCAACGGCACCCGATTAAACGCTTCGGCCAGTGAGGAAGCTTCGCTGAGAACGATCTCCGTCTTTCCTTCCATAATCGCCTGATGAACCGGCTGGATATTGGCGGAGATCACCTCAAGCTGGGGAAGTTGCTGCCGTAACCACGGCAGCGCCGCGCGCAATGGCGCGAGCTTGCTTTCCGAACGTAAGACAAAACGCAGCATAAAAGCGCCGCTCAGGGTGCTTTGCGTCAGCAGCAGGTATTTCAGTTCTCCCCGGCGACGCGCGACGTTATAGGGCGTCAGTCCGGCTTTGGCGATAAAGGTCTTCAGTACGTCGAAAACCGGCAGGAAGCCGGCGGGATAGAGCGGACAGTCGCAAAGATCGACCGCAGTGCCATCCCGATGCAACATACCCAATAGCGGCCGCTCAACGCTTCCGCTGACCACCATTTTGGCTTTATTACGAAACGCCGTCTGTGCCGACGGGCAAACAGGCAGCCATTGCCGAACCGTGCGTGACTGTAGCAAATCAGCAAGGTGTTGTTGTTTTTCGGATAATTGCTGTGGATAGGCTTTTTCCAGCCATTGGCAGGAACGGCAGGTTCCTGCGCTGTATCGGGCACAATGCATAGATTAAAAATATAACTGTCGCGATAAATGCAGAATGAGGCGGATTATACCACCCCAGTTGACGATCCCATCCATCTTTCAGAAAAACGCCGGGAGCGCTTTTCAACGCCGCGTGCGGCGGCCCGCAGGGCGAGTCTCATGGATGAGACGAGTAAAAAAACGCCGGGAGCGCTTTTCAACGCCGCGTGCGGCGGCCCACAGGGCGAGTCTCATGGATGAGACGAGTAAAAAAACGCCGGGAACGGCGCGGTAAAAACAGCAGCACGATGACCAGTAAATCCGGTATCTTCTGCAATAACAACTGGTGCAGCACCGCCACGTGATCGTCGCCAGTGATATGGAATATGGCGGGGAAATAGTCGCTCACGGACGCCAGCAGCATATACGGCACCACCAGACACTGGCAGATAACATATCCCCAACGCCCCCAGTTGGCGCCCGTCAGCACGGCGAATCCGCAACGCACCTCGGCGCAAACCACCACCAGCGACAACAGAAAAATCAGCGTTGAATCCCATGACTGCGCGCTGCTCCCTATCCAGTCTCCCAGACCGCTCAGACCCAACTCCCAGACCAACAGTAAAACACCCAGGAAACGGGTGGCGATAATAGCGATGCCCGCCACCATGACCGGAACCGGAGCGTACGCTTTTTGCAGTGTGATTTCCTTTTTACTGTACAGAATTTCTCCTCTCTCCCTTCATACAGAACGATAACGCCACCAGACAATGGCGGCGTTATCGTTGACTCAGCGTACGGCGAAGAAACGGCTGGCGATGAATCAGCCCCGTCTCGCTTTTTGCATATCGCGCTGGCGCTGTTTCTCTGCCCTGGCCATAAACCACCAGGCAATAAAGCCAATAATTCCCACCACCAATAGTATCAAAGAAGCCAGCGCGTTAATCTGCGGATTAACCCCCATCCTCACGCTGGAGAAGACCAGCATCGGCAGCGTGGTCGACCCCGGCCCGGCGACAAAGCTGGCAATCACCAAATCGTCCAGCGACAGCGTAAACGCCAGCAGCCAGCCGGAAATCAACGCCGGGGCAATCATCGGAACCGTAATGATGAAGAATACCTTTAGCGGCGTGGCGCCCAGATCCATCGCCGCCTCTTCAATAGACCGATCCAGCTCTCGCAGACGCGCGCTGATCACCACCGTGACATACGCGGTACAGAATGTGACATGCGCCAGCCAGATGGTCAGCATCCCGCGCTCCGAAGGCCAACCGATGGCGTGCCCCAGCGCCACAAACAGCAGCAGCAGGGAAAGGCCGGTGATCACATCCGGCATGACTAATGGCGCGGTCAGCATAAACGCAAAGCCGTTCGAACCGCGAAAGCTGCCGAAACGCACCATCACCAGCGCCGCCAGCGTCCCCAGCACCACGGCCATGGTGGCGGATGCCGCGGCAATCGTCAGGCTGAGCAGCACGGCGCTGATCATCGCAGAGTTATGAAACAGCTCGACATACCAGCGCGTCGACCACCCTGCCCATACCGTCACCAGCTTGGAACTGTTGAATGAATAGATCACCAGCATCAACATCGGCGCATAGAGGAAGGTAAAGCACAGCACCAGAATAACGATACGCCACGGTGAACGAACCACCGGCAGATTGTTCATACCTCGCCCTCCGCTGCTTTGCTCTGGTGCTTGTGAAACCAGATGATTGGCATAATCAACAACAGCAACATGATAATCGCCACCGCCGATGCAACAGGCCAATCACGATTGTTAAAGAACTCCTGCCAAAGAATACGGCCGATCATAATGCTATCCGGTCCCCCCAACAGTTCAGGGATCACGTACTCGCCCACGGTGGGGATAAATACCAGCATCGAACCGGCGATAATTCCCCCTTTGGTCAGCGGTACGATAACGCTGAAAAAGGTTTTTAACGGGCGCGCGCCTAAATCAAGCGACGCTTCAACCAGCGAGTAATCCAGCCGGGTGAGCGCGGTATAGATCGGCAATACCATAAAGGGCAGATAGGAATACACCACGCCGATATACACCGCCAGATTGGTATGCAAAATCACCAGCGGCTGATCGATAACCCCCAGCCACAGCAGGAAGTTATTCAGAATACCGTTATTTTTCAGGATCCCCATCCAGGCATAGACGCGGATAAGAAAGGATGTCCACGACGGCAGAATAACCAACAGCAGCAGAATATTACGGGTGGACGGTTTGCTGTGCGCCACCGCCCAGGCCAGCGGATAGCCGATCGCCAGACAGCATAGCGTCGATACCGCCGCAACCTGCAATGATTGCAGATAGGCATCAATATAGAGCGGATCGTCGAGCAAATGCAGATAGTTTGCCAGATTCAACGAAATATCCAGCCGGTCATCCACCCAGGAAACCAGATCGGTGTACGGCGGTATGGCTCGCGCCATTTCCGCCAGACTGATCTTGAATACGATCAGGAACGGCAGCATAAACAGCAACAGCAGCCACAGATAAGGCAGCGCGATAACCAGCTTATGCCCGTGATCCTGGCGCCAGCGCAGCATCAGCAGGGTTAACCGACGGCGTTTTTTTTCCGGCGACTCCACGGTGTTATGTTCAGAAAACATTGTCATGACAATTCCTCACTACACCGTCAACACCACGCAACTATCCGCGTCCCAACACAAACGCACCTCGTCGCCCCAGGTCGGCGTGCCTTTACGGTAGCGATAGGCGTTCTGCAATTGCGCGCTGATAATCTGTCCGCTGTTCAGTCTGACATGATAAATCGACAGATCGCCCAGATAGGCGATATGCACCACTTCCCCAACGGCGAAATTGCAGCCATCAGCCGGTATCTCATCACCGAGCATGATTTTCTCCGGCCTAAGGGCGATATACACCGGCACGCCATCCACCACGGAGACATCGGAATCAACCTTCAGCGGATGCACCAGCCCCGGACTTTGTATAATCAGCGCGTCATCCCGCCGCTCCGTCAGCACCCCTTCGAACATATTGACCGAACCAATAAATTCGGCGCTGAAACGGGTATTGGGGTTTTCATATATTTCTTCAGGTTCGCCGATCTGCACAAATTTCCCGCGGTTCATGATGGCGATTCGGCCCGCCATCGTCATCGCTTCTTCCTGATCGTGCGTCACCATCACGCAGGTCACGCCGACGCGCTCCAGAATATCAACCACCTCAAGCTGCATGCGGTCGCGCAGTTTCTTATCCAGCGCACCCATCGGTTCATCCAGCAACAACAGCTTCGGACGTTTTGCCAGACTGCGCGCCAGCGCCACGCGCTGCCGCTGGCCGCCGGAAAGCTGATGCGGTTTGCGGCCGGCAAACTCCTGCATATGCACCAGCGTCAGCATTTCCTCCACCCGATCTTTGATTTCAGAACGCGACAACCGATCCTGCTTAAGACCAAAAGCAATATTCTTTTCCACCGTCATATGAGGAAACAAGGCATACGACTGGAACATCATGTTGATCGGACGCTGATAGGGAGGAACCCGTGACAGATCCTGACCATCCAGGACGATTTGCCCCTGCGTTGGATGCTCGAAACCCGCCAGCATGCGCAACAGCGTGGACTTTCCGCAACCGGACGCGCCCAGCAGGGCAAATATCTCGCCCTTATAAATCGTCAGACTGACATCATCAACAGCGGCCTGACCGTCAAATGATTTGGTCAGATTACGAACTTCCAGCAACGGGGTAACCGCTTTTTGGGGCTTGGGCTGGGGACGGGGAATGGCTTCATTCACTTCGCATTGCTCTCCGGCAAAAGCAGAACAAGTCACCGCCTTGATGTATCAAGGCGGTGACACAGATATTGTGCAAACAGGCGGGATTAGCCGCCTGTTAGTTATCCCATGAATTCAGAGCAAAAAACGTTTATTTACCGCTTTTTACCTTAGTCCATGCACGCGTACGGGTACGGTCAATCTGGGGAGATTGCACCTTAAGCGTAAACAGTTTAGCGCGAACATCCGCAGGCGGATAGACACCCGGATCGTTACGAATTTCTTCGTTCACCAACGGCACCGACTCTTTATTCGCACTGGCGTAGTACACATGATTACTGATATTGGCCATCACATCCGGCTTCAGCAGATAATTCATAAACTGATAGGCTGAATCAACATTCTTGGCGTCGACCGGCATGGCAAGCACGTCAAAGAAAGCCAGCGCCCCTTCTTTCGGGATGCTGTAATGAATGTTGACGCCATTTTTAGCTTCTTTGGCGCGGTTGGCCGCCTGCATCACGTCCCCCGCCCAGCCGATAGCCACACAAATATCGCCGTTAGCCAGGTCGTTGATGTATTGAGACGAATGGAAGTAACGAATGCTGGGGCGCAGTTTTAACAACAGGTCGGTGGCTGACGTGGTGTAGTCGCCCGCCGTGGTGCTGTTCGGATCCTTGCCTTGATAGTTCAGCACGGTGGCGAAAATTTCTTCCGGCGCATCCAGGAAAGAGACGCCGCAGCTTTTCAGTTTTTCCAGATTTTCCGGTTTCAGCACCAGATCCCAGCTGTCCACGGGCGCATCGGCTCCCAGAGCGGCTTTGACTTTATCAATGTTGTAACCGATGCCGGTCGTCGCCCATAAATACGGCAGCGCATATTTGTTATCCGGATCGTGCTGGGCGATCAACTTCAACAGTTCGGGATCGAGATTGTTATAATTCGGCAGCTTACTTTTATCTAATGGCTGAAATACCCCCGCGGCAAGCTGGCGTTCCAGGAAGCTGGCCGAGGGAACGACCAAATCAAACCCAGTGCTGCCGGCCATCAATTTGCCTTCCAACACTTCATTGGAGTCAAACACGTCATAAACCACTTTTACGCCTGTTTCCTGCTGGAAATTTTGCAACGTATCCGGCGCAATATAATCAGACCAGTTGTAAACATGCAGCGTTTTCTCTTCCGCAGATGCGGTGACGGACGCGGCCATCAGCAAGCCGGCAACAACACCCGATAACAATTTTTTACGTTGGGTGAACATCCGTTCCTTCCTCCATACAAGGGGGTGATTCATGGGAGTCTGTGTGTCTCATTCAGAGACGAAACTCCACCTGCGCCTGTGCGGCAGCGATAGAAATCAATGAATGACTATGCACTGAATTCATCATAGTAGATATCGACCTAAAGACGACGCTATCGCATGCCTGTTACAGCAATCAAGCATAACCGCACTACATCGGTCATACCATAGTCGAAAGTAAAAAATGGCTTTTATCGATTTTTTATTCACATTTTATCTATGTAATACGGCCAATTAGCGATAAACAGCGCTGAATATCCGGCAATCGGGCGATAAATGCAGAATAAACAGCGGGTAGCAGAAAATAAGAGAAACTGATTGCTGCCGTTGGCAGCAATAGGACTAATGAAGGAAAGAGCTATTCATTCCGCCAGCAGAGGACTCTTCTTCATCACCGATAAACAGCAGATTATTGGCGCCGGCCTCTAAAATCACCATCGAGATTTGTTCTTCAGACTGCTGCATGAAATGCCTGAACTGTTCCAGCGTCATACCCGCGGCGACGCTGAACGCCTGACAAACAATCAGCTTCGGCAGATTATCATCCTGAACATCGATAAATGCTTTTACCGTCAGGGAGCTGGCGTTGATCTGGCTCAGGTCGCCGACCAACGGAATCAACGCGCTGGGCTTCACCTCCGCCAGCGCGGAGAACAGAACCACGTTATCCACCAGATCGACTTTCGCATCGAATACCCCATCAAAATTCTGCATGTGAGGTAAATGGAGCGCCTGACAGGAATCACATTCAAAAAACACGATGTTTAATTGATCCAGCCACCGCCGTAGCATAGTCAAATCCGGGACGATGAGTGAATCCATCATTTTTGCCTCATACCGACTGTTGTTAAAAAGGGCCCATAGCTTACGGAATATTACGTTCCGACGCCATGATAAACACGCCTTAAATCACATTAAACCGTGATAAATCACAAACGATCGGTTCCGATATTTACCGGCCAGACCGCCAGGCGGAAAACTACCTTTTATTCACCAATAACGCACGAACATGCTGCTCAATAAATTCGATCATCATGCCGGCAATATCAACCCCGGTGGTGGTTTCAATCCCCTCCAGCCCTGGGGAGGCATTGACTTCCATCACTAAAGGGCCGCGTTCGGCCCGCAGAATATCGACGCCCGCCACGTTCAGCCCCAGCGTTTTTGCGGCTTTAACGGCAATGGCCCGTTCCCGGGAAGTTATCTGAACTTTACTTGCCGAACCGCCGCGATGCAGATTGGAACGGAACTCGCCCGGTTTTGCCTGCCGTTCGATGGCCGCCACCACCCGGTTGCCGATAACCAGACAGCGAATGTCTCTGCCCTGCGCTTCACGGACATACTCCTGCACCAGAATATGGGCATTCAGTCCCCGGAATGCGTCAATAACGCTTTCCGCCGCCTGTCGGGTTTCAGCCAGCACCACCCCGATCCCCTGCGTCCCTTCAACCAGCTTGACCACCAGCGGCGCGCCGCCGACCATTTCTATCAGATCGCCGGTATCATCGGGTGAATGAGCAAAACCGGTGACCGGCAAATCCATGCCGGCGCTGGCTAATAGCTGTAGGGAATGCAGTTTGTCGCGGGCACGAATAACCGCGACGGAATTGTTCAGCGGAAAACCGCCCGACATTTCAAACTGGCGCAGCACCGCCGTGCCATAAAACGTGATAAGCGAACCGATACGCGGGATAACCGCATCATATTTCACTAACCGACGGCCGCGGTAATGCACCGACGGCGCCGCCGAATTGATATTCATGTAGCAGGACAACGGGTCAAGAATATCTATCTGATGTCCGCGCTCTTCCGCGGCTTCGCGCAGACGTTTGCAGGAATATAACGACCCGTCACGAGACAGAATGGCTATCTTCATAAATGTCCGAGGGATACGCTAGCGTACCGCCCATCCCTGTTGATGTAAGTAGTCCAACATAAACGGGCGCAGTTCTTTTTTCAGCGTGCGCCGTACATGCTCGCTCCAGGTGTCGCGCCGATTGCTGGTGCGCTGAAGATAATACTCCGCCAACTGCTGGTCATATTCCGCCAACTTCTGGCGATCGAGCGGCTGATAAACGTTCTCATGCACCAGCATCTCCACCGGCATACGCGGCTTTAACTGCGGATCGGCGTCAGGGTAGCCCAGGCAAAGTCCAAATAGCGGCAAGACCTGTTGCGGTAGTTTCAGTAATGTCGTGACATCCGCAATCTTGTTGCGAATACCGCCGATAAATACGCCGCCAAGCCCCAGGGACTCCGCGGCGACCAGCGCATTCTGCGCCATTATCGCCGTATCGACGCAGCCGATCAGCAATTGCTCCGCCAGGCCGGTTTCAGCCTGTGGAAATATTTGCAGATGACGATGGAAATCGGCACAAAAAACCCAGAACTCCGCCGCCTGAGCGACATAAGCCTGCTCACCCGAATAGTGAACCAGCGTTTGCCGCATCGCCGGATCGGTAATACGGATAATGGCGCTGCACTGCAAGAAACTGGAACTGGACGCACTCTGCGCGGCGGAAAAAATCGCGCGACGTTGCTCGTCCGTCAGCGGTTGTGCGGTAAAAGCACGGATGGAGCGATGGCGTTGTAGTAAATCAATAGTGGGCGTCACTCTGCATATCCTTCAGGCATTAAGTCATACACCGTAATGGTTCCCCCGCCCGCCGTCTCGACCGGGACGAGGGAGACACCGAATAACTGCATCATACTGATGACGATTATATGCCAGCCGGCCGGACAGACCAACGCCGCCTGCTTTTCAGCCTCATCATTGAGAGAACAAATCGATGCAACAGGTAATTACTACTTCTTTTCATCAAACAATGCGAGCATAGTAACGCCCATTAACGACAGGCATTGCGCCAATAGTTTTGGAAAAACATTTTTTATTGTTCATTTTACTAAGGAGTTTACATGTTCGCTGTGATTTTCGGGCGGCCTGGCTGCCCTTATTGCGTCCGCGCTAAAGAATTGGCGGAAAAACTGGCGGAACAGCGTGATGACTTCAGATTCCGCTATGTCGATATCCGCGCGGAAGGGATCACCAAAGAAGATTTGTCGAAAACGGTAGGCAAACCGGTGGAAACCGTGCCGCAGATTTTCCTGGATGAAAAGCACATCGGCGGCTGCACTGATTTTGAGGCTTACGCCAAAGAAAACCTGTGTTTATTTCAGCAATAACCTCTCCGACACATAAAGCAAAAGGCGCATCTTGCGTCTTTTTTATGCCTGCGGCTTAACGGAACGCCCGCTCAGCGCAAATACCGCCGATAGATCGCATGCAGAAATAAAAAAACCAGCGCCCCCAGCACGCTCCAGAAAACGGCGCTCAGCATATAGGCCAACTCCTGCCAGAAAGAGTGATGGGGCGTACGCCAAAAGTGCAGCACAAGCAGGCACACCGGCATTGCCACCAACGCGCCAATCAACGGGTAAAGCAATCGCCCATTCGCGGACAGGCAGCTGGCGACCACCCCGGGTAATAAAAAAAGCAGCATTCCGAAGTCGCCGCGCAGTCCATCCCCGGCGACCACATCGGACACATTCATTTTTTGACTTAAAAAAACCACGGTAAACAATAAAAAACAGCAGGTCGCACCAACCCAACCTTTATCGCTCGCCATACGCATCCTCTCTTGTCTGATACCGCCTCTGACACAGTCAATATGCGCAGCTGAACATCCCCGATATGAAAAAAAGTGAGGTATCGCCGCTATTTATTCAGCGTATACTGGTTGTAGAGTCAACAAACCTCTAGAATAGCGGCGCCACAATAATTGCACTGAACAATTTGTACTGAAGGATTTATACTGATCACCGCTGATTTCTTTCAGCTGACGGTTATTTTTGATGTCAGTGGAATCTCTGCACTTAATGGTTAAATTTAGCCTCTATCGCTTTTTATATCAAGAACTTACTGGTAAACAACAAGTTACATCCCATGAATATAAACGTCGCTGATTTGTTAAACGGGAATTACATTCTGCTTTTATTCGTGGTTCTTTCATTAGGACTCTGCCTGGGGAAATTACGCCTGGGGCCGGTACAACTCGGTAATTCTATTGGTGTTTTAGTTGTATCGTTATTACTCGGCCAGCAGCACTTTTCGATTAATACCGAAGCGCTCAGCCTCGGATTTATGTTATTTATTTTTTGCGTCGGTGTTGAGGCCGGGCCAAATTTCTTTTCCATTTTTTTCCGCGACGGCAAAAATTATTTGATGCTCGCCCTGGTGTTGGTCGGCAGCTCACTGCTTTTAGCTTTGGGATTGGGAAAATTTTTCGGCTGGGGGATCGGGCTGACCGCCGGTATGCTGGCGGGCGCCATGACGTCGACGCCGGTGTTGGTCGGCGCCGGCGATACCTTACGAAATGTGTCCAGCATCGGCTCACAGCTCGGCGTCGAACAGGATAACCTCAGCCTCGGTTACGCCCTCACCTATCTGATTGGTTTGGTCAGCCTGATTTTTGGCGCCCGCTATCTGCCCAAATTACAGCATCAGGACTTACCCACCAGCGCCCAGCAAATTGCCCGTGAGCGCGGACTTGATACCGACAGCCAAAGAAAAGTTTACCTGCCGGTTATCCGCGCTTATCGCGTCGGGCCGGAGTTGGTCGCCTGGGCGGACGGTAAAAATCTGCGGGAATTGGGCATTTACCGCCAAACAGGTTGCTACATCGAACGTATTCGACGTAACGGCATTCTGGCTAATCCCGATGGCGACGCCGTGCTGCAAATCGGCGATGAGATTTCCCTTGTCGGCTACCCCGATGCCCACGCCCGCCTTAACCCAAACTTTCGCGACGGAAAAGAAGTCTTCGATCGCGACCTGCTGGATATGCGCATCGTAACCGAAGAAATTGTGGTGAAAAACCACAATGCCGTCGGTAAACACCTCAGCCAGTTAAAACTAACCGACCATGGCTGTTTTCTTAACCGCATCATTCGCAGCCAGATTGAAATGCCGATTGACGATGGCGTGGTGCTGAATAAAGGTGATGTGTTGCAGGTAAGCGGTGATGCGCGCCGGGTAAAAAGCATCGCCGATCGGATTGGGTTTATTTCCATTCATAGTCAGATGACCGACCTGCTGGCCTTCTGCGCTTTCTTTATCATCGGCATCATGGTCGGCCTGATCACTTTCCAGTTCAGTAATTTTACCTTCGGCATCGGCAACGCCGCGGGCTTATTATTCGCCGGCATCATGCTCGGCTTTTTGCGGGCCAACCACCCGACTTTCGGCTATATCCCGCAAGGCGCGTTGAATATGGTGAAAGAGTTCGGCCTGATGGTGTTTATGGCCGGCGTCGGGCTCAGCGCGGGCGGCAGTATCGGCCGCAGCTTCGGCGAGATCGGCGTACAAATGCTGGTATCGGGGTTAATTGTCAGTCTGGTGCCGGTGGTGATTTGTTTTCTGTTTGGCGCCTATATACTGCGGATGAACCGCGCGCTGCTGTTTGGCGCGATGATGGGCGCACGAACCTGTGCCCCGGCGATGGAGATCATCAGCGATACCGCCCGCAGCAATATTCCGGCATTGGGCTATGCCGGAACTTATGCCATCGCCAACGTATTACTGACGCTGGCGGGTTCATTGATTGTGATTATCTGGCCTGAATTACCGGGTTGATAGTAAATGTAAAAAACCGTCACTATTTATTAGAAGGGGCAGAACTTTTTCCTAGCGACGAAGTCTGAATTAATGCCACTGCTTTTCTTTAGATATCCCCATATTGAGGAGCCCATCTTTCCCGCCTTTGAGGTTCAAGATTGATGGGCCTTTTCTTTTTCCGAGCCTTCGGAAATGACGCTGATACGCCTTTTCAAGGTGTCGCCATTAACCGAATAAACCACCAAACCACTGCTGAAGTTTTATCATCACCGAATCCCACAGCCGGCTGAAAATTCCCGCTTCAGGAATGTCGTCCAGCGCCACCAGTTGACGTTGCCCGATGCTTTTGCCATCCAACTGAAAATCAATGGTGCCGACCACCTGATTCTTCGCCAATGGCGCAGACAACTGCGGCTGGAGCAGCGTAAAGCTGGCTTTCAGATTTTTCATCTGTCCTTTGGGGATCGACAGTGCGGCATCTTGCGCCACGCCGAGTCGGGCGTCTTTTTGCGTGCCGAACCAGACTCGCTGCGTGGTAAAGGGAGCGCCCGCCTTGATTGGCGTTACCGTTTCAAAAAAGCGGAATCCCCAGGTCAGCAGTTTTTCGCTTTCACGGAACCGCGTCGCATCCGTCGGCGCCCCCAGCACCACGGAGATCAGGCGCATATTTCCTTCCGTGGCCGACGCCACCAGATTATGTCCTGCTCCGCTGGTATGACCGGTTTTTATACCGTCCACATTCAGATTGGTGCTCCACAGCAACCGGTTACGATTGGGCTGCCGGATATTATTGAACGTGAACTCTTTTTCTTTATGCAACGCGTATTCGTCCGGCACGTCACGGATCAATGCCTGCCCCAGTAACGCCATATCCCGCGCGGTACTGTACTGGCCCGGCGCATCGAGGCCATGGACGGTGAGAAAGTGGGTGTTGGTCAATCCCAGCGCGTTGACATAATTGTTCATCAGACTGACGAACGCATCCTGGCTGCCGGCGACATAGTCAGCCAGCGCAATGCTGGCATCATTACCCGATTGAATAACGATACCTTTATTCAGTTCCGAAACCGGAATGCGATCGCCAGGTTTAAGAAACATCAGCGAGGAGCCGCGTAATACCGGATTCCCCGTCGCCCAGGCATCCTTCCCCACGGTGACGATATCCGTAGGATTGATTTTCCCGGCCTTTATCGCCTGCCCGGTGACATAACTCGCCATGATTTTCGTCAGGCTGGCAGGATCAAGACGCTCATCCGCGTTAGATTCAGCCAGCACTTTTCCGCTGTGGTAATCCATCAAAATATAGGCTTTAGCGTCAACCTGAGGAACCGCCGGAAGCTGCTCCGCCTGCGTTAAAGGCGTGATACTCGCCAGTAATATCGTTCCCGCAGTAAAGAATGTTAATCTGGAAAGGAGAGTCGTTGTCTTCATGAGATCGTCGCGATATCCATAGGTCATTAAAAATATTTGCTTTTCAATATGTTTTGAAAAATTCTGCAACATCCAAAGGTAACGTTTCGCCACCCTCAAGGAAACTGTTCAGTTGTAAAGATAATCAAAGAAATGAAAAGGTCTAAAAAATCAAAGATAAACAAAGGAATTGCGTTGGCAATAAGAAGTGTCTTACTACAAAAATACATAGAAAAGGATGTGCGTGGCTATCTTTGAGAACCTCCTCCCTGAGGTTCTCTGAATGTAAAACCTGAAAGGCTTAACGCCGCTCGCGCTTATCCGCCCGCTTTGACAGCCAGTCGCCCAGCGTTTGAACGATCTGCACCAGAATGACCAGCGCGATAACCGTCACGATCATGACATTGGTTTCATAGCGATAATAACCGAAGCGAATCGCCAGATCGCCGACGCCGCCGCCGCCGACAATCCCCGCCATCGCCGAATAACCGATCAGGCTGACCAGCGTAATGGTCAGGCCGCGCAATAAGCCGGCTTTGGCTTCCGGCAATAACACGGTACAGATAATACGCATCGGGCTGGCGCCGAAGGCCTCGGCTGCCTCGACAATACCGGGATCCACTTCACGCAGCGCGCTATCCACCAAACGAGCGTAGAACGCAATGGCCGCCACCGACATCGGCACCGATGCCGCCACCGGGCCGATGGTGTTGCCTAACAAAATCTGCGTCAACGGCAACAACAGCACCAGCAGAATCACAAAGGGTATCGACCGAATGATATTGACCAGCACCGTGCTGAGTAGATACACCGCGCGGTTCTCCCAAAACAGGTGACGATCGGTGACATAAATCAGAAAACCCAACGGTAACCCACCGATAATCGCCAGCAGCGTTGAAATGCCGACCATCTGAAACGTTTCGCCGAATGCCGCGACCAGATCAAACCATAAATCAGCCATGTAACACCTCCACCTGCGCGGTTCTGGCCTGAATATACCCGACGGCTTGCGCGACTTTTGCCGGATCGTCAGGATGCGTTAACAGAGCGACCAGTATTCCCAATGCGCGGTTACCGATATATTCAATTTTGCCGTGCAGAATGTTGACGGAAACGCCGTAACGGGTTGCCACATCAGAGAGCACCGGCTGCTCGGCCGATTCGCCGACGAACAGGATTTTCAGCAAGGTTCCCTGTAAATCTTCCAGCAGGCGGGGAGGCAGCTCAAGATTCAGCGTATGGGCCACCAGTTGCCGTGTGAATGGATGCTGCGGCGCGGCGAAAATATCAAACACATCGCCCTCTTCCACCACTTTACCGCCGGTCATCACCGCAACCCGGTCGCATACCGATTTGATGACACTCATTTCGTGTGAAATCAAGACGATAGTAATACCCAGTTTCTGATTAATCTCTTTGAGCAATACCAGGATCGCCGCCGAGGTTTCCAAATCAAGCGCCGAGGTCGGTTCATCGCACAGCAGCACTTCAGGATGATTGGCAATGGCGCGGGCGATCCCCACTCGCTGTTTCTGCCCGCCGCTCAACTGAGACGGAAAAGCGGCGGACTTATCGGATAACCCCACCAGACTAAGAATTTCCGGCACCCGCTGAGCGATGTCAGCATTGGATTTCCCCGCCGCTTTCAGGCTGAATGCGACGTTTTCCGCCACCGTGCGCGTTTGCATCAAATTGAAATGCTGGAAGATCATACCGATTTTCTGGCGCTGTTCGCGCAGGCTTTTGCCATTCAGATCGCTGACTTTCACCCCGTTGACCCGCACAACTCCGGCGCTGGGGCGCTGTAATAAATTGATCGTGCGCAGCAGGGTGCTTTTCCCGGCGCCGCTGGTTCCAACGATGCCGTAAACCTCTCCCGGCTGAATATGCAACGTCACATTATCAACTGCACGATTGCCCTGCTGTTTCCCCTGTGGGAAATCAACGCACACACCCTCTAACTGAATCATTATCCGCAAACTCCCGGCATGAGCGGAAAAAACAAAGCCGGTCACAGACCGGCCAGACAAATACAGCATATTAATCATTAATCGCCCGTCAATACCGGCTGGCATATTACTGTGCGGGCGTTGGCGTTTTCGCCTGCATCCATTCCGGTTTCTGGAACTGACTGAACATTGAATCCGGCTGGTTAATCACCGCCGCATAAGCCGGCGATTCGACGACGGCCTGGGTATCTTTGACAAACGGCTTATCCAGATCGTCAGTGCGCACCGCAATCACGTTTTTCAGATTTTCATCCAGCGTTTCCAGTTTGATCGCCGACGAAAGCTTCAGCCCTGCCGCAAAAGCAAAGTTACCGTTAACCAGCGAGGCGGTCACGCTATCCAGCGTGCGCGGCAACTGTGCGGCTTCCAGCGGTTTGAATACCAGCCCGCGCGGATTTCCAACGATATCTTTTTCCGATGCCTTGGTTGGGTCGATATCGGGCTTGATGGTGATCAGCCCCAGCGATTGTAAAAAGCGCAGGCCGCGAGCCAGATTGGTGGCATCGTTGGACAAGGTGATGACATCGCCGGTTTTCAATTCGTCCAGCGACTTGATTTTATTGGAGTACAGTCCCATGCTGGCGGTCGGTACAACGATCAGCTTGCTGATTTTGAGATTTTTGTCGGCGGCGAATTTTTCCAGATACAACGTATGCTGGAACAGGTTGGCGTCAATGCTGCCGTTGGCTAATGCGAGATTCGGCTGAACATAATCGCTGAACTCACGCACCACCACTTTATAGCCTTTCTTGGTCAACTCAGGTTTAATCGCCTGATTAACCATATCGCCATAAGGCCCCGGCGCCACGCCAAAGACGATGGTTTGCGGATCGCCGCTGGCACAAGCCAGTTGCACACCGGCGGCGAGCAGCGCAATACCCAGCGTTGCGCGAAGAGAATACGTTAATTTCATTGCTTGGCTTTCCTGTCTGAATATAACCTGCTGTCATTATTAGGAATGACACGTTAAATCATAAAGACCAAAAAGGCATATCATTATTTCTCATCTTCTATTCACTTTCTGATTCATTCAGTCGGTGTCAGAATAAAAGCTCTTTTCTCATGCTGAGGTGCGACATGATAACCATCTGGGGTCGTGTAAATTCGACCAACGTTAAGAAAGTGCTTTGGTGCGCGGCGGAATTGGCCCTGCCTTATCAACATATTTTGGCGGGCAGAGAGTTCGGGCGCAATCATGACGCCGACTATCTGGCGATGAACCCCAACGGACTGGTCCCCTGTTTACAGGACGATAAATTGGTACTGTGGGAGTCCAACACTATCGTGCGTTATCTGGCGGCGCAATACGGTCAGGATTCGCTGTACATTGCCGACGCCGGCGCGCGGGCAAGCGCGGAAAAATGGATGGACTGGACCAGTACGCTGGCGGTTTCCTTTGCCGGCGTATTTATCAGCCTGGTGCGCACGGCGCCGGAAGATCGTGATATGGCGCTGGTGGAGAAAAGCCACGCAGAATGCGAGCGTTTACTGACGATTGTCGATACCGCGCTGGCAAGCCAACCGTGGCTGTCGGGCGATAAATTCGGTATTGGCGACATTCCGCTGGGCTGCATCGCTTACGCCTGGTTTAACATGGATATCACGCGGCAACCGCATCCCCATCTGGAGCGCTGGTATCGGCAGTTAACCGAACGCCCGGCCTATCAGCAAACGGTGATCATCCCGCTGACCTGAATGTTTTACGCTCACAGGCACCCCGCAAGGTGCCTGTATTGTTAACCGCCCGCGCCATTGCCGTTACTCCGGCCCGACTTTCAACAGCTTGCCGTTATCATGATCGGTCAACAGATAGATATAGCCGTCAGGCCCTAAGCGCACCTCACGGATCCGTTCGCCGCGATCCTGCAACAACCGCTCTTCCGCGACCACCTTGTCGCCCTCCAGCGTCAGACGAATCAGATTTTCTTCCGCCAGCGCGCCAATAAACAGCGAGTTTTTCCACTGCGGGAAACGGTCGCTGTTATAGAACGCCATTCCACTGACGCCCGGCGACTTTTTCCAGTAAAAATCCGGGTTAACCATTCCGGCGACCTCTTCGCCCTTGGATTCCGGGATCTTCAGCCCGGAATAGTTAATACCGTGCGTCGCAATCGGCCAGCCGTAGTTTTCACCCGCTTTAGGAATGTTGATTTCATCACCGCCTTTCGGGCCGTGTTCGTTTTCCCACAGTACGCCGGACCAGGGATTAATCGCCAGCCCCTGGGGATTCCGATGCCCATACGACCAGATTTCCGGACGCGCATTCGGCGTATTGATAAACGGATTATCCGTCGGTATTTCGCCATTTGCGGTCAGACGCACAATCTTGCCCTGTAACTTATCCAGATCCTGCGCCGTCGGACGCTGGTTATTTTCCCCTAAGGCGATATACAGGTATCCCTGACGGTCAAAGGCCAGTTTGCCGCCGAAATGATTGCCGGTGGACAGTTTCGGCTCCTGACGGAAGAAAACCGTGAAATTCTCCAGTTGGCTCTCATCGTCCGACAGACGGCCATAGCCAACGGCCGTTCCCGCTTTTCCATCGCTGCCCTCCTCGGCAAAACTCAGGTAGATTCGGCGACTTTGCTCAAAATCAGGCGATAGAGCCACCTCCAGTAACCCGCCCTGTGATTCGGCATACACCTCGGGTACGCCTGCTATCGGCGCGGAAAGCCCGGTTTCAGCCTGCCAGCGGCGCAGGTTTCCGGAGCGCTCGGTGATCAACATTCCCCGATCGCCCGGCAGAAAAGCCAGCGACCACGGATGATCGAGCTTATCCTGCAATTCCGTGACTTTGGGCTGAGCCGCCGGCAAATAACCAGAAAACATCAAGGACGCGCCGATCAGTAACCAGCGCGTCTGACGCAGCCATAACCAAGGCCGGGAAGCATTGCGTATGGCGTTATCAGGCAACGGGTGATTAAACATAGCGTTGTCTCCGTTCAACTAATGTGCTGTAAATTTAGGTGTTGGACGATATTTGTGCAAAAAAATACGCCGACGTTTACATTTTTAGGCGCAGACATAATTAACGTGCTGAGTTTTAACCAGTGACTATAAGCCACACTAACTATAGTGTAGAATTCTGCGGTTTTCTTTTTGAATGAATTGTGAGCAAATAACATGCAACAACACCGTATTGGATTCGTTTCTCTCGGTTGCCCGAAAAATCTGGTGGACTCGGAAAGGATCCTGACCGAACTGCGTACCGAAGGCTATCAGGTGGTGCCGCGCTATGACGATGCCGAACTGGTGATCGTCAATACCTGCGGTTTTATTGACAGCGCGGTACAAGAGTCGCTGGAGGCCATCGGTGAAGCGCTGAATGAAAACGGCAAGGTCATCGTCACCGGCTGTCTGGGCGCGAAAGAAAATCAAATCCGCGAAGTGCATCCCAGGGTGCTGGAAATCACCGGGCCTCATAGCTACGAGCAGGTGCTGTCGCATGTCCATCGGTACGTGCCGAAACCGGAGCACAACCCGTTCACCAGCCTAATTCCGGCTCAGGGAGTCAAGCTGACGCCCCGCCATTACGCCTACCTGAAAATATCGGAAGGCTGTAATCACCGCTGCACGTTTTGCATTATTCCGTCGATGCGCGGCGATCTGGACAGCCGTCCCATCGGTTCGGTGCTGGATGAAGCCAAGCGTCTGGTGGACGCGGGGGTCAAGGAATTGCTGGTGATCTCTCAGGACACGTCCGCCTACGGCGCCGACGTTAAGCAACGCACCGGATTCTGGAACGGACAGCCGGTTAAAACCAGTATGGTCAGCCTGTGCGAACAACTGGCTTCGCTGGGCGTGTGGGTTCGTCTGCACTATGTTTACCCTTATCCGCATGTGGATGAGGTGATCCCGCTGATGGCGGAAGGGAAAATCCTGCCGTATCTGGATATCCCGCTGCAACACGCCAGCCCGCGCATCCTCAAGCTGATGAAGCGCCCCGGCGCCGTCGAACGTACGCTGGAACGCATAAAAAAATGGCGCGAAATCTGCCCGCAGCTGACATTACGCTCGACGTTTATCGTCGGCTTCCCCGGCGAAACGGAAGAAGACTTCCAGATGCTGTTGGATTTTCTGCAAGAAGCCCGGCTGGATCGCGTCGGCTGTTTCAAATACAGCCCGGTGGAAGGCGCGACGGCCAATCAACTGCCGGATCAGGTGCCGGAAGAGGTCAAAGAAGCGCGTTATCATCGCTTTATGCAGCTTCAACAAGGGATATCCGCACAGCGGTTGCAGGAAAAAATCGGCCGCGAACTACAGGTGCTGATCGACGAAATTGATGAAGAAGGCGCCATCGGACGCAGCATGGCCGATGCCCCGGAAATCGACGGCGCGGTCTACCTGAATGGCGAAACCAACCTTAGCGTCGGCGATATCGTGACGGTAAAAATCGAACACGCCGACGAGTACGATCTGTGGGGAATCCGCGTTTAACCGAACCCGGCGCCATCGGCCGGTGGCTTGAATCATTTAAGCCGCCGGCATTTTTATCCGCTATTTTGCCGTCATCGTCGAAAAATCAGGCAATAAGTCCCACCGACGTCGCCTGTGTCTTGCGTCCCCCAGTCAGGTAAAGTAGCCTTGAGACATGACAACCCCAATCGCCTTACCTGAGGCATAAGCATGTGGAAACGCCTGATATACGGCCTGTTAACGATCATTGGCGTGCTGTTGCTGTCTGCTTTTGCTCTCGATCGCTGGATCAGTTGGAAAGCTGCGCCCTTTGTTTACGATGATTTGCAGCAACTGCCGTCACGCCAGGTCGGCGTGGTGCTGGGCACCGCCAAGTATTACCGCACCGGCGTCATCAACCAGTATTATCTTTTCCGTATTCAGGGCGCTTTGAATGCCTATAACAGCGGTAAAATCAGTTATCTGCTGCTTAGCGGCGACAATGCGCTGCAAAGTTACAACGAACCCATGACCATGCGGCGCGATCTGATTGCGGCAGGCGTGACCCCGGTAGACATCGTGCTGGATTATGCGGGGTTTCGTACATTGGACTCGATCGTCAGAACACGCAAAGTCTTTGATACCAATGATTTCACCATCATCACCCAGCGTTTCCACTGCGAGCGGGCATTATTTATCGCCCTGCATCTGGGTATTCAGGCGCAGTGCTATGCGGTTCCCTCGCCCAAAAATATGCTGACGGTACGTCTGCGGGAATTTGGGGCCAGGCTGGGCGCGCTGTTTGATCTGTACATTCTGAAGCGGGAACCCCGTTTTCTCGGGCCGCCGATCTCCATTCCTACCGAGCATGACATTCCCGATGACGCCCCGGACTACCCTGCCGTTCTACCTGAACAGATCCTCAAATCGGCCCGGTAGCACGTTGGGTTATCGTCTGTCGCCGCTGTGCGTAAGTTTCACGCCGCCGTCACGATCATAAGACCGTTTTGGCAATCGCCATGGTTAGCTTGCGCCACAGCCATTCAATTGGCCCCTGTCGAAAATGACTCAGCCAGTAATGAGAAAGCAGCAGGTTCACCCCCCAGACCAGGGGAACGACCGCCAGCAGTTGCAGACGGTCTAAGCGCATAAACAGTCCGAGATGGTTAAACAGCAGAGTACAGACCAGGGTTTGCAATAAATAATTCGTCAGCGCCATGCGTCCGATATCACTGACCCAATAGGTAATCCGCCACTTGCATAATGTTGACCAGAATCCATAGCACAACGCGAGATATCCCACCGCTTGCAAAAGGGCGCTCAGTTCGCGCGGGATCTGCAATAACAGGCCGCTCCAGCGATATTCCCACTGCACGGCCCACTGAGCGACGACACCGCTGGCGTTGATACCCAACGCCAGCGGAATCAACCATAAAGCAAGCTTACGGTAATGCGCCTGGCTGAACGTCCCTTTTAGCCAGCCGCTGCGCATCAGGCCGGCGCCCAATAGCATCGAACCGGCCAACAGCCAGCCGTACTGGACGCCCAGCGACAATAGGCTGTCAGTCAGCAGACTCACCCGGTTGCCCCACGCCTCCGGCCCTCCCGTCGTTTGCCAATAGACCTCATAGGCAATATCGGATGCGGCCGGTTGCCAGAATCGTCCCGATTGCAGACTGAGCAACTGACTTAAAATAAACAGGACGCCGACCCCCACCAGATACATTATCGCTCCGGTGCGCAGCAGAGCCTGACTTCCCTGCGCATGGCGGATCATGCCGTAGCACACCAACCCAATCAGGCCATAATCCAGCAGAATATCGCCGTCCCAGAAAAAAATGCTATGCACTAAACCCAGCAGCATCAGCCAAAAAAGCCGGGCGTGAACCCAACGCTTTCCCCTGGGCAACAACAGCTGTAGTCCGGCCCCGAACAGCAGAGAAAATAACGTCAGAAATTTTGCCTGCACGATAAGATCCATCACGGCCCAGGTCCAGACATCACTCAGCGATGGCGCGCCTTGCCAGGCAGGATTGAGATAGGCCGCTTTCGGTAAGCCGAATGCGTTGATATTAAGTAATAGAATCCCGAGTACAGCGACGCCCCGGGCAAAATCCAGCGTGGCTATACGGGGTGACGGCGTCGGTTGAGAAGGCATAGATCTTAGGTATTAAGTCATCGGAATGACGATTGTATTAATAGATGACCGGAAATAATACGCATTTTATTGATACGTTGGCCATTATCTGGCGCCGGCCAACGTATCAATGCGAAAAGAACGGAACTAATTGTGGTGACGTACCGCGCGCAGGAACTCCTGACGGGTATTCTGACTGGATTTGAACAATCCGCCCAGTGAAGTGGTGGTGGTTGCGCTGGTTGCGTCACGGATGCCGCGCGCTTTAACGCAATAATGTACGGCATCGATCGATACGGCGACGTTGCTGGTGCCCAGCAACGTTTGCAAGGCGGTCAGGATTTGTTGCGTTAAGCGTTCCTGAACCTGTGGGCGCTGGGAAAAGAACTGCACGATACGGTTGATTTTCGATAAACCGATCACACCGTCTTTCGGAATATAAGCCACCGTCGCCTTACCATCAATGGTCACAAAATGATGTTCGCAGGTGCTGGTTAACGTGATGTCGCGGACGGTTACCATTTCATCCACCTTCATCTTGTTCTCGATGATGGTGATTTTAGGAAAATTGGCATAATCCAGCCCGGAGAAAATTTCATCGACATACATTTTGGCAATACGGTGCGGCGTCTCCGCCAGACTGTCATCTTCCAGATCGAGACTTAACAGATTCATGACTTCCGTCATATGCTCGGCAATGCGCTGTTTACGCGTTTCCCGGTCCAACAATTCGCCGCGTAACGGCGTTTCGAGGCCGCGCGCCATCAGCGCCTCATGCACCAGGACGGCTTCTTTACTTAACGATGACATTATTATTCTCCTGCAGGTGTTACTTATATTGATGCTGGTCAGGCCAAAACGCCGTCACCACTCTAGTTGAGAGAGGCACGATTATCCAGTGATTGTATGTCATGATTGTTGAAATAGATTCAGCTTATCGCCAACCGATCTTCAGCGGCAAACCGAAATGAAATGATGGAAAACAACAGGCGCCGAGAGCGACCCCGGCGCCTGTCTGGCGTTTACTATCGCTGATGCGGCCTTAAGATCGGCCGGTATGCTTATTTTTTAATTAGAACGTTTCCCAATTGTCATGCGCGCCGCCCCCCTTTTTACCGCTATTTGTCGTCAATAATGCGGGCTTTATTGCCGTCGCCGGTTCTCCAGACAGCAGATTTTTACCGTATTGCCGTTTTTCGCCTCCCGGCAATTGGAAGACGGATACCGCTTCGTTTAACTGACGGGTTTGTTCTTCCAGAGAAGCGGCGGCGGCGGCGGATTCCTGCACCAAGGCGGCATTCTGCTGGGTCACGCCGTCCATTTCAGCCACCGCCTGACCAATTTGGCTGATGCCGCGGCTTTGTTCGTCAGACGCTGAGGCGATTTCGCCCATCAGATCGTTTACCCGGCTAATGGCGGTGATGATTGACTCCATCGCGTCACCGGTTTGCGTTACCTGATGCGAGCCGGTATTCACCCGTTCTACCGATTCAGCAATCAGCCCTTCGATCTCCTTGGCGGCCTGCGCGCTACGCTGCGCCAGATTACGCACCTCACCCGCCACGACCGCAAAACCGCGCCCCTGCTCGCCGGCCCTGGCCGCTTCTACCGCCGCGTTCAGCGCCAGAATATTGGTCTGGAAAGCAATGCCGTTGATTACGCTGGTAATATCGGCGATCTTCTTCGAACTGGTGGAAATATCGGCCATGGTTGACACCACGCCGGTAGTCACTTCACCGCCTTTTTTAGCGGCAACGGAGGCATCCAGAGCCAATTTGCTGGCCTGATGAACATGCTCTGCGTTTTGTTTCACCGTGGCGCCAAGCTGCTCCATGCTGGCAGCCGTCTGTTCCAATGCCGCGGCCTGCTGTTCGGTGCGGGAAGAGAGGTCATTGTTGCCGCTTTTAATTTCACTCGCGCCTTGATAAATAGAAGCGGAACTGTCGCGAATGGTTGAAACCGTGTTGATCAGGCTTTGCTGCATATGTTTTAAAAAAGGGATCAACTGGCCGACGCAGTTGCGGCCAAACTCTTCCAGATGAAGCCCTAACTGACCATCGGCCAGCACCCTGAAATGATCTTTAATGAGGTTTAACGGCTTAACCAGATAATTGACCAGATAGCGATCGGTCAACACCAGAATCAGCAGGCCGAGTATCACCGCAACCAGTAACGTACTTTTATTCCAGCTGACTAGCTCATACACCCGGGACAGCGAACCGCTGGAGGCGGCAAGCGCGCTGGTCTGATAGTTATCCATCGCCAGACTGTATGCCACGCGCGAAGGAAGAAACCGATCTCTGAACTGCTGACGAAACGCCTCGTTATTATTTTCCCTGACCACCGCAAGAAAAGGCCTTAATCCATCTTCCAGCGCCGCTTGCCATGTCTTTTGCAGATTGTCCACCGTGGCGGTATCGACGCCGCGATGATCGGCGGCCTTAAATTTATCCAGCACCGCCTGGGCATCCTTCAATGCCGCCTCAGCCTCGGTAAGATTTACGGCCGCCTTATCCGTTTCGCCGGTTTGGGTATAATCCATTGCCAACTGTATGCGGGTCAGCGTACGCGCAAACTGCTCGCTGCCGTCTGCCAGCGTGTCGACATTCAGTTTCTGCACCTCGCCGGATTCCAATAATTTTGTCATTTCACTCAGTGAAGATGACATATAGAAAGAGACGCCTCCCCATAAGAGTAAGAATATTCCCAATATTGTTAAAAGCATCGCTCTGATGGTGATATTTTTTAAAAAGCTCACGGAAGACTCCTGTTAATTATCTGGTACTTCGCACCTGCGTTTTTTTAGTCATTAACCAGCGCATTTTTAAATAAAACTCGACTGACGTTGCATAATTTAATGATGAGTGGTGAGGGAATTTACTTAACCTCCTCTTGTTCACAACAGGAAAGAGACATTCCATCACAGAACCAATAGCATTCTTTCCTGATGAACACTCTTGTTATCGGCAGATTTCGTCAGGGGTTTACCTTTTTCGATCACCAATCACGATCAAAAACCCGCCAATGATAGATTTAACCTATTGTTTACTCGTGATTATTTATAAAACCTTTTAACTTGTTATTTTAACGGTTTATTTATAATTCTTTTCGTATCCAGGATTTGAAATTCCAGATATTTATTCAGCCCAGGATAGTCTGTTTCAGGATCAAAAAAATATGCAGTTACGCATTCTATTTTGTCCGCTTCGTCACAGAAATATATTTAAATAAATAGAATGTCACACTAAATAATTCTTATTCCTGAAAGACTGCAAGCGACGGACAATTCGTCGGGAACGAATTCGACCAGCCAATGACTGGCTCACACTTTACGGCCAAGCTTTCAGCTAGGTGTTACATGAAAGTTGCTAATAGAGTGACTTATGGTTAAACTCACAAAAAATGAATGATTCATGCAAAGTTAATGACAAAAAGTGAAAAAAATGGATCTGACCCAGTTACGTATGTTTTGCCTGGTTGCCGAAACGGGTTCAGTCGTCCGGGCGGCAGAACAACTTCACCGGGTTCCATCGAACCTTACGACCCGCCTGCGGCAGCTCGAACATGAGTTGGGAACCGATCTCTTTATCCGCGAAAAGCAACGCTTGCGGCTGTCCCCCGTCGGGCACAATTTTCTTTGCTACGCGCAACGTATTCTGGCGCTGAGTGAAGAAGCCATCAGTATGACCCGCACGGGTGAACCGGCTGGCAATTTTGCCTTGGGTTCGATAGAAAGCACCGCCGCGACCCGACTGCCGGGCCTGCTTGCAGCTTATCATCAACGCTATCCCGCGGTGGCGCTTTCACTAACGACCGATACCAGTGGGGAAATAGTCGAACGGGTTCGCGCCGGAACGCTGGCCGCGGCTTTCGCGGACGGCCCGGTTTCCTATGATGAACTGAACGGCTGCCAAACCTTTCCTGAGCATCTGGTGTTGATCTCGGATGCCAATCACGCGCCGATTCACCGGGCGCAGGATGCCAAAGACGATACGCTGTTCGCTTTCCCGCCGCGCTGCGCCAACCGTTCCCGATTGGAAAAGTGGTTCAGGCAGGATGGCGTGGCGCCCGGCAACATTATGGAAATCCGGTCATATCAAGCCATGCTCGCCGGCGTCGCCAGCGGAGCCGGACTGGCGTTTATCCCCGTCTCCGTACTTGAACGGTTAGCGGCGCATGAGTACGTGCAGATACACCCATTACCCGCTGAAATCGCCGATACCGCCACCTGGCTGATATGGCGGCGCGATGCGTTCGGCCCCAATGTCGAAGCGCTGAAAAAGCTCATCATTGAACAATCTTCAACCTGACGCCATGTTTTACCGAGACCAACAATAATTTTAACTGCTTCCGCAACCTATTGCCGCTAGAGGAGTAACACCATGCAAATGATCAAAACCCGCGCCGCCGTCGCCTGGGGCCCAAACCAACCCTTGTCGATTGAAGAAGTCGATTTGATGCCGCCGCAGAAAGGCGAAGTTCTGGTGCGCATTATTGCCACCGGCGTTTGTCATACCGATGCGTACACCCTGTCCGGTAAAGATCCGGAAGGCGTTTTTCCGGCCATTCTGGGTCATGAAGGCGGCGGCATCGTTGAAGCCATCGGCGAAGGCGTGACCAGCGTAGCCGTTGGCGATCACGTTATTCCGCTGTACACCCCTGAATGCGGCGAGTGTAAATTCTGTCGTTCCGGAAAAACCAACCTGTGTCAGGCTATCCGCGCCACGCAGGGCAAAGGTCTGATGCCGGACGGCACCACCCGTTTCTCTAAAAACGGTCAGCCGATTTTCCACTATATGGGAACATCGACGTTTGCAGAGCATACGGTGGTGCCGGAAATTTCTCTGGCTAAAATCAGCAAAGACGCTCCGCTGGAAGAAGTCTGCCTGCTGGGCTGCGGCGTGACCACCGGCATGGGCGCGGTGATCAATACCGCCAAAGTAAAAAAAGGCGATACGGTAGCGATTTTCGGCCTCGGCGGCATCGGGCTGTCGGCCATTATCGGCGCGCAAATGGCCGGGGCCGGCCGGATCATCGGGATTGACCTCAATACCAGCAAATTCGATCTGGCGCGCAAGCTGGGCGCCACCGATCTGATCAATCCGAAAGACTACGATAAGCCGATTCAGGACGTGATCGTCGAACTGACCGACGGCGGCGTTGATTTCTCATTTGAATGTATCGGCAACGTGAACGTGATGCGTTCCGCGCTGGAATGCTGCCACAAAGGCTGGGGCGAATCGGTGATTATCGGTGTCGCCGGAGCCGGTGAGGAAATTTCCACGCGTCCGTTCCAATTGGTGACGGGCCGCGTCTGGCGCGGTTCCGCCTTCGGCGGCGTGAAAGGCCGCAGCCAACTGCCGGGCATCGTACAGCGCTATCTGGACGGCGAATTCCAGCTTAATGATTTCATCACCCACACCATGAGTCTGGATGAGATCAATACCGCGTTCGATTTAATGCATGAGGGCAAATCGATCCGTTCGGTTATCCATTTCAGCTAACAGCGACATCAACCCGGCCCTTTTGATTTCAAGGTATTGCCGCAGACGTCCCGGACATCCGCCGGTTAGGGTGTCCGGGATCGCCGCAGACTCGCGGCAACCGGAAAGATTAAGGGATATACCCGATAAAAGGAGGCAGCACAGCGATGATACCGTCACTGGAACTTCTGGAAGAACACCGAATGTTTGGCGGCTGGCAACAGCGCTACCGCCACGCGTCCGATACGCTGAACTGCGACATGACATTCAGCATCTATCTGCCGCCGACGCCGGATGACACGCCGCCGCCCGTGCTTTACTGGCTGTCCGGACTCACCTGCAACGATGAGAATTTCACCACCAAAGCCGGCGCTCAACGCATCGCGGCTGAAAAGGGGCTGGTTTTGGTCATGCCGGATACCAGCCCGCGGGGGCAAGGCGTTGCCGATGACGCGGGATACGATCTTGGACAAGGCGCCGGCTTTTACGTCAACGCCACCCAGCAGCCTTGGGCCGCGCACTATCAGATGTATGACTATATCCGTCAGGAATTGCCGGCCATCATTCAGCAACACTTTAATGTGAACGATCGGCAGTCTATCAGCGGACATTCCATGGGCGGACACGGCGCGCTGATGCTGGCCTTACGCAATCCGGGGCAGTACCTTTCCGCGTCCGCCTTTGCGCCGATCGTCAACCCGTGCCAGGTTCCCTGGGGACGCAAGGCGTTCGAGAGCTATCTGGGCCAGGACGAAACGCAGTGGCTACAGTACGACAGTTGCCATCTGCTGGCGAATACCCGGCATAAGCTGCCCATTCTGGTCGATCAAGGCGACTGCGACCAGTTCTTACCCGACCAGCTACAGCCGGCGAAACTGGCCGAACTGGCTCGACAGCACCAGCAACCGCTGACGTTGCGTACGCAGTCTGGTTACGACCACAGCTATTTCTTTATCGCCAGCTTTATTGAGGATCATCTGCGCTTTCACGCACAGTATTTGTACCAGCAATAATCTCCGCTATGCAGGAGCCGACGCCGATCGGTTCCTGCGTCTTGTCCGCCTGAATTACCGCTCTCGACCGACCGCAAATTGCTGCTGGAGAAAATTGTTTTTTTCCGGTAGACAAACTTATAATCAGACGCAGCCTTTAAACACGCCATGCCCGTTTCTTGAAAAGAAGCAAAAGAACATGACGCCTGGCTGGAGATCGGCGCACCGGTGCCGATATACACATTGCGGTAACGTCGATATCTGGAATGTGGCATTGATTGTTCAGGAGTACGGAATTTTGCAAAGAAAACGGGTTTCATCATCAGAGCTGTTCGCTATCGGATACGATGCGGAAAAGAGTCTATTGGAAGTCGAATTGCTGAATGGCAGCATATATCAGTATTCCGGGGTCGCGCGGATGATCTATGAAGAGTTAATGGCCAGTTCGACCAAATACCGCTATTACTCACGTTACATCAGAAGCTCGTTTCCCTACGAAAAAATACAATAGCGGCATAAACTTTAAATAACAAAAGGTTGTTTTTGGGGATGTTCTCTTCGCGTAAAAAATCGCGCTGAAGTGGACGGGTCCGCCGGGTGAGCGGCAGGACGCCGCGAAAACCAGTGCCGCCCCATGTCGGGCTCGTACGGCAACGGTTGCAGAAAGCCGTATTGGTTGGTGCGCACGAAACCCCACTGCACTGGCAGAAATTTTCCCCAAAATTTATGGGAATTCCTCAGCCTTTACCGGCGACGCTCATTTATAAGCCCCGTTGCTTGCCGTTAATCGGCCAGCGTCTCCACCTTATGAAACGCATCCAGTATGACCTGCTCATCCAACGCCAGCGGCAAATAGTGAATAGACTCGCCCGGTTTCAGCGCGCGGGCGATCACCGCCTGCATCGCGGCGCGATCGTTGATATCCACCGCCAGCTCCGCCAGCGACGTCGGCAATCCCAGCACCTTGAACGCGGCGCGGAGCTGCCGCAGCGTGGCATCATCCCCCAGCAAGGCGCTTTGAACCAAAATGCCGTAGGCGACTTTTGTCCCGTGCAAAAACCGTTCGGTCTGCGGTAAAACCGTCAGTCCATTGTGGACGGCGTGCGCCGCCGCGACCCGGGTATAACGCTCCCCCAGACCGCCGACCATACCGCCGCCGGCAATAATGGCATCCACAACGTCCAGGAAATCCTGCGTCAGTTCGCCGCGGGCGACGGCCGTCATCGCCGAGGCACTCTGCTTCAGCAGCACATCGCGGATATCCAGCGCCGTTTGCAGGCCAAGACGCACCGTTAACGATAAGGCGTCAGGCTGCGGGCTGAGCACCATGGCCTCATACCACTTCGCCAGCGTGTCGCCGATGCCCGCCAGCAGGTATTCTGGCGGCGCGGCCAGAATAATGCGCGGTTCTACCAGCACCAGATGATTGGCATCGGTGAAAATTTCAAAATTCAGCGCCTGACCGGCATCGTTATACCACACCGACAGCGGCGTCCAGGCGGCGCACGTCGCCGCAATCGTCGGGATCGCCACCAGCGGAACGCCCACCTGCCGGGCCACCACTTTGGCGGTATCCAACACCGCGCCCCCGCCGATGCCGATCACCACCTGACAATGCTCCCCGGCCCGCGCCGCCAATCGGGCCACTTCGCTTTCGCTACAGTGCGCGCCGCACAGCACACGCCGGGATGAATCGGCATTAAACGCCGCAGGTAAAAACGGCTCGGCGGCGGCCAGAGCGCGTTCTCCGTATATCCACAGGGCATTGTTAAGCACCGCCGGCGGATAAAACGTCAGCAATTTATCGATTGCCCCGGGAAAAGAAAAGTAGTTGGCCGGACCGACCTGTACGCGGATTGCCGTTGTGTTCATCTGCTGATATTCCTTGCGGTGCGATTTTTGTTATGAGAGCCACATGCGCGGGCTAACCCGTCATCCCTGCATCGCCAGGTCGTTGGCCTGTTGACGCGAGGAGGACGATAAAACCAGTTTGCTGATAACACCATCTTATTCACTTGGCTGACGCGGTTTAAGAATTTTTTTACTTAACTTATGCTTTTTCATTCGTAGCCTGCGCGCCGCCGGGCGCTGAATCTGTATTTAATTCTGCCGGTTATGTGATACCTTTCACATCCGTTTTCTGACGATATTTACCGCCAAGAGCGTTAACGAACCATGACGTCCATCACCCAACCTACCCGATTGGAAATGCGCGACATTTCTATTTCATTCTCCGGCTTTAATGCCTTGAAGCAGGTTAATTTCACGCTGGAAGGGGGATCCATTCATGCCTTGACCGGCGCAAACGGCGCGGGTAAATCGACACTGATGACCATTTTGTCCGGCGCCTATCGTCACTATCGCGGCGATATCCTGATTGACGGCGTTCCGGTGGATATTCACTCGCCGCGCGCCGCCAAACGCCACGGCATTCATCTGGTGCAGCAAGAGGTGGATGTGGCGCTGGTTCCCAGCTTATCCGTGGCTGAAAACATCATGCTGGATACGCTGGCACAGACGGGCCATCTGCTCGATTGGCCCCGGCTATATCGACAGGCGCAGGCGCTGCTCGATCAGCTCGGCGTAGATCTGAACGTACGTCGGCGTCTGGACAGGTGTTCTCTCGCCGAGAAGCAGCAGATCCTGCTCGCCAGAGCGCTGTCCCATGAGTGCCGTTTTTTAATTCTGGATGAACCGACCGCCCCGCTCGATCAGGCGGAAAGCGCGCGCCTGTTTCAGGTGGTTCGCCGCTTGCGGGCTGAGGGGATCGGGATTGTTTTTATTTCTCACCGCATCCATGAACTGAGCGAAATTTGCGATACGTTAACCGTACTGCGCGACGGCGCATTGGTCAGCAGCGGCCCGATGCAGGGCTTAAGCGGCGAACAGATCGTGGAACGCATGCTCGGTCATCAGTTGGATGACATTTTCCCGCCGCGTCGGACGCGACCGCCGCAAGAGGTATTGCTTCAGGTCAGCGGGCTGCACGATGAAATTCTGCTGCGCGATATCTCTCTGACGCTGCGCAAAGGTGAAATTCTGGGCATAGCCGGGCTGGCCGGCGCGGGGAAAACGGAACTGTGTAAAGCGCTGTTCGGCGCGACCGTCAGTCAGGTCGCCGACGGCGAATACCGTGGCGCGCCCTGGAAACCGCACTCCCCCCATCGCTCGGTTGAAATCGGCATTGCGCTGGTGCCGGAAGAGCGGCGTAAGGAAGGGATCTTTATTGAGGAGTCGGTCGCCATGAACCTGAGCGTCAGCGCCAGCGACAGTTTTTCCCGCTGGGGCGTATTCAGCCACCAGCAGGCCCTTCGCTGGGCCAGACACCTCATTGCGCAGTTGACCGTTCGAACCACCGGCCCTATGCAGAAACTCGCCCGGTTATCGGGCGGCAACCAGCAAAAAGTCGCCATTGGCAAATGGTTACGCAGCGACGCGCAGGTGCTGATTTTTGATGAACCCACCAAAGGGGTGGATATCAAAGCGAAACAGGATTTGTTTTCCCTAATTGATGGCTTGGCGCAACAAGGCAAAGGCATTATTTACGCCTCGGGCGAATTTTCCGAACTCGTCGGCCTGTGCGATCGGATTTGCGTACTGTGGGACGGCCGTATCGTCGCCGAACTGAATGCATCAGACATTGATGAAGAAACATTACTATTGTATTCAACTGGAGGAACTCCCGCGTGAGTCACCAACTTTCACCTAACGGGGTGATCCCCTTTCGCCACCGCTTTTTCGAATTTTTGTACCAGTGGGGCATGCTGATTACCGTCGTGGCCTTGATTGCGTTGTTTGGGATGGCTTCGGATAATTTTCTGGATCCTTACAATATCATCAATATCTTGCGCTCGATTGCCATTGTGACGGTCATCGCCATTGGCGTGTCCATTTCGCTGTCGGTGGGCGGGTTTGACCTGTCCGTCGGTTCGACCGCCTCGCTGGCCAATGCGCTGGTGATATCCCTGTTCGTCTGGCATGGATTTGGCACTACCGGCGCGATTGTCCTGACGTTGTTGCTGTGCACGCTGGTCGGGCTGTTCAACGCGTTTCTGATCGTGGTGCTGAAGATCCCCGATATGCTGGCGACGCTTGCCAGTCTGTTTGTGATTCAGGGCGTGGCGATGACCTACAGCTATGGCGGCTCCATTACTCAAAACATGGTGTTGCCGAGCGGTGAAATGGCCGAGGGCGTTATTCCTGAGTTTTTCGCCACGCTGGGGCAGGTTCCGGTGATCGTCGTCGTCATGCTTGTCGTCACGCTGGTTGTGCAGTTGTATTTATCATTGACCAAGCATGGACGCAGAATGTATGCCATCGGCGGTAATCCTGAAGCCGCGCGATTGGCGGGTATTCGCACGGCCCGCTATCGGGTTCAGGCCTATATTTTCTCATCGCTGCTGGCGGCGCTGGGCGGCATTCTGCTGGCTTCGCGTATCGGTTCCTCGCAGGTCAACGCCGGCGGCGGCTATCTGATGGATGCGGTTGCGGCGGCCTATATCGGTTTTTCACTGGCGGGATCGGGCAAACCGAATGCGCTGGGAACGCTGGTAGGCGCCGTTATTCTCGGCGTATTGCAAAACGGGCTGGTGATGCTCTCCGTTCCCTACTATGCCATGGACATCATCAAGGGGTTGGTATTGGCGCTGGCGCTGGCGATGACCTACATTCAAAAACGCTGATTATAATCATACTCACCGCCGGCAAAGGCGGTGAGATACCGGACGCGGCTTTTATTTATTCCTGGCATCCTACTATTTTTAATAGCCAGACTGCCGGCATACTGCATTTCCGATCCCGGCCGTTTCCCTGCCGAAAAATAACGGCCATTGCGCGACCTTTGCCTAAATCAGCAAGGCTGATAGTTTCAATCATCATGAATTAATCGCATTCAAGCACTAACGGTAAATATCCGGCGTCTATTAGATAAGAAGCAATAATAGAGTAACCACAAAATAATAAGGCGTATCGGTAGCGTATTAATCTTGTTCGTCTAATGTCGCTTTCATTTATTAATCTTATTAATCGCCTTGCTGCTGAACAAACTCGTCGATATTCTCAATTGTTTTTTCCATCAATGCCTGTAGCGACGATGCCGATGTCCAGGAAATATGAGGCGTAATCAATAGATTAGGAAGTATTTTTGCCGCCAGCATAAGCGGATTGTCCTTAGCGGGCGGTTCTTGCGTCAAACCGTCCAACGCCGCCCCCGCAATGCCGCGCCGGTTTAACACCGAAATTAAGGCCGCTTCATCAATCAACCCGCCTCTGGCGGTATTAATAATAAACGCCGTCGGTTTACACAATGCCAGCGTTTGCGAATTGATCAGACAGCGGGTTTCCTCACTTAACGGACAATGCAGAGAAATAATGTCCGCAGATTGCAAAACCTGCTCAAACGGCAAATATCCCGGCCGACACGGCGCTCTCCCGTTGCGCTCGGAAAAAATGACTTTCATCCCCAGCGCCGTCGCCAGCCGAGCCACCTCGCGGCCAATCGCTCCCGCGCCGAAAATCCCCAACGTCGATCCGGCAATGTCCTTAACCGGGTGGTCAAAGTAGGAAAACTGCGTCTGGCTGGCCCATCGATCGCTAAGCTGATCGCGATACCATCCCATCAGGCTGTGCTTAAGCGCAAAAATCATGGCGATGGTGTGCTCGGAAACGGCCTGGGTTGAATAGTCAGGCACATTCTTCACGGCGATCCCCAACTCGGCGGCAGCGACGGTATCAATATTGTTTGTCCCGGTCGCCGTTACCGCAATCAGCTTCAGATCGGGCAATGCCGATAGCGTTTCTCGCGTTAATAACGTTTTATTGGTAATAATAATATCACTGTTTTTTGCCCGGGCGATAACCTGCTCGGGAGACGTATAACTATATTCAACCCATTGATGACGACATTGCGGTCGCCTGAAACTATTTTTTTTCAGAAAAATGGTTTCAGGCAATGCGCCCTTATCCAGAAAGGTAATTTTAAGCATCGTAGTTAACCTGATAATTATTTATACGTTAAAAGTATGATCGCGATAGTAACAAAGTCCATTCGCCAAACCTAATAACGCCATTTTTTGCCCCTGAATAACCGATGAAATATGCCGACTATATTTCAACAAAAAGATAGTGAGTTAATTATTTCATTAAAAATTACTTTGTGATAAATCTGAATATCACTAAGTATTGATGATAATTGTCAAAAATACAGCTAAGGATAGCGTGCGATAAGGACGGGCAGGAATAACCGCCATAAAAAAGGGTTGTTCCCGTCTGGCGGAACAACCCGATAAAAGCGCTTATTTGTGATCGGGGAAAGTCATATCCTGATATTTGATAAAGCGCGTTCCCCGGCACAATTTGTAGCCAAACCAGATCAGTAAAAATAGCGGGAGCCCGACATACGTCGCCGTGACGCCATACCAGTCAATTTTATCTTCCAGAAACGCCTGATAGTTCTGTCCCAGCGTAATCACCAGACAGAGTACGAAAGCAAAAATCGGCCCCAGCGGGAAGAAGCTCGAACGGTATGGCAGGCGATTCAAATCATGCCCTTGCATTATATAACCCCGGCGGAAACGATAATGGCTGATCGCAATTCCTAGCCAGGCGATAAAGCCGGTCATGCCGGAGGTGTTTAACAACCACAGATACACCGTCTGGTTGCCATACATGGATGACAGGAAACACAGCGCGGCGACTACCGTCGTCGCATACAGCGCATTCCGCGGCACGCCGCCTTTTGACAATCTGGCGAAAATACGCGGCGCCTTGCCTTCCGAGGCCAGGGTAAACAACATACGGGTGGAGGCGTACATTCCTGAATTCCCCGCTGACAGCACCGCCGTCAGGATAACCGCGTTCATCACCGCCGCGGCTGAAAGCAAACCGGCATTCTGGAACACCAGCGTGAACGGGCTGACGGTGATGTCTTTTACGTCATTACGCAACAGGTTAGGATCGGTATACGGGATAATCAGGCTGATGATCAGGATGGCTAAAATATAGAACAACAAAATACGCCAGAATACCTGACGAATCGCCCGCGGAATATTCTTACCCGGATCTTGCGACTCGCCGGCGGCGACCCCAATCAACTCCGTACCCTGAAAAGAGAAACCGACAATCATCGCCACCCCGATCATGGCGGAGAAACCACCGGCAAAAGGCGCATCGCCAATTTGCCAGTTATGGAACCCCGCATTTTCGGCGCCGCGCAGAATGCCCACGATCATCAGGACACCCACGGCAATAAAGATAATCACCGTCGTCACCTTGATCAGCGAGAACCAGTATTCCGCTTCGCCAAATCCCTTCACCGAAATGTAATTCAGCAGGAACATCAGCGCTAAGAACAGCGCGCTCCAGATCCAGCCGGACACTTCCGGGAACCAGTACCCCATCACCAGTTGGGCGGCGACAAGATCGACCGCAATGGTCACCGCCCAGTTGTACCAGTAGTTCCAACCCAGCGCGAAACCGAATCCTTCTTCTACATAGCGCGAACCGTAGGTTGAAAACGAACCGGAAACCGGCATAAACGCCGCCAACTCTCCCAGGCTGGTCATCAGGAAATAAACCATCAAACCAATCAGGGCATAAGATAACAACGCACCGCCCGGCCCCGCCTGTGAAACCGTCGCGCCGGAGGCGACAAATAATCCGGTGCCTATCGAACCGCCAATGGCGATCATCGTCAAATGCCGTGCCTTAAGCTCACGACGCAGGGTAGGTGTCCCCTGGGATTGAATATCTTGCTGAGTCATTATTATCCTGACTGCCGTTACTAAAAATCGAGGCGGGATTGTAGCAAATAGCCTTTATCTGAATAGCCATGATCGCTGTGTTATAAGATAGCTTAATAACTCGAAGCCGATCATTAGCAATAGCTTTTTCCTATCCGGCCTCCCGGCAATAACTCAGGAAACGCTGCAAAACATTCGAAATATGCTTCTGACGGTGATGAACCAGATACAGCGTACGCATGAATTTGGGCAACGGCACAGACAACTCAACCAGCGTGCCGGTTTCCAACTGTTCGGCAATGACCTGGCGCGACAGACAGCTAATACCAATACCATGACGTACCGCGTGTTTAATGGCCTCGGAATTGCCCAACTCCATCACTAAACGAAAATGAGGCAAACGCGCCAGCAGCAGATGATCCAGCACTTCCCGCGTTCCCGAACCGCGTTCGCGCATAATCCAGGGCGCGTCGGCCAATGATGATAGGGAAAGTTCCCGCTGGCTAAGCGGATGCGTCGGCGAACAAAAAACCACCAGTTCATCTTCCAGCCAGGGTTGGGTAACCAGATCGGTATGATGGCATGGCCCTTCTATCAACCCAAGGTCGACACTGAACTCCGACAGGCTGGTAATCACATCCTGCGTGTTCCCAACATGCAGTTCCAGAGGAATGTCGGGGAAATCCTGCCGGTAACGGGCAATCATGGCCGGCAACAGATAGTTGCCGATGGTGCTGCTGGCATAAATGCGCAATGCCCCATTGTCCTGGCGAAAAAGTTGTTCCACCTCCAGTGATTGTTCAAGCAACGACAAAGCCTTCGGATAGAGCAGTCTGCCATGCTCATTCACCACCAGTCGTTTGCCGACGCGATCAAAAAGCTGAACGCCCAGTTGCCCTTCCAAATCGGCCAATGCGGCACTCACGGCGGATTGAGAGAGTGCAAGCACAACCGAAGCCTGAGTGGTGGAACCACTCCTCAGGACTTCTGCAAAAACTTCCAGCTGGCGTAAAGTGATATGCATAAGGGCTCTTTATCGAAAATAGCTATAGGTTGCGAATATATTAATCAATTTATTTTTTAAGTCTTCTGATTATAGGCTGAGCCCGTCGCTCGGAATACGCAGAACAGCGTTACAAAATGTTGACTCTTTCTGCTGTGCCGCCCCCGAACATCTCCTGTCACAGAACGATAACGCGGCTTCCCGACTTATCAGCGATAAGTTTAATAACTTTTTTTATTCTCTGACCGGCAAATATTCCGAAAGTATCACCATGGGATCGGCGCCAGGCAAAACCGCGGCGGCCGCTGACGGAGCGGATATCAATCCAGCCGTTGAAATGATGCCATTGGCGCGAATAATTTATCCGTTAACGTCTCATTACCCCACCGGACAATGGCATAATGCCGCCGTCATCAAGAGGAGAAGAACATGAAATACGTAGGTGCCCACGTCAGCGCCGCCGGCGGCGTCGATCAAGCCGTTATTCGCGCCCATGAACTGAACGCAACGGCGTTCGCGCTGTTTACGAAAAACCAGCGCCAATGGGAGGCGGCGCCGCTCACTGCGGAAATCATCGAACGGTTTAAAGCGGCTTGTGAACGCTATGCCTACGCGCCGGCCCAGATCCTGCCTCATGACAGTTATCTGATTAACCTCGGACACCCCGAAGACGCGGCGCTGGAGAAGTCTCGCGTCGCCTTTATTGACGAAATGCGCCGCTGCCAACAGCTCGGACTGAGCTTGCTTAATTTCCATCCGGGCAGCCATTTGAAACAGATTGATGAAGATCGCTGTCTGGCACGTATCGCCGAGTCGATTAATCTCGCGTTGGCGGAAACGCAGGGGGTGACCGCCGTTATCGAAAATACCGCCGGACAAGGGAGCAATCTGGGATACCGTTTCGAACATCTGGCCGCCATTATCGACCGAGTTGAAGATAAAAACCGCGTGGGCGTCTGTATAGATACCTGCCATGCTTTCGCCGGCGGTTACGATTTACGTACTACAGAAACCTGTGAATCGACGTTTGCCGAATTTGAACGCGTGGTGGGATTCCATTACCTGCGGGGGATGCATTTAAATGATGCGAAAAGCGAATTCAATAGCCGCGTCGACCGGCATCATAGTCTGGGTGAAGGCAATATTGGTAAAACCGCCTTCAGCTATATCATGAAAGATAAACGTTTTGACGGGATCCCTTTGATTCTGGAAACCGTTAACCCGGATATCTGGGCGCAAGAAATTGCCTGGCTAAAATCTCAGGCTTAACCCCATCGAAAAAAATAGCGCCAGTCGGCATGATGCCGACTGGCGCTACTCCACAACCTCCCTGTTTATGGCCGAACGATTAAGCTTTTACCAATTGTTCATCCGGGCGCTTTAGCAACGCGTACAGCACGCCCGCCACCACGGTTCCGGCAATGATTGACAGCAGATAACCAATAGCCGGCGTAATCGCGCCAGGGATCAGCAGAACAAACAGACCGCCGTGCGGCGCCATCAGTTTCGCGCCGACCGCCATGGACAACGCGCCTGTCAGCGCCCCGCCGACGATACAGCACGGCAGAACACGCATCGGATCGCGGGCCGCAAACGGAATAGCCCCTTCGGAAATAAAGCACAGCCCCAGAACCAACGCGGCTTTGCCCCCTTCACGCTCGGTCGTGTTGAACTTGTTGCGCGCCAGAAAAGTCGCCAGCCCCATCGCCAGCGGCGGAACCATACCGCCCGCCATGACCGCGGCCATCGGCGCGTAAATCTGACTACTGAGCAGCGTGGTGCCAAATACATAGGCCACTTTGTTTACCGGCCCGCCCATATCCGTACACATCATGCCGCCCAGGATCGCCCCCAGGATCACCGCATTCGCCGTTCCCATGGATTGCAGCCAGCCTGTCAGGCCGGTCAGGATTTTAGCCACTGGCGTACCAACGACATAAATCATGATCAGGCCGGTAATCAGCGTCGCGATCAGCGGAATAATCAGAATAGGCTTAAGCGCGGCCATACTCTGCGGCAACGGCAGCCGGTTGTTTATCTCTCTGGCAACGTAACCGGCCAGGAAACCGGCGATGATCCCGCCGAGGAAACCCGCGCCGGTGCTGACCGCCAACATCCCGCCGACCAGGCCCGGCGTTAACCCCGGACGGTCGGCGATGGAGAAGGCGATGTAACCGGCCAGTATCGGCACCATCAGCGCAAACGCGGAACCGCCGCCGATCTGCATCAGCGCCGCCGCCAGCGTTCCTTCCTGTTTAAAGGCCTCGATACCAAACACAAACGACAGCGCGATACACAGACCGCCGGCAACCACCATCGGCAGCATGTAAGACACGCCCGTCAGCAGGTGACGATACGGACCCGCGCCGCCTTTCTGAGCGGATTCCGTGCCTGCCGCCGTTGTTTGACCGCTCGGCTGATAAACTTTGGCTTCCGCTACCGCTTTATCCAGTTCCTGTGCGGTCTTTTTCAGCGCCAGGCCTGTAGAAGTGCGGTACATTTTCTTACCGGCGAACTTGCTCAGATCGACTTCGATATCCGCGGCGACGATCACCAGATCGGCCTGTTCGACCTCTTCCGGCGTAATCGGATTCCCGGCGCCCACCGAGCCGCGGGTTTCCACTTTGACCCACCAGCCGCGTTTTTTCGCTTCGGTTTCAATCGCTTCAGCGGCCATAAACGTATGGGCGACGCCTGTCGGACAGGCCGTCACCGCAACAATGCGTTTGGCTGCGGTATTTTGCTGAACCGGTGCTGACGCGGCGGCCTGATAGGTCGCGGCTTCCGCTTGCGCCTTGGCGAGGAACGCGTCCGGCTGGCTGGCTGCCAGCTCCACATCGCCCACAAACACGCGTTTGCCATTCAACGCGCTGTCCGCCGCGGCGGTCGCACCCAGAATGATCACCAATTCAGACTCGTCAGCCTGTTCCGTAAACGTCAGCCCTGCTTTCGCAGCGGCAGCGCCGAGTAGGTTCTTCACCAGATGGCTTCTCGCCAGACCCAGTGATTTATCTAAAATCAGCAGCGTTTTCATTGTTTGTCTCCTGCTGTTAATTAAAGGGTTTCAGATCGACACGCGCCATCATTGCGGCCAACTGAGGACGGTCGGTAATTCCAACATTGCTTTGGCTTACGGCCAGTGCGGACACCGCCGTCGCCAGACGCAAAGTATGTTCACTGGACTCACGCATTAATAAGCCATAAATCAGTCCCCCAACCATGGAGTCGCCTGCTCCTACCGTACTGATCACTTCGCAGGCCGGCGGTTTCGCCAACCATGCGCCCGAGGCATTCACCCACAGGGCGCCTTCCGCTCCCAATGAGATCACGACATGCGCGATACCCTGCTCACGCAGCGCATGCGCGGCATCAACCACATCCGCCAGCGTAGGCAACTTACGTCCGGCCCAGATTTCCAGTTCCCGGCGATTGGGTTTTACCAACCAGGGCGCGGCTTTCAAACCTGCCACCAGCGCGTCGCGGCTGCTGTCGAAAATAATGCAGGGACATTGGCTGCGCAGGCGGGACATCCAGTCGGTAAAGTCGTCGGGCGCGACACCCGCCGGCAGACTTCCGCTAACGGCGACCATGTCGAACTGCCCCAGCCAACTCAGCGAGTCGTTGACAAAGCGCTGCCAGTCCTGCGGCGTAACATCAAACCCGGAAAAATTGAAGTCGGTAACATCGCCGTCTTGTTCTGTTAATTTGACATTGATACGCGTGCGGCCTGAAACCACCTGAAAGCGGTTTGCAATGCCCAGTTCGCTGAACAACTGCTGGAAACCATCCTGATTGTCTTTGCCCAGGAATCCACCCACCGTGACATCAATCCCGAGGTCTTTCAGCACCTTGGCAACGTTAATACCTTTGCCGGCGGCGTGGAGGCCTGCCGTCTGAACCAGGTTCACTTCGCCCCGCTCAATCTCCGGGCAATAGCCAACCAGATCGTAAGCCGGATTCAGGGTAATGGTGGCAACTCGCCTGCTCATGCTGCCTCCTCGCCCAAACCAGAACTAATGGCTTCGCCAATGGCGGCCAGCGCCTGCTCGGCATCGTCGCCGTTCGCGGTAAACCGCAGTTTGTGACCTTTCTTCACACCCAGCGCGATAACTTTCATCAGGCTGCGACCGTTCACCGGTTTGCCCGTACCGTTAAGGTTGGCGACGGTAATTTCGCTGCCGAACTGTTTGATCACGTTAACCAGCATCGTGCCCGGACGCGCATGCAAACCATGGTCGTTGCGAATGGTGAATTCGGCCGTCAGTACTTTACTTTCTTCCGGCACGTCGCTGGTCAGCAGCGCCAACAGCGTTGCGGCGTCGGCGGTCAGCAGACGTTCAGCTTTTTGTTCGATCAGTAGTTTGCTCAGGTAATCAATCGGCGGAAGCGCTTGTTCATCGGCGGCGGCGACCGTCACCAGCAATGCGACCGACTCATCATCAACCTTAAACGGCGCGGCGGGACGAGCAACGGCGACCGCGCTGCTGAGGTTCCCCTCGGCGTTGTCGCTGAACCAGACGCCCTGCCCCAGATTCAGCGGCGTGGCGCCGACAACCGCGCTGACGAAACCGGCATCCACCGCGCCGATCTGTTGCAGACGACCGGCGTTCAGCGCCTGAAGCGTCAGCAGGTTGTCCGTCGCCACATCCAGTGAAATCAGCGAAGTATCGAAACGGAAATCGGCCAGTTGCTGCTCGCCCATCAGCAGGCTGCGGAATTCTTCCGCCGAGTCGGTGCTCGCCAAACGCGCGGCGACGCGGTCGTCGCTAAGCACATGCGTGAGTTGACGTAACAACGCCAGATGCTCATCGGAACGCGCGGCGATCCCCAGCACGACATAAGCGGTCTGGTCTTCACCCCAGGCGATGCCCTGAGGAAACTGGAAAACCTGTATTCCGGTTTTCAGCACCAAATCGCGGGTATCGGTGGTGCCGTGCGGGATCGCAATACCGCTTCCCAGATAAGTGGACGTCTGTTGTTCGCGCTGTAGCATGCCATCGACATACGCTGCGCTGACGCACCCGGCGTCGGTCAGTGCGGAAGCAACAAGCTGTATGGCTTCCTGCTTGCTGCTGGCCGTCGCGCCTAAATGAATATCTTGCTGTGACAACTGGAACATGGCTCTCCTCTCTTACTGAAAGTTGAATCGTTTCAGCTTTTATGTGGAAAAAAGCGTGGCTCGTGTAGGCATTGCTTCCAAAGACATCGCTGAAACGTTTCAATGAGTCTGTTGCCATTACGAGGTTTATGCAAGTATTCTGCACAATCGGCGTAACGAAATTATGACATCACGCACATTTTTGCCTGCACCAACCGCAGCGGCGCCATAAAAATCGCCTTAAGCTGAAACCTTGCTGAAGAAAAATAATGAAACAGTTTTTCTGTTTTTTTATAAACCGGCGTAGAATGACGCGCTCGATCTCTCCTCTGCCTGCTGCTTAAGCGTTACCACTTTATGCACACAACCGTCAGCACAACCCGACGTCAGCCCGACCTGACTTCGTTAGCCTTTTTAGTCATCGCATTCCTGACCGGGATCGCCGGGGCATTGCAACTTCCGACCCTCAGCCTTTTCCTTTCCACAGAAGTGCAGGTACGGCCATTTCTGGTTGGGATGTTCTATACCGGCAGCGCGGTCATCGGCATAATCGTCAGCCAGCTACTGGCGACCCGCTCAGATCGGCAGGGCGATCGCAAGACGCTTATTTTTCTGTGCTGTTTATTAGGCGCCCTGGCCTGTATTTTGTTTGCCTGGAACCGTAATTACTTCATTTTGCTGTTCGTCGGCGTATTGCTCAGCAGTTTCGGCTCTACCGCCAACCCGCAGCTCTTCGCACTGGCCCGGGAACATGCGGATCGCACGGGCCGAGAAGCCGCGATGTTCAGCTCCATCCTGCGCGCGCAGATCTCCCTCTCATGGGTTGTCGGCCCGCCCATCGCATTTGCCCTGGCCCTGGGTTTTGGCTTCACGGCCATGTATCTGACCGCCGCGGTGGTTTTTATCCTCTGCGGCATACTGGTCAGGCTTTTTCTGCCGTCCATGCCGAAAGTGAAGGTGAAAACCGCCGCCACCCTGGAATCTCCCCGTCGCAACCGCAGAGACACGCTACTGTTATTCGCCGCCTGCACGCTGATGTGGACCTGTAACGGTATCTACATCATCAATATGCCGCTCTACCTGGTGCATGAGTTGCATCTGCCGGAAAAACTGGCCGGAGTGATGATGGGAACCGCCGCCGGGTTGGAGATCCCGACCATGCTGATCGCCGGTTATGTCGCCAGACGTTTTGGCAAACGCTTTCTTATGCGGCTGGCAATCTCTGCCGGCCTGCTGTTTTATGTAGGATTATTGTTTCTTGATAGCGAGATTGCCTTGCTAGCGTTACAGCTGCTGAACGCGGTGTTTATTGGCATTCTCGCCGGGATCGGCATGCTGTATTTTCAGGATCTGATGCCCGGTCAGGCCGGCGCGGCAACAACGCTCTTTACTAACACCACCCGGGTAGGCTGGATTATTTCTGGCTCACTGGCCGGTATCGTCGCGGAAATCTGGAACTATCACGCCGTTTTCTTTATTGCGCTGATCATGATAGTCGGATCGGGTTATTGCCTGTGGCGCATCAAAGACGCGTAACGCGATCACCGTCAGGCGCGGTGTCGGCTTCCAGTTGGATCAGGTAAATCAGCGCATCGTCCCGATGGCTGAAACACATATCGGCCCGCGGCTGTAACCCGGCGCACACCGCGGGTCTGAGCGGCGAATGAAACAGTCCGCAGCGCATATGCGCATCCAGGTGAATACACCGGGTATTGGCAGGCTTGCCGTTGGGCATCCCCGGCAGCGGGCTGGATATTGAGGGCGCGATGCAGCAGGCGCCGCAATCAGGGCGACAGTCCATCAGTAAGCTCTCCGGCGGGCTGACCAAAGATCAGGGATCGTTCGACACCTTAACAGTCATCCGGGCAAAAACCTACGCCTATCGGCCATCCGGTTATTCGTGCGGGCGCTATTATTAAATGATGCTTGACGTATGAATTCCCGCTTGCCTGAATCCGGCGGCGCGAGTAACGTGTCGCCACAAAAAACTCACTCCTCATAACAGGTAATTTTTATGGCAAGAGCGAACGAAATTAAACGCGGTATGGTCGTTAACTATAACGGCAAGCTGTTATTCGTGAAAGACGTCGATATCCAGAGCCCAAGCGCCCGCGGCGCCAGCACATTGTACAAAATGCGTTTTTCCGACGTGCGCACCGGGTTAAAGGTTGAAGAACGTTTTAAAGGCGATGATATTCTCGATACCATTTCCCTGACCCGCCGCACCGTCACCTTCTCTTATATTGACGGCGACGAATACGTCTTTATGGATGACGAAGATTACACGCCTTACCACTTCAAAAAAGAACAGATAGAAGAAGAGCTGCTGTTTATCCCCGAAGGCGGTATGCCCGGTATTCAGGTGCTGTCATGGGATGGTCAAATCATCGCGCTTGAATTGCCGCAAACGGTGGATATGGAGATTATCGACACCGCCCCGGGCATCAAAGGCGCGTCAGCCAGCGCTCGCAACAAACCGGCGACCATGGCAACCGGCCTGACCATTCAGGTGCCGGAATATCTGAGCGCCGGCGAGAAAATCCGTATCCATATCCCTGAGCGCCGTTACATGGGACGTGCCGATTAAGTTCCCGTTGCTCATCCCGCCGGGCGACGCGGCGGGATCAATCCTTTCCAATATTCGCTCTGGAGCCTGTTTTGTTAACGAAAGTGAATTTGATTACCGGCTTTCTTGGCAGTGGCAAAACCACGACGATTCGTCATCTGCTTGCTCAGAAACCCGAGCATGAAGTCTGGGCCGTATTGGTCAATGAATTTGGCGAGGTTGGGATTGACGGCGCGTTACTGGCGGATTGCGGGGCGGTATTGAAAGAAATCCCCGGCGGCTGCATGTGCTGCGTGAATGGCTTGCCGATGCAAATCGGGCTGAACATGCTGCTACAGCAGAAAAAACCGCACCGTTTGTTGATTGAACCCACCGGCCTGGGTCACCCGAAACAGATCCTTTCGTTGCTGACGGGCGAAAGTTACCAGCCCTGGCTGACGTTACAGGCGACACTCTGTCTGCTGGACGCCCGCCAACTGCATGAGCCGCGTTATACGGAAAATGAAAATTTCCGCGATCAACTGGCCGCCGCCGACATTATCGTCGCCAACAAGCAGGACACCTATGGCGATGCGGATCGCGCCGCTTTACGACAGTGGCAGCGCAATAATCACGACGATCGGCTTATTGTTCCGGCCTCGCGGGGACAGATCGATCGGCAGTTGTTGGACCAGCCGCGTCATAACGTGCGTGAACTGCCGGCAAGCGCGCACCATCACCCGCACAACGCCACGCACGGACTGGCCGCTTTACGGCTGCCGGACGCAGGCTCCTGGCGCCGTTCATTGAATCAGGGTCAGGGCTACCACGCCTGCGGCTGGGTTTTCTCTGCGGAGACGCTATTTGATACCGCCGCGCTGCTGGATTGGGTTCGTCTGTCCCCGGTCAGCCGGGTCAAAGGGGTTATGCGAATAAAGGAAGGCACGTTGATCGTCAATCGTCAGGGGTTCGACCTGCATATTGAAACCAAACCCGCCGCACCGGTCGATAGCCGTATTGAGTTGATTAATGAACAACCGGCAGAATGGAATAATTTACAAGCCGGGCTGTTAAAGGCTCGTTTAACTACGGCGGAATAGAATAACCGTTTGGTTCTCGGATTTTGAGTTATTCCCCGCATGTCTCGACGTAATATTCCTGCTATTTTGCTGCTCAATATCTTGGGTATTGGGCTATTTTTATCCTGGTATCTGCCGCCAAACCACGGCTTTTGGTTTAGGTTGGACAGCCATATTTTCTTCTATTTTAATCATCAACTCACCCAAAGCCCGCTATTCCTGAAATGGGTGGCGCTGACCAACCTGCGGGCGTTTGATGGCTGCGCGCTCATCGTGATGGGCCTGTTGTATCTGTCGTTTTATCTAAAGGCCGCGCCGCCAGAGCGCCGACGTTTGCTGATTATCGGCATCGTTATGCTGTTCACCGCGTTGGTGCTTAATCAACTGGGACATTTATTGCCGGTTCAGCATGCCAGCCCCACGCTTTACTTCAGCGATATCAACCGGGTTGCCGACCTGACGGATATTCCCGCCAAAGATGCGTCAAAAGACAGTTTCCCGGGCGATCACGGCATGATGCTGATGGTGTTCGCCGCCTTCATGTTACGCTACTTTACCCGAAGCGCGTTCGCGGCAAGCGTCGCAATCGCGGTGGTTTTCGCCTTACCCCGTATCATGATCGGTGCCCACTGGTTTAGCGACATTGCGGTTGGCTCGCTCTCGGTTGTGCTGGTCGGATTAAGCTGGTGGCTGCTCACCCCCGCCAGCGACGCATTAATTAATTTGCTGCAATGCTGTTTGCCCGGCAAATACTCGTTAAGAAAAAACCATCCCTAACCCTCAATTACGACCACGTTCTTCTTGCCGATCGTCTAATCGATCGGCAAATAAAACCGTCCCGTCCCCGCCACAAAACCAGCACGAGATTGTTTACTGACACATTTCCTCAACAAAAAGTGCTGTTATTTGAGTTTTTTTTACATCGTTTTTTTTGCTAATTTCATCATTAAATCTTATAAATAAAATAGTTAAAACTGCTCGCAATCTGTTTATCGATACGGTAGTCTCAACGAAGTTTGCTTTTTTCCACTCCTTGAACTAGCGGAAATAAGAAAATAATGTGCATTCCGGCACGTTTTCACCGTTGCGCATTTGGTGAACCGGGAACTCTGCTTTAATCTGAATCTCGTTTTCGTTTGGCATTTATTACATAACGGTATTTATCGTTAAGGACTTCAAGGGAACATAACAATAATGGTCAAGTCTCAACCGATTTTGAGATATATCTGGCGGGCGTTGCCTGCCGTGGCGATAGCAATAACGCTTTCCGCATGTGGTAGTAACAGTGCATCTAACAATCAAAATGCTCAAACTGAGATGCATGCAGTCAATGATAAAGACGGTCTTTTACTGCAAGCCTCTCAGGATGAATTTGAAGCATTAGTTCGTAACGTGGATATCAAATCCAAGTTACTTAACCAATATGCCAGTTGGAAAGGTGTGCGCTACCGTTTAGGCGGCGACAGCAAGCGCGGCATCGATTGTTCCGCGTTCGTTCAACGAACGTTCCGCGAACAGTTCGGTATGGATTTACCCCGCTCAACCTACGAACAACAAGAAATCGGCCAGAAGATCCAACCCGCTAAACTGCGTCCCGGCGATCTTGTCCTGTTCCGTGCCGGTTCAACCGGGCGCCATGTCGGTATTTATCTCGGTAATAACCAGTTCGTTCATGCCTCAACCAGCAGCGGCGTGATGATTTCCAATATGGATGAAAGCTATTGGAAAAAACGTTATCACGAAGCCCGGCGCGTACTGAGCAAAGGAACGAACAGCTAATCGATTTCTCCCCTTGATGTACGATGTACAATACCAAACGAGATGATGGAACGCTGCTTAGCAATAAGCGGCGTTTTTTATTTGCCCCGCGCCGACGGCGCTTTGCGCTCAGCGTAGCTACGCCCTGGTCAGATGATGATTATGGTAGGTCTATGGGTGGAATTCGTGGTAAAAGTGGAAAATCGGGTTTAGGGAGGTAATGATAATGCCTGTTGTTTCAAGAACTTTATGACGTTAAAAACCTCTATAGAAAATCACGCCTGAACACAGGCCTTGGGTAAATCGAATTCATCCGCAGGAGATTACCGTTAAGATGTTGAAACGTGTCATGACTGCCGTATTACTTTACACCCTGTCCCTGGGATCGTATGCCGAAACCGAAACTATTGGGCACAGCGATGCTTTCGCGCTTTTGGGTGAACCTAAATACCGCGCCGATTTCCGTCATTTTGACTATGTCAATCCCGATGCCCCGAAAGGCGGCAGTATCACGCTCAGCGCACTTGGCACATTCGATAACTTTAACCGCTATGCTCTGCGTGGCGTGGCGGCGGTTCGTACCGAACGTCTCTATGATTCACTGTTTGTCGCCTCCGACGATGAACCCGGCAGTTATTATCCGTTAGTGGCCCAATCAACCCGTCACGACGCCAATTTTCACTGGATAGAAGCCACGTTGAACCCCAACGCGCGTTTCCATGATGGCTCGCCGATTACCGCCGCCGACGTGGCGTTTACCTACAATATGTTTATGACGCAGGGTGTGCCGCAGTTTCGTCTCTACTTCAAAGGGGTTACCGCCAAAGCCGTGGCGCCGCTTATCGTGCGTTTTGATTTTCCCGTCCCTGATAAAAACCGCATGTTCAGCCTGCTCTCGCTGCCTATCATGCCGGAGAAGTTCTGGAAAAATCACAATTTTAGCGAGCCGTTATCCTATCCTCCTCCGGCCAGCGGCCCGTACCGCATCACCGCTTACCGTACCGGACAATACGTCACCTATTCACGCGTGAAAGACTATTGGGCCGCCGATCTCCCGGTGAACAAAGGCCAGTATAATTTTGACACCATCCGCTATGACTACTATCTGGATGACAGCGTGGCGATGGAAGCCTTTAAAGCGGGAGCGTTCGATATGCGGGTGGAAAGCTCGCCGAAACACTGGGCGACGCAATATCATGGCGGCAACTTTGAACGCGGCTACATTCTCAAGCAGGATCAGGAAAACCAGTCCGCACAGGATACCCGCTGGCTGGCCTTTAATATTCAACGGCCAATATTCAGCGATCGGCGGGTGCGCCAGGCGCTGACGCTGGCATTCGACTTCAACTGGATGAACAAAGCGCTTTTTTATAGCGCCTATCAGCGCGCCAATAGCTATTTTCAAAATACCGAGTATGCCGCCACCGGGGAGCCGGGCGCCGACGAATTGGCCTGGCTGACGCCATTGAAGGATAAGCTTCCCCCCGAGGTGTTCGGCCCCCGTTATCAATCGCCCTCTTCCGACGGCAGCGGCTACGATCGGCAGAACTGGTTAACAGCGCTGAAACTGTTGGAGCAGGCCGGATGGGAGTTGAAAAATCAGCAACTGGTTAACCGCCAGACCGGCAAGCCGTTTACTTTCGAATTGCTGCTGCCCAGCGCGGCGAATTCCCTGTATGTGCTGCCTTTTCAGCAGAATTTAAAAAAGCTGGGCATCAACATGACCGTGCGTAATATTGACAGCGCGCAATTCACCAGCCGCCTGCGCAAGCGTGATTTTGATATGCTGCCAACGCTATACAGCGCCGTTCTCTATCCCAATGATGACCTGCAAATACGCTGGCACTCGCACTATATCGATTCCAGCTACAACACGCCCGGCGTGAACGATCCGGCCGTTGATTCACTGATTGAGGCGATCGTCGCACATCAGGGACAGAAAGCCCCGCTGCTGTCGTTAGGCCGGGCGCTGGACCGCGTGCTGACCTGGAATCAGTTTATGATCCCCATGTGGTATTCCAATCACGACCGTTTTGCCTACTGGAATAAGTTTGCCATGCCGGCTATTCGCCCGGCCTACTCGTTAGGTTTTGATGGCTGGTGGTACGATGTTAAACACGCGGCAACACTGCCGGCAGAGCGACGTTAAGGAGTCAACGTGGGCGCTTACCTGTTACGCCGTCTTTTATTGGTGATCCCGACACTGTGGGCGATTATCACCATCAATTTCTTTATTGTACAAATCGCGCCGGGCGGCCCGGTCGATCAGGCCATCGCCGCAATTGAAATGGGTCATGGCAGCGGTTTCACCGCCAGCGGCGGCATTGATGCCGGCATCGCCCGTTCAGGCGGAAACGGCGCGCCGTCTATCGAAAATAGCTATCGTGGCGCGCGCGGGCTGGATCCGGAAGTGATTGAAGAAATCACCCGGCGCTATGGTTTTGACAAACCCATTCATGAGCGTTATTTCAAGCTGCTGTGGGATTACATGCGCTTTGACTTCGGCGACAGCCTGTTCCGCGGATCGTCGGTAATGCAATTGATTAAGGAAAGCATGCCGGTTTCGATTACCCTGGGCTTGTGGAGCACCTTGATCATTTATCTGGTTTCCATTCCTCTCGGGATCAAGAAAGCGGTGAAAAACGGCACGCCGTTTGACACCTGGAGCAGTACGCTGATCATTATCGGCTATGCCATTCCGGCTTTTCTGTTTGCCATTCTGTTGATTGTTCTGTTCGCCGGCGGCAGCTATCTGGACTGGTTCCCTTTACGCGGTCTGGTGTCCAGCAATTTTGACACCCTGCCCTGGCACAGCAAAGTAACCGACTATCTGTGGCACATCGCCTTGCCGGTGTTGGCCTCGGTGATCGGCGGTTTCGCCACCCTGACCATGCTGACCAAAAACTCATTCATGGACGAGATCCGGAAACAGTATGTGGTCACCGCGCGCGCCAAAGGGCTGGATGAGAAAAGCATTCTCTATCGCCACGTTTTTCGCAACGCCATGCTGCTGGTGATTGCCGGGTTCCCGGCCACCTTTATCAGCATGTTTTTTACCGGTTCGCTGTTAATTGAAGTGATGTTCTCGCTGAACGGGCTGGGGCTGTTGGGTTATGACGCCACGCTGCAACGCGACTACCCAGTGATGTTCGGTACGCTTTACATCTTTACGCTGATCGGTTTGTTATTGAATATCCTCAGTGATATGACCTATACGCTGGTTGATCCGCGTATTGATTTCGAGGGACGCCAATGAGCCGATTAAGCCCGATTAATCAGGCGCGCTGGGCGCGTTTTAAAAGTAATCGCCGGGGATATTGGTCGTTGTGGATCTTTCTGGCGCTGTTTATCGTCTCCCTGTTCTCAGAACTGATCGCCAATGACAAACCGCTGCTGGTGAAGTATGACGGCCAACTCTATGCGCCGGTTTTCGTCGACTACAGCGAAACGACTTTTGGCGGCCAGTTTGATACCGCGACGGACTTCCGCGACCCTTATATCGCGCAACGCCTTGACGCTCACGGCTGGGCCCTGTGGCCGCCGGTTCGCTATAACTACGACACCATCAACTACGCCACCACCGTGTCGTTCCCTTCGCCGCCGTCATGGCGCAACCTGCTGGGAACGGACAGCCAGGGAAAAGATGTCGTCGCTCAGGTGTTATACGGCTTTCGCATCTCGCTGCTGTTTGGCCTGGCGCTGACCGCGCTCTCCAGCGTGATTGGCATTACCGCGGGGGCAACGCAAGGATATTACGGCGGCCGACTGGATCTGTGGGGGCAGCGTTTTATCGAGGTCTGGTCCGGTATGCCTACGCTGTTTCTGATTATTCTGCTTTCCAGCGTAATTCAGCCTGATTTCTGGTGGCTGCTGGGCATTACCGTGTTATTCGGCTGGATGAGCCTGGTGGGCGTGGTGCGGGCCGAGTTCCTTCGCACCCGCAATTTCGACTATATCCGCGCGGCGCAGTCGATGGGCGTCAGCGATCGGGTTATTATGTATCGCTGCATGCTACCCAACGCGATGGTCGCCACGCTGACCTATCTGCCGTTTATTCTGTGTGGTTCGATCACCACGCTCACCTCATTGGACTTTCTGGGATTTGGTTTGCCGATGGGCTCCCCCTCATTAGGCACGTTATTGCTGGAGGGCAAAAACAACCTTCAGGCTCCCTGGCTGGGCATTACCGTATTTATGGTGTTGTCTATTGTGCTGTCATTACTCATTTTTATCGGCGAAGCGGTGCGCGACGCCTTTGACCCCAGCAAGGCGCATTAATATGTCATCTCCTTTATTACATATTCAGGATCTCAGCATCGCGTTCCGCAGCGGAACGCAGGAACAGCGGGTAGTCGACCAACTTTCGCTAACGGTCAATGCCGGTGAAACGCTGGCGCTGGTTGGCGAATCGGGTTCGGGAAAAAGCGTCACCGCGCTGTCGGTTCTCCGTTTACTCCCGTCCCCCCCGGTGGTCTATCCGCAGGGTGATATTTTGTTCGCCGGCCAGTCGCTGCTGCATGCCGAGGAAAAAATACTGCGTCAGATACGCGGCGATCGCATCGCCATGATCTTCCAGGAACCGATGGTTTCGCTCAATCCGCTGCAAAGCATTGAGAAGCAGTTAGTCGAAGTGCTATCGCTGCACCGGGGAATGCGTAATGAGGTTGCCCGCAGCGAGGTGGTTTCCTGTCTGGATCGCGTGGGCATTCGGCAGGCCAAAAGCCGGTTAGGCGATTTTCCCCACCAGCTTTCCGGCGGCGAACGGCAGCGGGTGATGATCGCCATGGCCTTGCTGACCCAGCCCGATCTATTGATCGCCGATGAACCCACCACCGCGCTGGACGTTACCGTACAGGCGCAAATTCTGAAGCTGCTGGACGAGCTGAAACAGGAACTGGGGATGAGTCTGTTATTCATCACCCACAACCTGAATATCGTCCGGCGCTTAGCCGATAACGTGGCCGTCATGCAGACGGGCAGATGCATTGAGCGCAACACCTGCGCAGGGCTATTTGCCGCCCCCCGGCATCCCTATACCCGTCAGTTGCTGGACGCCGACCCCTCCGGCGAGCCACAGCCGTTAACCAGCGAAGAGGCGCCAATTCTGCGGGTTAATCAGCTGCAAGTCTCCTTCCCCGTCAAACGCGGCCTGCTGCGACGCACCGTCGATGAAAAACAGGTGGTTAAAGATATCAGTTTCACGTTGCGGCGGGGAGAAAGCCTGGGGCTGGTGGGCGAATCCGGTTCGGGGAAAAGCACCACCGGGCTGGCGTTACTACGTTTGCTGCGTTCCCGCGGAGAAATCTGGTTTGATAACCAGCCGCTGCATGAATTTAACCGCCAGCGGATGTTGCCCTTCCGGCGGCGGATCCAGGTGGTCTTTCAAGATCCCAACTCCGCGCTGAACCCGCGGCTGAACGCCGAACAGATTATTTCCGAAGGGCTGACCGTACATCAAAAACTCAGCAATGCGGCGCGGGAACAGCGGGTGATTGAGGCCATGCAGGAGGTGGGATTAGATCCGGCCACGCGTCATCGTTACCCTTCCGAGTTTTCAGGAGGACAACGTCAGCGTATTGCGATTGCCCGGGCGCTAATCCTGCAACCGGAACTGCTGATCCTTGATGAGCCTACGTCGTCGTTGGACAGAACGGTGCAGGCTCAGATACTCGCCTTGCTGAAGTCGCTTCAGCAGAAGCACCAGCTGGCTTATCTGTTTATCAGTCACGATCTACAGGTGGTTCGGGCATTGTGTCATCAGGTTATCGTGCTAAAACAAGGTGAAGTGGTGGAACAAGGCGACTGCCGGCAGGTATTCACGCATCCGGCACAAGACTACACGCGGGAACTGTTGCAATTGTCGTCGTAATAAACGACGGGCATTAAACCACGATATACCAGGAAGCGCGGCAATGCCGGGGGGACGGATGTTGCCGCTCAAAACGGATACTGTGCCGACACGGTTTCAGCAATCGCCACGCCGACATTTTTCAAACGACACATAACCGTGCTTTCATCATTACGGTGTAAAAACAGGCAAGGCTCGCCTTCCCATTCCACAACGGCGCACTCAACCTGAATTTCGCTCAGAGACTGATTCAACTGGTGCATAATTTTCCACGCGACATCGCCATCGTGACTCAACAATTTGAGACCAATCAGATTATTGCCTTCATCTCTGCCGCTCAACGGAATCGGTTCAACTTTTACACCGGCAAAACCCGATAACCAGCGATAACTTTGCGGCAAACGATGCACTACCGAAAGTTGGAAGTTATCCACTACTGTTCTTCCTCAGGTTAAATTTTACTGCAAATTCACAATACAATAACATATTTATCATAGTAGCCTGAGCGCCACATCTTTTGCCACTTTTTAAGGCTATAAAAAGCAACAGGATCGACTCAAACAAGCCTCTACACATGTTGATATAGGTTACAGCAAGACACATTAATGTTAGAGCGATCACAAATTACGCTTCTTTTCAGGCTATATGTAACCTTTTCCACGTAATACCTCAACCCCTTTTACTTTATTTGTTCACTTATAAGTCATATATTTTACATATATAAAACAAATTAACCTACCGAACGCAGATGTGTCCAAGGCATATCGGAGCAACCGGGGAATGAATAGCGGGAAAAACAAAGATATGTGACAGCCGACGACCGCTCGCTGTCACAAAATTAGAATGGGCCGCAACGACTTGGCGTAGCGCTTATGCGGACGGCTTATCTGATGCCGGCGATTTCCTGGCTGCTCAGTTCCCGGTATTCGCCCGGTTCTAATGCGCTGTCCAGGATGATATCGCCGATACGCTCACGATGCAGCTGTACGACACGATTGCCGACCGCGGCGAACATCCTTTTCACCTGATGATAACGCCCTTCGCTGATGGTCAGACGCACCTGATAATCCGTTATCCGCTCCAGCGTAGCGGGTTTGGTTAAATGCTTCTCGCCATGCAACTGCACGCCGTGGGCAAACTGCGCTGCGGTATCCTCGCTTAATGGCTGTTCCAGCGTCACCAGATAGGTTTTCTCACAGTGATGCTTAGGCGAAGTAATACGATGCGACCATTGTCCGTCATCGGTCAGCAGCACCAGCCCGGTGGTATCGATATCCAGACGCCCTGCCGCATGCAGCTTATACGCGACGGGAACATCCATAAAATACAGAATGGTCGGATGATCGGGATCTTCCGTTGAACACACATAGCCCTGCGGTTTATTCAGCATAAAATAGCGAGGCCCGGATTGCTGTATCAACGGATTACCATCAAACGCCACCTCATGTTCAGGCAACAGCTTAAAAGCGCCGCTTTTTACCACCTCACCATCAACGGTGACCCGCTGCGCGCGCAGTTCGCGCGCCACCAGCGAACGGCTGATTTCCAATTGCTGGGATAAAAATTTGTCCAATCGCATTAAAGACCAACTGACTGTTTAACTCATGAGAGCGACACACGCCGCACCTTGCGTCAGCGTGCCGTACTCATGAAAATGAAAAAGGAGCAACGTGACCCGCTGCCGGAATCGTCTAGTATAACGGGGCGTTAGCCGAGGTACTAGAATTCAACGACGCTCATTCCGCTTTGCCGCCGCGCTAATCGTCAGCGGATATCTCACGCGCGCTATCGCACCGGACATCGGCAACAGGCATAATAAGCACAATTGCTTACGTTGAGGGTTAAGATATGTCATCCATTCACGGCCATGAAATCTTGCAAATGATGATCGCCACCGGTGAATCTTTCACCACCGAGCAGCTTATCGCCGCCATTGAGCGCCGTTTTGGCCACGACGCACGTTTCCACACTTGCTCAGCCGCGGAGATGAGCGCCGCCATGCTGGTACAGTTTCTGGCCGAGCGAGGCAAGTTTATTCCGCTGGATACCGGGTTTACCACCAGCGCCAGCAAAATCTGTCAGCACTAAACGATGTCGTTTACCCTACGGCCCTATCAGCGTGAGGCCGTATCCGCTACGCTCGACTATTTTCGCCGTCACGCCCAACCGGCGGTCATTGTACTGCCCACCGGGGCGGGTAAAAGCCTGGTCATCGCCGAATTAGCTAAACTGGCACGCGGCCGCGTGCTGGTTCTGGCGCATGTCAAAGAACTGGTGGCGCAGAATCATGCCAAATACCGCGCCTGGGGATTGGAAGCCGACATCTTCGCCGCCGGACTCCGGCAGCGGCAAAGCCAGGGAAAAGTCGTATTCGGCAGCGTACAGTCCGTCGCGCGTAATCTGGATCAATTCGATCACGCCTTTTCATTACTGATCATTGATGAGTGCCACCGTATCAGTGATGACGACGACAGCCAGTATCAGCAAATTATCCAGCATCTTCAACAAACCAATCCGCAACTACGGCTGTTAGGACTGACCGCCACGCCTTATCGGCTGGGGAAAGGCTGGATTTATCAATATCACTATCACGGCATGATTCGCGGCGACGAAAACTGTCTGTTCCGCGATTGTATCTATGAACTGCCGCTGCGCTACATGATCAAACATGGGTTTCTGGTGCCGCCTGAACGGCTGGACATGCCCATTGTCAAATACGATTTCAGCAAACTGGCGGCCAGAAGTCATGGCCTGTTCAGCGAGGTCGATCTTAATCGTGAACTAAAACGTCAGCAGCGCATCACCCCGCATATCATCAGCCAGATAGTGGACTACGCGCAGACACGCGCGGGCGTGATGATCTTCGCCGCAACCGTGGAACATGCCCGTGAGATCCATGCGTTATTACCGGCCGATCAGGCGGCGCTGGTCAGCGGCGAGACCCCTTCCGCGGAGCGGGATGCCCTTATCGAGGCCTTTAAACAACGGCAGTTACGCTATCTGGTCAACGTTGCCGTATTGACCACCGGTTTTGATGCGCCGCACGTTGACCTGATCGCCATATTGCGCCCGACAGAATCCGTCAGCTTATATCAGCAAATCGTAGGCCGGGGCCTACGCCTGTCTCCCGGCAAAACCGACTGCCTGATTCTCGACTACGCCGGCAATCCCCACGACCTCTACACGCCGGAGGTCGGAAACAGCAAACCGCACGCCGATAGCCAGCCCGTTCAGGTATTTTGCCCGCAGTGCGGGTTTGCGAATTTATTCTGGGGGAAAACGACGACGGATGGCGAGGTCATCGAACATTACGGTCGTCGCTGTCAGGGTTGGGAACAGCCGGACGACGGCCCGCGCCGGCAGTGTGATTATCGATTCCGTTTTAAAGTCTGCCCGCACTGCGGCGCCGAAAACGATATTGCTGCCCGCCGCTGCCATCAGTGCGAGGACGTGCTGGTCGATCCTGACGATATGTTGAAAGCCGCGCTGAAGCTAAAAGATGCGCTGGTGCTACGCTGTAGCGGAATGCAGCTCACGCCCGGACGAGACGCCAAAGGAGAATGGCTGAAAATCACCTACCATGACGAAGATGGCGCAGAGGTCAGTGAACGCTTCCGCCTGCAAACGCCGGCCCAACGCCATGTCTTTCAACTGAATTTTTTACGCATTCATCAACGGGCGCCGGGCGTCCCTATGGTCTGGCAAACGGCGGCGGATATTCTGGCGCAACAGCCTCTATTGCGCCCCCCCGACTTTGTCGTCGCCCGCAAACAGGGGAAATTCTGGCAGATCCGGGAAAAAATGTTCGATTATCAGGGCCGTTTTCGCCGCGCAAACGAACTGCGGGGCTAACTAATTCGCGGTTTTATTTGCCCGACGCACCATATTCCGCTAAAATTCAGCCCGCTTTTGTACCGCAAAAGCAGAACAACCCAACTTGCTGCTGGGTCGCCTGTAGCAGGATTACTTATCTTAAGTAGAGTAAAAAATGATTACTATCAAAGCAGAAGCACGTAAAGAGCAGGGTAAGGGTGCGAGCCGCCGCCTGCGTACCGCTGGCAAATTCCCAGCCATCGTTTATGGTGGTTCAGAAGCGCCGATTTCTATCGAATTGGATCACGATGTAGTAAAAAACCAGGAACTGAAAGAAGGTTTCTACGGTGAAACCGTTATCCTGTCTATCGATGGTAAAGAAATTCAGGTGCGAGTTCAGGCTGTGCAGCGTCACGTATTTAAGCCAAAACTGACTCACATCGACTTCGTTCGCGTTTAATTACGCTGAAGTCATCCGGGACGCCGGGAAAAACGCCGCTTTCGCGGCGTTTTTTTGTCATCATGACTAACCGTACGCATTGAGGGTACGCTGGCACAGTTCAGAGCGCACGCAATCCTGTTTACCGAAAGACACCACGCCAATCATATCGTCCTCCGCAAAACGCTCCAGCGCATCGCGCAGCCCGGACTTAACGCCGGCGGGTAAATCGCACTGCGTCACATCACCATTCACAATTACCGTTACATTTTCTCCCAAACGAGTAAGAAACATTTTCATTTGGTTAACCGTCACATTCTGCGCTTCGTCCAGAATCACGACCGCATTTTCAAACGTCCGACCACGCATATAAGCAAACGGTGCGATTTCCACTTTGCCTATTTCCGGGCGTAAACAATACTGCATAAACGACGCGCCCAGCCGTCGCAATAACACGTCATAAACCGGACGGAAATAAGGCGCAAACTTCTCGGCAATATCTCCGGGTAAAAAGCCTAAATCCTCATCGGCCTGTAATACCGGCCGGGTTACAATAATACGATCAACCTCTTTATGAATAAGCGCTTCCGCCGCCTTGGCCGCGCTCAGAAACGTTTTGCCACAACCCGCCTCACCGGTGGCAAAGATTAACTGTTTATTCTCTATTGCAGACAAGTAATGCTCCTGGGCTAGTGTCCGGGCTTCAATGACAGAGGTGTCGCGATTTTCCCGCGCCATACCTATCGATTCAATCCCGCCCATATTAACCAGAGAAGTGACCGATTCTTCCTCACGTTGACGATGACTACGCGATTCGCGCCGAATAACGCGCTTCGCTTCACGACGTGCTTTGATCACTGCTTTTTGTCTTCCCATAGTGGCACCTTACAGTTTGTTTCACTTACCGCACTGCCGCAGCAGCGCGTGACGTTTCACTCACAACGAGGTTTGGCTTCCTTATTAAGCCGATGAGAACAGAATAGACAACATGCAAACCGGAACGGTACGCAGACCGGTTGGATGGAATAATCAATGAGGAATAACCAGACGGAACGGATGAACAAGAAAATGGGGTTAACAACAGGTAGCGCAGTGTAGAAAAATGGTGGGAGGAAAATCCCTCGCATCGGCGAGTCGACAAACTTCGACAACGTAGTCCAAAGCAGGACATTACCATCCGCGTTCCTCACTGTGACAACAACTATTCCAATGAATAATGATTGACCGCATTAGAACCACTGTTAACCATTAGACTAAAAATTAGTGCTGTATGATTGCAGTAGTATGACAGTGCAATAGTTTGCCCCTATCTTGCAAGCTTTTTCACACTGCCATAACATTTACGTATAGTCGGGATACCACGATCCGGCAACCTTCGGGTATAAAAAAAGATGGCATCGATCAGTAGTGCTTCTGCCAATCCAGATATTGATCGTATTTTCGCAACGCGCTCCTATAGATATTATTGTCGATTTCGGGGAGGTAATCGTGAATATATTGCTGTAGGTTTTCTTTGGTAAACCGTTCTATGGGATAATTTCTTGCCGTCAGCAGTTCGTCTAAACGACGCAACCGAATCACATATTCACGCAGTGTGCTGTGCCTGACTTCCGTCTGTTCAATGAGGTATTGGGTGAACGCTTTTATATCGAAATAGTTAGCCTGCATATTGCATAATATTTCGCTACAAAAACGACAGAGGGGGATGAGCTCCTGTTGCAGACCTGACCATATTTCGTCGTCAATTAACCTATCGATGTCGCCTACCGATTTTTTATTAATAAGCTGATTACGAAACACCAACGAAACGCGGTCAAGTTGTTTATTACAATGCGAGCAATGTGTTTGTTTATGTTTGAAATCTTTCAGATAACGGCTGAGAAGCTGTTTCTTCCGAATTGATAGAGGCATGAATCCATTCCATGACAAATACTTGTGATAACACGATCCCTACGCAGCTAAATTAAACATCGTTCATTAATTTTACGCGCAGGCGCTTTATCGCCTGGCTATGCAACTGACTGACCCGTGACTCCCCTACTTCCAGCACCGCACCGATCTCTTTCAAGTTCAGCTCTTCCTGATAGTAAAGCGTCAACACCAATTTTTCGCGTTCAGGCAGGTTTTCAATCGCCTCCATTACCCGATGGCGTAAATTACCTTCCATCAGTTGATGCAACGGATTGGCATCTTCATTCCCTTCCAACAACGCTTCTGCGCTATCGCCATGTTCTTCACGCCACTCATCGTAAGAAAAAAGCTGGCTATTATTGGTATCCAGCAAAATCTGACGATAGTCTTCCAGCGTGATGTCCAAAGACTGCGCAACTTCCTGCTCCGTTGGTGCACGGCCCAGCTGCTGTTCAGCTCGTTGCATTGCTTGTGCCACTTCCCGCGCATTACGCCGCACACTGCGCGGCGCCCAGTCGCGACTGCGTAACTCATCCAGCATTGAACCACGGATTCGCTGAACTGCATACGTCGTAAACGCCGTACCTTGCAGTGAATCGTAACGCTCAACCGCGCTAAGCAAACCGATACCGCCGGCCTGCAACAGATCATCAAGCTCAACGCTCGCGGGGAGACGAACCTGTAGACGCAAGGCTTCATGACGCACTAAAGGAACATAGCGCTTCCAAAGTGCGCTCTTATCCATTGTGCCTTCGGCGGTATACAGATCGCTCACAGTGACAAATACCTACGATGATAGTGTTATCGACACTATTATGCTTTTGAGTAGGGTCGCCAATCGCTTGAATAGCGCCAGAAAAGGCACCCTATTTAGGATATGCTCGTATCCGCGCGGCTAAACGTCCGCTATTGCCATTGGGTAAAACGTCAGTCAAGTCGCGGCCCAACGATGAGTTTTAATTTTATCATCCGAGGCTACCGTCAAATCCAGCAACGGGAACGCCGGGTAACACATTCCTCTCAGGCCTTGTTATAAACTTGGCAACAAGATTTATCTGGTATGTTCCGCCTTTATTTTTTCTTTTATCTCAAGCGCCGCATCTATCAATGAAATTGCATATCTTGCCATTCTTATTCTGGCGCTAGACATTAAATAAACCAGCGTTATCGATAAGAAAAAGAGGCTACCGATAATAAAATAATGACTATCACTCCATAGCAAACTAAAGTCTATCCTACCAATTTCTTTAAAAAAGAAAACTGCGCTTCCCGAACAAAAAATGGAAAGCATAACAATAATTGACCGATTCAGACGCTGTGAATAACCCACACTAATCTCTTCTATTTTCTTCATCTTAAACAAGGTGATATCACTTACACATGTTAGTCGATCAATCGCTTTCCCCACATATTCCCTGTCATTAATTTCAATCTACACACTCTAAAGAATTCAATGGAAAGCAAAATGAAATAACATAAAGACAAGAAAAAAACCATTGAAAATGAAATATTCTGAATATTTCTGAAAAACGACCAGCCATATTCAAACCATAGAAAAAGTAAAGCCACAACCACTAATATTGTCATTATCCCTATAATCCATGGAAGAGATTTTATGAAATATGCTTCACCTTTATTAGCTGTAAACGGTTGGGTATATTCAAAGGATTTTTTTATTTCCTCATTCATAGTATCTCCTTTATGGGGAAAAACCCAGCAGCGGTTTCTCCCCATATTTACCCTATCAATCCGGCAGCCACGCCTTACGCCATAACGCCAGATTGTCGCCGGTCAGCATCCAGTCGCGTTTCACCGCGGTCTGCAACGCATCACCCATCTGCGCGGTGGCATCCAGATCGGCCAGATGCATACGAATCGCATCCATCCAGTCTTTATAGCGATTGCGTACTCGAGTAACCGGCAGATCGCCCTGATACGGGTCGAGGTCGGTACAGATAACCGGGAAACCGCAAGCGCCGTATTCCAGCAGGCGCAGGTTACTTTTACAACGGTTAAACAGGTTATCTTCCAGCGGCGCCAGCGCCAAATCGAGGTTCAGCGACGCCAGTTTGGCCGGGTAGAGATCGATCTCCACGCCGCGATGGAATTCATGCACATAGGGGCGCAGTTTCTCCGGGCACATGCCGAAAAATACCCACTCTACTTCATCGGCCAGATCGCGCACAATATCGGTAATTAACTCCAGATCGCCGGTGTGGCTGCTGCCCCCGCCCCAACCGACGCGCGGTTTTTTGCCCTGACGGCGTTCCCCCTGAACACTTCCCCACCACTGCGGCGGCAGCCGGTTTTCCACCACGCGGATATTGGGGTGCAGATCGGCAAAGGCTTCGGCCAGCGGCGCGGTAGAGACCACAAAGCGATCCATAAAGCCGAGGCTTTTACGCATCAGACGCACCACATCTTTGGGAATTTTGGCCCGATGCACGCTCTTTAACGGCACGTTGGGCAGATAGTCGTCCAGCTCATAAACCTTAAACGTCCGCGTGAAGCGGTTAAGACGCGCGATCCAGTCATGGAAGTAGGCCGAGGTTTGGCGCTGCAAGATCAGCACATCCGGCGCATAGCGTGCCATGGTGGGCAGATTAAGATAAACGTTGGACAGTTTGCCGTCGATCAGCCCCGCCTCTTTTAGCGCATTAAAGGGTTTCATCACCCGGTAATGGCCGCAGCCGGCCTGATCGGCAAAATGCGCCATCACCACCGGCAGCGGACGCCAGGTCAAAGGCCGCCAGCTTAGTTCGGCATCCGGCTCCAGTTCAAAACCCCGGCCGTGCAATGACAGATTGGTGTTATAAGCGGGATCGCGGGCGATCACCGGCAGCCATTTCTGATACATGGCGTCCTGCTCGGCGGCAAAGCGCAGACGCTTGGCTTCCGCCACGGCGGTATCCACGTTTTTCTGGCTGACGCTGCCTTCGTGCATCACCACCGCATACGGGGTCCAGACGGTAAGGTAGCCCGCCTCACGCACCTTAAGGCACAGATCGACATCGTTATAGGAGACCTTAAATGCCTGTTCATCCAGTCCGCCCACCTGCTGATACACCGATTTGCGGATCAGCAGACAGGCGGCGGTCACCACACTATAGTTTTGATCGACCTGCAGGCGCTGCATATAGCCCGCCGCATCCATCGGGTCGCCGTTAAACGGATGTTCCGCCGGGCTGCGCAGCCCCAGAATCACGCCGCCGTGCTGGATGCGCCGATCCGGATAGACCAGCTTGGCGCCGACAATACCCACTTCCGGGCGCAGGGCGTGATTGAGCAGATTATCCAGCCAGTCTTCCTGAATAATCGCGGTATCGTTATTCAGCAACAGAAGGAAGTCGCCGCGCGCCTCATCCACCGCCATATTATTGATGGCGGAATAGTTGAAGGCATGCGGATAACGCAGCACGCGAATACGATTCGGGTCGACCTGCGCTAGGCCGTTTAGCCATGCCTGCGCTTCCGGGGTTTCGCTGTTGTTATCGACGATCAGCAGTTCGTAATTTTTATAGCGGGTCTTTTCCAGCAGGCTGGTGACGCAGGCGATCAGCACCGGCAGTTGATCTTTGGTGGGAATAATAATGGAAACTAGCGGCTGTTCCTGATGGGCATAATTCAGCCGATAATGGCCCGGCAGCACGGATAAAACCTGTCCCTGCGAATAACCCCGGCGCTGTAAATGGCGCACCAGAATCTTTACTTCATCGGCAACCGTGCGCAGACTGATATTGTCCGCAATGGTCAGAAACTCCGCCAGATGACCAATGGATCCGATGCCTTTCTGTTCAATCAGCCGGACGATAAATTCGAATTCCAGCGCCTCGGGAAATGCCGCGTCAAAGCCGCCCAGCTCGCATAATACCTGCCGGTTAAACAGCCAATGCCGCGCCATGACCGCAGGTAAACTCAGCAGATAATCAAGGTTAAAATCCGGTCGGCACGATGCGCCCAGTTGATTATCCGCGCCGCGCAACAGTTGATCGCCATATACCGCGGCGCAGCTCTGCGCAGAAACCAGTCCCAGGCTGGTCATCAGCAGGCCGCCGGCGGTAAAGGTTTCCCCGGCCTGCACCAACATCAGCCAGTCAAAGGCGTAATCATCCGCAATCTGATTCAGCGACTGCGCCAGCGACTGTTGCTCTCTTTTACGCAGATCGTCGCACGGGAACCGATCCAGAGACAGATCGGCGCTGGTCAGAACGATGCGCAGCAGCTTCACGCCTGGATGCTGGGCGGCGATAATGCTGTCCAGCGTCGCCAGCAGCTTCTCTTCGTCTCCCTCTTCATCCAATACGACGATGGCAAACTCGCGGCCATCGGGATGCTGTGCCAGATAATCGGTAATCAGACGCGATTCACTGGCCGTCGGCACACGCTGCGCCAGCCATTCGGCGGTGGATTTTACCCCGGCACTACGCTGCTGCGCCTCTTGCAGCGCCTGTTCAAGATTAAACGGCGTAAAGCTATCCGGCTGGGCGGGGTCGGCGATTTGAATCTGACGACTTGGGGCGGCAACGTTATCGCCATCCTGCCAACCACGCAGCGTATCACGGAACAGCGTATACTCGCCTTCCGCCTTAGCACTCAGCGTGGACGATAGCGGCTCGCTGTCGATACGGTGATCGGTCAACGGCTCCGCCAGCATAATCAGGTTGCCCTGACGCAGCAGTTGGCTGTAAAGCGCCAGATCGGCAATCGATGCGATCTCTTGTCCATCAATCTGGAACCATGCCGGTGCCAGCGCCAGTAAATCCGTGCGACGAAACAGTACACAGCTCAGTTCGCCGATAAAATTCAGCACCGATTCGGCCAGAAAATGGTTCAGGCTGCGCCCGTCGATGATCTGATCCGCAGCGAACGGGTAAGCGGTGGCCATAATATCTTTTTGCACCTGCCCTTCGCCATCAATGCGGCGGCGGCGCGAACTGGCCAGCACAATATCGGGACGGGTCTCTATGGCCGTCATCAGTTTACGAACATGGTCTTCGCGCAGCACATCGCTGTCGGCCAGCAGCTTGATATACTGCCCTTGCGCCTGTTGCAGCGCCTGATTCAGCACCTCTGCGCGTTCAAATGAGGGTTCATGACGCTGGTAATGGATGGGGTAGCGGGAGGCGCTGCTTAGCCGGTAAACAATATTCTCGACCAGATTATCCCCGGTGCCGTCGCAGACGATAATTTCCAGGTTATCGATATCCTGCAGACAGGCACTGCCTAACGCCTGTTCAAAATAGCGCGCGTTGGCGGCCAGAATAATCACGCTGACCAGCGGGCTTGCTGTCATGAGTGGACCTCTTTAACGGTGAATTAACCGGCGAGCGCGACACGTATTGCCACCATCCGGTGAAAAAATAACGGTTATTTTAAAATGATACGAGGGGGAATGATGCGGTAAGCTCAGCCGGTTTACGGCGGTAATTCCGGCTATAAAAAAACCCTGCCGAAGCAGGGTTGAGATGCATGCAAAAATAAGAAAGGAATTATTGCAGCAGAGACAGTACGGTCTGCGGAACCTGGTTGGCCTGGGCCAATACGGAAGTACCAGCCTGTTGCAGGATCTGCGCCTTGCTCATGTTAGACACTTCCGTCGCGTAGTCGGCGTCCTGAATACGGGACTGGGCTTCGCTCAGGTTAGTGGTTGTGCTACTCAGGTTATTAATGGTGGAATCAAAACGGTTCTGCACTGCACCCAAGTTGGAACGCATATCGTCAACAGTAGACAGCGCTTTATCAAGCGTAGTCAGCGGATCGCTGGTCGCGGCTTTAGTCAGGTTATCCGTCGAAGTATCAACGTTTACAGTCAGGCCACCGCTGCTATCGATAGACATATCATTAGCAGTCAATTTGTAGTAAGCCGTATCACCGCTCGCACCAACGCCGTCTACATCGCCAGTCAAAGTACCGCTGACAAAGTAGTTGCCATTGCTGTCTTTAATCAGACCAGAAGCATCCAGAGAAGACGTGCCGGTACCGCTCAGAGAAACACCGGTGATTTCGGTGCTGTTGTATTTGTCACCAGTTACAGTGGTACCATCGCTGATAGCAACAGCACCAGTAGTGCCACTCGGACCATCAACGTTGAAGCCGGTCAGGTTCAGCGTAGAAGTGTTAATTGCTTGTAAGTCGATCTTGATGGTCTGACCATCCTGAGAACCAACCTGGATAGAAACAGAGGTTTTGCTACCGTCCAGTACCTTAACGCCGTTAAAGTCGGTCTGCTGAGAGATACGGTCTACTTCAGACAGACGCTGAGTGATTTCGTCCTGGATGGACTGCAGGTCAGAAGAGCTGTTGGTACCGTTCTGCGCCTGTACGGTCAGGGTACGGATAGCTTGCAGGTTATCGTTGATTTCGTTCAACGCGCCTTCAGTGGTCTGCGCCAAAGAGATACCGTCGCTGGCGTTGCTGGAAGCCTGAGTCAGGCCGTTGATGCTGGAAGTGAAACGGTTAGAAATCGCCTGACCGGCGGCGTTGTCGGCCGCGCTGTTGATTTTCAGACCGGAAGACAGACGTTCGATCGCCGTACTCAGTGATGCCTGAGACTTGTTCAGGTTATTCTGTGCAACCAGCGAGATGCTGTTGGTATTGATTACTTGTGCCATATAAGGAGTTCCTTTTAATCATCCAGTGGATGTTTAGCAATAAAGGTTCAGGCTTAACTGCCTACGGCGTCTACCACCGTCCTCTCTGATATCGGCGTTACCTTTCTAACCTTTAGCATTTAATTTAAAAAATTTTTACGTCAGGAGGAGTTTTATTCCGCTGCTCGGTGCTTTTATTACATTTATTCCGCCGTCTCTACGTTTTTACGCTGGCCCTCATTTCCGTCGTCCCTGCGGCCGTTGGTAGGGATCTGCTTTAAATGGCAGCTCGGTGCAGGAGATGCGCTTCTGTGCGCTGAGGGGGCCTCATAAATTGGAATATGTTATATCGAGAATATTTCGTGCGCGATAAAGCCACCATTTCTCTGCTACGTCGTAGTACGCGCCCGACGCAGGGTGGTTCAAACGCCGCCACCCTACGAACCCGGGCTTGTGGCTGAAATCACGCCGCTGGCGCGGTTCCTTCGGCGGTCGCCCCCTTTCCCGAACCGCCAGTGACGCGGCATACTCGCCCCATCCATGGGGCTCGCCCTAACGGGCCAGCACAAGTGCTGTTCAAAAACGCTCCCGGCGTTTTTGTCCGACGCGGCACTGGCTTGCGCCGCGTCCTGCGGCGCATTCGCGGGGTCGCCCACCTCAGCGTAATTTCTTACGCCGTAGGGTGAATAGCTTAAAGACTGAATTTATATTTAATATCAGCATGCTAAATATAAAGATACAAACAAGGTATTTTTATAGGGATTCCCCAGTGCCTTCGCAGACATGATGGGGAAAGTGGCCTGACTGCGAGTGCTTAACACAGTATTTGCGGCCGTTGGCGGAAACCTCCGAGCACGACCGAAAAAGCAGACATATCGCAGATCCGCGCCGTACTCTTCTGTTAATAGCCCGATAAAGCCATCATCAGTTTGCTTATTAACGGCAACGATATTTTTTCTTTCAGGTAAATTTTTATTCCATGCTGCCGATAACCACAAAACTGGATTTAAACGTCACTCATCAGGAGTAAGGATTTATGGCAACCACCATCGCCTCTACTACATCTACTATCGGGTCGCTGACATCGACGCTGGGACTCGGCGTGGGTTCCAGCCTGGATCTGTCCTCGCTGCTGGAATCCATGCAGGCCGTGGAAGAACAGAAGCTGACGGTCATCAGCAATAAACAGACCGCCTATCAGGATAAATCCGACGCCTATGAGGCGCTGCAGACGGCGCTGGAAACCTATTCCACCGCCACGGCAAAACTGACCGACAGCGATCTGTTTAACGCCAAAAAAACCTCCACCAATACCGCGTTTACCACTGAAGTCAGTTCTTCCGCCACCTCCGGCAGCTACAGCGTTAACGTAACCCAGTTGGCAACCGCGCAAACGCTGGTCACAGAAACTCAAGACAGCAAAACTACTCAACTGGGCACCAGCGGGCTAAGCGATCGCACCTTGAGCATTACCGTCGGTACCGGCAGCGCGGTGAGCATCAGCCTGACCGACGATCAGACCACTCTGACCGGCATCGCCAGTGCGATTAACTCAGCCAACGCCGGCGTTACCGCCAGCATTGTGCAGTCCGGCGATAGCAGCTACCAGTTGACCATCACCTCCAATGAAACCGGTGAAGCCAATACTATCGCCATCAGCAGCAACGACAGCGCGCTGGAAAGCATTCTCGGCGATACCAGCACCACCCGCACCGAATCCGTTGCCGCGCAAAACGCCAAATTGACCGTTAACGGCGTGGCGATTGAGCGTAGCAGCAATACCGTTACCGATGTGCCGGCCGAGGGCGTGACGCTAACGCTGACTTCGACCTCCAGCGCGGCGGAAACGCTGACCATCAGTAAAAGCATTACCGACGCCACCAGCGCCATTAAAGCCTGGGCGACCGCCTATAATACCCTGCAGACCGCGTTTACCACCCTCTCCGATCCCGAACAGGATACCGGCGTGCTTTCCGGTGATTCGGTGCTGCGTTCGGTAAAAAATCAGCTTAAATCGTTATTAAGCACCGCACAGAGCAGCGACACGTTTAAGGTGGTCAATGAGCTGGGTATTACGCTGAAAAGCGACGGCACGTTATCCGTCAACGATACCGACCTGATCAACACCCTGACCGAGAACTCGTCGGCGGTCAGCGACTTTTTCGTCGGCGATGGCAAAACCACCGGGCTGGCGACGCAAATGGTGGCCAAAGTGGACACCTTTACCGCTACCAAAGGCACCATCGCCCAGGCGAAAGAAGATATCACCGATATGCTCAGCAACCTGAGCAAGCAGTACACCAAGGTGCAGACCAGCATCGAGTCCACCATGGCCCGCTACAAAACCCAGTTTGTTAAGCTGGACGTGTTGATGTCGGAAATGAGTACGCTGAGTACCTATCTGACCAACCAGTTTGAAGCGCTGACATCCAGCAGCAACAGTTAATTTTGGAGTTCACCATGTCAACGATGTACGGCTCTCAGGCCTATGCCAAAGTCGGATTGGAAAGCAGCGTGATGAGCGCCGGCCCGCACAAACTGATTACGCTGCTGTTCGACGGGGCATTAAGCGCGTTGATGCGCGCCGATATCTTTATTCAGCAGGGCGATACGGTTGCCAAAGGCAATGCCATCACCAAAGCGATCAAAATTATCAGCAGCGGGTTGCAGGCCTCGCTGGATATGCAAAAAGGCGGTGAAATCAGCCAGAATCTGGCCCAGCTTTACGATTATATGGTGCGGAAACTGCTGCACGTAAATTTATACAATGACCGTGATACGTTGGCGCAGATTATCGAGTTGCTGCGCGGCATCGCCGATTCCTGGAAAGAAATTGGCGAGGATACGCCGGAGCAGGCAAAGGCCGGCTAATATAAACATTCCTGTAGTTTTATCGCGTTTTACACAAGGAAAATGTAATGCACGTCAGTCAATCCATGCTGAGCGGCTATAAAAGTATATTAGACATTAGCATTAACATGCTTCAGCTGGCGCAGCAGGCTGACTGGGAGAAGTTGATCGAACTGGAACAACTGTACGTTAATGCCATCAATGAACTGCCCGCCATCACCGAAGAGCAGACCGATAAGACGACGTTATCAGAACAGCAGCAGATCCAGGATTGCCTGCAACAGATTCTGCATAATGAAAGCGAAATCAGCCGCTTGCTTAAAGAGCGGATGGAAGAGCTAAAAACGCTGATCGGGACGTCATCACGGCAAAAGTCGGTGAATCAGGCTTACCATAAATTTGCTGATGATGAGTCTATGTTGCCGGGAGATATAAGTTAACCAGACAGACGCCGCTTACGGCGGCTTGAAAGACGGACATCTCCCGCGCCAGCAAACGCAGACCCCGCCTAAGGCAGCGGAGAATACGGGAAAGAGACGATGGTATAGGGCAGGAATGGCATTTTTCAGGGTAATACGGATTAACCAGATAATCGCTTATCGGTATTACACTGTCATATTCATAACTTCCTGGTAAGCCGAGACCAGCTTATTTCTTACCTGAATGCCCATCTGTAATGAAAGAGAGGATTTTTGCAAATCAACCATCACATCATTAAGCGCTATGCCGGGCTTGCCCAGTTCAAAATCCTGCGCCTGAGTACGCGCCGCCTGTTGCTGCGTGCTGATTTTGTCAAGGGCGGACTTCAGCTCAGCGGCAAACCCACCATTGCTCACATTCGATGAGACGCCGCCACCTGCCTGCGCCTGTATCGCGGTTGCCTGCAACTGCTGCACTACGGACTCTATACCCTGAATTGACATTTCGTTACCACTACAAATTAAATCATGATGAAACCATACCAGATTATTGCGTCTTCTAACGCGCTAAATAGCTATAAAAAACACAGCTAATTCAGCCATCGAAAGTGTACCTACAAGGAAATAATGTCATTCCTCCCCATTGGAGGCAGCCATTGTTGATGCGAATAACGTTATAGCTCATCAGGGAGTCTGTTTTGTTGTTACTAATAATTATCAAGATGTTTACCATCAGGAATATTGCATGAGCTCCGTGAAAAGCAGCCCACTCTCAAAAGGTAGTGATGGATTGACAGCGCTGCTCAGTCGCTTACGGGCCAACCCTAAAATACCTTTATTAATAGCGGCCGCGGCAGCCATTGCCATTATTACCGCACTGGCCCTGTGGGCGAAGAGTCCGGACTATCGGGTGTTGTACAGCAATCTGAACGATCGCGATGGCGGAGCCATTGTACAACAGTTGACTCAGATGAATATCCCCTACCGCTTCGCTGAAGGTGGCGGGGCATTATTAATTCCGGCCGATAAGGTGCATGAAACCCGCTTGCGTCTGGCACAATCGGGGTTACCCAAAGGCGGCGCGGTTGGATTCGAATTGCTCGATCAGGAAAAATTCGGCATCAGCCAGTTTAGCGAGCAGATTAACTACCAGCGGGCGCTGGAAGGTGAATTATCCCGTACCATTGAAACCCTGGGACCGGTGCAAAATGCCCGGGTCCATCTGGCCATGCCGAAACCTTCGCTGTTCGTGCGCGAGCAAAAGGCGCCCTCCGCATCCGTTACTCTGAATCTGTATCCGGGACGGGCGCTGGATGAGGGGCAAATCAATGCTATCGCCTATATGGTATCCGGCAGCGTGGCCGGCCTTCCGCCCGATAACGTCACCGTGGTGGACCAGAACGGCCGTTTGCTGACGCAATCCGACGGCACTGGCCGCGATCTGAACGCTGCGCAGTTGAAATACACCAATGAAGTGGAAAGCCGCTATCAGCGCCGTATTGAAGCCATCCTGTCGCCGATGGTCGGGACCGGCAACGTTCATGCACAGGTAACGGCTCAGTTGGATTTCGCCAGCCGGGAACAGACCGACGAGCAGTATCAGCCTAATCAGGCGCCGGAAAAAGCCGCGATTCGCTCGCAGCAACTCAGCCAAAGTGAACAACGCGGCGGGGCAAATTCTGGCGGCGTACCCGGGGCGCTGTCCAACCAGCCCTCCCCCGCACCTGTCGCTCCGATTACCACGCCGGCGGCCAATGCAAACAATAATGCCGCTAATCAGGCCGGGCAACAAAATAACGCAACAACCGCCCAAACCGCTGCCACTAGCCTGCCCGGCAATACCCGCCGCGACGAAACCACCAACTATGAGGTAGATCGCACCATCCGCCACACCAAGCAGAGTGCCGGAACGGTACAGCGTCTATCCGTAGCGGTGGTGGTCAACTATCTGCCGGCGGGTGAAGAGGGTCAACCCGCCGCCCTAACCGACGCGCAGTTGAAACAGATCGAAGATCTGACCCGCGAAGCCATGGGGTTCAGCAGCGAACGCGGCGATTCAATCAACGTGGTCAATACGCCCTTTACCCAGTCAACCGAGGGCGGCAGCGAGCTTCCATTCTGGCAGCAGCAGGCCTTCTTCGATCTGCTGATTAATGCCGGCCGCTGGCTGCTGGTGCTGATTGTCGCCTGGATATTATGGCGCAAGCTGGTGCGTCCGCAGTTGCAGAAGAAAACGCAGCAACAAGAGGCGGCGCTGGCTGCCGCCACTATGGGTAAAGGCGGAAAAGATGATGTGGTCGTGAACCTGAGCACATCGGAAGTAGAACTGCAAAGAAAATCGCAACAGCGTGTCAGCGCCGAATTGCAAAGCCAGCGCATCCGCGATCTGGCCGAAAATGACCCGCGCGTTGTCGCCTTGGTAATACGTCAATGGATGGGTAGTGAACTATGAGTCTGACCGGAACGGAAAAAAGCGCCATCTTATTGATGACGATCGGCGAAGATCGTGCGGCGGATGTGTTTACTCACCTCTCTACGCGTGAAGTCCAGCATCTGAGCGCATCCATGGCCAATATGCGTCAGGTTTCCCATCAGCAACTGACAGAAGTGCTGAAAGAGTTCGAAGTGGATGCCGAACAGTACGCCGCGCTGAGCGTCAATGCGGGCGATTATCTGCGTTCCGTGCTGGTCAAGGCGTTAGGTGAAGAGCGCGCCTCCAGCCTGTTGGAAGACATACTGGAGAGCCGTGAAACCACCTCGGGTATGGAAACCCTTAACTTTATGGAACCGCAAAGCGCCGCCGATCTGATTCGTGATGAGCATCCGCAGATTATCGCCACCATTCTGGTGCATCTGAAGCGCGCGCAGGCCGCCGATATTCTGGCGTTGTTCGATGAGCGCCTGCGCAACGACGTTATGCTGCGTATCGCCACCTTTGGCGGGGTGCAGCCTGCCGCACTGGCCGAACTGACCGAAGTGCTGAACGGTTTGCTTGACGGGCAAAACCTCAAGCGCAGCAAGATGGGCGGCGTGCGCACCGCCGCTGAGATTATCAACCTGATGAAAGCGCAGCAGGAAGAAGCGGTTATTGAAGCGGTACGCGAATTCGACGGCGAGCTGGCACAAAAAATTATCGACGAAATGTTCCTGTTCGAGAATCTGGTCGACGTGGACGACCGCAGTATTCAGCGGCTATTGCAGGAAGTGGAATCCGAATCGCTGCTGTTGGCGCTGAAAGGCGCAGACGAACCGCTGCGCGAAAAATTCCTGCGCAATATGTCGCAACGGGCGGCCGAAATTTTGCGCGACGACCTAACCACCCGCGGGCCGGTGCGGATGTCGCAGGTGGAAACCGAACAGAAAGCCATTCTGCTTATCGTTCGCCGTCTGGCCGACAGCGGCGAGATAATTATCGGCGGCGGCGAGGATACCTATGTCTGATGCCCTGAACGATCAACCATGGCAACGCTGGACACTGGACGACTTCGCCGCGCCGCCAGTCTCGCCAGCGCCGGAATCGCCATCCAGCGACGCGGATGAGCGAACGGAGGCGGCGGACGCGGTTGTTCAACCCGTTGACGAACTGCAAATATTGCGTGACCGTGTTCAGCAGGAAGCTTATCAGACGGGTTTTAGTCAGGGACAAAAACAGGGGTACGATGCCGGTTATCAGGCTGGATTGACAGCCGGTCAACAACAGGGGTTACAGGATGCTCACCAGCAGCAACAGCCGCTGACCGAGCAGTTGCAGCAGATGGTCACCGAATTCCAGCAAACGCTTGACGCGCTGGACAGCGTTATTCCCGCCCGGCTGATGCAGTTGGCGCTGACGGCCGCCAAACAAATTCTGGGACAGCCTCCGGTCTGCGACGGCACCGCCCTGCTCAATCAGATTCAGCAGTTGATTCAGCAGGAACCCATGTTAAGCGGCAAGCCTCAGCTACGCGTGCACCCGGCCGATCTCGAACGTATCGAGCAGGCTCTCGGCCCAACGCTAAGCCTGCACGGTTGGCGTCTGCTGGCGGATAATCAGCTTCACCCCGGCGGATGCAAAGTCAGTGCCGAACAGGGCGATCTCGACGCCAGCCTGGCGACCCGCTGGCAGGAGCTGTGCCACCTTGCGGCACCGGGAGAGCTATGATGACGCAACGCCTCGCTCGCTGGATCTCGTCGCTGGATGTGCTTGAAAAGCGCATTGCCGCTACGCCGTCCGTACGTCGCTACGGCCGCCTGACGCGAGCGACCGGGTTAGTCCTTGAAGCCACGGGGCTGCATCTGCCGTTGGGCGCGACCTGTTTTATCGAGCGGCAAAACGGTCATCAGACCGAAGAGGTTGAAAGCGAAGTAGTCGGCTTTAAAGGGCAGAGTCTGTTTCTGATGCCGCTGGAAGAAGTTGAAGGCATTACGCCAGGCGCGCGAGTCTATGCCCGGCAAAGCCTTGAGGGCACCCCACAGGGGAAACAATTGCCGTTGGGACCCGAACTGCTCGGCAGAGTGCTGGACGGCAGCGCTAAACCGCTGGACGGTTTTCCTGCCCCGGAAACAGGTTATCGCGCGCCGTTGCTTACCGCACCATTCAATCCCTTGCAGCGTACCGCGATTGAACATGTTCTGGACGTTGGAGTACGCGCCATCAACGCGTTGTTGACCGTCGGCCGCGGCCAGCGTATGGGGCTATTTGCCGGCTCCGGCGTGGGTAAGAGCGTGCTGTTGGGGATGATGGCCCGTTACACCCAGGCGGATGTTATCGTGGTGGGGCTTATCGGCGAACGCGGTCGGGAAGTGAAGGATTTTATTGAAAATATTCTCGGCAGCGAAGGGCTGGCTCGTTCAGTGGTCATTGCCGCGCCGGCGGATGTGTCTCCCCTGCTGCGCATGCAGGGCGCGGCCTATGCCACGCGCATTGCCGAAGATTTCCGCGATCGGGGCCAGCACGTCTTGTTGATTATGGACTCCCTGACCCGCTATGCCATGGCCCAGCGCGAAATCGCCTTGGCGATTGGCGAACCACCGGCGACCAAAGGCTATCCGCCCTCCGTTTTTGCCAAGCTCCCGGCGCTGGTGGAACGCGCGGGTAACGGTATACATGGCGGCGGCTCCATCACCGCATTTTATACTGTGCTGACCGAAGGGGACGACCAGCAGGATCCGATAGCCGATTCCGCTCGCGCCATTCTTGACGGACACATTGTTCTGTCTCGTCAGTTGGCAGAGTCCGGCCATTATCCGGCCATCGATATCGAAGCGTCGATCAGCCGCGCCATGACGTCGCTGATCGACGAGCGCCACTACGCCACGGTACGTCAGTTTAAGCAATTGTTATCCAGCTATCAGCGCAATCGCGACCTTATCAGCGTGGGAGCCTATGCCAGCGGCAGCGATCCGATGTTGGATCGGGCGATTCAACTGTATCCGCAGTTGGAGGCTTTTTTGCAGCAGGGCATGTTTGAACGCTGCGACTATGAAACGGCGCGGCAGAATCTGGACATGCTTTTCCAGACAGATAGGGGCGCATGATGAAAAGTGAATCGCCGATGGAAACATTACGCGATCTGGCGCAAAAAGATGCGGACGAAGCAGCCGTACTACTGGGTAAAGTTCGCCAGTCGCATCTTCAAGCGCAAAAACAGCTCGACATGTTGCTGCAATATGAGGACGATTATAGGCAGCAATTGCAAAATAATCTGGGAAGCGGCATCGCCTCTAGCAATTGGCATAATTATCAACAATTTATACAAACGCTTGAAAAAGCGATCGAGCAACATCGGCAACAGTTGACGCTATGGAATCAGCGCTTGCAGCAGGCGATTCAAGCCTGGCAGGCAAAACAGCAACGTCTGAACGCTTTTGTCACATTGCAGGAACGAGCCACGCAGAAGCTGGTGCGGCAGGAAAACCGTCGCGAACAAAAACTGATGGATGAGTTTGCACAACGTACCTCGTTGAGGAAATAATTTATGAATCTGTCCACTGTCACCATGATTACTACAAATGACAATCAACGTGTTGACCAAAACGTTGTGAATAGTGGTATTCCCGATTTTTCTGCACCAGAGCAAAGTTTCGATCGGGTTCTTGCGTCTACGCTGAACAATAGTCAGAAAACCGCGGTGAAGGAAGAAAAAACGTCGGATAAAAATCAGGCGGATAGCGCCGAGCCGCAGGGCGCGGAGGTTGCTCAGGCCAGCGGCAGCGCCGAACAGGCATTGACGGAAGTCGCCGCGGAAAATGTATCTTTCCATAAGAGCAAAAAATCAACGCAGGATGAGAACGTCGATGCCGCCAGCGCGGATGTCGCGCTTTCTTTCGTTGCTGCCGGTATGCAGAGTGAGAGTAAAATAGCTTTACCCACCGCTGACGGCTCTACGGCGGTAGCGGTCGGGCAGAGTCCGGCGACGGCGGATGAAGCGACTCAATTGCTGGTTTCGATGATCCAGGCTAGCCAGACGCCGGCGAGTACGTCGGTTCCGGCGGCCAGCGTCGCCGCGGAAGGTACTGAGCAGGCGGCAACCGCAGCGATACTGGCGCCCGTAACGCAGGCGAAAGCATCAGCCACGGCAGTGGATAACAGCGCCCTTCTGGCGGAAGATAATGCGCCCGATACGCTGCCATCGGCCACCACGGCCTCGCAATCCAAATCTTCGCTCTCCGGCCGTAGTCTATCCGAACATAACGAAGCCATCGCCAATGTAAAGAGCCGCACACAGGCTCTACAGCAAGAAACCTCGCTCAGAGCCGGGTCTGACGTCGCATCATTTACTTCGGCCGGTCAGCACGACGCGCAGCCCGCCGGCAATCAGTCGTTATCCACCGCGACCGTTGCCGTACAGCAACCGGTATCCGTAAGTGCGCAAGCACCGGCAATTCAGACCAGCGCATCAATAGCGCCAACGATAACCGCGCAGATCAACGCGCAGTTGGGCAGCGACGAATGGCAACAGGCCGTCAGCCAGCAGGTGATTATGTTTACCCGCAACGGTCAGCAAAATGCGGAACTGCGACTGCACCCGCAGGAACTGGGGGCATTGCAAATCAGTCTCAAGTTGGATGACAACCAGGCCCATCTGCATCTGGTATCGGCAAACAGCCAGGTAAGAGCGGCGATGGAGGCAGCCCTCCCCCATCTGCGCACCTCAATGGCGGAAAGCGGCATCAACTTAGGGCAAGCCAGTGTGGGCAGTGATGCCTCGCCAGGGTGGCAGCAGCAGGAACAGCAGCAATTCCAGAGTGGAAGCGCCGAGCAAAGCCTATTGAATGAAGGCATTGGGGCGCAGACAGTCGTTCAAACAGCATCGGTCGCCGATGTGGCCGCCCTCTCTGGCAGAGTAGATATTTTTGCCTGACCTGTGTGAGTAAACGCACAAGTTAACGCGATTTTCTTGGTCTATTCCCGCTATTGATGGCCGGAATTGACGGGATAATCATTGATATTACGCATTAATTCAGAGCGCTGCTATTCTGCACTGGATATCAATAGTCACAGGAATTATCTTTAGCTATGTCTGAAAATGCACTCCCGTCAGGACGTAAACGCTCTGTTTGGCTTATCGTTTTGCTTATTATCCTCTTTGCCGGCGGCACCGCGGCGGGCGTAAGCTGGTGGTTTTTGCATCAGCAAAAATCTGCCGCCGCCGAGCAGGTAGCGCCTCCGCCGCCAGAGCCGGTTTTTATGCCGTTGGATACGTTTACGGTTAATCTGGTCAACCCAGACAACGACCCTGACCGGGTACTGTATGTCGGTTTTACCCTGCGTTTGCCGGATGAGGTGACGCGCAGTCAGTTAAATAACTATTTGCCCGAAGTACGCAGCAGACTACTGTTGCTGCTTTCCCGCCAGAATGCGATCGAGCTGGCTCAAGAGCAGGGGAAACAGAAACTGGTGGAGGACATTAAACAGGTTCTAAGTACACCACTGGTTCCTGGTCAACCGAATCTGATCGTTACTGATGTTCTGTTCACTGCTTTTATACTGCGATAAATATTATGGGCGATAGCATTCTTTCTCAGGCAGAAATTGACGCACTACTGAACGGTGACAGCGATGGCGGCGAAAAACCGGATGTCGCCTCCGGAACCGATGGGGATGTCAGGCCCTACGATCCCAATACGCAACGCCGCGTCGTGCGGGAACGTTTACAGGCGTTGGAAATTATTAACGAGCGTTTTGCCCGCCAGTTTCGCATGGGGTTGTTCAACCTGTTAAGACGAAGCCCGGATATTACCGTCGGGGCGATAAAGATCCAGCCTTATCATGAGTTTGCCCGTAACCTTCCGGTGCCGACCAACCTGAACCTGATTCACCTCAAGCCGCTGCGCGGTACGGCTCTATTTGTTTTTTCGCCAAGCCTGGTGTTTATCGCCGTCGATAACCTATTTGGCGGCGACGGCCGATTCCCTACCAAGGTCGAAGGTCGTGAATTTACCCATACGGAACAGCGTGTTGTGAAGCGTATGCTACGTCTGGCGCTGGAGGCTTATAGCGATGCCTGGAACGCCATCTATAAACTCGATATAGAGTACGTTCGCTCCGAAATGCAGGTAAAGTTCACCAATATCACCACCTCCCCTAACGATATTGTAGTAACCACGCCTTTTCACGTTGAAATTGGTTCGCTGACCGGCGAATTTAACATCTGTATTCCTTTCGCGATGATTGAGCCGCTGCGTGAATTGCTGGTGAATCCGCCGTTGGAAAACTCGCAGCGGGAAGACCAAAGCTGGCGGGAAACCCTGACCAAACAGGTACAACATTCAGAGCTGGAACTGATAGCCAATTTTGTCGATATTCCTTTACGCCTGTCGCGGGTACTCAAATTGCAGCCCGGCGACGTACTGCCGATTGATAAACCGGAAAGATTAATTGCCCACGTTGACGGCGTTCCGGTGCTGACCGGGCAATACGGCACGCTGAACGGGCAATATGCCTTGCGTGTGGAACATTTAATTAACCCCATATTGAATTCTCTGAATGATGAGGAACAGCCCCATGAGTGACAACAAGAACCCGTCCGAAGAAAAGGATTCCGTGGACGATCTGTGGGCTGATGCGTTTAACGAGCAACAAGCCGCAGAAAAAACCCCCGCCAGTACCGACGGCGTTTTCAACGCACTGGATGTGCAGGACGGTATCGGTTCGCTGCATGACATCGATCTTATCCTGGATATTCCGGTCAAACTTACGGTCGAACTGGGCCGCACCAAGATGACGATTAAGGAGCTCCTGCGTTTATCCCAGGGGTCGGTCGTCGCCCTGGACGGATTGGCCGGCGAACCGCTGGACATCCTGATTAACGGATATCTGATCGCCCAGGGGGAAGTGGTGGTTGTGGCGGATAAATATGGCGTCCGTATTACGGATATCATTACTCCGACCGAACGTATGCGTCGCTTGAGCCGCTAATGCTGAGCTCGCTTCCATCATCTTCCCAGACTGCACTGTCGACCGTCCCGGCCGAACCTCCCTTGACCGGTGGTATGCTGCTGACGCAGGTCGGCGGCGTACTTGGCGGGATCCTGCTGTTCATTCTTTTGATTGCCTGGCTAATGCGTAAACTGGGTTTTGCCCCGCAGACCAAGTCCAATAAATTGCTCAAGGTGGTTTCGGCATGTCAGGTCGGCCAGCGGGAAAGAGTAGTGATTGTTGAAGTGGATGACAGTTGGCTGGTGTTAGGCGTGACCACGCAAAACGTTACCCTGCTGCACACGCTGCCCGCCCGGCCGCAGGATATCGTCGAATCCGCTCAGGCAAAGCCAATGGAGTTTGCCCGGTTGTTGCAAAAAGTATTAAAGCGTCCGGAAAAGCCGGAATGAATATGATCCAACGTCTATCATCCCGTTTATTGAAAGCGTCCCGCGGGTTGGCCTACCCGGTCGCCGGCAGTTTACTGCTGCTGTCTCCCGCCGTTTTTGCCCAGTTGCCGGGATTAGTGAGCCAGCCGCTGCCGAATGGAGGGCAAAGCTGGACGTTACCGGTTCAGACTCTGGTTCTACTGACGTCGCTGACGTTTATTCCGGCTGCGCTGCTGATGATGACCAGCTTTACCCGTATCATCATAGTGCTCAGCCTGTTGCGTAATGCGCTGGGCACCCCTTCGGCGCCGCCGAATCAGATACTGCTGGGGCTGAGCCTTTTTCTGACGTTTTTCATTATGTCGCCGGTGCTGACCAAGATTTATCAAGACGCCTACCTTCCGTTTAGCCAGGACAGCATCAGTATGGAGGTAGCGATCGAACGCGGTGCCCAGCCGTTGCGCGAATTTATGCTGCGTCAAACGCGCGAAGCCGATTTAGCGCTATTTACCCGCCTGGCCAATATCCCGGCACCGGAAGGCCCGGAAGCCGTTCCCATGCGCGTATTGTTGCCGTCTTTCGTCACCAGTGAATTGAAAACCGCGTTTCAGATCGGTTTTACCGTATTTATTCCTTTTCTTATTATCGATCTGGTGGTTGCTAGCGTCCTGATGGCGCTGGGGATGATGATGGTTCCGCCGGCGACGGTATCGCTGCCGTTTAAACTGATGCTGTTCGTGCTTATTGACGGTTGGCAGCTCCTTCTGGGTTCCCTGGCTCAGAGTTTTTATAGTTGATCTAAAAATAGTGTGGGGAAAAGAGCATGACACCAGAATCGGTAATGGCTCTCGGCTATGAAGCGATGAAAATCGCCTTGTTGCTGGCTGCGCCGCTGTTGCTTTCCGCGCTATTTAGCGGATTGATCGTCAGCCTGTTGCAGGCGGCAACGCAGATTAATGAAATGACGCTCTCTTTTATTCCCAAGATATTGTCCGTATTTGTCGCCATTCTTATCGCCGGACCCTGGATGCTCAGTCTGATCCTTGATTATATGAGAACGCTTTTCAGCAATCTGCCGACCCTTATCGGTTAGCCATGATTGAATTAAATAGCCAGTCGTACGCTGAATGGTTGGTGCAATATTTCTGGCCTTTCGTCAGACTGCTGGCGCTGGTGGCGACCGCGCCGATACTTAGCGAACGGGAGATCAACTTTCGGGTGAAAATTGGTCTGTCCCTGCTGATAACCTTTCTTATTGCTCCGCATATCGAATTTAATCCAACGCCTATTTTTTCCGCCGCAGGGTTCTGGCTACTCTTGCAGCAGATGCTTATCGGTATTACGTTGGGACTCACCATGCAGTTGGCGTTTGCTATTTTCCGCCATGCCGGTGAAGTGATTGGCCTGCAGATGGGGCTATCTTTCGCCACCTTCTTCGACCCTTCCGGCGGTCCGAATATGCCGGTATTAGCACGGTTCCTGAATCTGCTGGCAATGATGCTGTTTCTGACCTTTGACGGCCATTTATGGCTGATTTCTCTACTAGCCGATAGCTTTCACACGCTCCCCATCGGCGGCGGGCCGTTAAATGCCAACGTTTTTCTATCCATAGCCAGAGCCGGCGGCATCATTTTTATTAACGGACTCATGTTGGCTTTGCCCATCATCACGCTGCTGCTGGTGATTAATATGGCGCTCGGGATATTAAACCGGGTTTCACCGCAGTTATCCGTCTTTGTTATTGGTTTTCCCGTTACGCTGACCGTAGGGATATTAACCATCGGATTACTGCTTCCCCTGATTGCCCCTTTCGCCGAACATGTATTTGGCGAAATCTTCGATTTGCTGGCCAATATATTGTCAGATTTGCCATCCTAATGGATAAAAAAATGTGTGTCATCATTACGATGACACACATAAAAAATGTGCCCGGTTTGTAGCACATTTAAATTACGTAAACGCTTTATCCGTTAATCTGGAATAATGATAAATCTTTCATACCGGAGAAGGCTTGCAGCGCTGCCTGCAATGTCGTCTGTTGTAAAATAAAGGAAGAATAGGTGGCGATCGGGTCGGCCTCGACCAATGAACTCATTCGATCCGAGTATAAAATATCCCGCGAACTGCCGATGGTAGTCAGCGTGGTCAATTCGTTAACTTTACTTCCGACTTCCGCCTGCACAGTGAGCACATTATCCAGCGAATTTCCGAGTCCGCGATTGGCTTTGTCCATCAATGCGGTATAAGCCTCGGTGTCTGCGTCGGTGCTTTCGTTCAGCGACATACTCAGGGCTTCCAGCGCATAATCAATGGTATTGAAGATATTGCTTTCGCTGTCGGAACCATCAGGCTCGGTGGTAAAACCGGCCGCCAGCGTCATAAATACGCTGCTGCCGGTGTTGCCGATGGTCAGCGTACGGCTTGAATCCACTTTCAGGCTGATTGCCGTATCGCCTCCCACGTAGCTGACATTGCCATCGGCATCGGCGGTAAAAGGCGCGGTATTCGTTGCATAACCGGCAAAAACATAATTACCGTTGCTGTCCGTACTGTTGGCCAGAGATAGCAGTTGATCTTTATATCCCTGCAATTCGGTGGCCATTGACTGGCGATCCGCATCACTGTAAGTGGTATTCCCCGCTTTCACCACCAGCGTCTGAATACTTTGCACCACGTCAACAACCTGCTCCAGTATGGTACTTTCCAGATTCAAACTACTGCTTGCGCTGGTACGCGCCGCGGTATATTGGCTGCTGGCCGCCTGAGTCTGCGCCAGAATAACCGCCTGAGAGGCGGCTATCGGATCGTCTGATGGCGAATTGACACTTTTCCCTGACGCCATTTGTAAGGCGGTATTCTGAAACTTGCTATTGACCTCGTTGATATTATTAATCAACGTCTGGTAACTGTTCATGGTGCTAAGACGCATGGGATCGTCCTCTTGCTGAATTTATGCCGTATGCGGGCGAGAATCAGTTATTCACTGCCGACAGTAATGAATCAAAAATAGTACTTGCAGTAGACAGTACCTTCGCATTGGCCAGGTAATACTGCTGATAACGCGTCAAATCGATATATTCTTCATTCAGATCAATACCTGAAATAGACTGCTGTTTTTCAGTAAGCTGATCGACAATACTGGATTGCACCGTACGATTGGTTTCCGCGCTTTGCGCTTTGACGCCGATATCACTAACCAGGGAGGCGTAGGCATCGTTAAAGGTCGCATTGCCGCCAACCAGGTTTTGATTTTGCAAATCCAATAATGCCAATGCGTTACTGTTATCGCTTTCACCACCGCCGCTGCCGGCCGCAATCAGCGCGACATCGGTGATTTTAACGGATAGGCTGTTGACGACATCGCTAACGGTATTAACGACAAAACTGTCATTCGCCGCCGCGTCGCCGCTCACGGTTACCGTCAGTCCGTCAAAACTTAACGTGGTATTGCCGTCAACGTCGGTGTCGCTGTCCACCGTTATACTGGCGTTATCGGACACGCGCGTCACCTGCCAGGCGGAGCCATCATAGCTCACTGAGTAATCACTGGCTTTCACCGCGCTGGTATCGGTATAAGCGGCGGAAAGCGTGGCGGTGCCGCTGTTTTTGGTGCTGCTGGCTACCGCAGGCGAAGAGAAGCTGAAGAATTCATCTCCCGGCTCGCCCTCTAAATCCACGCCGGCTTGGTGCTGGGTATTAAAACTGTCCGCCAGGGTCAACGCCACCAGCCCAAGCTGATCGCGCGCGCTGTCCAGCACGTCGCTGCGGAAGGATAACAGCCCGCTGATGCTGCCGCCGGTCAGCGTACCCTCATCTATTTCGACTGGATCGCCGATGCCGTTATCATAAGCAATGGTAATACGGGAGGTATCCGTACTGGAAGCAACCGCGGTCAACTGATAGGCGGTATCTCCCTGAACCAGCGTCTGCCCGTTGGAAAGGCTGACATTAATGACGTTGCTGTCCTGGGTACTGACCGTGACGCCAACCAGTTTATTCAGGTTATCAATTAACAGATCGCGTTGATCCAGCAAATCATTAGCAGAAGTACCGCTGCTGCCCAGACGGGTTATTTGCTGGTTGATATCGGCGATCTGTGAGGCGTAGTTATTGACCAAATCAATGTTTGTCGACAGTTGCTGATTAATCGAGCTATCCATTTCACGCAGATAGTTATCCGCGCTGACAAACTGGTTGACCAGGCTTTGTGCGCTGCTGATTACCGTTTGGCGCGCCGAAGTATCGCTGGCGTTTTCCGTCAGCGACTGTAGGCCGGAGAAAAAGGAGGACATAATGGTGGAAAGACTGCTTTCACTGTCGGACAACAGATTATCCACCTGGGAAATTTGCTCGTAATAGGCATTGATCGACTGATAACTGGCCGTCGATGAGCGCAGCTGCGCCACGACCAGCGCGTCGTATGCGCGATCGACCGTCAGGATCTTCACCCCGGTACCCACAGTACCATAGCTGGTCGTCGTTCCCGCGCTTTCCGCCAGGCTGACGCTCTGACGGTTGTAACCGTCGGTATTGGCGTTGGCAATATTATTTGATGTGGTGCTTAACGCAAGATTTGCCGCCTTCAGGCCTGAAGATGCAATGTTAATCAAAGAACTGGCCATTATATTTCCTTCTTCTGCCATCGGGAAAACCCGATAACGCTTCGTCTATTCTGTTTATCGGCGTCCGGGAACAAAACTTGAGGAGAACTCAGGTAAAGATGGTGATAAAAATTTAAAATAAGGTGTTTAAATCATGTGTATAAGCCTGCGCCGCTTTCTGGGCCGAACTGCGGATTTGTTCAATAATCTGCACCAGTTTGCGGCCATAGTTCGGATCCGTGGCATAACCTGCTTTCTGTAGCGCATAGGCCGCCTGTTCCGCACTATTCGCCTGCAACACCTCTTTGTAGCGGGAATTTTTCGTCAGCAGCGTAATGTAATCGTTCAACGCGTGCAGATAGGAATCGTATACTCTGAAATCCTGCTTCAGTTTATAAGACTGACCATCCTTGTATTCCGTGGTCATTACAGATGTTATCTCGCCGTCCCAGTTGCCGCCGGCTTTTACCCCAAAAATATTGTGACTGGTTTTGCCGTCACTGGTGGTAATTTCTCGTTTACCCCATCCGGACTCCAGCATCGCCTGAGCCATAATCAGGTGATGAGGGATGCCGCTCTGCAAACTGGCTATCATCGCCGGCACCGACAGACGCTCGGCAAAAGACGCGCTGCCCGTTGCCGAATAACCAACGGCGTTATTTTCCTGCGCGGCGTTTTCCAACTGGCTGCGACGGATAAATTCACCGATAAGGGCCGGCGGCATGGTCGAACTCGCCAACCGCTCCGGTCCCAATGGCATCGGCGTTTTGCCCGCCTCTTCACCCGGCTCCGCAGCCGCTTGACGGCTCAATTGTTTGACCATCATGTCCGCCAGCCCCAAGCCTTTGGTCGACAAATTCTGGGCTATCTGCTGATCATACATGCTGGTAAACATACGCGTCTGGTCGCTGCTCAGCAGACCATCCTGAGGCAGAGTATTACGCATGCTCTTCAACATCATATTGACGAACAATCCTTCAACCTGCTGGGCTACTTTATGCAATGCCCCAGGCGTATTCTGCACAGCCTCGCGGCGCAATCCACTCACGGATTGTACATCGTAGGCCGCCGAGGCCTGCTCCATCAGGTTGCTAGGCGGTAACATTAAATGATCTCCACTTCCGCTTTCAGACAACCTGCGCTATGCATTGCCTGGAGGATCGACATCAAATCCATTGGCGTGGCGCCCAACGCATTCATCGCCCGCACCACATTATTTAAATTGGCGCTGGCGTTAACGCGCTGCAAGGAGCCGCCCTCCTGCCGCACGGAGATTTCGGTCTGTTGCGTTACCACGGTCTGGCCGCCCGCGAAAGGCGTGTCCGGCTGGCTGACCGCTTGCTGATTATCTACCACTACGGACAGGTTGCCCTGCGCCACCGCGCAGGAGTCCAGCATGACATTCCGGTTCATAACTACTGAGCCGGTACGGGAATTAATGATGACTTTGGCATCAATTTCCCCGACATCCACGTGGATGTCCTGTATTTGTGCCAGAAAACGCACCTGCTGAGTATTGCTTTGCGGCAGTACGACCTCCACCGTGCGGCCATCCAGCGCTTGAGCGGTGCCCATGGTATTCTGGCGGTTGATAGCGTCGCTGATACGTTGTGCAAGACTAAAATTGTCCTGCTTCAATTGCAGACTGATCCGGTTCGAACTGCCAAAAGTGCTGGGAAGTTCTCTTTCGATAATCGCACCATTATTTATTCTGGCGCCGGAAAGTTGGTTAACCTTAACCTGACTGCCGCCGGATGAAGCGCCGGCGCCCCCTACCAGTAAGTTACCCTGAGCCAAGGCATAAACCTGGTTGTCAACGCCCTTCAATGGCGTCATCAGCAGGGTTCCCCCACGCAAGCTTTTAGCCGAACCCAGAGAGGAAACCACCACGTCGATTTTTTGCCCGGCGCGAGCAAAAGGCGGATAGGTAGCGGTTACCATCACCGCCGCCACATTTTTCAGTTGCATATTGGTCCCGCTGGGGACGGTAATCCCTAGCTGAGAGAGCATGTTGGTCAGACTTTGCGTAGTAAACGGCGTCTGGGTGGTCTGATCGCCGGTTCCATCCAGGCCGACCACCAGGCCATAACCAATCAGCGGGTTATCCCGCACGCCCTGAATGTCAACCAAATCACGCAACCGTTCCGCCGTTGCGGATGAAGTCAGCGCCAGCGTAAAAAATGCGTACATAATCAGTTGACGATACATTGACATAATAAACCTCTTAGAACGGTGCAATGTTAAGGAAGAATCGTTGCAGCCATCCCATGTTCTGCGCTTCATTAATATAACCTTTCCCAACGTATTCGATTCTGGCATCGGCTACCTGGGTTGAGACAACTGAATTACTTCCTGTGATTGTTCTTGGATTCACTATGCCGGAAAAACGGATATATTCAGCGCCCTGGTTAATGGCAATCTGCTTTTCACCTATCACTTTCAAATTGCCATTAGTCAGAACATCGCTAACCGTCACGGTGATGGTGCCCGAGAAGGTATTCTGTGCGCTGGCCCCGCCGGTTCCCTCAAAATCGTTAGTGCCCGAGGCGGTCAGGTCTGCTTTGCCGTTACCCAGCAATCCGCTTAGTGCCGTCGGTACGACCGAAAACCCCACAGCGGTGGAACCATCGCGGCTGGCATTCGCCGATGAGCTTTTACTGGCGCTGACGTTTTCCTGTAGGGTAATCGTCAGGATATCGCCGACATTGCGCGGCCGACGATCTTCAAACAATGGCTGATAGCCATAGTTCATCGGCTGCACCGACTGGAAAATAGAACCGTTGGTGGCATACAGCTGGGCTGGCGCAGGCGACGCGCTGGTTTCACCCTCCACCAACGATTTATGCGGAATGTATGCACACCCGCTTAAAATCATCACCGCCAGCAACGGCCAGCTTAATCGCCTTTTCCGTAATAAAGGCTTTGAGGTCCAACAACACAACATGCTTAACCTTATGTTCTTTTTATGCCAGAGATTGATCAGAGCTGTGTTAAGCGTTGCAACATAGCATCGGAGGTCGACACGGCTTTACTGTTGATTTCATACGCGCGTTGAACCTGGATCATATCGACCAATTCCTCGGCAACGTTGACGTTCGAGGTTTCAACGTAGCCCTGGTACAGCAGCCCCGCACCATTTTGCCCCGGCGTGGATTCGGTAGGCGCGCCGGAACTCTCCGTTTCCTGATACAGATTTTCGCCCAGACTTTGCAACCCGGTAGGGTTAATGAAGGTACTGAGCGTCAGTTGCCCGACCTGACTGGCCGCGGTTTGTCCCTGTAGCGTCACGCTAACCACGCCGTCACGCGCCACCGTCATGGTTAAGGCGGTATCAGGAATGGTAATCGCTGGCTGTACCGAATAGCCGCTGGAGGTTACCAACTGACCGTTGGCATCCAGTTGGAAAGAACCATCGCGCGTATAGGCAGTCGTGCCATCCGGTAACTGGATCTGAAAAAACCCCTGCCCGTTGATGGCCACATCCTTGCTGTTTTCGGTTTGCTCCAAGTTACCCTGGCTGTGTAAACGCTCGGTCGTCACTGGACGGACGCCGGTACCCAGTTGTAAACCGGAGGGTAACGTAGTTTGTTCCGACGACTGAGCGCCAGGCTGACGAACGGTCTGATACAGCAGATCCTCAAATACCGCCCGCTGTCTTTTAAACCCATTGGTACTCACGTTCGCCAAGTTGTTGGAAATAACATCCATGTTGGTCTGTTGAGCATCAAGCCCGGTTTTGGCAATCCAGAGAGAGCGGATCATGGTGTTTCCTTAATAGATAAATTAACTCACGGATAGCAACTGGTTAGCGCGTTCAGCATTCTGATCCACGCTGCTGATGATCTTCATCTGCATTTCAAAACGACGAGAGTTGCCAATCATATCAACCAGGGCATCAACGGTGTTGACATTACTTCCTTCCAATACGCCGGGCATGACTCTAACCGCGTCATCGTCCGGCAACGCGTTGCCCGCCTGCTGACGCGCCGCATCGCTTAGATGGAAAAGGCCGTCATCGCCGCGCACCAATTGCCCAGGTTCCGAGCTCACCAGCTTAAGCGCCCCCACCTGGGCGATGGTATTGGGGTTGTCGCCGTCGCCCAACGCTGAAACCGTGCCATCCGCCGCGATAGTGATACTCGCCTGGGTGGGCACCGCCAGCAGGCCGCCATCGCCCACAACGGGATAGCCCTGAATCCGCAATTGTCCTTCAGCATCAACCTGAATGCCGCCGTTGCGCGTATAGGCTTCTTCGCCATTCGGTAACTGTACTGCCAGCCAGCCCTGATCTTGCAGCGCCACATCCAGAGAACGCCCGGTATAGTTCAGCGGCCCCTGAGACGTATCCGCCATTGGCGTTGAAGCTACCACCAGCGTCCGCGTTTGCAATGTCGGCCCTTCCACCGGCACCGCGCGCATGGCGGTCAACTGTGCCCGAAAGCCCGGTGTGGACGAATTAGCCAGATTATTGGCAATAACGGAGTGCTGCTCCAGCGTTTGGCTGGCCGCCCCCATAGCGGTGTAAATTGCGTGATCCATAAAGCCATCCTGTACGGTTTATTAGCGCAGGTTCACCAGGGTGTTCAGAATGGAGTCCTGGGTTTTAATCGTTTGCGCGTTCGACTGGTAGTTGCGCTGCGCAACGATCATATTCACCAGTTCGGAACTCAAATCGACGTTTGACGACTCCAGCGCACCGCTGGTAAGTGTCCCGAATACCCCGACGCCGGCGGTACCCACAATCGCCGCGCCTGAAGAGGAGGTCGATGACCAGACATTATCCCCTTCGGATTTCAGGCCCTGCGGATTGGCAAAGCTGGCCATAACGATCTGACCCAATAATTGAGTTTTCCCGTTGGAATAGGTGCCTGTGATGGTGCCATCGTTATTGATGGTGTAAGAAGAGAGGCTTCCGGCGGTATAACCATCCTGACTTGAACTGCTTATACTACTGGCGCTGGCGCTTTGCTGGGTAGTGCCGGTGAATGCCAGAGTGAAAGAATTATCCGCAGAGCCGTTAATACCATTGGTTTCAATAGTCAGTTCAGTGCCGCTGGTTAACACGCCACTGCTGTTAAAACCCAATGCCCCCAGAGTCTGGACTGTAGCCGTGGCGTCGCTGCTATCAATACCATAGACGTTCCAGGTGTTATCTGCCGTTTTAGCAAAATACAGGTTAATGTTGTGAGTATTTCCCTGGCTGTCATAGGAGGTCAGCGTACGTGAGTAGCTATAGGTACTGGAATCTGTCGCATCAAAGGCGCTGGTAATTATATCTTCGCTGGAGTTCAGGTTCAGTACCATTGACGCGCTGTTAGTTGCCTGAGCGGCGATGTCGCTGGAGGAGATATTGAGTACCGTAGGTTCGGCGCCGGTGTTAATCGCCGGCGGCGTACCTGTTGCCGCGTAGCCGGTCAGGTAATAGCCGCTACTGTTAATAAGATTGCGTTCGTTATCCAGCGACAGTTCGCCATTACGTGAGTAGTAAACCGAGCCATTTTCATCGGTCATGCGGAAAAAGCCGGTTCCGGCGATGGCCACATCCAGACCGCGATCGGTAGACTCAACCGTACCGTCGCTAAAGTCCTGATTGACGGAGGCTATCTTGACCCCCAAACCAACCTGGGAGGAAGCGAAAATATCGGCAAAGGATACCGACGCCGATTTAAAACCGGTTGTTTCCGAGTTGGCAATGTTGTTACCGATGACATCCAGGTTGCTGGACGCGGCATTTAAGCCACTAATCGCCTGTGAAAAACCCATAGCGGGGTACTCCTTGAATAAAGTAAGTTACGCCAAACGCCTGCGTTAGCCGCGTTCAACGTGGAGAAATAGACATTAAATAATCTGCTTCACATCGCTAAGCGATGCGGTTCCCGCCAGACCCAGATTAAGCGTGGCGCCGTCTGAACTGGTATTCACGCCATAAACCAGCGCATATTTCAGCGGCGTGGCTACTACGCTGCCTCCGGATGAAGACGTAGCGGTTACCGTATAGCTGTAGCTACCTTCGGCAACAGCGGCGCCGCTATCATCGGTGCCATCCCAACTGTATGTCTGCACCCCGGCGCTTTGCTCACCCAGGCTCACCGTGCGTACCGCATTGCCGCTCGAATCCTTAATGGTCACCGTTACGTTGCTGGCCGCGCTGTCCAGCTCGATACCAAAAGGCGTAATCGAACTGCTTTCACCCACCACTATGCTGTTGCCGGAAATAAGCACGCCATGACCGATCAGGGTTGAAGCCTGTAATGTCTGACTGGTATCCAGTTGTCCGGAAATGGAACCCAGCGTGGTATTGAGCTTCTCAATGCCGCTAAGCGTGCTGATTTGCGCCAACTGGCTGGTGAGTTCGGTGTTATCCATCGGATCGGTGGGATCCTGATTTTTTAATTGCGCCACCAGCAACGTCAGGAACTCGCTCTGGAGATCCGAACTGCTACTGGTCGTTGATGACGAGGTGGTGGTAACCGTACTGTTATCGGTCGACTCATTAACTGAAATAGCAATGCTCATGTCCCCTCCGTTACTGGCCTAATGTCAGCGTTTTTTGCATGAGTGTTTTTGTCGTGTTCAGGACTTCAACGTTAGCCTGATAACTCCTTGAGGCTGAAATGGAGTTAACCATTTCGGCGGTAACATCGACATTCGGCATACGAACATAACCCCGTTCGTCAGCCAGCGGATTGCCAGGTTGATAGACCAGTTTGTCCGGCGCCGGATCTTCAATTACGCCAGCCACCTGAACACCCCCGATCTCCTGACCGGCGGGAGCGGCCACCTTGAACACCACCTGTTTAGCCCGGTATGGCGTACCGTCGGCACTGGTGACGCTGTCGGCATTGGCCAGGTTACTGGCGCTTACGTTCATGCGCTGGGACTGTGCCGTCAGCGCCGAGCCGGAAATTTCAAAAATATTGAGTAGTGACATAGGCGTTATTTATCCTGTAACACTGACGTCATGCCTTTAATCTGCCCGCTCAAAACGGTAAGGCTGGTTTGATAACGCAGGCTATTATCAGCAAAATTGGTTCTTTCCCGATCCATATCGACCGTATTACCATCCAATGCTGGCTGATCGGGTATCCGATACAACAAGTCCAACGATGGCGGCGACGACGTTTGCGCGGGGATGTGCCGGGATGATGTCACGGCGAGAGAAAGCTCCGAACCGGACGCCCGGCCTTGCTCAATGGCTTTAGTCAGTTCGGTGGAAAAATCGATATCGCGCGCCTGATAACCTGGCGTATCCGCATTGGCGATATTGCCGGCCAGAATCTCCTGCCGCTGCGCACGCAAATTCAGTGCTTCTTGTTGAAAGCGTAAAGCCGCATCAAGTTTGTCCAGCATCTCTCTACTTTCTCCCAGGGAATTTACATCGGCAGACACTATCCAGTGCAGATAGCATAAACGGGATAGAGATACCCCTATCGCTGGAATAAGCGGGAAATGAATGGCTAATTTCCCGATTGGCGGAAGTGGCGAAAAGGTACACTACCGACGGTGGAATAGATTCCCGGCAATGTAACGTTGCTGATTAAGGCTTTAAATCAATTGACGAGGGCAAATCATGGGGGGCAATCGACTGGTTTGGTTTAACGTCGCTTTGGCTCTGCTGGCGGTCGGGCCGGCTTTCGCCAGTGAGCCTTATCCAAAGGCATCATCTTCACAAACCTCATCGCCACAAACGCTGTCCTCGCAAATAGAAACATTTATCCGTCAGCAGATTACTATCCCCGTCGAACGTATCGATGTGAAGATAAAGACGCCGAACGCCGGCCTGCCTGACTGCGCCGCGCCACAGTTTGCCCTCCCTTCGCGCAATAAAATATGGGGCAATCTGAGTATCAGAGTCACCTGTGGTTCTGATAGGTATTTCGTGCAGACCAGCGTTCAGGTAACGGGAGAGTATCTTGTAACCGCGCGCCCAATTCCCCCGAAACATAAAATTAGCGTTGAGGATATCAAACGGCAGCGAGGAAGGCTCGATACCCTCGCCACCATACCGGTAACCGAGCCCGGCCGGGTCCTGGGTTCCGTCAGCCAACGGATGATCGGCGCCGGACAACCGCTACAGGAAAGAATGTTCCGTCAGCCGTGGGCGGTCAAATCCGGGCAAACAGTACAGGTCATTGCCAGCGGGGACGGTTTTAACATCAGCAGTGAAGGTAAAGTAATGAACAATGCCGTATTGAATGATAAAGTCAGAGTCAGAATGAATTCTGGTCAGATAGTGAATGGCTCGGTGGAAGCTGACGGTACCGTTAAGGTTGCGTTATAAATAATTAAAGATTTTGCTCAGTTAGCCGATGAATTAGTCATAACCCGTTAGCTGTTTGCCATAACGACCCGAGAGGACATCATGAGTATCGATAGTACACGCCCGATATCAGGGGTAAAATCTGTTCAAAGCCAAGAGACAGAGTTACTCCCTCATGCCAAAAACAAGACCAGCCAGACACCGGTGCAGAGTACGGTCGCTACTGAAACGCAGGTCAATATCAGCAATGCCCAGACGCAACTGACTCAATCAAGCGAGTTCGATATCGATATCGAAAAAGTTGAAAGTCTGAAGCAGGCTATTCGCAACGGCGAACTAAAAATCGATACCGGTAAAATAGCGGACGCACTCATTGCCGAAGCGCAATCAGGAATAGACGGATTATGACCGCATCGGCTACGGACATGTTCGATATTCTGACCCGCATCCAGGATGCGCTGCGGCAGCTAGATGAGATACTAACCCAGGAACAGCAGGTGCTAAGCGCCGGTAATGTCAATGCCGCTTTTTTGCATCGTCTGACTGAAAATAAAAATGAACAGTTGTCTACGCTCGATCATTTCGACAAGTTACGCATTCAAATGGAGCAAACGCTCTCCATTACCGCGCCTTACGATCGGCATCCCGAACTTAACGAGTCCTGGCTGGCTATCCAGAGTCAGACCCGTAATCTAAGCCAGAATAATCATCGCAATGGCCTTCTGCTTGAACAACATTTGAAACATACGCAAGACGCGCTTGGTTTTCTGGAAAAGAAAAGCCAGCAAAACCTCTACGGGCCGGACGGTCAGTCTCACCGGCAGGGAAGTAAACTAGGCAGGAAATTTGGCGTGTGAAGCGTCGTGGTTAATATTGATAAATGAGTATGGCAGATAGTTAATCCCGATCGCGGTAGTTAACCAATACCTGGTAGCTCAGCACTCTTACTGGTGGCCTAATCGCCCCTTTCCCCGGTAGCTGATATAAAAAGTACAGCGGATTATTAGCATCAATCCCCTGCAAAGCCTGAGTTCTGCCGCTCCCCCCATCCAACGGAACACAAAGACCCGGCGTGCATAATGCGACCCGCATTCCTGATGGCGGCAACGCCTGTAGTTTATAATTCCAATGAATGGAAGTTACCACACGGCCGGGAGGAAGCGCCCCCTGGGAGCGCATAACCGGAGATGAGGTAGCAATGCCACGCTGGCTTATCACGACGTTTGCACCGCTACCTTCCCAGCTACCATCAGCCGCCAGCGCGGTCTGGATAAAAAACGGCAGTAATAGCAAAGCGAGTTTTTTCATTTCGTCGCACCAATTACCGACGTCATATGTATCTGGCGATTGTCGTTGATTTCCTGATTCGACAACACCACCAGTTGTGGGACATTACGGCGTAAAAAGCGCGCCAACAGCGGGCGCAGTGCATGATTGACCAATAAAACCGGCGGGGCATTGAGCGCTTCCTGTTGCTGCACGGCCTGCTTCGCTTGTTCCAACACCCGATCGGCCAAGCCAGGCTCTAATCCGCCGCCGTTTTGCAACGCTTGCAGCAGTATTTTTTCCAGACCGAAATCCAGGCCTATCACCTGTATTTCATCCTGCCCAGGGAACCATTGCTGGGTAATGGCGCGTCCTAAGGCAACACGAACAACCACCGTCAGCTCATTGGGATCTTTTTGTATCGCCGCGTGTTCTGATATGGTTTCAATAATTGTTCGCATATCTTTAATCGACACCCGCTCAGCCAGCAAATTCTGTAATATCTTATGCAATACGGTGAGCGTGACGACGCCAGGAATAAAATCCTCCGTCAGCTTTGGCATTTCTTTGGTAACCCGCTCCATCAATTGCATGGCTTCCTGACGACCAAATAGATCGCTGGCATGTACAGTAATCAGGTGATTAAGATGCGTGGCTACCACCGTGCTTGCCTCAACCACGGTGAATCCCTGAGCCTGAGCCTGCTCTTTCAATGCGCTTTCGATCCATACGGCAGGTAAACCAAAAGCCGGATCCTGAGTGACGTCCCCTGGCAACTTGCCAATGGCATTACCTGGATTAATCGCCATCCAGCGACCGGGGTGCGCCTCGCCCTGCCCAATCTCAACGCCGTTCATCAAAATGCGATACCCGGCCGGCTGCAACTCCAGGTTATCCCGGATATGGACGACCGGCGGTAAGTACCCCATTTCCTGGGCGAACTTCTTACGAATACTGCGGATCCTGCCCAATAACTCGCCATTCTGCTGGGAGTCGACCATGGGAATCAACCGATACCCCACTTCCATACCCAGCGGGTCTTCCAGTTGCACATCCGCCCAGCTGGCTTCAATGATTGGCTGGTTTTCTTTAACCGCGGGTTCAGCGCTACCGGAGGGAGTATCCGCCACCTGTGCGCCTCTCATCCACCAGGCCAACGCCAACAGCGCTGTGGTAAACAGCAGAAATACAAAATTGGGCATACCGGGAACCAACCCGATCAGCCCCAGCACCGCCGCGCTCAATATCATCACCCGGGGATTATTAAACAATTGGGTGACCATCTGCTGCCCGACATCCTGATCGGTGCTGACGCGGGTAACAATCACCCCCGCGGCGGTCGAGATAACCAAGGCGGGAATTTGCGCCACCAGGCCATCGCCGATGGTGAGCAGCGTATAGCTCTCCGCCGCCTGCGCAAGCGGCATGTCATGCTGTAGTATCCCAACCATTAATCCGCCGACAATGTTAATGACCATAATCATCAACCCGGCGATGGCATCGCCACGCACAAACTTGCTCGCACCGTCCATCGAACCATAAAAGTCGGCTTCCTGAGTAACTTCAGAACGCCGTTTTTTCGCCTCGTCCTCGCCGATCAATCCGGCGTTGAGGTCGGCGTCGATCGCCATCTGCTTCCCTGGCATACCGTCCAATACAAAGCGCGCGCCCACTTCGGCGATACGCCCGGCACCTTTGGTGATCACCATAAAGTTGATCAGAACCAGAATGATGAATACCACGATACCGATGGCGAAATTACCGCCTACCAGAAAGTGCCCAAAGGATTCAACCACTTTCCCGGCGGCCGCCGTTCCGGTGTGCCCTTCCAGCAAAATAATACGCGTCGAAGCCACGTTCAGCGACAAACGCAGCAACGTGGAAAACAGCAGAATGGTCGGGAATGCGGCGAACTCCAACGTACGCTGGGTGAACATTGCCACCAGCAGTACCATAATCGATAAGGCAATATTGAAAGTAAACAGCAGATCCAGAATAAAAGGGGGCAGCGGCAGTACCATCATCGACAAAATCAACAGGATCAGTATCGGTCCCGCCAGAATCTGCCATTGGGTGCTTTTAAAATTACTGGGTAAACGCAGCAATGCGGCCAGATTAGCCATCAGTATCGTTCTCTCTCGCAAAGTCCAGGGCGTCTGGCACAGGTAAATGTTCAGGTTTGCGCGGTATCAATCCCCCTTCGCGCCGCCAGCGTCGGAGCTGATAGACCCACGCCAACACTTCGGCAACCGCAGAATATAATTCGGCAGGAATATGTTTTCCCACTTCGGAATGACGGTATAGCGCTCGAGCCAGCGGTGGTGCCTCAAGCACGGGGACGCGGTGTTCTACACCGATTTCACGGATACGCAAGGCAATCTCGCCCGCGCCTTTTGCCAACACTTTAGGCGCATTCATCTTCTTTTCATCGTATTTCAGCGCCACCGCATAGTGCGTCGGGTTGGTGACAATGACATCGGCCTTGGGCACATCAGACATCATTCTTCGCTGCGCCATGGCCCGCTGTTGCTGACGAATACGTCCTTTTACGTGCGGATCGCCTTCATGTTCCTTGTGCTCGTCACGTATTTCCTGCTTGGTCATGCGCAATTTTTTGATATGGCTCCAGATCTGCCAGAACACATCAAATGCTACCATGGGGATAAGCCCCATCAGAATAAACAGCCCGCATATGCTAATCAGATTAAGCGCATCCCCTAGCGCCGCCACCGGCGGTTCGCTAATCAGGTGCAGCATATGCGGCCAGTTATGCCAAAGAAACCAGCCGGTAATCCCCCCGACCATGGATGATTTCAATATCCCTTTGAATAACTCGGCCAGCGCCTGGCTGGAAAAAATTCGCTTCAGCCCGGTTAGCGGGTTCAGTTTCTTCAAATCAACCTTAAGCGATTTAGTACTGAACAGAAGCCCGCCAAGCAGCATAGGCGCAGAAAGCGCGACCAACACCGCGCCCCCCATAATCGGCAGCAGCGCCATCACCGCATGTTTAAGCAGTCGCCCAAGCTGCCGCAGCATCTGCTTATCATCATTGATGATCGCGTGGTTGAAATACAGCCCGTCGGCAATCATCGCCGTCAGCTTTCTGGCCATCGCTTCTCCGCCCACCCACAGTATCGTCAGCCCGACGGTCAGCATCAAAATAGAAGTCAATTCACGGGAACGGGGGATCTGACCATCTTCACGCGCCTTCTCCTCTTTATGGGGAGTGGGGGATTCTGTTTTTTCCAGATCGCTATCTTCAGCCACTTCAGCGTTCCTGTTGTTACTACCTGGGATAGGGATTTGCTGCCTAGCATGACAAATATGGAAAAACTTTATGGCTGGAACAACGGGAGAAACTTACGTTTCTTTAGCGGATAGTAAATGAGTCATTAGGGAAGAAAACGGCTTAACTATTTACGGCCGGATAAAACGGCCATAAATAGCTAAAGATTATGCTTATGCATCTCAACTCGCGTGTGTGACGGTGTTATGCGACACACGCTGTTTTTAATCTCTGGAACTAGAACCCCAGGCTATCTAACAGATCATCGACCTGATCCTGATTAGAGACAACGCCCGCCGCGGTTTTATCCACCTGAGGACCGTTTAACAGACCGTCATTGGCGCGTTTGGGCGTAGCCGGTTTCTCCGGCATATTTTCCAGCAGCACCATCAGTAATTGTTTTTCAATTTCCTGAATAACATCCATCATGCGCTTGATGACCTGACCGGTAAGATCCTGGAAGTCTTGAGCCATCATGATTTCCAGCAGTTGCGCGTTGGTAAATGAGGTATGTTGCGGGACATCCTCAAGGTAGCTACGCGTATCGGTCACCAACTCGCGCGCATCGGCCAGCTCAATAGGATTTTCAAACCATTGATCCCAACGAGTCTTCAGCGATTTAGCATCAGCTTCCAGCTGATTCTGACGTGGCTGTGCGGCTTCAACACAGCTTAGTGCCCGCTCTGCCGCCTGGGCGGTCATTTGCACGACATAGTCAAGACGATCGCGGGCATCAGGGATAGCTTCCGCCGCTTCTGCAATCGCATTATCCAGTCCTAACTCCCGCAGGCTGTCACGCAGCATGCGAGTCAATTGACCAATACGAGAAATAATCTCGGTGGCCGAAGCGGTGTCGTTCACGGGCGGCATCGGATGTGACGTCATAAGATCCCCTTACATACCCAGTTTTTCGAAAATCTTACTCAGCTTCTCTTCCAGGGTAGCAGCAGTAAATGGTTTAACTACGTAACCACTAGCACCAGCCTGTGCTGCGGCGATAATATTTTCTTTCTTCGCTTCCGCGGTGACCATCAATACCGGGAGCTTTGAAAGCGCGCCGTCGGCACGAATGGTTTGCAGCAATTCCAAACCATCCATATTGGGCATATTCCAGTCAGAGATGACGAAATCAAAAGCACCGGCACGAAGCTTGTTCAGCGCGTCAGCACCGTCTTCCGCTTCTTCTACGTTATTAAAGCCCAGTTCCTTTAGCAGGTTGCGAACAATTCGGCGCATTGTCGAAAAATCATCTACTACTAAAAACCTGAGTTCTTTGTCGGCCATACCTACTCCTAAAATATTTATTGCTCACCGGGAGCTGCTTATATACGTAATGCCTGTCCGGCAGAGATTTGAGCCAGCATCCGCTGACTAACCTGGTGCAAATCCACCACTTCGTCGACGCCCCCCATAGCGATAGCTTCACGCGGCATACCAAATACCACGCAACTCGCCTCGTTTTGTGCCAGGGTATAGGCACCGGCCTGATGAAGTTCCAACAAACCGGCAGCTCCGTCGTTTCCCATTCCCGTAAGGATAACCCCTACGGCATTTCGTCCGGCATACTGCGCGACCGAACGAAATAATACGTCAACTGATGGACGGTGACGGTTAACCGGCGGACCATCATTTAAGCGCACCTGATAATTCGCACCGCTGCGTGCCAATTCAAGATGCCGGGCTCCCGGAGCAATATACGCATGTCCTGGCAAAACACGCTCACCATCCTCAGCTTCCTTCACGGTAATCTGACATAGCTTATTCAGACGCTCAGCGAAAGATTTGGTAAATCCCGGCGGCATATGCTGCGTAATCAGCAATGCCGGGCTGGTCGGAGGCAGGGGCTGCAACACGTGGCGTATCGCCTCCGTTCCCCCTGTCGATGCGCCAATGGCGATCAATTTCTCACTGCTGAGCAATGGCGTATGTTGAATCATCGCCATCGGCTCATTGGTTTTGCTGCGCTGCGGCAATCGCGCCTTAGCGGCCATGCGGATTTTCTCAGCGATAAGTTCGCTGTACGCCAGCATGCCTTCACGAATACCTAATTGCGGTTTGGTCACAAAATCGATGGCGCCCAATTCCAAAGCGCGCAGTGTGATTTCAGAACCTTTCCCGGTCAGGGACGACACCATAACAACCGGCATCGGGCGCAGGCGCATTAATTTTTCCAGAAAATCCAATCCATCCATGCGCGGCATTTCGACATCCAGTGTTAATACCTGCGGATTGAATTTTTTAATCAAGTCGCGGGCGACCAGTGGATCCGGCGCCGTGGCAACCACTTCCATATCAGGGTGGCTGTTAATGATTTCAGTCATGATCTGACGCATAAGGGCAGAATCATCAACACACAACACTTTAATCTTGCTCATTATCTTTCCTTAGCCAGTCCATAAACAGTCTGCCCGCGCAGATAGAATTCCCGGCTGATCTGACTGAAATTCTCTGAATGACCGGCAAATAACAGCCCGCCCGGTTTAAGCAACGGAACAAATCGGCGTAAAATGCGCTCCTGTGTTTCTTTATCGAAATAAATCATAACATTACGACAAAAAATGGCATCAAACGGAGCAGGAATCGACCACTCGGGCGCCAACAGGTTTAATTGCTGGAAATGCACCATAGAGGCCAGTTCCGGGCGAACACGCACCAACCCGCTATGCGGGCCGGTGCCGCGCAAAAAGAAGCGCTGCATCTGCTGTGGAGAAAGCGAACGCAATTCCTCCTGCCGATATATGCCGGCCGTGGCTTTTTCCAGCACTTGCGTATCAATGTCGCTGGCCCACACCTGGCAGCCGCTGACGCGGTTACCCAAAACCTCGGCCAGCGTCATCGCCAGAGAATAAGGCTCTTCGCCGGTTGACGCCGCCGTGCTCCAGACGGTATAGCCATTAGGGCGCTTACGTGCGTGTTCCGCCAGTATCGGAAAGTGATGGGCTTCCCGAAAAAAAGCCGTCAGGTTGGTGGTTAGCGCATTCACAAAGGCCTGCCATTCAGCACTGTTGGGATCGGATTCCAGCAATGCCAGGTATTGGCCAAAATCAGTTATTCCAAGCAAACGCAAACGTCGCACCAGACGGTTGTAAACCATTTCTCTTTTATGATCGGCCAGCACGATGCCGGCCCGCTGATAAATTAACTGGCTGATGCGCCGGAAATGAACATCCGACAATGGCAACCGGTCTACCATCTGCGTCAGGATCGAGGCAGATTCAGGGCGATTTTGCGATGGTGAACTTTTCATATCAAACCGCTCGAATATCTAATTTTGCAATGGTGTTTTCCAATCTGAACTTTCCCTTACAGCTATAGCAGGTTTGTCTTTGTTATCATTTATCAGGTATTCATCTCTTGATGATGCGAGATTAAAAACTGACACTGTACTGGTGAGCATCCCGGCCTGTTCCGCTAGCGATCTGACCGCAGAAGATGCCTGTTCCACCAAAGCCGCATTTTGTTGGGTAACGCTATCCATCTCCGTGACAGCTTGAGCGACCTGCTCTATTCCCCGACTCTGTTCATCGGAAGCTGATGCGATTTCACCCATAATATCTGTAACCTGTGCTACAGATCGAACAATATCACTCATCGTGCTACCCGCCGATTCAACCAATTCAGAACCTTGCAGGACACGGCTGGCAGACTCATCAATCAGCCCTTTGATTTCTTTGGCCGCTTGCGCGCTGCGCTGCGCCAAACTCCGTACTTCACCCGCCACGACGGCAAAACCCCTTCCCTGTTCGCCTGCTCTGGCCGCTTCCACCGCCGCGTTTAATGCCAAAATATTGGTCTGAAAGGCAATGCCATCAATGACGCTGGTTATGTCGCTGATTTTTTGTGAGCTCAATGCGATGTGCTGCATCGTTATCACGACATTATCCGTTATTTCACCGCCCTTACGCGCCGTAACCGAGGTCTGCTGCGCCAGTTTCGCCGCCTGGTGAGCATTATCGGCGTTCTGTTTCACTATCGACGTCAATTGCTCCATGCTGGCGGCGGTTTCTTCCAGAGCCGAGGCCTGCTCTTCCGTTCGGGAAGACAAATCATCATTGCCGGCGGATATCTCCTGCACGCCATGTAACATGGCGTCAGTTCCCTGTCTGACGGAATGAACCATCCCCGCCAGCGAAGCCTGCATTGTTTGCAAGGCGCTATACATAACGCCTATTTCGTTGCGTCCAAAGTCGGCAATTTTTTCAGCAAGATTGCCGTCAGCAATGCGCTCAAAATGCTCACGCATCATGTCCAACGGCTGTAACAACGCCTTTTTCAACCAAACTAATCCGAGCAGCGTAATCAAAATCGATAGCGTGACCACAATACCGAACGACCATTTAGAGTCGGAATAAGATTGTCGACTACTCTCTCCGGCCACGTTCAAATGCCCATTTACATATTCCAGATAGGCTGAAAAGTTAACTTCAAAGTTATCCTGAAAAGACTGTGTCGGCTGATCAAGAAACGGCTGCAATTGCCCGCTGTCCAAAAACATAATCAATTCAGCGAGGGCGGCATGAAGCTTCTCATAGCTCACCCTTACGTTATCCGTCAGTTCCACGCCCTTATCGGTTATTCTGGGAACGGCAAGATACTGTTTAAAATGTCCGTCCGCCTGAGCCAAATACGCTCTGGCGCTGGTCATCAGAACCGATACCTGCTCCTGAGCAACATTGCGGGCAGCACGTGTTGCCGCCCGGTTCAATGTATTACGCGTTTGCAGCAACGCGACCCAACTCATCGTCAATGCATCCCGCTGCTGGCTTCCCACATTTACCTGCGTGAAATTCCGGTAGTCCGCCCGAAACCCGTTAAACGAGAAACTACTTGATGCCAACTGTATAACGAAAAACACCATCAACAATAAAAACAAGCTGGTGGAAATACGGATCCGCCGAAACATTCAATATCCCTTAACTTTCCTAATTAAGCCAAAAAACCTTTACGACAGATTGATATTGGTTAGGTTTAGAACGTTTCCCAATTCTCTGTCGAGTGGCCTTCTTTCGACTTTTTATCCGCATTCGTAGATGCCGCCAACAGCGCAGGTTTCTGACGACTTTCCGCTTGCGGCGCTTTATTCATGCTTGTATTCGCCTCTGAAAGGCGGAATACCGCCACAGCCTGGTTGAGAATACGAACCTGCTCTTCTAATGCGACGGCCGCAGAGGCAGACTCCTCAACCAACGCGGAGTTTTGCTGCGTTACGCTGTCCATTTCCGTGATAGCCTGGCTGACCTGATCGATCCCTTTACTTTGCTCGTCAGACGCGGAGGCAATTTCGCCCATAATGTCAGTAACCCGGGTTACCGCACTGACAATCTCCTCCATGGTTTCACCCGCACTTTCAACCAGCACAGAACCTTCATCGACACGGCTGACGGAATCTTCAATCAAACCTTTAATTTCTTTTGCAGCCTGTGCGCTGCGCTGGGCCAGACTACGAACTTCGCCGGCGACTACCGCAAAGCCACGCCCTTGTTCCCCTGCCCGCGCCGCTTCGACGGCGGCATTCAGCGCCAGAATATTGGTCTGGAAAGCGATGCCGTCAATCACACTGGTAATATCGGCAATTTTTTGCGAGCTGCCGGCAATATTGTGCATCGTTTTGACCACATTATCGACGACCTTGCCGCCTCGCTGCGCGGTCTCTGAGGCGCTTAACGCCAGTTGGCTGGCCTGACGGGCATTCTCGGCATTCTGCTTCACCGTCGAGGTCAATTGTTCCATGCTGGCGGCCGTTTCTTCCAGCGCGGCGGCCTGCTGCTCGGTACGCGAGGAGAGATCGTTGTTGCCGGCGCTAATTTCGGTCGCGCCGGTATAAATCGCATCCGTTCCCTGACGCACCGCGCTTACCGTGGTAACCAGTTCACTCTGCATATCCCGGATACTGCCCGCCAGTATCCCCATTTCATTTTTGCTGTGAAAATGGATAGCTTTCGTCAGGTCTCCCCTGGCGATATGCCGAATATGTTCAACAATATGATTTAATGGCGTAATCAATATGCGTTGGATACCCATCCAGGTAATTAACGCCAATAAAAAAACCAGCGCGATGATTGTGCCTAGTATCCACAGCGAGGAATGATAAGCGTCATCGTTTTCAGCGATACCCGACTGATGCAGCTTCTCACTATCAGCCTGATAGGCGTAATAAGCCCGTTCAAAATTGTCCTGAAATCCCTGGGTAGGTTGTTCGACAAATTTTTCAAATTCATTGCTGCTGAGGAACTGAACCAGCTCTGACAAAGCCTGATACAGCGCCGCATAATTTTCTTTCACCGCATTGGCTACCGCCGCATCCTGCTGCATGACAAGTGCCGTTTTCTCATAATTGGCAAAATGCGTACCGGCAGAATTCAACTGTGTTTTGGCCAGATTGAGTAATTCATCAAACGCAGCGCCCGCTCCCCGCCCTTCCGTGTCCAACGCCACGCGAATACCTGCCCGGTTTAGCGTATTTCTCGTTTGCAGCAAATATGACCAGGTTGCATCTAATTCTGATTTTTTCTGATTAATAATCTGAGTCGAACTAAAAATATCTTTATCATTTTTTAGCGCACTGAAAAACAGTCCGCCAGATATAAGCTGAAGTGCGCCAAATAATACCAATATAAGTATCAAACTTGTAACAACTTTCATGCGAGTGAACATATCATATCCTTTGAGTAGAGCAACTACCGGTAGTATCGGCATTGTTCTGAATATCTTTATGATTTCTTAGATCGAAGGGGCTTGAAGGAGAGGTGCGGGCCACTTGTGAGCGACCCACACAAATAAGTGATAAATCAGACTTTCATTACACTGTCGACCAGTGCCATTTCTTCACTGCTGAGAAGTTTTTCAATATCAACCAGGATCAGCATCCTTTCACCTAATGAGCCCAACCCGGTCAAATATTCAGTTGACAAGGTAACGGCAAACTCAGGCGCTGGGCGGATCTGGTCGGCAGTTAAAGAAAGCACATCAGAGACGCCATCGACGACAATCCCGACAACACGCTGTCCGAGATTCAACACGATAACGACAGTGTTGTCGTCATAATCAACTTCTTGTTGAGCAAATTTAATACGCAAATCAACAATAGGCACAATTACGCCACGCAGGTTGGTGACGCCTTTAATGAAAGTCGGCGTATTGGCGATCCGGGTTACCTGATCGTAACCACGAATTTCCTGTACCTTTAAGATATCAACACCGTATTCTTCATCGCCCAGCGTAAAAATTAAGAACTCCTGTCCTACAGTTTCACCGGCTAATTTCGCGACGTTTGCAAGTCCAGTCATGTTTTCCACCCTTTATTCAACTAGCTATTTTATTTTCAAGCAGCGGTTTCAACCACACGCTTTTCACGATTAAGCGCCTGTAACGCCGATACATCCACAATCAACGCAACACTACCGTCACCTAAAATAGTAGCGGCGGAAACACCTGGCACCTTGCGATAATTACTTTCCAGATTTTTAACGACAACCTGATGCTGTCCGATCAACTGATCCACCAGCAATGCATAACGGCGGCCCGCACTTTGCAGGATCACCACGATACCCTGAGTCGCATCGGTCTTAGCGCCATCAACATCAAAAATATGAAACAGTTCGACTAATGGCAAATACTCGCCACGTACTTGTAAAACCCGTTCGCCGCCGGCCAATGGATAGATATCTTCCGCCTGTGGCTGCAATGATTCCATAACCGCATTAAGCGGCAGGATAAAGACTTCGTTATTTACTTTGACAGACATCCCATCAAGAATAGCCAGTGTTAACGGCAGCAGAATCCGGATAGTCGTTCCTTTCCCGGCCTGGAAATGGATTTCAACGTGCCCGCCCATTTCCTGAATATTACGTTTCACCACATCCATACCCACGCCACGCCCGGAAACGTCGGTCACTTTTTCCGCAGTCGAAAAACCGGGAGCGAAGATCAGCATGCCGATTTCCTCATCAGACATGCCGTCGCTCACGGTCAGTCCTTGTGAAATCGCCTTGGCCAAAATCCTTTCCCGGTTCAGCCCGGCGCCGTCATCCACCACTTCAATGCAGATATTACCGCCTTGGTGTTCGGCGGACAGCGTCAGATTACCGACTTCAGACTTACCGGCGGCAATACGCTTCTCTGGTGATTCGATGCCGTGATCAAGACTATTGCGCACCAGGTGGGTAAGAGGATCGATAATACGTTCGATCAGACTCTTGTCTAATTCAGTGGAACTGCCAAGCAGCGTCAGCTCTACCTGCTTGTCCAACTTGGCCGCGAGATCGCGGACTAGGCGCGGGAACCGGCTGAAAACATACTCCATCGGCATCATACGAATAGACATGACCGACTCTTGTAAATCGCGGGCATTACGTTCCAGTTGCCCCATGCTATTCAGCAAGTCGCCGTGTACAACCGGGTCCAGTTCACTTGACTGCTGTGCCAACATGGATTGGGTAATGACTAATTCGCCGACCAGGTTAATGAGCTGATCAACCTTCTCTACCGCCACGCGGATACTGGTATCACCCGTTTTACTGCGGTTCTTCGCCGCATCGTGGACGACATGCGGTTTTGCAACGGCAGGTGCGGCGGCAGTTTTAGCCGCCGGCGCGGCAGGCGCGGCCTCGGCCACTGGCTCTTTGATCGCCGGTTGAGCGTCTGCAACAGCCGCTTCCGGCTGGCTGGCTGCTCCGGGATTAAAGCTGATCTGCTCAGGCTCCAACACAAAACACAGAACCGCGCTGATATCTTCTTCACTGGCGGAAGTCTCTAAAGTGACTTCCACGCTGCTATCGGTCTGGTGTGTGTCTTTCACCGTGCCCAGATTACCAAGCTCCTCCAGCATTTGGGGAATTTCCTGCGACTTGAGGCCGGTAAGCGCAATGCGTATCTCGCCCTGCCCTGCCGACGCTGGCGTTTTAGGAGCAGCGCTATTCTGCTCCGTCGCACCAGGAGCGGGAGCAGCCTGAGTCGCGGCGGCATCTGCCTGAGACTCTAAAGCCAGTTGGCGCAGAGCCTGACAGATATACTCAAAGCTCTCAGCATTGGGCTCCTGTGCGGTTTTATAAGCGTCCAACTGATCCTGCATAATATCTTTTGTTTCCAAAAACAGGTTGATGATATCGGTGCTAAGACGCATTTCACCACGTCGCGCACCATCAAGTAGATTTTCTAAAAGATGGGTTGTTTCCTGTAAAACAGTAAAGCCAAATGTTCCGGCCCCCCCTTTTATTGAGTGAGCGGCGCGGAAAATGGCATTCATTTGTTCCGTATCGGGTTCCAGGGGATCGAGCAACAATAAGTGCTGTTCCATATCCGCCAGTAATTCGTCTGCTTCATCAAAGAATGTTTGATAGAAAGCGCTCATATCCATGCTCACGTGGTCACCTCTGCTGTGAATCGCGGCTTATTATTGAGAAGGCGTCGCCTGACTGTCCGGCGCAGCAGGCAACTCAGTAGTTGGCTGTTGACGCTCCGGAGCAGGAACTCCATTAACGGGTTGCGGCGGAGTTTCACCACTTCCATCCATATTATTACTATTGTCGGCAGATGGAGCGGTAGGTTTAGGATTTTCCAACTCCATATTTTGTAAATTGTCCGCGTTATCGATATCTACTGCGTTGCGCTCCGCATTTTCGTGTTCAATATTCCTTTGCGCCTGCCTATTGAGCACCAACAGACTGATTCGACGATTGATAGCATCACTGCCGCCGCTCGCCTGCTTCAGGCCCATCGTCGCCGCCATACCGACCACCCGAAGCACTTTACCGTCAGCCAACCCTCCGATGAGAAGCTCACGACGGGAAGCATTCGCGCGATCGGCTGATAATTCCCAGTTGCTGTAGCCACGCTCGCCGCTGGCGTACTGCACATCATCGGTATGACCGGAGATACTCAATTTATTCGGAATATCATTCAGGATAGGCGCGATCGCACGCAGAATGTCACGCATATAAGGTTCCACCTGCGCACTGCCCGTTTTAAACATCGGGCGATTCTGGCTATCAATAATCTGTATACGCAGCCCTTCATCCACCATCTCGATCAACAAATGCGGACGTAAAGCGCGTAACCTTGGGTCTGCTTCAATAAGCTGATCTAATCTTTCTCGCAGCCTGTTCAAACGGATTTCGTCTAATCGCCCTTCCAGCGTATCCATTTTCACGGTCTTTTTAACCTCGCCCTCCTGCTGTGTCGGATCATCGCCACCGCCGGGGATCACGCTGGAACTCTCACTGACCTTAGAACCGGTGGTTAAGGCTATTTTTAGCGGAGTTCGGAAATATTCCGCAATCTGGGCAAGCTGCATTGGCGTAGAAATCGCAATCAGCCACATCACCAGGAACAATGCCATCATCGCCGTCATAAAGTCAGCATACGCAATTTTCCAGGAGCCGCCGTGGTGAGCGGCGTGCCCGGACTTACGTTTTTTACGAATAATGGGGTGCTGGTGTTTCATGCGTCATTTTCCGCTGCCTGCTGAGCGGGAGCTTTCACCCGACGGATATGTTCTTCCAGTTCGATAAAGGAAGGTCGTTCAGTCGAGTACAATGTCTTACGACCAAACTCTACCGCAATTTGCGGTGCATAACCGTTAAGGCTGGAAAGCAACGTAACTTTAATGCATTGTAAAACCTTTACTTTTTCAGAGTTTTTCTGGCGAAGCAACGTTGCCAATGGAGAAACGAAACCATAGGCCAGCAAAATGCCCAGGAAAGTCCCCACCATTGCGTGGGCGATCATCATTCCGAGTTCAGCGGCGGGACGATCGACATACGCCAGAGAATGAACAACTCCCATTACCGCGGCAACAATACCGAACGCCGGTAATGCATCGCCGACCATCGCCAGACTGTTGGCCGGAACATCGCTTTCATGTTCGACCGTTTCGATTTCTTCATCCATCAGCGTTTCAATTTCAAACGCGTTCATATTGCCGCTCACCATCAAGCGCAGATAGTCGGTAATAAACTCAACAATATTATTGTCTGCCAAGATGCGGGGATAGCTTGAAAAAATTTCGCTTTCTCGTGGATTATCAATATCAAACTCTAAGGAGAGCATACCCTGTTGGCGGGACTTGGCCATCAGGCGAAAAAGCAACGCCATGAGATCCATATACAACGCTTTATTGTATTTGGATCCTTTGACCAGAAGCGGCAAGGCCCTCATGGTTGCTTTTATCGCTTTGCCATTATTGCCGACGATAAAAGCCCCCAGGGCCGCACCGGCGATAATCAATACCTCAGCAGGTTGATAAAGCGCGCCCAGGGCCCCACCGACCATGAGATAACCGCCAAGTATCGAGCCCACAATCACGATATAACCCAATATAACCAGCACAAGAATTCCTTAATGTAAAAAGGTGGGCGGAAAATGAGATAAAACGCAGCGGTTTGAAGCCAGGAATTACTTGAGGAGAAATCTATCACTGTCCTCAATAACAAACAGTGATAGATTCACAAATCGCTACCAAGCTCAGACTGCGTGTTTTACCTGTTCATCCAGCAGTTGAGGTATTATATCGGCAAGATTTTGCGAAAGTTTACGTCTTTTTACCGCCCTGGAAGGGGGCTGGCATAAGCTACAGACAAAACTGTTTTTTGGCTGGTGTGCGTGAGTGATAAACATACCGTTACAGCAGTGACATGCTGAGAGTTGCAGCATCCCGCTATCAACAAATCGAACCAGCGTCCAGGCCCGCGTTAACGCCAGCAAAGGCGTGTCATTATGCGGTGAACATTGCTCTAAATATAGCCGATAGGCCTTAATGACCGCCTCGACACCGCTGCATTGCCCATTTTTCTGCAAAAAACTATAAGCGTTATAGAACATGGACGAATGAATATTCTGTTCCCAGGTCATAAACCAGTCCGTTGAAAAAGGCAGCATTCCCTTTGGCGGAGGACTTCCTCTAAGTTCTTTATATAGCTTAATCAGGCGCCCGCGGCTTAGTTGCGTTTCACTTTCCAGCATCTGCAAACGCGCACCCAGAGAAATGAGTTCCATTGCTAACTGGATGTCTTTCGCTTCCTGAACAATACTTTTCTCCGCCATTACTATGCCCTTTTCTTAGGCAGATTCTCTTCTTTCGAAGTTAACTGTTGTAATAAATGACTCGACAACAAAATACCCGTATGAATTTGCTGTAAATCATCCACACGTGATTCTTGAGTCAAGAGCTTGATGGTATTGTGATCGTTAAAACGGAAATGACATATCAGTTGGTTGGTTTCAGCCAATTTGACCATCTGCGGCAAAGTCAGCTGCATCAGCATATCCGCCATCGCTTCATCAATGCCCAAACGAAACATCGCAGAGGCTTTTTCATCATTAATTAAGCGTTGTGCCAGTAACAAATAAGACAGATTAATGTCATAAATGTGTTTGAGTAATTCAGAGGTACCCATATTTCCCATCCCGACAGGCTATGTTTAGAACATAAGTTAGGTGATAGACCATATCGCCCAGTTCAAAAATCACTCTCCATTGATGGCATAAAAAACTATCAGCGCCAAATGCAGTTACTCTTTTCAATGCAGGATAGTAAGTACTTCCGCCAACTCTCATCATGCATCCATTACGCATCGAATCCATTCGTCTTCCAGCTCTTCAAAGCCCTTCAAGGTCTCTGTTACAACCAGAGCATAGGATTAATCCTAAAACAGAGCAACTGTACCGCCTTATCCGTAGCACATACAACGCGACTGAAGAATGATTTTAGTGATTATGTGATAGCGATCACAAAAATGAAAGCACTACGCGTGATTTTTCATCTAGCAAGCGTTCTGAATTACTCATTTTTCACACAAAAATTAGCATTAAGCGTTACAAAAAAGCATCATTTATGGTGAAAAAAAACTCTTTATACGCTATCCAAATGATAAATAAGCAAAAAATAGAATTTACGACCGCACAGCGAATTGACATCGAGATAACTGCTTGTGCTTTTTACTAAAAACGTTCATTTCCTTACGAAATGAAGCAGTCTCACCCCCCTCGCTTACTCGTCACCCCGTCGCTCCTTTTGATGGTTGATGCGCGACGCCCCAGCAGAAAGTCGCAATGCATGCAGGAGCCACGTTTCCCTCCTTACGCTCATGCATTACGATTCTCTATTTCTTCATGCCCGGAAAAATAAAAAACGACAGAAACTGTTGTAATATAGAAAGCCGGCCTGACAATTTACCAATTTTGATTACTGAAAATAGATTATTCAGATAATAGAAACTAACGACAGATGTTTCGATTAGATTTATGAAAAAACAATAAACGATGCTGCTCTACCAGACGATAAAGTTAATGTAATCGCATATAATCGAAAGTCGTTTAATTTCTCCATCATGATAGATATAAAGTTTAATCGATTCGTCACCGGAAACACCTGACATAAAATTATAAACGCATTAACCTTATCGCACCCCGAATATTGAGTTCATACAAGGACTGACAAAACGGAAACCACACCCGTGTTTATATTTAATTTATTGCACTACGGCCAACCGGGAGCAGTGTAATCCCAAAGTAGCAGTTGCTTCACGTTACTAATTTCCTTTCATCAAACATTTACCAATATTTAGGATTTAACAACAATCGATTTTATTTTCGTTTAAAGAGTTAAAAACGTGACATAGATCGCACTGAACCTTATTAAGGTTTATCCAAATTTGCCGATTATCTTTTACATTAGGCATCAGGTTAACAGAGTGTCGTCAACACAGACTTTTAAACTGAAATGCCAATGCTGCGAGCCAGCAGCAGCGTAAATTATAATGACTTCTTCTGACAATGAGCGGATAGATATGACAATAAATTCAAGACCTGAGCAGCAGGGTAAAACTGGCTTGTTAAGCAATTTACGGCTAGTCCCTTTATTCGTCATTATTCTCGGGGGTATCATGCTGTTGTTTGCCTTATCGATAGGCGCGTCCAGTTATTTTTTGCAAAACAGCAACCGTTCGCTGGCAAATGTGATACACGAAAGCGATGTTCGTGCGGAAATCTCGGATAGCACCAACCATTTGCGAACTGCGCGTCTGTTGTTGATTCATGCGGCGGCGGCGGCCCGCATTGGCGATACCGCCGTCTTTAGCGAGAATTTAAAGCTGGCTATGTCGCGAATTGAACGCTCCAAACAGGCATTTGACTTTTATGAGCAGCGTGCGGAAAAAAGTGAACGCGAGGCCGCTTTTGACGTAGAACTGCGTAACGCCTATGAGGCTTATGTCAACCAGGGGATCATGCCGCTTATCGATTCAGCCAAAGAAGGATTATTCGAGGAAGTGTTATCGCATGAATCGGAAGAAACCCGCAGGTTGGATCTGGCGTATAACATCCCGCTGGCTCAGGCTCTTGACTATCGGGTGCAACGCGCTCAATCGCTTAATGAAGCCGCGCAAGAAAATGCCCTACGCGGCTATTCGCTGATGGGCGCCAGCTTCGCTATTTCCATCGCATTAACATTAGTGACGTTTTTGCTTCTCCAACGCGCATTAATTAAACCGATGAACCAGTTAGTCGGCCGCATCCAACGTATAGCACAAGGAGATCTCACCCAAAAATCTGAAAAATATGGTAAAAATGAAATCGGCCTGTTGGGGCAAAACGTGCAACAGATGCAGTTTTCGTTGGTTAACACGGTAACAACCGTACGCGAAAGCGCAGACTCAATCTATCAAGGTTCTACTGAGATCTCATCCGGCAATATCGATCTTTCCTCCCGGACAGAGCAGCAGGCTTCGGCGCTGGAGGAAACCGCCGCCAGCATGGAACAGTTGACCGCCACGGTGAAACAGAACTCTGAGAATGCGCATCACGCGAGTCAACTTGCCGCCAATGCCTCAGATAAAGCGAAAAAAGGCGGGGATATTGTCGCCAACGTCGTTAATACAATGAATAATATTTCAGGCAGTTCCAGAAAAATATCTGAAATTACCAGCGTAATTAACAGCATCGCCTTCCAGACAAACATTCTGGCATTAAATGCGGCGGTTGAAGCCGCCAGAGCCGGCGAACAAGGCAGAGGTTTTGCCGTGGTTGCCAGTGAAGTTCGCAGTCTGGCGCAGCGCAGCGCGCAAGCGGCAAAAGAGATAGAAACATTGATCTCGGAATCAGTGGATTTGGTTAATAACGGATCGGTGCTGGTTGATAACGCCGGTCAAACCATGAAAGAGATTGTTGATGCTGTAACTAACGTAACAGATATCATGGGAGAAATTGCCACCGCCTCTGATGAACAGAGTCGTGGTATCACTCAGGTCGGTCAGGCTATTTCTGAAATGGACAGCGTAACCCAGCAGAACGCGGCTTTAGTACAAGAAGCCAGCGCCGCGGCGGCTTCTCTGGAAGAGCAGGCCGCGCTGTTGACCCGTGCCGTGGCGACATTTATTCTGTCCGAGCATCAGTCAAAAACGAACACCGCCGCCCCTGCATCCCGGGCGGCCATATCAACACAATCCCCCTCCTCACTGGCATTGCCCCGGCAAAAAAACCCATCGGGTAAAGAACATTGGGAAACCTTTTAACATAGCGGGCTAACGCCCGTAGCAGGTATTGACCAGGTCAATACCTGCTATACATCACTCCCTGAAGAATGCTTAAGTTCCACAAACGTCCCGTCTTTACTCTCAACTTCATTAAAGAACCAAACGCCGGCAGGATAGTCTTCAAGCGAGACTAAATACATCGTTCCTTCCTGAAACTCTTCAACGGCCAGGATAACCCCTTCTCTCCGCTCCCTTCCATCGGTTTTAACTGTGACTAAGTCATTAACTTTCATAAAATTTCTCAAAAATCTCTCTGACCCAAAGGAACATTATCAGCATTGCTGAACGTGATATCCAATAAATTTCAAGATACGGAGGAGACAGCCGGCTCGCCTGCAACTTGAAAGATGAAAGGTATATAATGATATAACATGTAGATAACTGTTAGCTTATCTTTACAGGTTCGGACGATATATCAAACAATTGCCCTAATAGCTTCCATTATCCAGAATAAGCGAATAAATTCCCATCTTAAAACTCCCGACACATCGCAGATAGAGATCAAAATTTGAACAACCCATTGAATGCTAAGAGACAGATAGAGAACGAAACAGCAAGTTACCACCACGCTGTGCTGTCAGAATGGAAACTGTTGATAACCATAACCTCGCCTGAAGCCTTTCATCTGCTGCAAACACTTGCTGATAAGAAGTCCTCGCTCCTGGCAGATGAATTCTATTCACACATGCTGGCAGATAACGAAGCGGCCCTATTTCTTTCAAATCAGCAAGTCCATAACAAACTTCATGGTTCAATGCATAAATGGGTAGCCGCTATCCTATCTAATACGGGTGAACACCTGAGCGAGTTAATTGCGCATCAGAAAGAAATCGGGAAAATTCATGCCCGTATTAGTATTCCCATCGAGTTAGTTGCGCGCGGTGCGCGGTGTTTAAAATGGAAACTCTACGAATATATATCCCAAGAAACTGACGACAAGACATTATGTTTTGAAGTGATGCGTTTTGCTTCAATTTCTATGGATATCGCGATAGAAATAATGAGCGAGACCTACTCCCAATCCCATGATAGAGAGGCAAGAAATGAAGAGTCTTACCGCTTATTCTCAATTTTGGGCAATGCCGACATAGAGCGTGAGCGTCAAAACGCGGCGTTATTAAACTGGGAGAACGCATTTATTTTTAGTGTAGCTACCGGCGCCCCGCTGGCGAGTATTCAAACGTTAGAGGATTCTGAGTTTGGTTTATGGTTTAACCATAAAGGGAGATCCTGCTTCAATAATACTCATGAAGTAAATGCCATTAGTGAAATGATCGTTGAGATTGATAAATACGTTGGTAACTTTACTCATACATCGCCGCTGGCACAAATCGACTACTCGCCATTACTTAAATCAGTAAGGAATAAAATTTATAAAATAAATACATTAATGGGGTATTTATTTGATGAAGTTCAAAAATTAGAGAGTGGAAAAGACACGCTGACATTTTTACTGAATCGCCGCTTCCTGTCGACAATTCTGCGGCACGAAACCTCACTAGCTATGCATACAAACGTCCCGCTCACGGTGGCCATGATTGATATTGACCATTTTAAATTCATCAACGATACCTATGGTCACGTGATAGGCGACACCGTATTAAAAAGCATTGCCGACATTCTTTATGAAAATACCAGGAACAGCGATTATGTTTTCCGCTATGGTGGAGAAGAGTTCATGTTGGTCCTGGTCGCAACCTCAAAAGAAGCGGCCTATATACTTATCGATCGTCTCAGAAAAGAAATTCAGGATCACGAAATCCGCCTTCAGAGTGGTGAAATAGTAACGGTAACCATAAGCGCAGGGATCGCCGTTTATAACGGACATCCTGACTATCAATGTTTAGTCAAATCAGCGGATGATGCGCTCTATCAGGCCAAAACTCGCGGCAGAAACCGGATTGAATACGCCCACGGATAAAACAGCGACTCACATTACAGATAAAAGCGGGCGCAGTACCCGCTCGGATGCCGGCGAACGCATCCAGACAGGCAAACGAAACACTGGCGTACATTCGATAAATAAGCATGATCATTAACAACACGACACGTGTAAAATCCTTTATAGTTCTATCCAGCGTCCCACACCAAGGAGGATAAGTCATTGCAGCGGCAATTTGTGTCATCGTCAAGAATTCGTTCGATTGGATACGATCCTGAAAAACGTATTCTTGAAATAGAATTCCATAACAAAGATATCTATCAATACATTAGCGTTCCTGAACGCATTTACGGGAAATTTGTTTCTGAATCTGTTGTATCCAAAGGCCGCTTCTTTGATGGCGTAATAAAAGACAAATATCTGTGCCGAAAAATAAAATAACGGTCGGATACAGTAGGGAAATAAGGGTTAAGGATCTGCCTTTCGTCAACCAGCAGCCATAGCGCTGCCCTGCTTTAGCGCCCAGTTTTCGACGGCGCCGCCGTCGATGAGCATCTTTTAAAAGAAAGGGCGCTCCAGATAATTGGCATGCGGACAGTCCGCTGCATGTTGCAGGCCGTCACGCACTGCCATCAAATGTTAGATCGTTTCATCAATGGCTCTGGCCTTTGCTGCCGGTTTGCTCGTCAGTTATATACGGCGGTGTTAACGGTGAACGTATGTACGGTTACGCAGTGTCAAGACTCATACCACATTTGGCGTGGTCTGTATTTTGCGGCGTTAGTAACCAGTTGGCTGATGGGGTAAGAAAGACTGCCCGTATAGATGAGTGCAGCCACTTAAACCGCAGACGACGCGCTATTTCCGAGCGGATAAGCACGTTTCCCCAGCTTGCTTTTTATTTACTCGCTTTTTTTCAATCTGTTATACGAACACCTAACCACTACGCCTTCGATCGTTTTCACCGATCGATACGATCTAATCGATCTATGAAAACGATTATCTTTTGATCATAATCGCGGATAAGATATTTCTGAAATTAAACATAACAACATGTTTCGATTACGTTTTTATTCTCATCACGGGAAGGGACTTGTGCGCTCATTACCACCTGGGAGGAAACCAGCATGTTGGGAAAGACGTAACCGACTCAGCGAGAAACTATAGAGAAATATTTTTATATATCGGGAAACAGGTATATAAAAAGCATTCAGGTTAATTTTAATGAATATGATTTTCTTAAACGATGCGTTATTGATATCTCAGGGCGTCCATCGGGCATGCTATTGCCATCCATTAATGCAGGACAAATGTATAAAAGTACATTTAAACGGCGAATATAATCGCGAAACCATTAGAGAAATTAAATATTATCAGCGGATAGCGAATAAAGTATTTACAGTTCCTGTAATATCGCACTATCATGGTATAGTTAAAACCAATCTTGGAACAGGTTATGTTTTTGATCTTATCAAAGACTATACTGGAGACGTATCAAAAACGTTGGAGCACTACATCATCGACAGTTTACTCTATAAAAAACATAAGGCGGATATCGAACTGGCCTATCATCGTATGGCTCTATGGGCGAAAAAATACGCCATCGTCACGATGACGTTGAAACCTTACAATATTATATATCGTTTAAAGAATCAGAATGATGGCGACCTGATTATTATCGATAACCTAGGATGTGCGAATTTATTTCCTTTGGTGTATTACTCGGACTTTTTCGCCAGACAGCAGTTATCCAGAAGGTTTTTTAATTTTGAAAAAATGCTGAGCCATCAATATGGAATAATGCTTCCATGCAGCAGTAATGAAATTCACATTACTCCATAAATAATTTAGGTTCTAAATGAATTTTTTTACAAAAACTGGCTTAGTTGAATAAACTGGAAAACAATAAAAAATGAATTCCCCTTCTATTCAGAAAAAATACTCATGGTCTGCTATGTTATGGCTTTTAGTATTTTTCTTGTATTTCTCATGCACGCTGCAACTGGTTATTCTGTTTTCCGGACACAGCGGATTTAACGGATTAAGGGATGCGTTGCTGTATAGTCTGTTATGGTTCATTCCGGTATTTTTCTTTCCACGTCAGACGCGCCTTATTACCGCAGTGCTCGGTATTATCCTGTGGGCAACAGCCTGTGTCGCGCTGGGATATTATCTAATATATGGGCAGGAGTTCTCACAAAGCGTACTGTTCGTGATATTTGAGTCCAATAGTACAGAAGCCGGGGAATACGCCAGCCAGTATCTCAGTATCAGGCTGATTGCCGTGATTCTGCTGTATACCGCCATCGCCGTCTATCTGTGGACTCACATACGCCCGATCTGGTTGCCTATGCGCTATCGCCTCGTTTCCACATTCGTCATTCTCACGGTGCTGTTTGGCGTCCCAATCTATAAAAAAATAATAAAGCAAAATCTGCCGGGTGAAGAAGCCGTCGCCTATCTGGCCGGACGCATGGGCACCACCGCGCCGTGGCAATTTGTCGGCAGCTATCTGGAATACCGAAATCAACTCGCCAGTATGGAATCCATGCTGCGACAGAACGCTGCTTTACCGCCACTGCCGAATCTGAAAGATGCCAATGGCGATATTCCCCGCACGCTGGTGCTGGTCATTGGCGAATCCACTACCCGTACCCGCATGAGCCTGTACGGCTATCCCCGTCCCACGACGCCCCGCCTCGATGCATTGCGCAAAACCGATCCCAATCTGGTTGTATTCAATGACGTGGTAGCGCCGCGACCTTACACCATCGAGTTATTGCAGCAGGCGCTGACCTTTGCCGACCAACAGCAGCCGGATCGTTATCTTACTCAGCCATCATTAATGAACATGATGAAACAGGCCGGGTATAAAACGTTCTGGATCACCAATCAGCAAACCATCACCAAACGCAATACCATGCTGACGGTCTTCTCACAGCAGACGGACCGGCAATTTTATCTGAATAACCAGCGCACGCAGAGTTCCCGGCAGTATGACGACGCCGTGCTGACACCGTTTGACGAAGTGCTGCGCGATCCGGCGCAGAAGAAATTTATCGTGGTGCATCTGCTGGGCACACATATGAAATACCTGTACCGCTACCCGGAAAGCTATCAACGCTTCAATGACCGCAAAGGCATACCCGCCGGGTTAAGCGATCAACAGGCGGAGACTTACAACAGCTATGACAATGCCGTACTGTATAACGATTTTGTCGTCGGCAGCCTGATCGAAACCTTTGCCCGCCATCAGCCCAACGGCTTTCTGCTTTATTTCTCCGACCACGGCGAGGATGTGTATGAAACCCCGCCGCATAACGTGCTGGGCCGCAACGAGAGCGCGCCGACCCGCGCCATGTACACCGTTCCGTTTATTTTGTGGCTGTCGCCCGAATGGCAAAAAAGCCATCCTCGCCAATACACTACATATACAGACCGGAAATACAGCAGCGCCCATCTCATTCATACCTGGGCAGATTTAGCGGGGCTGAGTCATGATTTCTACGAACCGGGCAAAAGTCTGGTCAGCGCGGACTTCAGGCCGACAGCACGCTGGATCGGTAATCCATATGAGAAAATCGGATTGAAGGATTTTGATGCGTTGCCTTCGGTTATTAATACACCTAAAACTGAGTAATGAAACTCTGGCTGGTCATTAATAACAAAATGCGATTATTATCGCCAAAAGTATATTATTTACCGGTGGTTAGCCGCGTGGTATCAGTCTTTGCAGCGTGAGAGTGAGAGAGAAATACAGGCCCAAAATATCATTGAACAGGTGGCTGCCATCCGGTTGCAACAACCCCGGTTGGGTACGCGTAGATTGCATTACTTGTTACGACAGCAAGCAGAGCCTGCATTGCAGGTTGGCCGCGATCGCCTGTTCCAGATACTGCGTTGCTCGCGATTACTGGTGATGCCTAAACGGGCTTATCACAAAACGACAAATAGCCATCATCGCTTTCATCGTCACCCTAATTTATTGAAGTCAGGAGAAAATCAGATTGTTGCTAGCCACCCGGAACAGGTATGGGTCGCAGATATCGCGAACCTTCCACTGCGTAAGGGAACGGCGTATGTGAGTCTGGTAATAGACGCCTGGTCGAGAAAAATAGTGGGATATCATGTACATGAAAGCTTACATACCCACTACGTGGCCAACGCGCTCAAGATGGCACTCGTTAACAGACGCACGGCATCTCCGCTGGTACACCATTCGGAAGGGGTATCCAATACTGTTCAACAGAATATCAGACGCTACATGAGCGTCACGGCGTCATCTGCTCGATGACGGATGGATATGACTATTATCAGAATGCGCTGGCGGAACGGGTAAACGGGATATTAAAAATGGAATATCTACGCGTTAAGCCGGAAGATATTGGGCAAGCAAGAAAGATGGCCAGGGAGTCGGTAGAAATCTACAACACACCCGATGAAGTTCATCGGGCTTTAAGGCTGAAAAGTGTCAACCTATATCAGAACCAGTCACTAAAATCGGTGCTGCCAATCTGCTGCCATTTTGCTGCCACTTGCCATTTTCCAGGCACAAAAAAACCGCCTGTTTGGCGGCTAACGACATTGCACAAAGTGCTTGTTTTAATTGGGTTTTTATCGATGGTGCCCGGGGTGGGACTTGAACCCACACAGCGCGTACGCCGAGGGATTTTAAATCCCTTGTGTCTACCGATTCCACCACCCGGGCTTGGATATTGGAGGCGCGTCCCGGAGTCGAACCGAGGTAGGCGGATTTGCAATCCGCTGCATGGCCACTCTGCCAACGCGCCTTACCTTTAAATCTTTCCCAGCATTAATCGCTGAAAATATTGGAGCGGGAAACGAGACTCGAACTCGCGACCCCGACCTTGGCAAGGTCGTGCTCTACCAACTGAGCTATTCCCGCGGTCATACGAACATGCTGATTTTTTTACTAACTTTCAGCAAATCAGCGCTGCTGTTGATGCGGTGCATTCTACTGACCTGACGTGATGAGTCAACAGAATTATCGCCCAAAGGCGTTCGTTTGCTGGTTTTTACAGCGGGCTATCCCTGCCCGCTGCCCTTCGGGCCGTCGCAAGCGACGTTTAAAAACTCTCCCGGCGTTTTTATACCGCGGGCTATCCCTGCCCGCTGCCTTCCGAGCCATCGCAAGCGACGTTTAAAAACGCTTCCGGCGCTTTCCTTCACTCAAGGTTGAAGCAAATCATGTCGTGCGGCATTCAAGTATTGAAACATTGACCAGAACGTCAACACGGCGGCAATGTATAAAGCGATCACCCCGGCGCCTTCTACAAAACGTTCCGGACGCCACAATAAAGCCACCAATGCCAGCATTTGCGCCGTGGTTTTTACTTTCCCAATCCAGGAAACAGCCACGCTGCTGCGTTTACCTATCTCCGCCATCCATTCACGCAATGCGGAAATGATAATTTCACGTGCAATCATCGTTGCAGCAGGCAACGTAATCCACCAGGAATGATAGTGCTCCGCCACCAAAACCAATGCGACGGCAACCATCACTTTATCTGCGACGGGATCGAGAAACGCCCCGAATCGCGTAGTTTGCTTCCAGCGGCGGGCCAGGAAGCCATCAAACCAGTCTGTAACCGCTGCAAAAACAAAAATCAACGCACACACCAAGGGTGCCCAGACGAATGGAAGATAAAACGCCAGCACAAAAAACGGGATTAAAGCAACACGAAACAAAGTCAGCAACGTCGGTATATTAAATTGCATAGCGCTTAGGTAACTATTTGGCTGGAGTGGATATTACGAGTATGTTGCTACATTGTCCCTAGTGTTTCAATGCATGGAAGATTTTTTCTGCCAATGCATGTGAAATACCCGGCACATTTGCAATTTCCTCAATGCTGGCGTTCATCAAAGGCTGCAACCCGCCCATGTATTTCAGCAGGGTCTGTCGGCGTTTAGGGCCGACGCCTTCAATGAGCTCTAGTGTACTGGTATTTTTAACTTTTGCTCTTTTCTTACGGTGCCCGCCAATCGCGTGATCGTGTGAGTCATCACGAATATGCTGAATAACGTGCAAAGCAGGAGAATCTGACGGTAAAGCAATACCCTCGCCCGTTGCCTCAAAAAACAGCGTCTCCAGGCCGGCTTTGCGGTCACTGCCTTTAGCCACCCCCAGCAACAGAGGCTTATTCTTATCCCAGGGAACCTCTAACGAGTCAAATACGGCTTTTGCCTGACCAAGCTGCCCTTTACCGCCATCAATAACGATTACATCAGGGATTTTTCTGTCGTCCAACGCCTTACCGTAACGACGTTTAAGAACCTGAGTCATCGCGGCATAATCATCACCGGGCGTAATCCCACTGATATTATAGCGCCGATATTCCGAACGTAGCGGACCATTCGCATCGAATACCACACAGGATGCCACAGTCTGCTCTCCCATAGTATGACTGATGTCAAAACACTCCATGCGATTAATTTCCGGCAGTTGCAAAACCTTTGCCAACGCAGACAAGCGCTGGTGTATGGTTGACTGTTGCGATAACTTCGTCACCAGCGCCGTTGCCGCATTCGTGCGGGCAAGTTTCAGATAACGAGCGCGATCGCCACGCGGTTTGGTCTGAATCTGCACTTTTCGTCCGGCGACTTCCGTCAAAGATTCAGTTAGCAGATCTTTATCCGGCAACGTGAAATCGAGCAGAATCTCTGCGGGTAAGGTTCGAGCCAAACTTCCCTGCAAGTAAAATTGCCCCACGAATGTTTGTACAACTTCACCCAGTTCGGTTCCGCCGGGAACTTTCGGAAAATAGCTGCGGCTGCCCAATACTTTTCCCTGTCGGATGAACAACACGTGTACACAGGCCATTCCGGCGTCAAAAGCCACGCCGATGACATCCAAATCTTCTCCAGTGCCTGAAACAAACTGCTTTTCCGTGACTCGTCGAACAGCCTGAATCTGATCGCGGATACGGGCGGCTTCTTCAAAATTCAGCGCAGAACTCGCCGCTTCCATTCGCGAGATAAGCTGATTAAGCACCTGCTGATCTTTACCGGACAAAAACAAACGTACATAGTCAACCTGCAACCGGTAGTCTTCTTCACTTACCAGCCCGCTGACGCAGGGCCCAAGACAGCGACCAATTTGATATTGCAGACAAGGACGTGAGCGGTTGCGATACACGCTATTTTCACATTGCCGAACCGGAAAAAGCTTTTGCAACAGAATCAGCGTTTCACGTACGGCGTTACCGTTCGGAAATGGCCCGAAATATTCACCTTTTGCGTGTTTGGCTCCACGATGAACAGCAAGGCGGGGGTGTCGATCGGCGCTCAGAAAAATCATGGGATAAGATTTATCATCACGCAGTAAGACGTTATAGCGTGGCTGATAAAGCTTAATATAGTTATGTTCCAGCAGTAAGGCTTCGGTCTCAGTATGGGTGATCGTCACATCGATCTGTCTGATACTTTTTACCAGAGCTTCTGTTTTACGGCTGGCGACGTTGCGGCGGAAATAGCTGGACAGCCGTTTTTTTAAATCTTTCGCTTTACCGACATAGATTACCGTATTCGCGGCATCATACATGCGGTAGACCCCTGGCTGGCTGGTTACCGTCTTTAGAAATGCCGGGGCATCGAAACTTTCACTCACTACTTAACAATGTCTCCGCATTAAAGAGGCCGTGGCGAATTGCCAGGTGCGTTAACTCCACGTCACCATGAATGTTCAGTTTACTGAACATCCGATAGCGATAGCTGTTCACCGTTTTAGGACTAAGATTGAGCTGATCTGAAATTTCAGTCACCTTTTGTCCTTTGGTGATCATCATCATAATTTGCAATTCACGCTCAGACAAACACTCCAGCGGCGTCTCTGCCTGCGGCTCTAACTGACTCAATGCCATTTGCTGCGCAATATCGGAGGCAATATACCGTTTACCTGCATGCACGGCGCGGATGGCACAGATAACTTCCTGCGGGGCAGCGGCTTTACTGACGTATCCGGCGGCACCCGCCTGCATTACTTTAGCAGGTAAAGGATTCTCCGTATAAATAGTTAGCATGATAACCTTTATATCAGGAGAAAATCGCAGTATTTTACGCGTTGCCTCAAGACCGCCAATCCCCGGCATATTCATGTCCATTAAGACAACATCAACATCATTGCTGCGGCACCACCTGACGGCGTCCTCACCACATGATGCCTCGCCAACGACTTTGAGACCTTTGATATCGTCAAGAATGCGCCGTATCCCTGCCCGCACCAGTTCATGGTCATCAACAAGAAAAACGCTAATCAAAGAATAATTCTCCAAAAAAGGGAGTAACACTTACATAACGAGTTGCTTGCAGGTGATACTACGCTGGTTTCAAAAGATAACGAATACAGAATTTATATGAATTATGTATTTTTAAATATGCGATGTAGTAATAAACGCTCGCTACCAGAGCACAATGATAACAATATATCATTAACTCCGGGATGCATATTGATCACATTCTTAACATTTCAGATTATGGCTTTCAAAACGCTGACCCCATATCACCAGTCATCCGCGCATCGTAAAAACACAACGACAATCAGTAACATTATGTTTCTATGTCAATCAAAGATAGCTATTGTAACCATATGTTATATCAGTGCTTTTCATCCACTATGCGTATATTTTATAAAAAATATAGTAAGAAAAAGCGTCCAGGCTGAAAGCCTTATGTATTCAGTCAAAAATTTCTAAGCACTGCCCACTATATAAACCTGGGCAATTAAATACAATTAAAATAAAGTTAAATGCGTAAAAAACAGCCACTACATAGTGATTGCTCATTAATAATAGCCGTGAGGAATACACATTATGCTATACTCGCGGCAATCTGACGATGCTGGCAGCGGCTCTTTCGCCCCCTGTAGGCTGACTAAAACACATTTTATGCTGTTTCTTGTTAAGGAGAAAACATGAGCAACGTAGATTTTTCCACCGCAGCGACCGTAGAAACGCTGGCACACGAAGTAACTTGTTTAAAAGCAACCATCACGCTGTTATTAAAAGCCATCGGCCAGGCTGATGCAGGCAAAGTCATCATCAATATGGAAAAATATATCGCTCAACTGGAAGACCCTGAGCAGGCTGAAGCCTTTAGCACCACCGTCAAACAAATCAAACACGCATATCGCCAGTAATCTGTTTCCCGTCAGCCACAAGTCTCTTGATGTCGCTGGCGGTGCCTTTCTTTGGAGGTGAAGCTCTTCGTATGAGGACTCATGTTCGATATGACGCTTCATGCCCGCAGAAAGCGCTTCTTTGTATACCGTTCCTATGTCCATTCTGTGTTTTCGCTCGCTGATACTTTGCAATTAGTGCTAAATGTTACTGTTACTTTATGGTTACTAAAAATAACAGTAATTAAAAAACAGATAAACTTTTATTAAAATAAGGAGAAATAAAGGTTATTCACTCCTGACACTTAATTAGCAAAGGCATCTTATTGTTTGATAATTATTTTATCCGGATGGCATTTATTTAATGTGCGCATTAAGAAACTCAATACAGAAAGCAGAATAACGACATCGAAGAGGTGTTACAGGACAAGCAACGATAGGATAGATTAAGAAATGATGTAACTCATTGAAATGTTGGTGGGTCGTCGGGGGTTCGAACCCCGGACCAATTGATTAAGAGTCAACTGCTCTACCGACTGAGCTAACGACCCAACGGCATGGATTATTCTCTTCTTGGCGGCAACTGTCAAATAGTTCACATTGATTTTTTCTTACTTTTCCACACGCCAAAATTACATTGTGAGCCATACGTAATTTTGCTAACCTGTGCGCCGCGCAATTTAGTCCTTTCATATTACAATATGCCATTTATTCGGGGCAAAAAACACACAGAATCATTTCGTGCAATTATTCGCCATATTTATACCAGCCACTCCCTATAATCAGTGCGACAGATAGGCTATCTTATCCATACCCATTTTTGTTATGAGAGAGCCGTTCAAGATCTCAAAACAACATCACATATAAAAAGGAAATTGTATTAAATGGTAGATCAATCAAAAGAGGTGACGGACCTTGCCGATTCTGGAGGCGAAGGGCTACGGCGAAACCTGACCAATCGCCATATTCAGCTCATCGCTATTGGGGGCGCCATTGGTACCGGGTTGTTCATGGGGTCGGGAAAGACCATCAGCCTGGCGGGGCCGTCGATCATCTTCGTTTATATGATCATCGGTTTCATGCTGTATTTCGTTATGCGAGCAATGGGCGAGTTACTGCTCTCCAACCTAAACTATAAGTCCTTCAGTGATTTTTCCGCCGACCTGCTCGGCCCCTGGGCAGGATTTTTTACCGGTTGGACATACTGGTTTTGTTGGGTCGTTACCGGTATTGCCGACGTAGTGGCGATCAGCGCTTACGCGCAGTTCTGGTTTCCCGACCTATCACAATGGATATCATCATTACTCTGCGTTCTATTATTGCTCACGCTTAATCTGGCGTCAGTAAAGCTGTTCGGCGAAATGGAATTCTGGTTTGCGATGATCAAAATTGTGGCCATTGTCGCCTTGATTGTTATCGGCGTGGCGCTCGTCATGATGGCCTTCCCTTCGCCATCAGGTTCTGTCGCATCGTTTAATAACTTATGGAACGATGGCGGTATGTTCCCTAAAGGCATTGGAGGATTTTTTGCCGGATTCCAAATAGCCGTATTCGCTTTCGTCGGCATTGAACTGGTTGGCACAACAGCTGCAGAAACGAAGAATCCAAGAGTCGTGCTTCCCCGGGCTATCAACGCGATACCGATCCGCATCATCATGTTCTACGTTTTTGCGTTGGCCATGATCATGTCAGTTACGCCGTGGCGCGATATTGCAGCCGACCGCAGTCCCTTTGTTGAAATGTTTGTACTGGTCGGGCTGCCCGCCGCGGCCAGCGTGATTAATTTTGTAGTGCTGACTTCCGCGGCATCGTCAGCCAACAGCGGCGTTTTCTCCACCAGCCGGATGTTGTTTGGGTTAGCCAAACAGGGAGATGCGCCGAAACATTTCAGTATGTTGTCTAAACGCGCAGTTCCTTCCACAGGATTACTGTTTTCCTGTATCTGCCTGTTGTTTGGTGTCGTGTTGATTTATCTCATCCCGAATGTGATGACGGTATTTACTCTGGTAACGACGGTTTCGGCCATTTTGTTCATGTTCATCTGGAGCATTATTCTCTGTTCTTACCTGGTGTACCGTAGAAAAAGGCCTCAATCGCACGCCGGCTCGCAATATAAAATGCCTTGGGGTATTGCTATGTGCTGGGTTTGTCTGGCGTTTTTTGTCTTTGTGATCGTTCTGTTAACTCTACAGCCCGATACCCTGCAAGCACTGACGGTAACGCCATTGTGGTTTATTATCCTGGCGATAGCCTATCGGGTTATTCGGAAGAAAAAACAGCTGGCTTGAGATAAATAAGAATAGTTTGGACTCACTAAAGACGCTGGTTAAAAATCAGCGTCTTTATTTCTTTGGCATTTGAAGATAAAGACAAAAACATTAATTTCATAAACCGAATTACAGCAAGCTTTATAAACGAACATTAAACGAAATCATTAATTAGCCTAGTTTTCATAACAATATGGAAAATTAATCACGTATAGAGATGCTCGTGATGCGATTAATATTTCTAGTTAATAATTCGGCTGCTAAACAAAAATCCTCGCCCTTGCTCTGCGTAGCCTCTGCTAATACGCCTTGTACCTTCTTGGTTAACTCATTAATTTTCTCGTCATCTAGCATTGAAACAATGGCAACCACCAACATTTCTAACGATTCGATTTTGGCATGAAGTTCTTTTTCCCCGACCTCTTTTTCTGCCAGTCTTATCAAGAGTTGATAGAGAAGACTATTCATATGAACCCCTTACTCAAAAAAATTAACTGTTGTATATCCCGACAGGCACCAACAGTACGTTAGTGTATGGGATTTAAAAACATTGTGAGGATTAATGTAACACCTAAACCAACCTTACTACCAGTATATATCACAACTTTGATATCAACACATTCAACGGGGAGGCGATAAAATGAAATCGCAGATAAAGTAGGTAAGCGAAGTCATATTTAAAAAAGCATTTTATTTTATATATGCAGAAGATTTCAGGAAGCGGGAAGCGAGCAACTGACGAGACGAATGTTGTGGAGAGAGCAAGCGTTTTCAGGAGAATCAACCGTTTGCCACATTGAGAGACAGCGGATATAGCCAGCCATCACGAAATGGCTGGCTACTAAAATCTATACGTTTACCGACTGCCTGACCCCATTCACTGCACTTTTGGCCTGTTCGCATTGGTATAAAATGGTTTGCGCATGCGAATAAAGGATTTTCCCTGCTTCTGTGGGAGTAACTCCACGTCTGCTACGTACCAGCAACTGTTTTTCAAGCTCACTTTCCAGCGTAGCGACCTGCTGACTCAGCGCCGGTTGCGCAATGTGCAACAACTCAGCAGCCTGGGTCAGGCTACCGATATCAACGATTTTCACAAAATATTTGAGCCGTCTAAGATTCATTTCTGCCTCCTGAGTAGTTACCCCAAAGAAGGTTGCAATAACCGCGCCATATTGTGAACGTAAGACGTTGGAAACCTGATACCTGCTTGATAAGTTACGGGTAAAATAAGGAAAAGAAATGGTTCACCGGCTAAGGCAGACCAGTTGAAAGGGAATGATATCGATTTTTCTTTGTCTGGATGTGCACCACGCTAATGCAACTACTGCTATTTCAAGGTGCAAGCGCCGATGTAAAAGCACCGGAGCCGCGTCAAATCATCATGCAACTTGCGCAGTGATTTCAATATGTTGATTATTACTTCAGCAATCAATTGCTATAAAGCATAACAGCCTTTGACAAGGTGAAATGCTCCCGCTATTATCCCCCGCAGTTAACCGATTCCTCTGTAGTTCAGTCGGTAGAACGGCGGACTGTTAATCCGTATGTCACTGGTTCGAGTCCAGTCAGAGGAGCCATTTACTAGTTCTGTTGATGTCTACTGACGTCTACAGGTCATTGAAAGAAGAGTGAAAACCTTCCTTCTACATTCCAACAATATCCACTGAAATCTACCTATATCATCCGGTATTTTTAAGTCCATCGGAAAATCGGGAAGATTGTGTTCGCATTGTTGCTGCTATCCTTTGTGACCGGAACCCAAAATCCAGCTCTGACCTTTAATCAGGAGCTACGATCGTGGCACTTTCCGATACCGCTGTCCGCCGGGCCAAAGCAATCGGCAACGCCTATACCCTTTCCGATATGCTCACGACACGATCGTAGTCGCATTGGCCCGACACGGCTTGTTCTGAAGTAGTCCTTGTGTTACGGCCCGCTTTGGGGCCGTCTTTATAACTATTCTTTGCACCTTAGACCGCTTTCTTAAACGCCAGGCAACCAAAATTTACTCGATCATGTCCAGTAAATGATTTCATTATCGTTTTTCAAATCTCCGAGAAAGCTATTCAATACGATTCTGTCACTGGTGCTGGGGGTCACACTATGGACATACGCTCCATTGAGCATTGCAACATCCCCTGTCTCTACAGGAATATCAATATAATCAAAATTGCTCAGATAGTCCTGTGGATAAGGATAACCGACACCTTCCACCCCAAACTTCTCCGCTAGCTCAGAACTATGCTTCAAATCAAAGACGCGGAGCATTCCACTTCCACTTTGGCAACGCGCGTAGAAGTTGACGGCTACCAGAGTGGTGATGTGTTGAGTTTCCCAGCCTTCATTCCTTGAGCAGAAAACCTGCGATACGTCGTCATGAGGCCGCAGAAGAAACTGTGACCCCGGTTTCTCCTGCCATGAAATAGCCCTGGTAGGTAATGCTTCATGTTCACACCAGGTAGCCGGACGGAACATATTGCCTCGATAATTCTGGGCTATAGAATATAGTTCCTGCACCGGGTTTTGATCAATGTCCTCGAACAGAGACGCGACTGCCTTCCTTTGCTCGCCGCATACTTTGTAGTAATTTTCCGGAGACTTAAAATAATGCGATTCACCGATCATTATTCCCGGGACATTATCCTTACGAGGCTGCGCATCGCCTGTAGAATAAAAATTACTGGATATCTTTTCGCATACTGAAATATCAGAAAAACCTCGCAACCATACCGCATCAACTTTACCTTCCATTATATCGAACACAGCCTTACCAACATCTTCGCTGTTATTCCCTTGAACTTCTCTAACTCTGACCATTTGTTTCTACTCCTGTAGGCTTCTTTAATAACCTGAATACATCCCATTTCAAATTTATTCCTGCCGCCCCCAAAAGAATCAGACCTATTCCAGCCCATTGATCCAATGAAAGAGTGACGCCCAAAAATACAGAATCAATAAAAATAGCTAATGCCGGATATATGAATGAAATAGAAGCAGCACGGTAAGCTTCAATTTTTTGAAGTGCACCATAGAGCAGGATGTACATCACTCCGGTGTGCAAAACACCCAAAAGCACGGTGGCGAATGTTTGGCGGTCCCATGTCGGAGAGATAAGCATGCTCAGATCCGCAAAAGGCCACAGCGCCACAGCACCTAACGTCATCTGGAATAGCGCGATCAGCGTCGGTGGGTACCCTTTCAGGATACGTGCGTACAAAGCCGCCACTGCATAAAGCGCAGCCGCAATCAATGCCTGAGCAACGCCAATCAAATAATGGCTTGTCTCATTTGGAATACCATCATGACCAACCATCTGTGAAATAAATAGCAATCCGGCAAGCGAAACGGATGTCCAAATAATAATATTCGCTGTAATCTTTTCTTTGAAAAGAATGCTACCCAGTATGATCATCATTATCGGCTGGGTATTATATATCGTGGTCGCTACACCGATTGATGTTTTTTCATAGGACGCAAACAAGAAATACCAGTTCCCGAGAAGTGCAGCGCCGCCAATGAGCGATCCCATAATAAGGCGGGAAGTAATCAACTTATGATTCAGATATTTTCTAGCAAAGCATATTCCAAGAAGAACAATCATACCAAAAAGACAACGATAAAAAATCAAACTGACTTCAGTCTGTCCGGATGTCATTACCGTAATGCCGATCGTTCCACAGATCGTCATTGCTGCAAGCATCTCAACTATGCCTTTATTTTTCATAAGCCCACCATTAATTAATGACAGGTAAATTTTATTTTATAGTCCTTTCACATTGAATACATTTAATGATATGTTTAGGCCTTAAAGCCTTTTTTAATGACTTTTTTTTGATTATCGGCTAATTTAATTAAATATGGATAAAATAGACTGCAAGCTGCTCGAAACCCTTCACGGGGACGGTCGTATGACCGTAAAGTCACTTAGTGAGCACATCAACTTGTCACAACCCAGTTGCGCAGAGAGACTTAGGCGGCTTCAGGACCAAGGTATTATCGAAAAATTCTCGGTTCAGCTTTCGCCTAGTGCACTAGGATTCCCTATCACCGCCATCGTGCGGGTACGCCCTCTCCCGGGAGAACTTAATCGCGTGGAAAAACTCATCGCCGCGATCAAAGAAATTACACAGTGCGATAAGGTAACAGGAGATGATGCGTTCTTTTGTCGACTTCATTTACGCCATATTGAAGAGCTGGATATTTGTCTTAGTAAAATTTCCCGCTATGCAACGACCAGCACATCTATTGTAAAATCAAGCCCTGTGGCTAACCGATTGCTGCCGTTGCGTTCTTCAGAGTAGAGCAATGATCCAGCTAAAAGAGGATCTTGCTCAGCGACGGTGGACACAGCCTTAAGCGAGGTTTCTTGTTTCACATTGTCGGACTTAGTCCGCTCCGGCGGGGTCGGTTGTAATCAACCTCGATATACTCGAATACTGCCGATTTTATCGTTTTCCGAGTAGTAAAACGCTCTCCCTGGATCAACTAATTTATAAACGCCCTGGAGTTCTAATGAATTCCAGGGCGTTTTTCATTTTCAGAGGTTAATGGCGCGGCTATTCACGACAGCGTCAGAAAGCCAGGCTTCATAGCGGGGATGATGCTCACGCATCAAACCCGCTCATCATGCATTACCATCCCATGATGCGGTGCCAGATACCCTGCCCGCCATTGTCCTGACTGAGCACCTGATACTGCTGATGCATGGCCGCTGTCGCGCAGGCATGATTTGGCAAAATGCGTAACCGTGATCCCACCGGAAAGTCATCCGGCTTCAGCGTGCTCTCAACGGGAAGCGCGATGATGCCGTGCTCCTGGTTGGTCGTTGTGAGACAAACATCCAGCGGTTTACCATCCATATCGCAGACCAGCCCGTAACCATAATCGGTCGGCTGCGTGGCGGTGCCGCGATCGCGAGACATGGCCATCCATCCGGCATCAATGAACACCCAGTTCTTGTCGCGGTTGTGACCGATGACCGACGCTACGACAGAGATAGCAATGTCGTCTATGTTGCAGACACCCACATTCTTCATGACCAGATCAAAACAGGTAAACACGCCTGCACGAACTTCTGCAATGCCCGACAGGTCTTCGGCAAAATGTGCCGTGGGGGTCGCGCCGACGCTCAGCACCGGACAGGCAATGCCTTTAGCCCGAATACGCGCGGCGGCAGCCCGGATAGCATCGCACTCATTGCGCGCGGCCTGACGAATTTGTTCATCCGTCCGGCAGTTATAGGATTCACCCGCATGCGCCAGCAACCCCGTCAATACCGCGCCGTTGCCGTGAACGAGCTGGGCCAATTCCGACAGCGCTTCGCTTTCCGGCGGAATACCGCCACGGTGTCCGTCGCAGTCAACCTCGATGAAAACTGAATATATCACGCCGTTATCACTGGCGAACGCCGACACAGCCCGCGCCTGCTCCGGGCTGTCCAGCAGAATATGAATATTGACGCCCTGCTTCATCAGACGCGTCACACGCTCCAGCTTATGCGGTGCAATGCCAACGGCATAAAGCAGATTGGTGTACCCGGCCGCGGCAAAGGCTTCGGCTTCCGCGAGCGTAGACACCGTGGCGGGCGAGTCCGGATTTTTCAACAGATAGCGGGAAGCCTCAAGGGAGCGAAGCGTTTTCAGGTGCGGGCGCACCTGGCTGCCCAGCTTCTCGATCCGCTCATATAACCGATCGATATTTCGCTGATACTTATATTCATCAATCAGCAGAAAGGGAGTATTAATATTCTGTAGCAACAGTAAATCAGACATGATGTGTTTTCCCGGTAAGTCGACGTCGCTATTCGCGCATTATTTCACGGTCGCCAGTGCAACGGCTTCGACCTCGACTGCCGCACCGTAATGAAGTTCAGAAACGCCGGCGACAACACGTGAGGGGCGAGCATCACCGATCCAGTCGGCATAAAGTGTATTAAATGCGGGCCACAGGCTAATATCCGTAACGTAAACCCGCACCGAAACCAGCTCTTTGCGGCTAACGCCCGCACCGACCAGACAAGCATCAAGGTTACTGAGTACCTGTCGAACTTGTTCTTCGAAAGGCGCGGCAACCTGTTTTTCTCCGGTCGTTTTAATGGGCAGTTGACCTGAAATCCAGACGAACCCGCCCGCCGTACAGCTGTGTGAATAGTGCCCGCCGGGAGGCGGGGCGTTGTCAGCGTTATTAATCACAATCTGTGTGTTCATGATGCTTTTTCCTTTCGTGAGTATAGCCGCCGCACGGTATAGTCTCGCGGCCAATGTCGACGCGGCCCGCCGGCGCAGAGCCGGCAGCGTGATCCCACAGAGTCCATGAATCAAAGAGCGCGGTGAGAAGATCGAAAAGTTTCGCTTGGGGATAGTCTGGATTGACAGTAGCGAAAGATTGCTGCATTGCGCTGGCCTTTTTCGCAATCGACGCGTATCAATAGGTCCGATTATAAAGTTCGAACAGGCACTGTCAATTAAGTCACTCTAACTCTTATAGTTAGTAAAACTGAATCTAAAATCAGGCAACGCTTTCAAATCGGCTTCACCCATCGCTTACGCGCCAAAGCACTATCAGGTTCGCCACGGAGGAGTGGGTTTGAATCTGCTCTGCAAATACGTCATAAAGTGTCGGGTTCGCGCCGGTAAACCGGCACGGTTGTGAGTCAGAGCGATCACATTGGCGTCTGGCGCCTTCCAGGTCGGTAGCAGCCTGACAAGTCTTCCGCTTTGAATATCGTCGGCGACGTCCCATTCGGAGCGCAGGATGACACCACGTCCTTCGCAGCCCCAACGGCGAATGACGTCGCCATCATTGCAACTGAGGCTTGACGACACTCTTACGCTGCGGCTGGTTTTCCCTTTGCTGAAATTCCACAAGGAAACGTCTTCGTTGTTCTCCGAGAGCACGATGCAAGGCATATGCATTAGTTCATCCGGAGTGGTTGGGTTGCCATAACGCTGAATAAACGACGGCGAGGCGCAGACGAATCTGGCATTTGGCGCAATGGCAAATCCAACCAGATTGGAGGCGAGCAATTCGCCGATATGTACGACGATATCGAAGCGATCGACCGTTTCGGTGAGCGGACGGTCTGAAAGCGTTAACGCCAGGGTAACCTCCGGGTGCTGCTGCTGAAAGTCGGCAATAACCGGAGCCAGGTAACGACGCCCGAATCCCAGGGGCGCGTTAATCTTCAAGGTGCCGACCAATCCTTCCCTGCGTTCGTGCAAATCTTCAAATAGCGCATCGAACTGTTGCAGCAGATCCCCGCCGCGTTGGCATAGCAGTTGCCCCTCCTCCGTAAAGAGAAGTTTGCGCGCGGTGCGATCCACCAGCCGCATCGACAATTTTTTTTCCAATAATTGCAAACGTTGGGTTACCGCAGAAGGGGATAAACCCAGTTTCCGCGAAGCGGCAGTGAGGCTTCCACTGTCCCTGATTGTGAGCAGGAACCGAATATCGCTGGATTCTGTCATTGCAGTTTTTCTAACTTTAAAAGTTAGCCATATTAAATCGTTTAACCTCATGGTCAAGCGATCTCAGCCCGCACGCGTCGGCATGTCGGGACAGATAAGCCCCCTTGAAATCGGACTTAACCCGACGTTGATCGGCATCGGATAAGATCGGCGCCGCAACGCCCTTCCGGCATACTGAAAACCACCAGAAGCCATTCTCGTTTATTGATAAAACGCAGGTTTAATTATTTTAATATTCGGGATTTGCCGGCCTCTGCCCGTTGCTTAACGTTGATAAGGCAGAGACCGTGGAAAAAAGAACCATCGTTCGAAATTAATGGGACGGCGCGTTATCAAGCACACCCTGAATCGCCGTCGCCAATTCGTTAATTTCGAATTTTGCCACATAAGCATCAGCCCCTACATTGCGAACATGATCTTCATTGGCGCTGCCGGACAGCGAAGAATGGATAATAACCGGAATATGCTTCAGGAAATCATTACGTTTAATATTTCTTGTCAGCGTAAAGCCATCCATTTCCGGCATTTCCAAATCGGTCAACACAAACGCGATCTTGTCCGAAATCGGCTTACCTTCCGCCTGCGCTTCTTGCGCCATCATCTGTATTTTATTCCAGGCCTCCAGCCCGGTAATATGCATAACGGAAGGAATAGCCATCATATTCAGGCCTTGTTCAAGCAGCGAACGGGCAACTTTGGAATCCTCCGCCACAATAGCCACCGCGCCCGGTTTGATATCAAACGTTTTCGATTCCACGTTCTCGATCTGAATATCGCGATCAACGGGAATGATGTCATGCAGGATCTGCTCAACATCCAGCACCAACGCCAGGCGATTACTCTCTTTATCGCTGTCAAGGCGCGCGATACTGGTGATATAGCTGCTGCTGACGCCAGACTCGGCAGCAAGCACCTGACTCCAGTCAAGACGCACAATGTCGTCAACGGATTCAACGGCAAATGCCTGGGTGCTACGCGCGTATTCTGTCACAAGAAGAATATTGAGCCCGGTAACCGGCGTACAGCCCGCTACGGCGGGAAGATCGATGACGGGAATAATCTGTCCGCGAATATTCACCATGCCAAGCATCGGTGATTTCATCCCCGCCGCCTTGGTCAAGGATGGCATCGGAACGATTTCGCGTAGCTTAAATACATTAATCCCAAATAACTCTGACTGTTCGCTGTGTAATGCAGTCCCTAATCGGAACAATAAAAGTTCAAACTTGTTAGCTGAAGTGAGGTTTGCTCTCTCATCAATCTCTTTTTGAAAATTATCCATACTTTCCTCAATGCAAAGGCATTATCAATGCTCGGTCACAACCCGGCATTAGCGATGCGGACTACATCCGACGTCCTCACTTTACGCGATCAATAGCCCTGTTCCAATCTCCCTTGGATGTTATTCCGCCCGTTGCGTTATTCGTTGTTGATCCCCACGGAATATGGTTTTCCGCGGCGAGTAAAAACGGCCACTCTATGAGCGGCCATTTTCCCTGCCGGCAAGGCGTTAAAAGCCGTAACGGATCGCATCCTTGCTCTGCTGCATCAACGCATCAATTTTTTGTGAATAGCGCTCCGCCCCGCCGCTGTCGCCGGCCTGAGCACATTCACGCCGTCTGATATTGTAGGCTTTCATCAGTTGCGCCTGAGCAAAACCGGGTTTGCCATAACACGCAATACTTTTTTCCCAACAGGCGATGGCATGCTCGATATCATTTTGCTCCAGGGATTTTTTCCCCAGGTCATTCAGCGCCTTGGCGCGCGCCTCATCGCTCAGCCCCTGTTGCATAATATCGTCTATCGTGGCGCTCATACGGCCTCCGTCAGGCACTATTGGAAGAAGTTAAGAATGTAGCCGAACACCAGTCCGACGCTGATAACGTCTGAATCGCTGAATGTGACATTCTCCAAACCAAACGACCCCAGCAGCGGTAACAGCAACGCGGGCAATAACGTAATGAACAACCCGTGGAAAACCCCGCCGATGATGGCTCCGCGTCGCCCGCCGACCGCATTGGCGAAGATACCCGCCGTGCCGCCGGCAAAGAAATTGGTCAGCATTCCCGGCAGTATCATCGCCAGCCCGACGGTGGGGAATAGAAACATGCCGATCACCGCGCCCACAGTGGTGGAGATAAAGCCGATAATCACCGCATTGGGCGCATAGGGGAACAGCACCGGGCAATCCAGCGCCGGCACCGCATTGGGTACGATACGCAGCGCAATACCGCGGAACGCGGGAACGATTTCCGCCAGCAGCAGGCGAACCCCGGCCAGCAGCACATAGACCCCGACCACAAACTGGATCGACTGGATAAAGGCATATACCAGATAATTGACGCCATTCGAGGAGGCCGCCACCACCTCCGGGCCGGCGGCAATCGCCGGGATAAGGTAGATGGGGATCATCACCACCATCATGGACAGATAGGTGTCCTGTAAAAAGGATAACGCCGGCGGTAATTCCAGATCTTCGGTGCTTTTACTGGCATCGCCGGTCACTTTCGCCACGCCGGCCTGCACGATATAACCAATGGTGCAAAAGTGCCCCAGCGCGATATCATCGCTGCCGGTAATTTTACGCACGATCGGTTGCGCCATGGCGGGCATTAATACCGCCATCATCCCCGCAATCACCCCGCCAAGCAGAATGAGCTCCACGCCGCGCAATCCCCCCATATAGCCGATAACCGAACACACCGTCGCCATCCATAGCGAAGCCTGCCCGGTTAAAAAGATATATTTGTGGCGGGTAAACCGGGCAATGGCGATATTCACCACAAACGCGATAACCATAATTAATGCGGTTTCCCTTCCCAACGTTTGCTGGGCGATCCCGGCAATAGCGCCAACGTCGGTAACCACGCCGCGCATATTAAACCCTTGCTGGAAAATATCGCCAAGAAATGTCAGCGTCGCCACGATAATATTGGCGCCGGCGAGCAAAACTAAAAAACCCAGTAATGTTTTTAATGTTCCGGTGATAACCTGACCCGGACTTTTCTTTAGTGCAATCAGCCCGATCATGGCAATTAATGATACCAATATCGAGGCTTGACCTAGCACGTCATGGACAATGAAATTAAGGAAAGACATAACAATCCCCCTGTTCTATTTCGTCGTAATCGGATAACTCAGAAAAAATTAAATAAGATAGCCTTTTTCTTTCAAGATCGGTTCCAGCTTGGTTTTTATCTCATTTTTATCAACCAGCCGTTTTAAATAAATCACGGTGGCATTAATGGTATAATGCTGAAACTGCGATCTGAAATTTTCACCCGTCATAATAATATCCGCCCGGGAAGAGGTCGCGCTGGATATATCACAATGTGAAAGCTCGGCTTCAACACCCAGATCTTTCAGGGCTGACTCAATACTCATCTCACAGGCAAAGCTACTGCCCAGCCCGGCCCCGCATACCGCAAGAATCGATAGTTTTTTCATCAGTATTTCCTTAGTTGATCATATTCAGGTTTCGCGCCGCGATAACCCAATGCGGATCTCATTCTCATTTGCCATCGACGGCAATGCCCACCGGCGGCCATGACCTGCTCGTTATTCAAAATAGACTAATAATATCAAGCACCTCGATTTTGCTACCGGCATTTTTTAACCTGCTGACGATTTCATCCTCGCAAAATAGTTTTGAAAGACTGGCGATCATTTCAATATGGGAATGGCTATCGATGGCTGCCAGTGCAAAAACAACGTAGACCGGATCATTATCAGGGCTACCGAACTTTACCCCTTCAGAAATAATCATTAATGAAAGTGCGGTTTTAATCACGCCATCTTCCGGCCGTGAATGAGGCATCGCAATTCCCTCCCCTAATACATAGTAGGGACCAATCTCTTCATGCATGGCATAAATAGCGTCAAGGTAGCGAGGTTCAACCGAGCCATCATCGATCATTGGCCGGATGGATAATGCAACCGCCTGACGCCAATCATCAACCTGCGTGAACAATTGAAGATTATTTTCATTAATCCAGTCAGTTAACATATTTCTCCTTATTCAGAATGAGCGTGTTAATTTAATATACTTTCCGAATAATTTAAAAAACGTGATCAAGTTTAATTATTTGGATCTAATTTAATATATCTATAACAATGAATAATTAATTTAACACAAAAGGTCTTTCTGATTAGATGAATTAATCAGTCAGTTTTATTTTCTCCATTAACTATAATTTAGGATAATTCCGTATATCTTTTTAAATTAACCTTAATTGATTATTTATTCAGATAATACCTCCTGCATCCAGGCGGTGATTTTTTCAATATCAACCGGCAACGTTTGGTCGACAATAAAAAGCGGGCCTAATTTCATCGGCTCGGCCACCCGCGCCAGTTCAATCAGTTCAGGAATATAGTCGGCACCGGGATGGCCGGGTAAACGCTGCCCCAGACGGGATTCATAACGCTGCGCCGCCAGCTCGCCGGCGATCTGGCACCACACTTCCGCAAGCTGCGTCACCCCCGACTCCGCCAGATAAGCCTTAAGGCTGGCTTTAGGCTGGAAGCCAAACCACGCATCGATAATAAAAGTATTTCCCACCGGCGCGCTGGCGACGATAGACCAAATCGCCTGATAACTCGCCATGCCCAGCAGACGGTTGAATTTACGATCCACGCCGTCAAGATGCTGTAAAAACGGATTCTTGACGCCATCCAGCGATAGAACGGGCCAGCCGGTCGCGGTCGCCAGCGCGATGGCGATGCTGCTTTTACCGGATGCGGGAACGCCGTTAACCATCACAACGCGTTTTCCGGGCACCCCGACAGGCGCTGCGGATTGCTTAGGCATGATTTACCCGATCCTCTCTCTGATGTTCAGTGTGTTGAGCGCCATGAAAATGTTGACCGATCACCGCTTGAATCTCTTTCAGCCGCGGGATGGCAAGTTTTTCCAGCTTTTCGCGGGTTACCGCGCGGTCGAGCGAAATACAGTCTTTCCACAACGCGCGCCCGGCGATCACTCCCGACGCGCCATTTTGCATGGCATCGGCCACCTGCGTTAAGAACGTGCTATGGTCGACCCCCGCTGAGAGTACCGCCCACGGCACCTCTCCGGCAAGTTCGGTAATCGCGGCACAGGCCTGCGCCGAGCCGGGATAAGGGATTTTCAACACTTTCGCCCCGCATTCCAGCGCCATTTTGGTCCCTTCGTAGATCAGCGACGGAAGTTTGCTTTTGTATTGCGCCTCCGTTTCCCCTGCCAGCGGATAGGTCAGAAATTCCACGACCAGCAATAAATCTTCACCGGCAAAGTCTTCGATGCATTGGCGTAGAATAGCCATATTATGGATATTCGCCTGCGGACAATCGGCGCGTAAATACACCATGATTTTACCGCCATTGCCGCCTAACTCACGTACGCGGCGGGCGTTGATGCCGGGCACCAGCCGCGAAAGGCGATAGCCTTCGTCGGTGGCGTCCCACCCGGAGGCATCCAGGCCGATCAATAGCGCGGTATCACGCGCGATAATGCCGTCGTCCACCAGGTCGGGAACCGCACAGACCGGATCGACCAACACACAAGAAGCCTGACTCGCCAGATAGCGGGTAATATCCGCTTTAATCTGTCCCAGTTGATGTTCGGAAATATTGGCCTGTTGATCGGGGTTCGAAGAGAGCAAACTACGCATTGCCCCGCGTTGATCGCAGGCAATAACCAGCATCGCGCCGTTACTGCCGCAAATTTGCTGATAACCGCGTAGTTCAGAGGTGGACATATGTGACATTGCGTTCTCCTTGGTAGGGTTTTTCGTCGATGAAACATCGTGTTGATAGCTGGCGTAACAACCTTCAACATGCTGTCCTGTCAGGGTTTTACGCCTCGACTACGGATTGCAATTTCAGTGGTGTTGCGCAATAATTCTCCAACTGACGAAATGAGTGTAATACATTGCAGAAAGGAATTTCAAGCTGAAAGAAAATATTTTACCCGACGTCGCGGCAACGCGGGCGATGATGCACATGGTGGCAAAACTGCACTACCAGTCAGATATGTCTCAGGTTGATATAGCTAAAAAACTGGGCGTCTCTACCGCAACCATTTCGCGACTGTTAAACAAAGCACGCGCAGCGGGTATTGTGCGTATTGAAGTCATTGAGTTGACCTCCGCCGAGGAAATCACCGCCGATCTGATCCAGCATCTGGGGTTGAAAACCGCGGCGGTGGTTGAACCCCCGCCGACCAACGTGCTTGGCGCGCTGGTCACACCGCTGGCCGGGTTATTACAGCAGGCGGATTTGCCTGCCGGCGCCATTATCGGCATCGGCTGGGGACGCGCGGTCAGAGAGGTGACGCTGTCAGGTTTGCCGCGTCTGCCGGGCGTACTGACCGTGGCGCTTAACGGCGGGATGCAGCAGGCCGCGGCCCATTTTCAGATCAATGAGTTTGTGCGCCAGGCCGCGGAACAGATGGGCGGCACGCCGCATTTTCTGCATGCGCCGTATATTTCCTCCACCGAGCTGCGTGACGCCTTTCTTTGCGATCCCAGCGTTCAGCAGATAGCGTCACTGTGGGACAGGCTTGATGTGGCAATCGTCGGCGTTGGATTGACCCATGCCCCCAACCCGTCTGAAACCACCACCGCCACCCCGGACGAGCAGGCGCTTAGTCAGGCGGCCGGCGATGTTATCCGCCATTATTTCACCGAGTCCGGCGAGATCCTGCACTGGGCCGGGGAAGATCGCATGATCGCCGCCACGCCGGCGCAGTTGCGTCAGACCCCGCTGAGTATCGGCGTCGCCGCCACGCCGGAGAAAGCGGCCGGGATTATCGGCGCGGCGCGTTCGGGGATGATTAATGCGTTGGTTACGGATGTGAAAACCGCTCAGGCTATTCTTGACCGCCTGCTAGATTCCTGAATACGCCGCGGCGCGCAGTGGAAAAACAAAGCGCCGCGGCCGGGCGCAGGCGGGTTTTTACTCCTGACAATGGCGGGCAAACCGGCTTCAGATTAGCGGACGTTCGCCAGTTCAGTGGTTCTTTTCACCGCCGCCAGTACGCTACGCTGCAACCCCGCGGCAAAATCACTGTTGTTAAGCTCGAACAATCCGTGCATTCCCACCCCTGCCGGCGAATTATTGATGTCCAGCAACTGGCGCGGATGTTTCTTGCTGATCTTCAGCATTTCAGCGGCGCCGACCAGGTTTTCCAACACCACCTGGGTCGCCTGCGCGCGCGGCAATCCCGCCAGCACGCCGGCGTCCGTCAATGATTCGATAAAATAGTAAATATAGTTTGGCCCGGCGACGCCAAAGCCGGTAAAGACGTCGAGCAACCGTTCTTCGAGATACAGAAACTTGCCGAAGCCCGATAGAAAATCCTCAATATTTTCAGCGCGGGCATGGGCGTTCAGCGTGACGCCGCTATAGCCGTAGCCGGTGTCGGTCAGCGTGTTGGGTATCACCCGGGCGATCGCCCGGCTCGCATCCAGCAACGACGCCAACTGGGCCAGGGTCACGCCCGCCACAATCGACACGATGGTGCTGTGCGCCGCCGCATGCTGGTTAATACGCTGCGCGACGGCGGACAGATCGTCCTGCGGACGCACGCCAATCACCACCAGATCCGCCTGCGCCAGCGCGTCCGCGGCGTCTTGCGCAGTCGACAGCCGATAGGTCTGGCTGACCGTTTCGATACGGGCCGGATCAATATCTTCAATACTGATGCGATCGGCGGATAATGTTTTGCGCGCCAGCGATGCGCGAATAATGGCCTCCGCCATCTGTCCGGCGCCAATAAAATGAACCTTTGCCATATTAACCTCCCGGTCATATCCCATGCGGGATAACCGTTATTATCGTGATGAATCCTGCGACAGTCGGATCGATTTTTGAGTGCTCGCCTGCACCGCCTGAATGATCGCCGCACGGAATCCTTTTTCTTCCAATACGCTGACGCCGTCAATGGTGGTGCCGCCCGGTGAACAGACATTGTCTTTAAGGACTGCGGGGTGCTGACCGCTTTCCAGCACTAACCTGGCGGAACCCAGCACCGTTTGGGCGGCAAACTGATAAGCCTGATGGCGCGACAACCCGCCGGCCACCGCCGCATCCGCCATCGCTTCAATCAAAATAAAGATAAAGGCCGGCGCGGAGCCGCTTACCCCCGTCACCGCATGAATCAGGTGTTCCGCCACACGCTCGCAACGCCCGACGCTGCCGATAATCTGGCTAACCAACGTATACTCTTGCGGCGTAACCTGTTCATTGGGCGTAAGTGAACAGATAGCGGCGCGCACCAGCGCTGGCGTGTTGGGCATAACCCGCACCACTTTTTTATCGCGCCCGATAATAGAGGTAATCGTCTCAATGGTAATCCCAGCGGCAATTGAGATTAAAATATGATGAGGCTGTAACCAGGGCGCGATATCTTGCAAGGATGTACGGATAACATCCGGCTTAACCGCCAGAAAAATAATATCCGTTTGTTGCGCCAGCGCCGCGGCGCTATCCGCGGCGACAATGCCGTTCTGCCGGGCAAGCGTATCGGTAATTTCACTCACAATGTCATAACCGAAAATTTGCCGCGGGGAGACGCTTTCACTGGAAATCAAGCCCAGCAAAATTGCCTTGCCCATATTCCCGCAGCCGATAAAACCTATTTTTTTATCCATTACATCATCCGATTATATTAACCTTAAATAAACTGATATTCCCCATCACCGACGAACAGGCTGAGCTGTTTTAATTCAGGGTTGTCAGTCTGCAACCGAATCGCCGCCAGACGATTCAACTCGCCGGTCTGGAAAATAAATTGCCGATCGCCAATACGCAGCCGCGCCGGATCCTGTTCGCTGTACGGCAAATTAAACAATCGCTGCCAATGGGCGGCGACCTGTTGCGGCTGTTTGACCTTGAACAGCGCGGATTGGATCGTGATATTGCCCGCCGGATGAGGCCGATCGAGACCCCGCTGGCGGAGTAAACGCAAACGCGCGTCGTCGGCGTCGCCCCACTGAATAATGAACGGATAGGCAACGCCCTGATAATCGCCCGCGATGGTGAACATGCGCCACTCGATAAGATTGCCTTGGGCGTCATGACGCTTGCCATCAACGATCGGGGAAAGCGCCAGATCGTGCTGCTGAAGCGCGGCGTAGCTGGCATCAATGTCATCGCTGCGCAGGGCAAGGCGATACAATATCTGATGTTGCGGTAAAAGGGTCTGCGCGTCATGCGCCAACAAAAACGTATCCCGGGCGGCAGCCAGCTCGGCCGCATCGCGGATAGCCAAAAATTCGATATAGGTCAGACCAAAATAGCTCAGCGCATTATGGGTTCCCCATCCCGGATGGGAGCCGCCGGGAAAAGCCGCCAGTTGATGGTGGTTAAATGCCGCCACGGCATCGTCCGGATTATTCACGTAGTGAACCACATGATCCCATAATAAATTTGCCATACTCGCCTCTCATAATAGATGGATAATAATATTAGAAGAGTAATCAGGTTATTTGGTTAATGATTTTTTTATATTACCTTTTCCGGAAAATGAATATATAAAATCTTCACTTTGTATATATCAATAATGCAAGGCGATAGAATAAAACGTCATTTCCCTAATAATAATTTCTGCCTTTATTCTGCCGTTCAATTGCACTATTTTCTTCTTTAACAGGGATTGCTATGAATATTTCACGCAGACGTTTATTGATCTCTTCGGCTGCCATCACGGCCGCCTTGCCCTTTAGCGCCTTCCTGTCGGCCACGCCGAGCGGCGCGCTTGCGGTTGCGCCGGGAAGTCCGGTTAAGGGCGGGACGCTTGGCGTCCATCTGGCGTCGGAACAGCGTATTCTCAATCCGGCGTTGCGCGCGTCTACCGGCGTTTACATCGTAACCAGCAAAATCATTGAGTCGCTGGTGGATTTGGATGCGCAAGGCAATATCATTCCGCAGTTGGCTACCGAGTGGCACACCACGCCTGATGGCAAAACCATCACTTTTAAGCTGCGCGAGCAGGTGAAATGGCATGACGGCAAACCCTTTACCGCCAAAGACGTGCAGTACAACGCGCTGGAATTATGGAAGAAGCAGCTTAATTACAGCACCGCGCTGCAACAATACCTGGAGACGGTGGATACGCCGGACGATCACACCGTGGTGTTCCACTATTCCCGTCCGATGCCGATTGAACTGCTGTTGCGCGCGCTGGCCGACCTCGGCTATGTGGTTCCCCGCCATATCTATGAAAACACCAACGTACTGGAAAATCCGGCGAATACCGCGCCGATTGGCACCGGGCCGTTCAAATTCGTGCAATATGAACGCGGTCAATACATTATCGCCACCCGCAACCCGGATTACTGGCGGCAGGATCAGCCGTACATTGAACGGATTGTCTGGCGCATCATCACCGATAAATCCGCCGCGACCGCCGCGTTGGAAACCGGGCAACTCCAGCTTAGCGCTTACTCTCAGCTTTCGCTGGCGGATTTGGATCGTCTGAATAAACACCCGGACTTTGAGGTCACGCCGAAAGGTTCGGAAGCCAACGTGTTTAATAACACGCTGGAATTCAATTTCCGCCGCAAAGAGATCGCCGATGTGCGCGTCAGGCGCGCGCTGGCCCACGCCATTGATATTCCGTTCTTTATCGAGAATTTCCTGTACGGTCAGGGAAAACCGGCCACCGGCATTATTCCGTCCACTTCGACGAAATTTTACCCGCCCGACAGCAAACCGCCCTACCCGTTCGATCGCCATAAAGCGGAAGCCCTGCTGGATGAAGCCGGCTACCCGCGGGCCGCCAACGGCGAACGCTTTAGGCTGAAGCTGGTGCAGTTGCCGAACGGCGAGGATGTTCCGCTGTTCGCCACGTTTATTCAGCAATCGCTGGCCGAGGTGGGGATTAAGGTGGATATCGCCAACTACGACTACGCCGGCGCGTTGTCGGCCGTTTACAAAGAACACAGCTTTGATATCGCCACCGGCTGGCACCAGTACCGCGGCGATCCTGCGGTGTCCACCACCGTCTGGCTGCGTTCCGGCAGTCCGGCGGGATCGCCGTGGACCAATCAGTTCGGCTGGCGGTCCGATGTGATTGACGCCTTGATTGACGACGCCGCCTCCGAAATCGACCCGCAAAAACGGCGCGAACTTTATGCCAGGCTGGTTGAAGAGGCCAATGAACAGTTTCCGATCTGATTCGCCATCGAGCGTCAGTTCTATACCGTGGTGAACAAAAAGCTGAAAAACGGCCTGAACACCGCCCGCTGGCCCTCCAGCAGTTGGCACGATGCCTGGTTAGAGGCCTGAGCGGTATGAGGCTATTACTACTCAGCGGCCGCCGTCTGGCGGCGGCCATTCCGGCATTGCTGATCATCCTGACCGGTTTGTTTCTGCTGTTGCAGCTGGCGCCGGGCGATACCGTTGATGCGCTGGTGGCGCAGGTGGGCGGCGCCGATCCCTCGATGATCGAAGAACTCCGCCGCTATTACGCGCTCGATCAGTCCACGACGGTGCGGCTGGGTGATTATCTATGGCGCCTGGTTCACCTCGATCTCGGTCAATCGGCGATTTACGGCAAACCGGTGGCGGAAGTGATTCTGGAACGTTTACCGGCGACGTTGCTGTTGATGGGGTCGTCGCTGGCGCTGGCCGTGCCGGTGGGGATGGCGCTGGGCATTATTTCCGCGCGCCGGGTGAATCGCTGGCCGGATACCTTGATTTCCTTGTTGGGGCTGATTTTCTATTCCACCCCGTCGTTTTGGTTTGGATTAATGGGGATCTTCCTGTTCTCTATCTATCTTGACTGGCTCCCTTCCGGCGGTTTTGAAACCATTGCCAGCGGGTTGTCGGGCTGGCCCCGCATCTGGGATATCGCCCGGCATCTGGTGCTGCCCACGCTGACGCTGGCGCTGATTTTTCTGGCCATTTATTTACGCATCATGCGCGCCTCGATGCTGGAAGTCGCCACGCTGGATTTTGTGCGTACCGCCCGCGCCAAGGGCCTGAGCGAAAACCGGATTGTGACCAGGCATATTCTGCGCAACGCGCTGCTCCCGCTGATCACTCTGGTTGGGTTGCAGGCGGGCACCATGCTGGGCGGCTCGGTAGTGGTGGAAAGCGTATTCGCCCTGCCCGGTCTGGGCCGACTGGCCTATGAGTCGGTGATGCAACGCGATCTCAACACCCTGCTGGGGGTGGTTTTTGTGTCCGCCCTATTGGTGATCGCGATTAATTTTTTGGTAGACCTGCTGTATGCCAGGCTCGATCCGCGTATTTCAGGTGAACGGTCATGAGCCGGTTTTTCAAACGTTACGCCCGCAGCGCCGCAGCGCTATGCGGCCTGATTTTGCTGCTGTTGGTGATCGGTATGGCGCTCACCGCCGATATTTTTTTCCCGGACAACCCGCTGCGGCTGGCGGGAAGACCGCTGCAATGGCCGTTGAATAACCCGAACTTTCTGCTTGGCACCGACCATACCGGGCGCGATATCGCCGCCCAGATTTTCCACGGCGCACGAATTTCGCTGACCATCGGGCTGGTGGCGACGGTTATCGCCATCCTTATCGGCATTGTGGTGGGCGCCCTGTCAGGCTTCTACGGCGGGGTGGTTGACGATGTGCTGATGCGCTTAACCGAAGCGTTTCAGATCCTGCCCAATTTTCTGCTATTGCTGGTGCTGGTCGCCGTTTTTGGCTCGACCTTGTCCACGGTGATCCTGGCGATTGGCATTGTCTCCTGGCCGCCCGCCGCCCGTCTGACCCGCGCCGAATTCATGTCGTTGCGCAACCGTGAATTTGTCCAGGCCGCCCGTTCGCTGGGGATGCGCGATATGCCGATCGTATTTCGTGAAATTCTGCCCAATGCGTTGCCGCCGATTGTGGTGTACGCCAGCGTGATTATGGCGGTGGCCATCCTGCTGGAAAGCGCGCTGGCGTTTCTCAACCTGTCCGATCCCAACGTGCCTTCCTGGGGCAACCTGATCGGCGGCGGGCGTAGCGTGCTGCGTCAGGAATGGTACGTATCGGCCATTCCCGGCATTGCCATTTTACTGACCGTGCTGTCTGTTTCGCTGGTCGGACAGGGACTCAATGATGCGCTAAATCCAAGGCTGAAAAACCGATGAGCGTTTTATTATCGATTAACGATCTCAGTGTCGCACTGCCGGCCGATGCCGATCGCCCGTGGGCTTTGCGCCACGTGTCACTCGAGCTGCACAGCAATGAAATCCTGTGCGTGGTGGGCGAAAGCGGCTCGGGTAAATCCATGACCGCCAGCGCGATTATGGGATTATTGCCCGATCAGGTTCGTCCGACGGCAGGCAGTATCACGTTTGAAGGACAGGATCTGCTGCGTCTGACGGAAAACGAACTGCGCCAACTGCGCGGCGCGCGTATCGGAATGATTTTTCAGGATCCGATGACCGCGCTGAATCCGCTGCACAGGGTGGGCGATCAGATCGCCGAAATGTTTCTTACGCATCAGCATGGGCTATCGCGGCGCGAGGTGAACGACAAAGTGCGGCAGTTGCTGGCCGATGTGCATATCCCGGATCCGCCGAGCGCCGAGCGCGCCTATCCTCACCAGCTCTCCGGGGGACAGCGCCAGCGGGTGATGATTGCCCTGGCGCTGGCACTTGAACCGCGGGTGTTGATCGCCGACGAACCGACCACCGCGCTGGATGTCACCACCCAGGCGCAGATCCTCCAGCTTATTCGCGAACTGCAACAGCGCAAGGGCACGTCGGTATTGTTTATCACCCATGACTTCGGCGTGGTGGCCGACATCGCCGATCGGGTTGCGGTGATGCAGCACGGCCAACTGGTGGAACAGGGGCCGGCCAGCCGCGTGCTCTATGCGCCGCAGCATGAATATACGCGCGCATTGATTGCCGCCGTTCCCGCGCTGCATCCGGCGACGCCGCGTCATGCCGCCGATAATCCGCCGATCCTGACGGTAAAAAACATCGCCAAAACCTTCCGGCAGTCGGGATGGCTCAAGCGTCATCAGCGCCAGGTCAACGCCGTACAGGATGTCAGCTTTGCGTTGCCGCAGGGCAGCACGCTGGGGATTGTGGGGGAAAGCGGCTCGGGAAAATCAACGCTGGCGCGCTGTATTGTGCGCCTGTACCGGCCTGACGCCGGCGAAATCCTGTTTGCCGATGGCGATCTTGCGCCGATGAGCGGTCAGGCGCTGCGAGAACAGCGTCGCCATATTCAGATGGTGTTTCAGGATCCCTTCGCCTCCCTCAATCCCCGGCAGAAAGTGGGCGAAATTGTGGCGAAAGGCTTGCTGATACAGGGCGTATCGCGTGATAAGGCACGGGAAAAGGTTGAGGAATTGTTTACGCTGGTCGGACTCGATCCCGCCGCCATTCAGCGCTATCCGCATGAATTCTCCGGCGGTCAGCGTCAGCGTATCGGCCTGGCGCGCGCGCTGGCCGTCGAACCCAGAATTCTGGTGGCCGACGAACCGGTCTCCGCGCTGGACGTGTCCGTGCAGGCGCAGGTATTGGCCTTGCTGGCGGAACTACGTGAACGACTGGGGCTGTCGTTGATTTTCATTACCCATGACTTACGCGTTGCGGCGCAGGTCTGCGACCGCATTATCGTGATGAAGTCAGGCCGTATCGTGGAGCAGGGCTTGACCGGGCAAGTGTTCCTGCAACCCCGGCACGACTATACCCGACAGCTACTCAGCGCCATTCCCGGCCGGGAATGGCAGGCGCCGGCGGCCTGATCGGCAGGCTCGTGAATTGTCATCGACATCGCTATTGATTCGCTGCCGGCATTCGGCAGCGAATCAAATAACGTCCTTGTCTTCTCAGGCGTTAAAGCCCAAGCAGCTTATCCACCATCACGTTCAGTTGCAGCCAGAACGTATAGCCATTCTCGGACTTGATGCCGGTATAAGGGTACTGCCAGTTGCTGTTATTCCAGGTGCGGGCGCCGATCATCTGCAAGTTGACTTCCGGCGTCAGCATGATGGAGGCGTCGATGCTAAGCTGATATTCGTTGCCCGGCACCTGCCACCCCGTTCCGCCCGACACGTCGTACATATCCTGTAAGTAGCTTCGCTCGCTGCTGGTGAGTTTGGCCCAGCGGAAAGTCAGACCATAGCTGTCGTGAGGACGGCTCTGCCACGGCCCGGACCAGATCAGTCCGGCATCCGCCAGCGTGGCGATGCCATTGTGAGCATGCGATTGCAGCGCATGCGTCACGCTGCCATGCAGGCTGATGGCGCTGGGGGCCGGGTTTTGTAGATCGCCCCCGCCGTCGCGCCGCCACAGGGCTTTTTTGGCGGTGAGATAGACGCCGGAGACGCCATCGTGGGTGCGCACCGGCGAACTCGCGTCGTACACTTTGGAGGTGCCGTTTACCGTGTAGTAAACGTCGTCATACTCCTTGAAGTTGTGAAATGCCATGGCTTCCCAGTTGAAGGGGTACGGCTCCTGTTGCCAGTTGACGCGCCGCGCCAGATTAGCGACCAGCAAGGTGTTGCCGCTCTCGAAATCATCTCCCCATCTTTCCCAGCCGTTGGTGAACGGAAACGCCTGATAGGTGCGCCAGACGCCGACGCCGGACTCCAGCGTCGGCGCAAAGCGATAGCCGATACGCGCGCCCCAGCCGGCATAAGGCGGCGGCGCGAATACCGCCGTTTCGTTCAGAATGGTATTCACGCAGGACGACGCGATATTACAGTTGGTGAAGCCGAAGAACTGTCCGGGATTGCTCTTACCGGCCTCAATCGATATCCGATCGTCGAACAGCTTCTGCTGGTAGGTAAAACGCATCAAATGCGCCGTTTTGGGAATGTAGGGCGGCGGGTTGCCGGCCAATACCCCGCCGGACTGGGTGCCGAGATCCAGATTATGGGTAAAAGGCACCCACAGTTGCATAAAGTGGATGCTGCCGCCGGGAATCAATCCCATATGATCGAGATCGAAATCCGCGCCGGCCATCAACATCGTCAGCGTTTCATGATTACCGGTGTCGGTTCCTGCGCTGGGGTTGCCCAAATAAAGCTGAGAGGCGATCAGATGCGGCGTAACCCCATGTTCCGCCAGCCATGTTCCCGCTTCGGACAGCGGACGTCCCGAGGTTTCCTCGTCGGCGGCAAACACCGGGCCCCCCGCCAGCAGCATGCCGGATACGACAACGCCGGCGGATAGCATGCTAGTCCATATATTATGATGCGTTATTTTCATTGTTCTATCCCACAGAGAGCAATGAGACGAGAACAGCCCGTCATAGAATGACAAAAAACAACAGAGTGAAATAGGAATCCCTATTTATTGCCGGTTATTTATTTCAGCGTTACGTTATCCCGGCGCTAAATAAGATTTACTCACACTCTTTTCGGTCACGAATACATTTAATGACGGTTCGATAATAATAATCCCCCGACTGCCGGTTTTATTTTTATCGTGCGGTTTCCGTCTCTGGTTTTAATTAATGCGGCACATTCTGTCGGTGCCGCATGGTTGTAAGGCAATACGACCGTTATTTTTTAAGAATAAATTGCGCCGCATGTTCACCGGCGATACGCCCGGAGTTGAGCGCAAAACCATTCGCCAATCCCTGATAAGGCGGATAACCCGGCACGCTATAGAAACCGGCCGCATTGTTCCCGACCGCATACAGGCCGTCGATAGGTTTCAGGTTCGCATCGGTGACCTGCAAATCGGAGTTTACCCGCACGCCGCCCAGCGAACTCAGGCTGACCACTACCGCCTTGAAAGCATAAAACGGCCCTTTTTCGATACCGTACGCCAGATATTCAGGCTTTTTGCCGAAATCCTTATCCTGTTTGGCCTTCACGTTGCCATTGTAGCGGTCAACGGTGGCTTTCAGACTCTCAGGCGCGATCCCCATGTTCGCCGCCAGTTCGGCAATGTCCTTGCCCTTGAAGATCGTCTTGCTCTGTCCGCCTCGGGTGCCCGCATCCGCCAGCGCGACGAAGTCGCCGGGTTTGGGCGGGTTGGCCGGGCCGGCACCCGACAGCGGGAACGGCATGGCGTTGGCGGTAAACGATTTCAGCGTCGGGGTATCGACGACGATGTAATAATTCCCGCCGACGGAATAGGCGACGTTGGCCCAGAACGCGGTATCGTAGATATGACCTTCGTTGGCGAAGCGCTCACCCACCACATCCACCCACAGCAGCGGGGATTTAAGCAGCCAGATCAGCGGGCTGTCCAACGCCGCCGCGTCGCCGCCGCCATGATGCGCGGCTTCCGAAGGATCGATGCCAACCAGTTGGGCGGCGTGAATCAGCGCGGACTGCATATCCCATTTCGCGCCGCCGGCCGCCCAGGCCATTTGCAGCCCTTCACCCATATTGGGCCATGCCAGCGGGAAAATGTTCGACGTCAGCATCGCTTCATCCAGCATCTTTTTGTTGGCGCCGAATCCGCCGCTGGCCAGAATGACCGCTTTGGCATGCACGGTTAATTTACCGCCGTCGGCCTTTTCCGCGATCAACCCTGTCACTTTCCCTTTATCGTCCTGAATCAGTGATTTACCAATGGTTTTGGTCATCACTTTTCCGCCCAGCTTGGTAAAGTCGTCGTACAACGTCTTGTAAGCCGCTTCACCGCCGTTTTTGATGCGGTGATAAACGTCCGATTTAATCGGGTCTTCAAGGTGCGCCTGCTGTACCGAGCTTTGCTTGGCGTCGCGCGTGGTTTCCACGATTTCCAACTCCACGCCATGTTTGATCATCCAATCGACCGTCGATGCCGATTTATCGATGATCTTTTTGGTCAACGGCCCGTTGGACAGATACTGGTTATATTCCAGCAACCGCTGCGTCAGTTCGGCGGCGGTATATTTCATGCCTTTCGCTTTTTGCAGCGACGACTCCACCGCGGTAAAGCCGCTGGCCATCCGACCCGCGCCCCCCAGCACCGGCATCTTCTCGATGACCAGCACCGTGGCGCCCTTTTCCGCCGCGGCCAACGCCGCGGCGGTGCCGGATACGCCGCCGCCGACCACCACTACGTCGACGCGGGTTTCCTCATCCTGCCCCTGTCTGGCGACCTTTCCCTGATAGCGCGCCACGTCCGCCCCCGCCTGACTCAACGCATTGGCGACGGCTTTTTTTACCGCGTTGCTGGTCATCGTCGCGCCGGTCACGCCGTCCACATTCAGGCTCTGATGTTCGACAATCGCCTGGCCCACCGCCGGCCCGGCCTCGCCGCCCAGTTCCGGCGTTTCCTGACTGGCATCCACCGCGATATCTTTAATCACCCCTTCCTTATCGACGGTGACCGTCACGCTGACCATTCCCTCGTTGCCTTTCTCCGCGGCGCTGTACTGCCCGGCGGTAATCGCGGCCTGAGCCGCGCCCATCATGCCGCACGCCAATAACACGATGGCAAGCCGCCCTTTCCAGGCGCTTCCCTTATTTTTAGTTATCATAATTTCACCTTTATAGAGATATTTTCATTATGCTAATGTCGCATTTGCCATTTCGTCCTTTATTTCCATCCGCAAAAATAACCACACTTATTTTTTAAAATCAGTGATATAAACGACAAAACCCTTTTCACCGCGCTTATTTACCTTTACCTGTCGTGGTCTTTAATGCATTTTTTCGAATGACTTACGTTTTCCCTACATGACGTTCAAATGCGTTCCACTATCACCGCTACGCCCTGACCGCCGCCGACACACAGCGTCGCCAGCCCCAGCGTTTTATCTCTGTCAACCAACGCATGTAACAGCGTCACCAGGATCCGCGCGCCGGATGCGCCAATCGGATGGCCCAGGGCGATAGCGCCGCCATTAATGTTGGTTTTATCCCGATCCAGCTTCAGTTCGTGGCTGACGGCGACAAACTGAGCGGCAAAGGCCTCGTTGGCTTCGATCAGATCAAGATCGCCCACCGTTAAGCCAGCCCGGCTCAACGCCTGCCGGGTGGCGGGAACCGGCCCCAGCCCCATCACCGCCGGATCGACGCCGCTGACGGCATAACTGCGAATACGGGCCAAAGGTTGAATCCCCTGCCGTTTCGCCCATGCCTCGCTCATCACCAGCAGCGCCGCCGCGCCGTCGTTGATGCCAGATGCGTTGCCCGCCGTTACCGAGCCTGCCGGATCAAAAGCCGGCGCCAGTTTGGCCAGACTTTCCGCCGTGGCGTTGGCCCGCAGGTGCTCATCAACGGCAAAGATGCTGTCGCCGTGCCTGCTTTTCAGCGTCACCGGGACGATTTCCCGCTGGAATGCGCCGCGCTCAATCGCCGCCGCCGCCCGCCGCTGGGAAAGCAATGCCGCTTCATCCTGCTCCTGACGGCTGATATGACAGCGTTTGGCGACATTTTCCGCCGTGACGCCCATGTGATAATGATTGATGGCGCAGAACAGACCGTCAGTGACCATGCTGTCCGTCGCCCGCTGATCGCCCATTCGGTATCCCCAGCGGGCCTGATTGAGCAGATAGGGCGCCGCCGACATGTTTTCCATGCCGCCGGCCAGCACCACATCCGCATTACCGGCGGCGATGCTTTGCGCGGCGAAAATCACGCTTTGCAGGCCGGAACCGCAGACCATATTGACGCTGGTGGCCGGCGTGGTATCCGGCAGTCCGGCTTGCAGCAGCGCCTGCCGGGCCGGATTCTGTCCCAGCCCCGCCTGTAGCACGTTGCCGAAAATCACCTCATCGACCGCCGATGGCTCAAGCCCCGCCCGGCGGATCGCCGCGTCCATCACCAATGCGCCCAACTGCGGCGCGCTAAAGGTGCTCAGGCTGCCGCCAAATTTGCCAATCGCCGTTCGCGCCGCGCTGGCAATAACAAGTGATGTCATAAATGCCTCTCGTAATCGAAATTAAAAACGTCGCGATAACCCAACGTCATCCGTTTCATTTCCCGTCGGATGCGCTCGGGCCAACCGCTACCGGCGTCACGTCGGTCAGCCAGATCAACACCAGCGCGACGCCGCCAACGCCCACCAGCAGCAGATAAGCGCCGGTATAGCCGCCCAAATAGGCCAGCCCGAAAGCCAGAATGGAGAACGCAAAACAGCGCACCACCGATTGGATCGGATGCACAATGCCGATGGCGCGAACATAGAGACGACGGGGAAATTTGGTGGCGATCAGCGAGGTGCTTAAATTGGTGGCCCCGGGCAGGCTAAAACCGATCATCAGCAGCGAGAGCCACAACATGGCGGGCTGATGAGCGAACAGGTTGATCACCACCGCCACCATCCACCAGCCGGTGTAAACCAACAGCGCCTGCTTCACGCCGATCCGGTGATTAAGCCAGCCCCAGCCATATGCGCCCAGCGTGCCGAACAGCGCCGACACCGTCATATAGAAGATGGCGGTGTTCAGCTCATAGCCCATTTCCATCAGCCGGGGAACGATCTGGCTGACTACCCCCACCAGCATGATGTAGATAGCGCCGGTGGCAATCCCCATAAACCAGACATCCCGCATTCCCAGCAATTGCCGGACGCCAAGCGGGCAGACATAGTCGTCATGCTGGCGCATCCGCTCGCCCAGTTCCGCCGCGGAGAGCGGTTCATTATCCGGGGCCAGGCCGACATCCTCGGGTTTATTGGCGACGAACAGCAGCACCAGCACCGCCATGATGAACATCATGACCGAGATGCCCCAGAAGCCATGCCGGATCCCCAGCCAGACGAACAGCGCCGCCAGCGTGGGAACGAAAAACGCGCTGGAAAAGGTCTGCCCCACCGTGCACCATCCCAATGCCAGCCCGGCCTTGCGCACGAACCAACTGGTCATGATGGCGGTGCCGCCGACATAAGCAAAACCGGTGCCGAAGAAACAGACGCCGGCGAACAACAGGGTGAACCCCACCAGCGAGCCGCAGTACCCCAGCAGGCCGAAACACAGCCCGCAGGCGATTAAGCAGAAAATGATATTGAATTTGGCCCCTTTCTTTTCACACAGCCAGGCGCATACCGGCCCCGCCGGAATAGAAGCCCAGGAAGCCGGCGTCGCCAGCGCCAGCAGTGTGCTGTAATCCAGATCGTAGGTCTGCGACAGCGCAGGCAGCATCACGTTCAGGCCGTGGGTCACCGCGCCTGCGGCGATCCAGAACATAACCGCCTGAAACACGATGATGGTCCAGCCGCGCGCGCCGAAACCGTTGCGGTCGGCGGCGGAAAGACAGGTATCATCCCGGGTAGAACACGCTGTGACTTTATTTAATGCCATGTTATTTTTTTGCCCAGCCATAAAGAGGTGCTCCTGCGGCGCGAACCTGCGAATGCGGGATCGCCGCCGTGATTAAGCCTGCATAATTGTCAACCGATCGGCGACGATCAGCTTGGGTTCGACCTGCCGTTGAATATCGTCGGGCGTCAGCCCTTCCAGCAGCTCGACCAGCACCAGCCCATCGTGCGTGACGTCAATGACACACTGCTCGGTGACGATATGGTCTACGCAGCTTTTGCCGGTCAGCGGATAGCTGCATGAGTTGACGACTTTGGCCTTGCCATCCTTGGTGCAGAGTTCCATGGTGATGATGACTTTCCGCGCGCCGTTAACCAGATCCATCGCGCCGCCCATGCCAAATACGCGGCCGGGCTGCGCCCAGTTGGCCAGGTCGCCGTTCTCCGCCACCTGCAATCCCCCCAGCACCGTCGCCGCCAGTTTGCCGGAACGCACCAGAGCGAAAGATTCCGCGCTGTCGAACACGCTGGCGCCGGGCACCGGCACGAAGCGCAGCGCGGTGGCGTTGGAAAAGCCCTCCACCGCCAGCAGCCCGTCAACCAGCGGCCCCATGCCCACCAGACCGTTTTCGGTGTGGAACATCACGCCGGGCGGCGCATAGTCGCTGCACAGGCTGGGGATGCCGATGCCGAGGTTAATGACGTCGCCGTCCGAAAAATATTGCGCGGCGCGGCGCGCGATTCTGTCACGGGCATTCATGGCCGTTCTCCTTGCATCGTCAGGATTTTGTCCACATAGGCGCCGGGGGTGATAATGCTGTCGATATCGAGTTCGTCCACATCCACCAGCATATCGGCGTCCACCAGCGTCAGGCGGGAGGCTTTGGCGACCAGCGGATTGAAGTTGCGCATGGTGCCGCGATAGGTCAGGTTGCCCAGCGGATCGGCGGTACGGGCGCGCACCAGACCGATATCCGCTTGCAACGGCGTTTCCAGCAGCCAGATTTCACCGCCCACCTCGATGTGCGGCTTGCCTTTATCCACCATGGTGCCGATGCCGGTCTTGGTCAGCACCCCGCCCAGCCCGGAACCGCCGCAGCGCATGCGCTCGGCCAGGCTGCCCTGCGGCACCAGTTCCAATTCGATTTTGCCGGCGGCGACCAGCGCCACGGTTTCGGTATTACGCCCGATGTGCGACGCAATCAATTTGTCCACCCGTCCGTGATGAATAAGACGCCCCACGGTGAGATCCGCGTCGCCGGAATCGTTGGCGATCAGGGTAAGGTGGCGTGCGCCGCTGTCGATCACGCACTGGATAAGGTGGTTCGGTACGCCATGGTTGGCGAAACCGCCGCACATGATGGTCTGCCCGTCGTGAAACAGGCTGATGATTTCATCTGTTGAAGCAAATTTTCCCGGCATCATCATTCCCTCGTCAGCAGAACCGCAACGCCCTGACCGCCGCCGACACAGAAGGTAATCACGGCATTGTTCAAATCACGGCGCTGCATGTCATAAACGGCTTTGGTCGCCAGAATGGCGCCGCTGCCGGCCAGTGGATGTCCCAACGCAATCGCCCCGCCGTTCGGATTAACCCGATCCGCATCCATGCCGATATCGCGGATACAGGCCAGCGACTGAGCGGCAAAGGCTTCATTCAGTTCCCACAGGTCGATATCTTTCACCGCCAGACCGGCCTGCTTCAGTAATTTAGCCGTGGCGGAAATCGGCCCCAGCCCCATGTAGTTGGGATCCACGCCGGTGACGGCATAGCCGCGGAACACCGCCAGCACCGGCAGTCCCCGCTGTTGCGCCAGCGAGCGTTCCATGACCACCAGCGCGCCGGCGCCGTCGCTCATCGGCGAGCTATTACCGGCGGTGCCCACGCCGTCGGCGCAAAAACAGGGACGCAGTGCGGAGAGCGTTTCCAGCGAACAGTCAGGACGCACCGACTCATCTTTGCGGACAATAATGTCCTGCCCCCGGCGATCCGGCAGCGTAACCGGCACCACCTGTTCATCAAATCGTCCCGCCTGCCAAGCCGCTGACGCCAGCCGGTGGCTGCGCAGCGAAAACGCATCCAGTTCTTCGCGGCTCAACGCATAGCGCCGGGCAATATTTTCAGCGGTGATCCCCATTGAAGGGTTGCCCAGCCGATCCGGTGAAGTATGAATATCGACAAAGCGCGGCGGCTGAACCGAATACGCCGTTTCCGTTTTCTCCAGCGACCAGGTACGGCGTGAATCGCTCTCTACGCCGCCGACCACCACGGTTTCGGCAAAACCGGCCATGATCTGGATTGCGCCATAGGCCAAGGCGTTAAGCGAAGCGGCACACTGGCGATCGAGCGTAATGCCCGGCACCGTAACGGGCAGCCCCGCCTCCAGCGCCACCATCCGTCCCATATTGTTGATTTCGTTATTCATCAAATTGGCGAAGATAACGTCATCAATGCTTTCAGGGGCGATCCCGGCCCGACGCACCGCTTCTTTCACCGACAGCGCGCCCAGCACATGGGCGGGAACCGGCGCCAACGTACCGCGGCACCGGCCGATCGGCGTGCGAACCGCCGCAACAATGACTGCTTCTTTCATAATCTTTTCCCGATGTAACCGCATAAAGGGACAACTACAGAGAACGGATCCCCAGCATTTTTCTGGCGCTGGCCGATGTCGCCACCTGTTTGCCCGCCAGGCGGATGGCCTGCGCCGCGCGTTCAACCAGCTGTGGATTGGTGGCCTTCACGCCTTTGCTGAAATAAACATTGTCTTCCAGACCGACCCGCACATGGCCGCCCAGCGCCAGCGTGGCAAACAGGATCGGCAGATGGTGCTTGCCGACGCCAAAAGCCGACCAGGTGGCGTCGGCGGGAATGCGGGAAACCAGATAGTTCAGATTCTCCACCGTGGCGGGCATCCCCCCCGGCACGCCGAGACAGAATTGATAGTGCAAGGGCGATAGCAGCTTGCCCTGCTCAACAAAATAGCCGGCGACGCCCAACATGCCGCTGTCGAAGATCTCCACTTCCGGCTTGATCCCCCGTTCCGTCAGGATTTCACCCAACTTGCCGAGGAACTGCGGTGAGTTGACAAACACGCCGCCGGGCATCCAGTTAAATGAGCCGGCGTCCCAGGAGGCCATTTCAATCCCTTCCAGCCGGGAAACGTGTTCCATACGCTGCGCGTCGCTGGCCCGGTGATCGCCGGAGGTGGTGCAGTTGATAATCACATCGCAGTCACGGTAGCCGCGCAGCAGGCGGATGGTTTGTGCGAACTTCTCGCAGTCCATCGTCCCCAGCCCCTGGTCGTCGCGCATATGCAGATGCACGATGGCGGCGCCCTGCTGCCAACAGCGATAGGCGTCGGCGGCGATTTCTTCTGGCGTCAGCGGAATATGTTCATTGATGTCTTTCGGCGTGACCGCGCCGGTCAGCGCGGCGGAAATAATGACGTTATTGCCTGTGCTCATGGACTTACCCCACTCACAGTTTATTTTTATGTAGATCAAGATATTACCCGGGCCGATTCATCTCCCGGACAGCGTACGGCCCACTGACGGCGACCGTTTTATTACCTTGTCGGGCGAACGTTATCGCGCTCGCCCGACGATAGCCAAGCAGGGCGGTTATTTGATCTCTTCTTCTTCCTGTCCGCCGCCAAGCCGCGGACGAATCACCTTGCCTTTCTTCTCGGCGGCCCTGACCAGTTCGGCCTCTTCGTGCGCCCAGTTCCAGTAGTTGACTTCGTGCGGCGAGTGCTCCGTGGCGGTGACGAACATCTCGGTGGCGAACGCGTTGCGCAGTTCGTTGGCGATATCTTCCTTCCAGGCTTTGCGCAGTTGCTGCGTGGTCATGCGGCGGGTGACGCGGGTGCCGGTGTGCATAATCAGTTCGGCGATTTCCCAGGCTCTGTCGTAGCAAGATTCCGTATCAGGGGTAATTTCGTTAACCATACCGAGAGCCAGCGCTTTGCGGGCGGTAATGATTTCACCGGTCAGTTCCGCATAGGCGAAACGCTTGCGGCCCATCAGTTCGCGCCAGGCGATCTGGATGCCGTCGCCGGGAACCATATTGACCCGGAAGTGCATGTCTGTTGTCCACGCATCTTCGGTACAGAGGGTGATGTCGCTGAACAGCACCAGATCGGTATGGAAGGCGGCGCCGTTCCAAACGCCGATGGTGGGCACTTCAATGTCAAAGACCTGGCCTTCTATATCGTTAGTGCCGTCATAATATTGATATTCATACATTTTCCAGGCTTCTTCCGGCGCGGACGCAAACTCGGTGGCCGGTTGCCAAACGCCGTTTTCATCAAGCCGGCCGATTCCCCGCATAAAGTCCTTGCCGGTGCCGCCCAGAATGATCACTTCATTGTCCGGATCCCTGCCGGCCCAGTCGAAAAAGTAGTGCAGCGCCTGGTGCGCCGGCGCCCCCCATTGCAGGCTGTCGCCGTTGGTATGAAGCCGTGCTTCGAGGATGCCGTTCTTCCGTTTCATGGTGAAACAGTGTTTGAGCTTTTCCGAATATTCTTCGAAAGGCATATGGGGAATAGTTCCCAATTCCTTATGTGACATTTCTTTACGTTTATCGTGATCGGACTCATAATTGGCTTTAATCACCATGATTTACTCCTTTTTTATTGCTTTATTTGAATTTATTGAAATGCATTGGAAGCGGCATCGATTTAAATGATGTGATTCACATTTTCCTCTGTTTCTTCCAGACAATAAAAACCTATCACCGCCTCCCGAACGGTAGAAATTCTTTTTATTTTTCCGCCTATGCATTTTCAACATAACCATTTATACAATTGCGGATAAAATATTATTTACCCTTATAAAACAACAATACGGGCCAACCCAAAATGTGTATTTTGGGTTGGCCCGTTTAAAATTGACGTCGATTAATAAGATATTAATGAGAGGCGTATCACATTTAATTATTTGCCCTTTTTCTTTCAATTCGAGAAATATTTCATTTTATCTTTTACCTGCGTCACAAAATGGGCGCCGCACCGGAAAGCTATTCGAACGCCGCGCTGCCGTCGCGACGTTTATCGGATTATTAATAAGCCGTCGTTTCATCGAACGTCCAGTAGGGAACCGGAGGAACGGGTTCCAATACCGCCTGACGATCGGGCCGATAGTCCCAGGTGGTGGTGGGTTTGCGATCGGGCTGAAACGCTTTTGGCAGTGGCATTTCCCCTGCCGCATCGATGCGTTGTTTAACCCAACTGCTTTCAAAGGGGCTAAAAAACAGGCTGTAGACATGTAAATGCCAGATTTTCCACTCGCCGTCTTCTTTTATAAAATCGGCGCCATACTTCATCCACCCCCAATTCGCCGTCAGTTCATCATTCATCAAGGCGGTTTCCACCCCTGGCGACATCCAGACCGCCTTGGCGGTGTTAAGATCGCCCGCCACTTCGACGATGGGCGTCGTAAGAGTATGAATGTGCAGCGTGCCCTTGGCGTATTCGCCCTGTTTATTGGTATCGGCCCACACATGATAGCCGCTGTACAAGCGCTGTATGCTCTCCGCCCCCTCATAAACGCCCCACATCATTTCGACGCGCAATCCCGGCGTTTTCAGGGCGAATAATTGTTCCGCCTCTTTATGCTTATTGGCCGTGTGCAAAAACACATAACGGCCCAACACATTCTGTATCGCGGTGACGGCTTCTGCCCGTTCAATACGCTGTTCCGGCGTCAGTCGCGCGATAATGGCTTTCTCGGTGAGCGGGGCCTGGGTTGCGGCCCACGATGACGAGATTAGCGGGAATAGCATACACAGCGCATAGCAGGCGTATAACAAAGCAGGACGGCATCCTCTCTGATGAACATTTTTTATATGCATAATAGGGCCTCATGATATTCATTCTGGTTTATCGGATAGTTCATGATTCATTGGTGCTTAAACTTCGGCAATCCCATAAGATCGCCGATGCTGAAAGTCATCACTGCGCCGGTGAAAAAGCCTTCCCGGGGTTGTTGCGGGGTATCAGGGTTATAGGCGGTGTTAGGACTGAAGCCGTAGGCGATAAAAGGATTGACCGAAAGATAGCGGGTAACGCCAAATGATCCATACAGCATAATAAACGCGGAGTCCCGGCCATGAATATTCCCGCCGCCGCCGCTATTAATATTGGCTTCATCCAGCGCCTGCCACTTCTCTTTGGTTAAACGGGTATGATTATATTTTATTCCCAGGGTATCCCCCTCCCGGCCAAAGGCATTGGTCCATGCCATACCGACGGTGGCGTTATAAGTGACGCCGGCCGCATTCCAGGGTTTTAGATTCGCGCCATACATACCATATAAATATAAAGCCTCGGCTGTCTCGGCATTCTGTTGATTAAATCGTTTAACCACCTGGCCCGCGCTGATAATAAAACCCCGATTACCTTTGTGTTCTATTCCAGTATCAGGGGCGGTTTCTTTGGCGTTAACATAATAGCCGACCACTTCAAAATGTTTCGGATATAAGGTTGAGTCCAATGGCTCATCGTAGCCCAGCGTAAACAGGCTCGTGGTGCCTGACGAACCGTTGGTGCGAAAGTTCCATCCATCGTAACCCCAGTTTTTTACGTTGTACTCCCAGAAACCGGCCCGGGTATAGAAATGACGCCCCAGATCCACTCGGCCCTGAAACATCCATGTGGCATAAGGAGGCGGAGCCGTCAGCCATGTGATGCTATCCATCCGGCTCCCGCCTTCCCAGGCGGCGAACCTATCCATAAAATACCAGGTGACATTTTTGCGCCCCATATCGACAGCAACGCGATCGTTGAATAAACGCTGCGTATAACTGACTACCGGCACATCCCGTCTTGGCGCATTGGGCGGTAATTGCGCCAAAGGGAAGGAACCGAAAGAACTGCCAATCGCGTTATTTCGCCGGGTAAAATTGTTTTCCGTTTCCAGGTGAAAACTGGCGGAAGGAATATTCAGTAATTTTTCGAGGTCTACATCCAGGTTTAATGCCAATAAAGAGATATCCTGAAGCTGATTCTGTCCTGAACTTAATCCATAATCGATGCTGTAAAACAACTTTGATCTCAATAAAACCGTAGGATATATCCCGTTATCATCCAGCCAGGTATAAAATTCATTATCCGGGTTTTTATTATCCGTCGATCCGCTTAATACCGGCATGCCGCTGGTTTTATTTTCACTACGCGATAGACACCAGGCATCGGTAATCAATAAAAGGCACAGACACGGCAGCAGGTAATGTATTCGATATCGTATAGGCATATCCATCCCCTACCCATTTATCCCCGTCAGGGTTTAAGTCGCAGAGGCGTTGGCCTGCCTGCGATGTGAAATATGACGGGGATAATTTCATCATTAATTATTTTTACGGAGATAGTCGACCGCATTTTCACCCGCGATGCGGCCCGAATTTAAGGCAAAACCAAAGGTTCCCCCGGCCACATTGAGATCATAGGTATCGCCATACATACCGCCTGCGTCATCCCCCGCGGCATATAACCCCGCAATAATCTGGTTATCCTCGGTGGCCACCCGCATTTCACCATCAATCTTTATTCCCCCCAGCGTTCCCAACATTTGCGATATTGATTTGATGGCATAGAACGGCGCGGTTTTTACCGGGAGGAGGTAGTCGGGATTTTTGGTAAATAGCCGATCTCTTTTCGCCTCGGCGAATTGGTTATAGCCTTCCACCGTATCCTGCAATACGTCGGGATCAACGGAAATCAATGCCGCCAGCTCGGCCAATGTATCGGCTTTAAACGCATACGCCGGTTCCCGTTGCGCCAGGCTGGCAAAATCCGCATCGAGTTTCGTCATCCGGGTGCCGGTGGGAATAAAATCGCCCAGCCCGACTTTGATGCCGTCATTAATCAGATGTTCCCGCGTCGCTTCATCGTAGAGGGTATACATCACGCCGCCGGCCTTCACCAACGCATTCCCCGCATGCGGCCACATGATGATATTTTCTTCATTGGTAAAACGCCGCCCCTGACGGTCGACCCACAAATAGGGCTGACCGGCGGCCATCACCGCATGATTTTCCAACGACGTTCCCGGTACGCCGGGGCGATGTCCGTGCAACGTTCCCAATCCTTCTTTGCCGGCGCCCGCCGCCCAGGCCATATTAAGGCCGTCGCCGTCTTTACCGGCGCTGGCGACTGAATAAATCTCTTCGATGCCAATAAAATCCTTCAGCATTTTTTTATTATTGCTAAACCCGCCGGTGGCGATAATCACCGCGTTGGCATCAATACGAATGGCATTCCCCTTGCTGTCTTCGGCATACATTCCCGTAACGACGCCCTTATCCGTAATCAGCGATTTCCCCACCGTTTTCATCATGATCTTCACGTTATCCATGGCTTTTAACCGATCATGGAAATGGGTAATGAGAACCCGGCCACGCCCGCTGCTCGGCCCCTTTATGACGTGCCAGGTCATCCACCCGCCCGGCGTTCCGGGGCCGATATATTCAAATTCAACCCCTTTGGACATCACCCAATCAATGGTATCGGCGGACTTGTCGACAAACGAGCGGGCAACGTAGGGGTTGGCTTTCCAATGGCTGTAATCCATGATCGCGTTAAAAGCCATATCGGGCGTGACCCTGATCCCTTGCCGCTTCTGCATGCGACTGTCCGCGGCGAATATCCCTTCGGCAAAATTCCCGGCGCCGCCGACGATACCCGATTTTTCCACCACAATGACTTTGGCGCCTTTTTCACCCGCGGCCATGGCGGCGGCGGTTCCCGCGGCGCCCGCGCCGATGATCACCACGTCCGCCTTTTCAACCACCGCGGGCTGTTGCGCATTCATTTTTTCCAACCCCTGCGCATGACAGATCGCAATACCGGTCATGGCGATGCCATATGACGCCACCGCCTTGATTACGCCCGACAGCGGGCCAACGCGGCGCATAGTTAAATAGTGATGCAGGAAATGCTTTATCCAGAGAGACATAATTCCCCCGTCCATTACAATTACCGGTGGTTTAAATACGGCGTGTTCAACGATTGTTTATTCCGTTTTTTTATTATGTGATAATTCGACGGTAATTTAATACTTACCTTTTACAGACGGAATATTTACCCTATCCAAATAATGGGATAACAGAAACCCAACTTGGATCACATTATTATGACAGTCGTTAGTTTATTAATTCATTGTGGTTTACATAAACATTATTTTAATTTATCCAGAATATATTCTCCATGTGCAATAACGGATATTTATCTTCACGAAAATGAAGTAAATAATCATTTGTTTTTTATTATAGTAAATATCAATTTTCGCAGAAAGCGATAAATCCAAAACACCCTAATCAAAAAATGGAACACTATGAATCTGAATGCGCTTCAGGATTTTATTGATATCACCGCCAGGGGGGGATTCGGCGCCGCCAGCCGCCACACGGGTATCCCTAAAGCGACCTTATCACGCCGCATTCGGCAACTCGAAGATACCCTGGGGATGCGCTTGTTCGAGCGAGCGAGCACCGGTTTTCGCCTTACCGATGAGGGAGCGATGTTGTATGAACGCATGGCGCCGCTGTTACAAGAAATAACCGATGTCAAAAACGATATTCTGCATCTTCGCAATACCGGAGCAAGCGGCCGTTTGCGGATTAGCGTGCCGACCATTATCGCCCATTACATTACCGGCCGGTTGGCGGAGGTCTATCATGCACGTTATCCGAATATTGAATTAGATATCGTTGCCGATGACAACCGGGTCAACCTGATTAAGGAAGGTTATGATGCGGTAATCCGCGTCGATCCCGATGTCAACGACGATATGGTTGGAAAGGTGCTGTTCACATCCAAGCTCTATCTGGTGAGCGCGCCTCACGCCGTGATAAGCGGCGATGAATTGCCTTTTATTGATTCAGAACATGGTCATATCCCGTCGTGCCTGCATGTCACCCGCAGCGGCGAAGATAAAATATATAAGCTGCGTACCGTTATGCGCTTCTCATCTCCGCAAATGCATCGAGAGGCGGCCATAAGCGGCGTCGGCGCGGCATTGTTGCCCGGTTTTTTTATTTCCGGGGATATCCTCTCCGGTAAGTTAACCATTATCGGCGTCAGCAATCTGCCTGATATCGTATTTTGGTTTCTTTACCCCAGCCGCAGATATGTCACTCCCCGGCTACGCAATTTCCTGACCATCCTCCACGATCTTTTTTCTCAGGATAAGTTGATTAATAACCCGTTATGTTGCGAAGCAAAGCACGTGGAGATTTCAGAGGCCTCTCTTTCTCAGTGATATGCCAGGCGTACTTAGGGAACGCCAGAAATGAAAATATGCCAGTGGGGTGAACAATTAAAATGATAATTTTGTATTTAATATCATTAACTTAACTATAAAAACACAAGCAAGGTATTTTCTGGGGATTTTCAGCCTGAAAGGACGCAGCCCGGAGAGGGGCCGGGTAACCAGAGCGGCCGACACGCCGGTTAAGGTGAACGTCGGATGGCATTCAGGACAGTAGATCCTTATTATTTAAAAAATACTTAAATTCTTTTAAAAATAGCGGAATACAAGGATTGGTGTTTTTGTTATCCCACACCAGCTCCAGATCGAACCAGTAGTCGTTCTCTATCACTTCCAGTAATACGCTGTTATTACCGAGTAAATATCCCCGATGTTTCGGCATCAATAAGGCGACCCGCTCCCTAAATTCCAGATTAAAGCAGCAGGTTTTAAGATTGGGATATTCCTTGTCCAGATTAAACGCAATATTATAGCAATCGAAAAAACGGGTGCTGTATTCTTCGGCTAATAAAAATTCACGCGGATCGACGCGAATAATCGGCCATTCGCTCACTTCCCTTAACGATACCCGCCCCCGTCCGGCCAGGGGATGGTTTTTGTTTACCGCCACGCACAGCGGATCGGTTTGAAATGTTAAGTAACTGAATTTTTTATTTTCCAGAAAGTTAGGGCGAATCAACAGGCCCAAATCGCAGGTATGTTCTTCCAGCAAAAGTAATGCTTCATCCAGTTCGCTGTCGCGGCAATCCACCACCACGCCGATATTATTTTTCTGAAACTGGGTTAAGAAAGTGATCAGCACATGCTGTATGGCTTCGCCCAGAAAGGTAATGGTCAGCCGACGGCGGCTTTTACCCGTAAAAGCATTAACAATGGAGACCGAACTTTCATATTGGTAAAGTATTTTGCGCGCTTCCCCCGAAAACAATTTACCGATCGACGTCAGCTCGACACTATGCGTATCACGCCTGAACAATTCCACGCCAAGCTGCTCTTCAAGATATTTCATATGACGGCTCAATACCGGCTGCGTTATATTCATTTTCTGTGCAGCTCTACTGAAATTAAGTAATTCCGACAACAGAATAAATTCGTATAAAAGCTGCATTTTCATCGTTGGGCGCTTCCCCCTTGAGACATCCCCCTCTATATGACAGCCACTATAGCGAAATCACGCCGGATGAAATGTGAAAGCTATCAAATAGCCTTTATTACGCTCATCCGGTTATGTTCAGCGCAACAGCGTTTGAACAGTTCAGGGAGCATTCTGCTATCCTGAGCAGTGGAACATCCTCAGAGGGCCTTACTATGACCAGTAGAACGATTAAATTTCAGCACCCTGCATACCGGGATGATATTGGCGAGCTTTCAACAATCCGTCCGGTTCCGGGGCCAGAGGTTGAGCAAATCGATCCCTTTTTATTTCTCAACCATCATGGCCCTCAGACCTATCCGCCGAATAACGCCGGCCTGCCGTTCGGCCCGCATCCCCATCGCGGTTTTGAAACGGTCACCTTTATTCTTGCCGGCGAATTGTCTCACCTCGACAGCGGGGGACATGAAAGCATCATCGGCGCCGGGGGCGTACAGTGGATGACCGCCGGTTCCGGGCTGGTGCATGCCGAGATTTCACCCGCGTCGTTTAAACAAAACGGCGGATTGTTGGAGATCCTTCAGCTGTGGGTGAACCTCCCCGCCAGACTAAAAATGACCAAACCGGCCTATATCGGCCTGCAAAAGGCGCAGATCCCCACGATTCCGGCCGATGACGGTCGGGTCGGCGTCAATCTGGTTTCAGGCGATTTTGCCGCGGCAACCGGGCCGATTGCCTCACTGACCGATGTATCTCTGATGACCGTCGGCATGAAACCCGACGGCAAAATAGCGCTGCCCGCGCCGCAAGGGCACAACGTATTTTTATATACCGTGCGGGGAAATATCGCCATTGACGGCGTACCTGCCCATCCCCAACATTTGATTGAACTGAATGATGAAGGCAATGAGGTCAGTATCACCGCGTCAACGGATGCGGTGATACTGTATGGACACGCCAAACCGCTGAATGAACCGGTTGTCGCACACGGGCCTTTTGTCATGAATACCCGTGACGAAATTAGTCAGGCAATTCGTGATTATCAGTCAGGCGCGTTTGGCAAGGTCGCACTCTGAACGGCGATCGGCGTCTCACGCCCTCGCCGCCGCTCGATCAGGCCTGAGCGACCGGAATCATACTGCTGGCGCCCTGCTCGGCGCCCGACAGTTGTTCGCGCAGCGCGCCGAATAACTCCCGGCCGCTACCACTATGCAGCGCGTCAAGATCAGGGTGATGCGCTTCGCGCCCGGCCAGTTCGGATTCATCCACCAGCAGATTCAATTCCCCCGTCCGGCCATTAACCCGGATCATATCGCCATCGCGTACTCTGGCTAACAGCCCGCCGTTGTAGGCTTCGGGCGTGACGTGAATAGCGGAAGGCACTTTACCCGAAGCCCCCGACAGACGTCCGTCGGTTACCAGCGCGACGTTGAATCCACGATCCATCAACACCCCCAGTGGCGGCATTAATTTATGCAGCTCCGGCATCCCGTTCGCTCGCGGCCCCTGATAACGCACCACCACCACACAGTCGCGATCCAGTCGTCCGGCCTCAAATGCCGGCACGATATCGTGTTGGCTGTTGAAAACCACCGCCGGGGCTTCAACGATCTGGTTTTCCGTCGGTACGGCAGAGGTCTTCATCACCGCCCGTCCCAGATTGCCGGACAGCAGTTTGGTGCCCCCATGATGTTCGAACGGCCGCGTACGATCGGCAATAATCTGCGTATCCAGAGAAGCCCGCGGCCCCTCGCGCCAGGCCAGTTGGCCCTCATCCAGCCACGGTTCCCGCAGATACCGTTCCAGACCGAAACCGACGACGGTGTTGACATCCTGATGCAGCAACCCCTGCTGCAACAGCAGCCGGATCACCAGCGCTACGCCGCCGGCGGCATGAAACTGGTTAATATCGGCCGGGCCGTTGGGATAGATACGGCACAGCAAGGGAACGACCTCCGACAACTCGGAGAAGTCATCCCAGTTGATGATGATGCCGGCGGCGCGGGCCATCGCGACCAGATGGATGGTCAGGTTGGTGGAACCGCCCGTTGCCAGCAGCGCGACGATACCGTTGACCACCACCTTTTCATCCATCAAACGACCGATAGGCATATAGCGGCCGCTCTGCTCCGTCATGCGGGTCACCTGGATGGCCGCCGCGTCGGTTAACGCGTCGCGCAGCGGCGTGTCAGGCGCAACAAATGACGAGCCGGGCAGATGCAACCCCATCACTTCCATCACCATCTGATTACTGTTCGCCGTGCCGTAAAAGGTACAGGTTCCGATACCGTGATAAGAGGCGGACTCCGCTTCGAGCAGCGCCTGCCGATCCGCTTTTCCTTCCGCATACTGCTGACGAATACGAACTTTTTCTTTATTCGGCAAGCCGCTGCTCATCGGCCCGGAGGGCACGAACACCGAAGGCAGATGGCCGAAAGACAAGGCCGCCATGAGCAGGCCGGGCACGATTTTATCGCAGATACCGAGATACAGCGCGCCATCGAACATATTGTGCGCTAACCCGATGGCGGCGGACATGGCGATCACATCCCGGCTCATCAGCGACAGCTCCATGCCGTCCTGCCCTTGCGTCACCCCATCGCACATGGCGGGAACGCCGCCGGCAACCTGCCCTACCGCGCCCTTACGATTCAGCGCCTGCCGGATGCGCTCCGGGTAGCGTTCATACGGCTGATGGGCCGACAGCATGTCGTTATACGCGGTGATAATGGCAATATCGCTATGCAGCATATTTTTCAGCAACGCTTTATCTTCCGGCTGACAGGCGGCGAAGCCGTGGGCCAGATTGCCGCAGGCCAGTTGCGCCCGATGCACGGTCTGACTACGCGCGTCGTCGATCCGCCGCAAATACGCGGATCGCATCTGCCGGGAGCGTTCAATAATGCGTTGCGTGATGCGGGACAGCGTTGCGTTTGTCTGATTCATTAATGTATTGACCCGTGATATCCGTGAAGCTTAATAGAGCGGAACGGCATTCGTCGCGCTGGCGCGGGTGCCTGGCGGACGCCGGACAAAACGTGATTTTCCGAGCGTCATCAACCGGCCGGACACCGCGCTGCGTATGGCTTATTAATGAGATGCCCGTTTACGCTGTTTTCTGTTATATCGCCATTCAGCGCGTTAATCAGGTTGTCCACGGCACAGGCGGCCATGTTGTGGCGCGTTTCATGGGTTGCCGAACCGATGTGCGGCAACGCCACCACATTGGACAACGTCAGCAGTTCCGAATCGACAGGCAGAGGTTCCACTTCAAAAACATCCAGTCCGGCGCCGCGGATGACGCCGTTTTTCAACGCGTCGATCAGCGCGGGCTGATCGACAATCCTGCCGCGGGAGCCGTTAATCAGAATGGCGCCCGGTTTCATCATGCCCAGGCGCGCGGCATTGATCAGATGATGCGTCTGCTCGTCGTAAGGCAGCGTCACCACCACAAAATCGGCGTTAGCCAGCAGCGTATCCAGATCGCAGCGACGCGCGCCCAGCGTTTGTTCCACCTGGAGATTCCGCCGATCGTTCCAGTACAGCACCTGCATGCCGAATCCCGCGCTGGCGCGGCGGGCCACCGCCGAACCAATGCGTCCCATCCCTAAAATGCCGATGGTTTTATGATGTACGTCCGTACCGTAATATTCGCTGCCGATACTGCGTTGCCACCGGCCGGCTTTCACCAGTTCCGCCATTTCCTGCGCCCGCCGGGCCGTCATCAGGATCAGGGTGAATACGGTGTCGGCCGTTGTTTCCGTCAGCACCGTCGGCGTGTGCATAAGCACGATGCCGCGTCGGGTCAAATCCTCAACGTCGAACTGATCGTAACCCACAGAGATGGTGCTGATCGCCTTGAGCTGCGGAGCATGATTGAGCAACGCCTCGCGCACCGGCACGCTGGCGCCGATCATCCCTTTGGCGTCGGCCAGCGCGCGAATCACCTCCGCCTGATTGGCCGTGTTAATGCCGTCAAAAAAGCGCACATCGAATCGCTCCTCCAGATGCTGGAGCAAATCCTGGGGAATTTTTTTATACAATACAACCGGTTGTTTCATCTGTTACTTCTCCTGTGGAACCGCGCTATAGCCGCCAGCCGTAGCCCGCTTTTGCGTATCGGACGGTTTAACGATGATGGTGAGCCAGACGGCGGTAAACAGCGCGCCCGCCATAAACACGTAGGAAGCGGCAGGCGACCCGGTCGCGCCGTTGAGATACCCGACAAACCAGGAACCAAAGAACGAGCCCAGCGCGCCCATGCTGTTGATCAGAGCCATCGCCCCGCCGGCGACATTACGCGGCAACATTTCGGGAATGATGGCGAAGAACGGGCCGTATGGGGCGTACATGGCGGCGCCGGCAATCACCAACATCGCATAGGACCACCAGAAATGGTCGGCGCCGAGCAAAAACGATCCGACAAACGCCAGCGCGCCGATCAGCAGCAACGGCCAGACGAACAGCTTACGATTTTGCAGTTTGTCCGAAGCCCAGGAGACCAGAACCATGGCTATCGTCGCCGCCAGATAAGGGACGGAAGACAGCCAGCCGGCCTCGACCATGCCCATATCGGAACCGTGGCGCAAAATAGACGGCAGCCACAGCACGAAGCCGTACACGCCGATGCTCCAGGCAAAATACTGGGCGCACAGCAGAATGACGTTGCGGGAACGGAAAGCTTCGCCGTAGTTGCGCACCACTTTGATATTTTGTTGCTCTTTCAGTAACTGAGCCTGCAAGGCGGATTTTTCTTCGTTACTCAGCCAACTCACCTGCTCCGGTTTATCTTTGACCAACACCCACCAGCAAAACGCCCAAATCACCGCCGGGAAGCCTTCAATGATAAACATTTCACGCCAGCCATAGGCCTGGATCAGATAACCGGAAACCACGGACATCCACAGCACCGTGACCGGATTCCCGAGGATCAGTATCGTATTGGCGCGGGAGCGTTCCGCTTTGGTAAACCAGTTACTGATGTAGATTAGCATCGCCGGCATGACCGCCGCCTCGACGACCCCGAGCGAAAAACGGATGGCGGCAAGCGCAGGAATATTGCTGACCAGGCCGGTCAGGGTGGCGCACATTCCCCACAGGATCAGACACCAGAAGATCAGCTTGCGCACGCTGCGCCGTTCAGCGTAGATGGCGCCGGGGATCTGGAAGAAGAAATACCCTAAGAAAAACAGCGCCCCCAGCAGGGATGCCATGCCTCTGGTGATCCCCAGATCATCATTGATGCCGGCGGCGGAAGCGAAACTGAAATTGGCGCGATCCAGATAGGCCAAGCTGTAGGTGATAAAGATCACCGGCATGAGATACCACCAGCGTTTCTGGGAAATTACTGTATTTTTCATCATTGTTATCCTCAGTATTCAGGTATCGGGCATCCCTGCCCCACGTAGGATCCAGAGAGAGGGCAGATCGGTTATTCGTCCAATTGCGCCCGCGTCGGCAGCCCTTCGCTGTCGCCGATGGCCTGTACCGCCAGCGCGCCAATTCGGTTGCCGCGCATAACAGCCTGCGCCAGCGTCTTCCCTTCCAGCAGCGCGCTGATTACGCCGACGGCAAAACCGTCCCCGGCGCCGACCGTGTCCACGACATTGTCCACGCGAACGGCGGCCACATGCTGCTGATGTCCGTCGGCGGTTTTAAACCAGGCGCCATCCGGCCCCAGTTTGATAATCACCGCCTTCACGCCTCTGGCGAGGTAGAAATCGGCAATCTCTTCCGGCGTCTGTTTCCCGGTCAGGATCTGGCCTTCTTTCAAACCGGGAAGCACCCAATCCGCTTGAAACGCCAGTTCGTTCAGCTTTTCACACATCACTTGCCGGCTGGGCCACAGCACCGGACGCAGGTTGGGATCGAACGACAGGGTTTTGCCCGCCGCCCGCATTTCCCGCGCCGCGTGATTGGCCAGCGCCAGCGAGCTATCGGAAAGCGCGGCGGCCACGCCGCTCAGGTGCAAATGGCGGGCGTTAGTGAAATAGCGAGGGTCAAAATCACTGACCGACAGATGGCTGGCCGCAGAGCCACGGCGAAAATACTCCACGATGGGATCGGTTCCATTTTCGGCCCGCGATTTTAGCTGAAAGCCGGTAGGAAAACGCTCATCGACCGTCACGCACTGATGATCGATCCCTTCCCGCGCCAGCGTATCCAGGGTAAAACGACCAAAAGAGTCGTTCCCTACCCGGCTAACCCAGCCAACCTTAAGTTCCAGCCGCGACAGGCCGATGGACACGTTCAGTTCGGCGCCGGCGATACGTTTGCTAAAGTGTCCGGCCTGCGCCAAATCGCCGGTTTCACTGGCGACAAACATCGCCATCGCTTCACCGTAGGTGATAACGTCCAGTGGAAGTATGGTGCTCATCGTCAGTTCATCCTCAGTAAGTTGACATAATGCCGGGTAACCGCCGTCAAATCCTCACCGACCAGCGGAAACTCAATACCGCGCATGGCCTGCGCGGGCAGCAGGGAAATCAAGGATTTCCAGCTACCGTCGCTGTCGTCCAGCGCCACCGCGCGCCAGCCGCTGTGGGACGGTTTTGCCGCTTTTACGTGGATATAGTGCACATGGTCGGCAAGCTGAGCCGCGGCCTGTTCGGCGTCTTCATCCACCCAACGCCAGTTCGCCATATCAAAAGTCATGCGTATCGGTGACTGACTCCGGCGGGCGGCACTGAAAAAAGCATTCAGGGGCGACAGTATCCCACACGCTTTTGTCTGGTCGTTTTCCACCACAACCTGCACTGGCAGCGCGCTAAGCCGCGCATTCAACGCGCTGAGATCGTAAGCGGGCCGATAATGTCCCAGCGAAAATTTGACGACTCTAGCCTTCAGCGCGACGGCCTCGGCGAGCCGGGTTTCCAGTTCAGGGTTCAGGCCGCCATCCGGGGAAAACAGCCCTTCAGGTACGGAATACACCGCAAACAGCTGGTGCTGCTCGATGCGCACGGCCAGTTCAGGCAAGTCCTGTAACGCGTGTTGCGTTAATAACTCGCGCCGGATTTCCACCCCGTCGGCGCCCGCTCCCGCGATGACCGGCAACAGTGCCTCCTGCCCGCCCAGTTGTCTGACGGTGTCGTTCCCATAAGCGGCCGTGACCACGACGATTTCTCTTTCCATCTCAGCTCCAGTGGCAGTCAATCTATTACCTGCTATTTTGTTGTGGTCATAGTAGATGGTATCGGTTCCATAAAAAATCGCGACGCGATTAAAATGTGAACACAATCACAGCGAAAATAATTTTCACTTTAATATTCAATCAGATAAACATAGCGAATTTCAGCCGGTACGCGAATAACCGCTATCCGGCGCTAAGGTGGCTGAGCGCCGCGGCCTCGGCGCATATCCCGCCATCGGCACAGAAGAACGCCCGCGGATTTACAACATAAAATTCACCGCGATTATGGTAGGCTGTAGGCTTCAGACCTGTCATATTCAGAGGAATAGCGTGGTGAAAAGCCAGGGAAACCGCACAACAATCAGCGACGTGGCAAAAGCGGCCAAAACGGGTAAAACCAGCGTGTCCCGCTACCTCAACGGGGAGCAGCACCTGTTATCCGATGCCCTCAAGCTGCGGATTGAAACCGCGATTCGGCAGCTTAACTACAATCCCAGCCAGATGGCCCGCAGCCTCAAAAAAGGCCGCACCAAGCTGATTGGCATCATCATTGCGGATATCACCAATCCCTACTCGGTAGACGTCTTGCGCGGCGTGGAAGACGCTTGCCAGCAGCATGGCTTTACCCTGCTGATGTGTAATACCAATAATGAAGTGGATCAAGAACAACATTATCTGGAGTTATTCAGCAGTTATTGTGTTGAAGGCATCGTGGTCAACGCGGTAGGCATGCGCGAAGATGCCTTTGCCAAGCTACAGCATTCCTTACTGCCGATGGTGCTCATCGACCGCAAAATCGCCGGATTATCCTGCGACATGATCGGGCTGGATAATCAGGGCGCCACCATCGCCGCAACCAATCACCTGATTGAACAAGGTTTTGAGGCTTTTCTGTTTCTCAGTGAACCGTTGGGCCTGGTGAATACCCGGCAGGAGCGGCTACAGGCCTTTCAGCAAACCATACAACGCAATCCGCCGCTGATTGCCTGCCACTATGACATCCGGCTAAGCGATACCGAACAGTTGGATAAGATCCTGTATGACTTTTGTCAGCGACATCGCGGGATGCGCAAGGCAGCGATCTCGGCGAACGGCGCCATGACCCTGCAAATCGCGCGCGCCATGCGTCGGCTGCGCCTGAACTGGGGAAGCGATATGGGGTTATTGGGTTTCGATGAAATGGAGTGGGCGGAAGTGGCCGGCATCACCACGCTCAAGCAGCCAACCTATCAGATAGGGCGCGCCGCGCTCGAGCAATTGATTTCACGCATTAACGGCGACGCTCGGCCCAACGCCGAAAAAACCTTCCCTGGCACACTGATTGTTCGGGAATCAACCATTCGCTAACGGCAACCGTCTTTTGTGACCGCAAAAACCGGCTGCGCGGAAAATGCGGATCTAAATCGCCACCAGCCCGCGCACCCCGTCTGTTTCCATATCCTTACCGCGCCCACGCTGCACAATCTCGCCGCGCGACATGACCAGATAGCTGTCGGCCAGTTCGGCGGCAAAATCATAAAACTGTTCAACCAGCAAAATCGCCATATCGCCGCGCCGCGCCAACTGACGGATAACGGTTCCGATTTCTTTGATAACGGACGGCTGGATCCCTTCCGTTGGTTCATCCAGAATCAAAAGCTGCGGTTTGCAGGCCAGCGCACGGCCGATAGCCAACTGCTGTTGTTGCCCGCCGGACAGATCGCCGCCGCGACGTTGCTTCATGTCTTTCAGCACCGGAAAAAGCTGGTAGATGTCATCCGGTACTTGTCTGGCCTGAGAGCCGGGAAAACGCGACAGCCCCAGCAACAGATTCTCTTCCACGGTTAAACGCGGGAATATTTCCCGCCCTTGCGGCACATAGGCGATGCCCGCCCGCACCCGCTGATGCGGCTTACGGTGATTAATGGTCTTACCTTGCCAGAGGATGGTGCCCGATTTAGCCGGGATCAACCCCATCAGACACTTTAACAAGGTGGTTTTACCCACTCCGTTACGCCCCAGCAGACAGGTAATTTCCCCCAGTTGCGCCTCGAACGACAAACCGCGCAGGATATGGCTGCCGCCATAATATTGATTAAGTTCCGATATCTGTAACATCTCAGCGCCCCAAGTAAACGTCAATCACCTGCTCGTTGGCCTGCACTTCACGCAGCGACCCCTCCGCCAGCACCTGCCCCTGATGCAGCACCGTGACATGATCGGCAATGGTTTCAACAAAGCCCATATCGTGTTCCACCACCATCAGCGAATGTTTGCCCGCCAGATTGCGAAACAGCTCCGCCGTGTATTCGGTTTCGGCGTCGGTCATCCCCGCCGCCGGTTCGTCCAGCAGTAACAGATGCGGCTCCTGCACCAGCAACATGCCAATCTCCAGAAACTGTTTTTGCCCGTGCGACAACAGCCCGGCCGAGCGACGACGCTCGCCGCCAAGACGCAGCAGATCCAACACCTCAGCGATACGATCGCGCTGCTCGCCGCTGAGTCTGGCGCGCAGACAGGCCCACACCGACTTATCCGTTTTTAACGCGATTTCGAGATTCTCAAATACCGTCAGCGCTTCGAATACCGTCGGTTTCTGGAATTTTCGCCCCACGCCGGCGCGGGCTATCTCCACCGGCGAAAGGCGGGTGAGATCGGTGTTCTGATCGTAAAATACCTTGCCGCTGTCGGGCCGCGTTTTACCGGTAATCACGTCCATCAGCGTCGTTTTACCCGCCCCGTTAGGGCCAATGACGCAGCGGAGTTCGCCGACGCCGATCTGCAACGACAAATCCGTCAGCGCGCGAAAACCGTCGAAACTGACGTTAATCCGGCTGAGTTGCAGTACCGGATCGGTCTGATGGCGATAACGATCCGCCGGATGCGCCTGCGTAAAAAGCGGCTCAGTCATGTTTCCTCCGCTGAATCAATCCGATAACGCCGCGCGGCAGGAACAGCGTGACGAGAATAAACATAAGACCAAGGAAGAACAGCCAGTATTCGGGAAACGCCACGGTGAACCAGCTTTTAGCGCCATTGACGATGCCGGCGCCGAGCAATGGCCCCACCAGCGTGCCGCGCCCCCCGAGCGCCACCCAGATAGCCGCCTCAATCGAATTGGTCGGCGACATTTCGCCCGGATTGATGATACCCACCTGCGGCACATACAGCGCTCCCGCCAGGCCGCACAACACCGCCGACAGCGTCCAGACAAACAGCTTGAACCCTTGCGGATCGTAGCCGCAAAACATCAGACGGTTTTCCGCATCCCGCACCGCCGTCAGCACCCGGCCAAACTTGCTGCGGGCCAGCGCAAAGCCAATCGCCAGGCTGGCGGTCAGCAATAGCACGGTGGCGATGAATAACCCGATGCGGGTGCCCGTCGCCGTCACCTGAAAACCGAGCAGCGTGGTAAATCCGGTAAAACCGTTGTTGCCGCCAAACCCGGTTTCATTACGGAAGAAAAGCAACATCCCGGCGTAGGTCAGCGCCTGCGTCATAATCGAGAAATAGACGCCTTTGATTTTGGATCGAAAAGCGAACCAGCCGAATACCAACGCCAGTACCCCCGGCACCAGCACCACCAGACACAGCGCCCAGATAAAATATTGCGTACCGCCCCAAAACCACGGCAGTTCACTCCACGACAGGAACGACATAAAGGCGGGCAGCCCTTCCCCCGCGGCCTGGCGCATCAAATACATGCCCATGGCATAGCCCCCCAGGGCGAAGAACAGGCCATGACCGAGCGACAATAATCCGGCATATCCCCACACCAAATCCAAAGCAAGGGCGACAATGGCATAGCAGAGGATTTTGCCAACCAGCGTCAGCGTATAGGTGGAAATGGCCAACGGATTATCGGCCGGCAGCAGCGCAAGCCACGGCAGAATCAGCAGCGCCAGCAGCAGCATCAGGCCGATGCCGAGCGCCAGTCGCGGTGCTTTTTGCACGACGGTTAACGTTATTGGTTGTGTCATCAGTCAATTACCCGCCCTTTCAATGCAAACAGTCCCTGTGGCCGTTTCTGAATAAACAAGACAATCAACACCAGAATCAGGATCTTGCCCAGCACCGCGCCGATTTGCGGCTCCAGCACTTTGTTCAGAATGCCCAGTCCAAACGCCGCCGCCACCGTACCCGCCAGTTGACCGACGCCGCCCAGAACCACCACCAGAAAAGAATCAATGATATACCCCTGCCCCAACTCCGGCCCGACGTTGCCGAGCTGTGACAGCGCCACGCCACCCAGGCCGGCGATGCCGGATCCCAGTCCGAAAGCCAGCATATCGACCCGTCCGGTCGGTACGCCGCAACAGTCGGCCATCGCGCGGTTTTGAGTTACCGCCCGCACATGCAACCCGAGCCGGGTTTTATTCAATAGCAGCCAGGTGAGCAGCAATACGCCGATTACAAACAGGATCACCGCGATACGGTTATACGGCAGAACCAGATTTGGCAGCACGGTCATGCCGCCCGACAGCCAGCCCGGATTGGACACTTCCAGATTCTGCGTGCCAAACAATACGCGCACCAGTTGGATCAGCATCAGGCTAATTCCCCAGGTCGCCAGCAGCGTTTCGAGCGGACGCCCATACAGATGGCGAATAACCGCGCGCTCCAGCAACATGCCGATCGCGGCGGTAATAAAGAACGCGACCGGCAGCGCCAATAGCGGATAGTAGGCCAGCCATTCCGGGGCGAACCGTTGCAGCAGCGACTGAACCATCCAGGTTGAATAGGCTCCCAACATCAGCATTTCACCGTGGGCCATATTGATAACGCCCAGCAAACCATAGGTGATCGCCAGCCCGAGCGCCGCCAACAGCAGGATAGATCCCAGCGACAAGCCGGTGAACGCCTGCCCCAGCCACTCGCCTAAAACCAGACTCTGTTTGATTTGCTTCAGGCTATCGGCGGCGGCGGCCCGCACCTCGGCATCGGGTTCATTTTGTTCCAGGGTCAACGGCTGGAGACGGGCCTGCATTTGCGGATCGCCGGTCTCGCCCAGTCGTTGCACCGCGCTCAAACGGATCGCCGGCCGACTGTCGCCGAGTTGTAAACCGGCCACCGCTATCGTCAGCGCGGCATGAACGTCACCGTCCTGCTCTGCCGCCAGACGCTGCATCAAAAACGGCAATTGTTCGGCGACGCCCACGCTTTGCAGCATCCGCGCCGCGTGCAGCCGGATGGCGGGGTCGTCGCCGATCAATTGATGTGACGCCAGCGTCGCGCCGATCAAGACGCGCAGGCGGTTATTCATAAACAGTTTTTTAGGCGTGCCGACGGGTTGCGCATTGCCCTCCATCGGCGTCAGCTTGCCCTGACGTTCGCTGAACGGCTGTTTGTTCTGATCGACCATTACCGACTCACTACGCAGCGCCTGTAGCAACGGCAAACGTTCGATATCCGGCGCGACCGCCCATCGCTGGAGCATATCGGCCTGCTGGGTGCGGCTCGCCGCGACAAAATCGGCCGCGGGCCCGGCCAGCGCCGCCAGCGGAGCCGCCAAGCAGAGCGACAGAAACAGCTTAACGAATTGACCCATTATCATCGCAATGCCTGTCATGTAAGAAAGAAGGTTTCCCCCTTTTCCCGATAGGGAAGAAAGGGGAACTGGAACCGCGGGCGCTCTCTCCTGGCAAGAGAGCGCCAAACGAACTCATCACTGGGATGCTTTCACCGGGCTATCCGATTTCTTATCATTACCCGGGATGTACGGACTCCACGGCTGGGCGCGTACCGGTTGATCGGTCTGCCATACCACATTGAACTGACCGTTATCTTCAATTTCGCCGATCATCACCGGTTTATGCAGATGGTGATTGGTCGCATCCATGGTCAGCGTGAAGCCGTCCGGGGCCGCGAAGGTTTGCCCGGCCATCGCCGCACGGACTTTATCCACATCGGTAGTGCCGGCTTTTTCAACCGCCTGCGCCCACATATGAATGCCGACATAGGTGGCTTCCATCGGATCGTTGGTGACTACCGTGTCCGCATTCGGCAAATTGCGCGCTTTGGCATAGGCCTTGTAAGCCGCGACGAACGTTTGGTTAGTCGGATTATCCACCGACTGGAAGTAGTTCCACGCCGCCAGATGCCCGACCAGCGGTTTGGTGTCAATCCCCCGCAGTTCCTCTTCCCCTACCGAGAAAGCGATCACCGGAACGTCGGTGGCTTTGATCCCCTGATTCGCCAGCTCTTTGTAGAACGGTACATTGGAGTCGCCGTTGATGGTGGACACCACCGCCGTTTTCCCGCCGGTGGAGAATTTCTTAATGTCGGAGACGATGGTCTGGTAGTCGCTGTGGCCGAACGGCGTATACACTTCCTCGATATCCTTGTCCTGAACCCCTTTGGCGTGCAGGAAGGCCCGCAGGATCTTATTGGTGGTGCGCGGGTACACATAGTCGGTGCCCAACAGGAAGTAGCGTTTCGCCGCGCCGCCGTCTTCGCTCATCAGATATTCCACCGCGGGGATCGCCTGCTGATTTGGCGCCGCGCCGGTGTAGAACACGTTCGGCGACATCTCTTCACCTTCATATTGCACCGGATAAAACAGCAGGCCATTCAGCTCTTCAAACACCGGCAAAACGGATTTACGCGATACCGACGTCCAGCAGCCGAATACCACCGCGGCTTTATCCTGCGTCAGCAACTGGCGCGATTTTTCGGCAAACAGCGGCCAGTTGGAGGCGGGATCGACCACCACCGGCTCCAGTTTTTTACCCAACACGCCGCCTTTGGCGTTGATCTCATCAATGGTCATCAACGCCACATCCTTCAGCGGCGTTTCAGAAATCGCCATCGTGCCGGACAGCGAATGCATAATGCCAACTTTAATGGTATCCGCCGCCTGTACTCCCCATGCCATCCCCATGCCGACAACCGTCGCGGAGAGTGCGAATACCTTTAACAATGAACGTCTTTTCATCTCTGAGCCCTTATAAAGTATTGAGTGATGATTCAGATGAAACAGGTTGAAGCCTTGCCTGTTGCAACATATGCAAGGTTATTTTTCTGACTTCGGCCTTACTTACGGAGATATGGTCGGTCAAGATACGCTGCGCCTCCTCGGTTTTTTGTTGTAATACCGCCAGCAAAATACGGGCATGTTCGCTATACGTTGCATCCACGCGATCCTCTCGGGTGAAATCGAGGCGACGGATAATGCGGATTTTTTCTGTCAATTCGCTATGAACGCGCGCCATTTCACTATTTCCGGCTACCGCCACCAGGGTGATATGGAATTGCTCGTCATAACGCGACACCGTTTTGCCATCTTCCAGACGCGGCGCATCGACCCAGAATGTCTTCAAGTCAGCCAACAGCTCGGCGCAGCGCCCCGGAGGCAGGCCGCACAAACGCTGCACCGCTTCACGTTCCAGCACGATGCGGAAATCGTACAGCGCCTCGAAATATTCAAAATCGAACGCCTTCACCTGCCAGCCGCTGCGAAAATAGACCTCCACGTAACCTTCCCGCTCCAGCCAGAACAACGCCTGACGCACCGGTGTACGGCTGACATTCATCCGTTCGGCGATTTCACTCTCGCTGAAGCGATCGCCCGGCATCAGCCGAAAGTCAAAAATGTCGTTTTTAAGCGTTTGATAGACACGCTCGGCCAGCGCTTCCGGGCGGGCTTTACCGCGTTTCTTTCGCATATCGATTGGCATACTTATTCCTCCAGCCACAGCAGCGCATCGCCGGGGCTTACCGGCCGGCCGGGCTGACACCCTATCCGCTTCACGCGGCCCGCTCGCGGCGCAGGGATCGTCAGTTCCATTTTCATCGCCTCGACGATGATCAGCGGCTGGCCCTGCTCCACTTCATCGCCGGGCTTCACCAGTACTTTCCAGATGTTGCCGTTCATATCCGCGCGTACCTGAAACGCGTTATCATCCTCCTCCTCGGGCGGATAGACCGTCTCGTCGGCCGGCGCTAGCGCGTCTTCCTGCTGCTGCCATCGCGCCACTTCGGCATCGAACGCCGTGGTCTGACGCTGGCGGAATTCAGCAATAGACCGCGCGTGCTCATTCAGGAAATCGGTATAGGCGGCGAAATCGAACTCGGTCTCTTCAATGGCGATGGCGGCGCGCCCCTCGCGGAAATCTTCACGCAGCACATCCAGTTCGGCTTCGCTAACCGGATAAAAACGCACCTGATCGAAGAAGCGCAGCAGCCAGGGCTCATCCGCGGCAAACTGCGCGTTCTTGAGGTATTTGTTCCAGATAGGCAGGGTACGGCCCACCAGCTGATAGCCCCCCGGCGAATCCATGCCATAGATGCACATATACATGCCGCCGATACCCACCGTTCCCTCGGCGGTGAAAGTGCGGGCCGGGTTATATTTGGAACTCAGCAGACGATGACGCGGATCGATCGGCACCGCGCAGGGCGCCCCGAGATAGACATCGCCAAGACCGAGGATCAGATAGCTGGCGTCAAAAATAATATCCCGCACCGCTGTGCGCGTCGGCAGGCCATTAATGCGCTGAATAAAATCAACGTTGTTGGGCAACCAGGGGGCGCTGGCGCGAACCGTTTCCTGATAACGCGCCACCGCCCCCAGGGTCGCACTGTCTTCAAAAGCCATCGGCATATGCACGATGCGCGACGCCACTTTCATCCGACTGACATCACCGAGTTTTTTCTCCAGATCCAGCAACAGCGACATCAGCCGTTGCTGGCTGAGGATCCGGCTGTCATAACGGATCTGCAACGAACGCACGCCGGGCGACAGCTCCGCAATGCCGGGCTGCTCGGCGTTGCGGATGGCCTCCATCAACAGATGCACCCGCAGGCGCAGCGCCAAATCCAGCACATTATCGCCGTACTCAATAAGGATATAGTTATCGCCCGCCTGACGATAAATCGCGGTCGGCGCACCGGCGGTGGCCTTAATGGCGGCCAACACGGTCGCGGACCCCTGCCCGGTATCGGCCAGCGACGGCACGTCAAAGGTCGGCGCAGGCGCCGTGGTTAAGCTGTTTATCTGCTCAGCCTGCGTTTTCTCCAGCGCCAGCGCTTCATCAAAGCTGATAGGATGAAAACGAATACGATCGCCCGGTTTCACCTGACCGACTTTCCACAGCTCGGCTTTGGCGATAGTGACCGGACAGACGAATCCCCCCAGACTCGGCCCATCGCGGGTGAGGATCACCGGGGAGTCGCCGGTAAAGTTCACCGCGCCAATTGCATATTCACAATCATGCACGTTGGAGGGATGCAGCCCCGCCTCCCCCCCGTCGGCGCGGGTCCAGGCGGGTTTAGGCCCGACAAGACGGACGCCCAACCGGTTGGAGTTGTAATGAACCTGCCACTCGCTGGCAAAAAACTCGTCGATGGACGCATGGGTGAAAAAGTCCGGCGCGCCGTGCGGCCCGTAAAGAACGCCAATATGCCATTCGTCGGCGTAGGTCGGCACCAGCGCCGGCGCGATCGCCTGCGGCTGGCTGACCGGCGCCGCGGTGGTGCAAGCCGCCAGATTCGGCTGGGATATCGCCAGCATATCCGCCACGCGCAGCGTTCGTCCGGCGTGACCGCCGAACTGCCCGAGGGCGAACGTCGAGCGGCTGCCGAGGTATTGCGGAACATCGATGCCGTTGCGTACCGCCAGATAGGTGCGGCAACCCGATATTGCCCGCCCCAGCGTCAGCGTCTGCCCCGCTTTCACCGCCACCGGCCGCCAATAGGCGATCGGCTCGCCATCGAGATCGGCTGGGCAGTCCGCCCCGGTCAACGCAATCAGCGCCTCGCAGTGAAAACGCAGCGTCGGGCCTTGCAGCGTAAACTCCAGCCCGGCGGCCTCTTCGGCGTTGCCGACGATGCGGTTCGCCAGACGAAAAGCGAAATCATCCATCGGGCCGGACGGCGGCACGCCGATATCCCAATATCCCAGCCGACCGGGGTAATCCTGTACGCTGCTCCAGGTGCCGGGCTGAACAACCTCGATAACCGGCGCCGCGGGCGTAAAGCCGTCGAGCATCCGCGTCCAGACATGCCCCTGACGGAAAGCATCGGTGGCGACAATCTGCCGCAGGTAGTCAAGATTGGTGGCAATGCCGTGCAGGCGCGTTTCATTCAGCGCCCGCCGCATTTTCGCCAGCGCCTGATCGCGGGTGGGCGCATGAACGATCAGCTTGGCAACCATCGGATCGTAATACGCCGACACCTCGCTGCCGGTGCTGATCCAGCTATCAACCCGCACGTTGGCCGGAAAACAGACTTCAGTCAGCACGCCCGGACTTGGCTGAAAGTTTTTCAAGGGATCTTCGGCGTAAATACGCACTTCGATGGCCGCGCCCTGCGGCGCCTGCGCCAGCCGCGCCCAGTCGAGCGGTTCGTCAGCGGCAACCCGCAGCATGCACTCCACCAAATCCAGCCCGGTCACGCATTCGGTGACCGGATGCTCCACCTGCAACCGGGTATTCACTTCCAGAAAGAAGAACTCGTCCCGTTCGGCATCGTAGATATATTCCACCGTACCGGCGCTGCGATAGCTGACCTGTTCGCCCAGTTTTACCGCCGACGCCAGCAGGGCGGCGCGGGTGCTTTCCGGCAGATTGGGTGCCGGCGTCTCCTCCACCACTTTTTGGTTGCGGCGTTGCAGCGAGCAGTCACGCTCGCCCAGCGCGATGACATTGCCTTTGCCGTCGCCAAAGATTTGCACTTCGACGTGACGCGCCCGATCGATGCAACGTTCGAGGAATACGCCGGCATCGCTGAAAAACTGCTCGCCCAGCCGCCGCACGCTTTCCCAGGCTTGACGCAGCGCCGCCGCGTCGGCACAGCGCGTCAGGCCGATGCCCCCGCCCCCGGCGGTGCTTTTCAGCATTACCGGGTAACCGATTTCTTCCGCCGACGCCAGCGCCTCTTCCAGCGAAGCAAGCAGCGCGGTGCCCGGCGTCATCGGCACCCCCGCGCTGGCGGCCAGTTCACGCGCCCGATGTTTAAGGCCGAACTCGCCAAGCTGTTGCGCGGTGGGGCCGACGAATACAATACCGGCTTCTTCACAGGCCGCGGCAAAAGGTAAGCTTTCCGACAAAAAACCGTACCCCGGCCAAACCGCTTGCGCCCCGGACTGTCTGGCGGCATTCAGGATCTTGTCGATACACAGATAGCTGTCGCCGGCCTTATCGCCGCCGATCGCGATGGCGATATCGGCGTCTTTGACATGTTGCGCGTTTTTATCGGCGTCGGAGTAAACCGCCACGCTGGTAATTCCCAAACGTTTCAACGTGCGCATTGCGCGGCAGGCGATCTCGCCGCGGTTAGCGATGAGTACGGTGTTAAACATGATCATTCTCCTGACGGGCAAGCCAGTTGCGCCAGCCGCCAAACCCGGTAATATCCAGCGCATCGCTCAACGCGGCCGGTTCGCAAATAAAGCCTTTCACCAGCCGGCCATCGGCCAGCTCCAGCGTCCCTATCCCCAGCGGAGCCGGAATTTCCGCGACAAACTCGCCAAAACGCGCCAGCGGGATATCCCACAGCTCAACGGTAATCGCCGCCCCGTCATCCTTTCTGACCAACCCGGGTTTGGCAGGCTGGGTGTTAGCCAGGGCATAGAGGCGATAGCAGGCCGCCGTGGTGGTTTCCTCCACCCACACCGCGTCGCGGCGGGTAAGCTGATGGTTGAGCGGCATCCCCGTCAGGTGTGCGCCGACCACCGCCACCCGCACATGCAGAGGTGAAACAGGAAGCGACAGGCGGCGCGCCGGCTGAGGCTTCCCGGTCGCCCCCAAAGTTAATGCCGACTGAGCTTGCCAGCGCGCGCCAAAAGCGGCCAGCGCGCGGTCGTGCCAGGCCGGTGCAATCAGCGTAATTCCGGCGGGCAAACCGTCTTCGCGCAGCGGCCCGGGCAGCGCCAGCGCCGCCAGATCCGCCAAATTGGTGAAGTTGGTGTAAGTACCAAACTGCGAGTTGTAGCGCACCGGTTCCTGCTTTATCTCTTCGAGGGTGCGAATGGTCGGCGAGGTCGGCACCACCAGCGCATCAAACTGGCTGAGCGTCTGCTGGATCTGACGCGTCAACCCGGCACGCCGATATTCGGCCTTGAAGGCATCAACCGCGCTATAGCGCTCGCCGTTGGCGACGATGCCGTACACCACCGGATCCATGTTCTCCGGATGTTGCAGCATTTCGCCGATGGACGCGGTGCGTTCAGCCACCCACGGGCCATGATAAAGCTGCTCCGCAAGCTGCTGAAACGCGCTGAAATCAATCGGTTCTAGCGTCGCGCCGCCGTCTTCCAGCGCAGCCAACGCTTTTTCCCATGCCTGCTGCGCCAGCGTGTCGCCAAAAAAAGTCGGATTGGCGGGTACGGCGAAATGGGGAGATGCAGGCAGCGCGGCCGGCGCCAGACCGGGATTACTGCGTGAATACGCGTCGGCGGCATCGTAGCCGCCGGCAAGCTCGGCGAGGGTAAAAGCATCCTCGACCGTTAAGGCAAAGATTGAAATGGTGTCGTTCAACCGACAGGCGGGCACCACGCCGCTGGCGGATAGCCAGCCTTTAGTGGGTTTCAGGCCAACGATGTTGTTAAAACCGGCCGGTACGCGCCCGGAACCCGCCGTATCCGTACCCAGCGAAAATCCCACCAAACCACGCGCCAGCACCGACGCAGAGCCGGAACTCGATCCTCCGCTGACGTATTCGGGATTAAAGGTGTTGCCGACCGCGCCAAACGGCGAGCGCGTCCCCACCAGACCGGTCGCATACTGGTCAAGATTGGTTTTACCGATGAGCACCGCGCCGGCCGCTTTCAGCTTCGCCACCGCCGTGGCGTCTTTCTCCGCCAGATAGGTGAATGCCGGACAGGCGGCGCTGGTCGGCCACCCCGCCACATCTATGTTGTCTTTGACCGCGAAAGGCACGCCAAAAAGGGGAAGCGCGGCCGGATTTTGTCGATAAAGCGCCAACAGCGGAGCGATCTGCGCGCGCAACTGCGCCGGAGTCGCCAGATAAATCCAGGCATTATCATCAGTTGACAACGTTGCCAGATGCGTTTCCAGCGTAGGGTAAATGGCCTGCGCATCCTGCTGGTAATATTGTTGCCACTGGTAAAGCGTGAGTCCAATCGCTGATGTCATGATTTGAATTCCAACTGGTATACAAGATTGAATTCAAATTAGCAAAGCGCATACCAACTTTTAATTTATTGATTTTTATTACTTTATTTATTTCGCACGACCATGCGCACGCACAACCAGCGGGCAGCCGTGCGCTATAAAAGGGCAAGGAGATAACGAAAACTGATGAATATGCGGATCAGAGGGCAATGCCATAGCGCGACCGCTATATGTTATATTTTTTTGTTCATTGCACCAGAGCGGCATTGCGTTTATATCGAAGGAAAACATTCGGTCAGGTAAAGGTATGCATCTGGATTTGCGACAATTGCGCAATTTTCTCGCGTTGGCGGAACACGGCAGTTTTGTGCAGGCGGCGGAATCGGTCTGTTTGTCGCAGTCGGCGTTCAGCCGCAGCATTCAAACGCTGGAACAAACCATGGGCTATCCGCTCATCGACAGACAAAGCAAACGCTTTGCGCTGACGTGGCAGGGGAAAAAATTATTGCCTTTCGCCCGCCGGATACAGGAACTCTCCTGGGAACTGATCAATGACATGCAACAAATCAGCGACGAGGGCGGCGGCGAGTTGACCTTTGGCTGCGGCCCCGCGCCCGCCGTCGCGCTTATTCCGCTCGCGGTGGCGCATTTCCATCAACTGCGGCCGCGGGACAGAGTGGCCTACAGCGTGGATAACTGGCAGTCGCTGCGTCAACGTTTGCTGGCCGATGAATGGCCGTTTTTCGTTGCCGACACCTGGCATGCCGAACTCGAAGACAGGTTTCGGGTGCAGCCGTTAAGCCAGCAGCGCTGCTTTTTTATCTGTCATCGTTCACACCCGTTGGCGCAACAGGCGCGGGTTATGCCGGATGAACTGCTGCGTTATCCGCTAGCCTCGCCTTATTTGCCGGTCGGCATGCGCAAAATTCTGGCTACGTTGACACGCCAGCCCGACTTTCGCCCACAAATCCAGTGCGACCATATCTACTCGTTGTTCAACGTGCTGTGTCATACGCAGGCAATCAGTTTTGCCAGTGAAGACGGCTTTGCCCTGGGCCATCGCAGCCATCAACTGGTGGAAATTCCCCTGGCGGAAACGCCGCCGGAATGGGGAGAGATGCGAACCCGGTTTGGCATTATCTCCAACCTGCAAAAAAACCTCCCGCCACTGGCGCAACTGATGATCGACACTCTTATCGAGCAGGACAGGCAGCGCCAATCCGACGACTATTTCACCGATGCCTGACCAACAGCGTCATACGCAGGCCAAACCGCTTGCCACTGTTGGTCGGCCAGCGCCCGATCGACAAAACGGCTATCGAACCAGTCGCCCACCGGATAATCACGACGGATCAGCCCGGCGCTTTTTGCCCGTTGAATGCTGTCCTCAAAACTGCTCTGCAAAAAAACATCCAAACGCGGCGAGCTTTGGAAATTGAGATCGTCCGGCGCCAACTCTTCCTCAAACAACGCCTGCGGGATCTGACTCTGTGCCGACATCAGCGCGATATACTCCGCCAAATGCGCGGGGTCGCTGACCCAGCGGGCGTTCTCCACCAGCACATTCACCAGTTGTTGCGTCACCTGCGGGTAGCGCTGGATAAAATCGTCCGTCGCCAGCACCGCCGCCTGCGTGGTGTTGGCGCGGCCCAGCGCCCCGCTGCTCACCACAATGTTAATCCCCTGCTCACGCAATACCAGAAGCCCCATACCGCCCCATACCGCATCAACCCGTCTGGCGGCCAGCGCCGCTTTGCCTGCCGTCCAATCCAGATTAATCACCCGGATATCCCGTTCATTCAGTCCGGCGCTTTTCAGCGCCCGCTCAAAAGAGAGCTGATCCGCCGTTCCTTTATAGACCGCGACGCGTTTGCCGCGTAAATCTTCAATCCGCTGAATACCTGATTCCGGGGTGGCCGCCAGATAGGAATTTGCGCCGCGCGCCCCCACCAGCACCCGGGTCGGCAACCCGCCCGCCCGACCGATGATCGCCGCCAGATCCCCCAGGTAGACCACGTCCAACTGTTGGTTCGCCAGCGCTTCGTTCACCGCCGGCCCCGCGCCTTTAAAAAACGACCACTTGACTTTGATCCCTTGCGGTTCAAACACCTGCTCCAACTGCTGACGAATATGCGCCAACCCTAGCGGCCCACGGATAAACGGTTTACTGCCCGCACTCTGATCGGGCAGGCCGATACGAATTTCCGTCGGTTTATTTTCCGCCGCCTGTACGGCCGACGCGCCTGTCAGCACAAAGCCGATCAGCATCAGCGCGCCTGCGAGGCGATGGATGGTCATTCGCCAACCATATCGCGGTGTTAATGATGTTTCCTGCATGATCTTCTCCGTGAATAACAGAACGTTACCACCAAACTAGCGAAACGATCGGCCACGGTTTAAATAACATTTACGGCTTTAGTCAGTGAAAAAAAGCATAAATCAGTGGGCAAGCGGCAATCCGCCATATATGCATTTCTTGCACGGCGGCTATCGGTTTAATGCATTGGCGTTAGAGGCTAAAAGCTGTTTTTTATGCCTTATCCGTCTTTTTTAGCCGATTCCCCGGAAAAAAATGAATAAGGTTATGTTGCTGAAAATGCCTACGCCGACGTGGCCCCCGGCGCCGCACAGGGCGTTTTATCCGTTCATCGTCCCGCTCGCGCTATTGCTGTTATGGTTCGTCAGCAGCCGGCAGGGGTGGATGCCGCCTCAAATTCTTCCCGCCCCCGTCACGGTGATGCAAACCGCCGCCGAGCTTTGGCAGGGCGATCTGGGTTCACAGTTGCTTATTAGCCTGTACCGGCTGATAACCGGCCTGCTGGCGGGGTTGCTCGCCGGCACCTTGCTGGGCGCGCTAATGGGCGCCTCGCCGCGCGCGGCCAATCTGCTGCACCCGACGGTTTATGCGCTGGCGCAAATTCCCACGCTGGGATGGATACCGCTGTTTATGGTGCTGTTCGGTATTGACGATGCGCTGAAGCTGGCGGTGATTGTCAAAGCGGTGATCGTCCCCGTCACGCTGCATACCCAAAGCGGCGTACGCAACGTCCCTGCTTCGCTGCTGGAAGTGGCGCGTATCCTGCGGCTGACTCCCTGGCAACGTCTGCGGCGTTTAACCTTGCCGGCGATGCTGCCGGTCTGGTTGACCGGACTGAGGCTGGCGCTGTCGCAGGCCTGGGTCTCTTTGATTGTGGTGGAGTTGCTGGCCTCTTCACAGGGCATTGGCTACCTGTTGGTATGGGGCCGTCAGCTGTTTCAACTGGATATTGTGTTTGTCTGTATCGCGGTCATCGGTTGCGCCGGGCTGGCGATGGAATGGCTGATTAACCAACTCGAACGGCGGCTGGTCTACTGGCCGCACCCACCGGTCAGTCGTCTTAACGCCATACCGTCAGGCCGGCTGTCCGGCGTGCTGCTGCCGGTAGCGCTGCTGGCGTTATGGCAGCAGGCCAGCCTGTCTGGTTGGGTGGATACGTCGCTGCTGCCCCCGCCGTCCGTCGTATGGCAAACGCTGGTTCAGGGCGTCAGCGACGGCGTCTTACCGGATGCCATGCGCCGCAGCCTGATGCGGGCGCTGGCGGGCGCGGCGGGCGGCATCACCGTCGGTCTGCTGCTCGGGGTGGTGCTGGGACTCAGCCCGCGCGCCGACGCGCTGTTCACGCCGACCTTTGCCACGCTACGCCAGATTGCGCTGTTTGCCTGGCTGCCGTTGCTGACCGCCTGGGTAGGCAACGATGAAACGGGCAAAGTGGTGTTCGTGTCGCTGGCGTCCTTCTTTCCCATGCTGGTAGCCAGCCACCGTGGCGTGCGTCAGCGTTCGCTGGCGCTACAGGAGGTGGCGCAGGTACTGCAACTGTCGCTGGTCGTGCGGCTGCGGGTACTGATCCTGCCCGGCGCGGCGCCCGCCATCTTCGCCGGCCTGCGTCTGTCGCTGATTTATGCCTGGCTCGGTACGATCGGCGCGGAGTATTTCATGTCATCGGATATCGGCATCGGTAGCCTGATGATTAACGCCCAGCAGTTGCTGGACATGCCGACCATTCTCAGCGGCATGCTGTTGATTGGCCTTACCGGAGCGGCAATCGACCGCGCCGGCCTCATTCTGGAAAAACGCGCCACCCGCTGGCGCCGCGCAGGAGAATCCGTATGACCGCCATCCAGACCGGCCATCCGCCGGTGGTGCAGTTTGAGCGCCTAAAAAAACAGTTCAACGTGCAGGGACAACCGCTGACGGTGATTGACAACTTTTCGCTCTCCATCGATAGCGGAGAGCTGGTGGCGATTGTCGGCAGCAGCGGCTGCGGCAAATCCACGCTGCTGCGTATGCTGGTCGGATTGGATAACGACTATCAGGGCCGCATTCTGGTCGATGGCAAGCCGGCGCATGGCATCAGCCGCGAACGGGGAATGGTGTTTCAGGAACCACGACTGTTTCCCTGGCTGACGGTTCGCCAGAATATCGCGCTGGGTCTGGCGCGCGAAAAACAGCATCGCTCGGCGTGTGAACGCCTGATCGACCACTTTATCCGACTGGTTGACCTGCATGATTTCGCCGACGCCCTGCCCGCCCAGCTCTCCGGCGGTATGGCGCAGCGCGTCGCCATCGCCCGCGGTCTGGTGGCCAACCCGCGGATTTTATTGCTGGATGAACCCTTTGGCGCGCTGGACGCCTTGACCCGTCAGCAGATGCAGCAGGAGCTGCGGCGCATTCATCAGGCGGAAGGCACCACCACGCTGCTGGTAACGCACGACGTAGAAGAAGCGGTCTATCTGGCCGACCGCGTGGTGGTGCTGGCGCCCCGTCCAGGACGGATCAGACACGTCGCCACCCTCACGCTGCCGCATCCCCGGAAGCGCGACAGTCAGGCGTTTCACCAACAGTGCGGCGAATTGCTGTCGCTGTTGACCCAGCCGGCTTCATCGGCACACCCTCTCACCACTTTTTGAATGGAGTTTTGTTATGGGACACCCTTCCGTTTACCCCACCGGCACCACCCTCTATAACCCGGACAAGGCCTGGGGCGGCTATACCGTATTTCAGGCGCTGGAAAGCGGCGCCGTGCTGATCGATATGAACGGAACCGAGCTACGCCTGTGGGAAGGTCTGCATGGTTTCCCCAACAAAATCCTGCCCGGCGGCTATATCCTCGGCCATAGCGGTGAACGCGATCCGCGCTACGGCATGCAGGACATGGTTGATCTGATCCAGGTTGACTGGGAGGGGAATATCGTCTGGAAATTCAACGGCTATGAACAGATTAGCGATCCCGATTTGCCGGTTGAATGGATGGCGCGCGTTCACCATGACTATCAGCGCAGCGGCAACCCGGTAGGTTATTACGCACCGGGGCAAGAACCGCAGTCGATCGGCGGCAATACCCTGATTCTGGCTCATAAAAATCTGCACAATGCGCAAATCAGCGACAAGCTGCTGCTTGACGACACCATTATCGAAGTAGACTGGCAGGGAAATATCCTGTGGGAGTGGCGATGCAGCGATCATTTTAATGAACTGGGCTTTGACGACGCTGCAAAAACCGCTATCTACAACAACCCCAATCTGCGCAAAAGCGGCGGCGGCATGGGCGACTGGATGCATATCAACTCGATGTCGGCTCTCGGCCCCAATCCGTGGTTCGATCAGGGCGACAGCCGTTTCCATCCCGACAACATTATCTGGGACGCCCGTGAATCCAACATTATCGCCATTATTGATAAACAGAGCGGCAAGATCGTCTGGAAGCTCGGCCCGGACTACCGCACGCCGGAACTGAAGCATCTGGGCTGGATCATCGGCCAACACCATGCTCATATGATCCCCGCCGGCTTACCCGGCGCGGGCAATATTCTGGTATTCGACAACGGCGGCTGGGCAGGCTACGGCGCTCCCAATCCGGCATCCGCCGATGGCGTTAAAAACGTCTGGCGCGACTACTCGCGCATACTGGAAATCAACCCGGTCACGCTTGATATCGTCTGGCGCTATTCTCCCTATGAAGCCGGAATTCCGCACCCTACCGACGCGTTCCGCTTCTACAGCCCTTATATCAGTAATATTCAGCGCTTGCCCAACGGTAATACGCTGATCAATGAAGGCGCTAACGGCCGACTGTTTGAGGTGACGGCGGAACATGAAATCGTGTGGGAATATATCTCGCCGTACTGGGGGAAAACCGTTAACACCAATATGCTTTACCGGGCGTATCGCGTCCCTTACGACTGGGTGCCGCAGTTGGCCCGCCCGCAGGAAACCCCGGTCGTGGCGCCCGACAACACCCATTTTCGTCAACCGGGCGCCGCTCAACCCGGTTTCGCCAGCGTGATTCATGTCAGCGGCGTGCGACCCTATAAAAAAAACGGCGACGCGCTGTGCGTCGCCACCGACAGCGAGGATCTGAAACGCAGCCCCAAACTGTTCACCGTCAATCGTTCGCGCTTTACGCCACTGGCGGGCGACGGTTGGGAAACGCTGAAACAACACGCCGCGCCGCAGTTATTGCTGGTCGGCGCGGAGCGCTGCGTCCACTGTAAAAGTCTGTACCGCCAGTTGGAAGCGGTACTGAACGAAGAGCAATACCGCTCTCTTGCCAGCCACTATCTGGATGCCGACAGTCATAGCGACCTGGCCCGGCAGTTGGCGGTACGTACGCTGCCGACCCTTTTGTGGCTGGAACAGGGCGAGGAAAAAGGACGCATCGGCGGCGCGCAGTCACCGCAGAAGCTGCGTCAATGGCTCGCCGGCGTCGTCCGGTAATCCCCTCTTCTTGTCGGAAGCTGCCGCTTAGTCACCTATTTACCGCTAACGGCAGCGGTGCCGTCAGCGTGAGGTGGTGCGCCAAAGCAAGGTAGTTTCATGCAACGCGTTATATGCCCCGATAAGCCGCGTCAATCGCCGCGGCGCCTTGTGCGATGACTTTCGGCGCAACGTGGCGTAAATATTCAAGCTGTAGCAAAACGTTTCCTTTGCATCGCCCGCCTTTATTTTGTTATGTTATCACATATCAAATATTCAGCACGGCTCATCATGATAAGCAGGCACAGACAAACCGACGCGATACTGCAAATCGATCGTCTTGATTTATCTCTTGGCGGAGACAGTAAAGTCAGCGATGTGAGTTTCAGCCTGTACCCGGGCGAAAGAGTTTGTCTGATCGGCGCCTCCGGCTCCGGTAAGTCGCTAACCGCCAGAGCAGCGATCGGCACGCCGCCGGCTGGCTGTCGGATAAACGGGCGAATCCGGGTCAACGGCGAAGACGTCACCCATCTGAAGGCGCTGGCCCGTCCGGCGTCGGCGCGAGTATCGGCCATTTTTCAGGACTCCGCCGGCGCGCTTAATCCCTTGATGAGACTCGGCAAACAGCTGTCGCTGGCCTTGGGCGCTTCATCACAGGCCGAACTCGCCGCGCTGCTGGATGACATGGGGCTGGGGGATATTCCCCACCTGCAACAACGTTTTCCGGCAGAGCTATCCGGCGGGCAACGCCAGCGTATTTGCATCGCTCTGGCGCTGCTGGGCAAGACGCGTCTGCTGGTGGCCGACGAACCGACGACCGCGCTCGACGTCATTACCCAACAGCAGGTTTTGCAAGTATTGCAGGCCCGATGCGCGCGCCCCGACGCCCCCGCCTTGCTATTCATTACTCATGATATCGCCGTCGCTGCGCAGATTTGTCAGCGCGGGCTGGTGATGGAAGCGGGTCGACTGGTGGAATCCGGCGACATGCGGCAATTGCTGAATGCCCCTCGGCACCCGTATACGCGTAGCCTGATTGCGGCGGCGCGGCGCGCCGGCTTGTCATTGCCGACCGCCGGAGGCCTGGTCGGATGAACCGCCATCTTCACGCCATATCAACCCCTTTTTTGCGCATGGAACGCGTCAGCCGTTATCGTCAGGCGCCGCGTTTCCGGTGGCGAAAAGCCGATCCCGCCGGCGCCATCTTTCGCGATCTGTCGCTGACGCTGCAACGCCATGAACGCGTTGGTCTGGTCGGCGCCTCCGGCTGCGGTAAATCCACATTGCTGAAAACCCTGCTGGCGTTGGACACGCCGGACAGCGGCACGATACACTGCGACGGCCAATTGGTGCGGCCGGGTTCGGTACGTTCACTGCTGTGGTATCGCCGTCGCGTACAGTATATTCCGCAGGATCCGGCCGCATCTCTGGATCCGCGCCAGCCTGTCGGCGCACTGATTGCCGAACCCTTGAAACGCCTGAGAAGCGGCGAAAATATTTCGTCATGCGTGCGGATGGCGATGGATCAGGTCGGTCTGAGCGTCAGCTTATGCTCAAGGCCTGCCGGTCTGCTGTCGGGCGGACAGGCCCAGCGCGTCGCGATGGCCCGTGCGCTGGTGACGCGCCCCGCTTTTTTACTCGCTGACGAGCCCACCAGCGGATTGGATCTACCGCTGCGTGAACAAATCAAAACGCTGCTGCAACAGGTAACGTCGCAAAATAATATGGGATTGCTGATGGTGTCACACGACATTTCACTACTTGCGGGTTTATGCGAACGTATGCTGGTCATGGACGATGGGCGCATTATCGAAGATCGTCCCACCGCCGATGTGCTGGCGTCGCCACAGCGCCGGCATACTCACCGGTTATTGCAGGCCATCCCTTCTTTACCTATTTGAACGGATAACTTTTATGTCAGACCTTATAGCCGGCCGCGCGGGACGGCCTTACCCGCCGTTATTACTCGGCAGCCAGTTGGTTTTCAATATTGGCTTCTATGCCGTGGTTCCTTTTCTGGCGATTTTCCTGCGTGACGATATGCTGCTTTCCGGCTGGGCGATCGGGCTGGTCATCGGATTAAGAACCTTTTCGCAGCAGGGCATGTTTTTGGTCGGCGGCGCGCTGGCCGATCGCTTCGGCGCCCGCATTATCATCCTCTGCGGCTGTGTGGTGCGCATTGCCGGATACCTGCTGCTGGCGCTCGCCGATTCGCTGTGGCCGATCATTCTCGGCGCCTGTCTGACCGGCGTCGGCGGCGCGCTGTTCTCGCCGTCCATTGAGGCGCTGATGGCGCAGGCCGGTACGCACAGCGAAAAAGACGGCAAACGCAGCCGTTCGGAATGGTTCGCGTTATTTGCCGTCTGCGGCGAGCTTGGCGCCGTACTCGGGCCGCTGATCGGTTCAATGCTGGCCGGCTACGGCTTCCAGCGGGTGGCATTGGCCGGGGCGTTCGTTTTTCTGCTGGCGCTGCTGGTGCTGTTTTTCAGCCTGCCCGCCACGCCGCGCAATCAGTCGCCCCTGCATATCGCGCCCTGGTGGCAAACTTTCCGCCAGCGGCGTTTTGTCGCTTTCATCATTGCCTACAGCGCTTATCTGTTCAGTTATAACCAGCTCTATCTGGCTTTGCCGGTGGAACTGCACCGCGCCGGCGGCAGTGAAAAAGATCTCGGCCCGCTGTTTGTGCTGGCCTCCATTCTGGTTATTTGCCTGCAACTGCCGCTGGCGCGTTTTGCCCGTCGTTACGGCGCGGCCCGCATGCTGCCGCTGGGGTTTGCGCTGTTATCCGCGTCTTTCGTCAGCGTGGCGCTGTTTGCGCCCGGCGTCCCGCCGGAAGGCTGGCTGCGATTACTGCCGGCGATATTATTGATTACGTTACTGACGCTGGGACAAATGCTGATCGTCCCCGTCGGTATGGATCTGATCCCTCACTTTGCCAATAACCATAATCTGGGCGCGCACTACGGCGCCTTGGCGTCAATGGGCGGGGTGGCGGTGTTGGCGGGTAATTTCCTGCTTGGCGGTCAGCTTGACCATGCGTTGACCCCCTCGCCGCGGGCGGCGGTTCCATGGCTGATGCTGGCCGCCGTTCCGCTGTGCAGTTCGCTGGCGATGGCGCTGATTTGCCGCCCGTTTAACCCCTTTCCGCGCTGAATCGATAAGGACCACCCGATGAGTATCCGCCCTTTATGGCCGGTTTCCGCTTTGCTCTGCGCCACCCTGCTGCTCTCCGGCTGCTTCAGTGAGCCAGAGGAAAAGCCGGCCGCCAATGACCGCAGCCGTATAAAACTCGCCATGCTGCAACCGCCGCGCTCCGGCCTGACGCCGCTCAGCGACGATGCCTTTAAGCTATCGCGCTGGAGTACGGCGGAGACGCTGGTGGCGCTCGATGCGCTCGGCGAAGCGCAGCCCGCGCTGGCGACGCAGTGGCGGCAAATCGATGATAAGACCTGGCGTTTCGAACTGCGCCCGCATGTACGTTTCCATGACAACACTGCGTTGACCGCCGCCACGGTGGTCAATGCGTTGACGGCGGCGTCCACCGCCGCGCCTAAACCGCGTATCCTCGACGGCGTCCAGATGAAGGTGATGGCCGAGGGCGATGGCGCGGTGCTGGTTTCAACCGATAAGCCGGATCCGCTGCTTCCTCAACGGTTGTCCAGCCCGCAGTTGGCGATCCTGTCGGCCAATGCCTATGGCGCAAACGGCATCGTCAACCCGCAAAATACCGGCAGCGGCCCTTTCGTGTTGCGTAGCGTGAACGGCACCAGCGGCGCGACGCTGGACAGATTCGACGGCTATTGGGGCGAAAAGGCGCAGGCCGGCGGCATCGACGTCAGCTTCGTGCCTGACGGCGCGGCCCGTGCCGCCGCCTTGCGTACCGGCGCCGCCGATATCGTTGAAGCGATCCCGGTATCGCAGGCGCCGTTATTGGATCAACGGCTGGTGCATGAAGTGCCGATGCCGCGCACCAACACGCTGTACCTCAATACCCGGCAGGGGCCGATGGCGGATCCGGCGCTGCGCGCGGCGGTTCGCGATGCCGTGAACCGTCGGCAACTGGTGGATAACGTTTATGAAAAACGCGCCGATGTCGCGCAAGGGTTGCTTGGCCCGGCCCTGCCGTGGGCGGCGACGCTGCGCCAGCCGATAGCCGCCCCGGTGCCGGCCGCGTCGCCTAACGGCGCCGGCATCACGCTGGCGACCTTCAGCGATCGCGCGGAACTGCCGGAAGCGGCGGTTTATCTGGCGCAACAACTTACCGCCGCCGGCTTCACGGTAAAACAGGTGGTACGCGAATACGCCCAAATCGAAAGCGATGCGCTGGCCGGTAAATTCGACGCCTTTATATTGTCGCGGGCCACCGTGCTGGACTCCGGCGACCCGGTGGCCTATCTCTACAGTGATTTCGCCTGTGAAGGCTCTTTCAATATTTCCCAGCTCTGCCGCCCGGAAATCGATCGGGCCTTGCAACAGGCCGCCGCGATCCCGGCGGGCGATGAACGGCGTCAGGCGATTATGCGGGCGGAAAACCTGATCCTCGCCAGCGACGCCGCCATCCCGATGCTGCATGAACGCGTGATTCAGGGGGAAAGCGCAGCGGTAACAAACGCGTTGCGTGACCCGCGCGAACGCACGCTCATCAACTCAGCGACCCGAATCCGTTCGGATAACGACGCGAATTAATGAGCGCGCCGCAGCCGTGAGCGAACAACCACCATGAGTGAACAGATCTATTGCCGTACCTGCGCCAATCTCAGCCGTACGCGCCATCCGCGCTACGGCGTATTGATCCCGCTGGCGTCACGTCTGCTGACGTTGGCGGGCATTATCGCGCTGATCGGCATTTTGCCGTGGCTGTCAGGGCAAGATCCGGCGCTGGCCCTGCTGCGCGCCCGTTCCGGCGAGCAGGAAGCCACGGCGGAAACGTTAAATGCCATCCGTCAGTCGCTGGGGCTGGATCAGGGGCCGTTGCGGCTACTGGCAAACTGGCTCAGCGGATTGCTGCGCGGCGATGCCGGCCATTCATGGGTATCGGGACGGCCGGTATTGCCGGGGATGTTACAGGCCGCGGGAGTATCGCTGACGTTGATGGCGTCGGCCGCGCTGGTGGCCTTTTCGCTGGCGGCGGCGCTGTGCGCCCGCACCTTCCGGCAAGGGCTGCGCGGTCAAATCAGCCGCTCAAACGGTCTCTTCGCCGCGCTGTTCACGGCGCTGCCGGAATTCCTGCTGGCCTCGTTCCTGCTGATCGTCGGGGCGGTATGGCTGCAATGGTTTCCGCCCTATGGCTGGCAGGGGCTGCATTACGCGGTATTGCCCGCGCTGGCGCTGGGTATTCCCGCCGGCGGATACCTCGGTCGGATTATCGCCGATGCGCTGTCGGCGACCTTCAGCGAAAGCTGGCTGATAACCTGGAGCGTTGCTGGCGTCAGCCGCCGGCATCTTGCGCTGGCGGTGCTCAAACGCACCTTGCCCAGCGTGATGCCGCTTGTCGGGCTGGTTTTAGTCTCCTTGACGGGCGGGGCGATCGCGGTAGAAAAAGTCTTCGCCATTCCGGGACTTGGCCGAGCGACGCTGGGCGCGGCGGCGGCGCAGGATCTGCCCGCGTTACAGGCCGGCGTGTTGATTTTACTGATTATCGCGTCATTAATCGGTATGGCGGCAGGCGGCATACGATTGCTGATCCTTGGGCGCGCCCTGAACAGCGGCGCGATGCCGGTGCCGGAAGAAACGCAACTGACGGTATCACGTTACGCCCGCTGGGTGCCGCTGCTTTGCCTATTGCTATTAGCATTGCTGTTGCTCGCCGGATTGCCGCGCGATCCCTATACCTCCGCCTTTTTACGTTTGCAATCCCCGTCCTGGGAACTGCCTTTCGGCGCGGATGCCATGGGGCGCGATCTGCTGGCCCGCGTGGCGCATGGTACGCTTAACACCTGTTTGCTGGCATTAATGGTATCGCTGGCCTGTCTGGCGATCGGCCTGTTTATCGGGCTGTTTCCCCGGCTGTTTAGCGGCCCGGTCGAAGTGGCCAACGCCCTGCCTCCGGTTATCGCCGGCCTGTTGGTGGCGGCAATCAATGGCCCGACGTCAATGGGCGCGGCGCTGGCGGTGATCGCCGTCAGTTGGGCGCCGCTGGCGGCGCACACCGCGGCGTTGGTTGCCGAAATCGGCGCGCGCCCCTATATCCGCATGTTGCCGGTGATCGGCGTCGGCCCGGTACGCCGCAGCCTGTTTTACGTGTTACCGGCGTTAATCGGGCCGCTATTCCGCCATGCGATGCTGCGTTTGCCCGGTATCGCCCTGGCGCTGGCGTCGCTGGGGTTTTTAGGCTTAGGCGCAGCGCCCCCCACGCCGGAATGGGGCCGCGTACTGGCGGAAGGGATGCCCTATATTGAGCGGGCATTCTGGGGCGTATTGGCGCCGGCCGCCGCGCTGGGCATTCTGTCGATTCTGGCGGTCAGCGCCGCGAACCTGTCCGGTCAGGCAAAACGGTAACGCTTTTGCTTCCCTTTTGCGCCAGCCTGTTACAGCATGGTTCATCACTAACGCATTCAAAAAATAAACGGAGAAAACGATGGGCGACAACGGATCCGGCACAAACCTCACCACCGCCGAGGCGCTTGATAAACTGGAAGCGTTGTATGATAAGGCGGTTTCAGCGCTGCGCGACGCCATCGGCGATTTCATCAGCCACGGTAAACTGCCTGACGTGAAGGCCCGCGCCGAGGGTCTGTTCGCCTATCCTGAGCTGCGCGTCAAATGGGATGGCGTAACGCCCGGCCACCCCAAACATCGGGCCTATGGGCGTTTTACCCGCCCCGGCAGCTACGCCACCACCATTACCCGTCCCCATTTTTTCCGTCACTATCTGGCAGAACAGTTGTCCCTGCTTGAAGGCGAGTATGCCGCCAGCATCGATGTGGCGCCGTCACAGCAGGAAATCCCTTTCCCGTACGTTCTGGACGGCTCCGATCTGCTTCTCGATCGTTCGATGAGCGCCGGGATCGCCAAGCATTTTCCGACCACGGAACTTTCTCAGATCGGCGACGAAACCGCCGACGGGTTATTCCACGCCACCACCACCTCTCCGCTGTCGCATTTTGACGCCCTGAGGACGGACTTCTCGCTGGCGCGATTGCGGCACTATACCGGCACGCCGGTGGAACATTTTCAGCCTTTCGTTCTGTTTACCAACTATACCCGTTACGTCGATGAATTCGTGCGCTGGGCCTGTAGCCAGATTGCCGATCCGGACAGCCCGTATGACGCCCTTTCCTGCGCCGGCGGCATCGTCATTAGCGCCGAAACGGCGGATCCCGACCAGACCGTTTCCGATCTCGCCTGGAAAAATCACCAGATGCCGGCTTACCATCTGATTTCGCGCCACGGCAAAGGCATTACGCTGGTCAATATTGGCGTCGGGCCGTCCAATGCCAAAACCATCTGCGATCACCTCGCGGTGCTGCGCCCGCATGCCTGGTTGATGATCGGCCACTGCGGCGGCCTGCGTGAAAGTCAGGCGATTGGCGATTATGTGCTGGCGCATGCCTACCTGCGCGACGATCATGTTCTGGATTCGGTGCTGCCGCCAGACATTCCGATCCCCAGCATCGCCGAAGTCCAGCGCGCGCTTTATGACGCCACCAAAACGGTAAGCGGCATGCCCGGCGAGGAAGTGAAACAACGGCTGCGCACCGGCACGGTGGTCACCACCGACGATCGCAATTGGGAGCTGCGTTATTCCGCCTCGGCGCTGCGATTTAATCTCAGCCGCGCGGTTGCCGTGGATATGGAAAGCGCGACGATTGCCGCGCAGGGTTATCGCTTCCGGGTGCCTTACGGCACGCTGCTGTGCGTCTCGGACAAGCCGTTGCATGGTGAAATCAAGCTGCCCGGCCAGGCCAACCGCTTCTATGAAGGCGCCATTTCTGAGCATCTGCAAATCGGTATCTGCGCCATCGACCTGCTGCGCGCGGAAGGCGACCGCCTGCATTCACGCAAGCTGCGCACCTTTAACGAACCACCGTTCCGCTAAAGCGCGATTCATTAAAACAAGGCCGGGGGCTTGCGGGAATATCGCCGCTACCTTTTGTGCAGCAATTCTTTGATTTCCTGCGTTTCTTTTGCATCAATGCTTAATTCCGCCGTCGGTCTTAGCAACAGACGGCGCAGCCCAATGGGGTCGCCCGTTTCAAGACAATAGCCATATTCGCCGGTTCGTATACGCTGCAATGCCGCATCGATTTTCGGCAGCAGCCGGCTTTCGCGGTCGATCTGGCGAAACAGCATTCGCTGTTCTTCCTCTCTGGTGGCTTTATCTCCGTCATCCCCCTGCCGCTCGTTGAATTGAAGATTCCCCTTAAGCTCATCAATATGATTGAGGAGCGCGATCCGCTCCTTATCAAGCCGGCTTTTAAAAAAATCCAACTGCTGCTGGTTCATATACGCTTCCGACGGCATGGCCAGAAGCTGTAATTCTTCTTGTGCTGATTTCGGCATCTTTGCCTCCAAAAAGGTGGGTAAATCCTGTTCTCTCAACAGCGATAACTGGCGGTAAAACATGATTTAGTCTGCCAGTAAATTCGTTTCCCATCCGCTTGTTATGTCACAGGCGGGGAATCAATGCCGCCCCTGTAGCATAGTTCCGTTCCGGCATTCCGGCATTCGACAGCGAGCGAGCTTTTTCAGCGCGCGGCGTAGTGAGTTGATTAAAGACAACGGGTGACGATTACCAGGAATTGCGAACAGATATGAGCGGGCGGATTTTCGTCAGAACAGGAAATATCGATGCATAAAAAACCGCCCCTTCCCCTTAGTTTTGGAATCCTGTCCGGCGTGAAGGGGCAGTTCAATGATCCATCGCGTTAATTTATTTCCGGGTGCTGAACGATCAAGGCTTTTCTTCTCTTCTGTAGCGCCGCAATTTGCTCATCAATATCTTCTATTTTCTGCTCGATATTATCATATTGCTCCTGCAACAATTCTCTCGCCTCGGCCCGGTCTGAAGCCGCCGGCGTCGCGCCTTTTAATGGCTGGTTGGCCGTTTCTTTCATCGATATCCCGGTGACCAGACCAATAACGGCGATAACCATTAAATAATAGGCCGGCATATAGAGATTATTCGTCGCTTCAACCAGCCATGCCGCCGCCGTGGGAGTAAAACCGGCAACCAGAACGGAGATATTAAATGATATTGCCAACGCGCTATAACGGATATGCGTCGGGAACATGGCCGGCAAAATAGACGCCATTACGCCGGTAAAAGAGTTCAGCAGAACAGCCAGAATCAACAACCCGCAAAAAATAAGACCAATTACGTCGCTGTTAATCAACATAAAACTTGGAATGGATAAAATAAACAGCCCAATGCTGCCGCAGATAATAAAAGGCTTACGCCCAAATCTGTCGCTCATTAATCCCATTATTGGCTGTACAAATAACATACCGATCATCACGGCGATAATAATCATGACGCCATGATCTTCAGAATAATGGAGGCTGTGTGAAAGGTAACTCGGCATATACGTCAGCAGCATATAGTAGGTGACGTTGGTGACAATAACCACGCCGACGCACAGCAGCAAATTCCGCCATTGCGTGGTTGCAATCTCGCGGAACGACACCTTCGGCGATGATTGCAGGCTATCTTTCGATGCTTTATCAATATTGTCAAAATGTTGCTGGAAAGTAGGCGTTTCCTCCAATGCGTGTCGCAAATAGATCCCAATCAGGCCCAAAGGCGCCGCGATAAAGAAAGGAATGCGCCATCCCCATTCAAGGAAATCCGCTTCGCCGACAATGGATGAAATCAGCACCACCACGCCAGCCCCTAAAACAAAACCGGCAATCGATCCAAAATCCAGCCAACTGCCTAAAAATCCGCGCTTTCTGTCGGGTGAATATTCGGCGACGAATATCGCCGCGCCGGTGTATTCGCCGCCAACGGAGAACCCCTGGGCCAATTTTGCCAACAATAATAATATCGGCGCCCAGATACCGATTGACGCATAGGACGGGATCAAACCGATACAAAACGTACTGACCGCCATAATAATAATGGTGATCGACAACACTTTCTGGCGACCGAATTTATCGCCCATCGCGCCAAAAAATATCCCGCCCAGCGGCCTGACCAGAAAAGGAACGGAAAATGTCGCCAGCGCGGCAATCATTTGCACGCCGGGATCGGCGCCGGGGAAAAATACCCTGCCGAGGGCATAAGCAACAAAACCATATACGCCAAAATCAAACCATTCCATGGCATTGCCAAGCGCCGCCGCCGTAATGGCCTTTTTAAGCTTGGCGTCATCAATAATAGTAATGTCCTGTATTTTCATTGGCTCAGTTCGTTTCTTTCTGAATACCATTTATGACTTCCTCTGTTTAAAAAACAACCACTCATAAAACGATATCTATAAGCCATTGCAATAACCGTATCCCAAAACCTTCTGATTATAGAATATTTTAAAAAGCGACGCATGTTACGCCCGGAAATTGATACAGGCGGAAATTTCATTGAGTGATAAATAACCAGGCGTTATTTCAATTTGAAATTATTTGGCGACGAAATACTAAACAGGAATACTAAACAGATCGTTAAGCCGACGTCCCAGACAAAAGGGAAGTCGGCTTTAGAAGCTTTTAGCGTGAACTGCGGGCGGCAATGATCGCTTCCGTCACATTACGCGGCGCTTCCACATAGTGCTTAAACTCCATGGTGTAGGTGGCGCGCCCCTGAGACATCGAACGCAGCGCGGTGGAATAGCCAAACATCTCAGACAACGGCACCTCGGCGCGAATAACCCGTCCGGCGATCATTTCCTCCATGCCCTGCACCAGACCGCGCCGGGACGACAAGTCCCCCATCACGCCGCCGGCATACTCTTCCGGCGTTTCCACCTCCACTTTCATCACCGGCTCCAGAATCACCGGGTTGGCGCGTTTAATGGCGTCGCGGAAGCCGAAAATCGCCGCCATTTTGAAGGCCATTTCCGAGGAATCCACCTCATGGTAGGAACCGAAGGTCAACGTGACCTTGACGTCGACAATCGGATAGCCCGCCAGCACGCCGGTCATCATCGCTTCGCGCACGCCTTTTTCCACCGACGGAATAAATTCGCGCGGAACCACCCCGCCTTTGGTGGCATCCTCGAAAGCAAAGCCTTTGCCCGCTTCCTGCGGCTCCACCGTCAGCACCACATGACCGTACTGGCCTTTCCCACCGGACTGGCGGACAAATTTCCCTTCCACGTCAGTCACTTTGCTGCGAATGGTTTCACGATAGGTGACCTGCGGCCTGCCGATATTGGCCGCCACGCCGAACTCACGCTTCATGCGATCGACAATAATTTCCAGATGCAGCTCGCCCATGCCGGAAATGATCGTCTGACCGGATTCCTCGTCGGTTTTGAGCCGGAATGAGGGATCTTCGGACGCCAGCCGTTGCAGAGCGATGCCCATTCTTTCCTGATCGGCCTTGGTTTTCGGCTCTATCGCCAGCGAAATCACCGGTTCGGGGAACTCCATACGTTCCAGCGTCAGCACGGCATCCGGGTCGCACAGGGTTTCCCCGGTGGTCACCTCTTTCAGACCGACGCAGGCGGCAATGTCGCCGGCCCGAATTTCATCCACCTCGTGACGGGCATTGGCATGCATCTGGACGATACGCCCGATGCGCTCTTTCTTGCCCCGCACCGGGTTATAGACGCTGTCGCCTTTTTTCAGCACGCCGGAATACACCCGCACGAAGGTCAGTTGGCCGACGTAAGGATCGGTCATCAGTTTAAACGCCAGCGCCGAGAATTTGTCGTTGTCGTCGGCGTGACGGATCGCCTCGTTGCCTTTTTCATCCATACCGCTGACCGGCGGAATATCCAGCGGCGACGGCATCAATTCGATAATGGCATCCAGCATGCGCTGCACGCCTTTATTTTTAAACGCGCTGCCGCACAGCATCGGCTGGATGTCACCGGCGATGGTGCGGGCGCGCAAACCAAAGGTAATCTCCTCTTCGCTCAGCGCCACGCCGTCCAGATACTTAGTCATCAGTTCGTCAGACGCCTCTGCCGCCGCCGTCACCATTTTCTCCCGCCATTCCTGCGCCGTCGCCAGCAAGGCGTCCGGGATCGCCTCATAGCTAAAGGTCATGCCCTGCGAGGCTTCATCCCAGATGATGGCGCGCATCTTGATCAGATCCACCACGCCAATAAAGTTTTCTTCGCTGCCTATCGGGATCACAATCGGCACCGGATTGGCTTTCAGCCGGTCAATCATCATCTGACGGACGCGGAAATAGTCGGCGCCGGGGCGATCCATTTTGTTGACGAACGCCAGCCGCGGCACATGATATTTATTGGCCTGACGCCAGACCGTCTCCGACTGCGGCTGCACGCCGCCGACAGAGTCATACACCATCACCGCGCCATCCAGTACGCGCATTGAACGCTCCACCTCAATGGTGAAGTCCACGTGTCCGGGGGTATCGATAATATTGATATGGTGCCTGGGATAGCGATGATCCATGCCCTGCCAGAAGCAGGTTACCGCCGCCGAGGTGATGGTAATGCCGCGTTCCTGCTCCTGCGCCATCCAGTCGGTGGTTGCCGCGCCATCGTGTACTTCCCCCATCTTGTGACTCACCCCGGTGTAAAACAGGATGCGTTCCGTGGTGGTGGTTTTCCCGGCATCAATGTGGGCCGAGATGCCAATATTACGATAGCGTTCAATGGGGGTTGTACGAGCCATATAAAACATCCTTAATTAGTGAAACTAATTCTGGGCCGGCAGATAACTGTCTGCGACAGAACGCGGTACTGATATCGGCGAACAGTATAGTACAATTGTACGAGTATATACGAACTATTTAAGGCATTGCTTTTCCCCAACGGCCATAGCGCTTTTCGGACGATTGGCATGCCAAACTTCTACAGTATTACCGATCGGGAGATTTTTGCCGAAAAGTGCCTTTATTGTATTATGCGCGCTCCGGCGTTGATTGCCGTCACACATACTTTCCCTGATCGTTGTCATATCAATCTACTTTTTCTATATATAGACTCACAGGGCGTTACGAATAAAGGCGAAACCTGACAGATCTGGCTTTATTGCCAGGTCTGTCAGGTTTTTTTTTGGCGCTAGAAAAGGAGCAACTCGAATGAATAAATTACTCGCAGCCGGATTATTGCTGCTCTCCACCGCCAGCCAATCGGTATTGGCCGACCAACCGCAGGTCACGCTGCACAGCGGGCGTATTGCGGGAATATCCGCTCAGGGCGTGGAGGCGTTTAAAGGCATCCCGTTTGCCGCCTCTCCCATCGGCGAACGACGCTGGCAACCGCCGCAGCCGGTCACAAGCTGGACGGACGTCCGCCCCGCCGTCGACTTCGGCAAAGATTGTTTACAGGAGCCGTTTCCCGGCGATGCCGCGCCGCTCGGCATCGGTTTTAGCGAGGACTGTCTGACCCTTAACGTATGGCGTCCGGCCAATGCCAGCGGCCCGTTGCCGGTCATGGTGTGGATCCACGGCGGCGGTTTCGTCAACGGCGGCTCATCGCCGGACGTCTACGCCGGGGAATCATTTGCCCGTCAGGGGGTCGTGTTCGTCAGTTTCAATTATCGCCTCGGCCGTTTCGGCTTTTTTGCCCATCCGGCATTGGCTGACCAGCCGCTGCGCGGCAATTACGGTTTAATGGATCAGATTGCGGCGTTGAAATGGGTGCAAAAAAACATCGCCGAATTTAATGGCGATGCGCAAAATATCACGCTGTTCGGCGAATCGGCCGGCGGGTTCGCCATCCATTCACTGCTCACGACTGATTTGGCGAAGGGGCTGTTTCATAAAGCCATTATTCAGTCGGGCGGCGGCAGACATAATCTGGCGATCGCTCAAGACTGGTCCAGCGCGGAACAGGCCGGAGCGGCATTCGCGCAATTAAACGGCATCAGCGGAAAAGATGAGAACGCCCTGGCGGCGCTGCGCAACATTCCGGCGGATAAGGTGGTGAATGGCCTGAACATGGCAATCAATCCGGCGGATTATTCCGGCCCGATGATTGACGGCAAACTGATTACCGGCGAACCACAAGATCGTTATCGTCAGGAGGCGTTCCATCGCATGCCGCTGATGGTTGGCGCCACCGACGCCGATATCGGTTTTCCCCCTGAGGTGGCGACGCTGGATGAAGCGGTGGCCGTTTTCGCCGCGGCCGATCGCCAGCAAGCCAAACAGGCTTATCAGGACATGTCGCCCCAGGACGCCGCCATGGCGATCTCAAGCGATGGTTTTATGGTGGAGCCGGCCCGGTTCATCGCCCGCATTTGGGAAAAGGCCGCCATTCCGGTCTGGCAGTACCGTTTTGGCTATGTGGCCGACAGCATGCGCGGCGAGTGGCAGGCAGCGGTGCACGCCAGCGAGATCCCTTACGTGTTCAACACCCTGAGCGCCCGCTACGCGGATAAGGTCACGGCCAAAGATCAGGCCGTCGCCCGGCAAACGCATCAGTATTGGGTCAACTTTGCCCGTACGGGTAATCCCCATAGCGCCGGGTTGCCGGCCTGGAATGCGTATAACAGCCGGCAAGATAATGTGCTGATCATTCCGGCCGCCGGTGCGGAACACACCAAAGAGTTTGCCGATCCGTGGAAGACGCGGCTTGACCTGATTGAAAAATTGGCGGAAAGCAGCAACTAACGTTTTTCAACGGTATGGCGTAGCGGCCCGCAGGGGCGCGGACAAAAACCGCCCGCCATAAAAAAACCAGTCAGGATTAACTGACTGGTTTTTAGCATAACGAAAAGAAAACACGGTATGTCCGGTCGGCATGGCGTGTATTACTCAACCACGTATTCCTTCACTTTATTCTCTCCTGTGCTTTCTTCCGACATCACGCCTCTGAGCTTTTTTAACACCTCACCCGCTTCTTTCAGCACGCGCGCGCACTGTTCGTGAGTGATGGTCAGCGGCGGCTCGATACGCACCGATTTAGCATTATTCAGCGTCCCTGCGACCAGAATATGGCGATGAAAAAGTTCTTTCGCAAACGCATAACCGATCTCGTTTTTCCTGAATTCGATAGCCAGCAGTAAGCCAAGACCACGGGATTCGGAAATCAAATCAGGATAGTCGGCGGCAAGCTGCTTCAATCCTTGCAGCAAAAAGCCTCCTTTTACCGCCGCCTGCTCCGGCAGCTTTTCCGTCAGCAGGACATTGATGGTCGCCAACGCCGCCGAACAGGCCAGGGGGTTGCCGCCAAAGGTGGTGGTGTGCAGGAACGGATTTTCGAATAGCACGGAAAACACCTCTTCCGTCGCCACCGTTGCGCCAATGGGCATTACGCCGCCGCCCAGGGCTTTAGCCAGACACAGAATGTCGGGCTGAACGCCATAATGCTCACAGGCAAACATCTTGCCCGTCCGCCCCATGCCGGTCTGAACTTCATCCAGAATCAGCAATGCCCCAACCTCATCACATAATGCTCTGACAGCAGGCAAGTAATTATCCGGCGGTACAATTACGCCGCCTTCTCCCTGAATAGGTTCAAGGATGATGGCGGCAACGTCGTCTCCGGTCTTCTGGCATTGATGAACCTGCTTCCTGATGGCAGCGATATCGCCAAAAGGAACATGGTGAAAACCCGGCAGTAACGGCATGAAAGGACGACGAAACTCGGCCTTGGCGGTAGCGGACAGCGAACCGAGCGACTTACCGTGAAACGCGCCCGATGCGGCGATAAAGGTATATTTGCCGCGCTGAGATTGATAAGCCTTAGCCAGCTTCAACGCCGCCTCAACCGCCTCCGTTCCGCTATTGCTTAAAAAGCTGTATTTCAGATTGCCCGGCGTTAGCGCCGCCAGCGTCTTTGCCAACATGGCCCGTAGCGGATCAAGGAGTTCCTGACTATGCAAGGGTTGTTTGGCAAGCTGCTGCTCTACGGCCGCGATAACCGTGGGGTTGCGATGACCGACATTGAAGATGCCGTAGCCGCCCAGACAGTCCAGATATTCCTGTCCCTGAGTATCAACCAGCGTATTCGGGCCGCTGGCGCGCCATTCGACTGCGCCGTACTCGCCCCCGGAGGTGACGGATTTTCGATATTCAAGAAAACCCGGATTGACGTATTCACGAAATGAGTTCAAGACATCTTGATTTAACGAGGAAATCTCCCCGGTAGTCAGTTTTTCACACTTAATCCATTTTAATGCCTGCTGAGTACACTCTAGCGGGTTGAGGTTAGCCTTTGATCTGGACAAAATGCACTCCTTGATAACTGATATCACGTGATATCAAGTTAATTAATGCACATAACACGCCAGTTGGCTGCATAAAACGGCAATAAAATATTAAAATCTGATACAGCACGCAAAACTAAAATAAAAACAAAAGTAAAACCGCCACGTCAGCATAAAAACGCAATATCGACGATTAATTCAGGGGAAAAGGCAGAAAAAAACGCCTAAATGCATCATAACTGCGCACCTGGCACTATTTTAGTGCAAAACAGCGAAAAAAAGCCGCACTCAGCAACCGTGCGGATTATCGGCAATCCCGCATGGCTCGATTAATGATCAAGCCATACGGGATGATGCGCCCAGGCGGGAAATCAATGGCGGATCATGACGTGACGAACGAGGGTGTAATCTTCCAGGCCGTAGATCGACATATCTTTGCCATAGCCGGAAAGTTTCTGGCCGCCGTGCGGCATTTCGCTCACCAGCATGAAATGGGTATTAACCCAGGTACAACCATACTGTAGATTAGCCGCCAGACGGTGCGCCCGGCCGAGATCCTGGGTCCAGACCGACGAGGCCAGTCCGTAATTGGAGGCATTGGCCCAGCCAATCACCTGCTCTTCATCGTCAAACGGCGTGATGGAAACCACCGGGCCAAAGACCTCTTTTTGCACGATCTCATCTTCCTGACGCGCCCCCGCCAGCACCGTCGGCTGGAAGTAGTAGCCCTTGCCCGCCACCCGTTCGCCGCCGGTCACCACGGTGATGTGCGACAGCGCCTTGGCCCGTTCAACAAATCCGATCACCCTGTCCAACTGTGGCTCGGTAATTAACGGCCCCAGCTCGGTTTTTTCATCCAGCGGATCGCCCATGTTCAATGTGGATACGGCCTCGCCCAGTTCGGACACCACCCGATCATAGATATTGCGCTGTACATACAGGCGGCAGGCGGCGGTACAGTCCTGCCCGGCATTATAAAAGCCGAAGCTGCGAATACCGTCGACCACCTGTTCGATATCCGCGTCGTCAAACACAATCACCGGCGCTTTGCCGCCCAACTCCATATGCGTACGTTTTACGCCGGAGGCCGTATTAGAAAGAATGTGCGCGCCGGTGGCAATGGAGCCCGTCAGCGAAACCATCCGCACCAACTCATGCCCGGTCAAGACATCGCCAATGTCGGCGCCGCGTCCGAACAGAATATTCACCACGCCGGCCGGCAGAACATCCGCCAGCAAATGCGCTAAATAAAAGGTGGTCAGCGGGGTTTGTTCAGCGGGTTTCAGCACCACGCAGTTCCCCCCGGCCAGCGCAGGCGCCAGCTTCCACGACGCCATCATCAGCGGGTAATTCCACGGGGCGATGGACGCCACCACCCCCACCGGATCGCGCCGGATCATTGACGTATGCCCTGAAAGATATTCGCCCGCCGCCGAACCGTTCAGGCAACGCGCCGCGCCGGCAAAAAACCGGAATACATCGGCAACCGCCGGGATCTCATCATTCAGCACCGCATGATAAGGTTTGCCGCAGTTAATGGACTCCAGCCGGGCAAACTCCTCAGCATGCTCTTCAATCACATCCGCAATTTGTAATAAATACGCGGCACGGTCTTTCGGCGTGGTTTTCCCCCACTGCGCAAATGCCGCATCCGCCGCCTTGACGGCGGCATCGACCTGAGCCAGGTCAGCCTGCGCAATCAAGGCGATTTGCTCTCCGTTTGCAGGATTAAAAACCGCCAAAGCCTCACCCCGGCCTGCAACTTGCTTACCCTCTATGAGCAACTTGTCGTGCATAATGGTTTCCTTATAAACAGAAAATCAGTGGTGGTTTTCATTTACTGGTTCTTCAGCCAATAACGGACACCTGCAAAATATCTGCCACTTTGTCAGGCTGATGAACACGTTGATGTTGTCTGTTGTCTGCTACCGCGACGGCGCATTGCCTGTCTCTTTCTTGATCCGCTCTTTCCTGGTCTGCTCCGCGGCGTTTTTAGCCTCTTCGGCCAGGGCTTCAATTTCTTCTTCCGTCAGTCGGTCGGACGCTTTATGCACTTTCGCCAACCCTTCGCTGACGGTCACATCTTTTGGATTTGATTTAGTCATGCTGTCTTTAACTCCTGCTATATAAAAGGTGAAAGATATCAAAAAGTATAGTCGGTCATCCCGATACTCAACGGTATGCGCCAACAAGGCGCTACGCTTGATTAACGATGCGGGTACGGTTAAGCGCTGCCGACGGCGCAAGAAATGAGCGAAGAGGCCATCACTTAACGCGGCGCCTATTCGGGATGAGGGATAATATATTCTAAAAAAATTTATAAAATGATCGGTTTAATAACTTATAAAGCTATCAATAAAAATAGCCCAAATTTCATCAAGAAAAAATAAAAATACAATAAAAGGCAATTTTAGACAAAACCGAGCGGTAAATTTCCACCATTATCATTGATAGCGCCGACCGCCGGCGTAGAATTATTGACATTCACCCCCAATAAGAGGTGCGTTATAATTAAATAAAAATATACAATTAAATCAATATGATAACTTAATTCACTTCATAATAAATAGCTTTCTCCGGCTAAAAAAAGGTTTTCTCAGGCATAAATCAAACCAGATAAGCCAAAAACAAAAACCAATATATAACAAAAGGAACACAATAAATTAATGAATAATCAATATTTAAAACATGAATTTATTCAAATAAGAGCATGGCATTTAAAAAACTAATATTACAGTTAAAAAACTAAATAAAGCAGATAAAAATAATTATTGCGACTTACTTCTTTTATTTGAAGTAAAAAAAAGAAACATAAAAAATAATAGACTTAGATCAAGAAAAATAATAACAAATAATACCTATAGTACCCGCGACGAAGGTAAGACAACCTAATTAATTAACTCGTCACTTTTAGCAATGGGGTATCTATGGATTTTATCATTCAACTAGTCATTGTCCTGATCTGTCTTTTCTACGGTGCTAGAAAAGGCGGGATCGCGCTGGGGTTATTAGGCGGTATAGGACTCGTTATTCTGGTCTTTGTATTTAAACTTCAACCAGGTAGACCACCCGTTGACGTCATGTTGGTTATCATCGCCGTGGTAGCCGCATCGGCAACACTTCAGGCCTCGGGCGGCCTGGATGTCATGTTACAGATCGCAGAGCGTCTGCTGCGCCGTAATCCAAAATACGTCTCGATTATTGCGCCGTTCGTCACCTGTACTCTGACCATTCTGTGCGGAACCGGCCACGTGGTCTACACCATCCTGCCGATTATCTATGATGTCGCCATCAAAAATAATATCCGCCCGGAAAGACCTATGGCCGCCAGCTCCATCGGCGCGCAAATGGGGATCATCGCCAGCCCGGTATCGGTGGCCGTGGTCTCGCTGGTCGCCATGCTGGGTAACTTTACCTTCCAGGGCAAACATCTGGAGTTCCTCGACTTACTGGCGATTACCATTCCCTCTACTCTGCTGGGTATCCTGGCGATTGGTATTTTCAGTTGGTTCCGCGGTAAGGATTTGGATAAAGACCCGGATTTCCAGAAATTTATCTCCGTCCCTGAAAATAAACATTACGTTTATGGCGATACGGCGACACTGCTGGACAAAAAACTTCCGCGCAGCAACTGGGTTGCCATGTGGATCTTTTTGTCCGCCATCGCCGCGGTAGCGATTCTGGGCGCCGTATCGGAGCTGCGTCCGACATTTGATGGCAAGCCGTTGTCCATGGTGCTGGTTATTCAGATGTTTATGTTGTTCGCCGGCGCCATCATTATCATGGCGACCAAAACCAACCCGGCATCCATTTCCAAGAACGAAGTGTTCCGGTCAGGGATGATTGCCATCGTGGCGGTGTATGGGATTGCCTGGATGGCCGAAACCATGTTCGGCGCGCATCTGGAGCAGATTAAAGCCACGCTGGGTACGCTGGTAAAAGAGTATCCGTGGGCCTATGCGGTGATTCTGCTGCTGGTATCGAAATTTGTTAACTCACAGGCCGCGGCATTGGCGGCGATTGTGCCTGTTGCGTTGGCAATCGGCGTTAATCCGGCTTATATCGTTGCGTCAGCGCCGGCCTGCTACGGTTATTACATTCTGCCAACCTACCCAAGCGATCTGGCGGCGATTCAGTTTGACCGCTCAGGCACCACCAAGATTGGTCGTTTCGTTATCAACCACAGCTTTATCCTGCCTGGCTTGATCGGGGTAATCACATCCTGCATATTCGGCTGGGTATTTGCCGCCATGTATGGCTTCCTATAATAGCTAACGCCAGCCAAAGGCCGTTCGGTTTCCGAACGGCCTTTTACTTTGGGTTAGCCCGCGGCAGAACGCCGCCATTCCCGGACGCAAGCCTGGGCCAGCGCTCGCGTCGGATCGATACTGACATCCAGCCAGCGCGAATTTACCGCCGTCAACGCCGGCGGCACCTCGGTACAGGCCAATACCAGCCACTCCGCGCCACACTCAATCAGGCGTTGGGCCAGTTGATCAAGCAACTCCCCGCCCTTTGATAACTCGCCGCGTTTGACCGCATAACAGCCCGGCACAAACAGCGTCGCCATTTCCTGCTCATTCGGCGTCAGCGTAACCGCGCCCAACGAGGCAAATCGCTGCTGATACCACCCGGCGTCAAGCGTGCCCGTTGTCGCGATCAGCCCGATTTTGCGCGGCGCCTGAACCTGACCTTGCGCCAGACAGACCGCGGACGCCAGCGTTGCATCGGCGATATGAATCAAAGGAACGAGGCTCTCTGCCTGTAATGCGTCAAACCAGTGATGCGCCGTATTGCAGGGAATAACGATATGACTGAGCGGCAACTGATTAAGCTGGCGAATTGCCGCCAGCAGCACCGGCAACGGCGACTCCCCGGTTCCCGCCAGCGCCTGCTGGCGATCCGGGATTTGAGGCACATTCCAGACCACTACCGGCACATGATCCTGATCGCGGCAGGCGGGAGTTTCTTCGATAATTTTCTGCAACAGGTCAACGGTTGCCAGCGGCCCCATGCCGCCCAGCACGCCAATCAAGGTTGCGTTGTCTGGCTGAATATTCATCAGAAAGTCGTTTGTTCAAAAAGCTGGCGATAACCAAACAGTCCGGCTGCGCCGCCGGTATGAATAAAGACGATGTTCTGATCGCGGTCAAAATGCCCCTGGCGGATCAGATCGATCAATCCCGCCATACCTTTCCCGGAATAGACCGGATCAAGCAGAATACCTTCCAACTGCGCCAGTAAAGTCAGGGCTTCCAGCGTGCCTTCGGTCGGAATACCATATCCTTGCCCCACGTAGTCGCTATTGACTTTCACCGCCTGACGGGGAATTTCACCGGCGATGCCCAGCAGTCGCCAGGTTTGCTGGGCCAGCGCATACACATTTTCTTCCTGCTTCTCCCGCGGCGCTCTCACGCTGATGCCCAATAGGGGGATCTGGCTGTTGGTCGCGGTTAATCCGGCGACCAGACCCGCCTGCGTACCGGTGCTGCCGGTGGCGTGCACAATATGATCGATGCGCAAGCGCTGCTGACTGGACTGAAACAGCAGTTCCTCCGCACAGGCCACATACCCCAGCGCCCCAACAGGGCTTGAGCCGCCGCCGGGGATCACATAGGGTTTACGTCCCTCTTTACGCAACGAATCCGCCAGCGTTTCCATCGCCTGCTGCATATCGGTGCCGGCCGGCAAATGGTCGACAATTTCGCCCCCCAGCAGGTTATCCAGCAAAATATTACCGGAGCGCTGATACTCCTCGCCGTAATCGGCAACGCGCTTTTCCAGCAGAATTTTGGTTTTCAGCCCCAATTTTGCCGCGGCGGCAATCGTTTGCCGGACATGGTTGGACTGCGTGGCGCCCTGGGTGATAATCACGTCGGCTCCTTGCTGCCGAGCATCGGCCAACAGGAATTCCAGCTTGCGGGTTTTGTTGCCGCCGGTGGCCAATCCCGTGGCGTCATCACGTTTGATGTAAATCGTCGGGCCGCCCAGATAGTCGGTCAGCGCAGGTAAAAGCTCCAGCGGCGTGGGGAAATGCCCCAACGCCAGCCGGGGAAAACGGGCAAGGTGCATGATTTTCTCCTCAAAAAGTAAAGTCAGCTGCTTACAGATTAATATGACGCCGGGCTTCCTCACGGACACGATGCAGCACGTGCCGTTTCAGCTCCGCGTACTCAGGATGCTGCGCCAGTGTTTCAATATTCCGTTCCCGTCCAAACGGCAGACGAATTTCTTCGGCGATACGCCCGGGGCGCGCCGACATCACCAGCACGCGATCGGCCAAAAACAACGCTTCCTCCACATCGTGCGTCACAAACAGCAGAGTGGTGCCGGTTTTCTGCCAGGCCGACAACAGTAGCTCCTGCATCATCAAACGGGTTTGCGCATCCAGCGCGCCAAATGGTTCATCCATCAGCAGCACTTCGGGTTGAGGCAACCACGCCCGCGCCAATGCCACCCGCTGCTTCATGCCGCCGGAAAGCTGCCACGGGTAATGTTGATGAAATCCTTCCAGCCCCACCAGCGCCAGATAGTCCGCCGCTTCGCGCTGAACCTGCTTTTTATCCGCCCCTTGCATCCGCGGGCCGAAAGTGACGTTGTCCAGCACCGTTAACCAGGGAAATAAATTGGCCTGCTGAAAAACCATGCCGCGCGACGGCCCCGGGCCGGAGACGGGTTGCCCTGCGCACAGCACCTGCCCCCGGCTGGGATTTTCGAAACCGGCAATCAAATTCAAAATGGTCGACTTACCGCACCCGGAAGGGCCAAGCAGTACGACAAACTCCCCACGATTCACCTGTAGCGATACGTCATCCAGTACGGTCAACCTTTCGCTCCGGGAAGGAAAAGTGAGGCTGACGCGATCGACGGCGATATGCGCCTGATTTGCTTGCGTCATTATTCTTTTCCCGCCCACGGCACTAAAATGCGTTGCAACCCAACCAGCAACAGATCGAGTAAATAACCGATAGCGCCTAATAGCAAGATCCCCAGCATGACGATATCCGTTCGCAGATAGGCGCTGGCGTTCATAACCATCCAGCCGATACCCGAGGTCGCCGCCACCATTTCCGCCGCAATCAGCGATGTCCAGCCAATACCGATGGAGAGTCGGACGGTGGTAAAGAGTTCTGGCAGCGTATCAGGCAACACCACGCGAAAGAAAATCTGCCTGCGGCTGGCGCCCAGCGTTTGCGCCACCCGAATGCGGTTACGGCCGATACGCTCCACGGCGGCATTGGCGCCGACCACCACGCTGAGAAAGGTGGCGATAAAAATCAGGAAGAATTTGGATGCCTCGCCGATCCCCAACCACACCACCGCCAGCGGTATCAGCGCGATTTTCGGCAGCGGACGTAAAAACTGCACAAAAGGATTAAAAATTGCGGCGATCGGGGCTGACAACCCCATTACCAATCCCAAAGGGACGCCGATAAGAATCGCCACGCTGAAGGCGCTCATGGCCCGGGCAACGCTGACCATCACATGTTGCCACAGCGGCACCTGCCGGTAGCCCTCCTGCACCAGTTCCCGAGCGGTCAGACCGATGTCCGACAACGGCGGCAACAGCAAGGGATCGATCCACTGTCTGATACCGGCTATCTGCCACAAGGCCAGCACAGACAGCACGGAGATGATGCTTAATAATGCATAAGACAATTTTTTCACGGCCCGTTAATTCCCTGCCGCCGCCTGCTTCAGATAGGTGGAATTAATCGAATCGGCAAAGGAGGACGGAATGTCGCGCTGGCGAATTTCACCGATGCCTTCCAAAAAATGCGCCGTTTTGGCGACGGCCTGTCCGATGCCGCTTTGATCCGTATCGCTGCCGTCCCCCAGCCACTGGGCCGTTGCCTGTTGCTCAAGCGTTGGATATTCCAGACCCGACAGCGTATTGGTCGCCGTGGTGACGGCCGCGCCGACTTCTTTTGCCACCGTTGCCGCCGCTTTTTCCGGGTCTTGCTGGAATTCTTTCACTTTTTGCTGATGCACCTTGAGGAAACGAGCCACGGTTTGCGGATACTGCTGGGCGAAAGCCTTTCTGACCACATAGTTGTTGTAAATCAGATAACCGTCTTTTTGCAAATCTTTAGTCGCGAATACGCCGTGCCCGCCGGAGGCTTCCAACTCCTGGGCAAACGGCGCCCAGACATAACCGGCGTCAATATCGCCGCGTTTCCACGCCGCCACCATTTCGGCCGGACGCAACGGTATCAGGGTGATTTTGCCGCGATCGAGCTGATGGACGGCTATCGCGGCTTCCAGCGCATACTGTGCGGTGGAGTTAGGCGGATAGGCGACCCGTTTGCCTTCTATATCCTTCAGTGAGGTAATACCCTGTTTGGCGATCAGCCGCTCATAGGTGGCAATCACACCTGAAACGCCGATAATCTCAATGGGCAACTTACGCACGATCCCAGCGGTCGCCGGACTCGATCCGAAATTGGCAATATCAATCGCATTACTGGCGAAATAATTAAGCGCATCCGCACCGGAGGCGAATTGCACCCACTTAACCGGCGTGCCCAGCGCTTTTTCCAACGATCCATCCGCTTTTGATAACACCAATACCTGTGAACCGCCGCTGTAGGCAACCCGGACTTCATCCGGTTTATTTTCCGCCGCCCATGCCGATGTAGCGATGAATAACAGGCTGCTCATCCCCAAGACGCTGGCAATATTTTTTCTCACGTTTATTTTCCCTATTGGATTAAAATAGTCATACCGAATTATGCAACCTGTTTATTTAAATCAGTAAGTTGCCGCCAACTGGTATCATCAACGTAAATACCCTCTTTAATTCGCTGAAGATATTTTTGTTTTTCCGCATCGCCCGGCAATAATAATTCCCCATCATCGCGCGACTGGCGAACCCAGGCTAATAAGGCAGGAATTTCCTGCTGATAAGAATCCGCGCCGCCTAAGCGATTCGGATCAATTAAAATAGACAGCATACTGTTGATAATCTGTTTCTTTTCCCCTTTTGCCGTGCGTTCGGTTTTCCCGCCGGTTAATGCGGCGCCCAACAGCGAACAAATAAGTGATAATCCCGATCCTTTATGTTGCCCAAACGGCAGTAACGCCCCCAGCGGCTGTTCCATCAGCCAGCGCGGATCAACCGTCGGGTTCCCCTGATTATCAACAATGCAGCCGGGTGGCAGGCGTTTACCTTCGTTCCAGGCAATGCGCGCTTTATTACCGGCAATCACGCTGGTGGCGAAATCCAGAATCACCGGATCGCCTTCCGCTACCGGCACCCCGACACAGAAAGGATTAGTGCCGAAACGAGGCCGCTCTCCCTGCCACGGTAAAACCACCGTGGTATGAACATTGGCGAAATGCAGCGAAACCAGCCCGGCGTCCACGGCCTGTTCGGCCCAGGCGCCAATGCGCCCCAGATGATGGGCGTCCGCCAGACTGACCACCGCCACACCGTGCGTTTGCGCGCGGGCAATCCCTTCGGCCAGCGCCTGCTTCGCCACCACCTGACCAAATCCCTGTTGGCCGTTAAAGGAAATAAGCGGCCCGAAATCCAGGGTTTTCTCTGCATTGGCGTGCGGCGCCAGCCCACCTTCTTTGATAGCCGCGATATAACGGGGCAGCATACTGACGCCGTGCGAATCATGCCCCTTGAGGCTCGACTCCACCAAATTATCCGCCACGATCTGCGCCACACTGGCATCAACTTCGATATTCACTAATCGGTCACGCAAATAATCGCGTAAATAATGATGACTAAATATCGGCATAATCGCCTCTGAATACGAATTAAATTATATGGGCAACACTATAACGCCGGCACTTTTATACCTAACTGAGAAATAAAACTATCGATAGCAAATAATGTGCTAAAGCCATTACCTGTCGATATTTACTTGATATTTGGCAACAAGTTTAAAATTCATTCTAAGTTATTCCAAAACGGACTTTAGCAATAAATGCAGAAGAAAATAGGATGCGAAAATCCTGTCTATTTAAACCAGGTCTATCAGCTTTATATTTTATTTAGCTGTCATCAGGGTAATGCCAAAAGAGAGAAAAAAATGAGCCAACCACCCAAAAATAAAACCTTCCGTCATTTGACTCTGGCGGCAACGCTGGCATGCACGTTAGCCTCATTTGGCGCCGGTGCGGAAGGGAAGATCAGCATCGCCCAGCAGTTTGGCATTGGTTATCTCATCCTGGATGTGGTGCGCGATCAAAACTTGATCGAAAAACACGGTAAACAACAGGGGATTGATATCCAGGTGGACTGGCGTACGCTCTCCGGCGCAACCGCCATCAATGAAGCGCTGCTGTCCGGCGCGCTGGATGTCGCGTCGGCCGGCGTACCGCCGATGCTGACCGTGTGGGATCGCACTCACGGCCGCCAGAACGTCAAGGCCATCGCCTCGCTGGGATCGATGCCCAACTATCTGCTGAGCAATAATCCGGCGGTGAAAACCATTGGCGATTTAAGTGAAAAGGATCGCATCGCCGTTCCCGCCGCCGGCGTAGGGTTCCAGTCGCGCACCTTACAGATTGAAACCGCCAAGCAATACGGCGTCGATGACTTTAAGCGCTTTGACAAAATCAGCGTAAGCCTGCCCCACCCCGACGCCAGCGCGGCGCTGGTTGCCGGCGGCTCTGAAATCAGCGCTCACTTCTCCAGCCCGCCATTCCAGTACCAGGCGCTGGAGAACAAGAATGTGCATAAAATTCTCAGCTCTTACGACGTGTTAGGCGGGCCGGCGACGTTCAACGTGCTGTACACCACCCAGAAATTTCATGATGAAAACCCTAAAACCTACCGCGCGTTTTACCAGGCGCTGGCGGAAGCGGCTGAAATTATCAAAGCCGATAAAGCGGCGGCGGCTGAAACCTATATCCGGGTGGAGAAATCACGGCTCGACCCGGCGCTGATCAAGCGCATCGTTGAGGATCCTGAAATCGACTTCACCATCACCCCGCAGCGTACCTATATCTATGCCGAAAAATTACATCAGCTTGGGGTACTGAAAAACAAGGCGGACAGTTGGAAAGATTACTTCTTCAGTGAAATCCATGACCAGCCGGGAAGCTAAGCGGCTGAGCGCTAACCCTCGGCTCATCACGCACAGGAGGATTTATGGACATCTCTAATCACGACGCGTCGGCACAGCCGCTGTTGCAGATAGACGGCGTCGGGCTGGAATACCGCACCCGGCGCAGCCAGGTACGGGCCACCCACGACGTGAGTTTCGACGTGTTTCCCGCCGACCGTTTCGTGCTGCTGGGGCCGTCGGGATGCGGCAAGTCCAGTCTGCTGAAGTCAATCGGCGGCTTCCTGCCGCCGGTGGACGGCGAGATCCGGCTGGATGGCGAGGCCATCACGCGGCCGGGGCCGGATCGGATCATGGTATTTCAGGAGTTTGATCAGCTACCGCCGTGGAAAACCGTGCTCGAAAATACGCTGTTTCCGCTGGTCGCCAGCCGCAAAGCCAATCGTGCCGAAGCACGGGACAGGGCTATGTATTTTCTGGAGAAAGTCGGCTTGACGAAGTTTGCCGACGCCTATCCGCATACGCTGTCCGGCGGCATGAAGCAGCGGGTGGCGATTGCCAGAGCGCTGGCGATGCAGCCCAAAGTGTTGCTAATGGACGAGCCGTTCGCCGCGCTGGATGCGCTGACCCGCCGTAAAATGCAGGAAGAACTGCTGATCCTGTGGGAAGAGGTGCGGTTCACGCTGCTTTTCGTCACCCATTCCATTGAAGAAGCGCTGATCGTCGGCAGCCGGGTGCTGCTGCTCTCGCCGCATCCGGGACGCGTTCGCGCTGAAATCAACTGTCACCAGTTCGCCCTGGCCGATCAGGGCAGCGAGGCTTTCCAGGCGACGGCCCAGCGCATTCACCATCTTCTTTTCCCGGCAGAAGGCGCCGCACCAACGCCAGCCGCTACGCATCAGGGTAACTATTATGAGCATCCAGCCGCCCGTCCGACCCGAGTATCAGCGTGAACTGACGCCGCTGACCCATTTCACGCTGGCGCAGCCGCTGCCCCTGTTCACCCGGTTATGGAATCAGGAATGGTTGCGCAAGCTGGTGATTCTACTGGCGCTGCTGGCGCTATGGGAGTTGGTCGCCCGCTGGCAGAACAACGATCTGATGTTCCCCGGTTTTGTGCAAACCTTGCAGGCCTTCAAGGCCGATGTGGCCAGCGGCGAGCTGCCGGAAAAAGTGGTTGTTTCGCTTGGCACGCTGCTGAAAGGCTATGTCATCGGCAGCCTGCTGGCGCTGGGACTCAGCGCGCTGGCGGTGTCAACCCGTACCGGGCGCGATCTGCTGGCGACCTTGACCTCGATGTTCAACCCGTTGCCCGCCATTGCCCTGCTGCCGCTGGCGTTGCTGTGGTTTGGTCTGGGAGAAAACAGCCTGATCTTCGTGCTTGTCCACTCGGTGATGTGGCCGATGGCGCTTAATACTTACTCCGGTTTCCTCAGTGTGTCGGAAACGCTGCGGATGACGGGACGCAACTATGGTTTAACCGGCCGACGTTATGTGACCTATATTCTGATCCCGGCGGCGTTGCCCTCCATCTTGTCCGGTCTGAAAATCGGCTGGGCGTTCGCCTGGCGAACCCTGATCGCCGCCGAACTGGTCTTTGGGGCATCCAGCGGCGGCGGCGGTCTGGGCTGGTATATTTTCCAGAACCGTAATGAACTGTATACCGACCGTGTTTTCGCCGGTCTGGCGTCCGTCATCATAATTGGTTTACTGGTGGAAAGCCTGATTTTCGCCAGTATCGAAAAACTGACGGTAAAACGCTGGGGGATGCAACGTTAAGCAATAGTTGGACGATTCTGGTTATGCGAAATTTACCCATGCTTAGCCAGAATCATTCTTTTGCCGCGTAGTGCATCGCTGCTACAACTACTTATCCCTTTTCCCAGATATGCGAGGCCTCGTAGATGATCGCAATACAAGCGCCGCAGACCTACCTGAATCGTGATGGCGTCATCACTACCGTCGGTGAGTTTGTCAAACCACTGGCCGACACCCTGCTGATTGTAACCAGCCCGCAGGCATGGCGCGCCACGGCGGAAAAAGTCGAGCGCAGTCTGAACCAGCACGGCCTGAAGTATCAGGTGGAATTTCTGCCGGGAGACTGCACCAAATCCGCCATCGAAGCCTTGACCATACAGGCCCGCAAGCTTGAGGCTGAACTGATTCTGGGGATTGGCGGGGGACGGGCGCTGGATGCGGCCAAAGCCGTCGGCGAAGTATTGGGGCAGATCCCGGTGATTACGGTTCCCACCATCGCCGCCACCTGCGCCGCCTGGTCGCCCATCAGCGTGATCTACAGCGATACGGGGGCGCATCAGGGCGCATTAGCGCTGAAGCGGCTGCCGGTATGGGTATTGGTGGACAGCGAAGCGATCGCCCAAAGTTCGCCGCGTTACCTTAAGGCCGGCATCGTTGACGCGCTGGCGAAATGGTATGAATTCCAGCCCTATCTGCGCAACGGCGATGACGGGCTGGCGCTGGCATTGAAAGCGCAGGCCGCCAGACTGGCGCTGGATACGTTTAATGCCTACGGCGAACAGGCCATCGCCGACAATCAGCAAAAGCAGGTTACCCCGGCATTACGCAAAGTGATTGACGCCGTTATCGCGCTGGCGGGCGTGGCGAACAGCATGAAAGACGACGTGCCGCGTATCGGCGTTGCTCACGCCATTCATAACAGCATGACGCGCCTGCCGGAACTACATCACTGGCTACACGGTGAAAAGGTGGGATTCGGTCTGGCGGCGCAAACGTTTCTGGAACATGACAACGCCCGTGACAGAGAAGAATTATTATCGCAGCTCCAGCGTTACGGCGGCCCGTTAACGCTGACGTCGCTCGGTCTTGACCAGCAGCCCCAGCGCATTGATGAAATTGCCGACAACGTGAAGATCACGCCCCCTATTGCCGCCTTACTGCCCTTCTCGGTCGAAGCGGCGCGCATTAAACAGGCGTTATGGAGCACCCAGCAACTGGCCGCGCTAACGGCCGATAACCAGGCCGCCTGATCCCGTTTCCCCGATCTTTTCGGGGAAGCCTTTGGTTTACGCGCTGAGCGCATTGATAAACGAGTGGGTGCGGCTATTGTCCGGCCGCTTGAATACCTGTTCAGGCGTGCCTTGTTCAACGATCCTGCCATGCTCGGTAAACACCACCTGATGGCTAACCTCCTGCGCAAAACGCATTTCATGGGTGACCAGAATACAGGTCATCCCGTCGTTTACCAGTTCGCGGATGACCGTCAACACCTCCCCGACGGTTTCCGGATCCAGCGCGGAAGTCACTTCGTCAAACAACACCAGTTCCGGCTCCATCGCCAGCGCACGGGCGATCGCCACTCTTTGCTGTTGTCCGCCGGACAGTTCGCCGGGATAGCTATCGGCCTTATGCTCCAGCCGCACCCGCTTGAGTAACCGCCGGCCAAGCCGCTCCGCCCGGTCACGCGTCTGGCCGAGGATCTTGACCGGCGCGACCATGATATTTTCCAGCACGCTGAGATGGGGAAAAAGATTGTACTGCTGAAACACAAACCCCACCCGTTTACGCAGCGCAATTTTATCGACTTCGCGCTTTAATTCATGCACGGCGGTATCACCGACATAGATATGCCCCTGATGAGGCGTCAGCAATCCATTGATGCAGCGCAGGATAGAAGACTTTCCTGAACCGGATGGGCCGATAATCGTGGTCACTTCCCCCTGATTAACCACCAGATCGATACCTTGCAGTATCGCATTGTTCCCCAATGTCAGATGCACATCCTCCAGCCGCACCAGGGTTCGGGCGGCGGAACGCGGCTTAAAGGGTAATGTCGTCATCAGTGGCTCCTCTGTCAAATAAGGGTGCGTTATTGCGTCTGACTAAAACCGAAACGACGTTCAAGACGCTGGGTAAAGCGCGCGATCGGGTAGCAATAAGCAAAAAACAACAGCAACACCGCCAGATAAACCAGCATGGTGAAGCTAATCTGATTGACCGTACTGGCGGCATTGCGGGCCGATTCCAGTACGTCGCCCACGCCCACCAGCGAGGCCATGGTGGTTCCCATTGCAATATGGGCGTACAGATTCATCCACGGCGGCAGCATACGTTTAAAACACTGCGGCAGGATCAGCCAGCGCAGCGCCTGAACCCGGCTGAACGCCAGCGAAAGCGCCGTTTCCCATTGCGCGGCGGGAATCGATCGGATCGCTCCGCGAAAGATCTCCGCCACATTGGCGCAGGCCGGCAACGCCAGCCCCAGCATCACTTTGATCCAGTCAGGAAAAGGCACATAGACGTCGCCAATCTTTAACTCGAACGGGAACAGATAGGTGGTGAAAAATATCAACACCAGCAACGGCGCATTGCGGAAAACATGAATAAACAACCGGGCGGGGGCGTTCAGCCAACGCCAGTCCGAGTGAGCCATGGCCCCGACGATAAGCCCGGTCAGGGTGCCCAACGCGATGGCTAAAATACTGATCCAGATATTCAACGCAAAGCCTTTCAGCAGATACGGCATCCACTTAACCAGTTGCGCCAGGCCGCTATTCTCCGCCGGCCGCCATATCTGGCTGAGCAACAGCAAGGCGAATAGCGCCGCCGCCGTCACAATAACGCGCTTCAACTTGCCCGTTGAGGTCCAGAACGCCACCGATGAATCAGGCATAACCCGGCATCCTCAGTTTCTCCTCAAGATAGCGTCCGGCCACCGCCACCAGCCAGGTCAGCAAGCTGTAGATAGCCAGCAACAGGATCATCAACTCCAGTACGTTGTCGCGCTGTGACCAAATCATCAGCGATGCGTAGGTCACTTCGCCCACCGCCACGGCCGCGCCCAGCGACGTGGACTTGACCAGATTAACCAAGTTATTGACCAGCGCAGGCAGGGCAAAACGCGTGGCAATCGGCAGATCAACCAGCGTCAGCAGTTGATAACGGTTAAACCCCATCGACCGGGCTGATTCGCGCATCACGTCAGGCACCGCGCCAATCCCGGCGCGAAGCGCCTCGGCGTGCAGCGCGCCATAGTGCATCGCCAGCACGATGACCACCCACACATACGCAGTGAGCGGATTGTTAGCCGCGCCATCCGTCACATGCAAATTAATCAGCATATTCAGTACCAGCACGGCAAAATAAATCTGCACCAGCGTCGGCGTATTACGGGTAAGCTCGACAAACCATCGCGTCGGCAGCGCCAGATAACGGCGTTCGGAGGTTAACATGGCGGAAAACAGCACGCCCAGAATCAGGCTCAGCACCAGCGTAACGGCCACCAGATTCAGCGTCGTCACGATGCCGTCGAGCCACGCCTGACGATCGTAAGGGCTGAGCAGAAAGGCATAGTCCAACCCGATACCGTCAAACCATTGCACCGCGGCGCTGATAACATTCATCATCATGCTATTCCTATGGCGTTGCGAGAACGATTAAGCCGCCGGCTGGTTCAGGATTTCCTGATGCAGCTTTTCCAGCTCGGGCGTCAGGTAAGGCCAGTTATTCTCTTTAGCCACGTTGACCAGCCACCCGGAGCGATGCCATTCGTTGACGATCTCGTCCAACGCGGTTGCCGTATCCTGCTGACCTTTCTTCACCCAAATGACGCCGGGCGACAGCTCCAGCGGCTGCTGAATCGGCACTTCATAATCAGCCCAATCCGGATTGGTCGATAACAGATAACGCAGCGAGGCGCCGTCATGCACCGAAGCCGAGCAATTGCCGCCCTTTAATGCCAGCAGCGATTCGGCCGAACCGGCCAGCCCTTTGGTCTTGATGCCATACCCCTCCACCAGCGGTTTGGCATAGTTGCTGCCCTGCGACAGGCACACCTCTTTACCCCGCAAATCTTCCCAGCGCGTCACGCCGCTGCCCTTCCTGATCATTGCCGAGCCGTAAGCGTATTTATACGGCGTTTTGGCGTGATCCAGCGCTTTTTCACGCTCTGGCGTCACCTGCATGTTGGCCAGCAAGGCATCCACCTTTCCCTGCTGCAAAAACTGTACGCGATTGGCTGGGTTAACCTGAACAATCTCGGCTTCGGCACCCAGACGCTTGGCAATATCATTAGCCAGTACGATTTCAAATCCGGCCGGCTTGTGGGTATTCACATCGGTATAGCCAAGCGGCGGGCTATTGAGAATGACGCCGATACGCACTTTTTGGGTTGCCTGGATACGATCCAATGTCGCATCCGCGTTCGCCTGTGACATCAGCGCCATGCCGAATACGATCAACGCTGTTTTTAGTTTGGTTTTTTTCATCTTGTTGCGACCCTTTGATCTACACATCCCCCGGTTCCGGCTAAACGACAATCCAGACCATTAAGAAATCACCTTAATGGCTCTTCAGCCACCGCGACAAATGACTTATTTGGCTTTAGATTGATGGAATACGCATTTCCGGGCCGTATGCCGGCTTTTATTCGGTACGAGTGCGTGGAAGATAACAGGACACGGGGTTCAGACCCTGCCCGCCGGAGCGGCCAGGGTGAGTAAGGATACAAGAGAGGAAAGAGTGAAAATGCTATCCCTGCCGGGCAGGTTCAGTGCGGATACCGTTCAGTTCGCGTTCATAGGCGCGCGCTTTTTCCTCGTCAAACTGGTGTTCCCACTTGGCAATCACCAGCACCGCCAGCGCATTGCCCACCACATTGAGCGCGGTACGCGCCATATCCAGAATGCGATCCACCCCGGCAATAAACGCCAGCCCTTCCAGCGGGATACCCACGCTGCCGAGCGTCGCCAGCAGCACGACAAAAGAGACGCCCGGCACGCCGGCGATCCCCTTTGAGGTCAGCATCAGCGTTACCACCAGCACGACTTCCTGTCCGATAGACAGCTCAATGCCATACAGCTGCGCAATAAAGATCGCCGCGATGCTCTGATACAGCGTCGAACCATCCAGGTTAAACGAATAGCCGGTCGGCACGACAAAGCTGGTGATCGATTTCGGCGCGCCGTACGCCTCCATCTTCTCAATGATGCGCGGCAATACGGTTTCCGAACTGGCGGTGGAATAAGACAGAATCAGTTCATCTTTCAGAATGCGGATCAGCATAGTGATGCGCAGTTTACACAGCCGGGCAATCCCTCCCAGCACGATCAGAGCAAAGAACAGGATCGCGCCGTAAACCAGCACCACCAGCTTCGCCAGCGGCCACAGCGAGGAAAAACCGAAATTAGCCACGGTGACGGAAATCAGGGCAAACACCCCGACAGGCGCATAGCGCATGATCATATGCGTCACTTTAAACATGCTTTCCGACACGCCGCGAAACACATTCAACAGCGGTTCCCGATTCGCTTTTGGCAAAGAAGACAGCCCCAGGCCAAACAGCACCGAGAAGAAAATGATCGGCAGCATGTCTCCGTCGGCCATGGCGGCAAAAATATTCGGGGGGATTAAAGACAGCACGGTCGCCACCAGACTATGGGAGCCGCTCTGCACCTGTTCCGTGGTTTTCTCATATTGAGAAATATCAACCGAGGTCAGCATCGACATATCAATGCCGACACCCGGTTGAAAGACGTTTGCCAGCGTAATCCCCAATATAATGGCCAGGGTGGTGACGATTTCAAAATAGACGATGGTTTTAACGCCAATCCGCCCAAGCTTTTTTGCATCGCCGACGCCGGCAATCCCCACAATCAAGGTGGCGATAACAATCGGCACGACGATCATCTTGATCAGGCGAATAAAGATATCGCCGGCAGGGCTGAGAATATTACTGATAAGCCATTGGCGACTGTCCGGCTGTTCATGCAATACCGCACCGAGGGCGATACCGAGGACCAACGCAATAAGGATTTGCCAGGCCAGGCTGATTTTCTGTGTTTTCATAGCGATCTTCCGTTTCAAAACTCCCCGCCACGAACGAATGGCGATAACGCGAATTGCAGCTCAATGCGAGCCGAAAAATAAGCGTGGAGATAGCGAGTATCAGGCATGTTTGATGGGGCAGTTACCGATATTTTTTCGGGTATCGGTACGCAGAATGAATTACATAATTATGCAATAAAAACCCACAAGTCTTTGTATCTAAAAACAAAACATCAAACATAACTTATTGTTATGCGGGAGGATGCTACTATCCCGGTACGGTGAGATCAAGCGGATTGTTGATGGGTAAAACCATAAACATGCTAATGGCCTGCATGAATACTACGGCCTGGACGATAGGATAAACAGGCAAAACAGCGGTGGAAAAACGCGGGCGCAGCCAGATATTTTCTGGCTGACTAACCAATTAGCCTCCGGCGGATTTCGAGGCGCAGCCAGACGACAATCTGAGAACGGATCGGCGGTCGCTACGGCAATAAATCAGATTTGGTAATCAATCACGTTCTCGTCATTCTCGGCGAACACTTTGTCTTTAATCTCATCCAGGGACAACTCTGTGTTGCATAGCTGGATAAACTTCCAGGCATAGTTACGTTGTAACTGATTCTTTTTTAACCCCAGCCAAACAGTGTTGGCTTCAAACAGATGCTCGGCATTCAGCCGCACCAGTCCTTTGTCGCGCTGCGGATCGTAAGCCTTATCCGCCAGAATGCCTACCCCCAACCCCAACTCCACATAGGTTTTGATGACATCGGAATCCTGCGCGCTCAGCGTAATATCCGGCGACATGCCCGCCGCCTGGAAGGCGCGATCCACGCGAGAACGCCCGGTGATCCCCTGACGATAGGTAATCAACGGCGCCGCGTTGAGCATATCCAGCGTGACCACCGGCTCGTGCGCCAGTGGGTGCGCTTCCGGCACCACAATCGAATGGTGCCAGCGATAATAAGGAAACGCCGCCAGCGAAGGATCGTTAATCAGCCGTTCGCTGGCGATCCCGATATCGGCTTCCCCTGAATGCAGCATCGTCGCGATCTCGTCGGGCGTGCCCTGATTGAGCACCAGCCGTACCTGCGGATAAAGCGCCCGGAATGCCTTGATCACTTGAGGTAAGCTGTAACGCGCCTGGGTATGCGTGGTGGCGATCACCAGTTGCCCGGTATCATTATTGGTAAAGACATTGGCTAAACGTCGGATATTGCTGGCGTCATTCAGGATCCGCTCCGCCACGATCAGCAGCTCTTTACCCGGCTCGGTCATTCCCAGCAGACGTTTACCGCGACGGATGAATATTTCAATCCCCAGTTCCTCTTCCAACTCGCGAATATGGCGGCTCACACCGGATTGAGAGGTAAACAGCGCATTCGCCACTTCGGTCAGATTGTAATTACACCGTGCTGATTCACGAATAATCTTCAATTGCTGAAAATTCACCCTGTACTCCATCACTGTTGCAACATATAGGTGTATTGATACGGAGGAATAATGGCGGGGACAAATAAGGAAATGGTTTTGTTTATATTTTTTTATACTAACGCCGATCGCACAATCAACGTTGAGCGACAAATGACGCGGACAAGAATAAAAATAGTTTGTATTCAATGTATTGGAAAAGACATAAAATCATGACGGGTATTTCCCCGGCGAATATTTAGATCTTTACGCTATGAATTATTGGTTTTAAATCTAACCAATCCCGCTGCGTGGGAAGGCGTGGACGGGAATATGCGAGGCGCATATTTACCAAGACAGCCGCGCTTTACCTGCCATACACTACACCGAACGCGGCTCAGCCAACAAAATAAAACAGGTTTTATCATGCCAACTGGTGTTCTCTTTGCTCTTTCCGCAGGATTACTGTGGGGATTAGTGTTTGTCAGTCCTCTGCTGGTGCCGGAGTATCCGGCCGCCTTGCAATCAACGGGACGCTACCTTGCCTTCGGCCTGATCGCCTTGCCGCTGGCCTGGCTGGATCGCCGCAGGCTGCGTCGGTTAACCCGTCAGGATTGGTGGGAAGCGGCCAAATTAACCACCGTCGGCAACCTGCTTTACTACTTTTTTCTGGCCAGCGCCATTCAGCGTACCGGTGCGCCGGTTTCAACCATGATTATCGGCACCTTGCCGGTGGTGATCGCCGTGACGGCCAATCTGTTCTACGGCCGCCAGGATGGTCGGGTATTATGGCGCCAACTGATACCGGCTCTGGCGCTGATCGCCACGGGACTCGTTTGCGTCAATATCGCCGAATTGAAAGCCTTAGCGCTCACGCTGGACGTCTGGCGTTATGTCAGCGGTATCGCGCTGGCCTTTATAGCGGTTATCTGCTGGACCTGGTATCCGTTACGCAACGCCCGCTGGCTGCGCGACCACCCAGGCAGCAATCCCACCACCTGGGCGACGGCGCAAGGGCTGGTTACGCTGCCGCTGGCGCTGCTGGGATATCTGCTGGTTTGCGGCCATCTTGTTTTTACCCGCGAGGAATTCAGCCTGCCGTTCGGCCCCCGTCCCGCGGTGTTTATTCCGCTGATGGTGGCTATCGGTCTATTTTGCTCCTGGATGGGCACGCTGTGCTGGAATGAAGCCAGTCAACGGTTGCCGACCGTGCTGGTCGGCCCGCTGATCGTGTTCGAAACCCTGGCCGCCTTAACCTATGCCTTTATTCTGCGTCAATCCTGGCCGCCGTTGTTAACGCTGGGCGGCATACTCTGCCTGGTTGCAGGGGTGATTTATGCGATGAGAATCAAACCGAAACCGATGGTGGTGCCGGTGACGATCGCGGACCCGGTGGGGAAATGAGTACGCATCAGCGCTCCGCGCATCACGCCCCGTGAGCCAACCGCTCGAACAACGCGGTCAATTGCTGCTCATCCCGCGCCCCCTGATGTTGGGCGGTGACGTTGCCGTTGCCGTCAATGATAAATGAGGTGGGCGTGCCAATCACCTGATAGCGCTCTTGGGTGATGCCAAGCTGATCGCGGATAACCGGGTAGCTGATGTTTTGCTGATCCACCAACGGGGAAATATCCACGCTGTCGGGATCGGTATTCACCGCCACCACCACTACGCTGTCAGCATAATCTTTGCTAAGCTTTTCCAGCGTGCCCATTTCGGCCAGGCACCCCCCGCAGCCCGAAGACCAGAAATTCAGGTAGACGCTTTTTCCCTGCCAGCGCGTCAGATCGACCGGTTGCCCTATCAGATCATACGCCGCCAGCGCCGGCGCTTTTGCCCCGACGCTGACCCGTTCTTCTTTACAGCCGCCAAGCAACGTCAGGATGGCCAACAGACAACTGACGATTAACCCGTTACGCCATGACATGATGATTCACCTCTTCGCCGAAATATTTACCGTGCTGTAAGCGGATAATGCGGTCGGCAAACTTACCCAGTTCAGGGTTGTGCGTCACCATTACGATGGTGCGCCCCTGCCGGTGCAAATCTTTCAGCAGCTCCAGCACCCGCTGTTCGTTCTCTTCATCCAGATTGCCGGTCGGTTCATCGGCGAAAATAACCGGCGGTTCATTCACCAGCGCCCGGGCAATACACACCCGTTGCTGTTCGCCGCCGGAAAGCTGACTGGGTAAATGGCCGATGCGATGTTCCAGCCCCACCTGCTCCAGCACCCGCCGTGCGGCCGCCTCATCCACGATGCTGTGATAATGCTGCGCCAGCATGATGTTTTCCAGCGCGGTTAAAAACGGGATCAGGTGGAATTGCTGAAAAACCAGTCCGATTTTATCGGCCCGAAATTTACGCCGCCCCTCTTCGTCCAACGCGGCGGCATCAATACCATCCAGCAGCACCTGGCCTTCGCTCACCGTATCCAGACAGGTGAGAATATTCATCAGCGTGGTTTTACCCGAGCCCGACGCGCCCATAATGGCGACAAACTCGCCGCGGGCGATGCGAATATTGATATTTTCCAGCGCGGTGACCTGTCCAAAGCGTTTATACAGCTCGCGGGTTTCAATCACCGCCTCGGGTGCCGGCTCCACGGCCGGAACATTTATTGATGGGCCCATCGCTACTCTCCTTTTAACACTTTAGCCGGTTCGACATGAATCGCCCGTCGGGTGGGAACAATGGCCGCGGCGGCGGCGACCAGCAGAGAGAGCGCCAGCGTCAGCGGGAAGACCGGCGCCCGCAGCGAGATCGTGGCATTGAAAACGGCCATCCCCAGAAGCTGCGCCAGCAGATACCCCAGCAGCCAGCCGCATACCACCGCCGCCAACGCGATAATCCCGGTTTCCGCCAGCATCTGACGGATGATATCCCGCCCGCTGGCGCCCAGCGCTTTCTGCAAGGCGAACTCGCGCGCCCGTTCCCCGACAATCGCCATCAGCGTCGTGTTTACGCACAGCGAGGACAGCACCAGAATGACGGCGGAAACCAGCCCCATCAGCCCTTTGATTTTATTCAGCACCTGGCCTTCAGACGCCGACACTTTGAGAATCGGGCGGATTTCCAACTGCGGATACTGTTGCTGTAAGCGCGCGGCGAATTGATCCACCTGCCCGAGATCGTTGCTGACGCTGAGCAGCGCATTGCTGATCGTCCCGGCTTTATCCAGCCATTTCTGCGCCAAATCCAGGTTCACAATCAGCATGTTGTCCGTGGCGTCGCCGGATTCCACGATGCCTTTAATCTGTAAACGCTGCCTGCTGCCCTCGCCCACCAGCGTAATGCCGTCGCCGACGTTAACGTTCAGCCGCTCCGCCAGCTTGACGCCGATCATCGCGTTGCGATCGTCAAAGCTGACGCCGATCCAGTTTCCTTTCACCTGCCAATAGGGCGCGAGCGGACGCAATGATTCAAACCACACCCCCATCAGCACCACTTTTTCCAGTTCGGTGCGCGCCATGCCGTACAGATACGGGCTGGCGGCATTGATTAACCCGGCCGGCGCATCATCCACGATCTGCTGAAAGGTCGGCTGGGGCAGCGAATTCCCGCGCGCCGGGCCGATGTAAAAGTTCGCTCCAAAGGTACGCAGTTCCTGACTCATTTTGGCGTTGATGTCGAAATACACCGCGGACATGGCGGTGACAATCGCCGCGCCGACCGTTAAGGCGGCAAACACCACGCTGACCCGCTGCATCCGCAGCCGTAGCGCGCGGATCACCAACCGCCAGAACATCCCGTTCATCCAGCCATTAGCGGCCATACAGCACCTCCACCGGATAGAGTTTGCTGATGCGCCGCGCCGGGAACCAAGTGCCGATCGCCGCAATCAGCACCGAAATCACCAGTACGCAGGGGATCACAATCCAGGCAAAGCTGAGCGGCACCCCAAACAGCATCAGGCCGATGGCTTTCGCCAGCCCCCAGCCCGCCACACAGCCGGCGATCCCGCCAAGCAGGCCGCTCAGCGCCGCTTCCAGATAAAACAGCAGCATAATCTGCCACTGGCGGGCGCCCAGCGCTTTCATCAGGCCGATCTCTTTCGCCCGCTCCATAATGGTGCTGGTCATCAGCGAGGCAATGCCCATCGCCGCCGCCACCAGCGCCGCAAAGGTGACCACCGCCAGCAACAGCTGGATCTTATCAATCACCACCCCTTCCGAGGCGGCAACCTGCCAGATAGGTCGCACCACCGAACCGGAAATCGCCTCTTCCAGTTGATGGGCGATCGATGAAACATAGGCGGTGCAGTACCACAGGTCATACTCTTCGGCATTCAGCGCTTCCAGATTTTCACGCGCCCGGCGCGACAAATCATTCTCCGGCACCGTCAGCGCGGAAACGCGAATCGCCTGTATTTTTCCTTCCAGCCCCAGCAAGGCCTGCACCACCTCCAGCGGCATCACCAGTAGGTTTTCCTCCTCGCCGCCGCTGCTCAGAATGCCGCTGATCCGAACCGTGGTTTCGCCTTTCGGGCCGCGTAACCGCAACTGGCCGCCAGTCTGCCAGTTATTCTGCTGGGCCAGTTGCTTGCCGACCAGCGTCTCCGCCGCCGCGCCGTCAGTCACCGGCTCCCGCGGCCATTGACCGGCCACCTGCCAGTAAGGACTGACGGCGATCTGCCCGGTGCGATAGTCTTCTTCGTCCGGCACCGCCACCGGCTGTGAGAAAAAGGTGCCCAACACCGCCACCGGCTGTCCGTTTATCTCAACGTCGCCGCTCAGCAACGGCGCAAAGCCGACAATGTTGTTGCGCCAGAAAATATCTTTGATATTGGGCAGTTCCGACTCATCCAGAAAATCCTGCCCCTCCAGCGGATTGCTGCGCTCGCCGAACAACGCCGGAAGCGCCGCCTGCCCCGCCGGCTCAATCAGGATATTCGCGCCATAGGATTTCAGTTCGCGCGCCATTTTGTCGCCGATATCGATCGACACCGCCAACAGCGCCGAAATCAACCCCGCCGCCAGGAACACCGTCAATACCGCCAGCGATTTACGCCGGATATTTCTGCGCCAGGACTGACGTAACATGCGCCATAACATGATTATTCCCCTTCCGCTTGTTCGTCGGCCGCCGCCGCTGAACCGACATATTTAGCGGGGTTTGCGCGGAAGTGGTTGTAATTCGCTTCCGTCGAGAAGAAATAGGTTTTACCACCGTAGCGATACTTATGTTCGGCCTTCACGTTGGTCAGCCTGGAACCGTCCACCGGATCGACTACCTCCAGCGATATCACCGTGGTGAAATAGTTGACGCCTGCCGCCAGCGACGCCTGGCTAATCACCAGCTCATTGTCGTCATTGCTCCAGCCTTCGATCGGCACCGGGTTACAGCCCCCGGCCTTGCCGATGGAGGGAATGAAAATACGCACGTCGCAGGCCACGCAGATCACCTGATTACCTTCCATCACATAACCCTGATCGCCGCACAGCAGGCAGGCGTCGAACACTACGCCCAGCCGCAGCCGATCCGGATAGCGGTTAATGACGAAAAAACGCACCGCTTTGCCATCATCGGCAATCCACACAAACCGATGCAGTTTGCCGTCGCGAATCTGTTCGAGGGGAATATGCACCTTGCCATCGGCGGCCAGCGTCACCGGCAACGCTTCCGACAGCCGGGGGGGCTGTGAGGCGACTTTATCCCAGTAAAGCTGCGCCAGGACGATCGCCAGCAGCGCAATCAGCATAGCCAGCACCGTGCGGCGCACGTTGCGGTAATCGGCGGTGGCTTTGCGTCTGGCAATGGCTTCGGCGGCGGCCTGCATCCGTCGGCGCGCGCGTAATAACGGCAGCAGATAGCCGGCCGCCGTCACCGCCATCAATAGCGCGCTGAGATAATTTAATAAATAGGCGCTATTGGTGACCTGCGCCACATAGCTCAGACGCGGCTTGGTCAGCCCCAGCGCCTGTAGCTTCATCAATAACAACAGCAGGTTGCCGCTGATCGGCAACATTAATAACGTCGCCAGCAAAATCAGCAGCGGCCAGCGCAGTACGCCGAGACGCCGTACCATCATGCCGCAGAGCGCCGCGCTGAACGCCAGCCAGCCAAAAGCCGCCGCCACCGCGCTGAAATTCAGCAGCAGATCGGTATTCACCACATGGGTGTTGGTCAATGCGCTCAGGTTGGGATCACCGCCCCAGTGGGCAGCCGCACCGGCAACCAATATTGCCTGCCATAGATAGCCGATACGTAAATGAGAGAAAAACTGACTGATAAGAAACAGCGCCAGGGCCAGCGCCTGGATGCCGATCACCCAGAGTTGCAGTTGCTGGCCGTTGGGCATGCGAATACCCACTAGCGTACCCGCAATCAATGCCAGCAGCGTCGTCCAGACCAACGGCCTGATTTCAGGCGTGGAACGGTGGCTCCAGTTCAGCCCCAACAGCAATGCTATCGGCAGGAATGACTGTAGCGTGGTAACAAAGAAATAACTCATATTCCCTTCATCTTTCACGTTGCAGGTGCGTCGGCTTCCGCACCTTGAAATCTATCGGGTATCACAACGCACACGCAGACGAGAAAGCCCACGCCCCTGACACCATGACCGGCAGAGGCGTGGAACACTACCGCGATGAAAAGGCGCTCATCGCGGACGGGGCGATCACTTTAAACCGACATATTTGAAATCAAAGCTGACATCAAACGGTTTCCACCAGCGGCCGACACCGGTTTCGTCGTCGGTGTGACGGTGCATACCGGCTTTGGAAGGCGGGTCGATGTGGTAAACGACTTTGTAGTTGCCCACGCCCATCATTTTGATGTTCGCGCCATAGTGCGGGCCATCGCTGGCGACCATCGGCATAAACGTCCCTTCCTGCTTGGCGCCGGTATCGGTGTTAGTCAGGGTATAGGCGATGGTCAGAAACGGCATCCACTCACCGGCGCCGAATCCGTTTTTATTCCCTTCAACCGCGTGAATATCGGCTTCCAGATGGATATCCGCTTTTGCCGCCGGCAGCCCCATGCCACGGGGTTCCATATCAATCGGTTGCAGGTAAACCGCCGCGATTTCCAACTCATTTATGGTCACTGGCTCGCCGGCCGGATACTCTTCAAACGCCAACACCGCCGGCGCCGTGAAAATGCCGGCGATTAACGCGCCGGTAATCAGACTTTTTTGCATATTCATCAACCCATCCTCATATCATCAATGTCCCCGTCTTGTTTCAAATTACCGGCGTATTGGTTGCCTGCGCCTTGAAATCAATAGGGGGTGTAACGGCCGTTTCTGGTTATTTTTGCCTTTCACTGCATCCAGTATCAGATCGCCGCCGCCCTGCGCCGCATGATCCAAAGCGCGGCCAGGGCGGCGACCAACAGCACCCCTTGCGGTATTAAGGTTTCCACATAGGGATAAATACCCAACCCGCTGATTTCCGGTACGCCGGTCAGCAGTGTCGGTTCGAACAGTTTGCCTTCAATCAGTTCCAGTACCCCTTTGCCGGCAAAGACAAACGCCATCAGATACATGAAACAACCGGTGAACATAAAGAAAGGCTTAAGCGGCAGTTTAACCACCGTAAAGCGCATGATCAGATAGGCGATAATCAGGATCACGCAGCCGATGGCGAAGCCCGCCAGAATGGAAAGATGGCCGGCCAGATTGTTGGCGTCGCCCACCAGCGCGTAGTAGAACAGCACGGTTTCGGCGCCTTCGCGGTAAACCGCCAGGAAGCTGGTCAGCCACAGCCCCACCATCGAACCGCTGCTCAAAGAATGGGATAGTTTGCCTTCCAGATACGCTTTCCAGTGGCGGGCTTCCACTTTTGACAGCAGCCAGTAGCTCATAAAGAACAGCATCACCACGGCAATCAGCATCGTCACGCCTTCCAGCAGTTCGCGGCTGGCGCCCGAATTGGTGAACAGTAGCTGGAAAATCACCGCGGTAATCACGCTGCACGCCAGCGCGACATACACGGACTGACGGATTAACGGCAGTTTGTCGTGCTGATTATTCTTCACCAGATAGGCAACGATCGCCGCCACGATCAGCAGGGCTTCCAGCCCTTCGCGCACAATAATCAGCAGGCTGTAGATCAACAGGCTCCAGTGCGTTTCATTGCCCTCGCCCAACATATCGGCCGCTTTCGCCAGATCCTGTTTCAGCGCCTCGGCCTGAATTTGCAGTTGTTCAACCGGTTGTCCGGCATTCATCAAGCTGACCAGACGGGTAAAATAGCCCTCCAGCGTCGATTTGAACGCCGCATCGCGGGAACCGACTTTATTTTCCATTCCGGTGGCTTCGAACAGATCGAAGTAAGCATCCTGCACGGCTATCATCGCCGGTTTAACCTGCCCCTGCCGATAGGTTTCTATTGCCGCCAGAATGGCCTGATTAATATCGTCGGAAACGTTTACCCAGTTGGCATCCGGCGCATCGTCGGCAACGCCATCATCGGCCGATGGCGCCGTGACCGGCTGGCTGTCGCGCGTGGTGGGCAACCCCGGCAAGAGATCTTCAATATCCTGCAACAGGGTGGTGACCCGATAGGCCACTTCACTCATCTGGTCGGGCTGATTGGTCAGGGCAATCAGCAAGGTGAACTGTTGGTTAATCGCGGCGGCCTGCTGCGAGGAGCGATTTTGCCGCACCGACATTTCCATCTCGGAATTTTTAAACCCCTGATAATGCGCCGACTGCACGCTCTGACTGGCTTTTTTATACTCACCGGCCTGATAGTCGCTGACGGCCTGCGCCAGCCCGTCGTCAATAATTTTAAAGCTCTGCTGCCAGTACAAAGCGATGTCCGCGTTGTCATAAGCGCCGTGCTGCTGTTGCGCCACCAGCTTATGGCCGTCTGACAAGACCGGCAGAACCGCGTTCAATTCGCCTTTCAGCCAGGACACTTTCGCCTGCACTTCCGCCAGCGGTTTTCCTTCGCCGATCATGCGGCGAATTTCGCCAAAGGTGGCTTCCAACTGATAGCTTTTTTGCGCGGAGATATTGATTCGGATCGGGCCTTCGAGGTTTTCAAACACTTCGAAATAGGCCATCTGTACTTCGGTGCGGGCTTCATCCGGCTTTTGCTGTTCATACAGTTGAGCCGTTTTATCCAGTCTGGATTCAATATCCTGGATAAAAGTAGCGTAATCCGTGGCGGCTGACGCCAGAGAACTGCCGACTAGCCAACACAATGCGAAGAAAAGTTTTTGCCAGGTAGACATAAGTGAAGGAAGCGCTAATGATATTTATTCTCATTATCACCCTGATAAACAGATATGTCTTGATTTACATCACGGAAAAATCGTTATTGATGCAAAAAAATTGTAACATCTTGTTCCACCTCTTCCATTTGCCGCAACGCATCGAGAGTGGCATAGGCTTCCTGTTCATCTAACAGGCTCATGGCAAACCCGACATGAACCAGTACCCAACGGCCAATCAGTTGATCGCTATTGATGCCGTCCGCAACCAACGCAATGTTCACCTCGCGCCGGACGCCGCAAACATCGACCCACGCCAGCTGTTGCTCGACGGACGCCAGCTCGACAACCTTTCCCGGAATACCCAGACACATGATGCTTTTCCATTAATGATTTGAAGAATAAAGTACCTAGCAATTTATATGCCAATAAATAAAAAATGAGGTTGAATCTGGCGCCGACACCCTGATGATTAGCCGTTTCTTTACATTAAGCTTGAGAAGATTTACATAAAACGCCGGTTTTTTAGCCTGTTTGATGCCCCCCTTTTCTATCGTCGTCACCCTTGATTTTACTATCGTCAAAAGTGTCGAAACCGCTCCGGGGGGATCGCTCGTCACTAGTGTCGAATGACACGGCATCGCCGTCATTTTCAATAACGCCTTTGCGCTCAATCCCTTATCTAATGCGGCCTGCCCTATCCACGCGCCTGACGTGGCACGAAATATGCTTTACGCAGCCAACCTTAATAGAATCCCCCGGAGGGTATGGCTATGAACCGCTTCGTCATTGCGGAGCCTAAACGCTGTATCGGCTGCAATACCTGCATGGCCGCCTGTACGCAGGTGCATCGCCGCCAGGGATTGCAGACGCATCCGCGGCTGACGGTAGAGCGCGACATCACGGGCACCGCGCCGGTGTTATGTCGACATTGTGAAGAGGCGCCCTGCGCCAAAGTCTGTCCGGTAAACGCCATTACGCATCAGGATCAGGCGGTGGTATTAGACGAAAGCACCTGCATCGGCTGCAAACTGTGCGCCATCGCCTGTCCTTTTGGCGCGATTACGCCGTCAGGCAGTAAACCGGTCGCCATTCCGGACACCTTCGACCAGCACATTCCTTTATCCCTGCTTTCCGACGTGCCGGTCAGCGTGGCGTCCGTCAATCCGTTTCTGGCCTGGAATGCCGGGATACGCAGCGTCGCGGTGAAATGCGATTTGTGCGCCTTTCAGGCCCAGGGGCCGGAATGCGTGCGCGTCTGTCCGACCGATGCTCTGCTGGTCATCGACGATAGCAAAATCGAACAGGCGGCTGCCGCAAAACGCCGGCAGGCGATGGATTGGCCCGCTGGCAACATACCGTTCCCGCCCGCCGCAACCGAACGGGAGAATAAACGATGATGACTTCACTGGAATGGTTGGCGTGGGCGCTGGCCCTTTATCTGGCGGGCGCGGCGCTGTCGCTGTGTCTGTTTCGTCTCGAATCCCTGGTCATTCCGCTCAATGCGCTGCTTACGGCGCTCGGCGGGCTGTGCGCCATCGCCTCGGCGCTGCCGGTATTGCGCGACAATGTGACGTTAACCGCCGCCGTGGCGACGCCGTTTTCCGCTTTCGCGCCGCTCACCCTGCGTCTGGACGCGCTGGCCGCGCTGATGATGCTTATCATCTCGCTGCTGACGATCGTCATCGCGCTCTATTCGCTGGCCTATCTGCGGGAATACCGCAGACGCGCCGGGTTCATCGGTTGGTTTATGAACCTGTTGGTTGCCGCCATGCTGGCGCTGGTGTGCGTGGATAACGCCGCTTACTTTATTATTCTGTTCGAGGCGATGACGCTGTGCGCCTGCGCGCTGATGCTGTCCGGGCGCAACGGCGAGGCCGGGGCGGGAACGGGCTATTTTTTCAGCGCGCATATCGGCATCGTGCTGGTCATACTGGCGTTCTGGCTGCTGTATCGCCAGAGCAACAGTCTTGATTTCGCCGATTTTCGCCAGCTCTCCCTGTCAGCCTCCCGGGCGTCCGGCGTGTTTGTGCTGGCCTTTGCAGGGTTCGGCGTCACGGCCGGCCTGGTTCCGCTGCACGGCTGGCTGCCGCGCGGTCTGCCGGCGGCGCCGTCCCACGCCTCGGCGCTGCTCGCCGGCGTGATGGTCAAGATCGGCCTTTTCGGCATCATCAAAGTGGCGATCGACCTGCTCGGCGCCACCGAAATCTGGTGGGGCGTCATGGTGATGCTGTTCGGCGCCGCGTCCGCGGTATTGGGCGGGCTATATGGGTTGGCGGAACACAACATCAAGCGCGTACTGGCTTACCACACGGTTGAAAATGTCGGCATCATTCTACTGGGCATCGGTGTGGGTATGGTGGGGATTGCCAGCCGCCAGCCGTTACTCGCGGCGCTCGGCCTGCTGGGCGGGTTGTACCATATGCTCAACCACACGGTATTCAAAGGGCTGCTGTTTCTCGGGGCGGGTTCGGTTATTTACCGTCTGCATATCAAAGATATGGAACGAATGGGCGGGCTGGCGCGGCTGATGCCTTATACCGCCGTGACCTTCCTGATCGGCTGTATGGCGATTTCCGCGCTGCCGCCGCTGAACGGCTTTGTCAGCGAATGGTTTACCTATCAGTCGCTGTTTATGCTCAGTCAGGATAGTCGCCTGCCGCTGCGTCTGGTGGCGCCGCTTATTATCGTGGTGCTGGCGATAGTCGGCGCGCTGGCGGCCATGTGCTGCGTGAAATTATACGGCATTACCTTTTCAGCCGCTCCCCGCAGCGCCGCCGCCGCCGAAGCGCGCGAAGTCCCGTGGGCCATGCGGGCGGCCACGCTGCTGCTGGCGCTGCTCTGCATCCTGCTGGGCCTCGGCGCCAGCGAGGTGGCGCCCGTTATCCTGCGCGTGGCCGTCAGCCTGACCGGCGCCGACGCGCTCGCCGTCGCCCAGGGCGGCCTGTTGTTCCCCGGCTCCCCCGACCAGACCTCGCTGTCGATGCCGCTGATCTTTATCCTGCTGCTGGCCTTGCCGATCCTGCCGGTGCTGATTTACCTCGGCGCGAAAGGCTCGCGCCTGGCGTTTCGCCGGCACGGTACGCCGTGGGCCTGCGGTTATGCCTATGAAAACGATATGGCGGTTTCCGCCGCCAGCTTTACCCAACCCTTGCGCGTGATGTTCGCGCCGTTCTACCGCCTGCGCGCCTGGCGGTGGCCGGGCGTCGCCTCGTCACAGGACACGCATTCTTCATCCGCTGCGGGAGAACATCATGATCGCTGAAACCCCGATCGCAGTAACGGTCACGCTGCCGGCAATGATGGCCTTCGGTTTTTTGCAGGCGCTGCTGATGCTGGCGATTGCTCCGCTGATGTCCGGCATGTCGCGGGTTATCCGCGCCAAAATGCATTCACGGCAAGGCCCGGGCGTATTGCAGGACTACCGTGACCTGTTCAAGCTGCTGAAACGTCAGGATATTGCGCCGCTGCACGCCGGCGGCGTTTTTCGCCTGATGCCCTATGTGATGATTGGCACCCTGTTGCTGATCGCCATGACGCTGCCGGCCGTCACCTGGGCATCGCCCTTTGGCGCGGGCGGCGATGTGATCACCCTGCTCTACCTGTTCGCTCTGCTGCGTTTTTTCTTTTCCCTGTCGGGGCTGGATACCGGCAGTACCTTTGCCGGCATCGGCGCCAGCCGCGAGATGACGCTCGGCGTACTGGTGGAACCCACTCTGATCCTGTCGCTGCTGGTGGTGGCGCTGATTGCCGGTTCCACCAATATCGGCGCCATCAGCAGCGCGCTGGCCGCCTCGTGGGTGTCGCCTGCGGCAACCTTTATCGCCCTGCTGGCCTGCGCCTTCGCCGCCTTTGCGGAGATGGGCAAGATACCGTTTGACGTCGCGGAAGCCGAACAGGAGTTGCAGGAAGGCCCGCTGACGGAATATGCCGGCGCCGGGCTGGCGCTGGTGAAATGGGGCCTCAGTCTGAAACAGGTGGTGGTGGTCGCGCTGTTCCTGGCGGTGTTCATCCCCTTCGGCAAGGCGGAAACCTTTACGCCCGCGGCGCTGGCGACGGGCGCGGCGTCCTTTGTCATCAAGCTGACGCTGGTGTTTATCATCGCCTCGCTGATTGAAAACAGCATGGCCCGCGGACGTTTTCTGTTTATCGGCCGAGTGACCTGGCTGGGATTCGCCGTCGCGGTACTGGCATGGTTTTTTTATCTTATCGGCCTATAAGGGATTAATACTCGCTATGAAAAAAACGTCCTTTACCGCCGCCTACCCGCAGCGCGTCGCCCCGGCAATCGCCGGGCCGCACGCGTTGCCCTCTTTCCGTCAGGAGATGTACCGTGATGAATGAAACCTCTGCTGCCAGCCTCAATGCGTCGTCTGGCAAACGCGGCGTCGGTTATGCCGCTCAGGTCAGACAGCGGTTTCCGGCAGCCATTCTGCAAGAAGAGTGGCAAACACCCGAGCAGTTGACGCTGACCGTCAAGCTGAACGCCCTGCCCGAGGTGGTGGAATTTCTGTACTACCAACAAGGCGGCTGGCTATCGGTGCTGTTTGGTAATGATGAACGGTCACTGACCGGCTATTTCGCCATTTACTACGTGCTGTCCATGGAACAGGGCGAGAAGTGCTGGGTCACCGTGAAAGCGCTGGTCGACGCCGATAACCCTGAATTCCCCTCCGTCACCCCCCGCGTGCCCGCCGCCGTGTGGGGAGAGCGCGAGGTGCGCGACATGTACGGTCTGATCCCGGTCGGATTGCCCGACGAACGCCGTCTGGTGCTGCCGGATGACTGGCCGGACGATCTGTATCCGCTGCGCAAGGACGCCATGGATTACCGCCAGCGCCCCGCCCCCACCCGCGATGAAGAATCCTATTCGTTCATCAACGACGCCGACGGCGAAGCGCGCATCGTACCGATTGGGCCGTTGCATATTACCTCTGATGAACCGGGCCATTTCCGCCTGTTCGTCGACGGCGAGCGCATTGTCGATGCGGATTATCGGTTGTTTTACGTACACCGCGGCATGGAAAAACTGGCGGAAACGCGGATGGGCTATAACGAAGTCACCTTTCTGTCCGATCGGGTGTGCGGCATCTGCGGGTTTACCCACAGTGTGGCCTATACCACCGCGGTTGAAAACGCGCTCGGAGTGATCGTGCCGCCGCGCGCGCACAGTATCCGCAGCGTGTTGCTGGAGGTGGAACGGCTGCACAGCCATCTGCTGAATCTCGGACTGGCCTGCCACTTCGTCGGCTTTGATACCGGGTTTATGCAGTTCTTCCGCATCCGTGAAAAGTCGATGACCATCGCGGAGATACTAACCGGCGCCCGTAAAACCTACGGGCTGAATCTGATTGGCGGCATCCGCCGCGATATTCTGAAAGACGATCGGTTAAAAACCATCAGGCTGATCCGGGAAATGCGCGCCGAAATCACCCAGCTTTGCGATATGTTGCTCAATACGCCCAACATGGCGCAGCGTACGCAGGGCGTGGGCATTCTGGATAAAAAGATCGCGCGCGATTACAGCCCGGTCGGCCCGATGATCCGCGCCAGCGGCTTCCAGCGGGATACGCGTACCGATCACCCGTTCGCCGGTTATCTCGACCTGCCGATGGAGTTGCAGTATCTGGACGCCGGCGATGTCCATTCGCGCGTGCTGGTCAGGATACGTGAAGTCTTCACCTCGTTGGCGATGATCGAATACGGGCTGGACAACCTGCCGCAAGGGCCGCTGCTCAATGAGCAGATCCCTTATCAGCCGGGCAAATTCGCGCTGGGCTTCGCCGAGGCGCCGCGCGGCGACGACATCCACTGGATCATGACCGGCGACAATCAGAAATTGTTCCGCTGGCGCTGTCGGGCCGCCACCTATGCCAACTGGCCGGTACTGCGCTACATGTTGCGCGGCAACACGGTTTCCGACGCGCCGCTGATTATCGGCAGCCTCGATCCCTGCTACTCCTGCACCGACCGGGTGACGCTGATTGACGTGCGTAAACAGAAAATCACCACCGTGCCTTATAAAGAAATGGAGCGTTACGGTCTGGAACGCACCCATTCGCCGCTCAAGTAGGGGATGAACCATGTTGAAACTGTTTAAAACCATCCTGCAAACCGGCAACAGTACGGTGAAATACCCGTTTAAACCGCTGGATTTGCCGGCGGGATTTCGCGGCAAACCCCAATACGACGCCGCGCAATGCATCGCCTGCGCCGCCTGTACCATGGCCTGTCCGGCCAATGCGCTGACGATGGAAACCGATGTCGCCGACGGCACCCGTACCTGGCAGCTCTTTCTGGGGCGCTGCATTTTTTGCGGCCGCTGCGAAGAAGTGTGCCCGACCCGCGCCATCGTGCTGTCGCAGGAATTTGAAATGGCGGTGAGCAATAAAGCGGATCTCTATCAGCGCGCCACCTTCACCCTGCTGGACTGCCGGGTTTGCCATCGTCCTTTCGCGCCGCAAAAGGAGGTGGACTACACCATGGCGCTGCTGAAACAGTCAGGGATGTCCGCCGACGAGGTCGAATCACAGCGGCCCCGCTTCGAAACCTGCCCGGAATGTAAACGTAAACAGAACATGAACAACCAAGGCAATGTGATGCTGAGCCAGTCTATTTCCCCGGCTGCCAGTTCATCACCGGCCGCTGTCAATGGGAGCAAATCATGAGCACCCTGTCCACTGGCGTCGATCATTACCAGACCACGCCGATTGTTTTGGATGAACAGGCGCAAAAACTCAAGAAAACGCTGTTGCAAGACATTCAGCGCTCCGCCTACGTCTACCGTATCGACTGCGGCGGTTGCAACGGCTGCGAGATAGAGATCTTCGCCTCCGTCGCGCCGCTGTTCGACGCCGAGCGTTTCGGCATCAAAGTGGTGGCCTCGCCGCGCCATGCGGATATTTTGTTATTTACCGGCGCCGTCACCCGGGCAACGCGGATACCGGCATTGCGCGCCTATGAAGCGGCGCCCGATCCGAAAATCTGCATCTCCTACGGCGCCTGCGGCTGCGGCGGCGGGATCTTTCACGATCTGTATTGCGTATGGGGCGGCAGCGACGCCATTGTCCCCATCGACGTTTATATTCCCGGCTGTCCGCCCAGTCCGGCGGCCACCATCTACGGCTTTGCCGTCGCGCTGGGTCTGCTGGAGCAGAAACTGCACGGCAGCGACTATCGGCAGGCGGAACAGGAAAAAGCCGCGTTGATTCACCCGGACGTGCCGCTGGATTTACGCGTGCTGCTGGAACGGGAAGCCCGGCGCATGGCGGGCTATCGTCAGGGACGGGAAATCAGCGACGCCTTTTTGGCCCGACTGGAAAACCAACCGCTGGACGAACTGGATCGGCGCATTGCCGACTGGCTGCAACAACAAAACGACCCGCGCCTGACGGAGATTGTCGGGCAGCTTCAGCAGATCTATCTGGCGCTGTTGAACGGGGAGCGCTGCCGATGAGCGCGCAGGTGATTTTCTACGCCCTGAGCCAGAAGTTTCTCGACAGCAAAGATAAAGTGCCGGATCAGGCGCGACAGGTGATGTATTACTCACTGGCGATCGGCCACCACGTCGGGGTGATCGACTGCCTGAAACAGGTTCTGATCTGCCCGCAGGCGGACTTTCAGCGCTGGATCGGGCAGTTGGCGGAAGGCGAGGCAAAACGCAAAATGAGCGGCCTGCTGAAATTTGGCGAGATCGTCATCGACAGCAGCCATACCCAAACGCTGGGCCGCGCCTTTGGGGCCTTGTCCGGCGAACAGGATGCTTATCCGGACTGGAGCAAAACCCTGTTGGCCTATTTGCGCGCCATTGAACAGGAAACCGCGCTCTATTTAATGGTGAAACGCGTTGATGATTGAGCAAAACGGGCGCACGGAAACGCGTGTCGCCAACGAGAATATGGTGCTGACCGTGGGCAACAGCATGATGGGCGATGACGGCGCCGGGCCGCTGCTGGCCGAGCGCATGACGCAAAGCCCGGTCGCCGGCTGGTCGGTGATCGACGGCGGCGCCATTCCGGAAAATGCCGCCCACAGTCTGCGGGCGCTTCGTCCCCGCCGTCTGCTGGTGGTGGACGCTACCGATATGGGGCTGGCGCCGGGTGAAATACGCATCGTCGATCCGCAGCGCATCGCCGAAGACATGCTGATGAATACCCATAATCTGCCGCTGAATTTCCTGATCGACCAGTTAAAAGACGATATTCCCGAGGTGATCTTTATCGGTATCCAGCCCGCATTAGTCGCTTTCTATTGTCCGCTTAGCGCGGCGGTGGAACAGGCCGTGGCGCTTATTCATCAGCGGCTGGCCGGGTGGCGGGGGAACGGCGGTTTCCAGATGCTGTAGCGCGATTATTCAGATAAACCGCATCGTGCTCCATTACCTTTCCCATCCATGAGAATACGCGTTGATAGGCGGAAAAAATGACCGTTTTTTTTCCGCTACGGCCGTCATAAAACGCACCGCTACGCGACAATCAGTCGGCATTTCTCCCCTCCCGCGTTACGGCGGCGTTGCTTATTGGCTAAAGGTTTATGTGCCCTACGCTTTCGTCAATCGTTTGTCGTCAAATCTGCCGAAACGCGCCTCTTAGTATCGTCACCTGGGGTATTTCAGCCATAAAACCAGGCGAAAATTTAATAAAAATCGTTAATTTTCAAATCATTAAATTATTTTATCTTTTTTTGGCATAAACCCTGCTTTACCGGGCGGTGATGTGTCACACCCTGATATGTCGACACAACAATTTTTTGTCGGAGACGATGTCATGAACCGGTTCGTTATTGCAGATTCGAGGAAATGTATTGGCTGTCGCACCTGCGAAGTTGCCTGTGCGCTGTCCCACAACGACGATAAAACAGCCTCATTATCCCCAGAGCACTTTTCACCACGCCTTAAGGTCGTTAAAGGATTGAATGTCAGCACCACGATTCAGTGTCGCCAGTGTGAAGATGCGCCGTGCGCCAACGTGTGTCCGAATGGCGCCATCATTCATGCGGATGATTGTATTCAGGTACAGCAGGAGAAATGCATTGGTTGTAAGACATGCATTGTAGCTTGTCCTTACGGCGCCATGACCGTGATCAGTAAACCGGTCGCCCGTATCAGCCATTATCAAACGTTGGGCAACACGATCAAAGCCGAAGCGCAAAAGTGCGATCTTTGCCATGAGCGCACAGCAGGCCCGGCCTGTATTGAAGTTTGTCCGACAAAAGCATTACGACTGATCGGCCGCGATGATATGCAGGCCATGATCCAACAAAAACAACGTCGCGCGGCGCTTGACGACGCCGCGGGCATGCAGTTCTGAACAGTGCCGTAACGGTACGCAGAAGGAGAATAACCATCATGCAGAAAGTGATTACCGTCTGTCCTTATTGCGGTTCAGGCTGCAAAATAAACCTGCTGGTTGAAAACGGCAAGGTGGTGGGCGCCGAAGGCGCCAACGGCCAGATCAACGAGGGCGAACTCTGTCTTAAAGGCTATTACGGCTGGGATTTTCTTAATGACACCAAACTGCTGACGCCGCGTTTGAAGCAGCCGCTGATCCGCCGTCAAAAAGGCGCGCCGTTTGAAGCGGTGTCCTGGGACGAAGCGATTAGCTTCGCCAGCTCACGGCTGAAGGCCATCAAAGAGAAGTACGGCGCGGAGTCGATTATGCACACCGGCTCTTCCCGCGGCCCGGGCAACGAAACCAACTATGTCATGCAAAAATTCGCCCGCGCCGTTACCGGAAATAACAACGTTGACTGCTGCGCCCGCGTCTGCCACGGCCCGTCCGTCGCCGGTTTGCGGGTCACGCTGGGCAATGGGGCGATGAGCAACTCCATCTGTGAAATCGAGCATACCGAATGTATTCTGGTATTCGGTTATAACGCCGCGGATTCACATCCCATCGTTGCCCGCCGGATCCTGAAAGCCAAAGAACGCGGCGCAAAAATCATTGTCTGCGATCCGCGCCATATCGAAACCGCGCGCATCGCCGATCTGTGGCTGCCGCTGAAAAACGGCTCCAATATGGCGCTGGTCAACGCCTTTGCCAACGTGCTGATCAATGAGGGCCTCTATAACCAGGACTATGTCGCCCGTCATACCGAAGGATTTGAGGAATATAGCCAGATCGTCGCCAAATACACGCCGGAATACGCGGCCGAGATCACCGGGCTGTCGCCTCAGTTGGTGCGCGAGGCGATGCGGATGTTTGCCGCCGCTCCAACCGCCACTATTTTGTGGGGAATGGGCGTCTGTCAGTGGGGTCAGGGCGTGGATGTGGTCAAAGGCCTGTCCGGGCTGGCGCTGCTGACCGGTAATCTGGGACGGCCGAACGTCGGCGTCGGGCCGGTGCGCGGTCAGAACAATGTTCAGGGCGCCTGCGACATGGGCGCCTTGCCGAACATGTTCCCCGGTTATCAATCCGTTACCGATCCGGAAATTCGGAATAAATTCGCCCAGGCCTGGGGCGTGGCGGAGCTGTCGGACAAAGTCGGTTATTCCCTTACCGATGTGCCGCACAAGATTAAAGAAGGCAAGATCAGAGCAAACTATGTGATGGGAGAAGATCCGCTGCAAACCGAACCGGATCTGTCCATGATGCGGGAAGCGTTCAGCGAACTGGAATTACTGATCGTTCAGGATATCTTCATGACCAAAACCGCCGCGGTGGCCGATATTATTTTGCCGGCCACCTCCTGGGGTGAACATGAAGGCGTGTACTCCGCCGCCGACCGCAGTTTCCAGCGTTTCTACAAGGCCGTCGAACCGCAGGGAGACGTCAAGCCGGACTGGGAAATCATCAGCCTGATGGCTACCGCGCTGGGCTACCCGATGCATTACAACAATACTCAGGAAATCTGGGACGAGATGCGGCATCTCTGCCCGACGTACTACGGCGCCACCTATGAGAAAATGGCCGGGCTGGCCTGTGTGCCCTGGCCGTGCCCCACCGAGGACAGCCCGGGCACGCCGTGGCTGTACGAAGGCAACCAGTTTGCCCGTCCCGGCGGCAAAGGCCTGCTGTTCGCCACAGAATGGCGGGCGCCGATGGAACTGGTCGATGAAGATTATCCGCTGGTGTTGTGTACCGTGCGGGAAGTGGGCCACTATTCCTGTCGTTCGATGACCGGCAACTGTACGGCGTTGCAAACGCTGGCCGACGAACCCGGTTACGTTCAGGTCAATCCTGAAGACGCCGAACGGCTGGGGCTGCGCGATCAGCAACTGACCTGGATCTCGTCGCGACGCGGCAAAGTGATGAGCCGCGTCGACGTCAGCGAACGGGTGAATAAAGGAGCGGTGTATATGACCTATCAATGGTGGATCGGCGCCTGTAACGAGCTGACGCTGGATCACCTCGATCCGATATCCAAAACGCCGGAATACAAATACTGCGCCGTCAAGCTGGAAGCGATTGAAAACCAGCAGTGGGCGGAAAATTACGTGCAGCAGGAGTATAGCCAGTTGAAAGCGCACCTGCGCAAAACGGCGGAAGTGAATTAACGGTCTTCCTTCACGGCTGAAGATCCCCACAAATGTGGGGAAGAATTTCTGTCAGTGCAGTGAGGGTTTCGTGCGCACTAACCAATGAAGATTTCTGCAACCGTTGCAGCACGCGCCCGACATGGGGCGGCTCAATCGCCGCCGCCCCATGTCCCCAGGCTTTTCGCGGGAAATCGCGTCGCTGCGCGATGCCTTCGGCGTTCGTGACCGCTGTTCGGGCCGCCAGTGACGCGCTCCCGGCGCGGCACTGGCTTTCGCGGCTGTCCTGCCGCTCACCCGGCGGTCCCGCCCACCTCAGCGCGATTTTTACGCGAAAGAAACCATTAAGCATGCAACCTTTTGTTATTTAATGTGATTTACCGAATAATACTTAATTATTTTCTGGGAGTTACCCCTCACGGGAAGACAGAGATCGCTACCCCGTAAAACGCCCCTACGTGATGCTACTCCATACTTTCCAGCATTCTGGCGGAGATCCCCATGCGTTGCATGCGCGACAGCAGCGTGGTGCGTTTCAATCCCAGCCTGGCGGCGGCGCCTCTCGGCCCGGCGACAATACCGTTGGTTTCCCGCAGCACCCGAATAATCCGCTGGCGCTCCGACTCATCCTTATGCTCTTTCACCGGCGAAGCCGCAGGAACAGGAAGCACCGCCGCTATCGCGGGAGACGGTTGCGGAACATCCAGGGGCGAGAGATGATATTGCAGTTCGGCCAGTTGCAAATTCAGCGTGGTTCCTCGGGTAAGGATCACCGCCCTTTCGATCACATTCTCCAGTTCACGCACATTTCCCGGCCAGGGCAGTTTACTCAACTGACGCAGCATTTCAGAAGGAATGCTGTCGATGGTTCGATTCATCCGGCGGGCGATCTTACGGGCGAAAAACTTGGCCAACAGCGGGATATCCTCCGGCCGTTCACGCAGCGGCGGTATCACGATAGGAAAAACGTTTAAACGATAATAGAGATCGCTGCGGTATTCCCGATCGGACACCATCTGTTTCAAATCACGATTGGTGGCGGCAATCAGGCGCACATCCACCGGAATGACTTTACTGCCGCCCAGCCGCTCAATCTCCCGTTCCTGCAATACGCGCAACAGTTTGGGCTGAAGCTCCAGCGGGATATCGCCCACTTCATCCAGAAACAGCGTGCTGCCATCCGCCATTTCAAAGCGCCCCTGCCGTTGGCTCGTGGCGCCGGTAAACGATCCTCTCTCATGTCCAAACAGATCGCTTTCCAATAAACCGGAAGGTATCGCCGCACAGTTCATTTTCACCATGCGTTTGGCCTTACGCCGGCTCAGACTATGGATAGCCCGGGCGATCAGTTCCTTGCCGGTGCCGGTTTCGCCCAGAATAAGCACGGTACTGTCGCTGTCCGCCACCATTTCCACCTGTTGCAACACCTGACGGATCGCCGCGCTGCGGCCGATAATTTCCCCAAAGACTTCGCCGCCCAGGCTTTGCGTTTGTTCGGTCAACTGTTCCGTCAGATAGAAGTTCTCATGAATCAGGCTATCTTTCAGGCGGGTAATCTGCTCATAGGCCAGCGCATTATCCAGCGCGATGGCGATGCGCGATGCAATCTGGCTCAGCAATTTCATTTCCGCATCGCTGACCGATAGGTCGCAATGGTGAGCCAGCTCCAGCACCCCCAGTACCCGATCGCTGAAGGCCAGCGGAAACAGGCAGGCGTGTTTTAATCCGCTGTCGAACCACTGCGCCAGATAACGCGGCTGACCGGGCTGATTGACCCGATTATTGATTCGCGTAACCTCATTGTTCTGCATCACTTCAGCCGCCCGGGTTTCCGATAGCTTGCGTTCCCCCTCCTCCAGACGCGGTGAACGTCCGGCAGGAAAATGGGTGGCGTAATACTTCAATGTCTTATCGTCGTCGTCATTATCCCGTAATGCCAACGCCACAAAGTCGATACCGAAAAAGCGGTGGATCTCCCGGGAAACCTCCTGCGCCAGCGCTTTCAGTTCCAGTTTGGAAATCACGGTATTCGTCACATCAACCAGAATGCGAAAATGATCGCGTTCGTGGCGCAGTTTCTCCGCTTCGCGCTGCGCCTGCTCGCGCTCGCTGATATTTTCCAGCGCCGAGGTAATCACGCCCGATAAGGCCTGAAAAAAGGCGATCTCGCTGTCGTCGAACAGGCTGCCGTCGATTTTAATAAACTCGACGCCGCCCAATGCCCGGTGCGGCGTGGATAATGGCAGTTGGCAATAGTCGCTGAGTCCGGCGTAGGCGGGTTGATCCATCAGGTGGGGAAAGTCGCGCTGGAAACGATCCCGGTCGCAATGCAGCAGCGTATGCGTGTTCCACACCACGCTGCCCGGGCCGCCTAATAACAGCAAGGGATCTTCACTACGAATAGTTTTATTCGCGTCGCGGTCACGACGATAAAACAGGGTTTGATTATGTAACGGATCGAGCAGTAATAGATTGACCCGCCCAAACCTGACTACCGAAAAAGACAAACTATCCAGTACCTGTAGCAGCGCATCGATGCTACGTTGCTGCAACAGCGTCTGAGACACTTTCAGCAGGCTATCCTGCCACAGAATGGACAAACGTGATGGGGAACCTGTCAGTCGTATCGCCATAACCACCGCAAAATCATCATAACCAATAAGGTTAATAGTGTAAGGACTAACGAAAGGAAATCCTATGTCGCCACGTCGATTGATTGATCTGAATCGTGATCGCAGAGAGGAATAGCCCTTCCCGACAAAAAATAAGCCTACGAACCATTTACTTTTTTGCGGTTGGGCGTTCAGTAGCGTCACTGTCGCCAGACTTTTATTTAATCCCCGAGCGTCGCGGATTATGCATATAACGTCATTGCCGTTTTTTCCGAGTAACAAAAATATTACTTTCATTTATCATCAAAAATACAAAAACCGCCCATTCCATTATTCTTATTGGCGGAATAATAAGCAAATTAAGCGATTATTTATCAATCAAATAAACTGTTGGACGGATACAGGCCTTCCGGTTAAGCATCAGCGTAATTAAATCGTCGGCAACAACCCCGCTGAAAGAATAAATTCTGAACAAAATTCTATTTATTGCTAATACTGACAAGATTATAAGTTAATCTGATGATGCAGAAAGCCAACGCACAGCATATCGCAGGAATGTAAAAATAACCCGTTGTTTTTATTAATTTTAATAAAAAATCCGTCTCTTCACGCGTAACGCTAAGCTATCCATTATCGTCATAACCGGCCCGTAAGTATGCTTTTTTTGCATCGAACAATTATAATTCGCATCTTATCACCCAGAAAAAAAACGGTAAAAAATCAGAATCAAGGTAATATCTGCGTGCAGACACAACACCCCCAATAACAGTCAGGGTGCTGGTTCAGTGCGTTCAAGGAATACGCGCGATCCACCACGCTGCAATAATACTGTGTTGTCTGAATCTATTCACCAACATGAGGTCAATATGCAAAGGCAGAAGTTAGTTATACAGATAGCCGTCGCTATCTTATTAGGGATATTAGTGGGATGGCTATGTCATCAATATCTTGATGGCGGACGAGCAAAAGAAATCGCCTCTTATTTCAACATGGTTACCGATATTTTCCTGCGTTTGATCAAGATGATCATCGCACCGCTGGTATTCGCCACGCTGGTTTCCGGTTTGGCCAGTATGGGCAACTCTTCCGCCGTCGGTCGTATCGGCATCAAAGCCATGACCTGGTTCATCACCGCTTCTTTCCTTTCCCTGCTGATCGGCATGGTGCTGGCTAACTTTTTCCAGCCCGGCGCCGGCATGAATCTGGAAGTTCCGGTCAATGCCGCGCACGTGGCAACCGGCCTGAACACCGATGGCTTTACGCTTAAGAACTTTATCAGCCACATTTTCCCGAGAAGTATCGTGGAAGCGATGGCGAACAATGAAATTCTGCAAATTCTGGTTTTTTCCCTGTTCTTTGGCTCCGCGCTCGCCTATGTGAAAAATAAGAACAAAGGCGCGACGGTCATTGCCTCCATGATTGAGGAACTGGCCAAGATCATGTTCCGCGTGACGGACTACGTGATGAGCCTGGCGCCGATTGCGGTATTCGCCGCGATTGCCTCCGCCATTACCACACAGGGGCTGGGTCTGCTTTACGACTTCGGTAAACTGATCGGCGAGTTCTATCTCGGTCTGGCCTTGCTGTGGGGCGCACTGTTCCTGGTTGGCTATGCGTTTCTGGGCAAAGCCATCGTTACGCTGGCAAAACTGATCCGCGAGCCCACCATGCTGGCCTTTGCGACCGCCAGCAGCGAATCCGCCTATCCGAAAACCATGGAAGCGCTGACTAAATTTGGCGTACCGAAGAAAATCACCAGCTTTGTGCTGCCGCTGGGTTACTCTTTCAACCTGGACGGCTCAATGATGTATCAATCCTTTGCGATCCTGTTTATCGCTCAGGCATACAACATTGATTTAAGCGTGACGCAGCAAATCCTGATTCTGTTGACGCTGATGATCACCAGTAAAGGAATGGCCGGCGTCGCGCGCGCTTCCGTCGTGGTGGTCGCGGCGACGCTGCCGATGTTCAGCCTGCCGGAAGCGGGGATTCTGCTGATTATCGGTATCGACCAGTTCCTGGATATGGGCCGTACCGCCACCAACGTCATCGGCAACAGTATCTCTACCGCGGTGGTGGCCAGTCTTGAAAAAGACGTCCATGACGACGAGGAAGAGGAAGAAGACGCGGTCGTTTCCTATCAGGAAGTTCAGGCCAGTCAGAACAGTTAATCTTGATGGTCATCTCATAGCGGCCGTCCGGCCGCTATGAGGTTGATGACAACGTGCGTCGAGCGGTGAGAATGGATAGATCGTAAAGACGCTGCAAGTACGTCCCTGTAGCTCGAACCGCGCCATCCCTGGCGCGGACGCTTTACTCTTCTATTCCATTCTCACCGTTCTGGTTCAGTAGATAGGTTTGTCAACCGTCGGATAGCGGCCGTCCGGCCGCTATTTTTTTATCTGCCGCCGATGCGATTCCTTCATATAGCGCCAGAATTTTTCCGACGCCATATTCAACCGCGCATCCAGCCGATAAAGATAAACGCCCATTTGCATCACGGCGTTTTCCATATCGAGGATAACCAGCCGTTTGTTTTTAAGCTCTTCTTTGATGGAGTAATCCGGCAGCCAGGCAATGCCGTAACCTTGTTGCGTCATCCGCTTTAGCAGATCGCTCATTGAAGAGACGAAATGCACCGTAAATCTGTCGCTGCCGACGGTGGATAAATAGCGGCTTACCTGACGCCCCATATAGCTGGTGTCGGTATAATTAAGCAGCGGTACGCCGGGGGCGTTAATATCAAACAAGGGTTTACCGGCGCCGTCAGCGGCGCAAACCGGATAAAGCCGGGATTCCAGTATCTTTTCATGCATAAAGGGTTCAGACATCAACTCTTCATTGTAAAAAGAGAAGATAAAATCGCTGCGCCCTTCTTTAAGATTTAATACCGCCTCATCAACGTCGATTGACTCGACATAAAATATTTTCTCCTGAGATTCCGGTACGTTCTTTAGCAACTCAGGCATTATGAAAATCGATAACGAATGCGCCGCGGCAATAATGATTTTATTTTTATAATTGCTGCCGCCGTGCAGTTTATTAAGCTGATATTCCAAATCATCCAGCGTATTGCGAATATGCGCATGAAAAACCCGGCCCGGCTCGGTTAATTGTAATGGTGAGGAACTACGGTCGAAGATGTCGAAACCAATTGCGGTTTCCAGCGCGCGAATGCGCCGACTGAATGATGACTGAGAAATATTTCTTTTTTCCGCCGCCAGCGTAAAACTACGATATTCTTCCAGCGCAATAAAATCATACAGCCATTTTGTCTCGATATTATTCAACATGATATTTCACCGATTATATTTTACCGCGTTGTTGAACCCAAGAAAAGCATGAGAAGACCATTCGCTATGCAAATCATACATAGCAGATGGGAATTTAGCAATTCACATTTCTCGACGATATGCGATTATCCTTTTAATTTCAAAAATCTACAATGACGGCTATATAAGGTGAACATCATGAACCGCTTAGTGGGCATACTCGGTGGCATGGGACCGGGCGCAACCGTTGATGCGATGCAGAAGCTGATAAAGAATACGCCGGCTTACCGGGATCAGGACCATATTCCAATGATTGCGGTATCGATACCGGATATCCCGGACAGAACAAAATGTATTCTTGATCACAGCGCGTCGCCGTTGGAAAAAATGATCCAATATATGAAAATATTGGAAAATGCCGGCGCCGAGTGCATTATCATTCCCTGTAATACCGCACATTACTGGTTTAATGAATTAAAACGGCACACCCGTGTCGAAATGATCAGTATTATTGATACGACCTGCCAGGTTATTCAGGATAAAAAGATAGTCAAGGTCGGGCTATTGGCCACCACCGCCACCATCCAGGCGCAGATTTATCAGGATAATCTGGGTAAGAACGGTATTTATTGTCATATTCCTACCCGTACGGAACAGGATTTGGTGATGGAAAGCATTTATGCGTATAAAGCGGGGAAATTTAATCAAGCACACGCCATGTTATCGCCGATAAAAGATCGGATGCTGCAAGCAGGAATCGAGAAAATTATTCTGGGCTGTACCGAACTCCCGCTTATCTTAGCGCGAGAGATACAAAAAACCCCTGACGACTATATCGATGCGACGGAAGAATTAATTAAAAAAACCGTCGAGTGGTATTTTTCGCCTTCCCACAACCATGAAGTTGCCGCCTGAGATACTGTTAACTCGCTTCCATTTTTATTTTCCAGGCTTGCTAGCTGCCGCATTACTGCGCATGATTACATTTTGATGACGGCAGACTAACGTGGCAAACCATGATTAATGTGGCTCTGATAGACGATCACATCGTTGTACGGTCTGGCTTTGCCCAGCTTCTGGCGTTGGAAAAGGACATTCAGGTCATTGGGCAGTATGCCACTGCCGCGCAGGCATGGCCGCACCTGCTCAAACAACCTATCGACGTGGCGGTGATTGATATCGCCATGCCGGATGAAAGCGGCCTGAGCTTATTAAGCCGCCTGCGCCGGCAGCGCCCCGGCTTTCGCGCCATTATCCTGAGCATCTATGACACCAGCGCCTTTGTGCAAAGCGCGCTGGACGCGGGGGCCGGCGGCTATCTGACCAAACGTTGCGGCCCCGAAGAGCTGGTTCAGGCCGTCCGCGTCGTCAGCGGCGGCGGGCTATACCTGTGCGCCGATGCGCTGCACGCGATACGCCACCAGCAGCAACCGCCAAAGGAACTGCTCGCGTTGACGCCGCGTGAACGGGAAATATTTACCCTGCTGATTAACGGCTTGAGCGTGAAAAGCATTGCGGAGCAGCTCGCGCTGAGCCACAAAACCGTGCATGTTCACCGCGCCAATATCCTCGGCAAATTGCAATGCGACACCACGGTTGAACTGGTGCACTTTGCCTTACAGCATCAATTGCTGGCAGGAAGCTGATCGATGTTCAATCCGCGTTTCGTCGGCATGACGCTGTTCCTTATTTTTTCCTATGGCTTAAGTTGGCTGGCGCTATGGACCATCGGCTTCTATCTGAGTCATAACGGCCAACAGGCGATACTGCTGCTGCCGCAGGGATTACGGCTGGCGTTGATGATCCTGCTGCCGCGTAAATACTGGCCGGCGCTGGTGCTGTCGGAAATGGCGATTCAATTCTGGTTGTTCGGCGAACAGCTTCAGACCCAGATGCTGATCGCGCTTTCCCCCTGGCTGAGTCTGTTACCGGCGGTCATCACGCAAAAAATCTGGCATCGCTATACCCTTTACTGGCAGCGGCTTCTGCTATTGCTGGCCGCGTTAACCCTGAACAGCATCCTGCACGGACTGTTTATCGGCCCCTGGCTCCAGACGCAGCTCACCCAGACTTTACTGGCGACCTTTACCGGCGGCGTGCTGCTTATTCCCTTTACCTACCTGATCCATGAATATATCAAACAGCAGCATCTGCAAACCCTGCTGGCGCAGGCGATCCCCGATCCGCCGCTGCGCACATCGTTGTTGGTCTGGTGTTCGCTGTTTTTCTCGATTGGCGTCTGCCTGCAAATCACCTTTACCCCGGAAATGGAGCGCCTGCTGATCATTTTCGTTTTCCTGCCGAACGTCGTCATGGCCTATAAGTTTGGCTGGCAGGGCGGGGTCTTATCCGCTGTGCTGGGAAGCCTGATGATTACCGTTACCCGGCAGGTCAGCGGCGCGTTTAACGACTTACGCGAACTGGAGCTATTCTTATCCACACAGGCGCTATTGGGTATCGGGCTGGGGATCGCCATCAGCCGCCAGCAACAGTTGGCGCAGCGCTTGCAACGCTATCGTCAGCAGTTGGAGCAGGAACTGAAAACCCGCCGCCAGCTGATGGAACAAATCATCCATACCGAAGAGGAAGTGTGCAAGGATATCGCCCGCGAACTGCATGACGATATCGGACAAAATATTACCGCGATTCAGATCCAGGCCATGCTGGTTAAGCACAGCGCGCCGGAAGGAACCGCCCGGCAGGCCGCCGGACAAATCAGCGATCTGTCGCAGCGTATTCATCACACGACCCGGCAGCTATTGCGCCGCTTACGTCCTCCGGCGCTGGACGAAATGGTGCTGGATAAAGCGCTGCACCATCTGGCGGACGAGTTCGCCTTCAACGCCAGGGGAATTCGCTTCAATCTGGACTATCAACTGCCGCAACAGCCCTATGACGATGTGGTGATCTTTACGCTCTATCGATTACTTCAGGAACTGCTCAATAACATCAACAAACATGCGATCGCCAACCATATTGAGGTGCGGCTCTATCAGCATAACGACCTGATTACCCTGGAAGTCACCGATGACGGCATCGGTATGGCGCCGGACAACAGCGGCGGTTTCGGTCTGCGGGGAATTGAAGAGCGCGTGCGCGCATTAGGCGGCAACTGGCAGGTTCAAGCCAAGGCGCGGCCTCCGTCCGGCGGCGAACCGTCGCCGGGCAAGGGCACGCACATAACTGTTAACCTGCCCACAAAATTCACACAAAAAACCGAATAGCTAGGAATTTTTCCTAGCATCCTAAAACCTTATCTCATCTCTTACGGCTTTTTTCCCCCTACTCTTCCCTCAATGCGACGGAGATACCCATGCAGGCAACGACGCTTTCACCGACCCAAATCAGCCAGCGCTATCGTTACTGGCGGCCGCGACTGCTGATTTCGATGATCATCGGGTACGCCACGTTCTACCTGACGCGGCGCAGCGTTAATTTCGCCATGCCGGTGATGCAGTTGGAATTGGGGCTAAGCAAAGACGATATCGGCCTACTGGGTACGCTGTTTTATCTGTGCTACGGCGCCTCGAAGTTTATTTCCGGCATGGTGTGCGATCGCAGCCAGGTGCGTTGGTTTATGGGCGTCGGGCTGTTGATCACCGGAATATTGAACATTTTATTCATGTTCTGCGAATCGCTCAGCGGGTTGCTTATCGTCTGGGCGTTAAACGGATTTTTTCAGGGATGGGGCTGGCCGCCCTGCGCCAGACTGCTGACCAGTTGGTATTCGCGCAACGAGCGCGGTTTCTGGTGGGGATGCTGGAACACCTCGATCAATATCGGCGGCGCGGCGGTGCCTTTACTGGCCGGTTATCTGGCTGCGCAATGGGGCTGGCAGGCGGCGCTGCTGGTGCCGGGGATCGTCGGCATCCTGATCGGGCTGTGGCTGTGCTGGCAGTTGTGCGACAAACCGCAGCAACAGGGGCTGCCCAGCGTCGGACAATGGCGGCGTGATGCGCTGGAGATCCGGCAGGAACAACAAAGCCCGCCGATGCCGATGCGCCAGATCCTGCGGGATACGATCCTGTGTAATCACACCATCTGGCTGCTGGGGATTTCCTACATTCTGGTGTATCTGATTCGCATCGCACTGAATGACTGGGGAAATATCTGGCTGGCGGAAAGTCACGGTTTCAACCTGCTCAGCGCGAACGCCACGCTGTCGCTGTTTGAACTGGGCGGGCTGATAGGCGCGCTGTTTGCCGGCTGGGGATCGGATCTGCTGTTTCGCGGTCAGCGCGCCCCGATGATCCTGCTGTTTGCGCTGGGGCTGTTTCTGACCATGACCGCCCTATGGCTGACGCCGGTTCACCATGCTTCGCTGCTGGCGGTCTGTTTTTTCAGCATCGGTTTTTTTGTTTTCGGGCCGCAAATGCTGATCGGCCTGGCGGCCACCGAGTACAGCCATAAGGATGCGGCCGGCACCGTCACCGGATTTCTGGCCTTGTTCGCCTATCTGGGCGCGGCATTGGCCGGCTGGCCGTTGGCGCAGGTGCTGCAATACGCCGGCTGGTCCGGATTTTTTACCCTGCTGGCGCTGGCGTCGGCCTGTATCGGCCTGCTCCTGATGCCGCTGCTGATGGCCGGCGTCAGCCAGCGGGAGACACTGAGATCGCTGTAATGCGAGTACCCCTACAATCCGATAAGGAAAATATAATGAAACTGACCACCCTTGCCACCATGATTGCCGCCGGGCTGACGCTGGCAGCCGTCTCCGCCACTACGCAGGCCGCCGGACGGCTGGTGATTTACTGTAGCGCCACCAATGCCTTTTGTGAGGAAGAAGCCAAGGCGTTTGGCGAAAAATACGATGTCAGAACCTCGTTTATCCGTAATGGTTCCGGCAGTACGCTGGCGAAAGTCGAAGCCGAGAAGAGAAACCCGCAGGCTGACGTCTGGTACGGCGGGACGCTGGATCCGCAGTCTCAGGCCGGCGAAATGGATCTGCTCGAACCCTACCAATCCCCCAACCTTGAGCAGATCATGCCGCAATTCCGCGATCCCGCCAAACGTAAGGGCAACTACTCGTCCGCCGTGTACGTGGGGATCCTGGGCTTTGGCGTCAACACCAATCGTCTGAAAGAGAAAAATCTGCCGGTTCCGCAGTGCTGGAAGGACTTGACCGATCCCATCTACAAAGGCGAAATCCAGATTGCCGATCCGCAAAGCTCCGGCACCGCCTATACCGCGCTGGCGACCTTCTCCCAGCTGTGGGGCGAGGATCAGGCTTTCGATTACCTGAAAAAACTCAACCTCAATGTTTCCCAATACACCAAATCCGGCATCGCTCCGGCGCGTAACGCCGCGCGCGGCGAAACCGCCATCGGTATCGGCTTCCTGCATGACTACTCGCTGGAAAAAGAGAAAGGCGCCCCGTTGACGCTGGTTTCCCCCTGCGAAGGCACCGGTTATGAAATCGGCGGGGTCAGCATCCTGAAAGGCGCCCGCAATCTGGATAACGCCAAGCTGTTCGTTGACTGGGCATTATCGAAAGAAGCGCAGGAGCTATCGTGGAAGAAAGGCCAGTCGTATCAAATCCTGACCAATACCACGGCCGAAGCCTCCCCCTTGTCGCTGAAGCTGCAAGATCTGAAACTGATCAACTACGACATGGACAAATACGGTGCATCAGACGTGCGTAAAGAGCTGATTTCCAAATGGGTCAATGAAGTCAAAATGGGCAAATAGCGGTGACATGGCGGATAAGCCAGAAGGCACCCGGGCACAAGCTTATCCGCCGTCCGGCGTCATGAAAAAAATAACAATAACGCATGCAAAACCTACGTAATAAATGATGACAACACCAGGGAATCCATCATGTCGCACACATTAGCTCTCTCTCCAACGCCGAAACGGGATGCCGTATTCCTGTGGCTGGCGCTGATCGCCGTCGCATTTACGCTGCTGCCCGCCTGGAGCCTGGACTATGGCCTGTTTGATGTATCGCGTGATGAACTGTTGGATGCCTACAGTTGGTCAAGCCTGAATATCAGCCTGCTATGGTTTTTGCTGCCGCTGGGGCTGCTGTTGCGCCCGGTGGTCGCCGCCAGCCGGGAACAACGCGGCCGGCATCGTTTTGACGCGGCCTATTCACTGTTCTGCGCCGTGTTTGTGGTGATCAGCGCTACCCTTGAAGGGCGCGGCATGGGTTACGCCACCATTCTGCTGTTCATCGCGCTCGGCGCCATCATCACCCTGTCGCTGTCGCGGCTTGACTGGCTGGGCGGCGACCAGTTCGTTATCGGCTCGCTGGTCGGCATCATCGCGCTGATCGGGGTATTTATTCTTTATCCCAGCATTGCCATTTTTATTCCCATGTTCACCACCGACAGCGGCGAATTTGCGCCACTGTTGTTTATGCAGGTGCTGGGACAAGCCCATATTTTGCAGGTGATCTGGAATTCGTTCATGCTGTCGGTGGCGGTCGGTATCGGCTGTACCTTTTTCGGTATGGTGCTGGCGATTTACACCTCGCGCATCGCCCGGCGCTCCGCCATCATCGGCCGGATCTTCTCTATTTTGCCGATCGTAACCCCGCCGTTCGTCGTCGGGCTGGGCGTCACCCTGATGATGGGGCGCTCCGGTTATGTCACCGAACTGATGGTCAGCTGGTTTGGCCTGACCAATACCAACTGGCTCTACGGCTTTACCGGCATCTGGCTGGCGCAGGTGCTGGCCTTTACCCCGATGTCGTTTATGATCCTTGAAGGGGCGATTAAAACCATCCACCCGTCGCTGGAAGAAGCCTCTTACACGCTACGGGCCAACCGCTGGCAAACCTTTCAGCGGGTATTCCTGCCGCTGCTGAAACCGGCGCTGGCGAACTCGTTCCTGATTGTTATCGTGCAGTCGCTGGCCGACTTCAGCAACCCGCTGGTGCTCGGCGGTAACTTCGACGTCCTCGCCACCCAGATCTACTTCTATATCGTCGGCGCACAGTTGGATTATCAGGCGGCCAGTACGCTCGGCGTGGTCCTGCTGCTGTTCTCTCTGGCGGTGTTCTGCATCCAGTATCTGTGGATCGGCAAGCGTTCCTACGTCACCATTTCCGGCAAATCCTACCGGGGCGACGTGCAGCCGTTGCCGGTCTCGCTGGTGTGGATCGTCAGCATTCTACTCTATGTCTGGATTGCCTTTAACGCCTTGCTGTACGGCAGCATTTTCTACGGTAGCTTCACCGTCAACTGGGGCGTCGACTACACCCTGACGTTGAACAACTTTATCCAGCTGTTCGGACAAGGTTTCAGCGAGGGCGCCTGGCCGTCGATGCTGGATACCCTGCTGTTTGCCGGTATCGCCGCGCCGATCACCGCCATGCTGGGGCTATTGATTGCCTATATCGTGGTGCGTCAGCAGTTTCATGGCAAGAAAACCATTGAATTCACCACCATGCTGTGTTTCGCGGTGCCGGGAACCGTTGCCGGGGTGTCTTATATTCTGGCGTTTAACAGCGCGCCGGTATACCTGACGGGCACCGCCGCCATCGTGATTATTTCAATGGTGATGCGTAACGTGCCGGTCGGCATCCGCGCCGGTATCGCCGGGCTGGGCCAGTTGGACAAATCGCTGGATGAGGCGTCGCTCAGCCTGCGGGCCGGTTCGATGCGTACCGTATTTTACATCCTGCTGCCGCTGCTGCGCCCGGCGATCCTGTCGGCGCTGATTTACAGCTTCGTGCGCGCCATTACCACCGTCAGCGCCATTATCTTTCTGGTTACGCCGGATACCCGTGTCGCCACCTCTTACATTCTTAACCGGGTGGAAGACGGCGAATACGGCATGGCAATTGCCTACGGCTCCATCCTGATTGTGGTCATGCTGGCCATTATTTTCCTGTTTGACTATCTGGTCGGCGAAGCGCGGGTTTCCCGTTCCAAAGCCCAGAACAGTGACTAAGCGGAGTGATTACCTTGAATACCAAAAATAAAAAACCGTCGGAAACGTTTTCTAACGCCGCTTGCGGCGGTACGCAGGACGCTGGTCATAAAAATTTTGTTGAACTGAAACAGGTCACTAAACGCTTCGGTCACAACACCGTCATCGACTCGCTGAATCTGGCTATCCCGCAAGGGAAAATGGTCACACTGCTCGGCCCGTCCGGCTGCGGTAAAACCACCGTGCTCCGGTTGGTTGCTGGGCTGGAAAAACCGACGGAAGGCCAGATTTTTATCGATGGCGAAGACGTGACCGATCGCTCCATCCAGCAGCGTGACATCTGTATGGTATTTCAGTCCTATGCCCTGTTCCCGCACATGTCGCTGGGCGAAAACATTGGTTATGGGCTGAAAATGCTGGGGCGTCCGAAAACGGAGATTAAACAGCGGGTAAAAGAAGCGCTGGCGCTGGTCGATCTGGACGGGTTTGAAGATCGTTTTGTCGATCAAATCTCAGGCGGACAGCAGCAGCGCGTGGCGCTGGCCCGGGCGCTCATCCTCAAGCCTAAGGTGCTGTTGTTTGACGAACCGCTGAGTAACCTGGATGCCAACCTGCGCCGTAGCATGCGTGAGAAGATCCGCGAACTTCAGCAGCAGTTCAACATCACCTCGCTGTACGTAACGCACGACCAGAGCGAGGCTTTTGCGGTTTCCGATATGGTTCTGGTGATGAACAAAGGCAAAATCATGCAGTTAGGCGCGCCGCAGGAACTGTATCGTCAGCCTGCATCCCACTTTATGGCCAGCTTTATGGGGGATGCCAACGTCTTCCCGGCGACGATCGCGGATGACAGCGTGGATATTTATGGCTATAAACTGCCGCGACAGCAGGGTTTTGCCGCGGGACTAAACGCGTGTACCGTCGGTGTTCGCCCTGAGGCCATCACGCTCGGCCAGCAAGGCGCGGAAAGCCAGCGCTGCACCATCACCAAGGTGGCCTACATGGGGCCGCAATACGAGGTGCAGGTAGAATGGCACGGGCAATCGTTGCTGTTACAGGTTAACGCCACGCAGCTCCAGCCCAATCCCGGCGATTGTTATTACTTACAAATCCACCCCTACGGAATGTTCGTTCTGGCCGACAATTAATAATCAAGGGCGGCATCCGCCGCCCTTGATTTCCGCTTAATCCGCCACGCCAAAATAGCGCCCTCATACTGGCAAAATACGCGATAAAACACCGTTATAAACCAAAATCACCGCCGGTTGCGCATTCTCTCGCCAAACAAATCAAATTTGTGGTTTCCGCCTTTGACATGCGCGGTACACCCCGTTATGATGCGCCCCGTTCACACAATTCCTCTGTAGTTCAGTCGGTAGAACGGCGGACTGTTAATCCGTATGTCACTGGTTCGAGTCCAGTCAGAGGAGCCATTTACTTGTTTTCATGCATTCTTGCGAATCCCTATTTGTACATTGATTCAACAGGTTAGCGTGAAAATCCTTCCCGATGCGTTTCTAGTTTTCCCTCCGCATCGGGAAAAAATGGTGGTCAGATTTGGGGTCTTTCCAGTTCGATAACGGAGTGACCCGCATATGCCCCTAAACGACACGAAAATCCGCAACTTAAAACTTCCCGTTACCCCCATAAAACTATCCGATTCACACGGTCTATATCTCCACGTTAAACCTACTGGTTCGCGTCTCTGGTACTTCAGGTACTATTTCGGTGGCAAAGAAACCCGCATAGCGCTGGGCGCCTATCCGTTAATCAGTTTGTCGGAAGCACGACAGAAACATGATGTACTCCGCAAACTACTGGTGCAGAATATCAACCCGGCGCAGCAACGAGCCGCTGAAAAGGCAGCGCGTTCACCAGCAAAGAGTTTCAAGACCGTTGCGCTGAGCTGGCATAAAAGCAACAGAACCTGGTCGGAGAACCATGCCGCTCGCCTGCTTGCCAGCCTGAACAATCATGTTTTTCCGGTGATCGGTAATCAGCCGATAACGGAACTGAAAACCCGACACTTCACTGCCCTCCTGAAAGGTATTGAGGAAAAAGGTTTGCTGGAGGTGGCCTCCCGCGCACGGCAGCATCTGTGCAATATTATGCGTTACGCGGTTCAGCAAGGATGGATTGAAAACAACCCGGCGTTGAATCTGGTCGGCGTAACGGCTCCGCCGGTTAGACGCCATTATCCGGCCCTGCCGCTGGAGCGTCTGCCGGAACTACTGGAACGTATTGACGGCTATCATCAAGGACGGGAACTGACCCGGCTGGGGGTACTACTCACCCTGCACCTGTTTATCCGTTCCAGCGAACTGCGCTTCGCTCGCTGGCGCGAGATAGATTTCAAAAATAGAATCTGGACCATTCCCGCCACCCGCGACGCAATTGCCGGCGTCCGCTATTCTGGACGCGGAGCGAAAATGCGCACGCCGCATATTGTCCCGCTATCCCGACAAACCATCGACATTCTGAAGCAAATTCAAGCGATTTCCGGCCATTTGGAACTGGTGTTTCCCGGCGATCATAATCCGTATAAACCAATGTGTGAAAACACGGTCAACAAGGCGCTGCGTCTGATGGGTTATGACACCAAAACGGATGTCTGCGGCCACGGATTCCGGGCGATGGCTTGTAGCGCTTTGATGGAATCGGAGTTGTGGTCGCAGGATGCCGTTGAGCGCCAGATGAGCCATCAGGAGCGCAATAGCGTGCGGGCGGCCTATATCCACAAAGCCGCCCATCTTGAAGCCCGTAAAGCAATGATGCAGTGGTGGTCGGATTATCTGGATACCAACCGAGAAGGATATGTTGCGCCATACATTTATGCTCAACAGCATAAGACGGGTGGAGCTGCCTGATCGATAACGCACCTAAGAGCAGATCCTGATAAAAGGATCTGCTTTTCAGATTACGAGAAAATCAGGCCTTAGAACTTCAAAAAAATAGATAAATATCAGTAAATTAATCAGGACGCACACATGAATGAAGGTCTATTGCGGGGTAATCGACAACGTAGAATTAGGGTTACTTTTCTTATAACGATGGTATTGCAATATTAGCGTTGCGAGATCTTCATCGACAGCATAAAAATAGGCTTCCGGCACATCCAGCACCGCCGCAAACCGGCAAACCAGACCAAAATCCGGTGAACTGACTTCCCTTTCATATTGGCTTACGCGGGAACTCGACGTCTCTTCATCCAGTCCAGCGAGACAACCGAGCTCGACCTGTTTTAATCCTGCATTCACCCGGGCCAATCTTAATCGTTTACCAATCACGGCATTACCTGCTTCGCAGATTAACATAAGCCGATTATCGCCGTTCCCGCCATGCCTCTCTTGAAGTGGTTCTTCACCCAGTAAATTTAAAATTTATTTTTGGTTATTTTAAGATCAAAAATGAAGATTTAATTCATTGAGAGTAGGAATAATTAAATTTAGGAGGGTAAACGCACAGAGATTGAACACCATGACGCATTAGGGCATCAACCTTACTGAGGTGTGATGAGCAGCGTGGAGTTTGGGTTGGCTTTCTTGAAACGGTGATACTGTAATAAGATCAAGGTGGCGAGATCGTCATCAACAGCATAGAAATACGCTTCAGGAACATCCAGCACTGTAGCAAACCGAGAAACCAACCCAAAATCTGGCGCACTGACTTCTCTTTCATATTGGCTCATACGAGAGCTTGCCGTTTCCTCATCCAGACCAGCTAGACAACCGAGCTCTGCCTGCTTTAATCCCTTATTCACTCGGCCTAGGATTCACATTCGAAGAATTGAATGCTCTCAATCAGCTATCCCTCGACGAACTGTTTATCGTCAGCCGGGCATCGGCGCAGTTTATGTCGATCACCGTTCGTCACGACATTCTAAAGCAGATCCTGACGCTGTCCCATCAGGAAGCGCAACGCCAGCAACAGATAAATCGCGCCATCAGATTGGGAGGATCTATTGCACTCCTGAATCATTTTTTTGGCCTCACCTCAAATGAAGTCTGCGCTCGCCGCCGATTGCTGGGTGTCACCATCCCTTATGGCCGAACGCCTATTCCCGATGAAACCGTTGATACCGAAATCTGGCTGTCATGGCAAAAGAAACGCACTGAAAACCTTGATACACCTGACGCGCTGGAAGCAATGATGCAGGTTACTGAATCATTGTCTTCCCGCGAAAAAGGGCTTTCCCTGATCGCCGTCTGGAACCGTATCACCTTTGTGAGAAAGAAGCACTGAACAGGAGGACATCGCATGCCAGATGAGATCGATCGCGATCAGGAATTTAATGAGCAACGTCTTGAAGAGATGATTGAACAGAATCGTTTTAAGCCAGCAGCTACGCCCTCATTACATTACTGCCGTTTGTGCGGTGAATCCATTCCCGAGAAAAGGAGGAAAACTCTTCCGGGAGTAACAACTTGCACAGAATGCCAAACTATTATTGAACACCGCCAGTACTGATAACAGGATGACATTCGCGCAGAGAAGTTATTTTCTCTGCGCGTTTTTTATTATATGAATAAGTAAGCAACCATGAGGATTTTAAACTGTGAAATACTGAATAGGAAACTACAGCCATTATTATTTATCTGTGTTGGCTCAGACTTGCGCTGGAAGTGTTCTGTGTTGAACACGATTAAACTTAATAGTCAGCAATGCGTGAGGAGCAAGCATAAAGTTACCAGTTTTATCTGGCTGACCAGATATTCAGCCTGAAATTTCTGGTACAACACCAGGTAGCAGTTTTTATCAGGTGCTATTCCGCCTGAAACATTTCCCATTTTTTTCTGAGCTTATCTTTATTTAAGGCCAGACGGTGAGGATGAATGCGCTTTCCTTCAAACATGGATGAGTAAATGCATCTTACTTTGAAGTGTATTGTTAGTTTCTCCGGCTCAATACCCATCAGATTTTCATCAAACAACCGGTGGCAATCTGCTGACAGCAGTATTCCGTTGTCGGTACTCATATTGCCACCCAGAGCATAATCCTCAATGTGGCACGCCTGTAATAATGCGCCAATTTTTTGCCCGGTTACAGCGCAGCAGTGATAAAAATTTTCAAGAACCCGTGTTTTAAAATTAGTCTGCAGGCTTGCTGAACGGCTTGAAATGCTATGGAGATAACGATTGGGATCAATAAGATTAAAATGGCGTAGTGCGGTGAATTTAACAGGTGTAACCAGCCTTGAAGCTAAAACAACCCTGTGCTTAATGGACGGTGCTCTGCACATACGGATGCAGTTTGTAGTCCAATCGGCGATGCTCTTGCGGAGATAGCCTTCGGCTTTCTCACTGTTGGTGGCCACGTTAAGCGCGGCAGTATGGTCAACTCCCGCACTTATCTGCAGCCAGTAACACAGAGTATGTATATAGCAAAATTCACCTGTCAGGAACGGTACTTTCTGCAACGCCGTATTCTTCGCTTTGTTTTTGACAATACGCCAAGCTTCATCACGTGACATACTCCTTAAAAGCTCGAAATACAGCGCACGGTCAAAGTCCTCAGTGACCTCCGTTACCGGGAACTGAAGAGGATTTTTCGGCAGAACGGGAGCATGAACCTGTGGTGGCGGGACCTGAATCACTGCCGGCTGCGGCACGAGTTTTGTATATGTCGTGAATTTACTTATGGCTTCTCGATGGGCAGCCGCTGCACGGGCTTCTTCTGCAATTAGCTGCCTGCGCCGCTCGTCACGCTTTGCCCCCTCTTCGGAAAGAACAAAGCCATCATTAACCAACAGGCTGCGGGGAATTCTCTGGCCTTTTTGAAGCCGCTCCCTGACTTTTAGCTGAATCTCACGTTCGACATCTGTCATCACCCGATGGTATTTATTTTCCGCCTGATGCAGTCTTGAAAGGTTGCCATGACCAGAATATTTTAGCTTTGCGCGTTCAAACGTACTCCTGACTTCGCTCTTTTTTTCAATCAGGGATTCCAGGGATAAAAAATAATAGGGTCGTTCAGATACTAATTTTCGGTATTTCTTCTGTTTCAGTTCACGCGAAAAAACGGATGATGCATCTTCCTCTCTGTTTTTTGAACTATTATCTTCCTGGGGTGAGAGCTGGCTCTGGGGATATGGTTTTCTAAAGGATAATTGTCCTCTTTCCCGTCTCCCCGTTTTTTTTTCCGTGATTCGAGAACGACGCGCAACCTCTTTCTGTTCAATCTGATTCAGCATGCCAGAAATTGTGTTCGCCATGCCATTATCTTCACCAGCATTATTGATGGCTTCAACAAATAATGATGCAAAAACACTGATTTTCATGTTAATCACTCTTTCCTCGGGAATGATTAGTATAAATAATAATTGGCGCTATGCTGACGTACAACACTATTATTTTTTTGAGAGAAAAGCGGCCCCCTCATCCTGCTCCTCCTCGCTCGGAGCTGCCTGACTGGTGGTCCCCAAAGGGCAGTTATGAGCGAGGGGCGCACGCTCGCATTTGTCATCGCCGCCGGGATGCAGGACTAACATTAACATGTGATAATCGTCGGGGAGCAGGTCAAAGCTGCCATTCCATCCCCCTCTCTGTTAACAACGGCCGCTTCACGCCCTGAGACATTCGACAAGCTTTTTATGGCCTCAGTATGGGCGAGCTTCGCTCTTCCAGTGCCAGTAAATATTTCGCTTCGTCGAAGAGGGCCTACAACTTCAGCCTGACGCTAGCGGGTTTCAGCAAACTTGGCCGTGCGACGGTTCATATGACGTTAGCAGGCTAAAGATCCCGACTATCGTCTGAAAGGCATCTTCGCCGCAATGATGTGCGTCATCGAACATTCGGGGACATTATCGCCTTCATGTCACTGGTAAGCGCCTCTGCCCGCTTTTCCAAAGCTGCTAGCATGAGGTCTTTTTTATCCTTTAAACTAACTAGAGAATAGAAAGGTTCACTATTCGTGCAGGTCAAACGTGAGATTGTAAAGTCATCATGATGCGGTATTAATGCGCGATAGTTTCCTTGAGAGATAAACATAAAACGGGCATTAGGATGTTCGCTAAGTAACATATATTTATTATTGCAAAAAAAAGTGTCGCGCGTATCATATTTCATGGAAAATTCGAAACCAAATTTGATGATAGAAAGCGCTTGTACATTAAATGCAATATATGAAATATAGCCAATAATAAACAGCGGAGCAAAAATCGACATTGAATAGTTAATGTCAACAGAAGAATTTCTCTTTATCTTTTTTGTTTGCGAGGTGATAGAGGATAAAAAAGCAATAAAAATAAAGTAAATGACATAATAGAAGATAAAAATAAAAAGTAACGCTGTGACTACCGTTATGAGTTTATTGAATGTGGTGTCAAAAGGAATATCCCATGAATTAGATGTTAACGAACGAGCGAGATAGTATGAGATAAATGACACGATTAGCCATGAATATTTAACTGCTAGTTTTACTCTCAGGGCTATGGTTTTTTCTTTGTTATCGATTGATTTTATATGGGATACAATGGTGTAGATAATTAATATTGCAGTTATGAATATTAACGTATTCGGAATGACGATGCTAGTATAATTGGATATTTTAAAGGAAACGCAAGTTAACAAAAACAGTAATGTCGAAAGTAATGCCACTCTTGGCGTTTTTTTATGATTATTCCGAAATCGAGTAACAGATTGATTAAACGATATTTTACGCCAGTAAAATCGCACAATTAACCCGCTAAAGATAATCATACCAAACCAAATAACAATGGGGTATAGCTGCGTTCTCTTCGGCGTGACAACGAATATTGCCATATAGAACAATAAAAAGTGCGCGACACCAAAGTTTAATGAATTCCATATTTTTTTCATAGAGGATCTGTTTAATAATAAGTTATTCTATTGAGTTTTAGAGTTCTTCTTTATAACAGACGCCAGCAAAAACAGGAAAGTAAATTATGGTCGCGGAAAGGAAAAAAGTGAATTGCAACAGATTTAACAGACATATCAGAGGATATGTTCGCGGATTTTCTTCAATCCCCATCCTCTGAACAATGCATTTTAGGCAATGCCTGATACGTTCGAGCGGTGGAACCTATTAAACATGCAGCAATACCCACTACTTCCCCCCTTCTGACACAAGGCTGTCTGTCAGATTAGGTATACCCATAACTTACAATAGTGCCAACTCAAAACCAAGCTAAACAGCCACCCGTTCAAACAATTACCACGCTATTTATTTTCTCTCTCACTTCCTTTTTGATTTTAGCATTTCCCTCCTAACGCTGATATCGCACGCTAATCGTGCCACCTTCCACTGGCGAGCTTTATGGACGTTTATTCGTCCGGGTCGAGTATTGCTCTTTAAAAATACGAATCGGGCTGTCACGCAACCAAAATTCAGGGTGCCGCTGAATGTTCTCGCTGACCCGTTGAAACCGGAATGCAGAATCGGGATGTGATCAATTGAGTTAGTTCACCATGACTTTTTATTAAAGGAAATAGTATGAGAAAACCTACCTATCACGTATTTGTCACTCAGGAAAACCAGCCCAATTCTAACGGAGAGAAAAACACGTACTGGACAAAAGTCGGCGTGGCGTTCGCTCATAACGGAAAACCTGGATTGAACATCGTACTGACACCCGGTATTGCTGTCTCCGGCAAGCTGGTGCTCCTTGAGCCGAGAGACGATAGCGACACACAGCAAGCCCCCCAGCACGATTAACGCACCCTCCTCACGCACCTCTCCCCTGCCACCGCCAGCCTGATGACTACGTGTGGCTCGACTTTTTACCGAGGCAACTATGCTTTCCCCCACTGCCTTTCTGGTGGCGGCCATGCAGTGTGCCGCCACGATTCACCCCTCCACCGCGTTTGATGTGGCTAAAGTGGAATTCAGCTTTAATCCTTACGCCATCGCTGAAATTGTGCCAAGGGAAGAAAGAGCGCCCGGTAGCGTAGGCGTCATTTCTCATCAGCCCACCAGCAAACAAACTGCCGCCAACATCATCAAGCGGGTAGCAGCGAAAGGTCGCCGCTATTCGGTCGGGCTGATGCAAATCACCAGTACCAACTTTCGCCATTACGGCGTAACAGCACATGACTTGTTAGATCCCTGCACCAATCTGTCTGTTTTTGAGCGAATACTCACCGACTGCTACCAACGCGGTGGCACGCTGAAAATAGCACTCAGTTGTTACTATTCCGACAATTTCGATACGGGTCAGCAGCCAGAATCCGCCTTTAACCAAACCAGTTATATTCAGCGTATTGGCTATGCGGTCCCGTCTACGCGGGAAGATCTCAACCGCAGTACCACCAGCCAATCCACATCAGATGTTCATTATCCGACCACCGTACTGCGCAGTGAACTTACCGATAAAGCCACACCGGTTTTGACCTCCCTGCACTATCCCGACGCCATCATTCGCGGCGATGTATCCATGCCTGTAATTATAGACGAACTTGAACAGGCTCCCGTCAGCCACGATTAAAGGCATGCCTGTTTAACAGAATAGAAAGAAACGTCAGAACCCGTCGATGAGAAAGTCTATTGCAGCCTTTACCTGAGAACGGTACTGCGAAGCATCACAAAACACCGCACCCAGGGCCTGGACAGGGATACTTGCCAGCTCGTGGGTCATTACGGCGTATTCTTTGCCGTCCGTCAGCCTGACGACGGGGACAAGGCGATCCGGTCGGCGGCCTGCCGGATACTTTTCAATAGGGAGCAATGGGATCACTATCCGACGATTCAATCGTCCAATAATATCGCTCGTGACATCGAGCAACAGCGGGTAAACGACGCTTTTCCCGGTATTACCGTATACAGTGAATTGCATGGTTAAAACGTCCTGTATTCATCGCTGAAACAACCCTGCTCATCATGAAAACGATTTAGTGCTGCGAGAGCCTCCCTGTTTTCTTCTTGCCATTTTTTCGCTTCATGATAGCGAAGCTCTGCATCCAGGGCGGTTGTCAGGGTAGCACTCAGATTAATGCCCGCTTCACGCGCTCTTACCAGTAAGGCACGCTCTACTGTCATGGTCACGCTCTGCGTGTTGCGTTGTTTCGCGGTCATGGTTTCTCTCCTGTATGAAATACGTGCGCATTACACGGCATAATACACTTATCATAACACCAAAAACAGGCTCTGCTACCGTTGCAGTCCTGCAAACTTCACAGTCAGCCGCCATACCTGGGCCGTCGTTTAGCAATCAGCGGTGTACAAACGCCGTTTGCGGGATGCGCGGGCTCTTTGCCGCCCGCACCGCAGCCTGCGAATTTTCCGGGCATCGAATGCCCGGAAAATTCGCAGGGAAATTAATCTCCCTGAGACTTCTGTCACTCTGCCGCCCCGCAATAAGGTTAAAGCCGCACTCCTTTGCGGCTTATCATCACCGACTCAAATTTTACCCATCAGGTAACGATGCGCTTTTGAGGCGGCGCTGGCCGCTTTGAAAACATAGCGCTTGTCGTTTTTCAGCGCCTGGAGCCATGAGGCAATATAGCTTTCATGCTGCACCTCTCCAACAATCCCCAAATCCGCCATCAGAAAAGCACTTCCCAGCTCCGCCACTAATTCCTCCTCCGCATAATCTGCACTGCCAAATTTTCCTTTCATTTCACGGTTAAGGCGTTTTTTACTACCGCTCCAGTGAACCAGTTCATGCAGGCCGGTAGCATAGAAATTAGCTGCATCTGAAAACAGATGGCGCTCCGGCAACCAGACTTCATCGGTAGACGGTCTGAAAAAGGCATTTTGTCCTTTCTCAATGATGTTTGCGCCGCTCTTCTGGAACAGATTTTCAGCCTCCGGCAACGGGTCAAAGGTTGCTTCTGGGCTGACGGTTTCAGTTGTCAGTGGAAGGCCATCAATTTGTTCAACATTGAACACATTGAAGGTCTTCAGCATCGGGATCTGGTCGATTTCACCGTCTTCGTTTTCTTTCTCTAAGGTTGTATAGAAAATGGCTGTCGTGCCGTGCTCGCCTTTGCGAACCTGCCCATCTACTGCCTGTGCTTGTTTGTAGGTCATCCAGCGTGAATCATCGAAGCCCTGTTCTGACGCTCTGCACCACAACAGCATGATATTCATTCCGCTATACGCGATACCGGTTGCGAAGTTGGAAGGCAACCCAGACATGCCCGGCACTCGTTGCCACGGGCAAGACCATGGTTTTACACCGGCTTCCAGCGCGGCGATGATGCTGTCGGTGACGGTCTGGTAAATATCGGTTTTGGTTTTAGAAAATTTCGTTTTTAAGGAGCCTGACTGCTCCAGCGGGGATACGCTGGTAGCCGCTGCGGTGTTAGGGGCGCTAGTCTGGGTATGCAGGGAAATCGTCATGGTTTTTTCTCCGTCAGTGGTGTGATTTTCGTCTTCGTATCGCCTGACGGTTCGCTTTCCCGGCATCGTTCCGGTCAGCAAGGGCGCAGAATGCGTGCCATTTACCCTTGCGGGACGGGTTGTGTTGGGAAACGATTAAACGGAAGCTGATACGGGAACGGAAGGCACACGGGAGAAAAACTGACCCTGCATAGGCGGGCGTAGCGCCCCTTGGTTCGCAGAGGGGAAATGGATTTGGGGTTTGGGGTTTGGGCGGATGATTTTAGTTCTTCGTGATAAACGTAGATAAATGGTCATCCGTGCCGATTAAGACGGGAGCATTTACGCCGCTCAGGCCTATTTCACATCAACTCCATCGTGCAGATAGTCACTTAAAATGTAAGGGGTTATAATCAAGAAGGCCTATCTGAATATAAGGACAATTTCAATGTCAGACAGCTTGCTTGTTCGAGCCAGTAGGGATGGAGATCAATTTCACTATCTTTGGGCTGCCCGCAGAGCCCTCCGATTGTTAGACCCTAAAGCGTCTTTAACTGCAATTACCATTGAAGGTGCTTCGACAGCGGAAATGGGATCACAACCATCGGTGGAGGAAGGCGAAGAGATCATTGATATTGCCGAATACTATGGCAGTAATGAGTTCGAGCAAGCTACTACTGTCAGATATATGCAATTGAAGCATTCAACATTACATGCTGAAACTGCATGGCCCCCCAGCGGATTACAGAAAACGATAGAAGGATTCGCTAAACGGTATAAAGAACTTTTGCAGCGATTTCCTGCTGAATCTTTGCATACTAAGCTTGAATTATGGTTTGTCACTAACCGCCCTGTCAGTACGAGTTTCAGTGAAGCAATTACAGATATGGCAAATCAACGCCCTCCTCGCCATCCAGACGACCTTGCTAAACTAAAAAAATTCACAGGTCTGGAAGATCAAAGGTTGGTGTCCTTTTGCCAAATGCTTCGCATTGAAGAACGACAGGATGGTTACTGGGAACAGCGAAATATTCTCCTGAGAGAATCTAACGGATATCTCCCCGATCTCGACACCCAAGCCCCTCTGAACCTAAAAGAACTGATTACCCGGAAAGCGCTATCAGAAAGTGTGTCAGATCCTGCTATTACCAGAATGGATGTTTTACGTGTGTTAGGGGTAGACGAAACAGATCTGTTCCCCGCACCTTGCCTGATAGAGAAAATTGATAATGTGATACCTCGAATACAAGAGGTTTCACTGGTCAAAAATATTGTTGAGTCCATGGGCTCACCTATCATCGTTCATGCAGACGCTGGTGTCGGCAAATCAATTTTCTCAACCCGCATTCATCAACACCTGCCTGAGGGGTCAGTCAGTATCCTGTATGACTGCTTTGGTAATGGTCAATATCGCAATGCTTCAGCCTATCGCCATCATCACCGAACTGCATTAGTACAGATTGCCAATGAGATAGCCTCATATGGTCTATGCCATCCTTTAATTCCGAACGCGAGTACTGACATTTCTCACTATATGCGGGCATTTATGTATCGTATTGCTCAAGGGGTTTCCACGCTTCGGGCGTCACATCCTCAGGCAATATTGTGCATTATTGTTGATGCCGCAGATAATGCACAAATGGCTGCAGAGGAAATCAACGAATCACGTTCATTTATCAGAGATCTACTCAGAGAGGATATTCCCGCAGGCGTTTGTATTGTCGCTCTTTGCAGACCACATAGGCAGAGCCTACTTGATCCACGCCCCGGCACGCCTAGCCTGACTTTACAGCCTTTCGACCGTAGCGAAACTGCCGCACATCTGCGTGGAATATTCCCGGATGCAAATGATCAGGATGTGGATGAATTCCATCGACTGAGCTCTCATAACCCCAGAGTACAGGCGTTATCACTGTCGCGACGTTTATCACTGTCAGAAACATTGAGATTGTTAGGTCCTAATCCCAAAACGGTGGAGGATACTATCGGAGAAGTGCTCGAAGCCGCCATCGGACAGTTGAAAGATGCTACAGGGCATACAGAACGAGCGCAGATCGATTTTATTTGTGCAGCACTGGCGGTACTTCGCCCACTCATTCCCATAGCCATTTTGGCTGCCATCGCTGAAATCGATGAATCCGCAATAAAAAGTTTTGCGTTGGATCTTGGGCGGCCGCTAATCGTCAATGGGGATACTATCCAGTTCTTTGATGAACCCGCTGAGACGTGGTTTCAGGAACGATATCGCCCTAAAGAAAAAGAGCTTCGTCAGTTTATTGCCCGGCTGACGCCATTAACAAAAAATAGTGCCTACGCTGCGTCAGTATTACCACCGTTAATGCTTGAGGCTGGGCAATTTTCGGAACTCGTCACTTTGGCAATGACATCACAAGGGTTGCCAGAAACGAGCCCTATCGAACGCCGTGATATTGAGTTTCAAAGACTGCAGTTTGCCCTGAAAGCAGCATTACGCCTTGAGAAGTATCAGGATGCTGCAAAACTTGCACTTAAAGCAGGTGGAGAAAGTGCTGGCGACAGCAGGCAGCGAAAATTATTGCAGGATAATATTGATCTGACTGCAAAATTTATGGACAGCCGCAGTGTTCAGGAGCTTATTTCACGCCGCGCCTTTTCTGATACTGGTTGGGTTGGGTCACTAAACGTCTACAACTCAGCACTTTTATCGGAATTTCCTGAGCTCTCTGGTGACGCCCGTAGCCGACTGCGTATTGCTCTGGAATGGTTAGATAACTGGAGTTCACTAAACGATGATGAACGCAGAAGAGAAAACGTAACCGCTCAGGATACAGCAGTTATGGCGATCGCCTATCTCAATATTCATGGTGCAGATGAAGCGGCAAGAAGCCTTCGCCAATGGCAACCTCGGGAATTATCTTTCGATGCCGGCATAATCATTGCCAAACAACTACTGGATCATGGCCGTTATACAGAGCTAAACCAGTTAGCTATTGCGGCAGGAAATGATATTGGATTAATTTTGGCTATTATACTGATTGCCAGAAAATTCCATTACCGATTACCTGAACAATCTATAAAGAGAGGCTATCGTTTATTAGCCAGTTCTCATCTGAAAATCAAAATAAGATACTCATTTGATAATCAGACAATAGCAGCAATAACCAGCATGGTTGAAATGGCGCTACAGCTTAATGTCTGTAATGACAACGAAGCTATAACACTTTTAAACCGCTACTTACCCCAATCCGCTCCGAATTCCCTGTCCTCTGAACACAGTAAAGAACGTGTGCAATATATACGAATGTATGCGCTACGCGCGACATTAACTAATTCACCATTAAGTTTGAGTGATATTGCATCTGAAAAGGTCATTGAAGAGATAAACGCTGAAAGCAAGCATAGTGAATCACAGGAACTTCGCGAACTAAAGCAATATAGTGGTGTGTTAATTCCTTGGTATAACTTATGGTCTAAAGCTCTTTTAGGAAAAGTATCCAAGGCTGAGTTAGATAATCAACTCGCTGATGCAAAAAAGTTATCAGCGGAAATAAAAGGTTATTCATACTCGGAACATTCCTCTAGCAGTGATGAAATAGCTAATATCTGGTTCGATATTTTATCTGAAGTCGGAGATATTAGCTGTGCTGATATCGAAGAAATCACTGCATGGTATCAGCATAAAGACAAGCGGGTCTTTACACCGACATTGCACAGATTTTCCCATCTTTGCTCGCAGATAATTGGGCTTGAAAAATTTTCATTTATCTTCGCGCAACAGGCTCTATCTTTGTGGAAAGATGACCACAATGACGCACAAACCAAGGCTGAGAACTATATCGATATAGCTAGATCGCTTATTTTACTCGATAAGTCAGAAGCTCAAGAATATTTTAACTACGCTATTGAGGTCACCAATAAAATCGGTGATGAAAATCTGGAAAGATGGGGAGCATTACTTGATCTGGCGGAATACATTGCCGACAAAAACATAGCGTCACCAGAAATTGCCTATAAATTTTCACGCTGTGCCGAATTAACTCGAGAATATGTTGATCGTGATAAACATTTTGCATGGAATGATACGATCAAAGCGTTGTCTGAATTATGCCCATCTTCCACTCTGGCCATTATTAGTCGTTGGCGAGATCGTACGTTTGGCGATCACCGAAATATACTGGCGCTAACGATAGAACAACTAGTAAAGAAAAATAAAATCAATCCACTTGATGCAACATCATTACTCCCTTTCCGGGAAGAGTGGGACGAAGATAAGTTGTTGATAGCTGCTTTGCCTTTATGTAAAAACGATCAGGACAAACAAACGCTTTTTCAATTGGTTTATAATTACATCCAATTCACCTCACCTCGTTCAGAAAAATTAGCACGAATTAAAACCATTGCTTTATCCATCGGAATAGATCCCACTGTTCTAAATATATACATTTCAGCTGAAGAGCAGTCCAGATCAGATTTGGAATCAACAAGCGACCACGCCACCGAAACTGACGAAAAATCTAAAGCAGCATGGCAAAGAGTTTTTTACATGTGTGATTTATCCACATCCGAAGGGATTTCTATCGCATACCAAAACTTCCGTCATGAACCTGATCTCTATTCAACCGAGTCATTTATTCAAGAGGCGATAACTCTTATTAGTTTTGGCAAAGAAAAAGACTTTATTAACGCTTTTGGTGAATTATCTGAGATCAGCCTTTATAGTTTCGGGACTTTCCTTGAATCCATCCCTCAAGAATGGACAGCCAGATTAAGCATAAAAACAGCTATTGCTTCAGTAACCAAAAGTTACTGCCAGCGGTTCTGCATGCTTATTAGAAAGCATCGCTACTACGAAGTGTTCCCTTTTAAGCTTGCCAGCGAACTTTCCGGGCTCGATGAAGATGAGTTAATCAGTATTGTTCTAAATGCGACATCTGAATCACCAGAACCATCAGATTCACGACAATTGTTTAGCCTTGTCGGGCTATTGGTTGATAAGTTGACCCCAGAAGAAGCATTAAATGTCCTGTCTTATGGGTTGGACTTATTCAATGAAGTATTGAAAGAGGAAGATGGTGATGGCCCATGGGGACCAACATTAATTCCCCCAACTCAGGTAGAGGATTCTCTTGCGGGATATGTATGGGCCAGGCTAGGGTCGCCAGAATCAACCGTTCGCTGGGAAGCCGCTCATGCCGTTTTTATGCTCTGCCGACTAGAACGTTCCGAAGTACTTCAAGCAATATTTCAACATGCTGAAAATTGCTCAACACTACCCTTTTGCGATCGCAATCTCCCCTTCTATAACCTCCATGCTCAATTATGGTTATTAATTGCTGTTGCACGTGCCGCGCAAGATGACGGAAAAGCGCTGATACCCTATACCGATTATTTTTATCACTACGCAACAATTGAACAACCACATGTATTAATCCGCCTTTTTGCCGCCAGAACCCTGCTCGCACTTAATGAAGCTGGGTTGATATCTATAACCGCTCAAGAAAGGGACAACCTTTACAACATAAACCGATCAACTTATGACTCAACCATGAGTCAGTCTGAACGTTTAATGAGCGAAGATTCGTACACTTTTGGTATTGATTTTGGCCCATATTGGTTGAAGCCTTTAGGTCAATGTTTTGGAGTATCTCAAAAGCAACTCGAACCGGAAATGTTATGTATCATCCGCGATGACCTTGGTTTTAAAGGAACCCGTAACTGGGATGAAGATGAGCGGAACAAACGGCGTTATTATCGAGACAGAGATAATCATCACAGCCATGGTTCCTATCCACGTGTTGATGACTACCATTTTTATCTCTCCTATCATGCAATGTTCATGTGCGCTGGAAAGCTACTAGCGACCAAACCTCTGGTTGATAGTCGTTACGACGAAGTAGAAGATGTTTTTCAGGACTGGCTCAAAAGACATGATATTTCACGCCGCGATGGCCGTTGGCTCGCTGATCGGCGAGATCCGCAACCCGAGATCAGACCAAGCTGGATTAATGATACTTCTGGTAATCTCAATGAATGGCTGGGATCAATTTCAGAAAACATTTTTGACAAAGCATTAAGTCCCGCAGTTGGATTGCTGACCGTATGGGGGCACTGGTCAGAGAATCGTACTGATCGAAGAGAATCAGTTTCCGTTTATACGGCCTTAGTTTCACCTGAAAGATCATTCTCTTTACTCCGGGCACTACAAACTGCCGAAAATGTATATGACTATAAAATTTCCAGTGCTGGTGAGGATATGGAAATTGATCATATGTCCTATCAATTAAAGGGGTGGATTAAAGACATCAGTGAATATAAAGGCATTGATAAACACGACCCATGGGCTGGTGATGTGACATTCCCGTTACCTAAGCCAGCGCCGTTTATCGTTGAAGCCATGAAATTAACTACGGATAAAGACCAGCGAGTATGGCATACCACTCATAGCACCGAACCAGAAATGATCTCCAGTATCTGGGGTAACCTAGCAGAAAAAAATGAAGACGAAAAACCAAGTGGTCATAAACTTTGCGCCTCTGTAGATTTTATCAAAAACGTGTTAACTACATTAAACATGGATCTCATTATAGAGGTTGATGTAAATCGCTACTCGCGGAGTGACAGATATGGGCGGAGTAATGAAAATGAGCTCGAGAATATCCCCTCAAGTACCAGAATCTTCCTCGTTAAACATGACGGAACCTTCCGAACGCTACACGGCAATTATACAACTGGGGAAAAAGCTGGTTGAAGAACTTGAGTTAAACAATTCTGTTGATACGTTAGGCCGTTGGATGGCTCACCATATTGCAGAACTGATTTACGACGCAGAAAATACCACGAATGAAACTATGCGCATCGCGAAACAGTTGGAGATCAGGGACTCTGTTTGGGCCTTCTGGGCTAACCGCTACGAATTACCATTTGGCAATAAGCCATTTAAAGAGCTAGAACCCATCCTAAGGGCTTTAGAAAGTCTTGATCCTGAAAACCAACAGCCGAGATATTTCTTTCCCAACCTAGGGCTAACGAATAGAGAAAAGGAATCTACGGAAACTCAGAAATGGTTAAAAGTGGCCGAAAATATCGATTCGTCTTCAAAAATCCTGATTGATTATTGCCTCTCTTTAGCCGCAGAAAATTCTATTGATAAGTCTCAAGAATGGGTGGAGCTGGCACAAAAAGCTGGATTAGACGACGACATTGATCTAATTGAATTTCGTATTTTTCAATTACGTGGTAACCCAGCAAACACAACTCATCCCAGCAGTGCGCAACGGCGAGTTCTGGAAAAACGACAAAAAAATCTTGCCGCATTTCTTTCATTGGCCACTCAGTTAGACGAACAACTCAAATCACAACTTGAGGCCCTACCAGTAATTGAAGATGAGCCAGAAAAAGACGGTGACGATGTTTAAGATGACACATTTCTAGTATTCATGACAATTAAATAAACATATTACGCTCTAGCCCAAAACGTTGTGATTCCCCTTAACATTTAGTAAAAGGAGTTTTTATGTCAGTATCCAGATTTTTGATAGAGAACAACGGTTCAAATCAGAACAATATAAAGCTCGCCATAAGCAAAACCTATCATCTATGCAAAGATGCAGGACTGCAGCGAATCTGACCTGCCCCCAGGATTAGATACAACACTCAGTTAGTAATGTCGGATCCTTCACTCTCAGAATTACCCTTTCTCCAGGCCGCCGCAAATTCAGACGGCGTCTGATAATTCAGCGCGGAGTGCGGAC